>CAZEOO010000001.1:0-584669 GCA_964513965.1 uncultured Chthoniobacteraceae bacterium
CCCTAAACGGCACGGTCAACGTGAGCGGTTTGCTCAATGGCACAGGCACCATCAATGGTGCGCTGACCATCAAGACCAACGGCGAACTGGCCCCCGGCAACAGCCCCGGCATCACCACGGTGGCGGGCAACCTGACGGTGGAGACCGGCGCTAAGATCTCGATGCAAATCGATGGGATCACAGCGGCGGGAACGGACTACGACCAGATCGTCGTAACGGGCGCAACCAGCCTGATCTCGCTCAACGCCGGGAGCATCCTGAGCCTGAGCATTACCGACGGAGCGTTTACCAGCGGCGCGCTGACCTTAATCGAGAACCAGAGCGACAACGCGATCGTGGGGACGTTCAGTTCGGTGGTGATCGGCGGGAACACGTATGACGTGAGCACGACCAACAAGTTCACCTACGGCGGCAAAGAATACGAACTGCTCTACAACGTGAACGCGGACGGCGGCACCACGGCGAACGACTTCGAATTGACGGTGGTGCCGGAACCGGGCACGTGGGCGATGCTGGTGGGCGGCCTGGGCATGTTGGTGGGCTTCCGCCGCATCCGCAGGAATTGGTAAGCCAAAGAGAACCAAACAACGAATCCATTGCAGGGCATCTTCCAATTGGGAGATGCCCTGTTTTTTTACCACAAGAACACGTCACCCCCTTCCTGTACAAAAAAAACGCCCGAATTGGGCGTTTTAAGAAGATGGTGGGCAGGAATGGATTCGAACCATTGAAGGCGTAAGCCAGCGGATTTACAGTCCGCCCCGTTTGGCCACTTCGGTACCTACCCCCATTTACAAGAAAAGGGACGTTTTTTATACGCTCCCCGCACCTAGGGCACAAGGTTTTTTCGCGCGGCGCTTACAAAAGTCGCCGGAAAAAGTTTCCAACCCGGCTCGGCTTCGGATCGCCCTGGGCGGCGGCTTCGCGAGGCATGATTTTTACGGACTCCAACACGATCCGCTGCACGGGCGCGTCGTTGGTGTCGGTTTCTTTTTGACTGAAGGCATCCAGCGCGTCCAATCCTTCGATGACCCGCCCGAAAACGGTGTATTGCCCGTTCAGGTTCGGCATCGGTTGCAAGGTTATGTAGAACTGGCTGCCGTTGGAGCGCCGCGCCGGGTTGACTTTGTCCGGCAACCGCGCGGCGGCCACGGCGCCCGCCACGTGGCTGCGCCCTTGTTCCAGCGGAAGAGTGTACCCCGGGCCGCCGGTGCCGATGCCCGACGCGTCCTTGTGCTTGCTGCGCGGATCGCCCATTTGCACCAGCTGGTGCGGGAAGGCGCGGTGAATGGCCGTGCCGTTGTAGAAATGCTCCCGGGCCAGTTTTTCAAAGTTGGCGACGGTGGCGGGAGCCGCCTCCGGGTAAAACTCGATGACGACGCGCTGGACCTGGCCGCCGGTGCGGAAGTGGAGCACGGCGACGTCGTCGGCTTGGGCTGCGGCCGCGGCAAAAACAAACGCGGCACTGCAAAGGGCGAGGAGGCGGATTTTCATACTTGGGAGAGTTGCAAACTTTAGAAAAAAGGGCTCTAAGCTTCGGGTGCCTCGGGAGCTTTCGGCGGTTCCGGGGTGTAGTAGCGTTTCAGGATGCAGGAGAAATCCTGGTCGCCCCAACCCCGCTCCAGGCCGTCCTCCATGGCCTCGGCAGTGGCTTTGGTCACGGGCAGGTCGAGTTTGACATCGGCGGCGTTGCCCAGGCCGAAGTGAACGTCCTTGAGCATGTGCTTGAGGGAAAAATGGGTATCCTCGAAGCTGCCGTCGAGGAGCTTCGGCAATTTGAGGTCGATCATCGGGCTGCGTACTCCGTGATATTCCAGCGCCTTGGTCATCAAGGCCGGGTCCATGCCCTCGGCTTTCATGACGGCGAGGGTTTCGATGAGCACTTCGATGTAAGCCCCGTTAATCACGTTGGTGAGCACTTTGACGAGCGCGGCCTGGCCCACTTCGCCAATGCGGACGATGGCTTTGCTCACCGGCTCCAGCATTGGTTTGGCGGCCGCGAAGGTAGCGTCGTCGCCGCCGATGAAATAGACAAGCTGCCCTTTTTCGGCGGCTCCCTTGGTGCCGGTGAAGGGGCAATCGAGGAAACACGCCCCTTTGGCTTTGATCATCTCGGCGGCTTTCAGCGTGGCTTCGCGGCCAATGGTGGAACTGCACACGACGGTGTGCCGCGAGGTGAGCGATTCCCCCATCGCCTCGATCACTTCGAACACGGCCTTGGGATCGGCGACAAAAAGCTGGATGACATCGCTGGCCTGGGCCACCTCGGCGGGCGAACCGAGGAAGTTCGGCTCTGTTTTCGCGGTCCGGTTCCAGACCACGACCGGGAACCCGGCCTCGCGCAGGTTTTTCGCGATGCGCGAGCCGATGATGCCCAGCCCAAGAATGCCCACTCTCAATTTGGATTTGCCGAACATAACGAATGTCTCCTTTTGCTAAGGTGTCTTTTACTTAACGAACTCCAGCGCCACCGGGGCCGGGATGATCCCCTTCTCGGCGGCTTCTTTGAGGAAAAGCTCGATGGAGCGGCGGCCCGGGTCGCCGTAATCCAGCGTGTAGTCGTTGACGTACATGCCGATGAACTCGTCGGCGAGGGTGGAATCCATGTCGCGGGCGTGCGGCATGGCGTGGGCCACCCCGGCGGCGCGGTGTTGCAGGCCGAAGCGGATGCTCTCTTCCAGGATGTCGGAAACTTCCTTGCGCACGGCGGGCGGGATGTCTTTGCGAATCACGTTGCCGCCCAGCGGCAGGGCTAGGCCGGTGCGTTCCTTCCACCACTGGCCGAAGTCGCGGATTTTCGTAAACCCGTCGCGAGCGTAGGTAAGCTGGCCTTCATGAATAATAAGGCCCACGGGGCTTTCGCCGCGCCGGACGTGGTCGAAAATTTCGTCAAAGGGGACCACCACGATTTCGCAGTCGCCCAGGTAAAGGCGCAGGGCCAGGTAGGCGCTGGTCATCAGGCCGGGGATGGCGATGCGCTTGCCTTTGAGCCAGGCGCGGATTTCGTCATCCGAGGCGTTCTCGGCCAGTCCGTCGCGCGAGTTGGCAATCAGCATGGGGCCGTAGCCGTCGCCCATGCTCGCCCCGCAAGGCAGCAGCGCGTATTTATCCAGTACGTAGGCGTAGGCGTGCAGCGAAATGGCGGTGATGTGCAGTTCGCCGCGCGTGGCCCGCTGGTTCAAGGTTTCAATATCCTGCAAGGTGTGCTCGAACTTGTAACCATGGGTGTCGATCTTGTGTTCCGCCAGCGCGTAGAACATGAAAGCGTCGTCGGGGTCGGGCGAATGGCCAAGCGTAAAGGTATCCGGAGTGGGCATAGAAAGGGGCAAGCGTAACCCCAAGGGGGGCGGGGTGACAATGCAGGATTTGGCGCGCCCGATCAGAGCCGCGGAGCCACCGCCTGCTGGAACTGCCCCGGCGGCTGCCCGGTGGCCTGGCGAAAAACGCGCACAAAATAATTCAAGCTGGCGAAGCCGCACGCCCAGGCGATTTCGGAGATGTTGAGCTTGGGGTCTTGAAGAAGCTCCTTGGCCAGGGCGAGGCGTTGCTGCCGGATGGTGGCGGAAACGGCCATGCCGGTTTCGCTGCGGAGCCGCCGGGAAAGATGATCCGGCGTGCAGCCAAGCTGCCGGGCCAGCGACCGCACGGAAAGCGCCGGGTCCGCCAACTGGAAACGGATCAGTTCATGGCAATGGCGGATTTTCGAATCCTCATGGACCGCCAGGCGGCGCGCCAGCCGTTCGGGAACCAGGAGCTCGGAGATGACGGTGAGCACGGCAAGCAACAGCGACCGGCGCAGCAGCGGCCCGGTGGCCGAGGGATGGTGTGCGGAGCGGGCCAGATCGTCGAGGTAGCGAATCGTCTGGGCCGCCTCCCGGCATTCGATGCTGTCGCAGAAAAGCACCTTCGGCACGCCCTCCGGCGATGCGCCGGTGTGGATGACGGAAATTCCATTCATGGAAAACCCCAGCACCAGCCCGCGAAACGGCGCGCGAGGCTCGTTCAAGGCGGTTTCCCCATGGGGAACGCCGCGCGGGATCACGGCGATCTCGCCCGGGCGCAGCGAAAACCGGTCCGCCGGGCACACGAAATCGGTGGTCCCGCTTTGCTGCAAAAACAACTCGGGCGTCAGGTGAAAGAACATCTTGGGAAAAGGCCGCCGCAAGCCGGATTGCCGCGGAATATGGACGGGCGGAAGGGTTTTGGCCTCCAGCCGCCGAAGGAAGGCTTGCAGGATGCTCCGGTAAACCCGGCAGCGTTGATCGAGGGAAGGTGTATCCATTGGGAGAATGCCGGTTTTGTGCTATAGATGCCGCTTGCGTGAACTTTTTTCAAGTCGCATCTCGTGGCGGTCCGCCGCAGGATGCAGCCCCATGATACGACTTGCGATTATCGGGACCGGGGGCATGGCCAACACCCACGCCCAGAACTTCAGCAAAATCCCGGACTGCCACCTCGCGGCGGCGTGCGACTTGGACGAAACCAGGGTAAAAGCTTTCGCCGAAAAGCACGGCATTCCCCGCGTTTTCACCTCGGTGGAAGCCTTGCTAAAAGACGGGGGCTTCGATGCCGTCACCAACGTCACCCCCGATCCGTGCCATGCCCCGATCAGCCTCGCGGTGTTGCGGGCGGGCAAGCATCTCCTTTGCGAAAAGCCGCTGGCTGTGTGCTACTCCGATGCCGCCGAAATGGCGGAGGCCGCGCGCAAAGCGGGCACGATCAACATGGTCAATTTTTCGTATCGCAATAACTCGGTGATCCACCGGGCGCGCGAATTGGTGCAGGAGGGGGCGCTGGGGCGCATCCTGCATGTGGAGGCGAGTTATTTCCAAAGCTGGCTGGCTCAAGATTCATGGGGCGATTGGCACACCACCCCGGCGTGGCTCTGGCGGCTTTCTTCCGCCCACGGCAGCAAGGGCGTGCTGGGGGACTTGGGCGTGCATTTGCTCGATTTCGCTTCCTACCCGGTGGGGGATTTCGCCGCGGTCCATTGCCAGCTTAAGACTTACCCCAAAGCGCCCGGCGATCAGGTCGGCGAATACCGGCTGGACGCGAACGACACCGCCGTCATCACGGCGGAATTTGGCAATGGCGCGCTCTGCTCGCTGCAATTGACGCGCTGGGCCACGAGCCACGACAACTCCATCACGCTCGCGCTCTACGGCGACGAAGGGGCGCTCAAAATCGACCTCGACCGCTCGGGCCGCGAACTGCAACTCTGCCGCATCGAGAAGCGCAAGGCGGGGCCATGGACGCCCGTGGATTGCGGCGCAACGCCCTCCATGTACGAACGCTTCATTGCGAGCATCCGCACCGGCGTAAACGACCAGCCGGACTTCGCCCGCGGCGCGGCCATCCAGAAGGCGCTCGACGCCTGCATGGATAGCGCCCAGGAGAACCGGACCATCCATCTGTAATCACCGTCTTTCTTTATGCAAAACAACCCCGACATTCGCATCGGCACCCTGGCGGGCAAGGGCCCACGGACCGCCGAATACATCGCCAAAATTCTCCCGCACGGCTTCGAGAGTTTTCAAATCAACTTCTGGGAGCGGCTGGACGCCGACCTGCCCACGCTGGCCACGGAAGTGGAAAAAGTGCTCGAAGGCTCCAATGCCATCGTTTCCTCGCTCGGCATCTACGGCAACCCGCTGGGAGACACCCCAACGGACGAGGAAACTCGCGAGGGCTGGCGGCAGTGCATCGAAATGGCCCCGCGGCTGGGTTCCTCGCTGGTTTGCGGCTTTGCCGGGCGCGTCCGGGGCCGCCCCGTGGAGGAGTCGCTGCCCCGCTTCCGCGAAGTGTTCGAGCCGCTGGCTCGCCGCGCCCTGGACCTCGGCGTCAGGATCGCTTTTGAAAACTGCCCGATGGGCGGCATCTGGCCCACGGGGGATTGGAACATCGCGTTCCACCCCCGCGCGTGGGAACTCATATTTAACGCCGTGCCGCTGGAAAACATCGGCCTGGAATGGGAGCCGTGCCACCAGCTTTGCCAGTTGATCGACCCGATGCCGCAACTGCGCCGCTTCGGAAGCCGCATTTTCCACGTTCACGGCAAGGACGCGAAAGTTTACCGCGACGTGGTCGAGCGCGACGGCATCAGCGGGCCGGAACCGTTCGCGTACCACAAGCACCCCGGCCTGGGCGACAGCAACTGGACCCGCATCATCGAAGAACTGAGGAAAGCGGGCTTCCAAGGCTCCATCGACATCGAGGGCTGGCACGACGACGTGTACAAGGGCGAGCTGGAAATGACCGGCCAGGTGAACGCCCTGCGCCACCTGCAAGCCTGCCGCCTACAGCACGTGCCGAATCCGGAAGGGTTCTAGGCTCCTCAACTGCCGCACGATTCCAGAGCGCCTTCCCGCGAAAGGATTTTCACTTTCGTGGAAGGGCGCTCTTTGTGTTATCGTTGGGGATTCGTGGCTCCGTCGTTGATTGATCTTGTAGCCCAAACGCCCCCGATTGCCGCCAAGCTGCGCGCACTCGGCCGGGGGCGTGTTGTCTTTGACCACGTGGACGCGGCGGCGCAGCCGTTTGTCGCGGGGCTTATAGCGACCCATGCCTCTCATGCGGCTCCATCGCGCAAAAACAGCGCCCGGCAGGTGTGGATCGTCACCCCCAGCGTGCGCGCGCAGGAGCGGGTCCATAATGAGCTGGCGAACTGGCTCGGCGAGGTCATTTTCCTGCCCGAGGTTGAAATCGCGCTCGCGGAAAACGCCCTGCCCGATCCCGAAATCGCCGCCGACCGCCTCCAGGCGCTGGAGCAAATTCGCGGGGCAAAAACCGGCGTCGTGGTCCTCACCAACGCCTCCCTCAACGACGCCGCTCCGTCACCCGAGGGATTAAAAAAACTCACCCTGAACCTCCGCCAAGGCGAGGCGCTGGGGCTGGAGCCGCTCGTTGAAAAACTGACCTCCGCAGGCTACGAACGGGTGCCGCAGGTGGCTTTGCGCGGGCAGTTCGCCGTGCGCGGCGGCATTGTCGACGTTTATTCGTGGCACCATTCGCTCCCGCTGCGCGCTGAGTTTTTCGGCGATGAAATCGAGAGCCTACGCTTCTTCGATCTCGACCGGCAGACCGCCGTGGAACCGGTGGAAACCGCCGAAGTGCTCTTGGGCGAAGCCTCCGGCACGCGCCAGTGCATCGTGCGGGATTACATCAAACCCGGCGACCTTGTCGTGGA
Organism: uncultured Chthoniobacteraceae bacterium; assembly: GCA_964513965.1. GTDB lineage: Bacteria > Verrucomicrobiota > Verrucomicrobiia > Chthoniobacterales > Chthoniobacteraceae > UBA695. The sequence goes on from CAZEOO010000001.1 coordinate 7,187, forward strand.
TGTGCAAACGGGCATCGAGGAAGCGGGCGTGCTCATCACGGCCGAGGCCGATCTCGAATCAGGCGAGGGAGCCGAGGACTTTGACGCCGCTTTTTTCGACCACGGCCTGGGCGAGTTCGAGGCCGGTGACCTCGTCGTGGAGGCGGGCAAAAAAGAGCAATTCCTGCGGCAGCTTGGCAAGTGGTTGGGCGAGGGCTGGCAGGTGGTCATTTACTGCAACAACGAAGGCGAGGTGGAGCGTTTTCGCGACCTGCTCCCTCAGCCGGAACTGGAGCACCCCGCGCTCTCGTTCGTCATCGGCTCCATCGCGCGCGGCTTCACCTGCCCGGCGGCGCAATTGGCCGTCCTCTCCGACTCCGAACTCTTTGGCCGCTACCGCAACACGAGGGCCCGCCGCCTGGCCTTGCGCCGCGCCCGCGAAGCCGCCAACCGCACGCAGATCGATTTCTCGGAATTGAACGAGGGCGATTACGTGGTGCATCTCGAACACGGCATCGGCCTCTACTGCGGCCTGGAGAAGTTCGCGAAGGCCGACGGCACCGAGGAGGAGGTGCTGGTGCTGGAGTTCGCCCACGGGGCCAAGCTTTATGCGCCGCTGGAGCAGTCTTACTTGGTATCACGCTATGTGGGCGTGGGCAAACGCAACCCCATTTTGAGCGAACTGGGCGACGCCAAGTGGGCCAAGGCGAAGGCGCAGGCCCAGCGGGCGGTGTTCGACTACGCGGCCAAGCTCCTCAGCGTTCACGCCGAGCGCGAAACCGCTCGGGGCTTCGCCTTCCCGCCGGACAACAAGTGGCAGAACGAGTTCGAGCGTTCCTTTGTTTTCAAGGAAACGCCCGACCAGATCACCGCCATCGCCGCCACCAAGGTGGACATGGAAACCGAGCGCCCCATGGACCGGCTCATTTGCGGCGACGTCGGCTTTGGCAAAACGGAGGTGGCCATCCGCGCCGCGTTCAAAGCCGTCATGGGCGGCAGGCAAGTCGCCATTCTCGCGCCCACCACCGTGCTGGCGCAGCAGCATTTCCAGACCTTCCGCGAGCGGATGAGCGACTACCCCATCGCCGTCGAATCGCTGAGCCGGTTCCGCTCCCCGGGCGAGCAGCGCAAGGTGGTGGAGGGGTTGCGCGAAGGCTCCGTGGATATTGTGATCGGCACACACCGGCTCATTTCGCGCGACGTTCAGTTCAAGCGCCTCGGGCTCGTGGTCATCGACGAAGAGCAGCGTTTCGGCGTGCTTCACAAAGAGAAATTCAAGGAGCTTTTCAAGCTCGTCGATGTGCTCACGCTTTCCGCCACGCCCATCCCGCGCACGCTTTACCTTTCGCTGATGGGCGCGAAGGATATGTCGATTTTGGAAACGCCGCCGCAAAACCGCATCCCCACCGAAACGGTGATCTGCGGCTACGATGAGCGGATCATCCGCGATGCCATTGCCCGCGAAATGGCACGCCAGGGCCAGGTCTATTTCCTGCACAACCGCATCGGCACCATCGAAGCCATGGCGGCGAAGCTCAAAAAACTGCTGCCCAAAGCCCGCGTGCTGGTCGGCCACGGTCAGATGCCCGAGCACGAATTGGAGAACGTCATGCAGCAGTTCGTCAACGGCGAGGCGGACGTGCTTCTCTCCACCACCATCATCGAGAGCGGCCTCGATATTCCCAACGCCAACACGATCATCATCGACCGCGCCGACCGCTTCGGCCTGGCGGATCTCTACCAGCTCCGGGGCCGCGTGGGCCGCGCCCAGCAAAAAGCCTACGCCTACCTGATGATCCCGCGCGACCTCATGCGCACCGAGGCCCGGAAGCGGATCAACGCCATCCGGCAATATTCGTCGCTCGGGGCGGGGTTCAAAATCGCCATGCGCGACCTGGAAATTCGCGGCGCGGGCAACATCCTCGGCACGCAGCAAAGCGGCCACATCGTCGCCGTCGGCTTCGACCTCTATTGCCAGTTGCTCAAGCAAGCGGTGGCCAAGCTCAAAGGGGAGAAATTTCGCCCCAGGGTGGAACTGCCCGTCAGCCTCGACTTTGCCGCGACCAACGAAGCCGAGTGGTTCAAGGAACCCGGCGAGAAAGCGCCCGCCTTCCTGCCCACCAGCTACATTTCCGAACCGCAAACGCGCATCCAGGCTTACCGCGCGCTGGCGGAAACCACCACCCAAGAGCAGCTCGATAACCTGCGCACCACCTGGCGCGACCGCTTCGGGCGGCTGCCGGACGCGGTGGAAAACCTGCTCACCCTCTCGGCGGCGCGGCTGGTGGCGGCGGCGCGCAAAATCACGCGCGTGGAAGTGCGCGAACGCAAGCTGATGCTCACGCGCGGCGGCGATTATGTTTTGATCGACGGCAAATTTCCCCGGCTCAAGGCCGACGCCCCCACCGAGCGGCTCTGCGAGTTGCTCGCGCTGCTGCGAAAGTTTTAACTGCGGCAATAAGAGTTGCCGGAGCAATGGCGTGCCCCAATGGAGTTTGGGCATGAGATTTTCGCGGGGCGTTTTGTGATGGCATGGTTGCTCTCATGACTCTGGTGCCGAAACTCTATTTCGGCACCCACTTGTGCAGGCAACTCTTATTACCGTTCTTACCAGCGCAAGTGCTGGCTAAGAAGGCTTCACGAACACGCCCAGCAGCGGGCGTTTGGAGGGGGTTGGAGACTCAAAGTCGCTCACGAAACCCTCAGAGGTGCGGATCTCCACGTGGCCCGCTCCCGGGCCGCCATAGACGAGCACCGAACCGACGGGCGCTTTAAAAGGATCGGTGATGGAGAGCTTGCGGAACCCGTGCTTGTTGATTAATTCATCCCCCGCCTGTTTGGCCAGGGCGGTCTGGGGATACGTATCCACCACATTCGCGGCGAGAAGGGCTTCCTTCACGTAACGCCAGCAGGCGCGCACCGAATGCGCCCGCGCGCGGGTTTCGGCGATCTGCGCCGCCTGGATCATCCGGGAGTCGTAATGCACCCCGGCGGCTTTGGGACCGAACAGCCCCAGGAAACCCGAACTGGGCGCCTGGGCAGTGTGGCGGTCGTAGAGAGAGGCTCCAGCGGAGGGAATGGCGTCGATGGCGCGGGTGGAAAGCTTGCTTGCGGCGGTGCTGCCCTTGGTGACTACCGTGGGTTCTTCGGCCTTGGGTTCGGCCTTCGCCGTTTTCTTTTCGGCGGAAGCGGTTTCCTCCGAAGCTTTGGAGCTTTTTGAGGAGCTATGAGAAGCCCGCTTCTTTTTCGAAGTCGCATGCTTTGCCCCGCTCTCGTTGTCCGAGGTAGCCTCAACGTGGTGGTGCCGCTTCTTGCCCGAGGTGGTGGTGGCCTTGGCTTGAGCCGCGAAGGGCAAAAGCAAAACCAGGGCTAGAATGGCGCGTCGGGAAAGCATGAAATTTGAAGTTGTCTATAAGAGCGCATAAAATGCCAACCGTCAAATCCAAAGGGGAGTGACAAAGCGGGTTTCCCCTGGGGCACCCCCGGGAAAAGCCGGATGAATTTTTTCAGAAAAATCGCGTTACCCCTCCTGGAAAAGTTCCTTGTTCCCCTGGATTGATTCTCAGATGATGGTTAACTTCCCAAAAATGAGAATCCACGATCTGCGCCTGCCCGACTGGGGTCCTTACACAAAGAAATACATTGGTATTTCCCATGTGGCCGATGCGGACCGTGGCTGGCGATTCGACCTCAGCGTGGCACCCGGCTTCTACCGGCGCAAAATCGACCTACCGAACGGGCTCTGGGAATCGGGCTACCATCCCTGGGAAGCCTCGCCCGGGCTGGACTACTTTTGCCACCGCCACGAGTTGGAGTGGAAGGACCGCGTTTATTGCGACATCGCTTTCGCCGGTGAGGAAGCCTCGGGCCGGTTGATTCGCTGCGAGTGCGTGAACGAAACCGATGCCCCCCAAACCGTCGTGCTCCATTTACTGGCGTCGCTGGAATTTCCCGCCGGAAACCGGTCCCGGGCGAGTCTGCCCCCCGGAGCCGTTTGGGTCAACGCCCTGGATTACCTTTCCTTCGAATACGGCGAGCGCCGCCCGGCGGACGGCCTCGCTTCGGACCTCTTGATGCGCGGCGAAGTGCGCGGCGAGGGCTTCGTGTCCGGCAGCGGGCTCGGCCTCGGGCGAACTCCCGGGGATGGCGCGGCCTTTGAATACGCGTGCGCCGGGGCATTCCAAAACGCCATGCTGTTGTTGCGCTGCCGGGCGGCGGCTCATGCGGCGGTCCGGCTCCGGTTCGATGGCGGCGAGGGTCATACGGTGGAATTTCAGCCGACGGGGGGTGAATTTGCCCTGGTCCCGGTGAGCCTGGGGCCGGTAGGCGCGGGCAGCCACCGCCTGGAAGCCGTCGCGTTGGAGGGTGGGCTGGTGGAATGGGACGGCTTTGTCCTGGTCGAAGCCGCCCAAGCCGCCGCCGTCCGCTTCGAGCCGGAGAAGCGCGACCCGCGCCCGGAACAGCTCCCTGGTCCCCGGCCCAACACCCTGTTTTTAAAATACAGTGGGCTGGAGCACGGCTACGGCATCGCCTGGGGCGGCGGGCATTTCACGATCCGCGAATTTCTCGGTGACGACCTCGACTGCCTCATGCGCCACCGGGTCCATGACCACGTTTCGTCAGTTCTGCGCGGGCAGGGAGCCGGGCACCATACGGACGTTTTTCTCTACCCCATCGCGCTCGCGCCGCACTCGCGGGAGATTATCGAGGGGTATGTTTGCCAGGGAACGCGCGAGGAGGTAATGGCCCGGTTGGAAACGGTGGACCTGAAAGGAGCCGAAGCGGCGCGCGCTTTTAAAACGGGCCGCGCCCGGGCGAGCCTGCCCAGCAGCACCCCGGCAGGCAAAGCCTTCGAGTTCAGCCAGGCCCGGATGGCCGCCACCACGCTCCTGAACGTCGTTTACCCGGCGCGCGCCCGCCGTTCCTTCATCAAACACAACACGCCCGGGCGCTGGTGGGATTCGCTTTACACCTGGGACTCCGGTTTCATCGGCCTGGGCCTCCTTGAACTGGACGTGGACCGCGCCGTGGATTGCCTTGGCGCGTATCTCACCGAACCGGACGACCCGCACGCGGCGTTTGTGCACCACGGCTCGCCCGTGCCGGTGCAGCATTACCTTTACCAGGAACTCTGGAACCGAACCGGCTCGCGCGAACTGCTGCGGCGCTTTTACCCGGGCTTGCGCCAGTACCACCGCTTCCTGGCCGGGCGCGATCCCCGCTCCTCCACGCGCCGGCTCAAAAGCGGCCTCCTGCAAACGTGGGATTACTTTTACAACTCCGGCGGCTGGGACGATTACCCGCCCCAGTGCCACGTCCACGCGCAACACCTGGAGGCGCTCGTGGCCACCGCCTCAAACACGGCCCACTGCATCCGCGCCGCGAAAATCCTCCGCGCCGCCGCGCTCGAACTCGGCGAGGAAGCGGACGCCGCCGAGTACGCCGAGGACATCGCAACCCTCGGCGCGGCCCTGCAACTCCACGCCTGGGACGACCCCAGCGGCTACTTCGGCTACGTGGCCCACGACGCCCGGGGCAACCCGATGGGCATTTTGCGGCACGAAAGCGGGGCGAACTTTAACATGGGCCTGGACGGCGTTTCCCCGCTCGTGGCCGGGGTTTGCACGCCCGGGCAGCGGCGGAGGCTGCTGGCGGCCCTCGGTTCGAGCCAAGCGTTGATGACCCCCATCGGCCTCTCCACGGTCGATCAATCCGCCCCCTACTACCGCGAGGACGGCTACTGGAACGGAGCCGTCTGGATGCCCCACCAGTGGTTCATTTGGAAAACGCTGCTCGATCTGGGCGAAGCGGACCTGGCCTTCCACGTCGCTCAAACCGCGCTGACCCTATGGGCCAACGAAACCGGCCTTTCCTACCACTGCTTCGAACATTTCATCATCAAAACGGGCCGCGGCGCGGGATGGCACCAGTTCGGCGGCCTTTCCACGCCGGTGCTCTCGTGGTTTGCCGCCTACTACGTTCCCGGCCGCCTCACCGGCGGGCTCGATCTCTGGGTGCGCCGCCGCGAGATCACACCGGATCATACCGAGCTGCAAGCCACCCTCGCCTTTGACGCCGCCCGCATTGCCCAAGGCGGCCCCGTAACATTGGTGGCCGTGATGAACCCCGCGTTCCACTACGAAGCCGCTTGGCGCGGGGAAGCCATTCCCGTCCGCGAGCGCAGCCCCGGCACGCTGGAGCTTGTCTTTGCCCCCGGAGCGTCGAAAGGCGACCTCACCATTTCCAAAATAGCTTAATGAAAGATCAACACCCGATTCTCTCGCTCAAGGGCCTCAGTTTGGTCCGCGACGGCCACCCCATCCTCAACGGCATCGACTGGCGCGTCGAGCCCGGCGAACACTGGACCATTCTCGGCGCCAACGGCTCCGGCAAAACCTCGCTGCTCTCGGCCATGACCGGCTACGTCACTCCCACGGAGGGCGAAATTGAAATCCTGGGGGAAATTTACGGGCAATCCAACTGGCCCGAACTGCGCAAACAGATCGGCATCGTCAGCTCGTCCGTGCAGCACCAGATGGCCGATGACGAACCTGCATTACTCAGTGTGATTAGCGGCAAATACGCCATGATCGACTACTGGGGGCGCGTGAAGGCCGCCGACCGCGAGGAGGGACTCGAAATCCTGCGCCAAATCGACGCCACGCATCTCGCCGAGCGCCCCTGGCGCATTCTTTCGCAAGGCGAGCGCCAGCGCGTGTTGATTGGCCGCGCGCTCATGGCCCGGCCCAAGCTCCTCATCCTGGACGAACCGTGCACGGGCCTCGACCCCGTGGCGCGCGAGCACTTCATGGCGTTCATCAACCGGCTGGCCGCCGCCCCCTCCATTTCGCTGGGAAAAGTGGGCCGCATGGCCGCGCCCACCCTCATTTTGGTGACCCACCACGTTGAGGAAATCGTCTCCGGCTTCAGCCACGTGCTGGCGCTCAAAGCGGGCCGCGTGCTTGGGGCAGGGCCGCGCGCCGAGATGTTCAACGAAAAGCTGCTCTCGGACATTTTCGGCGAACCGGTGCACCTCGTCTGCTACGATGGCCGCTCCATGCTGGTGGTGGAATCCTCCGCCCGCCGCATTTTCCACGCCCGGAAACAGAGTTGATCCGAAGCGGGTGGCCTTTTCGTACCATGGGAAAAATTAACCGGGCGGGCGGGCTTGTTTTTCGGTGACAGGCCCTAGGATTGCTCGCATAGTGCTGGAGCGCCCGGGCGGGGATCTTCCAATGGAAAAACCCTTCTGGAACCGGAAAAACACGCCCCGCGCAAGCGCATGAGGAACCTTTCAATCGATTTGCCACACGCCTCCTTCAACGCCTTCCTATGAATCAAAGAACCCTTGACGATGGAAATCTTGGCGCGCTTTTGGGCGCGCATCACGGCGACCCCTTCGCAGTCCTCGGGCTGCACCCGGCAGACGGCGACCAGGTCGTGCGCATCCTGCGGCCCGACGCCCGCGAAGTGGACGTGGAGCCGCTCGACGAGCCGGGCACCCGCATTCCCGCCGTGCGTTTCCACGAAGGGGGCGGCTATTTCGAGGCCCTCATCGGCGGGGCAAAGGACCGTTTCCGCTACAATCTCCACTTCACCGGCCACGACGGGGCGGAGTGGACCACGCGCGACCCGTATTCCTTTGGCCAGATCCTCGGTGAACTCGACCTGCACCTCTTCTCCGAGGGCAACCACTGGGAGCTTTACGAAAAACTCGGGGCCCACTTGATGGAAATCGACGGCGCGCGCGGCGTTCACTTCGCCGTCTGGGCGCCCAACGCCCAGCGCGTGAGCGTCGTAGGCGACTGGAACAACTGGGACGGCCGCATCCATTCCATGCGCAAACACCCCGCCGTGGGCGTTTGGGAAATTTTCATCCCCGGCATCGAGGAAGGGGCCCACTATAAGTTCGAGATCAAGGGCTTCCACGGGGATACTTTCCTGAAAAGCGATCCCCTGGCCTTCTACTCCCAGCATGGCCAGCAAACCGCCGATATCGTGTTCAACCTGGGCCGCTACCAATGGGCCGACAACTCCTGGATGACCTCCCGCAGCGGCAAGGAGTGGCAGCGTGAGCCGGTGAGCATCTACGAGGTGCACCTCGGCTCCTGGGCGCGCATCCCGGAGGAAGGCGACCGCCCGCTCTCCTACCTGGAATTCTCCGAGCGCCTGCTCGATTACGTTTGCGACATGGGCTACACCCACATCGAGCTGATGCCCATCGCCGAACACCCCTTCGACGGCTCCTGGGGCTACCAGGTGACGGGGTATTACGCCCCCACCAGCCGCTTCGGCAACCCGGACGAGTTCCGGCATTTCGTGGACAAATGCCACCAGCGCGGCATCGGCGTCATCCTGGACTGGGTGCCCGGCCACTTCCCCAAGGATGCCTTCGGCCTGGCCGAGTTTGACGGCACCAAGCTCTACGAACACGCCGACCCCCGCAAAGGCGAGCACGCCGACTGGGGCACGCTGATTTTCAACTACGGGCGCAACGAAGTGCGCAATTTCTTGATCGCCAACGCCCTCTTCTGGCTGGAACGCTACCACATCGACGGCCTGCGCGTGGACGCCGTGGCCTCCATGCTTTACCTGGATTACTCCCGCAACCCCGGCGAGTGGATTCCCAACTGCTTCGGCGGCCGAGAGAACCTGGAAGCCATCGCCTTTTTAAAGCAGTTCAACGAAGTCTGCTACGGGCGTTGCCCCGGCATTGTCACCATCGCCGAGGAATCCACCGCGTGGCCCGGCGTCTCCCGGCCCACCTATCTGGGCGGCCTCGGCTTCGGCCTCAAATGGAACATGGGCTGGATGCACGACTTCCTGGTCTACATGAGCCGCGAGCCCATCCACCGGCGCTTCCACCAGGGCGATGTCACCTTCTCACTCCTTTACGCCTTCCAGGAGCAGTTCGTGCTGGTCTTGAGCCACGACGAAGTGGTCCACGGCAAACGCTCGCTCTTGGACAAAATGCCCGGCGACCTGTGGCAGAAATTTGCCAACCTGCGCATGTTCTACGCCTGGATGTACGCCCACCCCGGCAAAAAACTGCTCTTCCAGGGCGGCGAATTTGGCCAATGGGAGGAGTGGAACTACAACAAGAGCCTCGACTGGCACCTGCTGCAATACCCGCTGCACGACGGCCTGCGCCGGATGGTCCAGCACCTCAATTATCTCTACAAAAAGGAACCCGCCTTCTGGAGCCTGGACGACACCTACGAGGGGTTCGAGTGGGTTGATTTCCACGACGCCGACGACTCCGTGCTCTCCTTCGTCCGCAAAGGCTCCGATGGCAGTTGCATCCTCTTCGTTGTCAACGCCACCCCCGTCGTGCGCCACGACTACCGCGTCGGCGCGCCAGGCGAAGGCTGGTATGAGGAGATTCTCAACACGGACGCCGAGACCTACGGCGGCAGCAATGTGGGCAACTACGGCGGCCAGCAAGGCCAGCCGATCTGGTGGCAGGGGCACAGCCATTCGCTGATGCTGACGCTGCCCCCGCTCTCCGTCTGCGCCTTTAAACGGCTTTCATCTCCGGGGCCGGAACCCGCCGCCGCAGGGGACTCTATTCAAGAAGAAGGTACCGATAACAAACTGGTCCATTCCTAAAAAATGGCGTTGCTAAAAACCGGTACTAGGTTAACCTTCGGCTAAGAGCAGTAGCATACTCTTCAACTTCCACCCGAATATGAAAAATCCCCGTTCCCCCAAGGGTTTTACCCTTGTTGAACTCCTCGTCGTGATCTCGATTATCGCCGTGCTGGCCAGCTTGGCGGTTCCCGCGGTCACCAGTGCCATTGTTAAAGGCCAGATCATCCAGGCGGTTAATAACGCCCGGCAGATCCACATCGCCACGATGTCCATGGCGAACGATGGCGCAGCCAACAGCGACTCCACGTTGGGCTGGCCGGGAGATACGGGGGTGCAGTCACTCACCGACTTCATCGCATATCTGGTGGGCTATGATTATCTGAAAGTGGGCGACCTCAAGGTCTTTGCGGCGGCGGGCATTCAAGCCTGCACCGGAGCCACCATTAACACCGATAGCTCGAAACCCACACTTGGCGGCTTTGACGCCACTAAGAATTCCGCCTTCTACGTCTATAAAATTTCCGATAGCGATGGAGGCTCCACGGTTTTCCTGACCACGAAAAACTACCTTTTCTCGAACACTCCCACGAAGCCGGACGCCGGCACCAAGCCTTTTGGCGATAAAGGCTTCGTGGTGTGCCGCAAGGGTGGTGATGTGGGCCAATATAAAACGATTCAATATAGCTCCACGGCCGTGATCGGCAACGTGACCTCCGGCACGTCCACCGGCTATCTTGATCTGAAATAAGGAACGCCTTTTCAAAAAAACGCAGACCTCAACAGGGTCTGCGTTTTTTTTGCGCAGCGAACTCACGGTTTTGATCGCGGTGATCGGCGTGTTCCTGGTCTGTTTCCAGTTCTCCACCCCGAGTCCCGCCACAGCGGCAAGTATTACTGGGGCGTCATAAGCAAAACCCCCGGAGCCGCCAATGGGCAGCCCCGGGGTATTCGGGTATCGGGAGGGATTCTGTAAAATTGGGGTCACACCGGCACGGGCAGCCCGAAGTCGGGAAACCCGTCCGGGGTCCAGCCAAAAGGCTGCACCCGCACGTTGCGGTCGTCCCAGCCGGGGGAACGGTCCGTTTTGGCGTGGTAAAAAATCAAATCGCCCGCGCTGGGGTGCTGGGCAAAGCAGCAATGCCCCACGCCCCACACCCGCTCCGTGCGCGAGAACACCGGCCCCCGCTTGCGCCAGGAACGCGGTTCCAAAAACTTGCCGTCGTCGTTGCTCAGCAAGCCCAGGCAGTAGTCCGGGGTCCAGGAGCCGCTCGCGGAATAAACCACGAACGTGCGTTGGCCGCGCCGCAAAATCTGCGGCCCTTCGCAAAGCGGCAACGCCACCCGTTCCCACGGCTCCGTGGGCTCGGTGAGCGGCACGCGCGGTCCCGTCAATTTCCACGGGTTTCGCATTTCTGATATATAAAGATTCTGCTGGCTGTTGGCGCTGCCTGGCCAGCCGCTCCAGATGAAATAGCGGCGGCCCTCGTGCTCCAGCACCGTGCCGTCAATCGCCCACCCCTCCGTCTCCAGCATCCCGCGCGGCGTCCAGAGGCCGAAGGGGTTGGCTGTCTCGGCTTCCAGCACCCACATGCGGTGGTTCGCGTTCTCACCGTCATCGGCGGCCAGGTAAATAAACCAGCGGCTGTCGATGCGGTGCATCTCGGGCGCCCAGAGGTTGCGCGAAAAAGGCCCGCTCAGAGGGGCTTTCCAGATCGTCACCGGCTCCGTTTCGCTCAATTCCCATAAATTGGAAGCCGCGCGCAATTGCAGGGTGCGCCCCACCGCCTGGAGCGAAAACCAGATGCCGTCGTGGCGCAAAATCCACGGGTCCGCGGCGGGCGCGGGCAGCACGGGGTTCTTTAGGGTTTCAAGAGCCTTGAAAGTCTGGATGGATGCGAAATCGGCGGCATTCATGCGGGTTGCCTCTCTTGCAGAAGCAACCCGCGTACCCGCACCGGGCATTTCCCGATCTCGTGATTTTTTATGCTATTTCGAGAGAATCTCCCGCAACACATAGGGGAGGATGCCCCCGTGGCGGTAGTAGTCGATCTCGATGGGGGTGTCGATGCGCACCGTCACCGGCACGTTCTCCTTGGCCCCATTGGTGCGGCGAATCTGGAGCGTCACGGTCTGGCGCGGCGAGAGGGTTTCGTCCAACCCGAGCACATCGAACGTCTCGGAGCCGTCGAGCTTCAAGGTCTGCGCGTTGGTGCCCTCATGGAACTGAAGCGGCAGCACGCCCATGCCCACCAGGTTGGAGCGGTGGATGCGCTCGTAGCTGGCGGCCACCACGGCCTTGACCCCGAGGAGGCGCGTGCCCTTGGCGGCCCAGTCGCGGCTGGAGCCGGTGCCGTATTCCTGCCCAGCGACGATGACCAGCGGGGTGCCCTCGGCCTGGTACTTCACGGCGGCATCGTAAATGGCGAGCTGTTCGCCACCAGGGTAATACTTGGTCACACCACCCTCCACGCCCGGCACCATCAGGTTCTTGATGCGGACATTGGCGAACGTGCCCCGCGTCATCACGCGGTCGTTGCCCCGGCGGCTGCCGTAGGAGTTGAAATCCGTGGGCTCCACGCCGCGCAGAACGAGGTAGCGGCCAGCGGGCGAACTGGCCTTGATGGCCCCGGCGGGGGAAATGTGGTCGGTCGTCACGGAATCGCCAAAGATGCCCAGCGGCCTGGCGCCCTTGATCTCCCGGATGGCTCCCGCCTGCATGCCGAAGCCGCTGAAGAAGGGCGGCTGCTGGATGTAGTCGCTCTGCTCGTCCCATTCGTAAACTTCGCCCTTGGTGGAGGGCACTTCGTTCCACTTCGGGTTCTGGTCGGCAAAGCCGGTGTAGAGCTTGCGGAAAACCTCGGGCGAAAGGGCGCTGCGCATGGCCTCGCCGATCTCGTCGAGCGAAGGCCAAAGATCGCGCAGATACACCGGCTGGCCGTCGCGGTCCGTGCCCAGCGGTTCCTTGTCCATGTCAATGTTGATGCGGCCTGCGAGCGCGAAGGCGACCACGAGGGGCGGCGACATCAGGTAATTGGCGCGGATGTTCTGGTGAATGCGCGCCTCGAAATTGCGGTTGCCTGAGAGCACGGCGGCGGTGACGAGGTCGTGGGCCACGATGGCCTCCTCGATGCGCGGGTGCAGCGGGCCGGAGTTGCCGATGCAGGTGGCGCAGCCGTAGCCGACGATCTGGAACCCGAGCTGGTCCAGGTAGGGTTGCAGGCCGGTCTTGGCCAGGTAATCCGCCACCACGCGCGAGCCGGGGGCGAGTGAAGTTTTCACCGCCGGGTTCACGCGCAGGCCGCGCTCAACGGCTTTCCTAGCCAGCAAGCCCGCGCCAATCATGACGCTCGGGTTGCTGGTGTTGGTGCAACTGGTAATCGACGCGATGACCACGCTGCCATTGCCCACTTCGCTTTTGCCGGAAACGAACGGGTTCTCCGGCAGGACGCCAGACGCCTGGGCCGTGGGGCGGTTGGAAACCATCTCCAGCTTGTTCTGCGGCTCGCCTTCCAGGGGATGCACCTGCTTGTCGTCCGTGGAAAGCTGGCGCGGGCGGGCTTCCGGGGCCGGGCCGTCGAGTTCCACGGGCACGCGGAAGCTCAGGTCATTGAGCGGTTTGCCATAGCCGCCCTCGGGCACCGGCTTGGCGAAAATTTTCGTGAACGCGTGTCCCAACTCGCCCAGCACCACGCGGTCCTGCGGGCGCTTCGGCCCGGACACGCTCGGCACCACTGTGGCGAGGTCGAGTTCCAGGTCGGTCGAGTAGTCGATCTCCCCCTTCTGCGGCATCCCGAACATCTCCTGCGCCTTGAAGTAATGCTCAAACGCGGCGCACTGTGCCTCCGTGCGACCGGTGGAGCGCAGGTAGGCCACCGATTCCGCGTCGACGGGGAAGTAACCCATCGTGGCTCCGTATTCAGGGGACATGTTGGCGATGGTGGCGCGGTCCGTCAGCGGCAGGGAGGCGGCCCCCTCGCCGTAGTATTCCACGAACTTGCCCACCACCTTGTGCGCGCGGAGCAGCTGCGTCAAATGCAGCGCCAGGTCCGTGGCCGTGACGCCCTCGCGCAGGCGGCCCGTCAAATGCACGCCCACCACTTCGGGCGTGAGGAAATACACCGGCTGGCCCAGCATCCCGGCCTCAGCCTCGATGCCGCCCACGCCCCAACCCACGATGCCCAGGCCGTTAATCATGGTCGTGTGGGAATCCGTGCCCACCAGCGTGTCCGGGTAATAAACGCCCTCGCTTTCGAGCACGCCCTTGGCGAGATATTCCAGGTTCACTTGATGGATGATGCCGATGGAAGGCGGCACCACGCCGAACGTCTTGAACGCCTGCTGGCCCCACTTCAAAAACTGGTAACGCTCCCGGTTGCGCTTGAATTCCATCTCCAGGTTCAGCTCGTAAGCCTGCGCGCTCCCGGCGTAATCCACCTGCACGGAATGGTCCACCACGAGGTCCACCGGCACGAGCGGCTCGATCATCTTCGGGTCGCGGCCCAGGGCGGCCACGGCGGTGCGCATGGCGGCCAGGTCCACCAAGAGCGGCACGCCGGTAAAGTCCTGCAACACAATGCGGGCCACCACGAAGGGGATCTCCGCGGCGGCGGGCGCCTTGGCGTTCCAGGCGGCGAGCTGCGTTACGGCTTCCTTGGAAACCTTCTTGCCGTCGCAGTTGCGCAGCACACTTTCAAGCACCACGCGCAGGCTGCGCGGCAGCCGCTGGATCTTGCCGCCGAGGCTTTCGTTCAACGCGGGCAGGGAGTGGAACCGCCCCGTGCGTCCGGCCCCGAGTTCAAATGTGCGCAGAGTTTGGAAGGCATCGCTCATAATCGGAAATGGTTGGGAAAAAGGTAAAGTTCGTGGACCCGCCCCCCAAACCATTGAAGAGCGGCGTTCAAATTCGGCGCTTCATAGAAAAGCGAACCTGGAGCCCGCCCGCAAGAACACTCTTCGCATGGAACCCCCGGTTTTCGCGTATTTTGGGGCAAACCGGGCAAAAAACCCTTTTTTTGCCAGGGTTGGGCCTCTGTTTCAGGCTTGCGCTTTTGGGCTGGTGCCGGGACGATGGCGGCACATGAACTGGTATTACATCGACGGCCCGCGCCGCGTGGGGCCTATGGACGAGCCCGAGTGGGCCGCGCTGGTCCGCGAAGGGAAAATCCGTCCCGAAACGCTGGTCTGGCATGAAGGCATGGGCCAGCGTTGGGTTCCTTTTTCCGAAATTCCCCCGGAGTCCCTTCCCATGGAAGCGGAGCCGGCGGAGCAGGAACCCGCGAGTGAACCCGAAACGCCGGAAGCCTTTGTGGAACGGGTCACGCCGCAGGACTACCCCGTGCGGCTGGGCGCGTGCGTCTCGCGAGGCTGCTCCGTGCTGTTCTCCCGGTTCGGCCTGCTGGTGGGCACCATGTTCGTGTTCCTGGCCCTCTCCGCCGTCTCCTCGATGCTTCCCGTGCTGGAATACCTTTTCCCGCTGCTGTTTTACGGCGTGCTGCTGGGCGGGGTTTTCCATGTTTATTTGGGCGCAATGCGGGGCCAGCCTGTGGAGATCAGCGATCTCTTCGCCGGGTTCCGCCCCCCGGGCTTCATGCAACTGGTGCTCCAAACGCTGGTCAGCGCCACCGTCTGGCAACTCTGTTTTCTCCCCTCGATCATCGCGATGAAGGTGCTGGGCGTGGACCCCACCCCGGCGCTGAACGCCGCCCGCAACGGCACCTTCGAGGCGCTGGCCATCGACCCGCAAACCGCCATGGTGCTGCTGCTGGTGCTGCTGGCATGCGTCATTCCCGCCTTCTACTTCGCTTTTTGCTGGATGTTCTCCATCCCGCTCATCATCGACCGCGGCCTCCCCTTCTGGCCCGCCATGCAGTTAAGCCGCCGCAAAGTGTTGCAGCACCCCTGGCGCATCGGCGTGCTCGCGGCGGCTGCGGGGCTGGTTTCCGCCGCCGGGCTGGTGTTCTTTGGCGTGGGGGTCATCCTCACCGCGCCGCTTTACCCGCTGGTAATGTTGCAGCTTTACGAAGAGATGTTCGCACCTCAATCCAACCAGCCCACGGAACCCGGCAAACCCGAAGCATAAGCTCCCCCCCGCCCCATCCAATTCGCGCTATGTCATTCCCCGAAACCTTGCAATCCGTTTGGGCCCCCTGGCGGGTGGAATATTTTTCCATCGATAAAAGCCGTGACTTTCTGGCCGAGGCGGCCCATACCGACGACGACCGCGGCCATCTCGTGCTGCGGCGGCTCAAGAGCACCTTTTTGCTGATGAACCGCTACCCCTACACCGTGGGCCACCTGATGGCCGTGCCCTACCGCAAAGTGGCGGATATTGCCGAACTGACCGCCGAGGAGCGGGCCGAACTTTGGGACCAGGCCGCCTTTGGGCAAAAGATCCTGCGCCGGGTGGTCCACGCCGAAGGCTTCAACGTGGGCCTCAATCTCGGGAAAGCGGGCGGAGCGGGCGTGGCCGATCACCTGCACCTGCACATCGTCCCCCGTTGGGAGGGCGACAACAACTTCATGCCCGTCTTAAGCGGCGTGCGCGTGATGGCCGAGTCGCTCGACACCCTCTATGCCAAGCTGGCCGAAGCCGCCGCCGCCGAGAGCTAGCCGCGTACCCACTGGTAAAAAAAACCATGAATGCCTATCCGACACTCTGGCAGAAGAAAATCCTCTGGAGCGCCCTCACCGCGCTGGCCATCGCCGTCATCGGAGCGGTGGCCGTGGGGGTGGTTTGGGGGATCAATGTAGTCTTAAGCTTTCTCCAGCCGCTGTTAATCCCCGTGGCCATCGCCGGGATTCTCTCGTTTTTGCTCAAACCGCTCGTCGATCGTTTCAAAAGTTGGAATCTGCGGCCTTCGGTGGCCATTTTTGCGGTTTTTGCCTCCGTATTTTTACCCATCGCCCTCTTCGGGCTATGGGCGGTACCCGAGATCTACTCCCAAAGCGCCGATTTTGCGGGCAAGCTGCCCACTTACTTCGACCAGAGCTACAACGCCGTTTCAGATCAAACCCAGCGCCTCGTCAACCGGCTCGACATCCAGAACACCGAACCCTATGTGGCCCCCATCCGGGAATGGTTCCGCAAACAAGCGCCCGCGCTCCCCTTGAAAATCTGGAGTTTTGTAACCAGTTGGGTAAAGGGCGCCTGGGGAATGGCAGGCTTCGTGCTGGGAATGTTCCTGGTGCCCGTCTACCTCTATTATTTTCTTATCAATGCCGAATCGATCTCCGCCCACTGGGGGGAATACCTTCCCCTGCGAGCTTCGGCGTTTCGGAATGAGGTGGTGGATTGCCTCACGGAGATCAACAGCTACCTCATCGCGTTTTTCCGAGGGCAAATCCTGGTGACGATGGTCGATGGCGTGCTCATCGGCCTGGGGCTGAGCCTCATTGGGGTGCATTTCGCACTTTTGATCGGCCTAATGGTGGCCATTCTGCAACTCATCCCCTATCTCGGCGCTCTTTTGTGTTGGATTCCGGCGGTTTTGATCGCCTTCGCCCAGTGGCACGATTTCCTGCACCCGGCGCTGGTCACGCTGGTTTTCTTCCTCGTCTTTCAGTTCGAGGGCTTTTACCTGGCCCCAAAAATCATCGGGAACGCCGTGGGCCTGCACCCCATGACGATCATCGTCTCCGTGGTGCTTTGGAGCTTGATTATCGGCGGCCTGCTCGGGGCGCTGCTGGCCGTGCCGCTGACCGCCACCCTCAAAGTGCTGCTGCGCCGCTACGTTTGGGACAAACGCTCCTCCGCAGCCGCGGCCCCCGCACCTTCCACCGAATGAAAACTCCCTACGTCGTCCCCAGCACCGCTCTTCGGGATTGGTCGATCGGCATCGGCATCGCCGCCGCCTTGGTCGGGCTGGCCGTGTGGGCGCTGGCCAACCTCTCCGGCGGGCTCGTCGGCGTCACGCTGACGGGCAAGGTGGTGGACAAACATTTCACGCCCATGCCCGAGGAGCGCGTCGTCATCGGCAAACACGGCTTGCAGGCCCGCCACAGCGACGGCGAATACGTCCTTGAATGCGTGGTCAAGGGGCGCTCCTACTTAGTCACCGTGGATAAGCAGACCTATGAATCCAAAAAAATCGGCGATTCCTTTTTTTTCTCCCGTCCTATGGACGAGCCCCCGGCCCAGTAGCTATAATGCGTACACCAAACTGATTGATTCCAATCGTCCAGCATAGTTTGATAACCCATCCCCAAACGGGGTCCCCCATTGAGCGAAAAATAGCGGATTAAAAAAAGCCGCCCCTTTTCGAGAACAAATTCAAGACCATGCCCTCACTATGCGTGCTTCCAGTGGGAAATCCCATCCGGTGCGATTCTTTCGTCTCCGCGGAACTCCGCGCGGACACGCGCAAGAGCATCGCCTGGGCGGCTGCCGTGGGCTTCGAGCACCTCACGGAGGCATTGGCTGAAGTCAAGCCCGACGTCCTCCTGTTCCTGCCCGAGAAGCCGGGCGCGGAACTCCACCACGCCATCGCGGCGGCGGGAAGGCTCGCGGTCGTGGTGGTGCTCCCGAAGTACAACGAAGCCGTCGCGGAGGATTGCCTTGAGCGGGGGGCGCAGGATTGCATCGCGGCCGACGGACTCACCGCGACCGGCCTGAGCCACGCCGTAAGCCATGCCTGGCACCGCTATGTGCTGCGAGCCGCCGATCTGCGGCGGCTCAACGATTACGCCGCTTTGGTGGAAGCCGCCGCCGGGGGCGCCCCGGAACTGCAAACCCACGTCAAAGCCCTCGCCGAAGAGCGGGAACGCGCCGAAAAAGCCCTGGTGGAAACGGTAACGCGCTACCGCTTCCTGCTGGACACCATTCCCCAGATCGTCTGGACCGTCAGCCCCACGGGGGAACTCATCTACTGCAACCAGTTCGGCCTCGACTACGTCGGCCATACCCTGGAGGAATCCAGGGAAAAACGGGGCAGAGGGGTGATTCACCCCGACGACGACGAAATCACGCGGCAAAAGTCACATGCCGCCTTTGCCGAAGGCACACCCTACCAAATCGAGCACCGGCTGCGCGGCAAGGACGGCGTTTACCGCTGGTTCGAACTGCGCGCCGTGCCCCGGCGCGACCGCAAAGGCAAAATCCTCGAATGGATCGGCAGCGAATGCGACATCGACGCGCAAAAGCGGGTGGAAGAGCGCCTGAAGGAAGCGCAGGACCAACTGGGCGTTCGCATCCTGGAGCGCACTTCCGAACTGGCCTTCGCCAACGAGCAGCTCAAAGCCGAGGTCGCCGAACGGCGCTATGCCGAGGCCGAGGCCCAGCGCGCCCGGGAAATCGCCGAAGCCGCCAACCGCTCCAAAAACGAATTTCTGGCCAACATCAGCCACGAAATCCGCACGCCCATGAACGGCATCATCGGGATGACCGAACTGGCGCTGGAAACCAAGCTCGACCCCCAGCAGCGCGAGTACCTGCAACTCGTCGCCCGCTCGGCGGATTCGCTCCTGATCCTCATCAACGACATGCTCGACTTCGCCAAAATCGAAGCGGGCAGGATGGACCTCGATTACGAGCCGTTCCTGGTGCGCAAAGCCATCCAGGAAGCCGTGGAAGCCATGGCTGTGCGGGCCAGGCACCGGGGCCTGGCGCTCAACCTCACCGTTACGGACGACGTGCCCGCGGTCGTCATCGGCGACCCGATGCGCCTGCGCCAAATTTTAATCAACCTGCTGGGCAACGCCACCAAGTTCACCGAAAAAGGGAGCGTGGACGTGCAGGTGACCACCAACGGAGCCGACGAAGAGGGGCAGCCCCGGGTGGTGTTCGAAATCGCCGACACCGGCATCGGTATCCCCGGCGACAAGCAATCCGTCATCTTCGAGGCGTTTGCACAGGTGGACGGCTCCATGACGCGCCGCTACGGAGGCACCGGCCTCGGGCTGGCCATCGTTTCCAGCCTGGTTCACAAAATGGGCGGCGAAATCAGCGTCAAAAGCAAGCTCGGCGAGGGCAGCACCTTCACGGTGCAGATCCCCTTCAAAGTGGGCGCGCCCTCCGATTTGCCCGAATCCGCCGCGGCGGCAGCCTCTGCGGCGGCGGAACCCGGCCCGAAATTCGCTCCGCAGCGGGTGCTCATCGCCGCAAAGGAAACCTCGGAAACCGCCAAGGCTCTGGCTCAAATGCTCCAGGGCATGCGGCGCGCCACCGTCATTCACAGCCATGGCGAAGTGGCCTGCCAGGAAGTGGCCAAGGCCCGCGATGAAGGCCGGGCGTTCCAGCTTGTCATGGTGGATACTGAACTGGCCGACATGAGCGGGCAGGATTTCGTAAAATCCCTGGCTGGCGAACAGCGCAACCTCGACGCCCCCGTGGTGCTCATGCTGCCCGCCACCGCCACCCCGGCGGAAGTCAAAGCCGCCTGGACCGCCGGTCCCGACTGGGTGCTCTACAAACCGGTCATGCCCGTGGACCTGCGCGAAACCCTGGAACGCAGTGCCATGTCCGACCCGTGCGCCGGAGGCGAGCAGACCGCGTTTGCCAATGTCCCGCCCGCCGCCCGTTCCGCGCTGCGCGTCTTGATCGCTGAAGACAACGTCGTCAACCAGATCGTGGCCGAGCGCATTCTCTCAAGCTTCGGCTGCTCGATCGTGACCGTCGGCAACGGGCGCGAAGCCGTAGCCGCCATTGAGCGCGAGCCCTTCGACCTCATCCTGATGGACATCCAGATGCCCGAAATGGACGGCATGGAAGCCACCCGCCGCATCCGCTCGCTCCCCGACGACCGCGCCCGACTCCCCATTGTGGCCATGACGGCCCACGCCATGAAGGGCGATCGCGAGCGGTTCCTTGCCGCTGGCATGGATCACTACATTTCCAAACCGTTCCATAAGGACGAGCTGCTGCTCTTGATTAAATCCATCAAGCCTCGCGTGCGGCGGGCCATCGCCATGCCCGTGGATGCCGCCGCCGCAGCCCCCGAGCCGCCCCCGGTGGTCAATGAAAGCATCTCGCTCAAACGCTTCCTCAAAGCCATGGGCGGCGATGAAACCCTTTTCCGGGGCGCTTGCGACCTCTTCGCGGAATGGATTCCCGGCCTCGCCCTGGAACTGGGCAAGGCGTTGGAGGAACACCGGCCCGACGACGCGGGCCGCCTGGCGCACAACCTCAAGGATTCGCTCGACTCCGTGGGCGCGCGCGAAAGCTCCGAGCGCGTGACCGTGCTGGAGGCCAACCTCCGCTCGCGCGATTTTCCGGGCGCACTGGGCCACTTCAAAACCATTGAAGAGGACATCCGGGCCATCCTGGCCGAAATCGAAGCCTACCGGCAGGAGAACGGCGGCAAAAATGCCGGGCAAGAGGCGCAGTAACTACGGCGCCATTTCCCGGAGCCGCTCTTTGAGCGTCACCGCGGGCCATTGCCCCGGCACCTGCACTTCCGCCAGGTAACCGTAATTCAACACCGACCCGGCGCCCCCCAGCGCCAGTCGCGACATCTTCCCAAAGCGGCCCATGCCCATCACCGCCAGCGCGGGCCGCCCGCCCGAGGCAAGAAAAGCGAGCAGCCGCGAAGCCTCCGCCGGGGTGTTCGCCACCGCCGCGAGCTTGAACACCGCCGCACCGGCAGCTTTCGCCTTCGCCCGCAAGGCCGCCATTTTCTCCAGCGCCGGCGTACGGCGAAAATCATGGTAAGACAAAATAACACCCACGCCGCCGGAACGCGCCTCATCCACCAC
The DNA here is from genome assembly GCA_964513965.1 of uncultured Chthoniobacteraceae bacterium. GTDB lineage: Bacteria > Verrucomicrobiota > Verrucomicrobiia > Chthoniobacterales > Chthoniobacteraceae > UBA695. The sequence goes on from CAZEOO010000001.1 coordinate 28,445, forward strand.
GTCCCCCAGCGCGTCGGCCGAGCGAAGCTCCACATCCACCAGCGCCGCATGAGGCAGGAAGCGCCGGAAAAGCTCACGCCGCCGCGCCGCGCTCAAATCCCCGGAACCGCCTTCCCTGGGGTGGCGCACCGTCACAATCAAGGGCGCGCACAAACGGGGCAGGGCTTTTTCAAGAGGAGCGGCATTCAGCGCAAACTCATCCACCCGAAGCTCCAGAAAATCCACCTCGCCGGGGGAAAGGCGCAGCGCCGCCGCCAAAGATCCCTTGCTGTAAATCGTCCCCACGACGGAACCCGGCAGAGGGCACTTGATCTTTTTGGAAAAAAACATAGTGGAATGTGCGCGTATAATTTAGATACTTTGCTATAGCAATGACCGGCAGGAAACAAGAATTCAACCTACAACTCTTCCAGATTATCGATGCCTTGCTGCTGGCATTCGCCTTCTGGGTCGCGTACGTGCTGCGGGTTGAAAGCGGGGATTGGTTCTCGATGAACGAAATTGGGAGCTTCTCCGATAACCAGTGGCTCATTTTCGTCACGATGCCCTTCGGCCCGATTCTGCTGGAAATGCAAGGCTTCTACTCGAACCCCTTGCAAAAGAGCATCCGCAAATCGCTGACGCAAATGGCCGAGGCGGCGTTCTGGCTGGTGCTCGTCATTTCGGGATGCATCGTCTTTTTCCACCTTCCCCCGCCAAGCCGGGTCATCCTTTCCCTCTTCGCCCTGGTGGCCCCGGTGCTATTGCTGGTGCGCGAGCGGACCACCGCCACCGCGCTTCGCAAGCGGGTCCGCAGCGGTACCCACCGCGAACCCGTGCTGCTCGCGGGCCGGGCTTCCAATATCAAACAGCTTCGGGGACAACTCTCGCCGGTCCAGTTGATCGAGATGGACATCGTGGCTGAAATCGACATCGAGAAGAAGCCGTTGTCGGTCTTGATCGACGCCCTGCATAAGCACGCCATTAATCGTGTTATTTTCACCGGCGGCAACTCCAACATGCAGCAACTGCAACAGGCCATCGGCGCGTGCGAAGTGGAAGGCGTGGAAGCGTGGCTCGTTGCCGACTTCATCAAAACCGCCATCGCCAAACCCTCCTTTGACGTCATGGGGTCCGTGCCGATGCTCGTTTTCCGCTCCTCTCCCTCGATTTGCTGGTCTCTGCTGATTAAGGGCGTGATGGACCGCCTTGGCGCCTTCGTGGCCATTCTGCTGGCCAGCCCGTTTCTCATGATCGCCCTCATCGGCATCAAACTGACCTCGCCCGGGCCGGTCATCTTCTGCCAAATGCGGGGCGGCAAACACGGCAAACCGTTCAAAATGTATAAATTCCGGAGCATGACCACGGATGCCGAGGACCGCCGGAAGGAACTGGAATGCCGCAACGAAATGAGCGGCCCCGTTTTCAAGGTCGAGAATGATCCCCGCGTGACCACGTTTGGCCGCTGGATTCGGCGGACCAGCATCGACGAACTGCCCCAACTCTTCAACGTCCTCTGCGGCGATATGAGCCTCGTCGGGCCGCGCCCCCTGCCGCTTTACGAGGTGGACAACTTTGAAAACCACGCCCAGCGCCGCCGCCTGAGCGTCAAGCCGGGCCTCACCTGCCTTTGGCAAATCAGCGGGCGCAACAACGTCACCGACTTTGACCAATGGGTGAAGCTGGACCTGGATTACATCGACAACTGGTCCATCTGGCTCGACATCAAAATCCTGCTCAAGACGATTCCCGTCGTCCTCTTCGGCAGCGGCGCGAAGTAATACGGAATCTGGAACGGGGCGTTCCTCGTTCCATTCGTCCTATAATTCGTCCTATAAGGCGCCCGCCTAGAACTTGATCGCCTCGGGGGCGTCGAGTTGGATGCCGGTGGTGGGCTCCTCCTCCTGCTTGTCCAGCGGCTTCACCGGCTGCGGACGGCGCACGATATCCCCCTTGGGCGTTTGCGCGGGCTCAGGTTCCGGCGTAGGCGTGGGCGCGACGCCGTGCGTGATGGAGTGGAACGGGTCATCGCCCACCACCGCTCCGCCTTTCGCGTGGACGGGAGTGAAGTTTTCGAGATTGATCGCCGGTTTGGGCCGGGGAATGTTTTCCTCGGGCGAGATTTCACGCACGTAACTTTTCACGCCGGTGTGAACCTCGCAAACCGCCTTCGGCGCTTGCTCCGGGGTTCCCCATTCGTAGGTGGCCGTGGAATGCTCCAGCGCCTCGCCGCCCGCCGAGTTCGGGTTCGTCTTGACGCATTTGGGCGAAATCAATTGGCCGGTGACGGAGCAGATCTCGTAACGCTGCAACTCCGGCGGGCGCTCGATGGCTTTCGCCGGGAACGCCGTGAAGGTGGCGTTCATAAAATCGATCCAGATGGGCATCGCGATTTCGTTGGAAAACGCGCCCAGAAAAATGGGGCTCGGCGTGTCGAACCCGGCCCAGACGCCGCAGGTGACGGCGCTGGAATAGCCGATGAACCAGTCGTCCGTAAAATTGTAAGCCGTGCCCGTTTTGCCGCCGAGGGAAGCCTGCCGCTTGAGGCCGTAGCGGGTGTACGCCTTGTCGGCGCTGCCGCGTTCCAGGGATTCCGAAAGCGCGGAGTGGACCTCCCAGGCCGTGGCGGCCGAAATGACCTGCACGCGCTCCGCCGATTTTTGCTGGTAAACCAGGCTGCCATCCTTGCGCTCCACGCGGGTGACGATGAACGGTTTTTTGGGCCGTTCGCCCCCATTGGGGAACATGGTGAAGGCGACCGTCATATCCTCCAGCGTCACCTCGCTGCTCCCCAGGTAGGTGGAGGGGAAACGGCGCAGGTCGGCGTCGATGCGGGCGTTCTTGGCCAAGGCGCAAACCGCGTCCAGCCCCGTGGCCATCCCCAGGCGCACGCTGGCCGCGTTCTTGGATTTGACCAGCGCGGCGTGCGCGGTGAGCGGGCCTTCGTACTGGTTGTCGGCGCTCTCCGGCCCCCATTCGCCCAGGATGCCCGTCATGCCGCCGATCATCACCTGGCGGTTATCCATGGGGGAATCCTGCCACACGCTGCCGGGGAAGATGCCTTTTTCAAAGGCTGCCGCGTAAACGATGGGCAAAAACTCGGTGCCCGCGGGCCGGTTCGCCAGGAGCGCGCGGTTATACTGGTTGTGGGAGAAATCGCGCCCGCCCACGAGCGCGAGCACGCCGCCGGTGGTGTTGTCGAGAGCATAAAGCGCGCCTTGCAGGTAGTCGGGCGCGGGGAGCGGATCGTTTTCCGCCCGCTTGCGCCGGTTGCGGAAGAGCACGTCGTATTGCGAGTAGGTGGCGTGCTTGTATTCCCGGCGGCGCTCCACCTCCTCCAGGCGCATTTTCAGGCTGTCCTCCGCCGTGCGTTGCAGCTTGGCATCCAGCGTCGTGTAAATGCGGAAGCCGTCGCCATAAACATTCTCGTCCTCGCCCAAAAGCTGCGCCACCTGCTGGCGCACGAATTCCACGGCGTAGGATTCGCCAAAAATGGAATCCCGGCGGCTCTTGACGGCCAGCGTCTCAGCGATGGCGGCGTCATAGGCGGGCTTTTGAATCCAGTCCAATTCCAACATGCGGCCCAGGATGACGTTGCGCATGTCCAGGCAAGCCTTGCGGTCGCGCCACGGGGAAAGTTTGTTGGGGCTCCGCAGCATGCCCGCCAGCGTGGCGCACTCCGAGAGCGTCAATTCGCGCGCCGGTTTGCCGAAGTAACCGCGGGCGGCGGCCTCGATGCCAAAGAAACCGCTGCCGAAATAGACGCGGTTCAAGTAGCACTCCAGGATCTTGTTCTTGGGCACGTGGCTCTCGATTTTCCACGCCACGAATGCCTCGAGAATTTTGCGGCTGAAGCTCCGGTCGCTGGGCGGCAGCACGTCCGGGAAACTATTGCGGGCAAGCTGCTGGGTGATGGTGGACGCCCCCTGGCGGATGCGGCCCGATTTCCAGTTGATGAGCATGGCCCGCGCGATGCCGATGAAGTCCACGCCATGGTGCTGCCAGAAGCGGTTATCCTCGGCGGAAATCAGCGCCGGGACGATGTGGCCGGGCATTTCCGCCAGCGAGATGGTGTCCCGGTTCTGGATGTAAATTTTGCCGAGCTGCTCGCCGCCGCGATCATAGACGATGCTGGCGGTTTCCATCTCCTTGAGCTTGGAAAAATCGAGCCCCGCTACTTTTGGCCCATATTCCTGCTCCAAATAAAACAGCCCGCCCACAGCCCCCAGCGCCGCGATGACCAGCAGTGCCACTGGCAAGAGAAACCAGGCGCGGAGGTAAAACGGTTTTTTGGGAGCGGGTTCATACCACATCGTCTCTTTATTAGAACATCACTGCGAACGATGTGCCATGAAAACCTGGCGGAATCAACCATTCGCCACGGTTACAAAACGCAGAAGAAATTCGTAACCCAGGCACAAATAAACCGCTATGAGCACCAGGAATTTCAGATAGAAAAAGGCGTAGTTTTGATCGATGACTTTTTTGGGAAACCCGATCGTAGTCTCATCCAGGGATTTTTCTTTTTCTTTGGTTTTTATGTAACCATTAATTCCGCTAATGGTAACTAAACTTTGGGACAACTCAAATAACACATAGATAAAGATGAAAACCATCGTGAGCAACAGGGCACGGGGCGAATGCACTTCTTTGATCTGGAAAGCCCAAACGACAGCAGCGGCAGCAAATGCCAGCTTCCGCCCGGTTTCACTGGCAATTTTTGTCAGTTCTTGGGTATCATGACTTAAATCTTCGAGCTTCATCGAAGTCCTCCTTTACTGGAGATTCTCATTCCCCCAAGTTTTATTTTTACATCTCCTGGCAAAGAGAGCTTTGCAGGGCGCACACTTGTGACCTCTGTATCAGCGGTCGTGGTGCGGTGCACGATTCCATGTAGAGGCAACTGATCGTTTGGCACGGTGATGACTGTCCATGTCTTTTTGCATTTGGGGCATTCAATAGTCGGTAGAAAGCCTGGGACTACTGTGCAAAAATGGGTCGATGTGCCGCATTGATTGCAACGCGCCCTGACTTCGAGAATTTGTGGTGACTTCATAGGTCCGTGATTCTTTCGACGATTAATCGTGCCATTTCCCATGGCCTCTTGAGGTGTTTTACTTCCGTCTAAATTTTTGCGCAATCGAGCAGTTACTTTTCATCGCGATTTTTCTACGCTTTCGGCGTAATTGAGTTAAGAACAACACATCTATGGAAGACCAAGCTTTTCTCTTCGATCTGCTCAACACCCCCAGCCCCACCGGCTTTGAAGTCCAGGGCCAGCGCAAATGGGCCGCCTACTTGCGCCCGCTGGCGGACCGCGTGGAGAACGACGCCTACGGCACCGCCTGGGCCACGCTGGAGGCCCGGGCCGCCAAAGGCACGCCCAAGCGCATCATGTTCGAGGCCCATGCCGACGAGATCGGCTTCATCGTCAAACAAGTCACCAAGGAAGGTTTTCTTCGCATCGACCGCATCGGCGGCTCCGACACCGCCACGGCCCGGGGTCGCCGCCTGGAAATTTTGGGCGACAACGGCCCGGTGCGCGGCATCATCGGCAACACGGCCATCCACCTTCGCAAAGACGCGGGCGAAGAAAAGGTGCCCAAGGTGTACGAGCTTTACGTGGACGTGGGCGCCTCCAGCCCCGAGGAAGTCGCCGCCCTCGGGCTGCGCGTGGGCCACCCGGCGGTCTATGCCGACCAGGCGGAGAAGCTCGGCGGGCACTTTGTCGTCAGCCGCGCCCTGGACAACCGCATGGGCGGCTACATTCTCTCGCAATTGATGGCCAACTTGAGCCAGCGCAAGGAGCAACTGCGCTCCACGGTCTACGCCGTCAACGCCGTGCAGGAGGAGATCGGCGGCAACGGCGCGCGCATGGCCGCCCACCGCTTAATGCCGGACGTGTGCGTGGTGCTCGACGTGACCCATGCCACCGACACCCCGGGCATCGACCCCGCCCAGCATGGCGAAGTGAAACTGAGCGCCGGGCCGAGCCTCACCCACGGCACCTGCAACCACCCGGCCGTCGTCGCCCGGCTCACGGAAGTGGCCGCCCGGCTGAACATCCCCATCCAGCACGAATCCTCCTCACGCTACAGCGGCACGGATACGGACGTGATCTTCACCACTCGCGAGGGCATCCCGTGCGGGCTCGTCTCGCTGCCGCTGCGCTACATGCATTCCGTTATCGAAATGGTCGATCTCAACGTCGTCAACCAGGTCGTGGAACTGCTCACCGCCTTCGTCGAATCGGTTTCGGAGGACGACGAGTTTGGGGTGCGCCTATGAGCGCGCCCGGCGAGCCCGCGCGCATCCTGATTGTCGATGACCACCCGCTGCTGCGGGGCGGCCTCGTCAAGCTGGTTGCGGAGGACCCCTCGCTGGCGCTTTACGGTGAAGCCGGGGACGCCGGGGCGACGATCCTCGCCGTGGACAACGACCCGCCGCCGGACCTGGTCATCCTGGATCTGATGCTGGGCAACCAGGACGGCCTGGAACTCATCAAACAGCTCCGCATGCTGCGGCCCGGGCTACCCATCCTCGTGGTCTCCATGCACGAGGAATGGCTCTATGCCGAGCGGGCGCTGCGGGCGGGCGCTTCCGGCTACATTATGAAAAAAGAACTGGCCCCGGAGGTACTCCGAGCCGTCCACGCCGTCCTGGAAGGGAAAATCTACTTAAGCCCGCGCATGCACGTGCTGCTGGAAGGCAAAGGGCTCGTTCCCTGCGCGTTAAGCTCGCTGGTTCCGCAGGCCAAGCCGCCGCTTTCCGACCGCGAACTGCACGTTTATCGGCTGATCGGCGCGGGCCTCGCCACCAAACAGATCGCCCTGGCGCTGCACCTCAGCATCAAAACCATCGAGACCTACCGCGAGAACCTCAAGGCGAAGCTCTCCCTGCCGAACGCCGTCGCGCTCGTCCGCTCCGCCCGGGATTGGGTCAACCAGGTGGATCGGTAGGGCGGCGGACGGGCTGATTTTTCCCTCGGGAAAACCCGCGTTAGGAAATCAGTTGAACCCGCAGGTGTAATTTTCAACAATGGCACGGAACCCATGCAGGGGTTCACATGTTGAAATTACATTTTAAAAAAAACGGTTGGGCGCGGCTCCTTTTAGAGCGGATAAACCAAAACTATAGCCATCATCTTGGGGCGGCGAAGGTCGGTGCAAGTCGTTTGCCCCTTGGGCTGTGTTTACAAACACAGCCGCTGCGGGCCAAGCCACCTTGCATCAACCTTCGGCGCTCCCAAGCAAACAGCCACAGTTTTTGTTTAGCCGCTCTATTGCTGAGCCTCGCGGGGTCTGGGTGCGGATCGGCTTGGGCGGGCGTTGAAACGGACGCGCGCCATCCTTTTGCGGATCTTTCCGGCGTGCCGGGGCTGCGGATCGAGTGCGCCTATGGGTCGCGGCAGAACTGCGTGCGCCAGGCGGTCTACCCGCCGGACGCCCGCGCATGGGCCGACCCGCGCGTGGCAGAGCGCCTCGGCATCGCGGCCCGGACCCTTGAGGGCCAGGGCTTCCGGCTCGTCATCCTGGACGCCTACCGCCCCCCATGGGCCGTGGCGCGGCTCTGGAAGATCGGCAAATCCATGAACCTGGACTGCCGTTACCTCTCCAACCCCGAGGGCCGGGGCAGCGACCACAGCCGTGGGGCCGCCGTGGACGTCACCCTGGAGCGCCTGGACGGCGGCAGGGTGGAAATGCCGTGCCGCTTCGACACTTTCGGAAGAGTGGCGTGGGTCGATTACCCGGGCGCGTCCCCCCGGGCGGCGGCCGACCGCGACACGCTCTGCGGTGCAATGGAAGCGGCAGGCTTCCGGGTGCATCCCGAGGAATGGTGGCACTACGTGTTGCCCGAGGCGCGTTCCAACCCGATCCACTATCTGAGCTTGCAAACCGGGGAGGTGACAGCCCCCGTGGCCCAGCGCGCAAGGCGCTAGCTACGTTGCCGCCGCTGCCGCCTCCAAACCAAAAATCCGCCAGCCACGGCAAGAGCCCACGAGGCCGGTTCGGGCACAGCCTCGGCCATGATGGTCTGGATCTCCGAGGCGTAAGTGTTCACATCGATGAGGTAATTATAATAAATCGCGCTGCTGCCGCTGCCACTGGTGGCGACGGCTTCGTTGATGCCCGAAAGCACCCATGCGCCCGTGACGCCGTTGTAATAAAATGCCGCGCCGCCCGAGTCCCCGCCGACCAGCGAAGTGCTGCCGCTTTTGGCTAAAAAATCCGTGGAAGTGCCGCTGATGGAAACCGTCGTATAAAGCAGGCCCGAGTTGGGGTTGGTGGTGATATTCGCCACTCCGTAGGCCTTCACACCCGCCCCGTAGCCCACCAAAACCACGGAATTTCCGACGGTAACGGAGGAAGTGGACAGAGTGAGCGAGGGCAAGCTCAGCGAGGTGCCGATATAGAACATCACCAAATCCGCGTTCCCGACCCTTTGGAGCGTCCCCTGAACCACGCTGTAGGTGCTCCCCGAAAGCGTGAAGCTGGCGGAATAATCCGTAAGTGAAATGGCGTGCGAGCAGGTAATCACCCAGCCATTGCCGAGGTAAATGGCGCTTGCGGAGCCGTAAGTATCGCTCAGTTTTCCCACGTAATCCCACCCAGTAACACCACTCGAACCCCAGCCGCTGGAAAAATCGGCGCTGATGGTGCTGCTGGCGGTGGAAGTGGTCACCGAAGTGCCGGTGATGGTCTGCCCCCCGCGGCCGCCTCCGCCGCTATAGGTATAGGAGGTGTGGCTCACGATCACCTGGGTTGTGTAATTGTCCAGGATGGTCGGCTCCGCTGTGTTATAGCTATAGGCGGTGCCGTTGGTAATCGTGGCCACGCCGAAGGCGCGCGAACAGAAGCAAAGAACCGCGAAAAGCAGTGAAAGGGCTGTTGGCGGCTTGCTCATGTACAAGCCTCGTTTTGCTGTTTGCGGGAAAAAAAGTCCACACGAAACAAGGGGGGTTACCAAATCTTAACGAATTTAAACCCAGGGGCATTTTGCGGAGAAAAGTTTCCCTGCCGATCGGTCTGTCTTTTAGAGAAAAGGGGTATAAAATCGCGGGGTTATGTCCGCCAATACATGGCCGCTTGAATCGCCGATGCTTCCGCCGCTGGTGCTGCGGCCGCCGCATGGGCCGCGCCTTGTGCGGCTGCTGGTGATGCTGTTGGCGATCATCTTTTACATTCCCCCGGCGGGCTGGAGCCTCGTTACCAACGGCCCCGAGGGGGAATTGGCCGGGGCGGCGCTGGAGATTTTCCGCAACGGAGGCTGGCGGGCTTCGGGCGATGTGGCGCTGCTGCAAGGCCCCCTGGCGCTTTGGCTCTCGCGCAGTTCCTTGGGGTTCCTGGGAACCGGGGAATTTGCCGTGCGGCTCCCGGCGGCTCTGGCGGCGGTCGCGCTCTTCTGGCTGGTGCTGCGGATGGGCGAACAGTTGGGCACGCTTTGGCGCGGGAGCTTGGCGGCGCTGCTGCTGCTTTGCTCGCCGGGCATGCTGACGTTTGGCCGCCTGCTTTCGCCCGCGCCGCTCACCGCCGCGCTGGTGACGGCCTGCATCTACAGTTTGCAACGAAGCGTGCAGGACCGCCCGGAGCGCCGCCGATGGCTGGTGCTTGCGTGGATCGCCTGGGGCTTCGCCACGCTGGCTGGCGGCTGGCGCGCGGGCGCGGTACCCGCCGGAGCGGTGCTTTTGTTGTGCCTGGCTTACCCGGAGGCGCGGCTGCGGTTTCGGGGGCTGGTCTCCTGGCAGGGAGGAGCTATTTTCGCCCTCACCGGCAGCGTGATGGTCGCGGCGGGGTTCGCTCCTTGGGATCGCTTGGCCTCCCCGGACTTGACGTTGGGCCTTGGAACCCTGGTTTGGACGCAAGTGTTGCTGCTCTTTCCCTGGTCATTGCTGCTTTTGCCCGCCTTGGGCGCGCTGGCGCTGCGGCTTTTCCGGCTGCGCCGCCCGGCCTGGGAGGAAGCCCTCCCTCTGGCCTGGCTCGCGGCGGCCTTGGCGGGGGCTCTTTGGCACCCCTCGTTTTTCTCCGCCTTCCTCTGCTGGCCCGCGTTTGCGGTTTGGGCGGCCGCGCCGCTGAACACCCTGCGGCGCACCCCCTTCCTCTACGGCTGCCTCGCGGCGGCCCTGGCGGCTGGCGCGGGCATCTATGTCACGCAGCATTTGCGCCAGTTGCTGCCGGTGTTTTTCCCCGCCCGGGCGGAAACGCTGGCGGCCATTCCGCCGTTTTTCTGGGAAGCCGTGACACCGCTGGCCACGCTGGCACTGCTGGCCTTCGTGCTGCTGGCGGCGGCGGCGTTCTGGTCGGAGTTTTTTCAAAACCGGCGGTTCGCGCTGCTGGCGTTCGTGGCCGCGATGATCCCGGCGGGGTTTGCGCTGGCGGACATCGGCGCGAAATTCGCCCCCTATTTTTCGGACGCCTCGCTGGCTTACTGCATTGAATCCTGCGGCTCCCGGCCCATTTACATCGACGGCGGCCCCCGCGCGGCCAGCAGCCTGCTCTTTTATCTAAGCGAGGATGCGCGCCGCCAGCTTCGGCCCGCGCCCGCCGATCTCCCGGCGCACTGGAGCAGCCCGGCGCTGCTCATCGCCCCGCGCGGCCGCCTGCCCGCCTGGAAGCAAACGCTCGCGGGCCGGTTCAACTCGGGGTGCGAAACGGGCGAGCACCTGGCGCTCTCCGCCGTTCCGTAGGCTACCCCCCGAAAAATCCCGAGTCTCCGGGATTGAGCACACCCGGCCATCTTTTTTCTTGCAACTGGGGGCGCTCCCGCTATCTTAAGCTTCAGATTTTTAAAGATGTTCTGGGGGGAACATGAGCCCTTCGCGACCATTCGGTCGCGGGGGGCTCAATCTTTTTACAGGGGCCGCGAAGAAATAACTGCCCACTTCGATTCGGTCCGCCTCTCTTTTCTGGAAATTTTTTCCACACTTGATCTAATCCCGGCATGACTCTCTCCACCAAGCAGATTCCACCCGCCGAACGCCTCATCTTCGCCCTCGACGTGCAGACCGCCGGTGAAGCCCGCGACCTCGTCACCCGCCTGGGCGATTCCGTCACCTTCTACAAAATCGGCCTGGAACTCTTCATGGCGGGCGGTTACTTCGAACTGCTCGATTGGCTGGCCACCCAGGGCAAGAAAGCCTTCGTGGACCTGAAGTTCTTCGACGTGCCGGAAACCGTGAAACGCGCCGTGGCCGCCCTCAAGGGCCGCCCCGTGGAATTCTGCACCGTGCACGGCAACCAGAGCATTATGGAAGCCGCCGCCGAAGCCGCCCAGGGCAGCGACATCAAAGTGCTGGCCGTGACCGTGTTGACCAGCCTCGACCGGGGCGACCTGGCCGACTTGGGGTTCGCCTGCGACACGGCGGAACTCGTCCTCTCCCGCGCCAAGCGCGCCCTGCAAACCGGCTGTGCGGGCGTCATCTCCTCCGGCCTGGAAGCCGCCCGCCTGCGCGAAAGTCTGGGCGAAAAGCTCCTCATCGTCTCCCCCGGCATCCGCCCGGTGGAAAACCGCCCGGCGGACGACCAGAAACGCGTGGTGAGCCCGCGCATGGCCTTCGAGGCCGGGGCCGACTACATCGTGGTGGGCCGCCCCATCCGCAACGCCCCCGATCCCCGCGCCGCGGCCTTGGCCATCCAGAAGGAAATCGCCGAGGTTTTCGCGGGGAAATAAGGAGCCGCGTCTAAACGGCTAAGCGGGAACGCCCTCTCCGCGTTTTTCCGCGTTCATCTCCGCTTCCAGGCTGGCGCGCTGGGCTTCAAACGCCTCGTCCGTCAGCCCGGCGGGGATGTAGTGCAGGCGGCCAAAAACCACGTCCACGCGCGCAAACGGCTTGGGAATGCGGAAGCCGTCCCAGCTTTTCAGCTCCCAATAGCGGGAATACTCCACCGTCAGCAGCATCAGCGGCGCGCCCGTTAATTGCGCCAGCTTCACCGCCCCGGGGTGAAAATGGTAGCGCGGGCCGCGCGGGCCGTCGGGCGTGATGGCCATGTCATCCCCCTTCTCCAGCACCGCGGCCATTTCGAGCAGGGCGGCGGCTCCCCGGCGCGAACTCGATCCCCGCACGCTCCCGATGCGGAACCGCTCCATCACCCCCGCCACGATGGCCCCGTCCTTACTCGGGCTGGTGAGGCAATAAGAATGGTGGCCCCCGCCGAAGCGGTGGTAGAGGATTGGCACCATCAGGAGCCGGTTGTGCCAAAATGCGCCGATGAGCGGGTGCTTGCGCCGGGCGAAATCGCAGTGGTCCACCACGCGCCAGCGCAGCGTCGCCGCAAGCGCGCGAACTAAAAAGACCACTAAAGCTGGGATGAGTGAACGGAGAGCGGGCATCTGCATCGGTCGCGGAATATATTGCCAGACTTGCCACCGCCCCTCAAGTGTGGCTATGATAAAGATTACTGTTCCTTGTACCCCATGCGTTCCTCCCTCCTCCTTCCCCGCCGCCTTGGGGCATTTGTGCCATTCGTATGCTTTTTGTGCCTGGGCACTGCCGTGCAGGCTCAGTCCAAAGGGAAGGCGAAAAACGAGCAGCCGGATTCGCGCATGGAGCAGATCCTCAGGCCGGACCCCTACCGCCGCTTTGATCTCGTTTACGACAAAAAGGCCGGCACCAAAGGCTTCAGCGCCCCCAGCGGGCGGATGATCGAAACGAAAGCCGCCGAAACCCGGGAATTTAGAACCAAGGGCTTCCTGGCCAACGCCTACCGCGCCGACAAAGCCTATTCCCAGGGCGCCACCAGCTACAACGTCAGCGATTCGCAAAAGAAAAAGCTCAGCTTCACCTCCTGGTTCCAAGGCAAAAGCTACAGCACCAAGGCTTCCACCTCCCCCAAGGACTACCAAGACAACGGCAAAAAATACAAAGATTCAGCGGCCTCCACGCCCACCCGCGATTACCGCGGCAAAGAGCGGGATGCCATGAACAGAAAACTCACGCCGGAACAGGCCGCCAACAACGGCTACAAGGGGGACCTCAGAGAAATGAAGTCCATCGACGATGTCCGCGCGCTCCTCAATAAAAATTAAAGACCGGCCATGAGCCCCGAAGAACAACTCGCCATCCTCAAACGCGGCGCCGCGCACATCATTTCCGAAGCCGAACTCCTCGAAAAACTCAAACTTGGCCGTCCGCTGAACGTGAAACTGGGGGTCGACCCCACCGCGCCGGACATCCACCTCGGCCACACCGTCGGCCTCCAAAAGCTGCGCCAGTTCCAGGATTTGGGCCACCAGGCCACGCTCATCATCGGCGACTTCACCGCCATGATCGGCGACCCCAGCGGGCGGAGCAAAACCCGGCCGCAGCTCACCCACGACCAGGTGATGGCCAACGCGCAGAGCTTCCGCGAACAAGCCTTCAAAATCCTCGACCCCGAGCGCACCCGCACCGTTTTTAACGGCGAATGGTTCGAAATGATGAGCTTCGAGGAAGTCATCAAGCTCAACAGCCGCGTCACCCTCCAGCAAATGCTCCAGCGCGAGGACTTCGCCAACCGGCTCACCAAAGGCGAATCCGTGCGGCTCCACGAAATCCAGTACCCCATCATCCAGGGCTGGGACTCCGTGAAAGTGCAGGCCGACGTGGAAATCGGCGGCACCGACCAAATGTTCAACATCCTCGTGGGCCGCGACCTGCAAAAAGAGGAAGGCATGCCGCAGCAAGTGGCGCTGATGATGCCGCTCCTGGAAGGTTTGGACGGCGTCCACAAAATGAGCAAGAGCCTAGGCAACTACGTGGGCGTGACCGAAGCCCCGGAGACGATGTTCGGCAAATTGATGAGCATCTCCGACGAGTTGATGGCCAAGTACTACCTGCTGCTTTTGGCCGAGGATCTGGACAAAACCGCCCACCCCATGGAGGCCAAAAAGCAACTCGCCTTCCGTGTCGTGGAACGCTACCACTCCAAGGCCTGCGCCCAGGCCGCCCTGGAGGACTTCAACACCCGCTTTTCCAAGAAAGACCTCGCCCACGCCGACCTGCCCCAAGTGGCCGCCAGCGGCCTCGGGGCCGACCTCATTTCCGCCGTCGTCGCCGCGTTTGCGCAAGGTTTTGATCTCAAAAAATCCCGCAGCGAAGCCCGGCGCCTGGTGGAACAAGGCAGCGTGCAATGGCTCGGAGCAAAGCTCACCGACCCCAAAGCCGCGCCCGCCTTCGCCCAAGGCGGCGAGCTCAAGCTCGACAAAACCCATGCCGTGCGCGTGACGGCGTAAGGCACGATGGGCGTAAAACCCGGAGGCACGCCTTCGGGTGGGAATTTCCAAGCCTTGTGATACATTGCCGCCCATGAGCCAACCGCCGCTGCTTGAAGTCCGCGACCTCCGCATCCAGTTTGCCACCGAGGAAGGCGCAGTGGATGCCGTCAAAGGCGTCTCGTTCCATATCGACGCCGGGGAAACCCTCGCCGTCGTGGGCGAAAGCGGCTCGGGCAAAAGCGTCACCGCCCTCGCGCTCACCCGGCTCCTGCCGGAACCTCCCGCGCGCTACACCGGGGGCCAAATCCTGCTCAACGGCTTCAACGTCCTCACCATGAAGCCCGGCGAACTGCGCGGCATCCGGGGCAAGCGCATTGCCTATATTTTCCAGGAGCCTTCCACCTCGCTCAACCCCGTCTTTACCATCCGCAGCCAGATCGCCGAGGCGCTCAAGCTCCACCGGCCCGATGTCACGGATCTCAACACCGAAGTGGCGAAATGGCTGGGCTTGGTCGGCATCGTGGACCCGGAAAAGCGGATGTGGGACTACCCGCACCAGTTGAGCGGCGGCATGCAGCAGCGCGCCATGATCGCCATGGCCCTCTCCTGCCGCCCGGACCTGCTGGTCGCCGACGAACCCACCACCGCGCTCGACGTGACGATCCAGGCGCAAATCATCGGTCTCCTGCGCGAGCTGAAAAGCCAGCTTGGCATGAGCATCCTCTTGATTACCCACAATTTCGGCATCATCGGCGGCCTGGCCGACCGCGTGGCCGTCATGTACCGGGGCAACATCGTCGAATACGGCCCCACCGAAGAGATCCTCAAGCACCCGCAGCACCCGTATACCCGGGCCTTGATCGACTGCATCCCCAAGCTCGGCAGCCACCGGCGGCGGCTGGCCACCATCGACCACGACGCGCTGGGGGCATAGGCTTCCTTATACCAATTCGCGGCAAGAAACGCCAACTTCGTGCCGCCAGCCTTGCGTTGGCGAATATCAACCCAATCTTGTTTTGGCCCAAGATTAGCGGAAATAATTCTTGTTGTTGCAACAGAGTCTCAATATCAACATTGCCCATGAAAACAACCCGCTTTCGACCACCTCATGGGCCGTTGACACTCACTGACGCGCGGCGCGGCACCCCGCTGCGCGTTTGCCAGATCGCCTCTTCCTCGCCTCAATTTCTTCGTCTGAAAGAATTGGGGCTTTGCGAATCCGCCGAAATTCAAAAACTCGCCGACGGGAACGCGCTCATTTGTTCCATCCAGGGAACTCGGCTTGCCATTGGCCGAAACCTGGGAAACGAAATTTGGGTCCAGGAGGTGCGCCAATGAACGAAGAACCTCTCAGTAATCTTTCCGCCGGGGAAAGGGCTCGCATCACTGGGTTTAGCCTCCCGGGCGAATCGCTTTCTCGCCTGTTTGAAATGGGGCTCACGAACGGAGCTTCCGTGGAAGTCGTCCGCTTCGCGCCACTGGGCGATCCCCTCGAAATCAAAGTCCGCGGCTACAATCTTTCCCTCCGCAAGCGTGAAGCGGCGGGCATCCAAGTCACCAAACTCTAGCATTTATGAATCCCACCGAAGTGGCGGAAACACCCCGCCCCCCCGTTGCCAAATCCCTCCGCCGCATTGCCATCGCCGGAAACCCGAACTGCGGAAAAACCACCCTCTTCAACGCGCTCACAGGCTTGCGCCAGAAGGTGGGCAATTACCCAGGCGTTACGGTAGAGCGCAAAACCGGACGCTTCCATGGCAGCCACGGCGAGCCGATGGTCCTCGTGGACCTGCCCGGCAGCTATAGCCTCCAAGTTCGCTCGGCAGATGAGGCTGTCGCACGCGATGTACTGCTCGGACGGCAGGAAGGCGAACCGCGGCCCGATGCTGTCGTCGTCGTTGTGGATGCCTCGAACCTGGAGCGTAATCTTTACCTTGTCGCGCAATTGCTGGATCTCCAGCTTCCCACGATTCTCGCCCTAAACATGGTGGACGTGGCCGAGCAAAACGGCTGCCGGATCGATAAAGAGGCGCTGGAACGGGAACTTGGCATCCCGGTTATCCCAATGGTCGCCTCCAAGGGGATCGGCCTTGTGGAATTGAAACAAGTGCTTTCCCGGTCGTCGCTACCCATTCCCACCAAGCGGCCTCCCGTACCCGAAGAGATGGGGCTGGAGGCAGCATCGCTCGCCAGGCATTTGCCCGGGGGAAGCTCAACGGCTTTCGCGGAAGCACTATTACTCCTGACGCTATCGGAAAGCGGATTGGAAGACTTGGCCCGGCGCGAACCCGCGCTGTTAAGTCAAACGACCGAAGCTCAAGAGCGGCTGAGAAAAGCCGGTGTCGAGCCGCTTTCCGCACTGGTGGAGGCACGGTATGGGTGGATCGCCGAACTCTGTTCACGAGCGATTCATCAGGAAGGTTCCGCATCAGGGCTGACCTTCTCCGACCGCTTGGACCGCATCGTAACGCACCGGGTGTGGGGATGGGCAGCCTTCCTCGGGGCAATGGCGCTGATGTTCTTCTGCATTTTTGCCGTGGCACAGTATCCGATGGACTGGATCAACGCGGGGGCAGGCTGGCTCTCGGACGAGGTAAAAACAATCGTTCCCGACGGGCTCTTCCAAAGCCTGCTTACCGACGGCGTCATCGCCGGGGTGGGCGGGGTGGTGGTGTTCCTGCCACAAATCCTCATCCTCTTCTTCTTCTTGGGGTTGCTGGAAGACAGCGGATACATGGCGCGCGCCGCGTTCATGATGGACCGCGTGATGTCTTCCGTCGGGCTCCACGGTAAATCGTTCATTCCGCTCTTGAGTTCGTTTGCCTGCGCCATTCCCGGCATCATGGCCGCGCGCACCATCGAAAACCGCAAGGATCGTCTCGTAACCATTCTCGTGGCCCCGCTGATGAGCTGTCCCGCGCGGCTGCCGGTCTACGGGCTCATGATCGCCGTGATGCTGCCCGTGGCCTCCACTGCCGTAAAAGCGGGCATCATGCTGGCCATGTATCTCCTGGGCATCATCGTGGCCTTCACGTTTGCGTGGATTTTCAAAAAGACGCTGCTGCGGAGTGAAACGCCGATGCTCCTTCTGGAATTGCCCCCCTACCGCATGCCATCGCTGAAAACCGTCGCGCTGCGGATGTGGGAGCGCTCGGGCATCTTCCTGCGCCGGGCGGGGACGGTGATCCTGGCCTTTTCGGTCATCCTCTGGGCGCTCTTGAAGTTCCCGGAGCCTGCCAACCCCGAAACGAGCAAAGCGGACGCAATCTCGCAAAGCTACGGCGGCCAACTTGGCCACTTCATCGAACCGGCTATCAGTCCGCTCGGATTTGACTGGAAGATTGGCATTGGAATGGTCGGTTCCTTTGCGGCTCGCGAGGTATTCGTAGGCACCATGGCCGTGGTCTATAACCTCGGAACCGATGAAAAAACCGAAGCGCCCGCCCAGGCTGCCGATGGCGGTGATTCCAAAGCAGCCGCCGAGGTCAAGGATGGCACCGGAGCAAAGGCGGATGGCGATGGGGAACAGGTGGACAAAGAGGAAGAAGAGAGGAACGAGGTGCGCGATGCCATGGTTTCGGAGAAACGCGCCGATGGAACCCCTATATTCACACCTCTGGTTTGCATTAGCCTGATGGTCTACTACGTCCTGGCCATGCAGTGTCTTTCCACAGTCGCCGTAGTGCGCCGCGAAACCAACTCCTGGCGCTGGCCGCTTTTCCAAATCGCCTATATGAGCGTGCTCGCTTGGGTCGCCTCTTTCATCGTGTTCCAGGGCGGGCGGCTGTTGGGCTTCTAAAGAGTAACTCAGTGTAAGTTGAGCCAAGCATCCGGGGCAGCGCGGGCTGGGATAAGGACGCCCAAAGCCTCGCGTCGCCCCGGAAATCCCTGAATTCAAAACAACAAACCGAAATAAAAAACCCAATTAAATATTATTTAATAATATTATGAATCGCAAAAACAACCTCCTCAAAACCCTTGTTTTGGCCGGATTGGCGCTTGCCCCTTTGGCTCGCGCCGGAGATTCCGCGCCGCCCGAACCGGAACCCGCAAAATGCGCGCTTACGCTTGGCGGCCTATCCTTCCCCGTCTCCTATACCGGAGAAGTGCTCGGCAATCTCGCGGGCGGCTATAAACAGGGGGCGGTTTACGATGGCCTACTCAGCGTTGGTGTTCAGGGCGATCTCGACAAACTCGTGGGCTGGCAAGGTGCGAGTTTTCTCGTCAGCGGCATCTATCCTCACGGGGCGAGCCTGAGCGACAATTACGTTCACGATTTCAATGGCGTAAGTAATATTGACGCTTACGACAGCCCGCGCCTTTACGAAGCCTGGCTGCAACAGGATATCGGCCCGTGGTCGATTCGCCTCGGCCAGATCCTCGCGGATGCCGAGTTCTTCGTCTCCGACACAGGCGCCGTATTCATCAACGGGGCGTTTGGCGCGATTCCACTTGTTAGCCAGAACTACGCTGGCCCGGTTTATCCCATGGCTGCCCCCGGCATGCGCGTGCGCTATACCGTGAACGACTCGCTTTCGATTCAGGCGGGCATTTTCGACGGAAACACGGGCGACCAATCGTTGGACAACAAGTACGGCACGCATTGGGAACTGGGTGGCAATGATGGCATGTTGGCCATCACGGAGGCCGCTTACACCGCCAAGCTCGGCGAGCTTGCAGGAGTCTACAAGGTGGGCGCGTTCTATTATCGCTCCGATGAAACGGGGCTCTTCCCCGACGCAAACCTCCACCAGAGCACGGGCGGCTACTTCATAGCGGATCAACAAATCTGGCGCGAGCCCGACACGGAGGATCAGGGATTGAACGCATTTGTGCGCATCGGTGGAGCGCCCAACGACCGCGCGCTGGTGCCGTTCTACACCGATACCGGCCTTAGTTACAAAGGACTGATTCCGGGCCGCGACCGCGACATCACGGCGCTTGGCTTCAGCTATACAAAAATCAGCCCCGATGCGCGCGATGAAGACGGGGCGCCCTATGCAACTCATCACGAGGGGATCATTGAGTTGACCTACAAGGTGCAGGCGACCGACTGGCTCACGGTGCAACCCGATATCCAATACATCATCAACCCCGGGGCTTGTGAGAAACAGGATAACGCCTTTGTGGCGGGACTCCGATTCAACGTTTCTTTCTAAAAAGATTCGGCGAATCACCGCAAAGCGCCGCCATACCCCAGGTGTGGCGGTAGCCTGGCGTCTTTGCGGGAGAAAAGGACGGTGGGACTCCGCCTCGATCCGCCCCCGGTGGTTTCCCCCCGTGATTCCCTTGCAATCGGGGCCTCATCCCCTTATTTTTCCCCTTTTCCCGCGAGGGCTTTCCTTGATGGGCCACTTCCATATGACCAGTTCGCAACTCCGCCAGTCCTTCCTCGATTTCTTTCACGAAAAGGGCCACACCATCGTCCCCTCCTCCAGCTTGCTGCCGAGCTCGCCGAACCTGCTCTTCACCAACGCCGGGATGAACCAGTTCGTGCCCATCTTCCTGGGCGAAGCCGAGCCGGACGTCGATAAATGGCCCGGCGCCAAGCCCGCCAAGGCCACGCGCGCCTGCGACACCCAGAAGTGCATCCGCGCGGGCGGCAAACACAACGACCTCGACGACGTGGGCCTGGACACCTACCACCACACCTTCTTCGAGATGCTCGGCAACTGGTCCTACGGCGACTACTTCAAGAAGGAAGCCATCGAGTGGGCCTGGGAACTGGTCGTCACCCGCTGGAAATTCCCCGCCGAACGCCTCTACGCCACCGTTTATAACCCGGACAAGAGCAAGGGCGACCCCGCCGAGTTCGACCAGGAAGCCTACGACGCCTGGGCCGCGCTCTTCACCGCCGCGGGCCTGGACCCGAAGGTCCACATCGTCAACGGCAACAAAAAAGACAACTTCTGGATGATGGGCGAAACCGGCCCGTGCGGCCCCTGTTCGGAGTTGCACATGGACCTGACCCCGAAGGGCGACACCAAGGGCAGCCTCGTCAACGAGGGCAGCCCCAAGTGCATCGAAATTTGGAACCTCGTGTTCATGCAGTTCAACGCGAACCAGGACGGCACCTTCACCCCGCTCCCGGCCAAGCACGTGGATACCGGCATGGGCTTTGAGCGCGTCGCCTCCATCATCCAGGGCAGCAAGAACTTCACCGACTTCGAGCACGCCAACATCTCCAACTACGAGACGGATATTTTTCGCCCCATTTTCGACGAACTGGAGCAGATGAGCAACCGCCGCTACAGTTCCACGCTCCCGAAACCGGGCAGCACGGGGGATACCCCGCAGGAGAAAATCGATGTCGCTTTCCGCGTCATCGCCGACCACATCCGCACTCTTTCCTTCGCCATTGCCGACGGCATCCAGCCCGGCAACACGGACCGCAACTACGTCCTGCGCCGCATCCTGCGCCGGGCCGTCCGCTACGGCCGCACGCTCGGGTTCGAAAAGCCGTTCTTCTACCAGTTGGTGGATGTGCTCGCCCGCACCATGGGCGGCGTTTTCCCGGAAATCCGCGCCAAGCACGTCCATGTGAAAGACGTGATCCTGCGCGAAGAGGAAGCCTTCAACCGCACGCTGGATAAAGGCATCGAAATTTTCGAGAAGGAAACCCAAGGAATTATTCCTCACGGCAGCATAGTGGCAGGCAGAGATATTATTGCTGGCCGAGATATTTCAGCTACCGGCGACATCCGTGCTGGCGTTGTCCCAATCAAAGAAATATCTGGTGAATTGGCCTTCCGCCTTTACGACGAGCAGGGTTTCCCGCTCGACCTCACCGAACTCATGGCCCGCGAACGCGGCTTGAAAGTGGATGTCGAAGGCTTCAACAAGCTGATGGAAGAGCAGCGGGAACGCGCCCGGGCCGCGCAGAAGCGGGAAATCATCAGCGTCACCAACATCGACGCCGCCCCCACGCAATTCGTCGGCTACGACGCCCTCGTCAACGAGGCCGCCGTGCTTGACGTGGTCGAGGTCAAAGGCAAAACCGCCGTCATCCTCGATGCCTCCGCTTCCTACGCCGAAATGGGCGGGCAGGTCGGCGACACCGGCACGCTGGAGGGCGCGGGCCAGCTTTGGCACATCACCGGCACGCAAAAAACCGGCGCGACCTGGCTCCACTTCCTGGCCGAGAGCGACGCCCCCGCCGTGGGCGCGAAAGTGACCGTCCATGTGGATACCGCCCGCCGCGCGGCCATCGCCCGGCACCACACCGTCACCCACCTGCTCCACTGGGCGCTGCACAAGGTAGTCTCCAAGGAAATCTCGCAAAAAGGCTCCTTCGTCGGCCCGGAAAAATTGACCTTCGACTTCAACAGCGCGGCCCTCGGCGAAGAACAGATCCGCGCCGTGGAGCGCCTCGTCAACGAGAAGATCGTCGAGAACGCCCCGGTAACCTGGACCGAGATGCCTTACGCCGACATCCGTATTCATAAGAACGTCATGCAGTTCTTCGGGGACAAGTACGGCGACACCGTGCGCGTCATCCAGATCGGCGGTGAACCGCACATTTTGAACGGCTACTCCATGGAACTCTGCGGCGGCACCCACGTGCGCGCCACCGGCGAGATCGGCCTCTTCCGCATTGTGTCGGAAGCGGCGGTGGCCGCGGGCGTGCGGCGCATCGAAGCCGTCGCGGGCCTTGAGGCGTACGAGCAGGCGCGCGCCGCCTCCGAACGCCTGGGGGGCATCGCCGCCCGGCTCAACGCGCCGATCAACGAACTGGAGAAGAAGCTCGACCACCTGCTCCAGCAGGAAAAAGACCTCCAAAAGCAGCTTAAAGCCGCCCAACAGCGCCAGGCTGCCGAAACCGCCCGCACTCTGATGGCGGGAGCCGCCAAGCTGGGCGAAACGCCCGCCATCGTCGCCAACCTCGGGGCCGCCGACGGCGACACGCTCCAGGCCGTGGCCGAGGCGCTCAAAGGGCAGTTCGCGGGCGTTGCCGTGCTCACCACCGTGGAAGAAGGCCATGTGGCCCTGGCGGTCACCGTTTCGCCCGAGTTGGTGAAGCGATTCCAGGCGGGCAAGCTCGTCCAAACCCTCGCCCCCATCGTGGGCGGCAAGGGCGGCGGACGGCCCGATTTCGCGCGCGGCGCGGGCAAGGACGCCACCCAAGTGGACGCCCTGCTGGCCAAGGCCAAAACGCTGCTGGGCTGCTAATAAAGGCGGAATAACCCGTGCCCATGAACACCAGCATTCGTCCCGGCCAGGTTTGGCTCGACACCAACGGCAACCGCATCCAAGCCCACGGCGGTTCCATCATCACCGTTGGCGACACCTTCTATTGGTACGGCGAAAACAAGGAGAAAACCCTGCCCAACTCGGGCATCTGGCACTACGGCGTGCGGATGTACAAATCCAAGGACTTGTACAACTGGGAAGATGTGGGCCTCGTCCTGCCCCCCGTGCTGGACGACCCCACCCACCCCCTGCACCCCTCGCAATGCATGGACCGCCCGCACATCCTCCATTGCGCGGCCACCGGCAAGTTCGTCCTTTGGATGAAGATCATGGGCCATGGCGTCCAGTTCCAAACCATCGCCACCGCCGATAAGGTCACCGGCCCGTACACTGTCGTTAAAAAACACTACCGCCCGCTGGGAATGAACTGCGGCGATTTCGACCTGTGCGTGGAACCCACCGACGGCAAGGCCTACTACTACTTCGAGCGCGTCCATAGCGAACTCATCTGCGCGGACCTCACCGAGGACTACACCGGCGTCACCGGTTACTATTCCACCCATTTCCCCCATGTAGGCCCGCCGTCGGTGCGGGAAGCACCCGCATACTTCCGCCGGGGCCGCATGCATTACCTCTTTACCTCCGGCACCACCGGCTACTTCCCCAACCAAAGCGAAGTGGCTTGCTCGTGGAGCTACCACGGACCTTGGAAAGTTTTGGGCGACCCCCATCCCGCAGACCCGGAACACGCCTCCTACCGCACGCAAATCTCCAGCGTGTTCAAGCACCCGGCCAAAAAGGATCTCTACATCGCCCTGGGCGACCGCTGGCTGGTGGACATCCCGCAAAAGCTCTCCGAGGTCCACGCAGCCTTCGCCAAATGCTTCGACCCGGTGAACCCCGATGGCGAAGCCCTCGCGAACTTGATCGGCCCGGACAGTCTGCGCAACACCTCCATTGCTGATTACGTTTGGCTTCCCGTACGCTTCGATGGCGAAATGGCCTACCTCGATTGGCGGGACGAGTGGCGGATAGAGGACTTTGAATAGACCACCCGGCGGCAAAAAATGGCGATTTCTGCGCAGGCGACTCCGCTGGACTGCTCGCACGGTTTTGTTTAGGCGGGAGAGGTTTTCTCTGTAAAATGCCACTTCCCTGCGGAATTTAGCCGGGTTGGTATGGCCGATGCTATAGGGCCGTTCTAAGTATGAAAGCATCGCCCACCAAAACCCGTGGCCGGAAGCCCCGGGTGCGCCCGGCGTGCATCGGGCGGGGTTGGACCCCGCTGCTCGATGTGCCCGAGAGCAAACCCACCGCCACCCGCCGCACCAAACGCTAACCATTTCCCGTTTTACGCCACCGCAGGGATCGAGGCTCATTGGGGGAAACCAAGGTAAGGGAGCCAACCTGGAGGCCCAAAAGCTTCCGGCAACTCCAGCCTTCGAATCCATTTCACCTCGATTCTCTGCGGTGGTTTTTTCTACCTGCCCAACGCGGCGCGGGCTTCCTTCTGCGCCAGTTCGTCCTCGTGATCCTGGGCTGGGAGACTGAGCACGATTTGCCATTGCCGGGCCGCGTCGGCCTTGCGGTGCAGCGCCAGGTAGGCTTGGGCCAGGTATTGATGATGAATGATCGTGCGCGGCGAGAGTTCCGCCGCTTTTTCGAGATTGCGCGCGGCCTCCTCCAAGGATGCGGGCGGCAGCGCCCCCACCGTCATGCGCGCGCCGAAGCGGAGGAACGGGTTCACCCCGGCCATGCCCAAATGCCAGCGGCCCAGCACGTGGTAGGCGAGGTCCAGCTTGGGGTCAAGCGCGATGGCCGTCTCGGCTTCCACGCGGATTTGCCGGGAAAGGGTCACTTTGGTTTTGGCGTCCACATAGTCCGTCCATTTGCCATCGGCAATGGCCAGCGCCAGGTGGGCTTGGGCGTTATGGGGATCGGCTTTCACGGCCCGCTCCGCCAGGTCCACCGCGCGGCGGGCGGCGGCTTTTCCCCCGGGGTCGGCGGGATCGGCCACATCCGACCACGCCCGCGAAAGCCGGGCCAGCAGCCGGGCGTTATCCTTGGCGCTGCCTCCGGGGGGTGGCTCCGCAGCCATGGCCTCCGCCGTGGCGCGGTCGAGGGTTTCCCTGGCCTCCCGCTTCGGCTGATGGGCGGCTTGGGCGATGGCTTCATCGACGGGGGTCGGCGGCGGGGCGGTCAACACCAAGGCGGCAAGCAGCGGGAGGGCAAACATGGCCCCCAGGAATCGCACCTCACGGCTTGAAAGCGCGTTTTTTAGGTTATTCCTGCCGGAGCGCCTTCACCGGGTCGAGCCGGGCGGCAAAGTAGGCGGGGATCAACGCGGCGATGGAGCAGATCACAAAGGCGCTGATGCAAATGATGGCCACGTCGTTGGGCACCACCTCGGCGGGAATTTTGGAGAACTGGTAGACATCCGCCGGGAAAACCTGGATGCCCAGCACCTGGGCCAGCCAATCCTTGAACTCGTTGCGGTATTTGATGAGCGTCATGCCCAGCGCCAGCCCGGAAAGATTGCCGAAGAAGCCGACCACCATCCCCTGGCCCAGAAAAACCCAGACGATCTGCCCCGTGGTGGCCCCGAGCGCCTTCATAATGCCGATCTCCCGCGTTTTCTGAACCGTCACGGTAATCAGCGTGTTCATGATGCCAAAAGCGGCCACGACCACGATGAACAGCAGCAAAAAGAACATCACGTTGCGCTCCATGGCCACGGCGTCGAAGAAGGTTTTGTTGATCTCCTCCCAGGTTTTCACCTCCACATCCATCGGCACCCCGGGCAGCAACGCGGCTTTCACGGTGGCGGCCTTCCCGGCGTCGTCGGTTTTGACGGAAATGCCGGAAATCGAGTCGTTCTCGCTCATGCCGTAGAGGTCCTGGCCCACATAGAGCGGCACGATGAGGAAATTGGCGTCGTAATCGTAGCGGCCACTCTGGAAAATGCCGGTGACGATCAAATCGCGGGGCAACACCAGTTCCTTGACCTCCTTGAGCGCCTTGGGGTCTTTTTCCGCCTTTTTGATGGCCTCCATGACCTCGCTCATCCGCCGCCCGGGGGAATAAACGGTGATTTTATCCCCCACGCCCACGTCGAGCATCCGGGCCAGGCCGGAACCGACCACCACGGTGTCGCCGTCCAGATCAAACGAGCCCTCTTTGACGAACTTCGCGATGCCGGTGACGTTTTTTTCCAGTTCCGGGTCCACGCCGCGGATCACGGGCGTGGTGCGGTGATTGCCCGCTTCGGCCACCACCGGCCCCATCACGAACGGGGCGGCCCCGGTGACGCCGTGCGTGGCCTTGATTTTCTTCAAAAGCGGCTGCCAATCGTTGACGGTATCGTTCTGGTTCTGAACGATGATGTGCGGCTCAAAGCCGAGCACTTTGGAGCGCAATTCGCGGTCGAAACCGGTCATCACCGAAATGACCAAAATCAGCACGGTGATGCCGAGGGTCACCCCCAGGATGGAAATGAGCGTAATGACACTGACGAAGGTCCGCTTGGGCTTCAAATAGCGGAGCGCGAGAAACAGGGAAAACGGGGCTTTCACTTTGCACCAATGGTTGCAGGTTTTGGCCCCGGGCGCAACAAGTCCAAGCGAAAAAGCCCCGAGGGAACGTTGGGGGGGAACATTCTCCCCCACCCTTCGTCACGGTTTTTTCACGTTTTCAAGGCTTGCACAAGGGCTTCGGGCCGGTATCGTCTCTTTCTTTGAGGTCTGGGCCGACGCCCAGGCGCTTCAAGGGGATTTACCAAAGGGATCTACCATTTAGGGGGAAACAAAAACATGCAGCCGTTATTTGCCTTCAACGTCATTCCTAAACTTCCCATGGAGCTCGAGCCGCTCCGGGAAATGGCCTTCAATCTCTGGTGGACCTGGGAACCGGACGCCCGGGGTCTCTTCCGCCAGCTTGACCCGGTTCTCTGGCACAAAACCAACCACAACCCGGTGCGCATGCTCCAGCTTTGCCGCCAGGCCCGGTTGATCGAACTGGCCGAGGATGACGATTTTCTGCGGGAAATGAACCGCATCCATGGCCTGTTCAAGGCGTACATGGCCCGCAAGGACACCTACGGCAGCACCCATAAAAACGACCTGATCGCCTATTTCTCCGCCGAATTCGGGTTCCACGAATCCATTCCGAACTACTCCGGCGGCCTCGGCATCCTTTCCGGCGACCACTGCAAGGCCGCCAGCGACCTCGGCCTCAATTTCGTGGCCATCACGCTGCTCTACCGCCACGGCTACTTCAAGCAGCAGATCAACAAGGACGGCTGGCAGGAATCCATCAGCCTCAACCAGAATTTCCACCACCTGCCGATGCGTGAAGTGCGCGTGGGCGAAAAGCCGCTCGTCATCGCCGTGCGCATGCGCGATCACGACGTTTACGCCAAGGTGTGGGAGATGGTCATCGGGCGCATTTCGCTCTTCCTGCTCGACACCGACATCACCGAAAACCGGCCCGAGGACCGCTTGATTACCGCCCAACTTTACGGCGGCGATCTGGAGATGCGCGTGAAGCAGGAGATCCTGCTGGGCATCGGCGGCGTGCACGCCCTGCATGCCATGAGCCTCAAGCCCTCCGTTTACCACATGAACGAGGGCCACTCCGCCTTCCTTTCCCTGGAACTGATGCGCCGCTGGGTGCAGGACAGGGGGATCGACTTCAAGAGCGCCCTCCAATTGGTCGCGGCGGGCAACGTGTTCACCACTCACACGCCGGTGCCCGCGGGCAACGACGCCTTCCCGCGCGACTTGATCCAGAAATACTTCGGCGATTACCCCGCCAAGGTGGGCATCAGCTTCGACGACTTCTTCTCCTACGGCCAGACGACCATCAACAAGGTGGACGCCTTCTCGATGACCATCCTGGCCCTGCGCACCAGCCGCCACTCCAACGGCGTGAGCCAGCTTCACGGCAAAGTGAGCCAGGGGTTGTGGCAGGACGTTTGGGCGGGCGTGCCGCGCGACGAAGTGCCCATCGGGGCCATCACCAACGGCATCCACACCAAAACGTGGCTCTCCGCCGAATTTGAGCGCCTCTTCCGGCGTTACCTGCCCGACTGGCAGGAGCACCTCACGGACCCCGATTACTGGCGCGGCGTCATCGACATCCCCGACGAGG
Source organism: uncultured Chthoniobacteraceae bacterium (assembly GCA_964513965.1). Taxonomy (GTDB): domain Bacteria; phylum Verrucomicrobiota; class Verrucomicrobiia; order Chthoniobacterales; family Chthoniobacteraceae; genus UBA695. The sequence continues at coordinate 55,952 of CAZEOO010000001.1, forward strand.
ACATCTGGAACACCCACCAGACGCTCAAGCGGCGGCTCTTCGACATGGTCCGCCAACGGCTGCGCGCCCAACGGGAGCGCATCGGCGAAGCGCCCGAGCGCGTGCGGAGCGTCAACCGCCTGCTCGACCCGGAGATCCTCACCATCGGCTTCGCCCGGCGCTTTGCCACCTACAAGCGCGGCACGCTGCTTTTCTCCGACATGGACCGCTTGAAGCGCATCCTCACCCACCCGGAGCGCCCCGTGCAGTTCGTCTTCGCGGGCAAGGCCCACCCGAAGGACGAGGGCGGCAAGCGCCTGATCCAGGATGTTTATAAATGGTCCCGCGACGAGGGCCTCGAAGGGCGCCTGCTCTTCGTGGAAGACTACGACACCTACGTGGGCCGCCGGCTCACCCAGGGCGTGGACCTTTGGCTCAACAACCCGCTGCGCCCGCTGGAAGCCAGCGGCACCAGCGGCATGAAGCTGCCCCCCAACGGCGGCTTGAACCTGAGCGTGCTCGACGGCTGGTGGTGCGAAGGTTACAACGGCAAAAACGGCTGGGCCATCGGCGCGGACATCACCGATGGCTCCGTGGAGTTCCAGAACGAAGTGGACACGGCGAGCCTCTTCCACATCCTGGAAACCCAGGTCGTGCCGCTCTACTACGCCAAGCCCGACGGGCGGCTGCCCATCGCCTGGATTCAGTTGATGCGCGACTCCATCCGCTCCGTCACGCCCGTCTTCAACACCCAGCGGATGGTGCAGGAATACAGCGAGCAGATGTACGAACCGGCCGCCGCCGCCGCCGCCAACCTGGCTGCCAACGGCGCGGAAAAAGCGCGCGAAGTCTCCGCCTGGAAAAAGAAGATCCGCCAGCTTTGGGGGCAGGTCAAAATCAACCAGGTGGCGCTCGTCAACCCGGACAACATCAACGTGCTCGTGGGCGACAGCCTGGCCGTGGAAGCCCGCGTCCACCTGGGCGAACTGAGCCCGGACAACGTGCGCGTGCAGGTCTATGTGGGGGAAACGTCGGACAGCGAAATCAACAAGCCTGTCACCATCGACCTCACCGAATGCAAGAAGGACTCGGACGGCAACCACCTCTACCGGGGCGAAATCAGCGCGCCGGAGAGCGGAGCCTACGGCTTCAATGTCCGCGTCATTCCCACGCACCCGAACCTGACCCAAGCCCACGAATTGCGCCTGATTACCTGGGCGTCCTAATATCAGACGGGGAGACGCCGTTTTTCGCTGCGTCTCCCCGTCCCCTCGTCTTCCCCAATGCTCTCCATCTCCACCTGCTGGAACTCGGCGCGCCACACCGACGGCGCCGCCATGCTGGAGGAGTTGTTGTCCTTCGGGTTCGATGCCGTGGAACTGGGGCACGGCATCCGCATCTCGCTTTGGGACGGCATCCAGAAGGTCTACGAAAGCGGCCGGGTGCGGTTTTCCAGCCTGCATAATTTCTGCCCGCTGCCGGTGGAAATCCTCAAACCTTCGCCCGACTGCCTCCTCTTCTCCACTTACCGCGAGGCCGAGCGCGACCGGGCTGTGCGGCAGACCCTCAAAACCATCGACTTCGCCGTCCGCGTGGGCGCGCCGAACGTCGTGCTGCATTGCGGGCGCGTCGTCATGGCGCCCGTGACCAACCGGCTCATCGAACTTGCGGAATCGGGCCGCCACCTCGCGCCGGAATACGCCCGCCTGAAAACGCGGGCCGTCATTCGCCGCGAAAAAGCCGCGCCCAAGCACATTGAACGGCTCAAGGATTGCCTCAAGCGCATCGTGGAATACGCCGGGGAGAAGCAAATCCGCCTCGGGCTGGAAAGCCGCCAGGCTTACGAAGAAATCCCCAGCGAACGGGAGTTCCCGGACCTGCTGGAAACCTATCCCGCCCCGGTGGTCAACTATTGGCACGACTTCGGCCACGTGCAAACCCGCGCCAATCTCGGCTTCGTGAACCACGCCGAGTGGCTCGCCCAAATGGCCCCGCGCCTCCTCGGCTGCCATCTCCATGATGTCCTCTGGCCCAGCCACGACCACAAAGCGCCCTTCACCGGCGGCTCGGTAGATTACGACCGGCTCATCCCACTTCTGCCCAAGGGGATGCTTTTCGTCTGGGAAATGAGCCCCAAGCGAACCCGGGAGGAAATCGCCGCTTCGCTGGCCGCCTGGAAAGAACGTTTCGGAACATGAACAAAAAGATCCTCCTCACCCTGCTACAAATCGCCGTCACCGTCGGCATCCTCGCGTGGCTTTTCCGCGACGGCGAAAAGGACCGGCAAATTCTCGCCGCCCTCGCCCACGCCAACTTCGCCTGGCTGGCCGCCGCCTTCGGCTGCTTCGCCGTGGTGGAGGTGGCCGGGATCACCCGCTGGCAGCTTCTCCTGAAAGTGCAGGGCATCCACATCGGCTGGTGGCGGCTTGGCGCGCTGTTCTTGATCGGCGTGCTCTTCAACCCGTTCCTGCCCGGCGGCACCGGCGGCGACGTGGCCAAGATTTTCTACCTCATGAAGGAAACCCCGGGGCGCAAGGCCGCCGCGATGCTCGCGGTGCTGATGGACCGCTTGATGGGCCTCTTCGGCGTCATCCTCATCGGGGGCGTCATCTTCGCCCTGCGCTACCAATGGCTCACGCAAACCCCCGTCGCCACGGGGCTGCTTTACAGCCTGCTCGTCCTCTTCGCGGGCAGCCTCGGGTTCATCGTCGTCTCCTTCGCCGTCACCGGCTTCGGCCTGGCCCACAAGCTTCCCGCCAAAATGCCCATGCGCGATGTGCTGGTGGACTTGGCGCAGGCTTACAACCAATACGGCCGCGCCTGGGGCGTCTCGCTCGTGAGCCTGCTGCTCTGCGTGCCGGTTCAGTTCGGCATGTTTACGCTATCCTACTGCGTAGGACAGGCATTCGCGGAATCCGCTCCGCTCGCCTCGTTGATGGATTACTTCGGCATCATGCCCATCGTCAACACCATCGCGGCCATCCCGATCAGCATCGGCGGCACCGGCATTCGCGAAGGGCTCTTCGTCAAGCTCCTGGGCGGCCTCTGCAACATCCCGGAAGCCATGGCGCTGACCATCTCGCTGACCACCTACGCCGTCCTGATCGCGTGGAGCCTGGTGGGCGGCGTCGTTTACCTCTTCTATCGGCCCACTAAACAAACGGCTGGCCACGCCCGCATGGCCGATATGAACGAGGAGGTCGCCGCTGTGGAACACGAAATCGCAGAGGGCGAACCGATCAAATAGCCATGCAAGGCGACTCACGGCAAACGGGTGAACGGGACATGCACTCCGCATCTCCCCTGCCCGAGGTCGCGGTGAATTTCGCCCTCACCTGGGACGCCCGCGCCACTACGCGCGCCCATACGCGTGCGGACTTTTCCTCACCGGGCGACAAGCACCGCCTGCTGGAAATCCGCGCCCAAGCGGACGCCATTCTCGCCGGGCGCGGCACCGTGGCGGCGGAACAAATGCGGATGCGCCTTTCCGACGCGGCGCTGCAAGCCGAACGCGTCAGCCGCGGCCAACCGCCGGAGCCGCTGCGCGTGGTCGTCAGCGCCTCGGGGCGGCTGGACCCGGCATGGCCTCTTTTCAACGAACCGGGCGGCGCGCCGGTGATCGTTTTTTCCACCGGGCAAATGCCGCCGGAAATCCGAACAGCACTGGAAGGAAAAGCCGAGCTTCACCTGCTGGGCGAGAAAACGCTCGACCTCCGCGCCGCGCTGCAAATCCTGCGCGAGCGCCACGGCGTGCGGCGAGTCATCTGCGAAGGCGGCCCCATCCTCCTGCGCTCGCTCCTTGAAGCGGGCCTCGTGGACGAATTAAACCTCACTTTTTGCCCGCTCGTTTTCGGCGGCATCGCGGCTCCAACCCTCACCGGCGGGGTAGGTGACTTTCTGCCAGCCACCGTTGAGTGCGCCCTCGAAACGCTCGAAATCGTGGAAGGCGAAGCCTTTGCCCGCTACCGGGTGAAGCAGAGCTAAGGGTTCGCAGGAAGAGCGGCAATTAATCCTTTTGGGTTGGAATATAAAGGGAACCATCGAGCAAAACCATCACGCCGAGACTTTCCCCCGTATTTCTTCCGCTTTCAATGTAATGGCATTGAAAAATAAAATAAGGTGTTGCGCCGTCACTGGTGAGTGTCCCTTGATCTACACCCCATGTAGCGGAAGAACCAGGAGGTGTCATTGCGGCCTGAACTTTGGCGCGGGCGTTGTCTGAGGATATTGGAGCGCGGCCACTGGTTTTGAACGCTTCGTTGATTTTCTGTAATTCTTTCCCCGTGTAACGAAGTTCATATTCGTGCGAGCCTATTCGCGTACTAAATAGCTCTTGATAATCCGGGTTATCTGGAAAATCCGGAAATCCATTCGACAAACGCCTTTCAAATTCAATGGGAGTGATGAAGCCTGAATAAATATTCGACATAGGACCCGGTGGTTTTCCCAAGATGAAGTAACTGATTTTCCCATTTTTCCAAAACCCGGGCCGCTCCAAGACGAGAATGCGCCCATCTTTCAAGCGCATGAAGCTGTAGGGTGAAAATAGGTCGATCAAACTTTCTGGCACCGAGAGGTTTTGAAATGCGGGATAATTTGTATCCGAAAAACCAAACAAAAACGCCTGCATATTTGGTTCGTAACGAGGATACAGCGCGCTCAATACGGCAGGCGGCTCACCTCCATGATCTGCCTGATAGGCAACGATGGCGGTCGCAATGCGCCTCATATTGCCAAGGCTGATGACGTGGTGCCTTCGTTCATATGACATATGAGGTACAAAAAGGCCCACAAGCACGAGCAGAAGGAGAACCCCAATTATTTTGATGCCTATTGAACGCCTCATATTGATGGTGTTTCTATTTCTACGCGACAGCCTTATTCGTGAGCACGTCGTTTCTGTTTATTATTCGCCCGGCGCCTTGAACACCTCAGCGCGGGTAAGCGATTTCATCGTCCCATCGGGAGAAATCAGAACAATTCCCCCGTAGCATCTGACCAATAAATCCCCGTTTTGCAGCAGCCGCGAGAAATGGGGCGCGCCTGGCAGCACCCGCCATGGATTGACTTTCCACTGGTCTTTCTCTGCAGCCGTTGGCGGCGTGTGCGTGATTTTATAAATGATGCCGTTATTCATGCACATGTGGGCGAGTCCCGTTACAGCGAAAATTTCATCACCCACCTTGTAAATCGCTTCCGTGTTGGCATCGGTGAGCATTTGTAAATTTCCCCAATGGTCCAGAACATCGATGGAGCCACCAAACTCCCCATTGTCCGAACCGACGATGTAGCGCGCCATGCCGTTTACCTCGGCGCGAACTCCGCGCCGGATGACCTTTTGCGGCTCGGGGCCGTTCTCTTTGATGAACACCGCGACAGCATCCTTCGAAGTATCCGCCACAGGAAAGCGGATTTGGCCGGGGTCTTCTTCCTTCATCAGCTTGAAGCTCTCCGGGTCCAAGCCAATGCTTTCGTAACCGAAAAACACGGAAGGGACGTTCCCATCGTCTTCGTAACTGGCTTTGAAGGGTTGCTTGTTTTGAATGGCTTCGAGTGCCCGGGCTGCCGTATCCCGGACCGGCGGATACCAATAATCTTTCGACACTTTTTCAAGCGACGGCACCGCTTCCGCCGATTGCAACCGCCCCAGGGACTCGGCCGCGCTTAAGACCAGCCGCCAATCCTCCTCGTTCTCCAAAAGCTGGACGAGCTTACCTTTTGCCTTCTTATAACGAATAAAGCCAACGGCGCGTGCAGCCGCGAGGCGAAGCTCCCAATCTGAGCCGTCCAAGTATTGCATCAGCGCGGGTCCAACATTGGCCCCAGTTCTACCCAGTTCAGCGACATCACGAATCACCAGGACTTTGTCGTGAACCTCCGGTAAGGCCTTGAGCTTCTCAACCACCGCCGAAATAATTTTGGACGACTGGGCTGCCGCTGCATTCGGATCCACCATCTGTTGCGCGGGCGACTGCGCCGCCCAAATCAACACGAGAATGGGGAGAAGTGTTCTGGGCTTCATTCGGAGGACCTTTCCGTTGACGTCGAAGCATTTTACCGGATTTCCACGGCAAAACCAGACACAAAAAACCCAGGGCAGCCAAAGCCACCCTGGGTTTTGAAATCAATGCCCGCGTGGGCTGAAGCCTACGCCTGCCAACTCTTCAAGATGCGCAGGTAATTGGCGCGCTCGAAGGCGGTGGCGTCGGGGCAATGCTTGAGGTTCATCGTGCCGCGCATTTGCGCGAGCGAGTCGTACTCATGCTCCTCGAGCCACTGGCACAGGTCGGCCAGCACGGTGCCGAGGTAATCCGGGCCGTTCTGCAACAGGGCCGAAACCATCTGCGTGGCGCTCGCTCCGGCCATGATGGCCCGGACGGCGTCCTGCGCGGTGTGGACCCCGCCGGTCGCGGCGTAGGAGATGCCGTTCACCTTGGCGCTCAACACGGCCAGCCAGCGCAGGCGCAGCCGCAGTTCGGCGGAGGTGGAAAGCTCCAGCACGGAATCGGTGTCGAGGTCTTCGATGTTGATGTCGGGCTGGTAGAAGCGGTTGAAGAGCACAACGCCGTTGGCGCCCGCGGCCTTCAACTGGCCCACGAAGTTCGGCAGGCTGGAGAAGAACGGGGAAAGCTTGACCGCGATGGGAAGAGTAACTTCCGCCCGGATGGCTTTCACCAGTTCGAGCGCCCGTTGCTCCACGTCCGCCCCGGTCTTGGTGGGATCGGAGGGCAGGTCGTAGTAGTTGAGCTCCAGGGCGTCGGCTCCGGCTTGCTGGATCGACTTGGCGTAGCTGACCCATCCGCCGGGCGTGATGCCGTTGAGCGAGGCGATCACCGGCACGCTGACGGTTTCTTTGATCTTGCCGATCATGGCGAGGTATTCCTCGCCCGTTTCGTCAAAATCCTCCTCGCAGGGCAGGTAGGTGATGGCTTCGGCAAAGCTCTCGGTGTGGGCCTCCACGTCGCGCTCCACGGCGTTGCGTTCCAGGTTGATCTGCTCCTCGAAAAGCGAGTGCATGACGATGGCCGCCGCACCGGCGTCTTCCAGGCGCTTGACGGTGGAGAGATCATCCGCCAGCGGGGATGCGCCGGGCATGATCGGGTTTTTGAGGCTAAGGCCGAGGTAATCAGTAGTCAGGTTCATCGGTTTGTTTTCCTTCCGGTTTTCTTACTTGGCGGCTCCGTCCGTGGCGAGCTTTTGCAAGAGCGCCATGCGTTTCTCGACCTGGTCCTGCGCGGCGGCCTCGAAGGCGGCCAGGGCTTCCGGCTTGGTGCGGAAGCGGCGCTCGTTGCGCAGGTACTCGCCCACCTTGGCCTTCGGCGCGGGGCTGTCGAGCTGGAGGGCGGGCAGCCCTTGCTCGGTGCGGCGCGGGTCAAAGCGGTAGAGCGGCCAGATGCCGGTATCGACAGCGAGCTTCTGCTGCTGGAGGCCGTTGGCGAGGTTGTAGCCGTGGGCGATGCAGTGCGAGTAAGCGATGATGAGCGAAGGCCCGGGATAGCTTTCGGCTTCCTCGAAGGTCTTGACGGTCTGGGCGTCTTTCGCGCCCAGGGCCACGCGGCCCACGTAGATGTTGCCATAGCTCATGGCCATCATGCCGATGTCTTTCTTGGGACGGGTCTTGCCCGCGACGGCGAACTTGGCCGTGGCGCCGAACGGGGTGGACTTGGAAGCCTGCCCGCCGGTGTTGGAGTAAACCTCGGTGTCGAGAATGAGGACGTTGATGTCCGCGCCGGTGGAGAGGACGTGGTCCACGCCGCCGTAGCCGATGTCGTAGGCCCAGCCGTCGCCGCCGAGCACCCAGGTGCTCTTGCGCACGAGGTAATCGGCCACGTCGTCGAGGCGTTGGGCTTCAACGCCGCCGATGGAGGCGAGCTTCTCGCGCAGTGCTTTGACGCGTTCACGCTGGGCGGCGATGGTGGCTTCGTCGCGGCCGCCGCCGTTGAGGAGTTCAGCCACGAGGCTGTCGCCAACTTGCGGGGCGAACTTCGCCAGCATTTCGCGGGCGATTTCCGCCTGCTTGTCGATGGCGCACCGGAAACCGAGGCCGTATTCGGCGTTATCCTCGAAGAGGGAGTTGGACCAAGCCGGGCCGCGGCCGTTGGCATCGGTCGTGTACGGGGTGGTGGGCAGGTTGCCGCCGTAAATGGAGGAGCAACCCGTGGCGTTGGCGATGACGAGGCGGTCGCCGAAGAGCTGGGTAAGCAGCTTGATATAGGGCGTCTCGCCGCAGCCGGTGCAAGCGCCGGAGTACTCGAAGAGCGGCTCCGCAAACTGGCTGGACTTGACGTCGGCCTTGAGTTCGGTGCGGCTCGGCAGCGGCAGGTTGAGGAAGTAATCGTACTGGGCGATTTCCTTCTGCCGCTCGGGGATGAACTCCATGGTCAGCGCCTTGTGGCTGGGGTCCGTCTTGGACTTGGCCGGGCAGACTTGGTAGCAGAGGGTGCAACCCGTGCAATCCTCGGGCGCGACCTGAATGGTGAAGTTCTGGCCGGGCGCTCCGCGCATGGCAACGGACTTGAAGCCTTCGGGCGCGCTGGCCAGCAGATCGCTCGCGTAGTGCTTGGAGCGAATGGCGGCGTGCGGGCAAACCGTGGCGCACTTGTTGCACTGAATGCAGATGGATTCGTCCCAAACCGGCAGGCGGTCGGCGATGTTGCGCTTCTCCCACTTGGTAGTGCCCACGGGCCAGGTGCCGTCCGGCGTAAAGGCGGAGGCGGGCAGCAGGTCGCCCTTGCCGTCCATGATGGCGGCGGTGACGGTCTTGACGAATTCAGGCGCGGCGTCGGGGACGGTCGGCGGGCGGTGATGCCCGTTGAGCTTGTCCTTAGGCACCTGTACCTCGTGCAGGCCGTCAAGGGCCGCGTCAACGGCGACGAAGTTCTTGAGAACCACGTCCTCGCCCTTGCGGCCGTAGGTCTTGCGAATGGCTTTCTTGATCTGCTCGATGGCCTCTTCGCGCGGCAGCACGCCGGAGATGGCGAAGAAGCAGGTCTGCATGATGGTGTTGGTGCGCCCGCCCGTGCCGGCCTTGCGGGCCACGGCGGAGGCGTCGATCACGTAAAACTTGAGTTCCTTCTCGACAATCTGCTTCTGGACTTCCAGCGGCAGGTGATCCCACACGGTTTCGGCGGAATGCGGGCAGTTGAGCAGGAAGGTGGCCTTGGGCAGCGCGTAGGCCAGCACATCGAACTTCTCGATGAAGGTCGCCTGATGGCAAGCCACGAATTGCGCGCTCTTGATGAGGTAATGCGCGGAGATCGGGCGAGGGCCAAAGCGCAGGTGCGAGATGGTCATGGCGCCGGACTTCTTCGAGTCATACACGAAGTAGCCCTGGGCGAAGTTGGAGGTTTCGCCGCCGATGATCTTGATGGAGTTCTTGTTCGCGCCCACGGTGCCGTCCGCGCCGAGGCCGAAGAAAACGGCCCGCTTCACGTCCGAGGACTCGAGGTCGAAGGTGTGGTCCCACTCCAGCGAGGTGCTGGTGAGGTCGTCGTAAATGCCGATGGTGAAGTGGTTCTTCGGCTGTTCCTTGCGGAGTTCGTCGAAGACGGCCTTGGCCATGGCGGCGTCAAATTCCTTGGAACCCAGCCCGTAGCGGCCGCCGATGACGACGGGTTCGCAGGCGAAGGAGCTGGTGCCGTTGACGCGGGCCTCGGCCAGCGCGGTGACGACGTCGAGATAGAGCGGTTCGCCGAGGCAGCCGGGCTCCTTGGTGCGGTCGAGCACGGCGATGCTCTTGACGGTCTTGGGCAGCGCCTGGATGAAGGCGTCGGCGGCAAACGGGCGGTAGAGGCGCACTTTGAGGACGCCCACTTTCTGGCCCTGTTCGTTGAGCCAGTGGGCGGTTTCCTCGGCGGTCTCCGCGCCGGAGCCGATGGCGATGATGACGCGGTCGGCGTCAGGCGCGCCCACGTAATCGAAAAGGTGATACTGACGGCCGGTAAGCGCCGCGAATTTGTCCATGAGCCCCTGCACCATGCCGGGCACGGCGTTGTAGAAGGGGTTGCAGGCTTCGCGCGCCTGGAAGTAGACGTCGGGGTTCTGGGCGGTGCCGCGAATGGTCGGGTGGTCGGGGGTCAGCGCGCGGGAGCGGAAAGCGCGGATGGCCTCTTCGTTGGTCATGGCCCGCAGCACGTCGTCTTCCAGCGGATGGAACTTCGCGATTTCGTGCGAAGTGCGGAAGCCATCAAAGAAATGCATGAAGGGAACGCGGCTTTCGAACGTGGCCGAATGGGAGATCAAGGCCAGGTCGTGGGCTTCCTGAACGGAATTGGAAGCGATCATGGCGAAGCCGGTCTGACGGCAGGCCATGACGTCGGAGTGGTCGCCGAAAATCGAGAGGGCGTGGGTGGCCAGCGCGCGCGCGGTGACGTGGAAACAGAAGGGAAGCAGCTCGCCCGCGATCTTGTACATGTTCGGGATCATCAGCAGCAATCCCTGCGAGGCGGTAAAGGTGGTGGTAAGCGCCCCGGAGTTCAGCATGCCGTGGACGGTGCCCGCCACGCCGGCTTCGGACTGCATTTCAACGAGGCTGGGAACGCTGCCCCAGAGGTTCGGCCGCTGTTTGGCGGACCATTCGTCGCAGGATTCCGCCATCGGGGAGGAGGGCGTAATCGGGTAAATGGCAATGGTTTCGCTGAGCCGGTAGGCTACGGAAGCCACGGCTTCATTGGCGTCGAGGGTTGATACTTTCTGGGATCGCACCGAGTTGCTCGGTTCTTGAATAACGCTCATTTTCCTAATCAAGCGCAAAGCGGCCCATAAGGCTGCCCGATAATTGGCATTCCCTAGTCCTACTTTGGCTTGCCGTCACTAGCCCATTTTAATGCGATCGGATTGGGTGCGACGCTGGACAACACAGGCGCGGCAACAGGCGGCCCTGCCGAACACTCTGTTTATACACCCAGGCGCTCTGGCCAATATAAGTTGAGGCAAAGAGAGGCGTGTGGCCAAAAAAACGGCGCCAGTTGCCCGGCGCCGTTTTCGAAAACTCTATTGCAGCCTCGCTTACCAGAACATCCCGGCTTGCGGGACGAAGATCTGGTCCCCGGGCAGCACTTTTTCATCCAAGGACGGGTCTTTGGAAAGCTTGGTGGTGTCGATCACCTTCACCTTGCCGCTGCGAACCACCTTGACGTGCTTGCGGTCGGCAAAGTCGCTGAACCCACCCGCCCCGGCGATGGCAGCCATCACCGTCAGGTCGGCGGTGTATTGCAACCGCCCGCTGGATTTCACTTCCCCGGTCACATTCACCAAGCGCATGGTGCTCTGAACCGAGACGGTGACGGTGGGGCTGGTGTAAATTTTGTCGGAAATGAGGCGCGACTCGATGCTGTGCTGAGCGGAGGCCGCGTCCAACCCCGCCACCTTGATTTTGCCGATGTAAGGGATGTTGAGGTTGCCGTTTTCGTCCACCGTTTGCACGGCGCTAAAGCCACCGATTTCCTCCTGGGGAACCCCGGAAAGGCGGATTTCAACGGTATCCCCCGCGCGGAGGGTGGCCTGTTGGGCCTGGGCGGCAGCCCCGCCCATCGCAATGCATACAGCCAGGAAGGCAGAGGCGTAGAAAGGAAGTTTCATCTTAGTAGTCTCCGGGTTCGTTGGTTGATTTTTGAGCCGGAGCTTCCTCGGGAGAAGCCGGTTTCACCGGTCTGCGCTTACGCCGCTCGGCATCGGGGGTGTAGTAATCGTAATACTGCGTGTAGTACTGGTAGCCGGAGTCGTGCTTGGTTTCGACGTTGTTGAGCACAAGGCCCAGCAGGTGCCCGCCAACATTTTCAACCGCCGTTTTAACCCGCTGGAGCATGGCCCGCGGGAATCGCCGGTATTGCACAACCATGATGGCCATATCGACTTCGCTGGCGAGAATGGAAGCGTCGCTGACGCCCAGGATAGGCGGCGAATCGAAGAAAACCAGGTCGTAACGGGTGCGGACGGAGTCGATCAAGTCGATCATCGTCTGGGAATTGAGGATGCCCACGGCGTCGTCGGGAAGATTGCCGCTGGGCAGGAACGAGAGGTTCGGCACGCCGGTTTTGAGGATGCACTGGTCCAGGGTGCGCGTGCCGGTCAGCACGTCGGAGAGCCCCACTTCGTAATCGACGTCAAAGAAGGTGTGCTGGGAGGGGCGGCGCATATCCGCGTCAACGATCAACACATTGTAGCCGCCCCGGGCGCATGTGACGGCCAAGTTGTTCAACGTGGTCGATTTGCCTTCGCCCGGGCCGCCGGAAACGACCGTCAGCGTTTTTGCGTTCGGGTTCTTGCTGTTGAACTCGATGTTCGTCCGCAAAATTCGGTAAGCCTCGGCGTCCGGCGCGTCGTTTTGCAGCTTGATGAGGGCGCTGATATTTTTCGGAATAACGGCAAGGACGGGCAGGCCGATGTAGCGTTCCACGTCGTCGAGCGTTTTCACGCTGGTATCAAGGTACTCAATGAAGAAGGCCAGCATCACCCCGAAGAACAGGCCGACGAAAATGGCCAGGGCCATAATCATCAAGACATTGGGTTTGGAGGGATAGGTGGCCGCCTCAGCTTTTTCCCAGATTTTGGCGGGAATGATGCTCATTTTCAGCTGAACGTTCTGGGTGGAGAGCCGGTTTTCGGCGGCTTCCAAAACGCGCTTGGACTTGAGGTAATCGCTCTTGACGTTGATGTAGTCCTGGCTCTGGCTGGCGCTTTCGTTCAGGCCCTTTTTGATGGCGCCGACCTTTTCGTCCAACGAAGTAAGGTTCGCTTCATTGACATTGAGCTTGATGGAAAGCGAGGTGCGGATCGCCGCGACGGCATCCGAAAGCTGCTTGGTAAAAACCTCTTTTTGTGCGCGCAGCGCCCTCACCCGAGGGTGGTTTTCGCCCAGGCCGCCGTTGAGCAAGCGGGCTTCTTCAGACGAAGCGTCCTGGTAGAGCGGCAGGATTTTGGAAATGGTGGGGTCCTGGATATTCAGGGACGGCAGAGCCGTCATCAGCTCCTCGGTCTTGAGCTTCGAGATTTGTTCAATCTGAGCCCGGAGTTCGGCACTGGTGGTTTTAAGGTCGTTGAGCTTCTTTTCACTGTCGCTCACCACCAAGCGCGGGGTGTCCGCGGCATCAATGGATTCGGGGTTGGGGTCGACGATCCCCTGTTTCTCGCGGATCTTCGCCATTTCCGTCTGCGCGGCCTCGACCGCCTTGCGCTGGGCGGTGACTTCCTCGCGCAACTGGGCCAGCGCGCTGTCGCGCACATGCATTTGGTCCTCCTGGCGCACCCGCTGGTACACCACGGAGATCATGTTGGCGATGTTGGCCGCCTCCACGCGGTCGCCGGAATAAATGCCGATTTCGATCAAGTCGGTGTTGCGGACCGTTTCCAACTGCATCATCCTCAACAGCCGGGTATAGACTTCTTCCCTGGGGAGAACGTTGCCGCCTTCCTGGGCGCTCCAGGATTCGATCAACTTCAATTCATTGATGACGGGGTAAAGGATTTCCTTCCCTTGGATGATTCTGAACTGGGTGGCCTGCAGGTTGGGATCGCGCACTTGCTGATAGGGCGTTCCATTGTCGAAGACCTGGAGGGAGTTGTTGTCCGGCTTCACCTCCATAATGACGCGGGAATAGTATTGCCGCGGCAGGAAGAAGCAGGTGACCCCCGCCGTTACCAGCACGAGGAGAAAGGTAATCACCAAAATCGCCCAGCGAACTCGGATGACCCGCCAATAATCCAGGAAGTGCAGACTGACCTCGTTGCTTTCGTTCATATCAAATTTGGGAAAAAGGGGATATCAAGGACTGGAAAGCGCCCTGGAGTCATTGCAACTCCGGGGCGCTTCAAAAAGAGCCCTTGAGGGCTATACACGATCCGGAAGAACGATCAACTAATATTGGAGCGTCGCCCCAATATAGTAGACGTCTTTGTCGTACGAAATCCAGTCGGACGGGGAGTTTTTGTCGATCCGGCTATAGTTGGCAAACAGCGTGACGTCCTTGCTGTAAGCATAATTCAGGCCCACCGAGGCGCTGACGGCGCTGTAAGAGTTGCTGCCCAGATCTCCGTTTTCGGTGTAGTAGGCATCGTCGTTCATGAAGTTCAGCCCAACGGTGCCCCGCAGTTTCGTGGTGATGCTCTGGGTCACGGAAACGCCGGTGCGGAAGCTCTTTTGGGAGCCGCTGCTGCTGCCGGTATCCTCAAAACCATAGCGCGCTTGCCACCCCAGCAACGTGGTGCGGGTCAGCACGTAGTTGACAGAGGTCTCCAGGTAAGGCGAGGTTTTCGAACCGCCCGTATCGGGCGTGCGGGTTTGCGCACCCAAGCGAATGGAGCTCGAAAGCCGGCGAGTGAGCGTCAGGTCGCCGCCGACCAAGGCAAAGTAGCTTTGCGAGTTGCTGCCATCACCATCGTAGGTATCCTCATTGGCACGCCCTTCAATGACGCCCGTGAAGTTGCGCGTGAACATGTAACGGAGCGATTCACCCAGCGTTTGGCTGATGTGGTTATTATTCTGCTGCTCCGAGTCGCTATAATAAGTGCCGTAAACCAGGTAAGTGGTGTCGGTGGAGAACCGCGGCGTCCAGCGATGCAAGAGATCGACCTTGGTATTGCCGGTGAAATACCCCTTGCCATTGGCGTCCGTGAGGCCCGAAAGCACCGAGAAGGAGGGTTGAACCAAATAAGCGACGCTCGTTTGAACGGAAAGCTGCGTCTGCGGAGAAATTTTGTAGCCGAAAATCAAATCAAGGCCGCCCGTAGGGAAGAGGTGCTGCCCTTCGTGATCCCAATAGTACTGACCGCCGAAGTTGCCGCCCAAAGAAAGGCCCAGCCGATCCTGCGCCAACAGCAAATCCACCCCTTGGGAAAGGCTGGTAATCATGCTGCCCTTCACCGGCTTCTCAAAGGGATTCTGGTTATTGGTGCAATAGATGTTGTCGTCGTAGCCCAACTGAAGGGTGGTCGAAAACTGAAGCGGAGGACGGTCGAAATGGCCCTGGCCGGGGGTGAAGTTCAACGGAGCATTGCCGTAACCGCCCGGAATAGCGAAGGCTTCAGACACATCCACTTGGGTGGCCTCGGAATCAATAAGATTGGCCGATTGGGTGCCCGACACGACGGCAGCCGAAGCACTCGCCGCAGAGGAGGAAGCGGAGCCAGAACTGACAGACGCTTCCTGCGCGAGGGCATACGACGCACAGAAAATCAACGCAATGGAAGCAGAGGTTTTTAACATAGGATGGGAGGGATCTATAGAAGCAAGCTTCTCAATACCCAAGCTTTGCCTCGCAATCAAACAAATCTTCGAATATTTATTGGGTCCGAACCCCGGCGTGGACGCGATTCCGGGCCGCTTCCAGAGCCAATTGCGAGCGGACGCCGGGCTGATCCATGAATAAAATCTCGCGGTTCCTCGATCCCCTCCTTATATTGCCGGTTCCATGACAGACCCTCTCTCAGCCCTGAGTGCGGCAGTTCGCGATGTCCGGGACTTTCCGAAGCCCGGGATTCTTTTCAAAGACATCACGCCCATTCTTTCCGACGGGTGTCTGTTCCGGACGGCTGTTAACTGCTTCGTGGAGGCCAATGCGGGCCGGGAGATCGACAAAGTGGTGGGCATTGACGCGCGCGGGTTTCTCTTTGGAGCCGCGGCGGCCTACCAGATGGGCGTGGGGTTCGTGCCCATCCGCAAAAAAGGCAAGCTCCCCTTCGAAACCGAGTCCGTGACCTATTCCCTGGAATACGGCCAGTCCGTTGTGGAAATGCATGTCGATGCCATCCGCGCTGGGGAAAAAGTCGTGCTCATTGACGACTTGCTGGCCACCGGCGGCACCGCCGCCGCCGCCACGCGGCTCATCACCAAGCTGGGCGGCACGCTCATTGAAGCTCAATTTTTGATCGAACTGGAATTTCTCGCGGGGCGCAAGGCGCTCAACCCCGTGCCCACGCGTTCCTTTCTCAAATATTGATTTTCCCCTCCCCTCCATCCCCCCACCGGATCCGTTGCGGTCCTTCCAAGAAAAGAACCCCGAATGCCTGCGCCCAAAGAACAATTCGCCCAGAAAACCCGCGAATGGCTGAATGAAAAGCAAGGGCTGCGCGCCAAAGTGCTCGCCTGCCTGCTCGGCAGCGGCATTGCCATTACCGGCCTCGCCCTGCTGATCGCCCTCACCTTTCCCTACCTCCTGCCAAGCCGCACCGGCGTCGGCGGGTTTTTGGTTTATTTGAAGCTGGTGGGCTACTGCGTGGCCGTCGTCCTGGCGCTGGGAGCGTTTGGCATCTCGCTGTGGCGGCTGCTGCGGATTTTCCAGGATCAGCTCGAAACCGTGGAGGCCAACGAAGCGCGCTCCCGCTTTATCATCGAATCCTGCCCGGATGTGATCCTCACGGTCGATAGCCAGGGCATCATCGAAACGTGCAACCAGGCCGCCGAACTCGTGTTCGGCTACCCGCGCGCCCAGTTGACCGGCCAAAAAATTACCAAGCTCATTCCGCAGCGGCATTTCCTCCTGGACGTGGCCGCCATGGGGCGGGAGAACTTCATGGCCTTCGCCGAGCGCCGCAACTCCGTGCGCTTCCCGGTGGAAATCGCCGTCTCCGAGGCCCATTACGAAGGGCGGCGGCGCTTCGTCATCTTGATCCACGACGCCTCCGAGCGCCGCTACTCCGACGAGAACGTCCACCACATTTCCCTCTCCGTCTCCTCCACCACCGGCGTGGAATATGTTCGCACGCTCGTACAGCAGCTTTCCCTGGCGCTGCAAAACGACTACGCCTTCATCGTTGAAACCGACATCCGGCCCGAAGCGGAGTTTTGCTCGCTCACCCTGGCCGAACAAGGCCGCCTGCGCAGCAAAACCAACTACGGCCTCACCGGCACCGTCTTTGCCGAGGCGCTCAAAAACGGCTTCACCGCCATCGCCCAGGGCGTGCGGGCCCAGTACCCCGGCGACAACCTGCTGGCCACGCTCAAGGCGGAATCCTTCATCGCCACGCCGCTCATTGACCAAAAGGAGCGCATCGTCGGTTTGATCGGCATCATCGGCTGCTCCCCGGCCTCGCAAATCGGCATCGCCCGGCAAACCCTGCAAATCTTCGCCGCGCGGGCCGCCGCCGAGATCGAGCGCAAGCAGGAGGTGGAAGGGCTCGCCTCTGAAAAAGACAAGCTTGCCGGGGATGTCTCCGCCATTCGCGACACGGCGGAAAAAGAGAGGGAACGCTTCGAGGACGAAATCGCCGCCGAGCAGGAACTGCTGGCCGTCACCCTGCGTTCCATCCGCGAAGGCTGCATCACCACCGACAACGACGGCCACATCGTCACCCTGAACCCCGTGGCCGAGCGCCTCACCGGCTGGACCGAAAAGGAAGCCGCCGACCGCCCCCTGGACGAAGTGCTCAAATTGACCAGCATCCGCGGCAACCGCCCGCTGGACGCCCTGCGCATCTCCGAAAAGGCGCTCCAAACCGAGCCGCAATCCATGGTCGTGGCCCGCGACGGCGTGCAGCGGTGCGTGGAACTGAGCGCCGCCCCCATCCGCGCCCGCAAGAACCTCAAACTGGGCACCGTGCTGGTATTGCGCGATGTCACAGAGCGCCAGTTCCTCGAAGAAGAGCGCCACAAGGCAGAGAAACTCGAATCCATCGGCATCGCCGCCGGGGGCATCGCCCACGACTTCAACAACCTGCTCACCGCCGTCATCGGCAACCTCTCCCTTTCGCTCATGGGTGCAGAAGGGCAGGTCAAAGACCGCATCGAAGCCTCCAAAAACGCCGCCCTGCGCGCCCAGGATCTCGCCCGGCAACTGCTCACCTTTGCCAAGGGGGGCGCGCCCATCAAGCGCACCGCCTCGCTGCGCCAACTGCTCCTGGATACCGTCGGCTTCTCCTTGAGCGGCACCAATATCCGCTCCGCGTTCACCCTGCCCGAGGACTTGTGGCCCGCCGACATCGACGCCGGGCAAATCAGCCAGGTCATCAGCAACCTGGCCGTCAACGCCGTGCAGGTGATGGAGCGCGGCGGCACGCTTTTTGTCAGCGGCGAAAACGTCACCCTGGACGACCACAACGCCCCGCCCACGCTGGAGCCGGGCCGCTATGTGCGCATCAAAGTGCGCGACGAAGGGCCGGGCATCCCCGAGGAAATCCAGAAGAAGATTTTTGATCCCTACTTCACCACCAAGCCCACCGGCAACGGCCTCGGGCTGGCCACCTCGTACTCCATCGTCAAGAATCACGACGGCTTCATCGGCGTGGAATCGACGCCGGGCCAGGGCGCGACCTTCTTCGTCTACCTGCCCGCCTCCGACAAGGAAGTGGAACCGGCCAGCGCCGCCAAAAAGCCCGCCCCCATCGTCCGCAAAACCGGGCGCATCCTGGTGCTCGACGACGAGGAGATCATCTGCGAACTCATCTCCTACACCCTCAACTCGCTGGGCTACAGCGTCACCCCCTCCTACAACGCCGAAACGACGCTGCGGCTTTACAAGGAAGCCATGGAAGCGGGAAAACCGTTCGACCTGGTCATCATGGACCTGACCATCCCGGGCGGCATGGGCGGGCGCGAAGCCATCCAGGAACTGCGCAAAATCGACCCGAACGTGAAAGCCCTGGTCTCCTCGGGCTATGCCATGGACCCGATCATGACCCAGTGCCGGGATTACGGCTTCTGCGGCTCCATCCCGAAGCCGTTCGACCTGAATCTGCTGGAAAGCACCGTCGCCGAAGCACTGGCTTAGTGGCCGCCGGGAACGGCACCCGGTCCGCACGGTTCGGAGTGCCGCCGGTGCTCTTCCCAGTTCGCGAGGTAACGCGCCGCCAACGCCGGGTCGCGCAGGATGAGAAGGTTCTCCGCGTTGCGGCTCTCGGCGGCTTGGGTGAAATTGAACGAACCGGTGATGACCGTCGCCCGGTCGATGAGGATGACTTTGTTGTGCGCGATGGCGTGGCAGGCGTCGATCCACACCGCCACCCCCGCCTCCGTTAGCAGCGTCAGTGCGCCGCGCCGTTGCGCGCGGTTGCTTTTGTCCAGGATCACCTCCACTCGCACCCCGCGCCGCCGGGCTCGTGCCAGCGCACCGGCAATTTCCGGGGATGTGAACCCGTAAGCCTGCAGGTAAACACTCTCATTCGCCGCGTCGAGCGCGGCCACGACCGCCTGGGTGCAGCCGCCGTAAGGTGAAAAATAGACGGCTGGGGTGGGCGAAGCCTGCTGGGCAGAGAGAGGAAATGCGGTTCCGCAAAGAGCGGCAAACAACACGAGAACGGGACGGGGAATCGGCATGGCGATGGCTTTGGCGTTTTAATAACTCAAAGCCTCCCCCGGAGTTGGTTCCAAGGGAGGCCGGGAGTTAAGAAGCCGCACAAAGTCGGCCGCGGCGACCTTTAGCCGGAGCCTGGACATACGTCGCCGCCCCCCGGCCATATAAAATAACCCGGAAACGGCAATAGTTTATCGGCTATTGCGAGCCGCTCTGTGCGGGGTTCTTAAGTCCCGTCTGGCTCTCGCCAGCACCCGCAGCCTCGCAAATCCAGAGGGGAAAGTAAAGGGCAGGCCACCCCCACTGTCTTTTGTCTTTCCTTCGTGCCTTCGTGCCTTCAAAGAAAAATGCGGAGGTGTGGTTCGGATGGAGTTAACGAACTTACCCCCGCATCGCCTCAGCCCCAGCCTGGCGGAACGTCTCGGGGGGTGTCAACTTCCACGCACCGCCCGTTGGCTCCCTTTGTAATTTCACACGAAGGCACGAAGCCACGAAGGCACGAAGAAAGACAGGGGATCAGGGAAACTCAGTGCTAACGCGGCCACAACAAAGCCGCTACTTCTTTCTTAAGTCCCGTATGGCTCTCGCCAGCGCCCGTGGCCTCGCAAATTCGTGCGGGAAAGTAAAAAGTGCTCTCAGAAGCGGCGCTCCTATAGCCGCAATAGAGTTGCGGGGACAATTGCGTGCCGAAATGGAGTTTCGGCACGAGATGGTGCGGGGCGTCATTGGATGGGGAACCTAGGCTTCCTTACAAGGCCTCCTTACAAGGCTTCTTTACAAAAGACCTTCTCAAATCCCTCGCTTGCCTTGCAAACAAAGCTCCATCCCAGTCTCGTGCCCAAACTCCATTTGGGCACGCGCTTGCTCCGGCAACTCCCATTGCCACTCCTCGTCCCCTACTTCTTCCCGGCCTGCTCCTGGTAATACGCCTGGCGCTTCAAAATGGCCTCCACGTACGCCTGGGTGCTCGGGAAGGCGATGCGCGAACGCAGGTCGGCGGCGGTGGCGGCTTCGCCGAGTTTGGTTTCCGCCACCCAGCGGTCCACCCGGCGGCCCCCGGCGTTGTATTCAGCCAGGGCAAAGGGCACCGGATCGTCTTTCGCGGCCCAGCGGGTAAGTTTCTGCTTCAAATACCAGGAGCCGATCTCCAGGTTCATGCGGGGGCTGAAAAGGTCGCTCATGCGGAACGTTTCGGAGCGGTGCGTGCGCGCCCAATCCTGCGCGGCGGCTTCGCTCACCTGCATCAAGCCCCGTTCGCCGCTGGCCCCGGTTTTTTGCGGGTGAAACTGGCTCTCGCGCCAGACAATGGCCTTGAGCAGCAACGGATCGACCCCGTTTTTCTGGGCGGCGTCCCCGATCATTTCGTCGTATTGCCGGTAACGGCCAAAGCTGAGCCATTCCGCCGCCGTGTAGAGCGGATCGTCCGAACGGTACAGCGCCGCTGCCACCGCAAGCGCGGCAGCGAAGAGGAGCACCAGGACGAGTTTGAGGACGAAACGCATGGAACAACTTAACTTAACCGCAAAAAACGCAAAAAACGCAAAAAAATACTTCGAGGGGTGAAGTATTGCAGCCCTGGAAAGTTCGCCCGGCGAAACATTCTCGCTTTCTGAGTTCCCGAGTTCCTGATTTGTTTATGGGCATGAAATTCGCGCGCGTGATCGTTGACCAATCGGGAGGGGCCGCTCTCGATTACTCGATTCCGCCGGACTGGGAGGCGCTGGTGCAAGCGGGCTCCCGCGTGATCGTGCCGGTGCGCCACCAGGAGCGCCAGGCGACGGTGGTGGAGTTGCTTGACGAATCGACCGTGCCGGGCATCCGCCCCATTTCCAAGCTCGTGGGCGAGCGCCCGATTTTGAGCGTGAACCTGCTGCGGCTGGCGCGCTGGATGGCCACTTATTACTGCTGCCCGGTGGAGACGGCAATGCGGGCGGTGCTGCCCCAGGTGATCCGCAAGGGGAACGTGGGGTTCAAGCAGCGGCAAGTGGCTCGGTTGACGAAGCCCGTGGCGGAGGTGACGGCGGAGTTGATGGGCGAGCTGGAACGGCGCGCGCCGAAGCAGGCGGCGATTGTCGAGACGCTGGTGGAGGCGGGCGACACGCCGATGGCGGTGACGGCGCTGCTCAAAACCGCCGGGGCGGACCGCGCGGCGCTGACGGCTCTGACGCGCAAGGGGCTGGTGGCCGTGCAATCGCAGACGGTAGCGCGCGACCCCAACGAGGGGGAGACGTTCGTGGCCGCCGCGCCACTGACGCTCAACGAGGAGCAGGCGTCCGTGTTCGCGCGCGTGAGCGAGGCCATCGACCACCCGCAAAAGCCGCTGCTGCTCCAGGGGGTGACAGGCAGCGGCAAGACGGAGATTTACATGCAGGGCATCCAGCGGGTGCTGGACCAGGGGCGCAGCGCGATCATGCTGGTGCCGGAGATTGCGCTGACGCCGCAGACGGTGGACCGTTTCAAGAGCCGGTTCGCGGCGATGCAGCGGGAGGTGGCGGTGCTCCACAGCCATCTTTCCGAAGGCGAGCGCCATGACGAATGGCACAAGATCAACAACGGGCGGGCGAGAATTGTGATCGGCGCGCGCAGCGCCATTTTCGCGCCGCTGGAGAATCTGGGGCTGATCGTGGTGGATGAGGAGCACGAGACTTCTTACAAACAAGAGGACCCGCCGCGCTACCACGCGCGCGATTTGGCGGTGCTGCGCGGCAGTTTCGAGCATTGCGCGGTGCTTCTGGGCAGCGCCACGCCGTCGCTGGAGAGCCACCACAACGCGTTGAGCGGCAAGTACGAACTGCTGCGCATGGACCAGCGCGTGGACGACCGCAAGCTGCCGTTGATCCGCATCATCGACATGCGGCTGGAGGCCCACGGGGGCGAAACGCCGTCGATCATTTCGGAAAAAATGCGCGCAGGGATCGACGCTCGCCTGGCACGCAAGGAACAGTGCATCCTTTTTTTAAACCGGCGCGGTTTTTCCACCTCGCTCTCCTGCCCCGCGTGCGGCTACGTGGCGGAGTGCCCGAACTGCTCGGTGGCGCTGACGTTTCACCGGGCGGAGAGCCGTCTGATTTGCCATATTTGCGGCCATACGGCGGTGGCCCCGGGCCGCTGCCCGGAGTGCCGCGATCCCGCCATCAAGTTTGCCGGATTTGGCACGGAGCGGGTGGAGGAGATCGTGGGGAAACTCTTTCCCAAGGCGGTGGTGCGCCGCATGGACGCGGACACGATGACGCGCAAGGAGGCTTACCGCGAGGTGTTGACGGCGTTCCGCACGGGGAAGATTGATATATTACTCGGTACGCAGATGATCGCCAAGGGGCTGCACTTCCCCAACGTGACGCTGGTGGGAATCATCAACTCCGATACGGGGCTCCACATGCCGGATTTCCGCGCGGGCGAACGGACGTTCCAGCTTTTGACTCAGGTGGCGGGCCGCGCGGGGCGCGGCGACGTGGAGGGCGAGGTGTTTGTGCAAAGTTTCACGCCGCACCACCCGGCCATCCAGTTCGCCCGGCACCACGATTACGACGGGTTCGCCGAGCAGGAGACGCAGTGGCGCCAGCAATGGGATTACCCGCCGTTCACGAAGATGGTGCTGATTACGGCCCGCTCGGCACACCAGGAAAAGGCGGCGTTTTCGCTGGAAACGCTGCACCGGCGGCTGAAAGAGGCGTTGCCGCCGGACACAATGCTGGGCGACCCCTCGCCCGCGCCGCTGGAGAAGAGCCACGGCTCGTTCCGCTTCCATTTGATTATGCGCACACGCGCCATCCAGCGGCTGACGCGCGTGCTGGGCGAGGTGCTCGCGAAGCTCCCCTTCCCCGAGGATGTGACGGTGACGGTGGACGTGGACCCGTACCAGTTGTTGTAGCTACTCCTTGGGCTTGTCCTCGTTGTTGGGTTCCTCGCGGCGGAACGATTTCGGGTCGTATTGCTTGAAGGAGGTCAGCCCCTGGCGAACGATGCGCATCGTGTTGCGATCCACGATCTGGAAGTAACGCCCCGGCTCGTCGAGCAGGTTGGCCAGGGCTTCCTGGACACTGGAAAAGGAGTCGAGAAAATCGTGGTACCCGCCCATGGGGCGGCCCGCGTAGAAGGTGAAAACGAGATATCGGCGCATCGGTAAATCCCCGCCCGGGCGGACGGGGTTATTACGGATAACGTACCGCCCCGGGTTGTCAAACGGCGGGGCTCGTTTTTACGCGCCTTTTTTACCGGCGGCGCGAGGTGGAGCGGCGGCGGACGGGACGGGGCGGGGCCCCGGGAACTTCGTCGGCAAAGAGGGCGCAGTAGAGGTAAGGGAAGCCTTCCAGCTTCTTGTGTTCGATTTTCGCCCCGATGAAGTGCTCAATGCGGGTGACGTACTCGACGTCCTCGCCGGTGTAGATGGTAAAAGCTTCGCCGGTGTTCTCGGCGCGGCCGGTGCGGCCGATGCGGTGCACGTAGTCCTCGGGGTGCTGCGGCACGTCGAAGTTGATGACGTGGCTGACGCCCGCGATGTCGATGCCGCGCGCGGCGATGTCCGTGGCGACCATGATGTCGTATTTGTCGGACTTGAACCCGGCCAGGGCGTCCATGCGCTCGCTTTGCGTGCGGTTGGAGTGCAGGGCGACGACGGAGAGCTTGTTGGTTTTAAGCTGCCCGGCCACTTTGTCCGCGCCGATCTTGGTGCGGCAAAAGACGAGCACGCTGGTGTAGTTGATTTTGTTCAAGAGCGCCAGGAGCAGGTCGAACTTCTGGTCGCGGGCGACGGGGTAGAGGGCGTGGGTGATGGTGTCCGCCGGGCTGGCCCGGTGGCCGATCTCGATGATGACGGGATCGTGCACAACCCATTGGGTGAGGCTCTGGAGTTCCGGCGGAATGGTGGCCGAGAAGAAGAGGGTCTGGCGGCCTTCCCTGGTGCATTTTTCCACGATGCGGCGCACTTGCGGCAGAAAGCCCATGTCGAGCATGCGGTCCACTTCGTCCAGGACGAGGATTTCGATTTCGCTCAAATCGACGGAGCCTTGCTCCAGGTGGTCGAGGAGACGGCCCGGAGTGGCGACGATGGTGTCGACGCCCGCTTTCAAGTCCTCCTTCTGTTTGCCGTAGCCGACGCCGCCATACATGACGCTGACCATGAGGTCATTAAAACGGCTGAAGTCGCGGAAGGCGGTTTCGACCTGCGCGGCGAGTTCGCGGGTGGGCTCCAGAATGAGACAGCGCGGTTTGCCGCCGTAGCGGTGTTTGCCCAGTTTCGTCAGGATGGGGAGCCCAAACGCGGCGGTTTTGCCCGTGCCGGTTTGCGCGGACGCAATGAGGTCGCGCCCCGACAGCACGGCGGGAAACGCTCTAAGTTGAATGGGCGACGGGTCGATGTATCCCATCGACTGCACCCCGTGAATGACGGACTCGGCGAGTCCAAACTCCCAAAATGACATTTAGGACAAGTTGAGGCAAAGGGGCGCGGACCACAAGGGAAATCAGGAAATCGGCTGCCGGCGGGCTCCCGGTCCCACGGTTTTTTCTCCACCAAAGCCGCCAACCCCACGGCGTCCGAAACCTTCTTTAAGATGGCTGCGGCGGAACTGGAGGCGGTGGAGAAGCGGATCGAGGAGGGGCTGAAACGCCAGGCCCGCTATTTTGTCGCGGCCCCGGCCGAGATGGCACAGATCGGCTCTCCGGCTGCCGCCGAGGCACTGGCTCGCTGGCACGGCTGGATGTTCGTCAACCATATGAATGGGACGAATTACGAGTTTTTCGTGGCCGAGCCGGGCCAGGAGCTTTATTGACCAGCGACCTGGTTTATCCGGGAATCCAGAAGGTGGTTTGGGTGGTGAGGGCCTCGGGTTCGCCTTCGACTTCCAGCGCGATGGTAGTGGCGATGGGGTCGGGCAGCGGATCGGGAAGATCGCGGAGGATCAGCCGGTCCCCGTTTTGCTCGAAGGCGACGGGACGGCCATTATCGAGGAACCGGGCGGATTTGACGCGGTTCTTGAGTTCGGGGAAGCAGAGTTCGCTTCCGGTGCCGTTCCAGATGTGCAGGTAGACGGTGCTCCCACGGGTGGTGGCGCGGCCCCAGTTGGTCCAGCCGAGGGGGGAGAAATCGGAGCCGTAGATGGATTCGCCGTTGCGCCGCAGCCACGCGCCCGCCTGGCGCAGGATGTCCACGGATTGGGCCGGGATGGTGCCGTCGGCTTTGGGGCCGACGTTGAGCAGCAGATTGCCCGCCGAGGCCGCCGTTTGGGTGAGCATTTGGATGACTTGGCGCGGGGATTTCCAGTTATCGTCGCCCCGGTGGAAGCCCCAGTTGTCGTTGAGGGTCATGCAGGCTTCCCAAAGCTGGCCGCGCTGGCTGGGACGGATCGTCTGTTCGCAGTTGTGGACGTGGAAGGGCTCGCCGTTGCGCTCGTTGATGAGGAGGTTGGGCTGGAGCCGGAGCAGTTCTTCGTTGACCTCGCGGCTTTGCAGGTTATCCGGAATGCAGCCGTCATACCAAAGGTAGTCGATGGGGCCGTAGTGGGTGAGCAGTTCGCGGAGTTGCTCGCGGTAGAAGGCGATGAAGCGTTCGCGGGCTTCGGGAGTGGCCCAGTCGCCATTGCCAGCCCAGTCGCGGAAGTAGGCGCCGGGGTAGTCCGGGTGGAACCAGTGGGCCGGGGAATAGTAGAGCCCGACGCGCAGCCCGGCCTTGCGGAAGGCTTCGACGTAGGGGCCGACCAGGTCGCGCTTCGGCCCGAGGGCTCCCGCGTTGAAATCGGTGGTGCGGGTGGGCCAGAGGGCGAAGCCGTCGTGGTGGCTGGTGGTGAGCACGGCGTAGTGCATCCCGGCTTCCTTGGCCAGCGCGGCCCAGGTTTCGGGGTCGTAATGCTCGGCCTTAAAGTTCTCGACGTACAACCGGCGGTATTCCTCCAGGGGAATGCGTTCGCGGTTGGCGACCCATTCGCCCCGGGCGGCCACGGAGTAGGCGCCCCAGTGGATAAACATTCCGTAGCGGGCCTGGTTAAACCAATCGTGTGAGTTCATAGGGAGAGGGTGATGGGGTTGCGGTGATGCGTTCGGTATAATCCGCCCAAACCGTTCTCAAAGCCTTTTGTAACTTACCTTATTTAGTAAAACGCGCAGCTTCCCATAAAACCGCTGCGGTGTCGCCGCTATTGGGCGTTTTGGGAGCCGGGGTTGGTCTTGGGCTCCCGGCGCTCGGTGGTCTGCTGCTCGGCGTTGTTGATAACCATGTCCATGATGCGCCAGGCGGGGACGACCTGGGTGCTGGAGAGGTCGAGGTTGCCGTCGCGCCCGATGACGTTAACGCCGATGCACCCATTGAAGCCGTAAGCCGCGGCGACGGCGCTCCCGTTGGGGACAACAATGAAGGGGACGTTGCAGGGGATTTTCTCAGCTTCGGCCCCGGGCGCGGTGAAGGCGGCGACGAAAAGGATGTGCCGGGCGGAAAGCTGCGGGTAGGCCCGCTCGATCCGCTTGGCCTGGGCGCGGAAATCCTTGGCGGCGGGCGACGGAGCGATGACCAGGACGACGGGCTGCCCTTTCCAGGCGGCAAGCGTTTTGCCGGGAGCCCACGCGAAGTTCGGGGCCGGGCGGACGACTTGCGCCTGGGCGAATGCCGCGGGCAGCAGGGCCAGCGCGGCGGCAAGAAGGAAAAGGGCGGGCTTGTTCATGGCATCAGACCTTGAGGATTTCGGCCTCTTTGGCGGCGGTGGCGGCGTCGATGGCTTTGACGGATTTGTCGGTGAGGTTCTGGACTTCTTTCTCCATGGTGCGGAGATCGTCTTCGGTGATGTCGCCGTCTTTTTGGAGCTTTTTCAACCCGTCCATGCCTTCGCGGCGGGCGCTGCGGATGCGCACTTTGGCTTCCTCGGACATGGTGCGGACGGTTTTACAGAGGTCGCGGCGGCGTTCTTCGCTGAGCTCCGGGATGCGCAGGCGGATGAGTTTGCCGTCGATGACGGGGTTGATGCCGAGCTTGGATTCGCGCAGGCCCCGGTCGATGTCCTTCATGGTGGTCATGTCGAAGGGCTGCACGACGATCATGCGCGCTTCGGGCGTGGTGATGACGGCGAGTTGCTTGAGCCGCATGGAAGCGCCGTAGGCCTGCACCTCGATGTTGTCCACCAGGGCGGCGGAGGCTTTGCCGGTGCGGACGCTCGCAAATTCGTGGGTCATGTAATCCACGGCTTTGTCCATGGCGTCCTCGGTTTCCAAGAGAATGTCGTCAGAGTTCATAGAGGTGCGGTCTGTTTGTGGTAAAAGGAAACTTATTCGGCGGAGGTGACGAGCGTGCCGACCGGCTCGCCCAGGACGACGCGCTTGATGTTGTCATCGCGCATCATGTCAAACACGATGATGGGCACGCGGTTGTCCATACAGAGGGAGAAGGCGGTGGAGTCCATGACGGCCAGCCGCCGGGTCAACGCTTCGGTGTAGGTAATTTTGTCGTACTTGGTGGCGGTGGGGTCCTTGGCCGGGTCGGCGGTGTAGATGCCGTCCACTTTGGTGGCTTTGAGGATCACTTCCGCGCCAATTTCGCTCGCCCGGAGCGCGGCGGTGGTGTCGGTGGAGAAGAAAGGGTTGCCGGTGCCCGCGACGAAGATGACGACGCGGCCCAGTTCCATGTGCCGCATGGCGCGGCGGCGGATGAACGGTTCGGCCACGTTTTTCATTTCAATGGCGGTCTGGACCCGCGTGGCGACGCCCTGGGCTTCGAGGGCGCTTTGCAGGGCCATGCCGTTGATGACGGTGGCGAGCATGCCCATGTAGTCGGCGACGGTGCGCTCCATGCCGCGATGGCTGGCGGCCAGGCCGCGCCAAATGTTGCCGCCCCCAACGACGACGGCGACTTCCACACCCATGGCGTGGATTTCCTTGATCTGCCGCGCGACGGTGGCGGCGATGTTGGGGGAAATGGTCTCCTTGCTGCCGGGTTCGCGCAGGGCCTCGCCGCTGATTTTGAGGACAATACGCTTATACTTCGGGCTTGGGGCTTGGTTTGACATCAAAGGGAGATTGAACACGAATTTGCCTTCCACGAAAACTATTTTTCAGGGGGATGGCCTTTTTGCCGCCTTTTTGTCCGTGCTTGCCCCTGGCGGGAATCTCGGGCAGACTGGCTTTCTCCTATGAGCAACAAACGGTCGGGCTGTCTTTGGGTGGCGCTGCTGCTGGTCTTGGGCCTCAGTCTGCTGATGAACGTGACGCTGGTGGCCAGGAAGGGCCGGGCGGCAGCCAGCGGGTTCCAGTCCAAAACGTCGGAACCGCAGCGGCTGGAGGAAAAGGTGCTGCGCGGCGGCGAAGGCCGGGAGCGGATCGTGGTGATCCCGGTGCGCGGGCTCATCAGTTCAAGCGTGGCGGGCAAGATCGGCGCGACGATGGTGGATGACATCAAGATTCAGCTTCGCCAGGCGGAACAGGATGCCCGCGTGAAGGCCGTGGTGCTGGCCATCGACTCCCCCGGCGGGGAAGTGACGGCTTCGGACAATCTTTACAACGCGGTGCGCCGCGTGCGAGCGGTGAAGCCGGTGGTGGTTTCGATGGGGGCGATGGCGACCTCGGGCGGCTATTACACGGCTTGCGGCGCTTCTTACCTGATGGCCAACCCGACGACGTTCACCGGGTCCATCGGCGTGATTATCCAATCCATCCGCTACAACGATCTGCTCAACAAGATCGGCGTCGCGCCGGTGACGTTCAAGAGCGGGGCGTTCAAGGATATGCTCAGCGGTTCGCGCGAAATGACGGAGGAGGAGAAGGCTTACGTGCAGAAGCTGGTGATGCAAACTTACGATGTTTTCCTGGGCGTGGTTTCGCGTGAGCGGCACCTGGATGCGAATACGCTCCGCAACGGCATCGCCGACGGGCGGGTGGTTTCCGGGGCGGACGCGCTGACGGCGAAGCTGATCGACGGCCTGGGGGAGATTGAGGACGCCTACGCCAAGGCCCGCGAACTGGGCAAAGCGCCCGGCGCGGCGATTGTGGCCTACGAGGCGCAGTTCAACTTGGGCCGGATTTTCCAATACCTGGGCAGCGAAGGGGAAAACGGCAAAGTGGAAGTGAACCTGACGCAAAAGCTCCTCCCCGCGCTGGAACCGGGCCGGGCCTACTGGCTGCCGGGGTTTTACGGGATGTAATTCCAACTACTTAAAATCACCGGCTGAGATGGTTTCTGATCTCTTTTTGCCTTTCCTTCGCGCCTTCGCGCCTTCGCGCCTTCGCGTTTTTTGGAGCGGGGCGGGGCTGCAAACCGAACCCGCTTGCCCAACCGGCGGCAACGGCTCACGCCAAGCCCGGGATGAGGGCTGCCATGTCTCCAAGCTTTGCCCGACCGCACGGACCGTCCCGTGGCTTTTTCTTTTAGCCCCTTCGCGTGAGACTTTCCACGCTTCGGCTGTTATCACTCCGCCGTTTTTTTCACGCGAAGCCGCGAAGGCGCGAAGGCGCGAAGCCTGCCCGAAGAACCCACCTTTCAGAAGAGTTTTTGAAGCGGGTGCCGCAACGAAGGGAGCGCGGGTATGAACTTTTTGGCGCAGGCGCTGCCGGGGGTGTTGCTCTGGCTGGAGGTTTCCATCGGCATTGCGCTGGTGCTGCTGGCGGGCAGGGTTTATGCGCGGCTTTGGAGGCTGGCGCGCGCCCGGTTCAAGGCGCTGCCGCTAACCCACCCTTCCCCGTTCGCTTCGCCGGATCTGCTGGTCTGCCTGGTGCTATTTACTTACCTGGGCCAGGCGGCTTACCAGGGGTTTTCCGCGCCGCCAAAGCAACTGACGGACGTTTCCATCATTGAAGGCGGGTTGACGTTCGCAGTGCTGGTGAGCGGGCTGCTGCTCTTCCTGCACATGCGCGGGCGCTCGATTTCGCAGACGTTCGGGCTGAGGCCAGCCGACCCAGGCCGAGTGCTCCAGCGCGCGGTGAGGCTTTTCGTGACGGCGCTGCCGCTGATTTATTGCGCGTTCGCGGTGACGGGCGCGTTTTCGGGCGAGGAGAGCCGCCAACAGGATATTACCGAGTATTTCCAACAGGCAGCCGTCGATTCGGACTGGTACCGGGTGCTGCTGGTGGCGGTGGTGGCGGTGGTGGTCGCTCCGGTGACGGAGGAGCTGCTTTTTCGCGGCTATTTCTACGGCGCGCTGCGGCAATACCTGGGGGTTTCGCCCGCGCTGGTGCTGACCTCTCTGCTTTTCGCGGCGATTCACATGACCGGGCCGGTGTTCCTGCCGCTCTTCGTGCTCGCCGCCTGCCTGACGCTGGCTTACGAGGCCACGGAATCGCTCCTCACCTCGATGGTGATGCATTCGCTTTTCAACGCGACGATGCTGGCGGTGATGTTCTATACTGCGCGGCACCCATGAAACTCTCCGATTTGGGCGAAGACGCGCTGATTGCCCGGCTGACCCGCGATTTCCCGGCAGGCGCGGGGCTCTTGGTCGGCCCCGGGGACGATTGCGCGGTGACGGGCCGCCGCGACGCCCCGGTGTGGACGCTGCTGAAAACGGATTGCGTGATCGAGGGAATCCACTTCACGCCGGAGACGGATTTCGCCCGCGTGGGCTGGAAGGCGCTGGCGCGCAATGTGAGCGACATCGCGGCGATGGGGGGGCTGCCGGAGCACGCGCTGGTGACGGTAGCGTTGCCGCCGGATCTCGACGTGGCACGCGCCGAGGCGCTTTACGCGGGGCTGCGGCAGTGCGCGGCGGAGTTTGGCATTGCGCTGGCCGGGGGCGAGACGGCGCGCAGCCCGGGGCCGGTGTTCGTTTCGGTGGCGCTGACGGGCCGGGTGGAGCGGGGACGTTGCGTGCTGCGCAGCGGCGGCAAGCCGGGGGATGTGCTTTTCGTAACGGGCACGCTCGGCGGGTCGATTCGCGGCAAACACCTGGATTTCACCCCACGGCTGCGCGAGGCCCGGTGGCTCGTCGAGCACTTCCGGCTCCACGCGATGATGGACCTTTCCGACGGCTTGGGCGCGGATCTGCCCCGGCTGGCGCGCGCGAGCGGCTGCGGCTTCGAGTTGGGCGAACTGCCGCGCACGCCCGGGTGTTCGCGGGAGGCGGCGCTGGGCGACGGCGAGGATTTCGAACTGCTCTTCGCGGCGAGCCCGCGGCAGGCGGCGAAAATCGAGGCGGCGTGGCCTTTTGCAAATTTGCCATTGACGCGGGTGGGCGTTCTGATGGCCAATAGCACCCCTTCCAACCTTCATGGCTTCGATCATTTCGCACCACCCGCAAGAGACGTTTGAACTGGGCCGCGCCCTGGCCGCCGAACTGCGCCCCGGCGCGGTGCTGGCGCTGGCGGGCGACCTCGGCGCGGGCAAGACGCATTTCACCAAGGGGCTCGCGGCGGGTCTGGGAGTGGAGACGGACGTGACGAGCCCCACGTTTACGCTGGTGCACGAATACCCCGGCGGACGGCTCCCGCTGGCGCACATCGATCTCTACCGGCTGGAGGAACCCGGGGAGGCACTGGACATCGGGCTGGATGATTATCTTTACGGCGACGGCGTGACGGTGATCGAGTGGGCCGACAAATTCGAGGCGCTCATCCCGAAGGAAGCCCGCTGGGTGCGCTTCCGCGTGCTGGAGGGCGACGACCGGGAGATTACGCTATGACCCCTTTTCTCTTTCCGCCTTTCCTTCGCGCCTTCGCGCCTTCGCGCCTTCGCGTTTTCCGGAGCGGGGCCGCGCTACTAACCGAATGCGCTTGCGGAACCGGCGGCAAGTTTTCACACCAAGCCCGGGAAGAAGGCGGCCATGTCTCAACGCTTGGCCAGACCGCACGGACTGCCCCGGGGCTTTTTCTTATAATCTCTTCGCGTGAAAATTTCGACGCTTCGGCTGTTAGCGCCTCGCCGTTTTTTTCACGCGAAGGCACGAAGGCGCGAAGGCGCGAAGCCTGCCCGCAGAACCCACCTAAAGACAAAGACACCCAAGGGTTTGCCGAACCGAAAGGAGCGGCGCGATGATCCTGCTGGCTATCGAGACTTCAACCCATCAGGGGAGCGTAGCGGTGCTGCGGGACGGGGTGACGATTTTCAATGAATCGTGCGGCGCGGGGCGCAGCCATAGTTCGCTGCTTTTCGCCACGCTGGAGCGGGCGCTTAAAGCACTCCCCGCCGGGGAAAAACTGGACCAGATCGCCGTGGGCCTGGGGCCGGGGTCCTACGCCGGGGTGAGAATCGCGATTTCCGCCGCGACCGGCCTGGCGCTGGCCACCGGGGCGAAACTGCTGGGAGTGAACTCGCTGGCCGCGCTGGCCGAAGGGGAATTCCTGGCCGTGGGCGATGCCCGCCGCCAGAGTTTTTCGCTGACGCACGTGCGAGGCGAAGAATGCGTGGAAGGCCCGCTGCTGCTGCCTGCGACGGAATTGGCCACGCGGCTGCCAGGCACCGGCCTGCCGGTGTTCACTTCCGAGGCGCTGGCCGTGGATCTGCCAGTGACGCCCACGCTGCGCTACCCCGAAGCGGAGCGCCTTGCCCGGCTGGCGGCGGCCGGCCACGCCATCGCCGCGCGCGAGCAGCTCGAACCGCTTTATCTACGCGAGCCGCATATCACAACAGCCAAAAAGAAAGTGCTTTAGCTGCGCGCAAGCCGCTTTTTGCGAGACGGGAGCGAGCCCTTGCCGCCCGGCGCTCCCGGGGCGACATTTGCCCATGAAAACGTTGCTTGTGATGTGCGGTTTGGCATGGGGCCTGGCCCTGCCGTTGGCTCCGACACTGATGGCTCAACCGCCGGGCCTGGAGTTGCGCTTCGGGGAACGCGAAGAACGGGGCGACCCCGCTCTGTTCAAAGCACTCGGGGACTTGGAAAAAGCCCGGCGGCATCTTTACGAAGCGCGGCACGGCTACGGCGGACGCCGCGACGCCGCTTTGAGCGCGACGGAAGAAGCACTCGGGCAGGTGCGCGCGATGTTGAGAGAACGGGGGGAGAGGTTCTAGAATAAAGAGCCGTGGAGGCGGAGCGGCGATCGCCGCACCCGAGTTGGTTGAGGGCGCTATCCACGGATAAAAAAGCGCCCCCCTTTGTTTCCAAAGAGGGGCGCTGCGGGGTTGCCTTAAGGCAAACTTTTCGCTGCTGTAATCACCAGGGATTACCAGCCGACGCTGACGCTCAGAACCGTGTTGTAGGACGGAGCGTCGTTGAAGAGCGCGGCTTCACCAGCCAGGCGCAGGTCAACTTGCGAGGAGAGCTTCACGTTGACCGCCACGGCAGGCACGAAGCTGTCGCGACGGGCCGAGGCGCTGTCCACGGTCCAGGAAGTGCCCGCGCCGCTCGCCAACTGGGAGTTGACGGAGTGGTTCGGGTCGGCGAATTCATGCTGCCAGTAGAGGCCGATTTCAGGCGTCACCGGAACGCTCGCAACCACACCGTTGTAGTTGATGCTCGGCCCAAGGCGGAGCTTCAAGGACGAGGTGTTGTCGAAGTCGTTGATCTTCAACGGAGCCAGCGAGCCGTTTTCCGTGTAGCCGTCCATCCAGAGGTGGGTGTAGGCCAGCGTGGCTTTCGGCGTGATGGTGAAGTTGCACACCGGGATGTCGTAGCCAGCGCCCAGCAAGGCGTGGAATTCCGAACCCGTGGTGTCGCCCTTGACGGTTTCGCCATCGAGCCCTTGGCGGCGGACGTCGTAAGAACCGGCGCCACCACCGATGATGCCATCCAAGTGGAAGTTCCCCGAGAGGAAGGTTCCGTAGATGGACCCCACACCGCTGTCGATGTTCGACTTGCGGTCGCCCGTGAACTTCAGGTCGTTGTGGAGGTAGCTGCCCGCGATACCCAGGCGGATGTTGTCGGAGACGAGACGATCGTAACCGATGGTCGCGCCGTAGGATTGGTCGCGGCCGCCTTGGATGCTGTCCTGCTCGTTATTGCGCGCACTGTTGAAGTTGCCGGCGATGAAGAAGCCGTTGAGGGCTTCCGTCGCGGCGGGCGTTACAA
The DNA here is from genome assembly GCA_964513965.1 of uncultured Chthoniobacteraceae bacterium. Lineage (GTDB taxonomy): Bacteria > Verrucomicrobiota > Verrucomicrobiia > Chthoniobacterales > Chthoniobacteraceae > UBA695. The sequence continues at coordinate 90,063 of CAZEOO010000001.1, forward strand.
CCGCTTTGCCTTCCTTAGCCGCCACCGGAGCGGGGGCGAACTGGCGGGCAAGGCGCACTTGGTCGAGGCGTCCCAGAAGGGTGAATTCGTGGGAGTTGACCACGCTCAAGCCTGCATCGACCAGGAGGCCGAGTTCCTCGGGCGCGATCTGGTCAAGCGCGAGGCGCAGACCGTCTTTCTGGATGTTGTCGAGGCGTTCGATCAACTTGTCAGCCCGGCTGTCGCCCGTGGTGCCGCTGGCACTGAGGGTCCAGTCGGAAGCTGCGATGGCGTTGTCGAGGGCTTGCGCCGTAGCCACCTGGTTCTTCGTGAGGCCGTCGGTGTAACCGTTGAAGAGCGTGCTAAACGTGCTCTGCTTGGCGGTCAGGACGATGTCGTTGCCCACGGCTGTGCCGGTGAGTTTGACCAGGTAGTTCTTCTCGAAGAAGTCGTCAAGAGCCGCGCCGGTGCCGCTGAAGGTCAGCGTGCCGGAGCTCAACACCGTGAAGGTGTTGGCGTTCACATCCCAGGCAATGTTGTAGTTGCCGGGGTTGGGAACATAGCCGTTGAACTGGTAGGTCTTCAGCGTGCCGCTGCCGCTTTGGAAAGCGGTGCCGGACACAATGATATGATCGTACTCAGTGCCTTGCGCTGTGCCGCCGATCTTGATCCCCGTGGTACCCGTGGTCTGGTAGTAGTTACCATAGATATGGGTCTCCATAATGGCGTCAGTACCGCCGGGGAGCACCAAGCCCGCATTGTAGAGGGTGTTGCCGTAACCAAGCTGAACCACCGAGCCGGAGTAGTAAACACCGCCGGAGAGGTTGTTGAGGGTCTTGGTGTGATAAACGGGGGCATCGTCGCCGTTGAGGTCAACCGAACCCACCAGGAGGCCGGAGTTGTTGAGGGTGGCGTAGGATTCATCGTAGAGGTTGCTTACCACTGTGGTTCCATAGACCCCATTTTGATTGGTGAGCACGCCGCCAGCTTCGATGGTGAGCAAGCTGGAGTTGCCGCCGTCAAAGTAGACGGTGGGAAGTCCGGTTCCAGCGCCTGAGACATAACCACTGATGGTGACGCTCAGATCTCCTCTTTCTTCGCCGCTGCTGCGCAGAAGGATGGCCCCGGAGTTTGCGCCGATGGCTTTCACGGTGCCGCTCACGACGACCGAGATATTGCCACCGTTACCATCGGTTCCGTAGGTGGAGCCAGCGCCAGCGAAGCTACCGCTGCTATAAGCTGCGATGGCGTAGGTGCTCGACCCGGTCGCGATGATGGTTCCCTGGTTTTCGATGTAGATGTTGCCACCGTTGCCACCGTTGCCGCCGGATCCACTGAGGTAAGCGCCAGTGTACCCACCGGTGCCGCCGCTACCGCCAAGGCTGATGGCGAAAATGCCCACGCCCTGGGTGCCGGAAAGCGAGGTGGTAATCACGCCGGTGTTAATGAGGGTGATGTCACCGCCGTTGCCTGCGTTGCCGCCAGCGCCGCCGCTGCCAGTAACAGAGCCGCTGCCACCATCGCCGCCATTACCGCCTGCCGCACCCACGGAAGTGGCATGGATGCCATTGCCGGTAAGGGTGCCCGCGTTGGTGCCGGTGATGACTCCACCGTTGCCGCCGTCGCCGCCAGCGCCGCCGTTGCCGCCAGCGCCCTGGACACCACTGAGACCATATTGAACGTAATAGGGAGAAACATTCCAAACATCCCCATAGCCGCCAGCGCCACCAGCGCCGCCAGCACCGCCTGTGCCACCGTTACCGCCAACGGTACCTGCGCTATAGAGGGTGATGCCGCCAGTCAGGCTGACCAGTGTTCCCGTGTAAAAATTAATGGCGCCGCCATTGCCACCGCCGCCAGCGCCGCCAGCATTGCCGCCGTTGCCGCCGTAGCCACCGTTGCCGCCGTAAGCGGATGCAGAATTGGAGTCTCCAGAAACGCCGGTGCCGCCCGAGCCGCCCGTGCCGCCATCATTCCCTTTGCCGCCTGCGGTACCGACCGCCGAGATCTCAATGGAACCCGTTCCGGCATTCCATTGGATATTGTATGAAGAGCCGCTTAAACCGGCGCCACCGCCTGCTCCACCGCCACCGCCAGCACCGCCAGCACCGCCAGCATATGCGTTTGAAGCGCCGGGACTGCCCGCCGCTCCACCGCTACCAGTTGTTCCTGCTGTTCCGATGGGGGTACCCCCCCAGGACAGCCCTGCCGACACCAATACGGCTGTTAGAGTTCCAAGGATGTTTTTAGTCATACTTCTTCCTGCTTAGGTTGTTGAGGCAACGTTGCGTAGCAAAATTGCGCACTTCCTATGCTCGTATCTTTCGCGCAAAGCAAGAAAAATGGCACTTAATAATACTTTGGGCACCAAAGTAGGTAATAATATTATCCGTGCTGGATTGCCGGCAGTTTCGATTTAGCCCGCCCGGCCTTTCTGCGCCTTGCTCGGCGGCTGTTCCATGGTCTCTATGAAAACACCCTAAAACCTAGATCTTTTTACAGCATTAAGTATGCCAAAAGTAATATCATTGGCATTATTACTATTGCAAATAACTCATTGAAAATCCAGCGTCACATGGGGGTTGGACAAGAGGATAAAAGCGGGATAAAAGTGGGCCATGCCCCCCAAAATTGAATACCTCCCGGATGCGTGCATTGACGCAGCGGTGGATCGCGAAATCCGCGGCCTTTTAACCACCTGCTTCACGGGGCCTCAGGATGCGGTGTTCCAGAGGCGGCGCTATTTTAACGAGCCCTACCCGCATCGCTGGATCATCCGCGACGAACGCGGGGCGCTCGCGGCGCACGTGGGGGTGCATGACAAGCTGGCCCGGGCGGCGGACCGTGATTTCCGCTTTGGAGGCATTGCCGAGGTCAGCGTGCGCCCCGATTGCCGGGGCCGGGGTTATGTGCGCGACACGCTGGCCGTGGTTCACGAATGGCTGGCGCGCAACGGCTTTGTGTTCTCGATCCTTTTTGGCAAACCGGAGGTCTATGGCTCCAGCGGCTACCTTGCCAAAACGAATGCGCTATGCAGCCCGGCGGCGGGAGAAGCCCCCGAACACCTGGAACGCGTGCTCGTGAAGGAACTGGCCGGAGGAGTGTCGTGGCCGGAGGGCGACGTGACGTTGCAGGGGCTGAAATTCTAGCCCGGGGCGGCCGTCGTCGCCGCGCGACCCGATCAAAGTTCCAGCCGCTTTTCAAAACGGCTCAGCATCCGGATGCCCGTTGGCGTGACGGTCACCACGTCCTCGATGCGCACGCCGCCAAGGCCGGGATAGTAGAGGCCGGGCTCGACGGTGAGCACCTGGCCCGGCTTGAACCGGGTGCGGCCAAAGCGCGGCTCCTCGTGAATCTCAAGGCCCAGGCCATGGCCGGTGCCGTGGAAGAACCCGGTGGGGCGGCCGTCGCGCGGCTCGGTGGGGTAGCCCTCTTTTGCGAAGAAATCCGTAAGCTCCCGGTGGAGTTTGCCGCCGTCGAGGCCCGGCTTCATCGTGCGGAGGATGAATTTTTGCCCCTCCAGCACGGTGGCCCACAACCGCCGTTGCGCGTCGCTGGCCCGGCCGCGAACGACCGTGCGCGTCATGTCTCCGTAATATCCAGTACGCGCGTCCCTGGGGAAGATGTCCATGATGATGAGCGAGCCGGCTTTCAGCGGGCCGTGGCCCTCTTCGTGCGGATCGCACGCCTGCTCGCCGCCCGCGACGATGGAATGCGCCGGAACGCCCCCGGCGCGCAGGATCGCCGAATCAATCTCCGCGCGCAGCTTCTCGGAAGTCAGCGTGCCGCCGCCCCAGAGGAGTTTTTTGCCGGGGCCGATTTTCGTGGCCGCAAGCACCTCCATGGCGCGGGCCAGACCGTTTTCCGTGATGGCCAGGGCGCGGCGGATCTGGCGCAATTCGTCGGCCTGCTTTAACTCCCGCTCGGGATAAAACAGCCCCGCCACCGGGGCGAGCTTCACCCCCGCCTTGGCCAGTTCGTTGGCGAGGCCGAGAGGGAAACTGGCGGGCACCAGCACTTTGCGAATCCGGCGTTCCTTGAGCAGTTGCAGCACGACGGCGGCGAAGGAAGGCGATTTCCCGGCGCGCGCGGCCACTTCGCCCCAGGCGAGCACTTCGTCCACGCGGGCCTGGGCGCGGCCCCGGTTGAGTTCCAATTCGTTTAGAACGATGGTGCGGCGACCGGCGTTTTCGAGAAAAACAAAGGCGTCCGGGGCGGAAAACCGGGTGGCATAAAGGAGATCGGGATCGGTTTCGCTAACGGCGACAATCAAACGTGCGGGCAGCTTTTTCATGGGCAATAGGGGGCTGATTGTAATCGCACCCCGGACCGATAGCGCGCCAAAAATTCCAAGGGAAACGCATCGGCCCGGGCGGGTGGCCGAAGGAGGCGCTGGCCCAAGGGCACTTTTTGATTGCGCAACCCCCGCCGGGCCACTACCTTGACGCCGTCAATTAAGGAAGGGTGGCTGAGTCCGGTTTAAGGCACTCGACTCGAAATCGAACGTGGGGGGAACCTCACCGCGGGTTCGAATCCCGCCCCTTCCGCCATTTCCTGTCTGGAAGTGGTTTCGATCAGGGGGTGATCCATCCCCATCCGCTCGTCTGAGTCATTTTCAATATCCGGAGGATTTGCTTTGCGCGATATCGTTTCTGCTCCGGTCCATTTCGCGGAGAACTCCCGTTGATGCGGTGAAACGTGTTGAAAAACGCCCATGGATCGAAATAGCCCACACCGCAGACAAGGGCCGTGTGGGAGAAGCCGACAGCGGCAAGAAATCCCGGAACTTTGCCGTGAACTTGCGAAGCAAGCGGCTGATGCCAAGATGTGTTCGCAACGGGCAGCATGTCGCATTTTACGGCCGCTTCCCCCCCCCCAGCAGCGCCGAGATGCAGATGCGCCGGCGATTGCATGAACTCTCGAGGATTACCGTGGCCATTACGACCAGTCCAGTCGCATGGCAAACTGGTTCCAAAGCCCGGCCCGCTTGAGCCAATGGCCTCGTTTCGGTAAGCGGCGTGTATCCTTGCCGCAAGCTGCGAGGATACACGCCGTCCGTTTGTGAACAAAAACTGCTCTGGATATCCTGCTTTTTTAGGCCGAGCGGCGGCGCTTCCGCTGCGCCCCAAACAACATGGTCAGGCCGCCCACTAACATTGCCCAAGTGCCCGGTTCCGGCACCACGGTCAACTCCAGGTCATTCGCAGTGGAGCCGCTGTCCGCGTTCACGTTGTAGAGCAATTCGTATTCCTTGCCGTTGTAGGTGAACTTGTTGGTCGTGCTCACATCATACGTGCTCCCGCTAATGAGCACGGCACTGAACGTCCCCACGATCGCGTTGTCGCTCTGGTTCTCGATCAAGGTCAGCGCGCCACTCGTAAACACGCCATCGGAGATGGTCAGGTTCAGGACGCTGCCGGCATTCAATGTCACCAGGCTGCTCGCACCCGTCACGATAATCTGGTCGTAGTCGGTTCCAGCCGTCGTCGTCCCTTCGATCTGCATCGATATCTTCGCACCGGTCTCCACCGTCAAGCTGCCAGCCACCGTGGTCATGCCGGGGCTGTTGCCGGGGGCCAGTTCGCCGGCGGTCTTGATCGTCAGTGCGCCGGTGATGGTGCCCGTGCCGTTGAGCAAACCGCTCACGTTTACGGTGCCAGTCACCGTCCCGTTATTGGTCAGCGTGGCCGTGTTGGCAACGGTGACGATGTTTGCCGAGAACGAGCCGGTGTTCTTCAGGGTGGAGCCCGCGCTCACCGAGAGGTTTCCGTTGGAGGTGTTCACGCCGCTGGCACTGGTCGTGCCGCTGTTGATCGTGACGCTGGACGCCGTTGTCGTGCCGCTGAGGGTGCTCTGGCCGTCAAACGTGGTGGCTCCAAGGTTCAGCCCGTTGCCGTTGACCGTACCATTCTGCACGGCCACCGCGGCGTTGGTGCCGCTGCCGGAAAGCGTCTTGCCGCTTTGAACCGTCACACTCGAGGTGATCGAACCGTTGTTCGTGATGTTGCCGTTGAAGGCCGAAGCCGCGGCGGTCGCACCGCTATTGACGGTCACATCGTTATTGAACGTCAGGCTGCCGGAAATCGTGCCGCTGTTGGTCACCGCGCTGCTCATCGTGCCGCTGCCATTGAGAACGCCCCCAGCATTGACGGTAACGGCACCGTTCAAAAGGCCGTTGTTGGTCGCTTGGGCTCCGTTGGCCACCGCAAGGGCGGCGGTGGTGGTGCCGGAGGCGATCGTCAGCGTGCCGGAAGCTGCCGTGGCGCCGCCGTTGATCGTGTTCACGCCGGAAAGCGTGCTTAACCCCGTAAAGGTGCCGGAACCGGCGATCAGTAGCTTCGAGCCATTGATCGTTCCGGAGGAGACAATGACGTTGCCTGCCGCCGTGCCGGAGCCGCCCAAGGTGGCGCCAGCCGCCACGCTCACGGTGCTGGAGGCGGCGAGCGAGCCGTTCACGTCGAGTTCACCAGCGGAAATCGTCGTGGCACCCGTATAGGTATTGGAGCCGGAGAGAATCCATTTGCCGCTCCCTTGCTTCGTCAGCGTTGTGATACTGCCGGACGCCACTGGACCGGCATCGCTAATGACGCCCGCGTAGGTGTTGGCATCCGTGGAGGTGCCGCCCAGGATCAGGCTTAACGGAACCTTGCTGGAACCCAGAGCACTTAATCCGGCTCCGCCAGTAAATAGGGTATTGCTGGTAAACGTAACCGCCGCCCCGTTGGAAAGGATTGAAACCTGCTCCGGAGCTGTCGTCCCGGTAATGACTCCGGCAAAAAGAAGGGCGTTTGCAAACGTCCCGGAAGTTGCAAGATTGGCGATCAGTTGCTGCCCGGTGGTGTACGTGCCGGCTTTGCCGAAAAGAATGGCGCCCGTGCCTGAACTGGCCGTGTTCGCCAATATGACGGTGGACGCATTGTCAATTTGCAGTCCCCCCGTGAAGGAGTTGGTCCCCGAGAGGGTAACGTCCGTGCCAAAAACGCGGAAGGTCATCACGGACCCCAAGGTTTCGGTGATGTTGCCATTGATGACCAAATGCCCGCCGTAACCGATATTCATAATATTGCGATGATTAGTGGCAGAGCCCGACAAAAGGACTGCCGAGTTAATCGTTACGGTAGCCGGTTCCACTACAGAAATGAGGTTTCCGCTGCCTGCGCCTGCCGTGTTATCCAACGCCAGCGTCCCCCCGGTGATGGTCACCGTCGTAGGGTTGACGGAGCTGCTTCCGTTGCTGCCCGAGATCTGGATGCCAGACGTGGTAACGGAGCCGCTGAGAGTGATGGTATAGGTTCCACCGGTCTGAATATAGGCATAGCTATTATCCACCCACGTGCTCGGAGCGGTGGTGCCCGGGACGGCGGCGGTGGCCCAGTTTGAGGTCGTGCCGATGTCCCATGTGCCATTCCCCGGGGTTAGCCCACTGGTGGTACCGGTGTCCCAATAAAGGGTGGCCGGTGCGGCCTGCGCCGTGGCTGCAGCCAGGAGGACCAATACAGCGGCGCTCAACATTGCAAAACGCGTCTTTCGCCTTGCGGCGCGGGCGCAACTAGGATCGCTGGCAGGAACCTTTCCGAGGGAATTTTTGGTTTTCATAGGGGTTAATGCTGGGTTACTTGGCGGTATAAAGATGGCGCACAAGGGGTTTTTGGTTGATGGCCCGGCCTGAGGAGCCGGACTTTTCGGAAGTATTGATATCTTTGCGGAAAATCTTCAATAGACGCTCCTCTAGCACAGACGAGTAACGCCAGTTGCTTTGTCGCTACCCATTGAGAACGGGTCCGGAGAGCTTGATGCAGTCAACGCGGTTGCGCATGGCCTCCATCAAAGCCACCTGCTGCCACGCCTCCTTCACTCCGGGGGTGGGCCGCTTGCCCGCTCTCACGGCGTCAAAGAACGCTTTGGTCTCCGCGTAGAAGCCGCTCTGCTCAAACAAGCAGGCTTCGCTCTCCAAGCCTCCCGAATGCAGTTCCACTTCCAACTGGTCCGCCTTCCAGTAGCGCAGACTGCCCACGGACCGGGCATTCCACATGGGCAATTCCAAGATGAGGCTTTGGCCCAGAGCGTTCACGGTGACTCGCTCCAAAATCACTCCGGCCACCGGCTGCACGTTCAAACGAAACCGGCCCCCGCTTTCAAACGCGCCTTCCATGAAAATATCCGCCACGCCTGGCCCAAGCTCTCCTCTTTCGCGAAACGAAAAACGCGCTTCCTTATAGGGGCTGCGGGCCAGGAACAACATTGCGTCCAAAGCGTGAATGGCCGTGGTGGAGAAATCCGGGTCGAGCCGGTCGTACCGGAACATCTCGTAATCAATTTCCAAAACGGATTCCGGCGGCATTTTCTCGTCCAGCAATTCCCTGGCGCGCGCAAGCAGTTCTGTGTAACGCCGGTTGAAGGCCACCTGCGTCGGCGCATGGCCGCGTTCCGCCGCCGCCACCAATTCGCCAAATTCGGCGCTCGTCATGGACGGCGGTTTTTCCATGAAAACCGGAAGCCCTCTTTGCACCAGCGGAATGCAAGTCCGGCAGGTCAACTCAGGGGGCAACACCACGCTGACCGCATCGGGCCGTTCCTGGGCCAGCATCGCATGGATGTCGTCATAGGCCCGCTGGAAACCGAAGTCGCGGGCATACGCCTTGGCGGATTCCAGCTTGAGATCGCAGACCCCGGCCAGGCAAACGCCGGGCGTTTCGCGCGCATATTTTTGGAGGGAAGCTCCGTGAACCCTGCGGGAATGCGACCCGCACCCCACCAAACAAATTTTAAAGCTCATAACTTATGGAAGGGGATGATGAGGGTCGCGCCGCCCTTTCGACAAACTCGCGGCAACTAGCACAGACGAACGGCAGCGTCACTTTTCCTCGCACAATGGAGGCCGGTAGTTTTTCGAGCCGCCGTATTTTTGCCAATACCAGTAAACGACCGACATGCAGCCAATGGAGAGGACGGCGAGCACAAAGCCCATGAGGAAGGTCAGTTGATAGTTGTGATTGGAGCGGTCCAGCAGACTGCCGATCATCAGCGGCGCCCCCACATTCAAAAACGTGCCCACAATGCCTCCCGCCGCTCCCAGTTCGGCGAATATGGAGGACGGAAGAATCCGCTGATAGAGCGACGCCGCCCCGGTGTAGTAGGCGCCGGATAAAACACTCAGTATGATTGTAACAATGCCAAAAGAAGAGGCGCTCACAAAGCAATAGGCCCAAAGCGCCGTGGCCCCATAGAGGAACAGCGCCGCCATCCCAAGGCGCAAGGGATGGAAACGATCCGCGAGGGCGCCGAGAAAAAACGTGAGACAAAGCGAAATGCCGAAGCTGACCGACATATACATGCCATAGGTGCTCATGCTCATGTTCAGGCTTTTGGCATAGAAGACGGTGTAGAGATTGACGGGGACGAACGTCAGCGGCCCCAGGGCGCAGGCCACGAAGAACCAGACATAATAGGGAATGCTAAAGCCTTGCTTGAAAAAGAGCCGGATCGATTCGAGCGCACCCGCCAGGCCATGCTTCCCCTGCACGTGATCGAGAGGCGGGTACTCACCCTCCTTCACTTTCAAGCACATGAAGACGACCCCCGCTCCATAAATGGTTCCCACGAACCCGAAAAGCTCCAGGAAATATTCCTCGGATTTGGCCAGGAACCACGTGGTAAATGCAATCCCCACCAGCAGGCTGATCGCGCGAAAGAAGCCATAAAACCGCCCGATGACCGAAGTCGGAACCACGTCATTAATCAACGCCCCGAAAATGCAATTGGTCACGGCGGTGGCCACGTCAAAGATCATCCACCAAAAGGCAAGCACGAGCACCACCGAGGCGTTCATCCCCGGGGAGGACGACCCCAGCGCCTGATGCAACAGCCGCCCCAACATCGGGCTAAACCCCAGCCCGATGATCGCGAGCCCGGCGGTGGGGGCCGAAGCCAGCAAAAAGGGAATGCGGCGGCCGCGAGGACCGCGATGGCGGTCCGATTTGACCGAAACCACCGGTCCAACCAGCACGCCGAGAATTGCCGGGAGGGTGCCGATGAGCAGGCCCGCGACAAAATCGGAAACGTCGTAACGCTTCAGGATCAATTGAAGCACGGTGAGGACCACGCGGTCGCGAATGGACCAGGCGAAGTCGCCCCAAAGCAGCCACGCAAAGAGAACGGCTAGCCCAGCGCGCGTGTAGACGAGCGTTCCGGTTTGCCACAGCTTCGGGGCTTGGGCATCGCTCGCGGCGGCCTGGGGCGTTTGCTGCAAAGGGCTCATGAATGGCGAATGCAGCCCGGCAAGGCATTCTGCCCGGCAATTCTCGCAAAGCTTTCAAGAGCGTCGCGCAAAGGCGGGAGCTCCGGGTGCCACAGCTTTTCCCATTCCAAGGAAACACCGCCCCGGTATGCGTGAGTATGCAACACTGCAAAGAGCGCCGCGTGGGGAAATTCCCCGTCGCCCGGCAGCACGTAGCGGAGTTGCCGCCCCTCCGCCACGCTGTCCTTGTAATGCACGTGGCGCACCAAGGGGCCGATTTTCCGCCACGTTTCCGCCGGAGTTTCCCCGCCAAACCGCCAAGTGTGGTGGCTGTCCCACAACAGGTTCAGCGGTTTTGAAATACGGCGGTTCAGTTCGAGGCAGGCTTCTGGAATGGAGAAGGCGTCGTGGGTTTCCAAAAGAATCTCGCCCTTCCAGCCCCGGGCTCGCATTTCGCCGCGAACCCGCTCCACGCACTCCGCGGCGCGAGCCAACTGAGCGGCGCTCACGCCGTCCCCCACCCGGCCGCCGCCGAACACGCGGAGGTAGGGAATATGCAGCCGGTGAGCCAGCGCCGCATAGCCGTAGAAGACCTCGACATCAGCGGAGGAGGCTTCCGTCAGGCGCAGGGAACTGCCCAAAATGCGCAAGGCAATCCGCACCGGTTCCGCAGCTCTTTCCTCGAAGAGCGCAGGCAGGTCGGTGTGGCCTTCCAAGGCGCGCAGTTCAAGAAAATCCAGCCCGAATTCCCCCGCCAACGCTTCGCATTGAGCCAGGGAGAACTCCGGCGCTCCCAGGGTGGAGTAGCCGAGCCTCATGGCTTGCCCGCCCCCCGCAATTCCAGGCGGTCGAGCCCGACGGCTCCCGTGGGGTTGACCAGCGAAAGGCGGTGCTTGCCTTGGGAGAGATTCAAGATCAATGGCTGCCCCTTGGCGTCGCTGAGCACCAAGTTTTTCCAATTGCTCTCTTTGATGGACCAGCCTCCCGTGTCGGGCAGCGCGATTTTGAGCAGTTCCGGCAAGGGCGCCGCGCCATCGACCAAAACCCCGAGCTTAAGATCCGTCAACTCCGTGGTGTAGCGGATCGTCAACTGATATTGCCCCGCCCGGGGCACGTTGATTTCCCACGAGATGAGGTGATCCGGCGCTCCGTAGCCAAAGTTGCGCACGCTATTGCCGACCGCTCCCGGCTTGCCCTCCACCACCTCCGCCAGGCCCCGCTTTTGGGAAATGAAATCCTCGGCTTCAATAGGAATGACCGCCGACGCGGACAGCGGCGCTTGCAGGGCCAGCGGCTTCACCGGCACTTGCTTGTACGGGGCGCTGCGAAAGGCCTGGAGCGATTTCAACCACTCGGCGGCCCGGCTGCAAGTCATGCCACCTTTGGCCAGCAAATAGCGATAAGGCTTCCCGGTGGCCCCGGTGACTTCGAATGCCTGCACCTCGTACTTCGCCGCCGTGATCTTTCCGCCCAAGTCCTGGTCCGAATCCACAATCCACGATCCGTCGGGCATCCGCTGCAACCCGATCACTGCCGGGGCTTCGGGCTGAATGGCAACGCCGTCCAGTTCCACGCGGCTCGCGCCGGTGGCCAGCAGGGAGGTCGCTTTTTCTTTTTCGGCCCGCACCGCCAGGGTCTTGGCCTGCGCGCTCGCGCCGGTTTTGGTTTTCAGCGCCGCAACGGTTTCGCCATGGAAAATCTCGTCCGCCCACTCCGCGCCTCGGATGGTCACGTGCTCCACGCCCGCCGCGGATTTCTCACACGCGGTTTGCAAACCCGGCCCGGCTTCCAAGGAGAACCCCGGTTGCAGCAGGGCCGTGAAGCTCATTTTCTCCCCGCTCTGTTTGAGCGCGTAGGTGTGGATATTGGACTTATCCACATGAAGCGAGGTCGGCTGCCTCGGGGCAAACGCTCCGGCCGGGGAAAGCATGTCCAGCCGCAGTTGCCCGGCGTCCGCTTCCAGCACGAGCGTGTTGCCTTCCTTCTTTGGCTCATCCGGCAGTTGCGCCAGCCATTCCACCGTTGCCGGAGCCTTCGGAGCCACAGCGTCGAACACCAGAATGTAGTCACCCCGGCGGTGAAGAATTTCCCGCCGCACCGAGCGGACTTCGCGGTACGCCTGCGTCAAGTCGATCCCCGTCCAGCACCAGAGCGGCGCGCTCAAGAAGGCGTCGATGGTTCCCCGCGCCTCCGGGTCGAAGCGTTGGTTCTCCCCGTCGATCAATAACGTGCAGTGCGATTCCGTAGCATTGGCAAAAAAGGTCCAGCGCGCTCCGCCAAAATCCCAGAATTCCCTGAGACCGCGCCCTTTCCCATACCCCGGCGCGGTCAGCAGCCATTCGTTGCCGAAAGCGAACGCCAGCGCCCCGGCGTCGAGATGGCAATGGTTACGGTTGTTGAAGCCCGACTTGATGGCCAGCAGGTAATCTCCCGAGCCCCAGCCGCTGCGGGTGGTCGCCCAATCCGTTTCCCAACTGTGGTAATCCGGGCTCATGGAGGGCGGCTGACCCTCGACGCGCGGATTCCACAAAGCCATCCAGGCCACGACGTCCGCGGAACCGCGGGCAGGCCAGGGAAGCTGCCGGGCAAGCCAGGCCGCAGCCGCGTCCCCATGCTCGGCGGCCAGCCTGCGAAGAAGATGCTGCGGCCCCTGGCCGTCGCGCGGCTCTGAATCCGCCCAAGGCAGGATGCCGCCGAAGCCCGGCGAGGACGCGTTGAGGCGGTAGGTGGCCGTGTTCTTTAAAAACGGAGCATCGTAAAGGTTGGCGGAATCAATGACCGTGCGGGTGCCTTCGATATATTGAAGAATAAAATGCATCCCAAAGGCCCAATAGGAGACGCCTTCGGGCGAGCTTCCGTCATGGGGATACGCCTCGGCCACCCGTTGATAATCCAACCGGGTCGCGGCCAGCCATTCGGGCGCCTGGGGGATGTCGTTGTAAAATGCCAGGCCGCACCACGCCAGCCCGGCGCAGTCCACGTGGTTGTGGTTGTCCGCATAACGGTTGCTCCAGTACGCCTTGCCATACAAACCGGCCAGAAGCTGCCCGGCCCGCTCGCTGATGGTTGCGAGGATCAACTGGCTGTCGTCCGGCGTCCAGAGGTCGGGAAACCAGTCCCAGGCCAAAGCCACGGCGCGCGCCATCGAAGCGCAGGCCATATCCATGTTGGCCTCCGGGCAGGCCCCGGGGCGGCCCCACGTCGGGTATTTGCAAGCCTCCACCACCGCGTCGTGCACGGTTTTTTCCAAGGCGGGCGAAGGTTCCACGGCGCAGGCGACCGCAAGGGTGAGAATGTCATTGCCCGCATCGAAGATCCACGGTTCCTGCGTTTTCTCGAATCCCGGCTCGGGTTCGGCATAGGGCCTCGGATAACGCTGGGCAATGCTGGCCGCCTGGCGCAGCAGGGCCTTGGTTTCGGCGGGCCGGGGTTCGGCCAGAAGGCGCGCCTTCAATGCCTCCAGCCCGGGCCGCGTCAGCAACAACCGGGGCCTGCCCGTGGCTTCGATCTTTGCGCTCCACGCGGCGCGGTTTTCTTCCAGCGAAGCGTTCACTTCGGCGGGGCGGAGACGTTCGAATGCCGCTTCGCCAAAAGCCAACCGGGAAGCAATGAGAACCGTTCCGGCGAACACCAGCAGTGTGCGAGATAAAATGCGTGCCATCTTTATTTAAAGGTTGGAATCCAGTGAAGCGGGGGCGCTCAACGAGCCGAACTCCCGCGCAATTCCAGGCGGTCGAGCCCGACGGCTCCCGTGGGGTTGATGAGCGAAAGGCGATGCTTGCCTTGGGAGAGGTTCAAGATCAACGGCGCTCCCTTGGCATCGCTGAGCACCACGTTTTTCCAATCGTTCTCTTTGATGGACCAGCCTCCCGTGTCGGGCAGCGCGATTTTGAGCAACTCCGGCCAAGGTGCCGCGCCGTCGACCAATACCCCGAGGCTCAAATCCGTCAGTTCCGTGGCATAGCGAAGCGTCAACTGATATTGCCCCGCACGAGCCACGTTAATTTCCCACGAGATGAGGTGATCCGGCGCGCCATAGCCGAAGCCGCGCACGCTTTTGCCCACCGCTCCCGGCCTTCCCTCCACCACTTCCGCGAGGCCCCGCTTTTGGGAAACGAAGTCCTCGGCTTCAACGGGAATCACCACCGACGCGGGCAGCGGCGCTTGCAGGGCCAGCGGCTTCACTGGCACTTGTTGAGAACCGGCCTTGCGGAAGAGCAGCAACGATTTGAGCCACTCGTCGGCCTGGCCGGAGGTCATGCCGCCTTTGGCCAGCAAATAGCGGTAAGGCTTCCCGGTGGTTTCAAATGCTTGCACCTCGTACTTCGCCGCCGTGATCTTCCCGCTCAAGTCCTGGTCCGAATCCACGATCCACGATCCGCCGGGCATCCGCTGCAACCCGATCACTGCCGGGGCTTCGGACTGAATGGCAACGCCCTCCGTTTCCACGCGGCTCGCGCCGGCGGCCAACAGGGAGGTCACTTTTCCTTTTTCGGCCCGCACCGCCAGAGTTTTGGCTTGCGCGCTCGCGCCCGTTTTGGTTTTCAGCGCCGCATCGGTTTCGCCATGGAAAATCTCGTCCGTCCAGTCGGCTCCCCGGATGGTCACATGCTCCCCGCCCTGCGGCTGCTGTTCCAGTTCCGCTTTCATTTCCGGCATCGCATCCGTTGAGAAACTCGGCTGGAGCAACGCGGTGAACCTCGCTTTTTCTCCACTCTGTTTCACCGCGTAGGTGTGGATGTTCTTCTTGTCCACGTGAAGCGAGGTCGGCTGCCTCGGGGCAAACGCTTCGGCCGGAGAAAGCATGTCCAGCCGCAGTTGCCCGGCAACCCCCTCCAGCACCAGCGTGTTGCCTTCCTTCTTCGGCTCGTTGGATAGTTGCGCCAGCCATTCCACCGTTGCCGGAGCCTTCGGAGCCACAGCGTCGAACACCAGAATGTAGTCACCCCGGCGGTGAAGAATTTCCCGCCGCACCGAGCGGACTTCGCGGTACGCCTGCGTCAAGTCGATCCCCGTCCAGCACCAGAGCGGCGCGCTCAAGAAGGCGTCGATGGTTCCCCGCGCCTCCGGGTCGAAGCGTTGGTTCTCCCCGTCGATCAATAACGTGCAGTGCGATTCCGTAGCATTGGCAAAAAAGGTCCAGCGCGCTCCGCCAAAATCCCAGAATTCCCTGAGACCGCGCCCTTTCCCATACCCCGGCGCGGTCAGCAGCCATTCGTTGCCGAAAGCGAACGCCAGCGCCCCGGCGTCGAGATGGCAATGGTTGCGGTTGTTGAAGCCCGACTTGATGGCCAGCAAATAGTCCCCCGAGCCCCAGCCGCTGCGGGTGACGGCCATTTCGGTTTCGCTTTGGTGGTGATCCAGCGGCAACACCGGCATGTCCGCCTGCATGGGACTTTTCCAAAGGGCGTTGAAAGCCGTTACGTCATTGCCTCCCTGCGGTTTCCAGGGAATATGCTGCGCCATCCAAACCGCAGCGGGGTCTTTCAACTCGTCACCGAGGCGGTAGAGCATATGTTGGGGGCCATAATAATCCTTCAACGGCGCATCGCCCCACGGCAGCGTGCCCAAAAATCCGGGCGTGGCCGCGTTCAGCCGGTACGAAGCGGCGTTTTTAAGGAAAGGGGCTTGGTAAAGATCGCCGGAATCCAGAACGCTCCGGGTACCCTCGATGTATTGCAAAATAAAGCCGAGCCCGTAAGACCAATAGGGAACGCCCTCCGCCGAACTCCCGTCTTGCGGAAAATAGCGGGCCACGTTTTGGAAATCGAGCCGGGCGGCGGCGAGCCACTCCGGCGCATGCGGCAAATCGTTGTAAAACGCCAGCCCGCACCACGCCAGGCCGTTGCAGTCGACGTGATTGTGGTTATCAGCATACCGGGTGGCCCAAAACCCCTTGCCATACAAGCCCGCCAGGAGTTGCCCGGCGCGCTCGTCGATGGTTTTGAGAATCAAAGCGCGGTCCTCGGCGGTCCATAAATTGGGGAACCAGTCCCAGGCCAGCGCGACCGCACGGGCGATGTGGGCACAGGCCAGGTCCATATTCGGCTCGGGCAGCGCCCCCGCGCGGCCCCATGCCGGGTAGCTGCATGCTTCGATGATTCCGTCATGCAGCGCCTTTTCCCACGACTCATCGGGCTGGAGCACGCAGGCAATCGACAAGGCCACCAAGTCGTCGCCCACGACCCGAATCCACAGCTCTCCCGAGCTTTCGAAGTTGCCCTCATGCTGCTCGTAGGCCTTGGGGTAGTGCCGCGCGATTTTGGCTGCTTGCTCGAAGAGGGCCTTGGCTTCCGACGAACGCGGTTCGGCCAGCAGCCGGGCTTTGGCTGCCTTCAACCCCGCGCGGGTCAGCAACAGGCGGGGCCTGCCCACCGTGTCGATCTTCCCGGCCCAGTCCGCCTTGTTCGCCTCCAACGAAGCCGCAACTTCGGCGGGCGTAATTTTCGGAAACTGCGTTTCCGCCTTCAGCGGCAGGAAGGATAAAACCAACCCCGCCGCCAGGAAGGCGGCCCATGGATGCAATGACCGGCGGCTCATTTGGAGGTGACGGGAACGGATTCGACTTTCAGCCCCTGAACGCTCACTTTCGTGACGCCCTCGCCCGGAGCACGTTGGGCTTGAAGGCGCAGCGTGGGCGTGGCGTTCGTCCATTTGTCCAGGGCCGACTCGAAGGGAATGTGCCACGATTTTGCCCCGGCCGCATCCTCCAAAGCGAGGTCGGCCCCGGTGGGCTTCAAGGTCAATTTCACGCTCTTCACCGGGAGGGCGACCGTCTGTTTCCATGCCAACGCCGGCTGGCTGGCTCCTTTGTCGTTGATGATTAACATGACGCTGCCAAGGCCGTCAAAACGGAGCCGGAGTTCGCTGGAGGCTTTGCTCGGGTCCTCCGAATCACTGGTCATCGCCACGATGAACACGTGATTGACCGGGGTAGAATCTCCCGAAAATTCGAAACCTTTAAACTGAAGCTCGACCTGGCGTTTGGTGAAGTTGAGCAGGTCGGTGGGGTTGACCGTCACGGCGAACGCAACCCCATATTTTTCCGCAGGCCCTTCGGCGGTCAGCGTCAGGATGCCCTCCGCCGCAGTCACGGCATTTTTGGGCACGGCCCGCCAGATGTCCGGGGAGAGCGGTGCGGCGAAATGTTCGTTTAAAACAATATCGGCCCTGGCTTGCATGGGCAGAACGGCAAGGGCGCAGGCCACGGCCGCCAAAGCGGCGGCGGAGAGCGTTTTGAATCGAGTGATGTTCATGGCGGGAATGGAGTAATGGGTTGGCTGTTGGTTGGGTTTTTCTTTAGCGGAAAATCGCTGAGGGGGATCGGCGGAGACTTAAAAGCACCGGCCTTACGTGGAGCGGTCGAATATTTCCAAAGTTACGCGGCCGTCGAGCGGCTCTCCAGCCAGGTAGCGAGAAATGTTTTTCAACGCAAATTCGCCGCAGCGGGGGTAGCAATCGGTCGTGGGCCCGCCGATGTGGGGGGAAATGATGACGTTGGGATTGTCGCGCAACGGCGAATCTTTGGGAAGCGGCTCCTCGCGGAACACATCGGAAGCGACGCGAATCTTCCCCTCGCGGGCGCAGCGGTCCAGGGCCGCCTGGTCCACGATCGCCCCCCGGGCGACGTTCACAAACACGCCGCCTTTGGGCATGAGCTTCAGGACGGCTTCGTTGACAATCCCGGCGGTGTGCGGCGTAAGCGCCTCGCATTCCACCAGCACCTCGCTGTTGGCAAAAAGCTCCTCCAGGCTCTTGCAAGGCCGGACGCCGTGCTGCCGCATGTATTCGGGGGGAACCCCTTCGGAATAGGCGGATGCGTTGACTTCAAAGGGCTTTAAAAGGCGCGTCAGTTCCCGCGCAATGTTGCCGAAGCCATGGATGCCCACGTTGCGGCCGCGAAGAGAGAGCGTTCCCATCCGCGGGCCCTTGCCCCACCGCTCCTCCATGTTGCCACTCAAGGCCAGATGCCATTGGGAGAGGTTTCTGAGCGAGGCCAGAATCAAGAGCAACGCATGCTCGGCCACGGAATGGCCAACCAAGCCCCCCCAGTTCGTCACCAGGCCGCCGTTGGCGATGAACTCGCGCGGAACCACATGCCGCACGGAACCCGAGGCGTGGCAGATATAGTGCAACGGCAGGAGGCCGGACGCGATCAGCGCGCAAGGAATCCTGGGCGTCTGCCAGCAGGAGACCAGAATCGTGGGCCGGATCTTCGCAAGCAGAGAACTCCACTTTTCGGGCGACGATATCGAACAGGGGTCCACGAAAAGGCACTTCACGGAATCCACCGCCGCGAGCTCTTGTGACGGGAAAAATTGATTCCGCTCCGCCGCAGTCAGGGCAAACAGAATTTTCTCATCGCAAGTCTCGCTGTGCCGGGAACCGCTGGGATCGCCAGTCTCGCTGAGGGTGAGGCGTTGCATGAGCCTGTTTTTACGGCAGCGCCACCGCGAAGGAACGCTCTTCGTTGCTAGCACAGACTAATAGCCGGCTTCTTCCGGCTTATTTTGCGCCGTTGACGTCGCGAAGGGTATCGCCGGGGTACCAGATGCCTTCGATCAACACCCGCTGTGGCAGCCGGGGCACCCCCCGCTCGCCGCGATAAATCATCCCCACGAGAAAATCGACGGCGGTGGCTCCGATGCTCACCGAATCCTCGTAGACCCCGGCCAGCCGGATTTTGCGCGCCATCACGTCGCTCTCCAAAAGCGGGTCGGCCACGCCAAGGTCCTCGGGCACGCGAAGGCCGGTCGCCTCCAGCAGTTCCAGGATATCCCGTTGCCCCGTGATGATCGCATCGGGGCGGTACTTCCGGTACCACTTTAGGAATTCCTTTGGGTCGAAGGAATAAAGCGGAGGAATGGCCCCCAAGGCCCCCTCGGTGTAGGTTTTGACAAAATACCCACCGAGGTGGTTATGGCCGGTCTTTTCGTCGTGCGAGCGGTCGAACAAGAAGCCGATTCTTTTGTACCCCAGCAGGTAAAGCTGCTCCATGGCCACCAACGTGGAGTGGAACTGCGAGGAGGCCACCGTATGCAACTGCGGCGTGACGATGGAATAGCCGAATTTCACGGCCGAAAATTCCTGCCATGGAAAATCCACGACGCTGTTGGGTCTGCCGGAAGACGGAAGCAAAATACCGTGAATATTGCGGCTTCGAAAGATGGAGGCCAGCCGGTCCTTGCAGTTTTCAAACTCCGCCAGGTTAAAAATTTCCAGCTTAAAGCCCTGCGTGTGGGCCTGGGCGGCGGCGCCCTCATAAATATCCCGGAAGGCTTTCACGCCCTGCCATGACGAATCCGTGACGAGCCAGGCAATGAGCCCCTGGAAAGCCTTCGGGCGAATCCTGCTGCGGTAGGCGGCCAGCGAGGAAAGCATGGGGTCCGGGGAGTAGCCGATCTTTTGGGCGGCCGCGAGAACTTTTTGGCGCGTCGGTTCCGGAATGGAGGGATGGTTGCGAAATACCAATGAAACCGTGGCACGGTGGACTCCGGCGGCTTTGGCGACATCAGCTTGGGTGGGGCGACGTTCCATACTCGGCTGTGTAAATAGCCCCGCCTGGGCCGTCTAGCAACTCCCGATTATCAGCTTCGACCCCCGTTGACGCGGATCCGGCCCCGGATTTTTCTACGGGGCGAAGCGTTGGGTTTCCACAATGCGCCAGCGGTAGTGGTTTCCCAGAAGATCTTTCGAAAAGGGGCTGGTGCCGTCGGCATAGTCGGGAATGGTCGTGTCGCCCGGGTCAAGATAACGCTCGATGGTGGTCGCCCCTCGATATTCGCTAATGACCACGTCTTTGCCTTCGGTCCAGGTTTTCGCTGTTTTCGACTGCGGGGTTTGCGTCAGCGACTGCGCGCGGAAGTGGACGGTGTAGGTGTTGGATTTGGTGGTAAGCCGCGGATAAAGCGTGGTGTAGATCCGCTCTCGTTCGTTGTCCCCGGTGCCGGTGTGGCTGCCCCAAAAAGTGCTCATACTGGAGACGGTTTGCCCCGAGGGGACGATGTGCAGATCGCATATCTCGGAGGGTGAAACAAAGAGGTTCCCGGCGGCGAACTTGGTCTGGAATTGCGTGAGCGTTTCGTCAGGATCAATGGCCAGGCGCGCCTCCGTCTGCGTGGCCCCGGCGGAGATGGCCACTTTTAGGTTTTGTTTGAAATTGTAATAACCCTGCTGCGAGAAGTTGTTGCCGCCATTGGGAATGGCAATCACTTTTTCCGCCTTGAGCAGCGCCCTTAACCCCGCGTCCCGTTTCATGTACGTGAAGGGGGCCATTTGGTAGTTCATATTGATCTTGCCCGCCGTGGAGAAACGGTCGCTGATGGCGTAGGGCTCGACCACCGGCATCCAGAACAAATCCATGATGAGGTGGTCCCTGGGGGCGCTCGCCCCGAAGTGGGCCGACTGCGGGCGGAAAAGCAGGGTGCGCCACGGCGTTCCGCCTTTCACGCCGGTGGGCAGCGACCCGAACATGCCAGGCGAGGGCATGATGCGGTTGGGGGAAAAGAAGGTCGGCCCCGCGGGCGCTTGCATCCAGTAGTTGCTGTAATAGGGAAGAGCGCCGCTGGTGCCCGAGCCGAAGGTGTTGCCCTCGTCGGGTTTGTTGACAAAGGGGCCGTCAATGAAGTTGGGAAGGCCGCTGTCGAAGTCGCCCGTGGTTTCGGGGAGATTGGCCGCAGTGGCGTTGGATGGAACGTCCACCATCTGCGTGGCCCAAGGCATGGCCGTTGGGAAATAGCTCCCGCCGAGATCGAAGCCCGGCTCCGCCTGGGGGTTTTGTGAGTTGGCAAAATTGGACGCCGCCATTTTGGTGGTGTCGTCGTAGTAGCGGTGCTTGGCGTAGGCGGAGCTGGGGATGGTGGATTGCGCGGCAAGCAAGCGGTAATCCCCGTGCGCAGTCTGGACGGTGCGAAGCACGTCAAAATTCACCGGAGTCGTGACGGCGGGCGGGTTGTTGTAGAAGAACACCCCGCTATCCACCTGCAGTTTGCTGCTCGAGTCGGAATAGTAGTTGGGGCGTGAGACGAAATTGAGCCTTCCGTTGGCGGTGCTCCCGCCGACCGTCACCCCTCCCGCGCGCGGAAGTGACCACCAGTTTTCCTTCGTCGTGACCCCCGCGCTGGTGTTCTGCGTGCCTTGGTTGACGATGGTGGGAATGGGGAAGGTGCTTGAAGGCAGGTTGATGTTGGCGGTTTGCATCAGCGTGGAGGAACCCGAGTATAGTTTGACGACCACCGTTCCGCCGACAAACCCCATGGTGCCTCCCGAGGGCGAGGCTTTGATTTTGATGGGAACGCCAATGAAGGGATAGTTCGGCGTGGAGGCGGAGGCGGTGTCGCCCGGCACCGAACCTCTGGCGTTGGCCCCTTTGGAAAGAAGGCTATAGCGCCAGCCCGGGCTGCCCCCCGATGGTCTGCCGCCATCCATGCCGCCCGCGCTGAGATTGTAGGCCACGGTGCCGTCCGAGGGGAACCCCAGGTTTTGCGTGGTGCCGCTGCTGTCGGTGACGCCCAGGGCTTGGAGCCCCGTGATTTCCACCTGCATATTGGGGATGATGCTGGCCCAACCCTGCATGGGGGAAAAGAAATCAAAGGCGATGACGGCCTGGATGTATTTCTCCCCCGCGTTGAGCTTCGTGCCGCCCAGGACCTTGTTGGTGGCGGGATCGTTGCTTCCGTAGGATTCGTTGCTTGTGCCATCCGCCACGGCGTTGCAAATGAAGCCGATGCCGAACTTGGAAAGAGTGTAGTAGCGGCCGATGCCCTGCGTGCTTCCATTCTGGGTGGGAGCCACAAAGCCATGCCCGGCCCCGGATGCCGGGGTATAGGGATTCTTGACGTTGTCATCGCAGAGGTTCGCGCACCGGATGTAGTCGAAAATCTCGGTGAGAATTTGATCCCGGTCATCGCCATATTTGGTTTTGAAATCGCTTCCGAAACCGGGAACCGCTTTTTGAGTCAAGGCTTGAAGGTAGGTATAGAGGTTGGTGTTCCTTGTGATGCCGATATCGCCGGTGGGGCTCAGCGGGTTGTTGCGCTGGAAAAAGTAGGGGTAGCCGTTGACGGTTGAGCAGGTGCCGATGAGACGGTCGTATGCCGTGGTGTGGGTGGTGTCGAAGGCGGTTCCGTTAAGTTGGTAAACGGGCCAGCAGGCGACCCGGGGCAAGTTGAAGAGATTCAGCTCCGGAGCGCGGCTGTGCGCGGTCAGGAAGAATTTTTTTTGCTCCAGCGCGTCGCGGTTGATGACCGAGGGATAATTCAGGTCCCGTTCGCTGCCGCTGAGCGTCGGCTTGAACAACAGCTCGGGAAGGCTGGCGTAAAGCCGGTTCGCATTGGGCGCAAGCGTTCCGGTGGCGACAGCGGTGCCTTCCTGTGAGCCGCCGCCCGCAATGCGCGGGACGATGGCGTAGAGCTGTTCCGCCCATTGCTGGTCCGAAAGGCCGGCGGGCTTTGGGAAAACGGTGGAGAGACAAGCCGTCGCGGGGTGCCCCGGGTAG
The DNA here is from genome assembly GCA_964513965.1 of uncultured Chthoniobacteraceae bacterium. Lineage (GTDB taxonomy): Bacteria > Verrucomicrobiota > Verrucomicrobiia > Chthoniobacterales > Chthoniobacteraceae > UBA695. Next base: position 112,775 of record CAZEOO010000001.1, read on the forward strand.
CGTTGGTATTCCTTCTGGGCCGGTTGGTAACTGGCCAGCGCCTGATCGGTGGCGGTGGCGCCGCGCGGCGTGTCCCAGTAGGTGCCCTCCGCGGCGGTGTTGATATTGATCTTGCTGGTATCGTCATCGGTCCAGAAAGCGATGCGCCCAACGATCGGATTTGAGTCGGAGGGGATCTGGGCAGAGGGCGCGCCGGACCAGTTGACCTTCTTCCCGGAGCCGTCGACGCCCGTCGGGATCGTCAGCGTGCCGTCCCTCAATATATAGATCCATTTCACGGGCATGGGAACGGGGGTGTTGGCGATGGAGAGGCGTTGGGAGGTGCTGTAGCTGACTTTGGCGGGGTCGATGGAGAACCCGGTGACATCCACGGTGCTGCCATCCGCGGAATAGGTGAGCGCGGAGGTGCCGCCAACCGTCATGGGCTTGATGTTGTTGCCGTCGACAATGGGAAAGACGACCGAGGTGCCGGAGGTTACCGGGGCGTTGAGATCGACGTATTGCGCGGGCTTGGCGGCCCATTGGGTATCCACGTCGTTGGCCGGATCGTAGGAAGCCGCGACCATCGTGTCCGAGGAATAGAGCTTGTAATAAGCGATGGGGCTGCCCTGGTTGTTATAGGTGCGGATCATTCCCGGCTGCGAGGCCCAGGCCGCGATGGAACCGTCGCTGGCGCTGCCCGAGGTGGCCAGCCGGATGGTGCCCATCACGGTTTGCACGGCGGAGTCGGCCAGTTGGCTGGAGCTCATTTCTCCGGCGTAGTTTTTCGCCCCGGAAAGCTCCGAGGTGATGCTGGATAAAAAGGCCAGAACCAACGCTGAAATCAGCACCAAAAACGAGAGCACCAAAACCAGCGCGGTGCCTTTGCACCGGATCAAAGCTGCGGGGATGGGCCTTTTTCCAGGGGAAGCGATCATAATCTCTATAGGCTGGCTAGTGGCTGGCTAGTTGGTTTGTTCGCGGCTCCATTTGGCCCCTTTGATGCCGATGGTGGTGGTAAAGACCCGGTAATTGAGCTTGCGCGAGCTCAAGCTGGCTTGGAGCGTCTCCAAGTCAGCGGTGAGTTTGCCGGGGTCGGTGAACAGCCCGGAGGCCAGGGCGGGCATGGCGGTATCGGATTGGAACCGATTGTAGGAGACTTCGTCCACGGCCACCATAATCACCTGAATTTCCGGCGGGAGCTGGTTTTTCCAGTTGATGGCGGCGTTGACGTTGGCGCTGTTGGCATCGTTTGTTTTTACCGAATTGTAGGAATAATTAGGGCAAAGCAGCGTTCCCGTGGAATCGTCCTGGGGCGGGAGTTTGGGTAGCAGCACCAGGGCCACGATGTTTTCCGCCAGCACGCGCACGGGCCGGTTGGTTGCGCCCAGCGGCGTGGCAAACCAGTCGTTGCCGGAGTATTTGCTGTTGCCGCCCGCTGCCATTTCGGCGTTGTAAAGCGTCAGAGCCTCGCCGGGTTCCATCAGTTCCATGAGCCGGAAGCGGTAGCGCGGCGCCGGGCTTCTGGCCATGTTGTTGATGAAATCGGGCCGCGCCGCATTGTCGTTGGAAAACTCGATGAAATAGCCCCAGGTGTTGAGCAACGTGTTGAGGTTCGCATAAGTCGTGTCGCTGACGAACCCCATCGGCGCCTGGAAAAAAACGGCATGCGTGGCGGTGTTGGCCGCTCCCGTGAGCGTGGCGGAAGAGCCGCAGATGAAGCGCAGCTCGGACTGGCGCGTGTAGCCGTCGGGCACCGCGCTCGTATCGTTGTTGGGGTAGTGGTAGTCCCAATAGGTGTTCAACGTGGCAAGGCTGAGGCGGCGGGTCATGGATTCGAACGCTTCGCGCGCCTCCCGGAATTGTTCGATTTTTTCGGTCGTATTGGTCCACGTGCGCTGGGTGGTGTTGGTCATGGAAATCAACACCATCAGCAGCATGGAGAGAATGCCCATTGAAACGAGCAATTCAATGAGCGTGAAACCGCCATTCCCAGATTTGTAACGCGGGCACCTCATTTATTGCGCGAGACAAGGGCGGAGTAGGTGGCGATGGAAACGCGGGAATCCTTCCAGAGCTGGGTGGTGGCGTCCGTGTCGATGTTGATGTTGGCCGGGTTGTTGGCAATCTGCACCGTAACGGTCGCAAGGTTGGGATTGTTCGTGCCGTTGGTGCCGATGATGGGCGTGGAAGGGTTGATGCAGGTGTTGACCTGGTAGATCGCCTTGGCGTTCCCGTCCGTCGCCGTCGTCAATTCGGTGCCCTGCTCGTCGAAATAGCGGGGGGTCGCGGATTGCTGAAAAGCCGCGGTGTTGGCGCCGACCAGGGTGCTGAAATCGGTTTGCTGCGCTTCTCGGATCACCTTTTGGGCGATATTCGAACCCACCGAAAGATCGATGGTTTTGCGGTAGGTGTTGAGCCCCACGGGGATCAACCCCAGGATGCCCATGAAAGCAAAGGCAACAATCCCGATAGCCACGGTGATTTCAACCAGGCTGAAAGCTCGCGCGGAGCGAAGCCCGGTGGGCGCCAGCTTGAGCTTTTGGCCACCGGCGCTATGGGCGGAATGTTTTAAGGTGTCCATTGCACGCATCGATTTGAATGGTGAAAAAGTTAGCAGGGGGCGAGCTCAGGCCGTCGCCGTCCTTCACATTATGCAGCGTCAAAAACCATTTCGAGGAGGCCAGCGGGGAAAGGTTCGTCGCGCCGCTGGGAAGGAACCGGAAAGAGGCGGCATTGTAGTTCAGACCCACTTGGGCGAGCTGAAAATTCAACGTGGAGCCGTTGGAAAAGGTGGGGATGCCGGGCGACGCCTGGGCCGCCCCGATCAAACTCGAAAGCGTGCTGCCCGAGTCGATCATCACTGAAACGGGAAGCCGCTGGATTTTGGAAAATGGAACCGCCGAGCCTGATTCCTGGATTTGGAACATTTGCATGGCCCGGTATTTGCCCGTGGCGGGTTGGTTGGCCTGTTCCCCGGGGGTGGCGGCATCGGCGAACTGGTAGAAGCGCACTTCGGTGACTAGATTCCGGGAGAGAGCGGTTTGCCGCGCGAGGCTAAGTTGGTCGCTGACGAGGTGCGCCCCCTGGGTGAGTTGCGAAGGTTGCAGGATTCCATTGACGGCGGGGGCCACCAGCGCCGTCAGGAGGGTTATGATCGAAATCACCAGCAACAGCTCAATTAAAGTAAACCCCTCCCGCAGAACGGCATACCAAAGGTGCGATTCCGGGGTCTGTTGCAAAATGGAAGTTCTGCCGGACATGGGGGAGCAGTGAATGATGTCCTTTTAGCCTCTCTTTTTGACTGAAACAATATCGCGCGGACTCACACAGACTACTGACTTATTTTGTTTTGATGATATTCCCCGTTGAGGCAATGAGTCCGCGGCACCAAAGAGCGGAATCTTTCAATTTCCGTCAGACGAACAACTTTGCAAGTGAACTTATAGTATAGCCTCCGGGCCGGAGTGGTTCAAGCCGGGGCACAGGCCCGCCGAAGCGTGGCGCGGGCGCTTGCCGCGATGCTGAAGCGTTGATGGTTTACCGGCGATCGCGTTTTATTTTCGCGTGCGCTTGAAATGGATCAGCCCGGATGGGGCAACGGCGAATGCGCTTACGCCGGAAGTGAGCGACACGGTGGCGCGAGATTGAGGTTCGCCCAGGACGTTGAAGGTTTGCGTTTCGTAGATTCCCTGGTCGGCGTCGCACTCGATGACAAGGCGTTTTTGCGCCGTGGCGTTGACGAGCCAGAACTCGCCCGGGAGTTGCCCGGAAAGGGGGGCGATGACCTCGGAATAGAACGCGCCGATCCAGCGGCTATCCGTTTTGGCAAGTACGAAGGGGTAGAGCAGCTCGGGATGGTGCGGTTCCAATTTCCCGTCGAGAAGAACCTCGCGATGCTCGCGCCAGAACTGGAGCCAGAAGCGCAGCATTCGCTGGTGGTCGCCGGGGATTTCGTCCAGCTTGACGGAGATTTGCGGCACGGCGAAGAGGATGTTGAGCAATTGCAGCGCGGCCTTTTCCACCGGCTCGTCCGGGGACCACATGAGCATGTCGGAATGGGTGGCGGTGTTGCCCGCGATCAAGCGGATATCGAGAGTGCGGGTGCGGTTGGTGACGGCGTCGTTGGGGCAATCCGCGGCGCGCAGCAGGTTGCCGTAATGGCGCATGAGCGGGCCGACGTAGCTTTGCCGGAACTCGATGAGAATGTCGGGCTTGATGGCGCGCAGCCGGGCCATGGTGTCGCGCAGGAGGCGGTCCACCGCCTCGGGCACGGAGTCGATGTCGTGGGCCGGGTTGCGCTGTTGGTAGTTCTCCGCGGTGGGGGCAAAGCTGTCCACGAAGTCGAGCTTGAGGCCGTCGAAATCCCATTCGCGCACGGCTTTTTCGTAAAGTCCGATGAGGTATTCGCGCACTTCGGGGAAGCGCGGGTCGAGGACGCGGGCCTTGCACCACGCAACATTGGTTAGATACTTGCCTTCGAAACGGTGGAAGGCGCGGTCGCTTTCTCCAATGAAGGGGACGGAGAACCAGAGGAGGCACTGCATGTCCAGGGCGTGGATGCGGGCGACGTGAGCGCGCATGTCGGGGATTTTGGAGGGGGCGACCTCCCAGTCGCCGCAATGGGCGTAGCCGCCGGAGTTGTCCTCGGTTTGCCAGCCGTCGTCGATGATGACGGCCTCGCAGCCGTAGCTCTTGGCCAGTTCACATTGGTGCTCGACGGCGGCGGCCGTGAGCGCCTGGTGAAAGCTGTACCAGGTGGAGTACATGGGCAGGCGGCCACGGTCGGGAACGGGCGCGGGGGCGATGCCGGGCATGGCCGCCCACCAGGCCTGGACTTGATCGAGCGCCTCGTGGTAAGGGATGGCCCGCCGGTCCACGCGCAGGGTGGCCCGGTATTCCCGCAGCGGGGCGACGGGCTGGACGAAGAAATCGACGCAGGCGACGAACGTGGCGTCTTGTTCGCGGATTCTTGACGCCATTTCGATATGATTGAGCACGTCGGAACAGGCGAAGGTGATCCGGTTGGTCTGCTCAAGGTTGTATTGGCAGATGACCGGGGCCTGCTCGGTGGCTTTGGAGCGGAGCGGCTGTTCCCACGGGACTTCGAGCCACCGCCTGGGGCCGCACGCCGGGGTCCATTCATACTGAGTATCCACAATCGGCTGGCTCCAGGTCAGCTTGAGCGGCGAGGGCGCTGCGGCTTCCTCGGCTGCAAGCAGCAGGTGAACGAGGTGGAGCCGGGGTTCGAGTTCTTCGGCTTGCAGGTAGGCGCGGAAAGAGCCGGGATCGCCTTCGAGTCGAAATTCGATGCCGTCGATTTGAATGGAGGGTGAGGCAGGCATGGCTAATGGAGATGTAACGCTTGGATGATGATACGCATTTCTTGACTTTGCCAGACAACCAACGTTACAACTTACTCAGTTAAGATGCCCCCCCGAATTACCCAGCGCGACATCGCCAAAGCCGCCGGCGTCTCTCACGTGACGGTTTCGCTGGCTTTGCGCGATCACCATTCCATTTCCAAGGCGACCCGGGAGCGGATCAAAGCCATCGCGGAGGAGATCGGCTACGCGCCGGACCCGATGCTGGTGGGGCTCTCGGCCTACCGCCGCAGCGAGCGGCCCGCCGCCTACCAGAGCAATCTCGGCTGGATCAATGGACATCACAATCCGGCCGATCTCTACATTGGCGGCTACCGGGAGTACTATGAGGGTACGCTCCATCGCGCGACGGAACTGGGCTATATTCTGGAAAAAATCAATCTCTCTGAGTACGGCTACGACCCGCAATCCATCATGCGGGTGCTGCGCAGCAAAGGCATCAAGGGCCTGGTGCTGGCGCCGAGCGAAAATCCCGGCGCGGAATTGCGCATCGACTTCTCCCGGTTCTGCGCCGTGCGCTTTGGCTATAGCTATAACTACCCCATCCTGCACACCGTCTCCAACGCGCAATTTCGCACGGTGACGAAGGCCGTCGAGCACCTCCTGGCCCTCGGGTATCAACGCATCGGGATGATCTTGAGCCAGGATATCAACCGGCGCACCGCGTGGAACTTCCAGGGCGGCTTCAACGCGGCCATGCAGGAGGTGCCCGCGAGGCACAGGGTGGCGCCCGTGAGTTTCAAAATCGAAGACAAAAAAGGCATCGCCCGCTGGATTCAAAAACATAAGGTGGACTGCATTCTCGGCCATGGCTACTGGCTGATGTACAATGTATTGGGGGATATCGGCATCCGGGTGCCCGAGGATATGGGATATGCCGATATCGCCGTGAACCAAGAGGACATGACCGCTAGCGGCATGAGGCAAAACTCCTTCCTCTCGGGGGTCGCGGCGGTCGATCTGCTCAATGGGATGATGCAGCGCAGCGAAACCGGCATCCCCGAGGTGCCCATCCACCTTTACACCGAAGGGCTGTGGTTCGAGGGGAAAACGGTAAGAACCCAGGCCGGATCTAAACTGAGTAAATAGAGATCGCCGTTGAGCTTTAAAGAAGGGCGCGTAATTTACGCTCAATCCACCACACGGTGGAGTTCCACCTTCCTTAAGCTATGAAAATTGCATCCCTCCAATCCTTGCGGCGGCTGGCTCTCGGCGCCATCGTTTTGCTCTCCCCAGCCCTCGGCGTCCGGGCGGCGGAAGTCGTTTATGCCACCGATTTTGAAAGCCCGGCCTATACCGCGGGCCAGGGCATCGGCTCCAGTTCGATCGGCGGTTGGGTGGGCAGCCATAATGGCTCGTCGCTCCTGGTGCAGATCTCGGACGAGACGAGCCATAGCGGCAAACAGTGTTTGATGGAAAGCGACCAGGACCCCAAAGATGCCGCCAGCGCGTGGCACCGTTTCCAGGGCCGGACGCTCGAAAACGCGGAGGTTGCGGTTTTCCTAAAACTCGCGGCGGACGACACCGCTTTCCGCATCGATTTCGCCGACGAGGAACACGGCGTCACGTTCATGATCGGACACGGTTACCAACAGAGTATCGGCGGGTACGGCTGGTGGGTCAGACCCGAAAAGGGCGACGTGGTTTCCGGGGTTGCCGACAAAGCGGTTTCCTACAATCCCACGGCGTGGAGCAAATTGAGCTTCAAATACAACCAAGCCGAAAAAACCGTCACGGTGGCGTTGAACGACAAAGAGATCCTCAATCTTTCCAAAGCGGAAACGGAGGGGCTGATCCTGCAATCCAACCGGTTTCGTTTCGTCACCGGCTGGGTGGCGGGCTCCGGAGCCAATCTCAAAGCCTATGTTGACGATTTGGTGATTTCGACCAATCCCTAAGGAGCGCCCCGCCGCGTAGATCCGGCACACCCAAAAGGGCCGCCCCGTTGATATTCCCATGAAAATTCTCCGGCCATCATTCCGGGCCTGCCGCCGAGACGCTCCGGCGTTTACGCTGCTGGAACTTTTGGTGACGATGGGGCTGGTAGCACTGCTCATGGCGCTGGTGGTGCCCGCCATCAAGGGGATGAGCGGCGCCGCCGATTTGACCAGCGCCGCCTACACGATCCAGGGGGCGCTGGATCAAGCCCGGATGTATGCGGTGGCCAACAACACCTACACGTGGGTCGGCTTTTTCGAAGAGGACAACACCCAGCCTTCCCAAACCCCGGCGGTGCCCGGCGTGGGCCGCGTGGTGATCGCCACGATGGCCTCCCGTGACGGCACCCGCATCTATAACAAAGCCCAGGCGGCGGCGGGCACCCTTTCCACGCAGACGCTTCCCCCCCCGCGGCTGGTCGTGATCGGCAAGCCCATCAAGGTCAATAACGTGCACATTTTCAACGCGGCGTCGCAGACCATCGGCGCTCGCGCGGCGGGGATCATCAAAGACCAGAACATCGTGGGCCTGACATCGCAGCCGCTCTTCTTTTCCATGCAATACCCGCAGACGAACGCGGGGGCGGAGTACACTTTCGGCGTGCGGCCGGTTCGCACCGCCGCCGGGGTGCCCGTGGCCAATGGGATGGTGCAGTTTAGCCCGCGCGGCGAGGCGATTTCCGACGCCGGTCCGCTCATTGTCCCGGCCACCGTGCTGGAGATCGCCATCCAGGAAGCGCACGGGAACCGCATCGACCCCGGAGCCAATATCATCGCCCTGAATATCAGCGGCCTCACCGGGCAAACCACGCTCTTCCGTCCATGATGAAATCCCGCAAATCTTTGGGCGCGTTTTCGTTGGTGGAGGTGGTCATGGCGCTGGGCGTGGCCTCGCTGACGATGGTGCCCATGCTCGGGATGCTGCCCATCGGGTTAAGCAACAGCCGCAGTTCCACGGCGCAGACGGGGGCCATGAACCTCATCACCGCCATCGCCGCCGATCTCAAGGCCACCGGCTCGGGCGCGACGGTCTCCCCCCGCTTTGGCCTCGCCACGAATGCCACGGCCGGGCAGACGTATTATTTCAACGACGAGGGGACGGTCTCCGCCGCGCTGCAAACCGACTCCCGCTACAAAGCGGCGGTGCAGGCGGTCTGGATGCCTTCCACCCGCGAAACGGTGCAGCGGGTCACGCTTTCCTGGCCCGCCCAAGCCTCCGCCTCCACCCTGGGCGGTTCGGCGGACGTGGTAGTGTCGCAAGCCTGGAATTAGATTACCTCCGATGGTTGCCAACCCCACATCCGGTCCGTTTTGCGGCGGAAGAGCGCCCACCCGGACGGTGCGGCCTGGGTTTACGTTGCTGGAACTCATCATCTCCATGGGCATCCTGGTGATGCTGGTGACGGTGGTGCATCAATTGGTGAGCAGCGCCACCCTCTCGACGGTCAACGCCACGCGGTTGATGGATTCCGACAACCAGGCGCGGTTGATCTTCGCCAAAATGGCCGATGACTTTGCCGCGATGTACCGCCGGGGGGATGTCAGCTACTACTTCCAAAGCCAGAACGGGAACGACGCGTTTTATTTTTACAGCCAGGCGCCCGGGCACATCGCCTCGCAAGACGTGGCGGCAACGACCGAGGCCTCGCTCAACAGCGCCTCGCTCGTGGGTTACCGCGTGAGCGATTCCGTGAGCGGCGGAACGCGGGTGGAATTGGAGCGCCTGGGCCGCGGGCTGCGCTGGATGGACGCCTCGGCACAAGCCGCTGGCGATGGCCTGGCCACCTCGGTACAGCACTTGCCCGTGTCGATCAAGAGCGCCTTTGCACAGGCGATCGCCGATCCTTATAACAACACCACCAACCCCAGCTCCAGCGCCACGGCCAGCAATCAATGGGATGTGATCGGCGACCAGGTGTTCCGCCTGGAGTTCTGCTTCCTGTTGCGGGACGGCACCTTCAACCTGAAGCCGGTGCTGGCCTCCACCACCGGCTCCAACAACCTGGACGCCAACACCGCGCCCGACGCCACGGCGGATGCGAAAGCGGGCTTTTGCATCGGTTCCCGGTGGTACGACTCCACCACGCAAATCGCCTACCAGTGCACCAACGCCGCAACCGGTTCCGCCGTGTGGGTTTCGCAGGGGCTTGACGATGTCAAAGCGGTGGTCGTCACCCTGGCCTTGATGGATACCCGCAGCCGGCGCTCCACCGGCATCGCGAATATCCGGAACGCCATTGCGAGCCTGGTGGACACGCCCTCCGGCTCGCCCGGCTCCATGCAAAAAACGTGGGTCAAGAAAACCAAGGACGTTGCCGCCCTCATGCGGGAAACCGGGCTCAGCCACCCCGCCGCTTCATCCGTGCGGATTTACGAGCGTTTCTTTTACCTGAACTAGCCCATGACGACTTTACGCGGCTCCCATCGTCGGCAAATGCAAGGCGCGGCCTTGCTCCTGGTGCTCTGCTTTGTCGTTTTGACCGCCGGGCTGCTGGTGGCCTTTTTCTCGCGCTCCGCGACGGAACGCCAGGTTTCCAACTTCAGCGCCGGTTCCACGAAAGTGGAACTGCTCGCCGCTACGGCGCTCGACCTCGTGGTGGACGATCTCAAAGGCGAGATCGTCAGCCATTCCACCCTCAACGGCTCGGGCACCACCGCTTTGTATATTCCGGTTTCGGCAGCCTACGCCGTTCCACAGCGGCAGACCTTCCTCTCGGGCACGCTGGCCAACCTGCTCCGCACGAGCAACCACAACGATGCCGCCACGCGCGCGGTCAACGCGGCCACTTCCGGGACTTCGCTCAACGGCCGCTCGGTGCCGCTCCCGCGCTGGAACTTGCATTATCTGCTGCCGCTGCAAACCACGGGCACCGTGGGCGACCCCACGCCGGATGCGAGCTTCACCGCGCCGGATTGGGTGATCGTGACGCGCAGCGGCACGGCGGCGGCCTCGGTGTGGAGCCGCTCGCTGGCCGACCCCGCCTCCGGCAATGCCAACTACGCCATCGGCCGCTATGCCTACGCCATTTACGACGAGGGCGGGCTGCTGGATGTCAACGCGGCGGGTTACCCGTCCACTTCCACGGCGGACCAATCTGGGCCGAAGGGCGGCATTGCCTATGCGGACTTGACGCAACTGGCGCTGACGGCTTCCCAAATCAATCAGCTCGTGGGCTGGCGCAACTACGCCACCGCGCAGCCCACGGGAACTTTCTCCGCCTTTACTTTCGACTCCGCCGCCGCCGCGCGCTTCCAGAGCTGGGCCACCTCCAGCTCCACGCAGTTCCTGAACCTCTCCGGCACGGCCACGTATAACGGCAACACCGATCACGCCATTCTCAACCGGCAGCAGCTCATCCAACTGCTGCTCGGCATCGGCGCCACCCCCGCCGAGCAGGCGCAGCTCCAGGGCGCGTTGCAATACCTGGGCACCTTCTCCCGCGAGGTCAACGGCCCCGTTTGCACCGGCACCGGCGTCAATAGCACCGACTACAACCCGCCCGCCATTTTCGGCGTCAAAGTCAGCGGCACCTTCACCCGCTTCGACGGCAGCCAGGCGCTCACCGGCGAGCCGCTGGTGAAGAACCGCTTCCCGCTGGAGAAGCTCGCGCTGCTGGAAAAAATGCAGGGCGCGAGTTCCCTGAGCAACCAGGACAAGGACGACATCGCGCGCTACTTTGGCCTCGACCCTGTGAGCGATTCCAATGGCGCGTTCCGCCACTGGAGCTACCCCACCGCCAGCACGGTTTACCGGCACGGCATGGGCAATTCCGGCGCGGGCGGCATGATGTCGCTGGCCGATGTCGCCACGCAAAAACGCGAGCCCGATTTCTTCGAACTGCTCCAGGCCGGGATCTCCCAGGGCTCGCTGGGCAAGGGCAATGTGCGCAGCGATCTGCTGCAAGGCTCCCAGGGGTATTCCCTCGCGAGCTTTGACGATCCCGACGCAAAGAAGACCCTGCAACTCCTGCGCATCGGGGCGAACATCATCGATCAGTGGGACTCGGACAACTACCCCACCACCATCACCTACACGCCCACGGGCGACTGCGTTTATGGAATCGAGGATCTCCCCTACATCGACAAATTCGTATGCCGCGTCACCGGGACAAGCGTCAACTATAGCCTTCCCTATACTTTTTCCTGCGGCTTTGTGCTCTGGAACCCCCACCAGCTTTTGGCCTCCAATACCGGGGCGTACCCCTCGGCTTTCCAGCTCTCGCCGGTTTCGGACAGCAAAAGCATTCAGAACTCCGACTGGTACCGGGTGGGCGTTGTAGGCATTGTGGGTAGCAGTCCCAATACTACCAAGGGCTACTGGTACTACGATATTGCCAACGCGCAGTGGACCACCGGCTCGCCCGTCCAGCGTTTTAGCGATATCGCGTCGGGGTCCGGGGTGATCGGCCCCTTTTCGGCGGCCAAGTCGGATTACCGGGAACCCGCTTTAAGCGGCACCCTGTCGGTTTTCACCATGAACTCCTTCCCCGATAACTCCCTTGTGACTTCGGGGACGCTCACATGGTCCAAAGTCATGGCCGAGCAGCCGGAGACAGGCGCGCCAAACTGGAACACAGCCCTGCTGTTCCCGTTCTCCGTCGTCTACCGCCTGCAATTCCAAGATCCCTCCGGCGCTTTCCAGACTTACGCCACGTTTGTGGGGCAGGACCGCACGGACATCCAGACCGGCTTCCGGCAGGGGGTCTGGCATTATTTTCACAATACCATGTCGCCGGGGTGGAGCTCCTTTCCGAAACCGGACCCGCGCACCTACCGCTTCGGATCGGGCTACGCCCAGCTTGATCCCAACCCGGTGAAGAGCCTTACTCCATCCTACAACAGCACGGTGGCGTATATTTTTCAGAACGACCCGTTTGTGGCCTGGACGACCGCCAACACCAACCAAACCGTGCCGGGTGGCACGTATCGCAGCGATTTGTGGGCGGTGAACGATCCCGCCGATGCCGTCTTTAGCGGAGTGAGCGCCGATCCCGCCACCGTCAATGGGGCCAAGCCGTATTACTTCGACCCCGACGGCAAAGCGCGCCCGGGGGACTCGGTTTACTCCTGGAGCACGCTGGCGACCTCGCAGAGCCCTCTCTACACTTCCGGCACGGCGGCGCGGCCCGTGATCTTGAACCGGCCCTTCCGCTCCGTGGGCGAGCTGGGCTACGCCTTCCGCGATATGCCGTGGAAAACGCTCGATCTTTTTTCGCCCTACAGCGCGGACGCCGCTTTGCTCGATCTCTTTTCGCTCCAGGGCAGCCAGCGCCTGCTCGGCGGCCGAATCACACCGAATACGCGACAGCCCAAGGTGCTGGCCGCGGTGCTCGCGGGCGCCACGCAGGCGAGCGGCGTTTCCGGCACCACGGTTTCCCCGGCCAACGCGAAAGCCGTCGCCTCGGCCGTTGCGGCGCTTTCCCAGGCGACCCCCTTCGCGAGCCGCCAGGAACTGGTGGGCCGGTTGATGAACCAGAGCGCCGTGGATGGCATTTCCAAGCTCAAGACCGAGCGGGAATCCGTGATCCGCGCGCTGGCGGACTGCTCCAACACGCGCACCTGGAATCTGATGATCGACCTCGTGGCCCAGGTGGGCAAATACCCCGCCACCGCCGGTTCTCTGGATCAATTTCTAGTCGAGGGCGAGCGCCACTATTGGCTTCACGTGGCCATCGACCGCTATACGGGCCGGGTGGTGGATCGACAACTGGAGGTGGTTTCCGAATGAAAATGCTTCGTCTATTTGCATGCTTGCTGGTGTGCTCGCTCCCGGCGGTCCGGGCGCAGGAGCCCGCCGCGCCCAGAGCGCCCTACGTTGCCCCGGTGCCCGCCAACGGCCGGTGGGTCGTCACGTTGGAAACGCCCGGGGTGCCTGCCGCGCAAACCGATTTGCCCGCCGCCATCGAGACCGTCAAATCCGGCGACCTTAAGCGCGTGACGATCTACTACAAAAGCGGAACCTCGAAGCGGTTTGACCAGAAGGGCGAATATTTGCTGACAACCACGCCCGCCGGACTCCAGATTGACAGATACATCCCCATGTTTCCGCCGTACCCCTGTTACACGAACGGTTTTCTTTTCGTTGAAAACGTCGTCCCGGCAAACTTCAAAGGCGTGGTGAAGCTCAAGGGCGCCGACTGCTTCTATTACGCCAGCGGCACCACGGGCGTCTGGGTTGCCGTCGACTCCATGCTGCCGATGGCGGCCAGCCACGAGGGGGTGGTGGCTTACTTCCAATTTCTCCCCACCCCCAGCCAGCCGCTCACGCTGTCGCCGGAGGAAGCCGCGCTGCTCCAAAAATACGAGGCCGCCGCCAATGCCTTCCGCGCGATGCGCTGAACCTCCCAGCCATCCATCCCTCCTTCATGAACCACTCCCTCACCAGCGAACTCAAAAACGACTTGGCAGATCCGCACGATCCGAACCGCCTCCAGGTCGGCACGCTCAAGTACACCAAAGCCGGGCTCATCACCCTCTTTCTCTACCTGCTGTGGGGGGACTTTTGCTTCACGCTAATGGAGACGGTGGTGCCCAACATTCTCCCCTTGAAGCTCCGCGACATCGGCGCACCGAACTGGATCGTGGGTCTGTTAATGCTCACCATCCCCAACATCATGGGGGCGACGATCAACCCGATCATCAATTTTCGCAGCGACCGCTTTCGCAGCAAATGGGGGCGGCGCATTCCCTTCCTGGCCGCCGCCACCCCCTTCCTGGTGCTCTTCCTGGTGTTGCTCGGCTATGCGGAACCGATCGGCGCGTGGGTGGGGAACGCGGTGCTGGGCGGGCGGGTGGCCTCCACCACAGTGCTCATCGCGGTCATTGGCGTGTTCCTGATCTGTTTCCAGTTCTTCAACATGTTCGTCTCCTCGGCTTACTACTGCCTCTTCAACGACACCGTGCCGCAGGCATACCTGGCGCGCTTTATGGTGAGCTTCCGCATGGTCGGGGTGGGCGCGGGGGCGGTCTATAATTACTTCGTTCTCCGCTACGCCAACACCCATATGCAGCAGATCTTCCTCGGGGCCGGGCTGCTTTATCTGGTGGCTTTCGCCGTGGTGTGCTGGAAGGTCCGCGAAGGCGAATACCCTCCCCCGCCGCCCAACATCGACAACCGCTCGGGGTTCGTTTCGGCGGTTAAAACCTATGCCGTGGAGTGCTTCACGCACCGCTTTTATTGGTACATTTTCCTCGGCAATGTGTTCGTGGCCATGGGGTGGGTTTCGGGGTCCTACGGGCTGCTTTATCAAACCAAATACCTCGGGCTGGGGCTCGACTTTATCGGGAAGGTCAACGGCGTCTGTGGTGTGGTGGGGCTGCTGCTGCTCTACCCCGCCGGGATGATTACCGACCGCGTGCACCCGCTGCGCGTGCTGCTGCTGGCCAGCGCCGTACAAGTGATGGTGGTGGGGCCGCTGGGCGTTTTCTTTGCCATGGCGCGCCCCTATATGTCGGCGGAGACCGTCGCCTGGTTTTTCATCGGGCTCAGCTCGCTGTGGCTGCCCTTTATCGCGCTCAATGGCGCGGCGGAACCGATTACGATGATGCGGTTGTTTCCCGCCAGCCGGTACGGGCAGTTCGGCTCGGCCAACGCTCTGCTGCGCTCCGTGGGGATGATGGTGGGCGGCGTGCTTTGCGGCGGCTACCTCGACTTGATGAAACGGCTGCACCCCGCGACGCCGGATTTTTGCTACCGCTACCTGCCGTTTTGGAACATCACCTGCGCTGCCGGTTACGCTTTTTTCATCTTCCTGGTCTACCGCGAATGGAAGAAACTCGGCGGCGCAAAGCATTTCATTCCGCCGCTTGGCGCCGATTCACAAATATCTAATAATACTGGAGAATCATAAATCTAAACTGAGTAAGCTCACCCCCTTTTTGACATCAAAATCAACTGGGGGGAAATTGTGGCTTCAATTCAAAGACGAGCCATGAACCGACCCCCTTCTCTCCTTCTGGGAACTTTTGCCGCCACCATCCTGTTGCTCACCGCCCCGGCCGCCCTCCGCTCCCTCCACACTCTCCAGACCCAAAATCCGAACGCAACGGTCGTCGAGCATCGCGCGGCCACGGCGGATGAGAAGGAAGTCTTTGCCGCGCTGGATCTTTCGCTGTCAGATTTAGCCCCGGTGAAAAGCGCGCTCGACGCGGGCGACTACAACCTCGCGACGCACGAGTGGGCCGCTTACCTGCGCCAGCGCACCTCCGTCCCGTGGACCGTTGATCCGCACGAAAAGGGAGCGACGGTGCGCGGCTTCGACCGCAAGGTGGCCGATAACGCCGTGGCCGGGAAGCTGCAAGGCGGCTATGTGAATTTGCTGCACACCTTCCCGGAGGGGAAAATCGACTGGGCCTACGATCCCACCGGCAAAACGCCCGACATGCCGCCCAACAATGAGTGGGTGTGGCAGCTCAACCGGATGGCGTTTTGGGACGATTTGGGGGGCGCTTACGCCGCCACGGGCGACGAGCGGTACGCGGAAACTTTCGTAAGCCAACTGCGCTCGTGGGTCGCCCAATGGGCCAACATCCCGACCATGGACGACTGGCGGCCCGGCTCGGCCTGGCGGCCCATCGAGGCGGGATTGCGCATGGGCGATTCCTGGCCCACGGCCTACCACCGCTTCCTTTTGTCCCCGTCGTTCACGGACGCCGACGTATTGTTGTTGGTCCGTTCGTGCCTCGACCATGGCCGGTATCTGCAAAAATACGGCGTGGAGGACCAGGGCAACCACCTCACCATGGCGATGTCGGGATTGTATAGCGTCGGCGCGCTTTTCCCCGAACTTCGCGAAGCCAAGGGATGGCGCACCACCGCCGTCGAGCGACTCACACCCGAGGCCACGCGCCAGTTTTTGCCCGACGGAGCCCAGGTTGAACTCACTCCCGGCTATCACAACGTGGCGCTGGAAAACTTCCTGAAGATCGTGGATGTGGCGCGGATCACCGGCCACCAGGACGAAATCCCCGCCGCTCTGACCGGTTGCGTGGAGAAAGCTTATGACTACATGCTCGGGCTGATGACGCCGGACCGCTCGCTGCCGATGTTCAACGATTCCTGGGGGGTATCGGCCAACTATCTTTACCAAAAAGCGGTGAAGCTTTTCCCCGAGCGGGCCGATTTCCGCTGGGCTTTGACCAACGGCCAGGAGGGCAAAGCGCCTGCCGCCGCCTCGCTGTTTTTTGACTGGGCCGGGTTCGCCGTCATGCGCTCCGGCTGGGGCCGAACCGACAACTATCTCGTCTTCCGAGCCGGTCCCGCAGGCAGCGGCCACAGCCACAACAGCGCACTGGAGGTCGTCCTGTGGGCCTGGGGCCGCCGCCTGCTCCTGGACAACGGGGGCGGCAGTTACGAGAAAAGCAAATGGCGCGAATGGTCCATTTCCACCCAAAGCCACAACTGCGTGGTGGTGGACGGCCTGGGCCAGAACGTTCCGGAGCAATGGGTGCCGGAAGGGCATGACAAAGACCCCCAGTACGTCTCGCAGCACCCCATCAACGCGGGCTGGACGAGCACGCCCGCCTACGATTACGCCCGGCAAACCTATGACAACGGCTACGGCCCCGAGCGCAAGAAAATCGCCGCGCAAAAACGGGAAGTCTTTTTCCTCAAACCCGGCATCTACGCCGTGCGCGACACGCTTGCGCCCGCCGACGTCGCCGAGCACACCTACCAGGCGCGCTGGCAGGTTGGCAGCACGAATACTCAGTATGATGAGGCCACGGGAGCCGTGGAGACTCGGGATGAGGGCTTGGCGAACCTGGCCATTGTTCCGCTCGACCGCGAAGGGGTGGAAGTGCGCAGCGTCACCGCCCAGGAAGAGCCGGAAATTCTCGGGTGGGTCGTCCTCAAGGATTCCGTGCCGCCGCGCAAGCCCAACACTACCGTGGTGCACACCCTCAAAGGCACCGGCGTGAAACAATTCCTTACCCTGCTCATCCCGCTAAAACCTGGGGAAAAATCCCCCATCCGCAGCGTCACCGGCACCGACCGCATTGAAGTCACCTTCACCGACGGCCGGCGCATTCAAATCGGCAACGCGCCGGACGCCCCGCTGACAGTCAGCGAACTTAACTGAGTAATTTAACCTACTCCTTGAAGGCGGGCACCCAGGTCTTATTTTCCCTGCAAAGAACCCTCGTTCACCAAAAAACCCCGAGTAAACCCATGAAAACCCCGAAATTCCGTCATTCGCGTAATTCATCCGCCGCCCTGGTCGCATTGACACTGGTTGGCGCATTTTCCGGTGCATTTCCCGTCACATCACAAGCGGCCACTTCCACTTGGACCGGCACCACCGGCCTTTGGTCCTCCGCCAACTGGGATTCGACTCCCGTCCTTGGAGGCTCCGTCACCTTGGGCAATGTGTCCACCGGCACTCGCACGGTGACTTACGACAACACGGCCACGACCGGCACGATTGCCAGCCTGACGATGACCCAGACCTCCGCTGGTTTAAACCAGCTCTTTGTCACCGGCACTGCGGGGCTCACTGTAAGCAGTGCAATCGTGCTTGGCGCAACCAGCGGCACGGCGGAACTAAGGGTTGGTGATTCCACCACCACTAATAATACTGGATATACCTACTTCACGGCGTCCGGTGGTATGACAATCAACAGTGGCGGTGTTCTCAATTTCCAGGTTGGTGGCAGCAGCAGCGGCGGTTCCCCGACCTTGGTCGGCAACATTACCATTTCAGGCGGCTTGCTGGGAGTTTTGGTCGGGGGAAATCATTACTCGGCCAACAGCGCGATCATTAACGGAAACATAACCATGGCGTCGGGCACCATCCGGCTGGCCGATCCAATTGACAGCTACAGCCGCGGCCGCTTGAGCATCAACGGCACATTCATCGCCACCGGCGGCTTAATTATTGGCGGCAATAATACCCTTAACGAAATTTACGCCAACAATATCACCGTCGGCTCGGGAGTAACACTGACCCAGAATCCCAGCTTCTGCGTCAGTGTCAATAATGGCGTCATCACCATCGACACCACCGGAGCTGGTATTCTGCAAGCGCGCACCTGGTCCCATAGCGGAACCACCACCAACACGTTCAAGACCAGCAGCACCGCGGCCCTTCAGGCCACGGGGATCGGCTTTGGGGTGGCCTATGACGGTGTCCGTCAAAAAATCGTCTTGGGCAGCAACCTGACCAAGACCGGCACCAGCGTTACCCCGATCCAGTCGAACTACGGGGCGGGGAGCGGCAACAATTCCGAATATGAACTGGACCTGGCCGGCCACACCTTCGACGCCTCCGCCTACGTTGCGGCATGGGCTCCCAACACCTCCGGCGGAACGGCAAAATACTTTATTACATCGTCCACGGCTGGGGGCGTGTACAAGTTGCAGCAAATCGACCTTTCACCGGCCTCTACCCAGACGACTATCGGAGCCGGAGTCACCTTGCAGCTTAGCGGCGGCAACGGAGCCACGATCAACCTGTCCGGCACCAACACCTTCGCCACCACTTCGACGGTGCTTTACACCGGTGCCGCCACGACCGGCTCCGCAGCGGTGCTAACGACCAATAGCACTCTCGGAAATCTCACCGTCAAAAACGGGGCGGTGAAAGTTTCAGGCTCCGCGCTGACCACCTCGGGAGCCATCACAGTGGACGCAGGCGGCACGCTCGATGTCAGTTCGTATGCGGCCAAAGCGGGCGGCGGCCTGGTCCTCGGCTCATCCACGGCTTCGGGCGTGATTACCGGGGCTCAAGGACTCGTGCTGGCAGGCACCGACGGCGGCGCGGTCTCCGCTTCGCTCATCAGCGGCACGATCAATAGCGCCCTTTCCAGCGGCACGGCGGCCAGCACGGTGACCAAAACGGGCTCCTCCACCACGGTGGTGCTGAATGGCGCTAATACTTACCTGGGCACCACCACGGTTTCCGAGGGGCGTCTCGATGTCAACGGCTCGCTCGGAGCCAGCAGCGCGGTGGGCATCGCCACTTCCGGCACCCTGGGCGGCGCTGGCACTGTCAGCGGCGCGGTGGTCAATAGCGGCGTCATCACGGGGGGGCTTACCTTCGCCAATGATGTGACCGTCAATAACGGGGCGACTGCAGCCGCCGCGGCCTTCAACGGGAATATCCTCGATAACGGTTCCATCACCGGCGGCCTCACCGTGCAAAGCGGCAAGGTCTTAAGCGGGTCTGGTTCCGTCGCCGGCACCACCACGGTCAACAGCGGCACCGTCAACGGCACGGGCCTGACGCTGGGGGCGACCCAGCTCTACGGCAACAGCACCCTGAGCGGGCACAACGTCGCCAGCAGCGTGACGGTTGCCGGAGGAAGCACCACCTTAACGGGCACCACCACATCCACCGCGAACCTGGCTGTCTCCACCGGTGCTATCCTCAATAATAACGGCACCGTGGACGGGAACGTGGACGTCAACGGGTTGCTCAAGGGCTCCGGCACCGTCACCGGCAATCTTGCGCTCACCAGCGGCACTCTTTCGCCCGGCAACAGTCCCGGGATCACGACGGTGAATGGCAGCTTCACGATGGACGGCAACTCCAAACTCGTGGCGGAGGTGACGGGAAGCACCGCGGGGGCGACCTACGACCAGGTGAAGGTCAGCGGGAACGTCAACCTCGCAGGCACACTCGATCTGAGCACCCTCACCGGGCTGAGCCTCGGCAATTCCATCACGCTGATTGAGAACATCGGCAGCGACACCACCCTCGGGTATTTCTCAACCATCATTACGAGCGGCAGCACTTTCACCGCCCCCTCCGGCAGCACCTATGAGTTCACGGTGGATGGCTTGGACTACCTTTTGAATTACGCGGCGAATGCCGGCGGAGACAATGTCTACAACGATGTAACGCTGACGGTTGTGCCCGAACCCAGCACATGGGCCATGATCGTAGGCGGCATCGGGTGCCTTTCCCTCGGTCAACGCCTGCGCCGCCGCACGTCGAAATAAAAATCAACCGCAAAACGATCCCGCCAGTTTTGGCTGGCGGGATCGATCCCCTTCCCAGGAAACCGTCATGCCCATTACGTCGCAAATACGCTCTGAAACTCCGGAACTTGCCGCAGAACCAGGCATGGGTTCTCCGGCGCGTCGCAGGCAGGGCTTGTTTGCCATGCAAGACCGCCTCATGTTCGACTCCGTCTGGACGGAGCAGCACCGCTCCAGGCTTCGCGAGATCGTGGACATCCCGGAGTGGATATGGGCGGGCGATGTTTGCGAGCATCAGGAACTCCTGGCAAACACCGAACTGCTATTCTCCACCTGGGGCATGCCCAGCCTCACTTCCCGGGAACTCGACCACCTGCCCAAGCTCAAAGCGGTGTTCTATGCGGCCGGCTCCGTCAAATCCTTTGCCGGCCCTCTGCTCGAACGTGGGATCACCGTCATTAGCGCCAATATCCCCAATGCCATTCCTGTCGCGGAATTTACCTTGTCGCAGATTATCTTTGCCTTGAAGCAAGGCTGGCAACATCACCAGCAACTGCATTCCATCCCCAATGCCAAAGGGTTCCAGGAACTGCCCATCACCGGGCTCTACGGAGCGACGGTTGGCATTATTTCTTTGGGAACGATCGGCACAAAATTGTGCGAACTGCTGATGCCTTTTGACGTGCAGAAGCTCGTGTACGACCCGTTTGTCAAAGAAGCCTCTTTGCAAAAGTACGACCTTCAAAAGACCAGCCTGGAGGCTCTCTTTGCCCAGTCGGATGTCGTCACCGTACACACCCCGGCGTTGAAGGAAACGGCCGGCTTAATCACGGGAAAGCTGCTGGAATCCATGAAGCCCTTCTCCACCTTCATCAACACCTCCCGAGGCGTGCTGGTAAAGGAAGATGAAATGATCGAAGTGCTCCAGCGCCGGCCCGATATCACGGCCATCCTGGACGTGACTCTTTCGGAGCCTCCCCTGGAGGGTTCGCCCCTTTATCACATGCCCAATGTGGTGCTGACGCCGCATATCGCCGGCTCCAAGGGCAAAGAGATCGCGCGCATGACGGATTGGATTATCCAGGAATGCGCAAACTATATCGAGGGCAAGCCGTTGAAACTGGCTGTCAATGCCAACACACTAGCCTACTCGGCATAATGGCGGCGGGAGGGATGCCTAAACCCTGCGCGGCGGTTTTGACGAAGAGTGTGTCTTGTTAAGAATTGTTAAAGTTTCCGCGGCTCGGAATAGGAATGACAAGTCGGCGGCGAAGGCGTATTTCTGCAGTCTGCGCCAGCGTCCGGCCGTGCGATTATCAAACGGAGGCCGTGATTCACCTCGCGGTCGAGCCGGGAACATTGGGCGCTTGCCTCCCAGCGACCCATGAAGCCCATTTTCAAGCCCGGCCTGAATGCATGGACGTTCTTCGCCCTGCTGGTCTTTTTGTGTGGCGTCCTGGCTTGGTGGCAATATCGCGGAACCGCGGAGGTGGCGCGGGCGGAGATGATCCAGATCCAGGAAAACTTGGAAAACCAAGCGGGGCTAATCGCCCGCGCTTTCGATTTCGAACTTAAGGAGAGCTGCTCCCGCTTTCTCCCCGATACGCGGGATTTTAAGGACCAGGATTGGAAGCAGGTCTATTCCGAATGCGTCAAAAAATGGATCTCCGAAAGCCGAAGGCCGCTTTTCAGCCGCACGGCGGTCGCAAAAATGGGAGAAGACGGGCTGCATCTTTATCATTTGGATTTCAAAACGGGGGCGGTGGATGAAATCGAGATCCCGCCGGGATGGGATCTCGACCAGCTTTCCGGCAAAAACGACTTCGAGCGCCACGGCGGCCCCGGCAACCGGATGGGACCGCATGGCGCATTTGGCTTTCCGGATCGGGAACGGAATGGCGTACCGTTCCCAAAACTTTTCCATGGGGGCGGGGCGTTTTCCCCTTTCCCCGGCAATGACAAAATCGCTTTGGATCATACTTACGGTGTTGTCTTTGCCGTTCCCGTTACGAATGGCCCGTGGCGTGACCACGGACCGGGCTTTGGATCGGGCCATGGCTCGAGGCTGGGACCGAGATTTGGCCCGGGCCCAGGCCCGGCGGGGATGGACCGCGGGCCGGACCGTGACCAGGAACCCGCGTCCATGGAAAAGGAATGGGTCATTTTTGAACTCGATCTCGCTTACCTGCGCAATACCTGGATGCCGGAGTTAATGTCGGAATACTTGAATGCCGATGGGCGACGCTTTGCGCGCCTCCAGATCAGAGCCGGGAAGTCCCCCGGAAAAATCGTCTTTTCCTCGGAGCCGGGCGCGGCGCGGGATGCGGGCGTCTCCCTGGTTTCAGTGGAATTCAACCCGCAGGAAAGGGCCAAGCAACGGGATGCATGGACGCTGGAAATTTGGCAGCCCGCGGGCGCTCTGGAAAATTTGATCGCGGCGGCGCGCTACCGCAATTTCGCGGTCGCCACGGCGTTGATCGGGCTGCTTTTCGTGACGGGCGTGATGTTGATCCGCCATGCGCGGCAAGCGCAGGAGCTAGCCCGTGAGCAGTTGAATTTCGTGGCCAATGTTTCGCATGAGCTTTATACCCCGCTGACGGTCATTCGCGGCGCGGCTCACAATTTGGGGCGCGGCATCGTCCAGGAGCCCCACCGCATCGCCACCTATACGCGGTTAATTTCGCAACATGCCGAGCAGCTTACCGAAATGATCGAGCAGGTGCTGGAATTGGCGAGCAAACAGCGCAACCGGACCAAGCTGGATTTCAAGGCCGTGGCCATCGAGGGGGTCCTGGCCAGCGCCATGGCGCGAGCCGAGGAGGACACCGCCGCCGCCCAATGCGAGGTGGAGCGGCAAATCGCACCCTGCCTGCCGCCGGTGATGGGGGACGAGGCCGCCCTGAAGAGGGTGTTTCGCAATCTCGTCTCGAATGCCGCCAAGCACGCGGGGGCAGGGAAATGGATCGGCATCAAAGCGGGGGCGGTGAACGAACATGACCACGCCATGGTGAAGGTGGTGGTTTCCGATCGCGGCCCCGGCATCCCGGCTGGCGAACTGGAGAGCATCTTCGAGCCGTTCTTTCGCGGGGCCGCCGCCAAGACGGGGCAAATTCGAGGCACCGGCCTGGGGCTGGGTCTGGTGCGTCAAATCGTGGAAGCGCACGGCGGCACGGTTTCCGTGGCCAGCGAGGTGGGCCGCGGGAGTGCTTTCACCGTCCGGCTGCCCGCTGCAACCGTAGAGAAAGGAGACCTATGAGAATTTTACTTGTCGAAGACGAACCCGGCGTGGCGATGGTCATCGCGGATTTGCTGGGAGCGGAGGGTTACAGCGTGGAGGTGGTCCACGACGGCAACGCCGGTATGGAGAAGGCGATGACGGAAGCTTTCGATTTGCTGATCCTGGATGTGATGCTGCCCGGCATGGGGGGCTTCGAATTGTGCCAGTACGTTCGCGAACACGGCTACGGCGGCGCCATTTTGATGCTGACGGCGCGCGGGCGGGTGGACGACCGGGTGCATGGGCTCCGGATCGGCGCGGACGATTACCTGCCCAAACCCTACGATCCCGATGAACTGCTGGCCCGCATCCAGGCGTTGCTGCGGCGCATTTGCAGGGATGAACCGGCGCCCGCGACGAACGTGGAGATCGGCGATTTCACGGCCGATTTCACCGCCGGGAAGTTTTTCAAGAGCGGGGAATCCGTCCGGCTCTCGGGCAAGGAAAAAGAGCTTTTGCGCCTTTTCCTTCGTTGCCCCGGCAAAGTCCTTTCGCGGGAGGACATCCTCAAAGAGGTTTGGAAAGACCAGCCTTTTATCACGATGCGCACGGTGGATGTGCATATCTCCTGGCTGCGGCAAAAGTTGGAAAATGACCCCCAATCGCCGCAATATATCGTTACCGTGTGGGGCGAGGGGTACCGCTTCGACCCTCACTCGCCCTCCACGCGCGGGGAGGGTTGAGCAGGAGACGCGAGGAAGGATGATTCACTCATAGTCAATTTGATTGAATCCTCATAAGTTTTCTTTATAAGAGGGTTTTTGCCGTACTAATTCTCCGTTACGGCCCCCCAAAAACCGCCTCTTGCGATGAAAACAAACGCCATTTCACACCCGCATCGGAAAACATTGTTTCGCGCCTGTTCCTCTTTGTGGAAACGAATCGGTTTCATGGGTTCCACAGCGGTGTTGGCCGCGCTGATCCCGGCGGCCCATGCTGACACAACCATCTCTTCCGACCTCACCGTCTCCTACGACACCTGGATCAACATCGGTTCGAACACTCTCACCGTCAATAACCCCGGCGACCCTGTTCCCACGTTGACCATCGCTGGCGGCCTTGTCATCAATGGGACAGCCAACATCGGCTATACCGGCAATGGCGCGGTGAACATCACCAGCGGCACGTGGAACAGTTCCCGAGCCATCTATTTCGGAAACCAAGGCACGGGCAATTTGACGATGAGCGGCGGGATGATTACCGACTACGGCGTTTTCCTCGGCGTATATGGCGGCACCGCAACCGCGACGGTTACCGGCGGCACGTGGAATACGCTTAGCAACGGCATTTTCATTCTCGGCAATTCCGGGATGGGCACTTTGAACCTCGCCGGGGGAACGATCAGCACCGGCACCATGCTGATCGCCAATAACGCGGGCTCCAAGGGCACGCTCAACCTTGGAACCGGCGGCACGGCGGGTACGCTCAATGCCACCTTCATCACCGGCGGCAGCGGCACGGCCACGGTGAACTTCAACCACACGGGCGATTACACGTTCGCCTCGAATCTGACCGGCAACCTCACCGTCAACCAGCTCGGCAGCGGCACCACCACCCTTACGGGCACCAGCCGTTACACCGGCACGACCGCCATTGATACCGGGGGGCTCGTCATCAGAGGTTCGCTTTCGAATTCCTCCTACTTTTTTGTAGGTAACTCCGGCACAGGAACTCTAAAAATCGACGGCGGCTCGGTGACCGATACCTACGGCATCATTGGCAATCAAATCGGTTCCAGTGGAACCGCCACCGTAACCGGCGGCACTTGGGCCAATAGTGCTGAACTCCAAGTCGGCGTTTATGGCACGGGAATGCTGACCATCAACGGCGGCTTGGTAACCGATGTCTACGGCATAATCGGCGTTCTTGACGGAAATGGAACGGTCACTGTGACCGACGGCACTTGGGCCAATAGCTCTTTCCTCAATGTTGGTCACGGCAGCACGGGAACCCTGAATTTATGTGATAGCGGCGTGGTGAGTGTCGGCAGTGGCACCGGGACGCTTAATCTTGGCTTATATCAGGGTTCCGTCGGCACGCTCAACCTCGGCACCGGCGGCACGGCGGGCACGCTCCAGGCCGCCATCATCACCGGCGGCAGCGGCTCCGCCACGGTGAACTTCAACCACACGGGCGATTACACTCTCGCCTCGAATCTGACCGGCAACCTCACCGTTAACCAGCTCGGCAGCGGCACCACCACTCTCACAGGCACCAGCAGCTACACCGGCAATACCACCGTTGACGGCGGTGGGCTCGTCGTCAAAGGTTCACTTAAGAGTTCCGCCCCCCTTTCAGTGGGTAACTCCGGCACAGGAACGCTGACCATCGACGGTGGCTCGGTGAGTAATACCTACGCCATTATTGGCAATCAAAACGGTTCCGACGGAACCGCTACCGTAACTAGCGGAACCTGGGCCAATAGCGGAAACCTCTATGTCGGCAATTACGGCACGGGAACCCTGACCATCAACGGCGGCGCGGTGATCGATTTCATCGGCGCTATCGGCATTCAAAACGGTTCCAGCGGAACCGTCACCGTGACCGGCGGCACCTGGGCCAATAAGGGAGACCTCTTTGTCGGCGAATCTGGTACGGGATCGCTAATAATCAACGGCGGCGCGGTGATCGATTCCTACGCCTATATCAGTGGTGGTCAAAATTCCAACGGAACCGTCACCGTGACCGGCGGCACCTGGGCCAATAGCGGAGACCTCTATGTCAGCTATTCCGGCGCGGGAGCACTGAACATCAACGGTGGCTCGGTAACCAATGGCAACGCCTTCATCGGCAGTCAAAAGGATTCCAACGGAACGGTCACCGTGACCGGCGGTACTTGGACCAATAGCACTAACCTTTTTGTCGGTGGATCCGGCACGGGAACCCTGACCATCAACGGTGGCTCGGTGACTGATCCCTACGCCTTCATCGGCACTCAAGAGGATTCCATCGGGACCGTTACCGTAACCAGCGGCACCTGGACCAATAGCTCTGGCCTCTATGTCGGTAATTATGGCACAGGCGTCTTGAATTTAACCGGCAGCGGCGTGGTGAGCGCCAGCAGCGGCACCGGGACGCTTAACCTCGCCCTTAATCAGGGTTCCGTCGGCACGCTCAACCTCGGCACCGGCGGCGCGGCGGGCACGCTCCAAGTCGCCGCTGTCACGGGCGGCAGCGGCACGGCAGTGGTGAATTTCAATCACACGGGCGGTTACACTTTTGACCCGAAATTGACCGGCAATCTCAGCGTCAACCAGCTCAGCGGCACCACCGACCTCACCGGCACCAGCGTCTATACCGGGCCGACGACGGTGGAGGGCGGCGCGCTGCTGGTCAACGGAGCCATCACCACGGGGAGCGTGGCCGTCCTCAACGGCGGCCTGCTCGGCGGCGGCGGCACGATTTACAGCAACGTGGTCAATAGCGGCATCGTCAGCCCCGGCAACTCCCCCGGAACCTTGACGATCAGCGGCAATTACACCCAGACCTCGACGGGCACCTTGCTCATCCAGGTCGAATCGCTGACGCATTTCGACCATCTCAACGTCATCGACACGGCGACGTTAAGTGGAAAATTGCAGGTCGATTTCCTCGACGGCTACACCCCGGTGTATGGGGATGTGTTCAACTTCCTCACGGCGTCCCTGGTGACGGGCACGTTCTCCGAGATCGACACCAATCGGCTCATCAAATTGAAAGCCGACTATCTCTCCTCCTCCGCTTCGTTCACGCTCAAGGCCATTCAAGGGCTGGTCGCTGATGTGCCCGGCTTGACGCCCAACCAGCGCGCCGTGGCGAGCGGTCTGGACAAAGTGGTGGACGATCCGCGCGTTTCCAAGCTCTTCACCTACCTCGATGGTTTGACGCTCTCGGAAATTCCGCAAAATCTTGAAAAAGTCGTGCCGACGAACCTGATCCCGATGTTCGACGCCAGCATCGCCACCGCGCAAACCCAGGCGCTGAACCTGGAGCGGCGCATGGAGGAGATCCGCAGCGGAGCCGCCGGATTCAGCGCGAGCGGCCTCCACCTGAGCGATTTCCACGGCACCCGGAGCGCCAATGGCACCCCTGACGGCAAGCAAGTGATCGACAAGAATGGCAAGGCTTTGGAGCCCGCCCCCATTGACGATCGTTGGGGATTCTTCATCAACGGCTCGGGCGAATTTGTGGACGAAGAAAGCACGGCCACGGCGAGCGGCATGGATTTCACCACCGGCGGCATCACCACCGGGGCGGATTACCGGCTGGGTGACCACGCGGCGGTGGGCATCACGGCGGGGTATGCGAATACTTCGGCGGACGGGCAGGTCAAAATCGACAGCGGCAAGCTGGGGCTCTACGGCACGGTGTTTGACGGCGGCTTCTTCCTCAACGGCGTGGTGGGCGGCGGCCTGAATTCCTATGACACTCACCGGGACTCCCTGGGCGGCCAGGCGCGCGGCGACACCAACGGCACCGATTTCAACGCGCTGCTCGGCACCGGTTACACCTACCGCCAGGGCGGGTTCAGCTTCGGGCCCATCGCTTCGGCGCGGTATTGCTGGGTGGGCATTGACGGCTTCACCGAACAGGGGTCGATGGCTCCGCTGAATCTTAACGAGCAAAGCGAAGCCTCGCTGAAATCGACCGCCGGGTTGCAAACCTCGTATGCCTTCCAGCTTGGCAAGACCACCTTGACGCCGCAAGTGCGGGCACAGTGGCAGCATGAATACCTCGACGCTTCAAGGGGCATCGGGGCGAGTTTCCTGCCCGGCGGATCGTTCACGGTTTATGGGCCGGAGATGGGCCGCGACAGTCTCTTATTGGACGTTGGCACGACCGTGCAGTTGACCCGGACCGTGGGGGTTTATCTGTTTTACACGGGCGACCTCGGCGGCACGAACTACACCTCCCACGCCGTCAACGGCGGGGTGCAGGTTAGTTTCTAGCAAATCGCTGCGCAGGAACGCTTCCCTTCCCCGCTCCCGGCATCCGCCGGGAGCGAAGAAGGCTTCAATAGCGCGTTCTGCGTTGTCTCCATCCGCCTCACGCAAAGAAGCAAGGACGCTAGGGTGAGCGTTATTGAGCGCCCTTGCGTCTTTGCGCGAGGCTTGCCGGACTGGCCAACCATTAAGCGGCCAGGGGCAGCACCCCAAAGTCGCACTCGAAGTCCGCCAGGGCGGCGGTGCGTGCGGCACGGGGGGGCACCCCAGCCTCTTCATAGATCGCGGCCAGACTGTTGAGCAATTCCGAGAGCGCAGCCAGCGCCTCGGGCTTCTTCCGCCCCAGGTTCCCGGGGCCGTTGTTGTTTTTCGTTTTCATGGTGTTTTGTTTGGTTTCGGTTGATGCCTTTCGGCTGTTTTGGTGCAAAAAGAAAACCCACTGCTGTTTCCAGCAGTGGGTTTTCGGAAATCTTCGTTATGATTGGTCTTTAACTCATTCCTTTTCCACTGCTGGAAATTTCCGCCCACTGGGCGGAACGATGAAAGCATACGGAAGCCTGGCGCGTGGCGGTAATCATGCCAGGCATGGCCGCGCGGGCTTCGCTAAGTTTCATCGTAGTGGAATAGGTGTTCATTTTTTCGAACTGCAACGGAGCTTGCCAAAGACTTCGGGAGTTGTCAAGCGCCGCCTGTCAAGAGTTTTTCCAAAGCGTCCGGTTCCACGCCGTCAATGCGCACGGTTTTGAGGCGGGCGGTTTCGCCGCGCACGATGGCGACGGCATTGGGCCGCACGCCGAAGGTTTCCGCCAGGAAGCGCACCAGTTCCGCGTTGGCCTTGCCCTCCACGGCAGGGGCTTTCACCTTGACCTTGAGGCGGTCACCCTGCCAGCCGACGAGCTGGCTGCGGGGGGCGTTGGGGGTGGTCTGGAGGTTGAGGATCACGGCTTCGGCAGGGTAGGAGCTTCCGGGCGGAATTGCCAAGCGGCAAATAAAAGTTGCGCTACGCCGGTAATGATGGTTTTTAAAAGCGCCTCTTTTTTCCCCGCAGCTACCCCGCCGCTATGCAACATTTGCGTCACCTTCCGTTTCGCTCCCTGGCCGCCATTGCTTTCTGCGCCGCCGCCGTTTTGATTTTTGCAATCTGGTTATGCTGGCGGCCAGCGCCCCCACCCAGCTCCGAGCTTGGCTCGCCCAAGCTCGCCCTCGCCAGCATCGACGCCGCCCAGCGCACCAAACCGCTCTATTTCAACCGCGCGGCGCTGCCCTGGATCAAGGAACACTGGCAGGATTGGCAGGCGGCTTTCGGCAAGGAAGCGCCCGCGCCGGAGGCGCTCGCTGCCGAGTTTGACCTGGGCCTTCAATCCGCCAAAGTATGGCGGGCTTCGGACCGTAAATGGCGTTTCGGCGCGGTGCTCTTGACGGGCGACCCCGCGG
The DNA here is from genome assembly GCA_964513965.1 of uncultured Chthoniobacteraceae bacterium. Taxonomy (GTDB): domain Bacteria; phylum Verrucomicrobiota; class Verrucomicrobiia; order Chthoniobacterales; family Chthoniobacteraceae; genus UBA695. The sequence goes on from CAZEOO010000001.1 coordinate 142,627, forward strand.
TCTTCCGCCCGCTGCTCAACGCCTTGCGCGAAGCGCCGGACTGGACGCTCACCAGCCTGGACCCGACCAGCTACCTTTTCGAACGAGTGGAGGCGACGGGCACTCCGAAAGTGTGGAGCGCGACCGCGGATCTCCCGCCGCTGCTGGCGGCCTTCGAGCGTCACTCCCCGAAGGAACAGGTGATGGCGCGGGTGCAGATCGCCCATCGGCTGCTGTTCCTGGACGACTTCGCCAATGCGCGCAAGCTGCTGGATGAGGCGTTCAAGCTGGACCCCAACTCGAAGGAAACCTGGACGGAACTGGCGGGGTTGGAGGGCATGTCCTCGCAATGGCAGGAGTCCTCCAACGCCGCGAAAAAAGCCCTCGCGAAGGACAGGCAATACCGGCCCGCCAAAATCGCGCTCGTCAACGCCCTTTATGGCATGCACCGCTACGAGGAGGCGCTGGACGGCTCCCGCGATCTATATGGGCAAGGGCCGGTGGACGGCGAACTGCTCTTGCTCCACGCCAAGGTCACGCATGCCGCCCACGCCTACGTGGAGGAGGCCGATGTGCTCCACCAGGTCATTTCCCTGCTGCAAGGGCGTGCGCTGCCGATTGGGTTCTGGCAAATTTATTTGGGCCAGGCTTACTCGTCCATGGGAGATACGTTGCAGGCTCTGGAGCAATTCCAAAACGCCCTAAAGGACGAGACGTTGCGCCCCAGCGAGCGCGAGTTTGCCGAAAAGGCCATTGAGCGCCTTTCCGCCAGAGACGAGGCGATGCCGGAGAACATGGTGCCGACCATGGAAGGCGCGGCGACCAAATAGCCGCTCTGTTCGCGGCTTGCCCTTGCGCCGTTTTGCGGCCAGACTGGTGGGCTCTTTATGAACCCACTTCGGCGCGTTGTGATTACCGGCCTCGGGCCGCTGACCTGCTGCGGCACGGGCCGTGACGCTTTCTGGCGCGCGCTCCGGGCCGGCCACAGCGGCATCGGCCCCGTGACGTGCTTCGACGCCACCCCCTTCCACTCCCGTTGCGCGGGAGAAGTGCGCGGCTGGAAGCCGGAGGACGTTTTCCCGCCACACCGCGTCAAACGGATGGACCGCTGCTCGCAATTTGCCGTGGCCTCGGCCTTTCTGGCCCTGGAAGATGCGCGGCTGCCGTGGTCGAAAAAGACCCCGCAGGCGCGTGTGGGCGTTTCCTTCGGCTCGGCCCTGGGCGGCATCGCCCAGGCGGAACATGAGCACGTTCGGTTTTTGGAAAAAGGCCCGCACGGCGTCAACCCCTCGCTCGCGCTCCAAATTTTCGGCGGCGCGGCCCATTCCAACATTGCCCTGGAATGCGGCTTTCGCGGGCCGGGAACGACCAACGCCAACTCGTGCGCGAGCGGTGTCATTGCCGTAGGCGAAGCATTGCGCTATATCCGCGAAGACCGCGCCGACGTCATGGTAGCTGGGGGCGCGGAAGCCCCGCTGGCCCCGCTCACCTTCAGCGCGTTTGACACCATCAAAACCCTGAGCCGCTGGCGGGGCGAACCGCGCTTGGCCTACCGGCCCTTCGATCTCCACCGCGACGGCTTTGTGATGGGCGAAGGGGCAGCCAGCCTCGTGCTGGAGGAATACGGGCACGCGCTCCGGCGCGGCGCTCATATTTATGCCGAAGTGTGCGGCTACGGTTTGAGCAACGAAGCCTACCACATGACCTCGCCGCTGCCGTCGGGGGAAGCGGTGACGGCCTGCATGCGCGAGGCGCTGGCCACCGCCGGGATGGACCCGTGCGAGGTGGACTACATCAACGCGCACGCCAGCTCCACGCAGCTCAACGACGCCAACGAAACGGCGTGCATCAAGGCGGTGTTTGGCGGGCACGCGCGGCAACTGGCTGTGAGCGGCACGAAACCGTTTACCGCGCATCCGCTGGGCGCCACGGGAGCGATAGAAACCGTGGTTTGCGCGCTGGCGCTGGCCGAGGGGTACATCCCACCCACGCTCCATTACCAAACGCCCGACCCGAAGTGCGACCTGGACATCGTGCCGAACGAAGGCCGCGAAAAACCGTTGCGGGCCGCGCTCAACAACGCCTTCGGCTTCGGCGGCATCAATGCGGCCATCGCGCTGCGCCGGGTGGAATAGATGGGATGCGTGGGGGCAAGCCCCCTTGCCGGGGGCCGGGGCAGAGCCCCGGGAAGCCAAAACAAAAGCAAGGCGGGAGAATAACAGACCGCGCGTGGCATAAAGTCGCCGCTTTAACCCGCCTTGCCTATATCGGACAGCGAAGCGTTTCCGCCAAGCGCACAAGTCCTCTTGGGCGCTTATCTGAACCCGTCGCCACCGAGACGTGTGCCGCCCTTCACCCCATCCTACGGCACCGCGTTGCGCCGGAAAACGCCTGGTGTTACTCCATAATCCTTGTGAAACGCGCGGCAAAAATAATTCGCGTCCCGAAACCCGCATCGCGCGGCGATGTTCTTCACCGGGTCCGTCGTGGTTTGCAGCAGCCGCACCGACAGCCGCAGCCGCTCCAGTTGAAGAAAGCGCCCCGGCGGCATCCCTTCGCTGCGCTTAAAGAGCCGCGTAAAATAGTAGCGGCTCAACCCCGCCGCGCCCGCGAGCGAATCAACCGTGAGCGTCTCCAACGGCGCGTGGGCGGCGAAGTTCAAGGCGCGCTGCACCTCCGGCGGCCTGGCGCTGCCCGCCTCGCGCTGCCACGCCACCAATTCCTCCATCAGCCGCATGACGACTTCGTATGCGGCGGCGGAGTGTTCCCAGCGCGAACCCGGCTCCCGCCCCAGCGCCGCGCAACACAACCGGCCGGCGGCTTGCAACGCGGGCGAGTTCTCCGCAAACGCGGCCACCGGCCCCGCGTGGTCCGCCAGCAGCCGCCAGAGCCGGACGAGTTCCGACCCGTTGAAGAGCAGGTAAAAGAAGCGCCACTTCCCACCGGCAGGCAGCCAGTAGCGGTGGTCGTCGGGCACGTGGAGCAGCATGGCGGAGCCTTGTGTTACCAAATAATCCTTGCCGTGGTGCCGCAGCCGCCCCTCGCCGCTCAGCGTGTATTGGAAAAGCGCGAACTCCCTCGGCCCCCGCTTGAGCCCGTGCCAGTCGTAACGCTCCGGCTCCGCGTTTTCCACCCCCGCGCCCATCAACATGGCGTGCAGAGCCACGCCGTCCTTCGGGTGCAAAATGCTGCGCGAACGGCTGCGCATGCGTAAAATCCCGGAAAGCACGTTTGTGCTATCATTGGCATCTTTGTCTTCTGGAAACATGGCGTACAGATTGTTTAGCTTCACCTCCATGAAAGCACAGAAACAAAGAAAGTTAAAGATCGCCGTGATTGGGGCCGGTTCCATCACCTTCACCCGCCGGCTGGTCCACGACCTTTTGAGCATCCCCGAGCTTGCGGCCACCGAGTTTGCCTTCATGGATATTTCCCAGGCGAATCTCGACATGGCGGCGCAACTTGCCCGCCGCGACGTGGAGGCCAACGGGCTCCCGGCGAAAATCACCGCGACCCAGAGCCAACGCGAAGCCATCACCGGCGCGAATTACGTGGTCTCGCTCATCCGGCAGGGGGGCCTGGACGCCTTCACCACGGATATCGAAATCCCCCTCAAATACGGCGTGGACCAGTGCGTGGGCGACACGCTTTGCGCGGGCGGTTTGATGTACGCGCAGCGCACGATTCCGGCGCTGCTGGAGATTTGCCGCGACATCCGCGAGGTTGCCGCCCCGGGCGCCATTTTCTTCAATTACTCCAACCCCATGGCGATGAACACCTGGGCTTGCAACAAGTACGGCGGCGTGCAAACCATCGGCCTCTGCCACGGCGTACAGGGGGCCCATGAGCAGATTACCAACTGCATCGAACGCTGGGCCAGGGCCGAGGGAATGATTGGCACGGACGAAAAAGTGAGCCGCGGCGACGTGCACTACATCGCTTCGGGCATCAACCACCAGACGTGGTTCATCAAAGCGGAGTGGCGCGGCATCGATTTCCTGCCGAAGCTGCTCGATCTTTTCGAAGCCCACCCGGAGTATTCCAAAACGGAAAAGGTGCGCATCGACGTGCTGCGCCGGTTCGGGTTCTACAGCACGGAATCCAACGGCCACTTGAGCGAGTACCTCCCCTGGTACCGCAAGCACACGGATCGCATTTCAAAATGGATCGACACCTCCTCGTGGATCAACGGCGAAACGGGCGGCTACCTGCGCGAATGCACCGAAGGGCGCGAATGGTTCAAAACCGAGTTCCCGAAACTGATGAGCGAACCGGCGTGGAATGCCAAAGCCCATGAGCGCAGCCACGAGCATTTGAGCTGGATCATCGAGGCGCTGGAAACCAACCGCACTTACCGGGGCCATTTCAACACGCCGAACCGGGAGCACATCCCGAACCTGCCGCAGGGAGCCACGGTGGAGATCCCCGGCTACGTGGACCAGACCGGCATCCATTTCCCCGTGTTGGGCGAGTTGCCGCTGGCCTGCGCCGCCACCTGCTCGGCCTCCATCCACGTGCAGCAAATGGGCGTGGAGGCCGCCGTGCACGGCGACGTGACGCTGCTCAAGCAGGCCATGCTTCACGATCCGCTCACCGGGGCGGTTTGCGAGCCGGAGGAGATCTGGCAAATGACGGACGAGCTGCTCGTGGCGCAGGCCGCGTGGCTGCCGCAGTACGCGGGCGAAATCGCCGCGGCCACGGCCCGCCTGGCGCAATGCGAAGCCAACGGCACGCGGGTGGCCTTGAAGGAAACCCGAGGCGCGGTGCGGCTTCCGGTTAAATCCGTGGCTCAGATCGCGGAATTGAAGGCGGCGGAAAGCGCCAAATAGCAGATAGTCCCCCATCGTTCAGGAAAACGGCGCGGAAATTCACCCGCGCCGTTTTCTTTGCTTCGGGAGCGCGGGCTGGTATGTTCTTGGGGTTATGCCTTTTGAACTCGTCTCCGATTATCAGCCCATGGGCGACCAGGCGCAGGCCATCGCCAAGCTGGTGAAGTCGGTGGAAGCGGGCAACCGCCACCAAACGCTGCTGGGCGTCACCGGCTCGGGCAAGACGTTCACGGTTTCCAACGTCATCCGCGAGGTGGACCGCCCCACGCTCATCATCGCGCACAACAAGACGCTCGCGGCCCAACTCTACAGCGAGTTCAAGCAGTTCTTCCCGCGCAACGCCGTCGAATACTTCGTCAGCTATTTCGATTATTACCAGCCGGAGGCCTACATCCCGCGCACGGATACCTATATTGAAAAGGATTCGGCCATTAACGAGGAGATCGAGCGGCTGCGCCTCTCGGCCACCAGTTCGCTCCTCTCGCGGCGCGATGTCATCGTGATTGCCAGCGTTTCGTGCATTTACGGTTTGGGTTCGCCGGAAGATTACAAAAACATGCTGGCCGAGCTGCACGTGGGGCAGGCGCTTTCCCGCGAGGCGCTGCTTTCCAAGTTGGTCGACATGCTCTACGAGCGCAACGACATCGCCTTTACGCGCGGCAAATTCCGCGTGCGCGGCGACGTGGTGGAAATTTACCCCGCCAGCGCCGACGAGGAAGGATTGCGCGTGGAATTTTTCGGCGACGAGGTGGACCGCATCTCCCGATTCGAGCCGCTCACGGGCGACCCCATCGCCCAAGTGGACCGCATGGTGCTCTACCCCGCCAAACAATTCGTGACGCCCTACGACAAGCTGCAAGCCGCCCAGCGCACAATCCGCGCGGAACTGGACCAGCGCGTGGTGCAGTTCGAATCACAGGGCAAGCTCCTGGAAGCGCAGCGCATCAAAATGCGCACGGAGTTCGACCTCGAAATGATGCAGGAGATGGGCTTCTGCAACGGCATCGAGAACTACTCGCGCCATCTCTCGGGTCGTCCGCCCGGGTCGCGCCCGTTCACGCTGCTCGACTTTTTCCCGCGCGATTTCCTGTGCGTCATCGACGAATCCCACGCCACCATCCCGCAAGTCGGCGGCATGTACGAAGGGGACCGCTCGCGCAAAAGCGTGCTGGTGGACTACGGCTTCCGGCTCCCGAGCGCGCTGGACAATCGGCCGCTCAATTTCACGGAGTTCATGGAAATGACGAACCAACTCGTCTATCTGAGCGCCACGCCGGGCGAATTCGAGTTGCGCAACAGCGTCGTGGGAAACACGCATTGGGTGCCCGGCAAGCTGGCGGAAGGCGGCGCGGCCCTCGCGGGCGAACGAAAGCTTTCGCGCACGGACCAACCGCCCGAGGCGTTCGATGTCCACACGCCCGGCGCGCCGCTGATTGCCGAACAGATCATCCGCCCCACGGGTCTGCTGGACCCGAAGATCACCATCCGCCCGCTGAAGCACCAGATCGACGACACCATCGAGCTGTGCCGTCAGCGCATCGAAAAGAACGAGCGCGTGCTCGTCACCACGCTCACCAAGCGCACTGCCGAGGACTTGGCCGATTACCTGCGCGACGTGGGCTTGAAAGTGCGCTACCTGCATGCGGACATCGACACCATCGAGCGCGTGGAAATCCTGCGGGCGCTACGGGCGGCGGAGTTCGACATTCTCGTGGGCATCAACCTGCTGCGGGAAGGGCTCGACCTGCCGGAAGTCTCGCTCGTCTGCATTCTGGACGCCGACAAGGAGGGTTACCTGCGCAGCCAGACTTCGCTGATCCAAACGGCGGGACGCGCGGCGCGGCACGTGAACGGCGAGGTCTATCTTTTCGCCGATGCCGTGACCAAGAGCATGGCGAAACTGATGGCCGTCACGGATTACCGCCGCGCCCGGCAGATGGCCTACAACGAGGAGCACGGCATCACCCCGACCAGCGTGAAGCGGGCGGTGCAGGAAAGCCTGCACATGATTCTGAAAGGCCGCTCGGTGGAGGAATCCGTGGTGAAGGAATCTGGCGCGCGCTTCGACGTGGGCGAGCTATTGCGCGAATTGGAAGCGGAGATGATCGAGGCCGCCGCAGGACTGGAATACGAAAAAGCGGCGCTGCTGCGCGACCAGATCGCGGAACTTAAAAGCGGCACCGGCCTGGACAAAATCGAGCCCCGCCGCAAGCCGGTCGATTACGCCGCCAACGGGAAGAAGCCGCGCGGAAAACCAGCGCGCAAGGCCCGGAAATTTTAACCGCAAAAAGGCGCAAAGAAAATTCCAAGGACTGACCCCTTTGCCTTTTTTATCTATATTTCATATATCTAGGCAACATCAAACCACATGATATTATCAATGTATAAAATAAAACATCCCTAGTACTCCATCCATATACAGTAACAGGCAATATACCCTCCCGCAGAACTTTCCAAATAAATTGAATTTCAAAATGCATAAATAGAACTATATAAGCAAGACCCAGCACCGCATTTATAAATGTTTTAGATGCCCTGTCTTGCCATAATATATATATGTACATTACAATGGTCGCCGAAATTGCTATTTTGGCACCACTTACTATTAGCATCTCCAGGATAAAATCGTTGTGCATATACACATTATCAGTCTTTCACACCTCTTGGCGGAACTCGACGTCCATGAGAATGGCAACCATAGTCTTCTGATATTCAGGAATTGTTGATAAAACCACTGTTTGCATTTTCATCATCACCATTTTCATTACTGTTTTTCCCTGGTTGCCAAGTTGCACTTCGCATTGGTGCCATCTCTCAAAGAGGGCGTCAAGTCCCGTTGTCACTCCTTCTTTTGCGCTTTTTGCGCCTTTTTGCGGCTCATTATTTCTGTTGCCGCACCGTCTCCCCGGCCACCCAGGTGCTCCCAATAAACGTGGCGCGCGGGAAAACCGGGACGCCCCGTTCGTTGTTGTGGAGCATGCCGATCACCATTTCGATGGCGGCCTCGCCCGCGACGTCGTTGTGCTGGTGCATCCCCGCCCAATTCGGGTGATCGGCGCGCCACTCCAATTGGATCAAGCCGATGTCGCGCGGCACCTCCAACCCCAGGTCGCTCACCCAGCGGTGCACCACATGGTAGAGCGTCAGGATCACATCCGGCTTCTCTTTTTCCAGCCATTGTTTGAAAAGCTGCGGATTCTCCCGCGCCCCCGTGGCGAAGTAAAACGGCTTGAGCCGCCGCGCCGCCGGGAGTTGCTGCTGCGCCACGGAGTAGCCGCCGGAAAAGCGCCCTTCGATGAGTTCGTCGATCACCGTATCCAGCACCAACCCCGGGCGGCGGTAACCCAGGCGCAGGGCGTTGTCCACCGCCCACATGGCCGTGTTATATTGGTCCGCGCACGCAAAGGATAACGCCGGGCGGCGCGTGCGGCTCCCGGTGACGACGCAGGGAAAGGCGTCCCAAGTCGGCAGAAACCGCTCGGGCAGGCGGTCCTGGTTCATCAACCCCACCACCACCACGCCTCGAATGCTCCGGGCGTGCAAAATTTTGTTGAGCTTTTCGCCGTCCAACTCCGGGTCGTGCAGCCAAAACTCGTCCAGGCTGTAGCCGCTCTGTTCGGCCCGGCGACGGCACCCTTCCACGAACGTGGGCACGGTGGGGTGCTTTTTGAAAGCGGCGCGGTCCTCGTTGGCATTGAGCAGCGCCAGCGTGGCCTTGTAGCCCGAGGGCGACCCGGCGCGCAACTCCGCCATCAAGTGGGCCACGGTGGGATTTTTGGTGTAGCCCAGCTTGCTCGCGAGCCCCCGGATGCGCTCCCGCGTGGGGGCCGAAATTTGCGGATCGTTGCGCAGCGCCAGCGAGACAGTGTTTTTGGTCACCCCCGCCCGCCGGGCAATATCCAGCATGGTCACTTTGCGCATGAGCGATAACCTAGCATTACTGTCAAGCAACGCATGCGTTTACATGAAACGGCGCTTCGGTAACGTGCGGGTACCTTATGCCTTACACCCTTGGAATCGACTACGGCACCAACAGCGTCCGCGCGTTGGTAGTGGACTGCCGCGACGGCGGCGAACTCGGCACTTGCGTGTTCAACTACCCCAGCGGCCAACAAGGCATTTTGCTCGACCGCTCGGACGACCAGCTCGCCCGGCAATCCCCGTCGGATTATCTTGAGGGGCTGGAAAAAAGCGTCCTCGGCGCGCTGGCGAAAGCAGCGGAAACGCCCGGGTTCTCACCCGCCCAAGTGATCGGCATCGGGGTCGATACCACCGGCTCCAGCCCGCTGCCCGTGGACGCCCGCAACGTGCCGCTGGCGCTCGACCCGAAGTGGAAAGAGAACCTCGCCGCGCAGTGCTGGCTTTGGAAAGACCACACCTCCTATAAAGAAGCCGCCCGCATCACCGAAACCGCTGCCCGGCTGCGCCCACAATACATCGCCAAGTGCGGCAATACTTATTCCTCCGAGTGGTTTTGGTCGAAGCTGTGGCATTGCCTGAATACCGCGCCCGAGGTTTTCGAAGCCGCCGCAAGCTGGGTGGAATTTTCCGACTTCATCCCCGCCGTGCTGGCCGGGGCGAAGTGCCCGGCTGAAATCAAGCGCGGCATTTGCGCCGCGGGCCACAAGGCGCTTTACGCGGAGGACTGGGGAGGGCTGCCGGACCGGGAATTTCTCGCCGCGCTCGACCCGAAGCTGGCCGCGTTTCGCGACCGCCTTTACGAGAAAGCTTACGACGCCACCGAGGCCGCCGGGGCGCTCTGTCCGGAATGGGCCGCCAAGCTCGGTCTGCCGGTCGGCATTCCCATCGCCATCGGCGAAATGGACGTGCATTACGGCGCCATTGGCAGCGGCATCGCGGAAGGCGTGCTGGTGAAGGCCATCGGCACCTCCACCTGCGATTGCACGGTCGTGTCCGCCGACCGAAATGTGCCCGATATTCCCGGGATTTGCGGCATCGTCAAAGGGGCGATTCTCCCCGGCTATCTCGGCATCGAAGCCGGACAATCCGCCGTGGGCGACATTTTTAAATGGTGGGTGGAAGGCGTGCTGCAAGGCGGCGGCCCCACGCACCGGGAACTGGCCGCCGAAGTGCGCGATCAAAAGCCGGGCCAAAGCGGTCTGCTCGCGCTGGACTGGAACAACGGCAACCGCACGGTGTTGGTCGATCCCATGCTCAGCGGCCTGCTCCTGGGCCAGACGCTCCACACCACGCGGGCGGAGATTTACCGCGCGCTCATCGAGGCGACGGCCTTCGGCGCACGCGTCATCATTGAGCGGCTGCGTGAATATGGCGTGCCCATCCAGCGCGTGGTCTGCTGCGGCGGCATCGCGGAAAAAGACGCTTTCCTGATGCAAATTTACGCCGACGTAACCGGCTGCGCGATGCAGGTCACAGGTTCCGCTCAGGCGTGCGCGCTCGGTGCCGCCGTGGCCGCCGCCGTGCTGGCCGGGCCGGACAAGGGAGGCTATGCCGATTTCCCTTCCGCCGAAAAAGCGATGACCTCGCTCAAACCCATCGAGTACCGGCCCATCCCAGAAAACCAGGCGGCTTACGAAAAACTTTACCGGCTCTACCTCCAGCTTCACGATGCCTTTGGCGGCGTGAACCGCGCCGCCGATCTCTCCGGCGTGATGAAAGAACTCATCGCCATCAAACATTCCGACAACTGATTTTTATCAATGAAACTCAACCCAGCAGAAATTTGGTTCGCCACCGGCAGCCAGCATCTCTACGGCCCCGAGACGCTCGCGCAAGTCGCCGCGCATTCCACGGAAATCGTCGCCGCGCTCAACGCTTCCGGGCGGCTGCCCCTCGCGTTGGTATTCAAGCCGGTCTTGAAAACGCCGGACGAAATCCGCCAGCTCGCGCTCGAAGCCAACCATGACCCGAAGTGCGCCGGGTTGGTGCTCTGGATGCACACATTTTCCCCTTCGAAAATGTGGATCGGCGGCCTTTCGCTGCTGCAAAAGCCGTTCCTGCACCTTCACACACAGTTCAACCGCGACCTGCCGTGGAGCGAGATCGACATGGATTTCATGAACTTGAACCAGGCCGCCCACGGCGACCGCGAGGCCGGGTTCCTCCACACGCGACTGCGCCTCGGGCGCAAGGTGGTGGTGGGCCATTGGTCCGAGCCGGTCGTGCAGGAGGCCATCGGCTCCTGGATGGGCGTGGCCCGCGCCTGGGCAAGCTGGCAAGGGGCGAAATTCGTCCGCTTCGGCGACAACATGCGGCAGGTGGCCGTGACCGAAGGCAACAAAGTGAGCGCCGAGGCGAAGTTCGGTTTTTCGGTGAACACCCACGGCGTTAGCGAACTGGTGGACGCCATCGCACAGGTCGGCGAGAGCGCCATTGACGCGCTCTGCGCGGAATACGAGGCGCTTTACAACGTCGCCCCCGAGCTGCGCAAAGGCGGCGCGCGCCATGCCTCCCTGCGCGAGGAAGCCCGCATCGAACTGGGCCTGCGCGCGTTTCTCGAAGCCGGGGATTTCGTCGGCTTCACCAACACGTTTGAGGATCTCCACGGCTTGCGCCAGCTTCCCGGCCTCGCGGTTCAGCGCCTCATGGCCGACGGCTACGGCTTCGGCCCCGAGGGGGATTGGAAAACCGCCGCCCTGGTGCGCCTCATGAAAGTGATGGCGGCGGGCCGCGCCGGCGGCACTTCGCTGATGGAGGATTACACCTACCACCTTGACCCGGCCAACCCGCTGATCCTGGGCGCGCATATGCTGGAGGTTTGCCCAACCATCGCCGCGGGCAAGCCGTCTTTGGAAGTCCACCCGCTGGGCATCGGCGGCAAGGACGACCCGGTGCGGCTGGTTTTCGACGCCCCGGCAGGTCCGGCGGTCGCCGCCTCGCTCATCGACCTCGGCAACCGCTTCCGCCTGATCGTCAACGAAGTGGATGCCGTGGCCCCGCCCCAACCGCTGCCCAAGCTGCCCGTGGCCCGGGCCGTATGGAAGCCGCGCCCGGACTTCAAGACCGCCTGCACCGCCTGGATTTACGCGGGCGGCGCGCACCACACCAGCTACAGCTACGCTATTACCGCCACGGATCTGGAAGACCTCGCGGAAATCGCGGGGATCGAACTGGCCGTGATTGGCGCGGAGACGCGGCTCCCTGACTTCAATCGGCAACTGCGCGAAGGGGAAATTTACTACCACCTCGCCCCCGGGCTTTCCGGATTATAAAATATGAGTTCGTACGACGCCATAAAAGAGGAGTGCTACGAGGCCAACCTGCTGCTGCCGAAGTATCGCTTGATCGACCTCACCTTCGGCAATGTCAGCGTGGCCGATCCGGATCGCGCGGTGTTCGCCATCAAGCCGAGCGGCGTCGATTACGCCAGGATGAGCGCCGCCGACATGGTGGTGTTGGATTACGAGGGAACCGTTGTCGAAGGCGCGCTGCGGCCCTCCTCCGACACCCCGACGCACCGCCGCCTCTACCGGGCGTTCGTGGGTATCCGCTCGGTGGTCCACACCCATTCACGCAACGCCACGGCCTTTGCCCAGGCCGGGCGGGGCATCCCGTGCCTGGGCACGACCCACGCCGACTACTTCCACGGCGAAGTACCCGTGACGCGGGCCATGACCGCCGACGAAGTGGGCGGCGAATACGAATGGGAAACCGGCAATGTGATTGTCGAGCGTTTCCGCGGCTTCGATCCCCTCGCCGTTCCCGCCGTGCTCGTCAAAAACCACGGCCCGTTCGTATGGGGGCCGGGCGGGGTCAAAGCCGTGGAGACGGCATTCGCGCTGGAAATCGTGGCCGAGATGGCGCTCAAGGCACTGCAACTGCGCCCCGGGGCCAAGCCCGTCCCCCGCTATCTGCTCGACAAGCACTATCTGCGCAAACATGGCGCGAACGCCTACTACGGGCAGAAGTAAGAATATTGATTGAGCTTTTTACGAGCGCCGGTAGGCATCCGGCGTCGCGCCCGTTTCCCGCTTGAAGAAGCGCCCAAAATAGGTGGCCGACGAGAACCCGCAGCGCCGCGCGATTTCTGCCAGCGGCAGGTCCGAATGCCGCAGCAGCGTTTGGCTGCGCGCGATCCGTGTCCGCGCGATTTCCGCCGCGATGGACCGCCCCAAATGCGCCTGGAACAAATGGTCCAGCGTGGAACGCGATACGCCGATCCGCTCGCAAACCTGCTCCACGGACGCTCCGGCGCAAGCATCGTCCCGGATAAGCCGTGCCGCCCGCACGACCAACGGGTGATCCGCCGCCACGGTGTCCGTGGAGGCCCGCTGCACCACGCCTCGGGGCGGCACTTTGCGCCGGGCGGGCACGGGGTTGCCCGCCACCAGATCCGCCACCGACGCGGCGGCGGCATAACCGATCGCCTCGCCGTCCGGCTCAATGCTGGAGAGCGTGGGACGGCAAAGGCGGCAGATAATGTCGTCGTTGTCCACGCCGAGCACCGCCGCTTCCTCCGGCACGCGAATGCCCGCCTCGCGGCAGGCGTTGATGACCTGCTGGCCCCGGATGTCGTTGCAGGCGAGAATGGCCACCGGCTTCGGCAGCGCCTTGAGCCAGCCCGCGAGGCCCGCTTCTGCGCCGCTTTTCTCGAATTGGTAAAGATCCTGCCCCACCTGCCCGGCGCGCGTGGGGCTGTAGAGGTGCACACATTCTTTCAGCCCTGCCCCTTCCAGTCGCGCGGCTTCCTGGCGCTGGTCGGAAAAGAAAACGCTGGGGTAGCCGCAGTAGGCTAGGTGATGAAACCCGGACTGGAGGAAAAACCCGAACGCCTCGCGCACAATCGCCGCGTCGTCGGATTCGATGACCGGCAGCCCCGCAGTGCGGCAGCGCCCGTGCACATCCACGGCGGGAATGCCGAGCGCGGCGATTTCCCGGCGCAGCTTTTCGTTGGGAATGTAGCCGATCACCGCATCAAGCCGTTGCCGCTTGAGCCACGCGGGGAAACGCTCCAACTCCGGGCGTTCGTGGGCAAGGATGAGCCAGTCCTCGCGACCATCGGCATAGTTGGCAATGCCCCGGCAGATGCCCCGGCCATACGCGCGGGAGGCGTCCACCAGCACGCCGATATGAATGGATTTTTTGGGGGGAGCGGCCATGACCGGGATTGCAAAAAATAGGCTCGGTTTACAAAAAAAGGACAGCGACTGGCCTTTTCTTAAACCGTAGATTCCCCTCAAAAGCGAGCGATTTTTCCCCACCCAAACCACGCATTCATTATGAGCACCTATTTTCCCCAAATCACAAAGCCCATCGCCTACGAAGGCGTGAAGAGCCGCAACCCGCTGGCGTTCCATTGGTACGACGCCAACCGCGTCGTGCGCGGCAAGACGCTGGCCGAGCACCTGCGCTTCGCCGTCGCGTTCTGGCACACCTTCAAGGGCACCGGCGCCGACATGTTCGGCCCGGCGGCCTGGACGCGCCCCTGGAACTCCGGTTCGCCCATGGAGGCCGCGGAAGCCGCCCTGCGCGCCAATTTCGAGTTCACCCAAAAACTCGGCGCGCCGTTCTACTGCTTCCACGACCGCGACATCGCGCCCGAGGGGGCGACGTTTGCCGAATCGTGCAAAAACCTGGAGGCCATTGTGGCCCAGGCCAAGCAACTCCAGGCCGAAACCGGCATCAAGCTGCTCTGGGGCACGGCCAACCTCTTCAGCAACCCCCGGTTCACTCACGGCGCGGGCACCAACCCCGACATGCACGTGTTCGCCTACGCCGTCGCGCAGGTGAAGCACGCCCTGGAGGCCACCCACGAACTCGGCGGCCAGAACTACGTTTTCTGGGGCGGCCGCGAAGGCTACGAAACGCTGCTCAACACCGACTACCGCCAAGAGCAGGAACAGTTCGCCCGCTTTCTGCAACTCGCCGTGGAGCACAAGAAGAAGATCGGCTTCACCGGCCAGTTCCTGATCGAACCGAAACCGAAAGAGCCGACGAAGCACCAGTACGACTTCGACACCGCCACGGTGCTGAGCTTCCTTCGGGCGCACGGCCTCTACGACGACTTCAAGATCAACATCGAAGCCAACCACGCCACGCTCGCGGGCCACACCTTCGAGCACGAATTGACCGTGGCCGCCGCCGAAAGCAAGCTTGGCAGCATCGACGCCAACCAAGGCGACGCCTTGCTCGGCTGGGACACGGACCAATTCCCCAGCGACCTCTACTCCACCACCGCCGCCATGCTGGTGGTGCTGCAACAGGAAGGGGGCATCGGCTCCGGCGGGTTCAACTTCGACGCCAAATGCCGCCGCGGCTCCAACGATGCGCTGGACCTCTTCTACGCCCACATCGGCGGCATGGACGCCTTCGCCCGGGGGCTCATCGTGGCCGACAAGCTGCTTGCGGACAAGGCGCTCTCCGGCTTCGTGGCGGAACGCTACGCCTCCTGGCAAACGCCGCTGGGCAAGGAGATTCTCGCGGGCGGCTCGTCCGCCGACGCGCTGGATGCCTGGGTGCGCGGCCAAGGCGAACCGACCGTCAAGAGCGGTCGCCAGGAAATGCTGGAGATCATCCGCAACGACTATCTTCTTGAGTAATACCATGCCGCTCTACCTTGGCCTCGACAGCAGCACGCAGGGTCTCAAAGCCCTCTTGATCGACCCCGCACAGGGGACCATCGCCGCGCGCGCTTCCGTAAACTACGAAGCGGACCTGCCGCAATTCGGCTGCCCCGGCGGCGTGCTGCCGAACCCGGACCCGCTGGTTGCCCATGCGGACCCGCTGATGTGGCTCGCCGCCCTCGACCTCGTGCTCGCCCGGCTCAAAGCCGACGGCGCGCCGTTGACCGAGGTGGCGGGCATCGGCGGCTCGGGCCAGCAGCACGGCTCGGTGTACCTCAATGGGCGCTTCTTTGATATTATTGGATGTTTAAACCCGGAGTTGGACCTCGCCGCCCAACTTAAGCCCGCGCTCTCGCGCAGTACCTCGCCCATTTGGATGGACAGCTCCACCGGAGCGGAGTGCGCCGAGTTGACGGCGGAGATTGGCCCCGGCCTGCAAGCCTTCACCGGCTCGCCCGCCATCGAACGCTTCACCGGCCCGCAAATCCGCAAATTCTGGAAAACCGATCCCGAGGCATACGCCCAAACGCGGCGCATCCACCTGGTTTCGTCGTTCCTCTGCTCCGTCCTGTGCGGGAGTGACGCCCCCATCGACAGCGGCGACGGCGCGGGCATGAACCTCGCCAACCTGGCAACGATGGAGTGGGACCCGCGCATCGCCCGCGCCACGGCCCCCGGCTTGCGGCAACGGCTGCCCCGGCTCATTCCAGGCACATCGCGCGCCGGAAACCTCGCCCCCTATTTTGAAAAATACGACCTCAAACCCGGCATCCCCGTGGCCGCGTGGACCGGCGATAACCCGGCGAGCCTCGTCGGCTCGGGCGCGGTGCAAAGCGGCACCGCCGTCGTCAGCCTCGGCACCAGCGACACCTTTTTCGCCGCGCTCGACGCTTTCAAGGTCGATCCCGACGGCTTCGGCCACATCTTCGGCCACCCGGCGGGCGGCTTTATGAGCCTCGTCTGTTTCAAAAACGGCTCGCTGGCTCGCGACCAAGTGCGCAAGGAGACGGGGGTGGACTGGAAATTCTTCGACGAAACCGCGTTCGAACTGACGCCGCCCGGCAACGAGGGCCGCTGGGCCATGCCGTGGTTCGAGCCGGAGATCACGCCGCTCGTCCCCACGCCCGGGCTGCAAGCCAACTTCGATTTCGCCGCCGCCGCGCCCGCCGTCCGCATCCGCGCCACGGTGGAGGGCCAGTTGCTTTCCATCCACCGCCATTCGCGCTGGATGGGCCAATTCGAAACCTTGCGCGTAACCGGCGGGGCCTCGAAAAGCGCGGGCATTTTGCAAACCCTGGCCGATATTTTCACCAGCCCAGTGGAAACCATCGCCACCGCCGATTCCGCCGCGCTGGGGGCCGCTTTCATTGCCGCCCACGCTGCCTCAGGGCACTCCTTTGCGAGCCTCGCCGCCGCGTTCTGCCCGGCCACGCGGCGCATCGAACCCCGGCGCGAAGCGGTCAACGCCTACCTGCAACTTTTGCCCAGTTTCCGATTCTAGCTTTGGGGGCCGGGGAAAAATTGCCGCCCCCGGCTATGCGACTCGAAGCCAGCAACATCCACAAGCATTACGGCCCGGACCGCGCCTTGCGCGGGGCATCGCTCCAGCTTGCGATGGGGGAAATCCACGCCCTCCTAGGGGAAAACGGCGCGGGCAAAAGCACCTTGGCGCGCATTCTGGGCGGTGCGGAGCCTCCCGGTGCGGGCGCGATGCGGCTCGACGAGCGGCAATACGCCCCGCGCCAGCCGTTGGAAGCCCTGCGCCTGGGCGTGGCCTCCATGGGTTCCGCTCCGCGACTCCCGGACGAGCTGACGGTGGAAGAAGCCGTGGCCCTGGGCCTTGAACCGTCGCGCGGCGGCTGGATCGCCCGGCACTCCCTGCGCGAGCAGGTCACGTGGGCCTTGGATCGCCTCGAAAGCCGCGACCTGCCGCTCACCGCCAAAACCGGCTCCCTTTCACTGCCCGACCGCCAGCGCGTGGAACTGGCCCGGGCGCTCTTGATCGGCACCCGCGTCCTCATTTTGGACGAGCCGACCCGCGCGCTCGCGCAGTGGGAGACGGGCGCGCTCTTCAACGCCTTGCGCCGCCTCGCCGCCAGCGGCGTGGCCATCCTGTTCATCACCCATTTTTTGGAGGAAGCCTTTGCCCTCTGCGACCGCTATACCGTGTTACGGGAAGGCCGGACCGCCGCCTCGGGGGTGATCGCCACCGCAACCAAGGCCCGCCTGCTCGAGGCTATGGCGGGCGCTCCCATGGTCCAGGGAGCCCCGCCTCCCCCGCGTCGCAAACCGCATTTCGGGCGGGGCGTGCTTTGGCTGGAAAACGTCTCCAGCCGCAACGGCATCCGCGAGGTGAGCCTGAAACTCCATGAAGGGGAAATCCTCGGCCTTGCGGGGCTTGATGGCGCGGGGCGCGGCGAACTGCTGCGGATGATCCTGCGCCGGGAACCGTTGCGCTCGGGGAAAATCTGGCGCGGCGGCACCTCGGGGCTTTCCGCACCGGCCAACGATGGCGTTTTTGAAAGCATGGACGTGGCCGAAAACCTGCTCCTGCCCGCGCTCTGCCGCTACAGCTTCCTGGGGTTACTCTCGCCGGAGCGGGAAATGTCCGCCGCGCGGGATTGGATCGCCAAACTGCGACTGCACACCCGCTCCCCCCGGCTCCGGGGCGGCACGCTCCCCGGCGGCTCGCGGCAAAAGCTGCGGCTCGGGCGGCTGCTGTTGCAAGACCCGGCGGTGCTCCTGCTCGACGAACCGACGCGCGGCATGGACGCCCGTTCGCAGCTGGAAGTCCATCGCCTGGTGGAATCCGTGGCCGCCCAAGGGAAAGGCGTCCTGTGGGTGGGGAACAACCCCGGCGAGCTGCTCCTGGTTTGCCACAATATCGCGGTGCTGCGACGTGGGCGGCTGGTGGAAATTCGCCCGTCCGGCAAGTGGACGGAGCCCGAAATGATAGCCGCCGCCCTCGGTCCGCCATGACGATCCATCCCTTGATCCAGCAACACTGGCGCAGGTTCGCGCTTGAGCTTCTGCTCCTGGCCGCGCTGGCCGGGGCGCTCCTTGCCGTGCTGCAATTCTCCGCGACCGGCGCCGATTTTTTCTGGACCCTGGAGAACATCCAGTTCCTGGCCGCGCAAGCCGCCCCCATCGCGCTCGGGGCGCTCGGCATGGCGCTGGTGCTGCTGGTGGGCGGCATCGACTTGAGCGCCGGGGCCAGCGCCGCGCTGGCGGGCGTGGTGGCCGCCGCTTTGCTGCAAAAAGGAACCCCGTTCCTGCCCGCTTTCGGCTCCGCGCTGCTCCTGGGCGGCGCGCTCGGGGCGCTGAACGGCGTGCTGGCCGGAACCTGCCGCAATGGTCCCGCGCCGTGGGCGCTTACGCTGGGCACCTTCGGCATCGCCTGGGGCGCGGCCCGGTGGTTCGGCGGGGGCGCGCCCATCCCCATTCCCGCCACGGCCATCGGCGCTCTTCGCGGGATGAACCTCGCATTCGCTCTCGTGCTGGTGCTGGCGCTGGCGGCGCTCTTCGCGCTGCTCTCGCGCTACAGCGTTTTTGGCCGCCACGTGCGCGCCATCGGCTCCAATGAGGAAGCCGCGAGGCTCTGCGGCGTGCGCGTGGGCCTCACCAAATGGCTCGTCTATACCGTCGCAGGGCTGCTCTTCGCGGCGGCGGGGCTCATCCTGATGGCCGTTGCGAGCCAGGGGGACCTGCGCGCGGGATTGAACCTGGAACTTGCTTTCGCCGCCGCCGCGCTGCTCGGCGGCGTGGGCCTGGGCGGCGGCACCGGCGGGGCGCTGGGCGCTTTTGTGGGAGCCCTCGCCCTTACCGTGCTGCATAACGCCACGGCACAAGCCGGGTGGCCGGTGCCGTTGCAGGAGATCGGGCTGGGCGGGCTGCTCATCGCCGCCGTCGGCATCAACCGCCTGCGGCATGGACCCGGCGGAGAGAAGCGGTAATCGCGCCTTGAATTAATGCGAAGCCCGGTCGATCTCGGGCGCAAGAATCAGCCCGGCGACCAGTTCCACCAGCGCCGCCGTCAACGCGTGGCGGGCTTGGCGCACATTGCGAAGAAAGCGCGCGAACGCCGCCCAGCGCCAAGGGCGCACGACAAGCCAGGCCAGCAGCGACCCGGGGCGCGGGCGTTGAGCGGCCACGTCGAACCAAACCGCGCCGGGCACCGGCAACGTCTCCTCGACGGGATCGGTCACGGCCCGCAACGCAATCAGCGGCAGCCCTTGCTCACGGGCAAAATCCGCCACCGCCGCCTGCTCCATTTCCACCGCCAGCGCGCCGGTTTCCCGGGCAAAACGCGCCTTGGCCTCCGGCGTCTCCAGCACCGAGGGCGACGTGGCAAGCGCCCCCGTGCGCACCCGCTTGCCCAGGAGCGTCCAGGCTCGGGAGAAGAGCGGACCTCGGGGACCGTCCAGCACGAGGCTGCCCGGCCGCAAGGACGCGTCCAGCCCCCCGGCGAAACCGGCTGCGATCACGCATTCGAACCGAGCTGCCGCGCCGGAGCGCGCCAGTTTTTCGAGCCGGGCGCGGGCGCAGGCTTCGCCCATGCCGGTATGGAAAACGGCGATCTCCCGGCTGCCCAGCCGGCAACAAAGGAGCGGACCGGCGGACGTTTCGAGGTGGTGGCGTGCGCCGATGCGGGCCACGAAATCGCGGCTTTCCTGGGGCAGGGCGAAAAATACGGCAAGCATTGCCGTGGGAAAACGCGCCCGCCCATTTCCCTGGCGGTAAAAAAATGGGATGCAAGGGGTAATGCCCCTTGCCGGGGACTGGTGCAGAGCCCCGGAAGCCAAAACAAAAGTAAGGCTGCCCGCGAGACGCTTGCCCCCGAAAAAACGCTGCGCTGTTTTCGGGGGAGCAAGGCGGGCAATAGAGCAGACACGCACGGGTTCCATCAAAACGCGCCGCTTCGTTGGAAATTTCACGGCCCGCCTTGCAAAAAAAAGGCAAAGGCAATGGGAGGTTTCACCTCCCAAACCCTCCAGCAGGGGGGCTTGCCCCCCTGCACCCCGTCTTTTAATCCCCGTAGCCGTCCGGGTGCTTCTCGTGCCAGGCCCAGGCGCTCTCGATGATCTTCTCAATCGACTGGAACTGCGGGTTCCAGCCCAGTTCCCGCTTCACTTTGTCGGAAGCGGCGATGAGCAGGGGCGGGTCCCCGGGCCGCCGCGGCGTTTCCTGCACGGCGATCTTCTTGCCGGTGACTTTTTCACACGCGGCGATGATCTCGCGCACGCTGGTGCCGCCGCCGGTGCCCAGGTTGTAACAGGCGCTCTCGGCGCGCCCCAGCGCCAGGATGTGGGCTTGGGCGAGGTCGAGGATGTGGATGTAATCCCGAATGCAAGTGCCGTCCGGGGTCGGGTAATCGTTGCCGAAGATGTTCACGTGATCCTTCTGCCCCAGGGCGACCTTGAGGACGTTCGGGATAATGTGCGTCTCGGTGCGGTGATCCTCCCCGTAGGTCTCGGACGCACCCGCCGCGTTAAAATAGCGCAGGGCGACATATTTGAGCCCGTGGATCTCGTCATACCAGCGGAGGATTTTCTCGAAAATGAGCTTCGACTCGCCGTAGGGGTTGATGGGCCGCTGGGGCAACGTTTCGTCGATGGGGTTGCGCTCGGGCGGGCCGAAGGTGGCGCAGGTGGAGGAGAAAACGAACTTCTTCACCCCGGCGGCGACCATGCCGTCGAGCAGGTTGACCCCGCCGTAAACGTTGTTGCGGAAATATTTGGAGGGGTTCGTCATCGACTCGCCCACGAGCGCGTTCGCGGCAAAGTGCATCACCGCCTCGGGCGCGGCCTCCCGCAGCGCGGCGGCAATCTGCTCGGGTTTCTGCAAATCCCCAAACACGAATTGGGCGCGGGGATCGACGGCCTTGCGGTGGCCTTCCGTGAGATTGTCAAAGACGGTGACTTCGTGCCCCAGGTTCAGCAGTTGCTCGACGCAAATGCTGCCAATGTAGCCGGCGCCGCCGGTAACGAATAGTTTCATAGGTGGAGTGAACTTCAAGTCAACCAGCTAGGGGCTGTTAACACAAACGCTTTTGGTGGGAAAAAAAGTCATTTTTGGCCAAAAAGACCCTTTTTACCGTTGAAATTGGTTTGTGTTAACAGACCCTAACCCGCCCCGGATGAAGCAAAAACTGCGGTTTCTTCGGTTGCAGGGAGGCGCTAAAACGGCTTTAATAGCGGGGCATCCATTCCCTTTTCCCCCATGACTCCCCCCATGAAGGTTTGCACTATCGCGCTGACTACATTTTCACTACTAGCCCTGGTTCCGCAGCCTTTGTTGGCGCAGCAACCAGCCCAGAACCTCCTCCGAAACGGTGATTTCGAACGTTTTACGGACGAGGATAACCTATGGGACGGCGTGGACCAGAACGGCCTGCTCGCCGGGGACGTGGTGGGCGAGGACGCCACGGTAAAGCCGGGCGCGCCGCGGCCCGCGGGCCTCTTCTATCTGCCATCGGGCCGCCGCCTTTGCAACATCGACGCCATTCTCGACGGCGGCAATCTCGGCCGCATGCCGATGCCCATTTCCGTCCAAGTGGCGGACCTTAACAAAGACGGCTTGCTCGATTTGATGACCGTGGACGGCTCGGGCTACTTCCGGGTTTACTTCAACAGCGGCACCAAGACGGAGCCGAAATTCACCCATTGCGAACTGGTCCCGCTTTTCCTGGGCCGCTATGCCTGGCCCCGCCCGCCCGGAAATTCGCCGTGGGACAGCCCGTGGTATCACCGTTTCAGCGACGGCACGAAGATCGCCCTGGGGGATTTCACCCGCACCGGCACCCTGGATCTGATGATGGGCAACTACTACGGCAACCTGCTTTTCATCAAGAACACCGGCACCCCGCAAGCGCCCGAGTGGCGGCAGCCGGGCGGCATCGACGGCATCAAGCTCAACACGACCAAAGACGGCCAGCTTTGGGCCAACCTCCTTGCCCCCGCGGCTTACGACTGGAACAAGGACAATAAAATGGACGTCATTGTGGGCGAAGGGAGCTATTCGGCCAACGCCGTTCACCTCTTGAACAACGTTGCCGGGTCAAATTCCGGCTTCAGCACGAGCGGACCGTTGATGCCCTCCTTCAACGAAGATAACCGGGAGTACCTGGCCTTCGGCGACGGCCGCGAACAACTCACGCCCGCCGTGGTGGATTACAATGGCGACGGCATCCCCGACCTGATCGTGGGCGACCGCAGCGGGGAGATCAACGTTTACCTGTGCGAAGGCGCGTGGAAACCCGGCACCGGCATGGAACTCAAGCGCCAACCCAAACCGATCAGCTTTGGCGGCATCACCAGCATCGGCCAGGGTCCGGCGATGATGCGCACCGTCTCCCCCGCCGTGGCGGACCTCAATGGGGACGGCAAGTTCGACATCATCGTGGGCAAACCGGACGGTCACATCGCCGTTTCCTACAACATCGGCACGGCCACGGAACCCAAATTCGGCCCCCTGGTGGATCTCAAGGGCGAAAAAGTTTATCCCAAAGGCACCCAGCGGAGCATCCCGGAGTGGTGGATTTCCTTCGGCGTACTGCAAGGCAACTTCTTGGGCAACTACACCGCCGTTACGCCCCAGGAGGATTTCGAAGCCAACGGGGCCACGGGCAAGCACGTGCTCAAGGTCAGCTACAGCCCCGCGCAAAACAAAATCATCAAGCGGGTGCCCTTGAACCTGCCCATCGAAAAAGAAGTGCCGCTAAAAGCGGACGCGGGTTTTAGCGCCGATGGGGTGAGCATGTGGAAGTGGGGTGAATTTTACAACCGCGCGAGCCGTTGTGCCGAAACCAACACGTTCATCCTGCGCCAGGAGCCCGGCTTCAATATCCTGCGGCCCAACGCGCGCTACAGCGTCTCCTTCCGCGTGAAGGG
This sequence comes from uncultured Chthoniobacteraceae bacterium, assembly GCA_964513965.1. Classification (GTDB taxonomy): domain Bacteria; phylum Verrucomicrobiota; class Verrucomicrobiia; order Chthoniobacterales; family Chthoniobacteraceae; genus UBA695. The sequence continues at coordinate 165,868 of CAZEOO010000001.1, forward strand.
CAAGAATATCAGAAACGCCCAAATGACCCTGGCCATGGGCGGCTGGCTCTTGCGCGACGTTGAAGCCGCCAAAGCGCAGCCCACCTCGAAGGACCTCCACACCGCCGAGGCCCTCCAGGAGGACTTCGACTTCACCGTGGGCGCTTCCTGGAGCAGCGTTTCGCATGTGGTCTCCTTCAAGTTCACCCAGCCGGACCTCAACCAGTTCGACAAATGGAATAAAGAGGGGAGCAAAATCCAGTACGCCTCCATCCTGGATATCCGCGCCACGCTGACCTCGGAGGACTCCGTCCTTTACATCGACAACGTGAAGATCACCCCGATGTAGAATCGCGGGAGAGGCCGCCGCGAATTGGGATTCATTTGAGATAGAAAAAGCCCACGGGAATCACTCCCCGTGGGCTTTTTGATGATCTATGAAGTTCGCGCTGGCGGCTTATGCCTGACCGTGAACGCGGGCGGCGACTTTCAGCCGCAGGGCGTTCAGGGCGATGAACCCGGTGGCGTCGTCCTGGTTGTAAGCCTGGGTCGGGTCGGCTTCCATGGTGGCGATGTGCGGGTTGTACAGGCTCACCGGGCTCTTGCGGCCGGCGGTGATGAGGTTGCCCTTGTAAAGCTTCAGACGCACGGTGCCGGTGACGTTCTTCTGGGATTCGGTGACGAACGCCTGGAGCGCGTAGCGGTCTGGCGAGAACCAGAAGCCGTTGTAAACCAGCTCGGCGTATTTCGGGATGAGGCCGTCGCGCAGGTGCATGACTTCGCGGTCTTGCGTGAGGGTTTCCATCTGCCGGTGGGCGAAGAGAAGGATGGTTCCGCCGGGGGTCTCGTAGACGCCGCGGCTCTTCATGCCGACGAAGCGGTTTTCCACGATGTCCACGCGGCCAATGCCGTTCCTGCCGCCGAGGGCGTTCAAAGCTTTCATGACCCAGAGCGGGGAGAGCTTGACGAAGCCTTCCGCGTCCGCCTTCACATCCCCCTTGTAGCCGAGGGATTTGAGGAGTTCGCCGATGCCGTCCGCCTTCAGCGCGGTGCAGATGCCCTTTTCAAAGGCGAACTCGACGTATTCGGGCTTGTCCGGGGCGTCCTCGGGGCTGACGGAAAGTTTGTACATGTCCTTGGACTCCGGCGCGCTGGCGTCGAACCACGGGTCTTCCAAAATGCCGCTCTCGTAGCTGATGTGGAGCAGGTTGCGGTCCATGGAGTAGGACTTCTTGGCGGAAGCGAGGACGGGAATGTTGTGCGCCTCGGCGAAGGCGATCATTTCGGCCCGGCCGGGGAACTGCTGGCGGAAGCGGTCCTGCCGCCACGGGGCGATGACTTCCAGTTCGGGAGCCAGCGCGGCGGCGGAAAGCTCGAAGCGCACCTGGTCGTTGCCCTTGCCGGTCGCGCCGTGAGCCACGGCGTTGGCGCCTTCTTTGCGGGCGATTTCCACCATGCGCTTGGCGATCAACGGGCGGGCAATGGAGGTGCCGAGGTAGTATTGACTCTCGTAAATGGCCCCGGCCTGGATCATCGGGAAAATGAAGTCGCGGGCGAATTCCTCGCGCAGGTCTTCGATGTAACACTTGGAAGCGCCGGTGTTGAGCGCCTTGGCTTCAAGGCCGTCCAGTTCCTCTTCCTGGCCGACGTCGGCGCAAAAGGCGACGATTTCGGCGCTATAAGTTTGTTTGAGCCACTGAAGGAGGACGGACGTATCGAGCCCGCCGGAGTACGCGACGACGATTTTCATAGAGGGGGTGAATTGAAGCACCAACCCGCCCCGCCGCCAAGAAATTCCCCCGGATTTTATTCTCACGCAAAGACGCAAAGGCGCAAAGAAAAGCAAAACCCTCGCGGCGCGGCGCTGGCGCTGCTATAGGTTTAAAGTTCCATGCAATCGCCCTTTCTCGTTTCGCCGGAGTCCTACGACTTCACCCCGGAGAATTATTTTGCGCCGATGAAAATCGAGGATCTTTTCCCGGAGCGGCCCCTGGCTCCGCTGGAGGTGGAGCTGGGCGCGGGCGACGGCAGCTTTTTCGCGGAAATGGTGCGGCGCACCCCCGAGCGGAACTTCCTGGCGGTGGAGCGGCTTTATAACCGGATGCAAAAGATTGGCCGCAAAATGGCCCGGTTCGGGGCGCGCAACGGGCGGTTGATGCAGATCGAAAGCCACTACCTCGTGCGCTACCTGCTGCCGCCGGAATCCGTGACCACCTTCCACATCATGTTCCCCGACCCGTGGCCGAAGCGCCGCCACCACGCCAACCGGCTCATTCAAACCGACTTCCTGGACGCGGTGGCCCGGGCGCTCATCCCGTGCGGCGAACTGCGCCTGACGACCGACAACCTGCCCTACTTCGAGCACATGCGGGCGGTCTTTGAGCCGCACCCCGGGTTCAAGGAGGAGCCGTGGGAGCCGGGCGCGGACTACCCGCAAACGGACTTCGAACGGGGCTTTCGCGCCCAGGGGCTGCCCATCTACCGGGCGCTGCTGAGGAAGAAATAAACGGTTTCCAGGCCGATTTGCATCCCCGCGGAACGGTGCTATCTTATTCTTAAGGAAGATGCCGCTGGTTCTTAACGGAGGTTCCGAAAAAACACCGAAAGAACTGGTTCCCAAAGGAAAAATTCCGATGGGAAAAAACAACGACATCTTCCGACTTTTTTTGTACACGCGCGGGTTTCCCGCAGGCGTTCCTCGCCATCACCGGCCCCATTTGCATTGCCGCCAGGCTGTGCTATTTTAATCTCAGGAAGACGCCGCTGGTAACCTCAATGGAATGTTTGGGATGAAACTCCACTGAGAACTGGCTCCCGAAGGACAAAAACCGGAGGGAAAAAACAACGACGTCTTCCACTTTTTTGTACTCACGGCGCTGCTCACTCGCGTGGCAGCGCCGCTTCGCGTCTCCCCTTCCCCGCGTCTTTTTTTAGGCTCCCGTAATCTGACGGCAGGCTTTGACGGTGTTTGCCATGAGCATGGCAATCGTCATGGGGCCGACGCCGCCGGGCACCGGGGTGATGGCGGCGCATTTCGGGGCCACTTCGTCGAAAGCCACGTCGCCGACCAGCCGGTAGCCTTTCTTGGCGCTGGGGTCTTCCACGCGGTTGATGCCGACGTCGATCACCACGGCTCCGTCCTTGACGTGTTCCGCTTTGACGAAACCGGGCCGCCCGATGGCGGCGACGAGAATATCCGCCTGGCGGGTGATGGCCGCGAGGTCGCGGGAACGGGAGTGGACCACGGTGACGGTCGCGTCGCCGCCTTTGCCTTTGGCCATCAACAAGAGGGCCATCGGTTTGCCCACGATCATGGAGCGCCCCAAGACGACGGCGTGCTTGCCCGCGGGGTCGATGCCGCTGGCCAGGAGCAGCCGCTGGCAGCCGAGCGGGGTGCAGGGCACGAACCCCGAGGGGTCGTCCAGCGCGAGCTTGGCGACGTTGACGGGGTGAAAGCCGTCCACATCCTTGCGGGGGTCGATGGTCTGGATCACCGCCGCTTCGTCGATGTGCGCCGGAGGGGGCGACTGGACCAGGATGCCGTGAACCGCCGGGTCGGCGTTGAGCTTGCGGACCACCTCCACCAGTTCCTCCTGGGTGGTGGTCTCGGGCAGTTCGATTTTTACGGAATGGAACCCGAGCTCCTTGGACATTTTATCCTTCGAGCGGACGTAGGAGCGGGAGGCGGGATCGTCGCCCACGAGCACCACGGCAAGGCCGGGCGTTACGCCCTTGGCTTTGAGCGCCGCGACGGCGGCGAGGGTTTCAGTGTGGACTTGGGCTGCGATTTGTTTTCCGTCAATCAATTGCATGGGTCAATTCTGGTCAGTTTCTCGCTTTGGCCGCGTCGCCGGTGGTTTGGAGGAGGCGCCGGGCTTCGGCCACGGCCGCCGTGCGGCTTTCAACGTTGAGTTTGGCAAAAACGTGCTCGATGTGCTTGGCCACGGTGCGGGGCGAGCTGACGAGGATGGTGGCGATGTCGCTGTTGGATTTGCCTTGCGCCACCCAGGCCATGACTTCCGCTTCGCGCGGGGTCAGCCCCAGGGTTTGCAGGCTTTCCTTGGTGAGCGCCCCGGCGTCGGCCTTGCCCTGCACGGCTTCCAGCGCGCCGGAGAGCTCGTCGATTTTTAGCCTCGCCTCGGCTTGTTTTTGCTGCTGGCTCATGGCCACGGCGATGGCGCTTTTGAGCTGCACGGCGCTGAACGGCTTGATGAGAAACGCCTTGATGTCCAGGTCCCGCGTGCTTTCGAGCGCCTCGGGATCGGTCCGCCCGGTGCTGATAATCAAGGGAAGGGAACGCTTTTCAAGAATGCGGCGGGCGGCGACCACGCCGTTCACCCCCGGGAGGTCAATGTCCATAATCACGAGGTCGGGGCGAAGATCCTCGGTCATTTGGACCGCTTGCAATCCGTTGCGGGCCACCCCGGCGACACGATGCCCCAACGATTTGAGCACCGTTACGAGGTAACGGGCCACGTCGAGGTCGTCCTCGGTGAGTAATATGGAAAGGCTAGACATCAATGAGTTGGCGAAGGTGCCGGGCAAGGCAGCCAAGGGCCACCGGCTTCGGCAGAAAGAGTCTGGATTTAGGGTATATGTTTTCCGGCAAGGGGGAGGAGCCGTAACCCGAAATCAGGATCACCGGCACTCCGGGCCATCGACTCTGGATGATCTCGGCAAGCTCCTCTCCACCCATTAATGGCATGACAAGATCGCTGATGACGAGACGAATTTTCGACTCTCTTTCAAGGATTCTCCGGGCCTCCTCACCGTTGGCGGCGCAGCGCGCCTTGTAGCCAAGGCGCATAATCATTTGCCTGAGGGAATTACGCACGGGAGCGTCGTCTTCCACGATGAGGATTTCCTCCCCCCGGCCCATGGGGATTTTTTCTCGGGCCGCCGGGGTTGCGGCCGCCGGAAGCGCCAGCGCGGGAAGCAGAACGCGCACTTCGGTGCCTTTGCCCCGGGCGCTTTGGACGGTGATGCCGCCGCCGTGGGCCTCCGCGATTTCCTTGCAAACGCACAGGCCGAGGCCCTCCGCGCCAGTGCTCCCGCGGGTGGTGAAGCCGGGTTCGAAAATGCGCCCGAGGTCCGCTTTGCGGATGCCTTCGCCATTGTCCCGCACCGTGAGGCTGCAAAATTTCTTTTTCCGCGCGCTCACACGGCCCACCTCCAATTCAAGGCGTCCGCCGCGCGGCATGGCCTCGCAGGCGTTCACGGCGAGGTTCAAAAGCAGCGTTTCAAGCTCCTGCGGATCGGCCCCGGTCCAGGCGGCTTCGGTTTTTTCCTCAAATACCAGTTCGATGCGCTCTTCAATGAGCCGCCGCAACAGCCGCCGGCAATCCCGCACGACTTTAAGCAAATCGGCGCGGCCGGGGCTTTCCCATTTGAAATGGCCGAAGCGGTGCAACTGGCTCGTCAGCTCCCGGGCGCGCTCGACGGCGGCGATCATTTCGTGGAGGTATTCCGCCCCTGGAGTGCCCGGCTGGACATCCATTTGGAGCAACTCGGAATAGCCGTGGAAGAGCGCCAGGAGGTTGTTGAAATCGTGGGCAACGCCGCCCGCCAACTCGCCAAAAACCCGCGTTTTTTGATGATACCGCAGTTGCGCGGCCATCCGGCGGGCCGGGGTAACGTCGGTGAGGCTGCCCGCAAGCACCAGGCAGCCGGTGGCCGGATCGCGAACAAGGCACTGCGTATCGCGCAGCCAAAGGGTGCCCCCATCGGGGCGAAGGTAGCGATAGTCGAGGTTTCGCGGGCAGCCCTCCACCGTGGCAGCGTCCATCTTCGCGGCTTCGGCGGCATCGGCGGGCTCCAGCAGGGCAAGCCAGGCGGCGCGCCCGCCTTCCAGCCGCGCATCCTCATCGAGACCCAGCAACGGGCCGGTGGCGCCGTAAAGGTGCATGGGCCGGCCTCCCGGGCCGCATTGATAAAAGACCTGACCCGCCGCTTTCCACACCGGCTCAAGACTTTCCAAGCCGGGCAGCCCCGCGTTTCCCTTGAAAGCGGAATCTGCTTTCCCGGGACGGGAGGGCTGGTTTCGAGGTTCTTTCATGAGCGGCGGCAAGCAATTAACTAATTGACGAGCGCAAAGTGGCATATTCCCCGCCTTCGAGAAAGCTTGAAGATGCTCAGGCCCTCACAAACCTGCGGTGGGGGCGCGGCTTGGGGATGGCTTTTTCCGGCGGCCCGGGGTAACCTCGATCCACTTTCCCCTCCAAAGCGCATGACGATCAAAAGCGATTTTCTGACCTTCGGCCTTTTCGGCCAGGTCTTTGGCTGGATGCTGGAAATCCTGCCCCACCTGGAACAATACAAGCTCCGCCCTGCTTGGGAAATCCGCACGAAGCATTACGGCGAGCCGCCGGAGTTCAATATTTTCCCCGGCGTCATCGAGACGGCTTACCCGCCGGATGCGGAACCGACCGGCGAACTTTCGCTGGAGGAGCTTAAGCAACTCCATGGCACTTCCTACGGCGGCGACTTCCACGAGGCCCACCGCTGCTGGAATGCGTTTTTCCGTTTCCCGCAGGAAGTGACTGCGCGGCTTGAAGCGTTTTGCCGGGAACAATTTGCCGGGGAAACCGTGTTGGGCGTGCACTTTCGCGGCACGGATAAAAACACGGCGCTGTGGGAAACCAACCCCGTTTCGCACGAGGCGTTCCTTGCCGCCGTGGACGATTTTCTCGGCGGCCACCCGGAGGTGACCAAGGTGTTCGTGGCCACCGACGACGCCCGGTTTTTGGAAGCCATCGCGCGCCGCCGCCCGGTCCTTGCCCATACGCAGCAGCGTTCCGAGGATGGCGGCTCGGTCTGGAACGGCCATGCCGGTTCCCGCAATGTGGCGATGGCCCGCGACGCGGTGCTGGATTGCCTCACGCTCTCCCGCTGCCGCTTCGTGCTTAAGGGGATGTCGGCGCTCTCGGCCTTTGCGAAAGTGATGAACCCAGGGCTGGAAGCCTACCGCATCTCGGCCTGCAAGCGGGACTGGTTCCCGGAGGCGTTCATCCCCCTTTACCGCGGGCGCACGGCGGCGGCCCGGCGGGCGCTCGCCCCGCTCCAGCGCGATGACGTGGGCTTTAAGGGCGCGGCCCGGTTTTTCGACAAAGTGGGCAAGCGGCTCGACCGCTGGCGGCTTAAAAACTAGTTTCAAAATGGCCTGAACCGGGCTAGAAAGACTGACGCGAAAATTTTTGGAGGGGTGGTCGAGTGGTTTATGGCTCCGGTCTTGAAAACCGGCATGCCGCAAGGCATCGTGGGTTCGAATCCCACCCCCTCCGCCATTTCACCGTAACCCAACCGCCGCTTCCGTCTCCATAGTGAGCATTGTGAGCTTGTGAACCCAACCGGCATTCTCCCTTTTTCCATTCGGTCAAAGGTGCTTCTTGCCTTTGGCGCGGCCATCGTGGCCGTGTCCATCATCGCCGCGCTGGCGTTTCGCAGCACCCGGGATTTCATCCAGGCGGCGGATGAGGTTTCCTACACGCACCGAGTACTGGAAAGCCACGAAGCGACGCTGCGGCATTTGATGGAAGCCGAGAGCGCGGCGCGCGGTTACCTGATCTCCGGCAACGATCTGCTGCTCGGCTTTTTCGAACGGGCCGGGGAGGACGCCGCCGCCGAGATCAAGGAACTGGGCGAGATGGTCAAAACCGATCCCCCCCAGGCGGCGCGCCTCGATGTCATTACGGCCCACATGGAGCGCAAGCTCGAGACCTTGCGGCAGTTGACGTGGACCCGCCAGAATGGAGGAGCCGTCGCCGCGCTGGAGCGTTTCTCGGCCATGAACCAGGAAGGGGCCACGGCGGAACTGCGGTCGCTCATGGCGGAATTCCAGGTGGTGGAACAACGGCAACTCGACCAGCGGTCCGAGCGGTCCTTCCAAATCGGCCGCGAAACCAAGCGAACGGTCTATTTGGGCACGAGCTTTTCCCTGCTGCTGCTGGTATTGGCGGCGGCGCTGATCCTGCGCGATGTGCGTGCCCGCCAGCGGGCGGAAAACCAGTTGGCGCAGGAGCGCAATTTGCTGCGCAGCATGATTAACGCCATCCCGGAGCATATTTACGTGAAGGACACGCAAGGCCGCTACGTGCTGGACAACGAGGCGCACCGGCAATTCCTGGGCATCGCCTCGATGGACGATCTGGTCGGGCTGACGGTCTATGATTTCTTTCCCCGGGAACTGGCGGCGATTTACCAAGGCGACGACCAGGCGGTGATCGAATCCGGCAACCCCATCCTCAACCGCGAGGAACCGGCGGTGACCCGCGAAGGCAAGCTGATCTGGCTTTCCACGACCAAGGTGCCGCTGCGGAACCTGGACGGGCAATTGATGGGCATCGTTTGCATCGAGGAGGACATCAGCGAACGGAAAGCCTCGGAGGAAAAACTGCGCGTTTTTGCCGCTCAGTTGGAACGCAGCAACAGCGAACTGCGCGACTTCGCCAGCGTGGCCTCGCACGATTTGCAGGAGCCGCTGCGCAAGATTCGGGCGTTTTCCGACCGCCTGCGGGTAAAATGCGCCGGGGCGCTCCAGGAGCAGGGCCTCGATTACCTCGACCGTATGCAAAAAGCGGCGGGCCGCATGCAAACGCTGATCCAGGATTTGCTGACGCTCTCTCACGTCACCAGCCGGGCCCAGCCGTTCGTGACGGTGGATCTCAGCGCCGTCATGGCCGAGGTGCTCTCGGACCTGGAGATCCAAATCGGCGAAACCAAGGCGCTCATCGAAGTGGGCAAGCTGCCCATCATCGACGCCGACCCGGTGCAGATCCGCCAGCTTTTCCAAAACCTCCTTTCCAACGCCCTCAAATTCCACAAGCCGGGCCAACCGCCCGAGGTAAATGTTTCCGCCAAAGTGCTCCCGGCGCAGGAACACCAGATCGCCGGGGCCGGGCCGGGGGACGATCTTTGCCAAATTGTGGTGGCCGACAACGGCATCGGCTTCGAAGAACAATACGTGGAGCAGGTGTTCACGCTTTTCCAGCGGCTGCACAGCCGGCAGGAGTACGAGGGCACCGGCATCGGCCTCGCGGTGTGCCGCAAAATTGCACATCGCCATGGCGGGAGTATTGTGGCAAAGAGTGGAAAAGGCCAGGGGGCGACGTTCATCGTCCGGCTGCCCGTCAAACAGATCACAAAATCATGAGCAAACACGGAAAACCGATCACGATATTGATGGCGGACGATGATGACGATGATCGCCGTCTAACCAAAGAGGCGTTGCTGGAAGGTCGGCTCGCCAATGACCTCCGTTTTGTCGAAAACGGGGAGGAATTGATGGACTACCTGCACCACCAGGGCAAGTTCGCGGACCAGGAAACGCCCCGGCCCGGCCTGATCCTGCTGGACCTCAACATGCCCCGCAAGGATGGCCGCACGGTCTTGAAGGAAATCAAGAGCGACCCGGAACTGCGCACGATCCCCGTGGTGGTGCTCACCACTTCCCACGCCGACGAGGACATTTACAAATCCTACGACCTGGGGGTGAACTCCTACATCGTCAAGCCCGTCACCTTCGAGGCGCTGGTGGACATTCTCCAGACGCTGGAAAAATACTGGTTCGAGATCGTCGAATTGCCGCCGGATCTCAATTAATTTTTACCTTGGCTCATGCTCCCCGTACCCCGGAACGAGATGAGATGGAAAAGGCGCGAGGGAATCACTCCCTTGCGCCTTTCCTATCTCGTGCCCAAACTCTATTTGGGCACATCTAAATTCTGGTCTGTGCCTTTTGGCGGGTTCTTCGGGTGAGGGCTAGGGGGTGGGACGATGCCGGAGAAAAGAGCGGCAATAGAGTTGCCTGAACCAGTGGGTGCCCAAATAGAGTTTGGGCACCAGATGGCTCTTTGGGTGAAGGATAAGTAGGGCACGAGCAGTGCGCCAAACTGCGCCAAAAGCGCCGCCCGTTTTGGCACAGTTGCGCCACGATGGCACACATCTGCAAGCCACCCACCCAAAGCATCTATTCATAAGATGTTCCGATTGTGCAACTTGCGAATTTTTACTCCCTTCGGCCCGGATATTGCTAAAGAGGAAGTGCCCTCAGGCAACCAACTTTAGACAATTTCTATGGCAAAGATCCTCGGTATTGATTTGGGAACCACCAACTCCTGCATGTCCGTTATGGAAGGCGGCGAGCCGGTCGTTCTGGAAAACTCGGAAGGCGCACGCACGACCCCCTCGGTGGTTGCCTTTACCAAGAGCGGTGAGCGGCTCGTGGGCCAGGCGGCGAAACGCCAGGCCGTGACGAACCCGGAAAACACGGTGTTCTCCATCAAGCGCTTCATGGGCCGCAAGTTCGACGAGGTCCGCGACGAGCTTTCCCGCATTCCTTACAAGGTCGTCAAGGCGGCCAACGGCGACGCCCACGTGCAAGTCCAGGTGGGCGGCGAGACGAAGAGCTATTCCCCTCCCGAAGTTTCCGCGATGATCCTGGCCAAACTCAAGGCCGACGCCGAAGCCAAGCTGGGCGAGACGATCACGCAAGCCGTCATCACGGTGCCCGCTTATTTCAACGACTCGCAGCGCAACGCGACCAAGGACGCGGGCAAGATCGCGGGCCTGGAAGTGCTCCGCATCATCAACGAGCCCACGGCGGCTTCCCTGGCCTACGGCCTCGACAAAAAGAAGGACGAAAAGATCGCCGTGTATGACTTGGGCGGCGGCACGTTCGATATTTCCGTGCTGGAAATCGGCGACGGCGTGTTCGAAGTGCGCGCCACCAACGGCGACACCCACCTCGGCGGCGACGACTGGGATCACCGCTTGATGGATTGGATCATCGATGATTTCAAGAGCGAGACAGGCATCGACCTGACCAAGCAGCCCGACGCCGTGCAGCGCATCAAGGAAGAGGCCGAGAAAGCGAAAATCGCCCTCTCCTCCGCGCAGGAGTACGACATCAACCTGCCCTTCATCACCGCTGACCAGACCGGCCCGAAGCACATCATGAAGAAGCTGACCCGCGCCAAGCTGGAGCAGCTTTGCGACGACCTCTTCGAACGGACCGTCCGGCCGGTGAAGTCGTGCCTGGCCGACGCCAAGCTCACCGAACGCGAAGTGGACGAACTGGTCCTCGTCGGCGGCATGACCCGTATGCCGAAAGTGGTGGACACCGCCCGCAACATGATCGGCAAGGAACCGCACAAAGGCGTGAACCCGGACGAAGTCGTCGCCATCGGCGCAGCCATCCAGGGCGGCGTCTTGAAGGGCGAAGTGAAGGACGTGCTGCTCCTCGACGTGACCCCGCTGACGCTGGCCATCGAGACGGCAGGCGGCGTGGCCACCTGCATGATCCCGCGCAACACGACCATCCCCACCCGCAAATCGCAGATTTTCTCCACCTACAGCGACAACCAGCCGGGCGTGGAAATCAAGGTGCTGCAAGGCGAGCGCCCCATGGCTCACGACAACAAGAACCTCGGGACGTTCCACCTGGACGGCATCCCGCTCGCCCCGCGCGGCGTGCCGCAAATCGAAGTTACCTTCGACATCGACGCCAACGGCATCCTGCACGTGAGCGCCAAGGATCTCGGGAGCGGCAAGGAGCAGAAGATCTCCATCACCGGTTCCTCAGGGTTGAGCAAAGACGAGATCGAGAAGATGCAGCGCGAAGCCGAGGCCCACGCCGAAGAGGACAAGAAGGCGAAGGAATCCGTCGAAGTCCGCAACAACGCCGACAGCCTGGCCTACCAGTGCGAAAAGCAGTTGAAGGAGTTGGGCGACAAGATCCCCGGCGACAAGAAAGCGGAGATTGAGAAAGAGATCGCCGCCGTGCGCGAAGCCTTGAAGGGCAGCGACGTTGACGCCATCAAGACCGCCTACGACAGCCTGCAAGCCAAGTTCCAGGCCGCCAGCGAGGAGCTTTACAAAGCGGCCGCCGCCCAGGCGCAAGCCGCGGGCGGACAAGCCGGTCCCGGCCCGCAACCCGGCGCCGAGCAAGCCAAGCCGAAGAAGGATGGCGACGTGGTCGACGCCGAATTCGAAGTCGTCGATGACGACAAGAAGAAGGAATAGAAAATTCGGCAAAACCAGCAATATGCCAAAATATAAAAATTCATTTAAAAACCCTGAATATTTCGATCATACGATTATCGATGAAGGCGGAAAAATTCTGGGCACCGTACGCATCAAGCCTTCGGGCATTCTTTGGAAACCCAATAATGCCCGACAGTTTTACACAGTCGATCTCGAGACATTTTCGAACTGGATCACTCATCGAGATACAAGGGCCAATCGTACCACAAACTAATTGGCGCTCTCAAACAGCGACGCTCCTTTAAATTTAAACTAAACCTTTACCCTGCCCAATTAAGTAATCCTTAAGCGGACAAGGTAACCAACCCAAAAACCAATACACAACTAGCTATGGCAGTTAATGTCAAACCTCTCGCCGACCGGGTGCTCGTCCAGCCGATCGAAGAGAAAGAAGTCATCAAAGGCGGCATCATCATTCCTGACTCGGCCAAAGAAAAGCCCCAGGAAGGCAAAGTCGTCGCCCTCGGAACCGGCAAGCTCGACGAGAAGGGCAACAAAGTCGAATTCACCGTGAAGGTGGGCGACCGCGTCCTCATCTCCAAATACGGCGGCACCGAAATCAAAATCGACGACGTCAGCTATCTGCTCATGCGCGAGGACGACATTCTCGGCATCCTCGGCTAATTTCACCCACTTTTTACCCTCGTTTTTTAAAACCTTATGCCAGCTAAACAACTCAAGTTCGACGAAGCCGCCCGCCAGGGCCTTCTGCGCGGCGTTGAAGTGCTCGCCCGCGCCGTGAAAGCGACCCTCGGGCCGGCCGGCCGCAACGTCATCCTCGACAAAAAATTCGGCAGCCCCACGATCACCAAGGACGGCGTTTCCGTCGCCAAGGAGATCGAACTCGAAGATCCTTACGAGAATATCGGCGCCCAGCTCGTTCGCGAAGTCGCCAGCAAGACTTCCGACATCGCCGGTGACGGCACCACCACGGCCACCGTTTTGGCTGAAGCCATCTACAAAGAAGGCCTCAAAAATGTGACCGCCGGGGCCAACCCGACCTCGCTGCAACGCGGCATCAACAAAGCCGTGGCCGCGATCACCGACGAGCTGCTCAAGATTTCCAAGAAGGTCAACGACCGCTCCGAAATCGCGCAAGTCGCCACCGTTTCCGCCAACTGGGACACCACCATCGGCGGCATCATCGCCGATGCGATGGACAAGGTGGGCAAGGACGGCACGATCACCGTGGAAGAAGCCAAGACCATCGAGACGACCCTCGACGTGGTGGAAGGCATGCAGTTCGACAAGGGCTACCTCTCTCCCTACTTCGTCACCAACGCCGAAGCGATGGAAGTGGTGCTCGAAAACGCCTACATCCTCATCTTCGAAAAGAAGGTCAGCAACTTGAAGGAACTCCTGCCGCTGCTTGAAAAGGTGGCCAAGAGCAGCCGTCCGCTGCTCATCATCGCCGAAGACGTGGAAGGCGAAGCTCTCGCGACCCTCGTCGTGAACAAGCTGCGCGGCACCCTCCAGGTATGCGCCGTGAAGGCTCCCGGTTTCGGCGACCGCCGCAAGGCCATGATGGAAGACATCGCCGTGCTCACCGGCGGCCGTCTCATCACCGAAGACCTCGGCATCAAGCTCGAAAACGTGACCGTTGAAGACCTTGGCAAGGCCAAGCGCGTGACGGTTGACAAGGAAAACACCACGATCGTGGAAGGCGAAGGCAAGCAGGCCGACATCCAGGGCCGCGTGGCCCAGATCCGCCACCAGATCGAGGAAACCACTTCCGATTACGACCGCGAGAAGCTGCAAGAGCGCCTCGCGAAGCTCGCCGGTGGCGTGGCCGTTGTGAACGTCGGCGCTGCGACCGAGACCGAGATGAAGGAAAAGAAAGCCCGCGTCGAAGACGCCCTCCATGCGACCCGCGCGGCCGTTGAGGAAGGCATCGTCCCCGGCGGTGGCACGGCTCTGCTCCGGGCCCAGAAGGCTCTCGATGGCGTGAAGCTCGAAGGCGACGAGAAGATCGGCCTCGAGATCGTCCGCCGCGCCGTGGAAGCTCCTCTCCGTCAGCTCGCCGACAACGCGGGCCAGGAAGGCGCGCTCATCGTGCAGGAAGTCAAGAAGCGCAAGGGCAACGAAGGCTACAACGTCGCCACGGGCGAATACGAAGACCTCGTGAAAGCCGGTGTGGTTGATCCGACCAAGGTGACCCGCAGCGCGCTCCAGAACGCCTCCTCCATCGCGGCCCTGCTGTTGACGACCGAATGCATCGTCACCGAACTGCCGCAGAAGGAGAAGCCGATGCCTGCCGCTCCCGGCGGTATGGGTGGCATGGGCGGCATGGACTACTAAGCCCAGCCATTACTACAGCCCGGGCGCGCCCCATGGCCGCCCGGTCAAAGGCTCTGAATGCTTGCAGCCGGGCCCGGATTTCCTCCGGGCCCGGTTTTTTGCAGTGACGGCGGCCTTATTTGCCCACATAGTACAGCCTCCCAAGAAGCAGGGAAGTCCTGCTCCGCACCCGGAGTGAACAAGGCTACTGCCCGAGATTCCATGAAATCCGATTCCGCCTCTCCCTCTTCCAAACCCGCGACGATCCTTCTCGTCGACGACGACCCCTTCATGCTGCGGTTGATGAACCTCATCCTGCAAACCGAGGGCTATGAATTGATCCAGGCCCGCAACGGGCAGGAGGCGCTGGAAGCCATTCGGGTGCACCCGAAGGTGGACCTTGTGATTTCGGATGTGGTGATGCCCGGGATGAACGGCGAGCTGCTGCGGGAAACCGTGCAGCGACAATGGCCCGGCTGCAAATTCATCGTCTGCTCCGGCTACCCGGACAAATGCTGGGATCTGGCCAACGGCGAGGCTCCCGTGGCCACGCTCCCGAAACCGTTCACGGCCAGCCTGCTCAAAGAGAAAGTGCGCGAGACGCTGGCGGGCGCATAGCTCTATTCGTGCTCCAGCCCCACGACCAACTGCTGGCGCAGGCGGAATTGCCGGGGGGTGACGCCGAACATTTTTTTGAACTGAAGGTAGAAGTTGCCCAGGTTCTCGCAGCCGCAATCGAGCGAGATTTCCATGATTTTTTGATCGGTTAACTGAAGCTGCCGTGCAGCATATTTCAGCCGGGCCTGGTTGACGATCTCGCCCGCGCTAAGGCCCATCTGCTTTTTCAAAATGCGGTTGAGGTGTTGCAGGGAGTAGCCAGCCAGGGAGGCAAGCCGCCGGGGGCCGTCCACGAAATGCTTCGGCTCGCGGATGAGCGCAAGGGCTTTGGAGAGGCGCTCGGGCAGGGCTTCAGGCGATTCTTCGAGACGGTCATCGGGCAGCAGGGTATGGAAGAGGTCCATGAAGAACCAATCCAGGTGGAACGGGGTATTGGGGCACGTCGAGAGGTAGTCCGTCCATTTCCGCAGCCGCCGAAGCTGCGCGGAGCCAATCTCCTGCGCGTAGGGTAAAGGAGCGGCGCTCCAAAAAAAGGCGGGCCGTTCCGCGAAGTAGCGCGCTTTCCATTTCGCCAGCACGGATTTGTGGAAAGAGAGGTTGACCATGCTGAAGGGTTCGCCAAGCCCCGTGCGGTAGGCGTGGATGTCCCGGGGCCGGATCATCGCAAGCGAGCCGCGCTTGAGCGGCAGGCGGGCGCCGTTGACAAGGTGAGTGGCGGTGCCGCTCTCAACCCAGAAGACTTCCGCGAAATCAAGATGGGTATGCAGGTAAAACCCAGCCCCGGGTTTCAAGAGAATCCGCCCCACGTTGAAGAGTGAATCCTCTGGAATCGTATCGCGAAAGCGGAGCCGGGTGATTTTGGGCATGGAAACCGAAGCGTTAGGAGAAGTTCATATAACGTACTTATTGGTTCATTGGCCAGAAGACTTTAAAGAGAAAAGCGAGTTTAGTAGCGATCACAAATCATAAGAATACCATGATCCAACAACTCGATCTCAACGGCCTTTGGAAAATCCGCTGGAGCGACGGGGAGAAAGGCCGCCCCGTTCACGCGCTCTCGGATGCGCCTGATGAAATGCGCTACCTCACGGCGGAGGTTCCCGGCGAGCTCCACCTGGATATGGAAAAGGCCGGGCTGATTGCCGACCCCTATGTGGGCACCAACGCCTTGGCGGCCCGCTGGGTGGAGGAGTTTTACTGGAGCTACCGCCACGAGTTCGAGGTCCCGGCGGCGGCGCTGGAAAGCCCCCGCGCGTGGCTCCATTTCGAGCAGCTCGACTATTTTGCCACGATCCTGCTCAACGGCGAGGAAGTGGGCCGCCATGAGAACAGTTTTTGCCCGTGTCGCGTGGAGGTCACCGGGAAGCTGCGAGCGGGCCTCAACCGCCTGGTGGTGCACCTGGAAGGCGGCCTCTACGGCGCCGCGGACAAGTCCTCGGCTGGTTATACCGGCAAGGAGGAAGGCAACCGGGACCGGATCACCAAACGCCTCTGGCTGCGCAAGCCGCAATGCCAGTTCGGCTGGGACTGGTCCCCGCGCCTCATCAACGTGGGCATCTCCAAGCCCGTGACGCTGGAATGGAGCGCCGACCCGGTTCGCGTGGACCAACTCGTGGCGCTGGCCACGCTGAGCCCGGATTTGGAGCGGGGCCAGGTGAAGGTGCGGTGGTTCGCGGAAGGGTTGGGCGCAGGCGAGCACGCCGCGAAGCTGCGCGTGGAAATCCCCCGGGCGGGCGTAAGCACCGAAACTGAGGTCGTGATCCGGCCCGGGCTGCACCCGTTGGAAGCGGTGGTTTCCGTGCCGCATCCCCAGCTCTGGTGGCCCGTGGGGCACGGCTCCCCGGAACGCTACGGCGTGAAGGTGAGCCTGGAGGTGGACGGCGCGGCGGTGGCGGCGCGCGAAACGCAGGTGGGCTTCCGCCGCGTGGTGGTCAACCAGGACGCGCACCCCGAGGGAGGTCGCTATTTCGTGATCGAGATCAACGGAAAGCAGATTTTCGCCAAAGGGGGGAATTTCGTCCCGGCGGACATGATTTTCGCGCGGATTGACCAAGCCCGCTACACAACGCTGGTGGACCGGGCGCTGGAGGCCAACTTCAATTTCCTGCGGGTGTGGGGCGGCGGCCTCTACGAGGCGGACGAGTTCTACGATCTGTGCGATGAAAAGGGCATTCTGGTGTGGCAGGAGTTCATTTTCGCCTGCGGCAAATACCCGGCCATCGACGAGCCGTTTTACCGCTCCGTGTGCGCGGAGGCGGTTTACCAAATCCGCCGCCTGGCGGCCCACCCGAGCCTCATTGTCTGGTGCGGCAACAACGAAATGGAGTGGGGAAATTTGCATTGGGGTTACGACAAGGGCGTGGTCTACCCGGACCATGGATTATTCCATATTACCCTGCCCCGGTTGCTTGCCGAGGAGGACGGCACCCGCTATTACCAGCCCAGTTCGCCCTTCTCTCCTGGCATAGAGGAGCCCAATGACGACCTCTTGGGCGACCAGCACCCTTGGACGGTGGGGTTCCAGAACACGGACTTCCGCGATTACCGCAAAATGACCTGCCGGTTCCCCAACGAGGGCGGCATTCTCGGGCCAACGGCGCTGCCCACGGTGCTCGCCTGCCTGCCGGAGGGGCAACGCTTCCCCGGTTCTTTCGCGTGGCACGTCCACGATAATTCGGCGAATTTTTGGGAAGAGCCCGGGCCCGCCGACGAGATGATCCGCCTCTGGCTGGGGCTGGACCCGCGCCGGATGACGCTGGAGGCTTACACTTACTGGGCCGGGCTCATCCAGGGCGAGGGGCTACGGGAATATTGCGGGAACTTCCGCCGCCGGATGTTCTCTTCGGCGTCGGCGATCTTCTGGATGTACAACGACTGCTGGCCGGTGGTGCGGTCCTGGACGATTGTGGATTATTACCTGCGCCGAACGCCCAGTTTCCACCCTGTGCGCCGGGCCATGGCCCCCGTGGAGGTGTTTCTGGCGGAGGAAGGCGGCGAGGTGGTGGTGTTCGGAGTCAATGACACGAACGAACCCGTGAAGGGAGAACTGCGCCACGGGATCTTTTCGCTCGCGGGGGAATACGCTCGCGACGAGCGCCGCGAGGTGGAACTAAGCCCCAACGCCTCCACCCGGCTCGCGGCTTTCCCCGCCGCGACGTGGACGGACCGCGCGGGCTCGATGCCCTTCGCCATGCTGTCGCAAGGCGCCCGGCTCGTGGCCCGGGGCCGGACATTCGCGCCGCTTTTCAAGGAAATGGCATGGCCCGAGGCAGAGGTCAGGGTGACGCTCCGGGACAGGCAGGCCGTTTTCGAGTGCAAGGCGTTCGCGTGGAACGTATGCCTGGACCTGGACGGCGAAGCGGCGCTGGCGGACAACTTTTTCGACGTGTTCCCTGGAATACCCTATAGTATTCCGTGGGACAAACCGGAGCCGCCGCGCATTCTCCACGTGGGCAATGCGCTCCCTCGGGTGAGGGCGCAAATCCCAGGGTAAGGGAGAAAGCTACTCCGGGGCGACGTAATCTTTCGGGCCGCCGAGTTTCATAAACTTGGCGTGAACGACCAGCAGCGTCAGGAAGCCCAGCAGGGCAAAGACGCCGCTGATGGTGTAGGTGTGCCGGTAAACGTGGCCGCTGCGGTCGAGGAAAAAGCCGACCAGCGGCACGGTGAAGAGATAAAAGGCCGAGCCGAAGAGTCCCCCTCCGGAGCAGAACTGGGCGAATTTATCCTTGGGAAAGAGCCGCTGCCCGAGCGACGAGGAGACGGTGAACCAAGTGCCCGAAAGGACGCCGTGCAGAACCAGGCCGATGGCAAACGTCGTGGGGGTTTTGGCGAAGAAACCGCCCCAGAGCATCACCACGGCATACAGACCCATCGTCGGAATGCAGGCGCGCAGCGGGTGGAAGCGGTCCACCAACTGCCCCAGAGTGTAGGAAATGGAAAGGGAAATAACGTAGGTGACAACCATGTACTTGCCATAGCTTTCCATGCTCATGTTGATGCTCTTGGCGTAGAAAACGCTATAGGCGTTGAACGGCGCGTTAGAGATGCCGCAGAAGGTGAGCGCGGTAAAAAGCCAGAGGTAGTAGGGGTTGCGGAAGCACTCTTTAAAAAAGGTGCGGAAAGTGGATAGGGTGTGGGTGAAATGGCTTCTGCCCCATGGCCGGGATCGGCTCCGGCGGGGGATATTCGCCTTCCTTGACTTTGAAGCAGATCCACGAGAACCCGATGCCATAGAGAGCGCCGGTGCCCATGAAGATGGCGGCAAAATGGTCCTCCGCATGACCCATGATCCAGAAATTAAAGATGATCCCGGCAATGAGGCTGACGATGCGAAAAAGGCCGAAGAAACGCCCGAGGAGTTCCCGGGGCACGACGTCGTTGACGAGGCCGCCAAAGACGGAGTTGGCCACCACGCACGCAAGGTCAAAGATGGTCCAGAAGACCATAAACACCGCGATGCCGGTGACGGTGAGTCCCGGGGAATAGGGCCCAAGGAGTTGGTGGACCTCCCTGCCAAGCCACGGCGTGAAGGCCAGCCCGAACATGGCCAGGGCGGCGAACGGAGCCGAGAAAAGCAGGAACGGCAAGCGGCGGCCACGGCGGCTGCGCAGACGGTCGCTCTTCATGCTGATGACTGGCCCGATGAGAAGCCCAAGGGCGGTCGGGAAGGAACTCATCAACAAACCCACGACCAGATCGGGCGCGTGGAGGTTCCTGAGCATGAGCTGCGCGACGGGATTGATGGCCCGGTCCCGCATGGCCCATACGAAGTCACCGATAAGGAGGAGGCCAAAGAGCATGGCCAGCCCGGCAAAAGAGTACGTCAGCGTGCCGACGCTCCATACGCGGGGCGCTTTGATTTCCTGGCCGGTCGTCGTTTGGGGGCGATCAAAAAGAGTGTTCATGGCGGGGGGGCCGGCCCGAACTTGGTGAAGCCGGGCAGCAAAATCCGTAGACAGGGCTACCGGGCGGCCCGGTTCCCGTCAACGTCCCTATTGCTTTTGCTTATAACCAGCGGGGTGGGCCTCACCGAAGGCAACCAAGCCCATCCAACGGCGATGAGCAGAGGCTCGCCCCGGTTTTTGAAACGGCAAGCCATTCCCCCGGTTTGAGCGTGGCCTCCCCGGCGAACGGCCGGGTAACACTGAGGCGCACCGGATTGGACGAGTCCGTATTCTGGATGACCAGACGATCCCCCTGCACGGACCAGACCAGCGTGGCGGGCCGGGAAAGCTTGAAGCTCCAGCGGGCGTCGTTGTAGAGATCCGCCCCCCAGCAGCCGGTCACGGTTTTGCCGCTGGCGGTGAACCGGCGAATGACCATCCCCGAGCAACGGGCTTGCACCGCCCCGAAGAGCTTGGAAGCCGCGTGCCAAGCATGCGGCTGGTCGTCCTTTGCAATGATAAGTTCGCTTTCCTCGTTGGGGGTGGCAAGGGCCGTGGCTCACAAGGCGCTGTCGCTCACTTCCAGCGGAGTGGCTTTCAGGCTGGGTTGCTGGTCTTTGAAGGGGTAAAGGAACGTGACGAAATTGGCCGGAGCGGGCTGCTTTTTGCGATAGCAGACGGTGGGAGTGGGCCGGTGCGCGCCGGGCATCCAGCCCAGCAGCGGCTCCTTGCGGCCTTGGACGATTTCGGTTTCGAGCCCGTCGCGGTTGAGCGGGAAGAGGGCCACTTGCGCTTCGCCCGCGGCGTTCTGGCTGGTAACGGCCTGCGTGGCGGGGTCGAGAACGGCCGAGGGAGAGTCGAGGTTGAAGTGCGCTTCGTACTCGTGCGTGCCGGTGCCGTCGAGGGTATCCACCACCAGGGCGTACCACGGTTTCAAAAAGAGCACGTGGCGGGTGTGGCTGACGGAGAAGTCCGGCTGGCCTTCCCAGATCTGCGGGATGTACTGCTTGGTGCCGTCATAGACGCTCTTTTGGTAGCCGCCGTCGTAGCGGCCCGAAACGTAATCGAAGAGGCCGGTGACCTGCCACGGGTTGCGGCATTCGGTCACGGGCGGTTTGCTGGAGCCCCGGTGCTGCCACTTGCCGTCGACGATGATGGTGTTATGCGAAGCGGTGCCGATGGCGTAGCGCCGCCAGTCGGAGTGATCGTAGTGGTAGGAACCGGGATCGAAGAGCAGAGTTTTGTTCCAAGCCCGCAACACGACCTCCAGCATATCCTCGTGGTCATGGGCGAACCCGGTGGGCCCGGCGCGGAAGAAGAGGAAGAGATCGTCGGGCTTCCAACCGGCGCGCATGGTATAGAAACCGGCGTAGGGAAGCATGGTGGAGGCCGCCGGTGCGGTGCCCTTTTCGCCGTGAGTGGCGGCCCAAAGCAGCAGCGGATCATCCCCCAAAAGGTTAAGCCCTTCCTGGGCGTATTTCGCGGCATTGGCTTTCCATGAATCGTTGGTGGGCACGGTTTCACCGCTCTGGTCCATCACCAGCACGGGCGCCTGGTACATGGAGAGAATTTTCGCCCGCAACACCTCGGGCAGCGGGACGTGGTTGAGCTTGGCAAGCTTCAGCGGTCCGGTGAAACAGCTCAACGCGAAGTAGTGGTAGCCGGGCGTCAGTTCGGCTTCGAAACCGTCCGGAGGCACCGAGCACTCGGCCTCCTCCACCAGCCGCTCGAGGGCGAAATCCCGCCACCCTTGCGCCGCCTTTAACTCCGGGAAAAGGATGCCCGCCGAGAGCAGGCCGAAACACTCGGAGGCCACCCAGTTGCCCTTGCGGTCTGGGATTTGAAGCCCCTCCTTGAGGTGCTCGGCGTGGTCGATGACCGAGCGCAGGTAAATCCACTGCGCCTCGGGCGTGAACGCCGGGCTTTCCAGGAAGTGGTAGTAAGCGTAGGGCCAGGAATCATACATCCGCTCGCTGGAGTCCAACGTGCGCCAGAGCGAGGGTTCCCCCGGCGCGAGCTGGTGGTGACGCGGGTTTTTGCGGCAGAAATCGAGCATTTGGGCAACCCACTCGGTGGCGTATTTTTCATCCAGCGTTTTCCAATAGGCGTCCGCGAGCTTGTTCCAGAACTGGGTGCGGGAAACCTCGCACCAGGTAAACTCCTGGGTGTAGGAGGGGTCGGTGGGCTGCCGGGGGTTGTGGGTCCAGTTGAAGTCCTTGCCCATATCCACCGGCTGGGGAATGATGTGGTACTTGGTATTACTAAAATCGAGAATGTGCCTGCAAAGGGCGTCCCCGGCGGGATCGCTCTGCGCCTGGGCGGCGGCGGGTTTGGAGGAAGGCGCGATGTCCCACTTGGCCGGGCAGGCGGTGCGGCGGTAGCGCAGGTAGGCCTCTTTCACGGCCTCCATGGAGCCGGTTTGCGCGGCGGCTTTCACCGCTTCCAGGCCCGGCGCGTCGAGGTTCAGGTCTTGCAGCGCCCGGGCTTCGGTGGTTTCGGGACCGGTTTCTTCCCGGGAATCTGCCGCTGAGAATGCGGGCGAGGCGTGAATCATAAGAACGGCGAAAGCGGCGCGCAGGAGGGCGTTGGAATGCATGGAGAAGGAATGGGGGAATAAAACGACCAGGCCTAACTAGGCCATCCGGGCCAGCATATCTTGAGTCACCTGGTACTGCAATGGGTCTTGTTTCAGAAACCGGCAGGCTTCGCCGGTCATCCAGTCCCCCATGCGCGTGACTTCGTTGCCGTAGCTCCCGGCGATATGCGGCGTGAGGATGATGTTTGGGAGGGCAAAGAAGGGGGAATCGTTTGCAGGCGGCTCGGGCCACGTGACATCGAGGATGGCGGTGAGGTCGGGCCGTTCGCGCATGACGCGGCAAAGGTCCTTCTCGTTGACGATGGCTCCGCGCGAGGTGTTGATGAAGGTGGCGGAGGGCTGCATGGTCCGCAGCAGGCAGGCGTTGACCAGGTGCACGGTTTCCGGGATGAGCGGGGTGTGAACGCTGACCACGTTGGCGCGGCTGAAAACCTCCTCCAGCGGCACGAGCTTGACGCCCAGCGCGGCGGCGTCTGCCTCGGAAACCAAGGGATCGCAGGCGATCACCTCGGTGTCGAAATGCGAGAGCAACCGGGCCACGGCCCGGCCCACCGCGCCAAGCGAAACGAGGCCGACCACGGCTCGGTAACTGCCCAATACCTTGTCAATGGGCGGCTGCCAGGGGTCGCCCCACGGGGCTTTTGTGATCCTGGTAAAACCCCAAAAATTCTTGAGGCTCAGCAGGATGGCTGAAAGCGCGTACTCCGCCACGGGAATGGCGTTGGCGGCGGCGGCGGAACAAACCACCATGCCGCGCGCGTAAGCCTCGTCGGTCATGAAATACTTGATGCTGCCCGCAGCGTAAAACACGGCCTTGAGCCGCGGGAAGGCCGCGAGAAACGTCGCGTCCATTTTGGGGACGTTCCACGTGGCGAGGAGAAAATCCACTTCGCGCGTCGTTTCCGGGTACTGCCTCCAGTTCGCGGGCGCCAATTCCACCTCGGCGAACCGCGCCACCTTGGAGAGTTCCTGCCGCTGGCGGCCGCCAAAGGCCAGGCGCAGGGGCAGCGGCTCCCCCATGAACGCCAGGGTGGGGGTTCCATGGGCAAAATGGAGGACGGCGTCCGGTTTGGTGTGGAGTGAAAACATGGAATAATTGGAAAAATACGTGAACAAAAAGGGGGCCGTCGCGGCACCCCTTTGGCCGCGGCGGCCCCCGAAAAAGCTCCAAGGAACCTTCTTAAGAAATCAGGCTTTGCGGCGAAGGGTGCGGCGGCTCATCAGCAGCATCCCCAGCCCGCCCGCGATCATCGCCCAAGTGCCGGGTTCGGGCACCACCGTCAGCACGACGTCGTTGCCGTCGCCGCCGCTGTAGGAGAGGTCGTAGACGGTCGTGCCAATGGTGAACGTGTTGTCTGTCACCGCATAGGTTCCGCTGGTGGTGATGTAGGAAACGCTCTCGAAAGTCGAGGTGAGCGGGGCGCTCCCGGCATTGTCGATGAGCTTGATGCTTTCGAGCGCCGTGAGCCCCGCCGTTTCGGCCAGGAAGGCATCCGACAAGCTCAGCGTGAGCGCGCCGCCGAGCGTCACGCCGTTGCTGACGCTCAGTTGGTCAAAGCTGCTCAAGGTAGCCACTTGCAGGGACACCTTCGCCCCCGTCTGGACCGTGAGGGAGCCGACGACACTGGCGGAGCCGCCGGGAGCCAGTTCGCCGCCGCTCTGGATCGTCAGCGCGCCGGTGATGGCGCCCGTACCCGTGAGAAGCCCGCCCACGTTGATGTTCGCGGCGGAAACCGGGCCGTTGTTGGCGAAACGGGCCCCGCTGACCACGGTGACCGTGCCGGTGAGATTGGCTTGGCCCACGTTGGAGGTGGTGCCGCCGGTGACCGTCAGGTTGCTGCCGTTGGCGGTGCCGCTCAGCGTGGTTTTGCCGTTGAAGAAGAGGTTCGAATTCGCCCCGCTGCCGTTGACGATGCCGCTGACGTTCAAGCCCGCCGCGCCGCCGTCGAACACGAGGTTCGTGCCGTTGTTGGAGATGGAGCCGGAGAGGTTCAACTCGCCGCTACCCGCGTTTTTGACAGTGTTCGAGCCGTTGCCCAGCGCGGAAATATTCTTGTCCAAAGTGCCCGCCGCGCCGGTGTATTGCAGCGTGCCGGAACTCGTGGCTGCCACGCCAAGCTTGACGGCATTGCCCGCGCCCAAGGCCTGGGCCGCGCCGCCCGCGGCGACGGTGTTGAACGAAAGCACGCCCGCGGTGACGTCGGTCTCCCCGAGGTAGGTGTTGTTGCCGGTGAGCACCACCGTGGTGGCGTCGTTGGTCTTGACGACGTTGCTCAAAGCCGTGCCGCTGGAGATGACGCTCGCGACGGTGCCGCTGATGAGCGTGGCGTTAACGGCATCGCCGCTGGTGCTGGCAAGAATGAGAGCGTTGCTCCCCTTGACGTAGCCCGACGCGGTGCCGGAGCCGAGAATGAAGCCTTTGCCCGCAGTGACGCTGTAGGAGCCCAAGTCGAGGGTGCCGCCGTTGGTCACCGTTACGGTTCCCCCGGTGACGAGGTTGGAGTTGGTGATCTTCAAGACGCCGTTGGTCACCGTAAGGTTGCCAATGTTGCGCGTGGAGCTTAGGGCCGCAGGGCTGGCCGCCGTGGCGGAGCCGCTGTAGAGGAAGGTGGAGGTGGGGTCGATATAACCCGCCACCGCGTTCAGGTTGTTGCCCACGGCTGCTCCCACGGATTCGAGGGTCACATTCGCTCCAACCGTAACACCGGAACCCGAGGTGGCTGAAAAATCAAAGCCTTGCGCCTTGATCTTGCCCGTCGAGCCCGCACCGGCGGAGTTCGTCAAGAGCCAGATGACATTGCTCTTTGAGCTAATAGAGCCCGTCAGCACCCAGGGGGAGGTCGCTCCCGTGTTTGCGCTAAGGTCCAGCGTGTGGCCGTTGGTATCAAGCCCCAAGGTAACGACCGTGTTCACTCCCGCGCCGTTTTGGGCGTTGAGTTGTTTGCTGCCCAGAGAGGTGATGTCGCTGGTCAATTGCAAGGTGGTGGTGCCGCCCGCGGTCCGCTCGCCCATTTGAATCCACCCCACCGTGAGCGTGCCGCCCGCCACCGAGGAGCCGACATATTTGATGGCGTTTCCCGTGTTGCCAGGGTTGATGCCCAGGGCGGCAAGATCTCCCGTGCTCCACGTGACGTTGGAGACGAAGGACTGGGAGCCCGAGGACTCGAGCGTGATGGCCGGAGCCGTTCCGCTGAAGGTAACATCGTTAATGATGATGGCCCCGTTGTTTTCGAAGCGTAGATTGCCGCCGCCGTAGTTGTAAATCGTGCCCCCGCTGATGTTCGCGGTGCCGTAAATGAGCAGCCGGTTGTTGGTGACGTTGGCATAGGAGCCAAAGGGAGCGGCAAAGGTCAAGGTGCCCCCGGTCATCACGAGGCTTCCGTTCAGCGTAGCCTGCCCCGAGTTGGCATTACTATAGCTTCGGTACATGACCAACTGACCGCCGCTGTTCAAGATGACGCTGCTGTTGATCGAGGGCGAGTAGCCATTGCCCGCGCCGCTAACGACGAACCCCAGCAAGCCCCCGGAGTTGATGGTGATGCTGGGCGCGGTGAAAGAGAGGTTCGCGCCGGTGCTTCCGTTGGACCCCAGGGAAGTGTCGAGCATGATGGCGCTGGTGCCGGAGGCGGCCCCCAGAGTAACGGCGCTGGCCACGCCCAAATTCCGGTAGAGCGTCAGCTTGTTCAGGAAGCCGGAGGTCTCTGTAATATTGAGTGTGTTCAGGGTGCCGGAGGCGCTGGCATCGTAGTAGATAATCCGGTCCGCCGTGGCGTCGGCAAGCGTGGCGGTGTCACTGGTGGTGGGCGCGGTGGCGGTGGTGGGCGCCCAGTTGGTGGCCACCGACCAGGAACCGCTGGTGTTCGCGCCGCTCCATGTCAAGGTGGCGGCATTGGCAGCGGGGGTAAAGCTGCCGCAATAAATGCCCGCGAGGGCCAGGCATGCAGGAAGAAGGGTTTTTTTCATCGTTAGGGGTATGGGGTGATTCGATCAGATCTTTGAGCGTGAAATTACTCTGGTATATTGCAACGTAAAGAGGACGGCATGCGCAAACATTTGCGCACCTTGGATGCTCGGCTATGGCTGAACCTTTACGTCGCTTACAAAAGCGTTCGACTTGATTTGCTGGGCGTTTAGCGCCGCTCCTTTGACGACGACGTTTTTAAACGTAACGCCCTTCACGGCGTGCTCAGCATCAAAGCCCGTCAACTCGACGGCGGGGTTGCCTTCCAGCACCTTGATGTTCTCAAAAAGCGTGTTGTCAATATGCCCCCGCTCAAGGTCGGTGCTCCAGTTGACCTTGCCGATCCAGACGGAAGCCAGGCGGCGGCATTCCTCGATGCGGATATTGTCAAAACGGACGTTGCTGACGCGGCCCGAATCGCTCTGGAAGATGCGCAGCACCCATTCGCGGCCCAGGTCGTGCACGACGTCGCAATCGGTAAAGCGGATATTGTCCACGTCCTTGCTCATTTCCGCCCCGAGGCTCAGCGCGTGGGCGAGGTCGTTCCAAAGCACGCATTCCTTCACCAGCACATCGCGGGATTCCTTGCCGCACGGAGTGTATTGCAAAGCGCGGTCGAGCGAGGATTTCAGTGGCACGGCGGGCGTGCAGGCTTTCACCACCACGAGATCGTCGGCGGTGCGCAGATAGCTTTTTTCAACGGTCACATTGCGGCTGCTGGTGATGTCGATGCCGTCGGAATTGCCGCACCAGCCGAAGAGCTTGAAGTTGGTGAACTTGACGTTTTCCGCGCCGCCCACCGGCACGCTCCAGATGGTGGTGTCGCGCACGGTGATGCCTTCGATTTCGATGTTCTTGCCGTGCACGGTCATGAGCGACCGGGTGTGGAAGGGGCATTTGCTGGCGTCGATGATACCCCGGCCCCGCACGCGGATGTTGTCGCCGTCAACCATCACTACCGGGCGGGTATCGGACTTGCCCTTGGTGTAGGTGCTGTAAAGGATCGCGCCGTCGGCGAGGTAAAGCGTTTTGCCGGAAGGCACGACGACGGTTTCCACCTCGTGAATGCCGGGGCCGAAGTAGATGACGTTCGGGTCATGAGGATTGGGAACGTCTTTCTCGGGCGGGTTGGCAAAGACCTGGAGCGCCTGCTTCCAGTCGCCGTTCAACTCCAGCACATACTGGCCTGGTTGGGCGATTTTGAACGTGATGACGTTGCCTTGGACGGTGGGCGTGATGCCTTTGGAGAGAGGGCGCACCACGGCTTTCTCCACCGGCGCGGCGCTAACCACTTTCACCTCGGTGGGAGAGTCCATATCGAAGGAAGCAAAAGCGGTTTGCATGAGGGCTTCGGTCTCGACGCCCCGGTACTTTTTGCGGGCCTCCGGGTCAATGCCCAGCACGCGGGCCAGGTAGACCGGAGCCGCCTTGCCGCCCGCTGCAAGCGTGAAATCCTTTGAAAGCGGCTCGCCAGCGGGAGCCGGTTGGGTCTTGACGGCGGCGGATGCCGGGAAGCTGGAAGCCAGGAGCGCCGAAATAACGGCGGCAAAGAGGAGGTGTTTCATGGGAAAGGGGAGTTCCGGGTGGAAAATTTTTGGGCCAAGCTACCCGGCATTGGTTCCCGGTGAAAGGCGGCGGGTTGCGCAAACATTTGCACGTTTCCGTTGCGCCCTCCCGCCTCTGATGGCAAACTGCTCCCATTCCTCCCCCCGTATGCCCGCCCCGCGAGTCACGCTTCAACAACTTGCCGCCCGTTGCCGGGTTCACGTTTCCACGGTAGCCCGCGCGCTGAAAGACGACCCCCGCATCAGCCAGGCCACCCGCTCCAAGGTGCAGGCGATCGCCCGCGAACTGGGCTATGCCCCCGACCCGATGATGTCGGCGCTCTGCGCTTACCGCAAGCGGCAGCAGCCCGCCAGCTTCCACGGTTCGCTCGCTTGGATCACCAATTACCCCACCCGCGACGGCTGGTGCGGCGGCGCTTACAAATTTTACTTTAAAGGGGCGAAGGAGCGCGCCGAAAAGTTCGGCTATCACCTCAACCATTTTTGGCTCGGGGAAAAAGGCATGACGGCCAAACGTGCCAGCAGCATTCTCTATAACAGCGGGGTGAGCGGATTGCTCATTTGCCCTTTGTCACAAAACTGCGGCCACCTGGATCTCGATTGGGCCAAATTCCCAGCGGTCAAGTTCGGCTACACGATGATCCGGCCCGATCTCCACTCGGTAACCTCCAATCACTTTCGCGCGACGTTTGACATCGTAAGGCAGTTGCGCGCGCAGGGGTACCGGCGGATCGGCTACATGAATTGGAGGGAAACCGACGTGCGCCTGCAATACCAATGGACGGCAGGTTACATGATCGGCGTACAAGCCTTGCCGCAAAGCAGTGGAATCCCCATTTTCCGGGATGAACGCGAATCCCAGGCTTTGAACGAATCGCAGGTACGGGCGTGGATTCAAAAGTACCAACCGGACGCCATTGTTTGCCCTTTAAATTTATACCTGGAACTTAAAAAAATGGGTTTCAAAATCCCCGAGGACTTCGGAGTTGCCTGCCCCAACCTGCAATCGGACTGGATTGTGACCGCCGGGGTGGAGGAGCAGTCCTTCCTCGTCGGGCAAGCGGCGGTGGACTTCCTGGTGGGCATGATCCAGCGCGGGGAGCGGGGCGTGCCGAAGATTCCCCAGCAAATCCTCGTGGGCGGCACGTGGCACGACGGCTCGACGCTGCGAAAGCTCAATGTATAGAGCGTAAACTCACCCAGGCGGCTTACCTTGAGTAGGCCGTGTGCAGCATCGCCTCCACCACGCGCCGCGCATAAGCGGCTTTGTCGATGGGATGAAGCTCCTGGCCCAAGCCCCGGTTGTCCACCATCGCGGTGGGGGCGAGCGCCTTCATCGCGGCTTCAAGCCCGGCGGGGTGCTGGTTCTTGCGCAGGTAAATCATCGGCAGCGCGCCCTGGCCCCAGGCTTCCCGCCAGGAACGCAGCAGCGCCGGGAGGATGGTGGTCATATCTGCCCCGCCGATGCCGGTGCCGTTTTCGCCCTGGTCCCAAAGAAAGCCGCGAATGGCGTAGCCGACGACGGGCTCGACTTTGAGGCCGTAACGCGCGCCGACGAGGTCGTGCGCCACGCCGTCGCCGCCAATGGAGAGACCGGGGGGATCGGACGGCCTGGGCTTGCGCGGCTCGGGTTTCCCCGCCGCCTTGGCGGCATCGGCCAGCGGTTGCCAGGCGGCCAGGTCCGCTTCGTATTTAGCCTGGAGCTTGGGATATTCCGCGGCGTAGGCGGCAAGCTGCTTTTGCACGGCGGGGTCCCGCTCCACCCCATCGCGCCGCATGAAAAAGCAGGCCGGGGCGGAGGATTCGCAGCGCACGATGACGCCCACGGGCACATGCAGCGCCTCGTGCAGCAGCAGCGCGGTGCAGCCCGCCAGCGCCGGAAGGATGGGCCGAATTTCAGCCGAAAAGGGCACCCAGCCGCCATTGGGGGTTTTAAGCGTATCCCGAGTATGAGCCGATATGCGAACGAGAGGATGATTGCCGTCGCCGACGAGCTGCTGCGTCGCCGTGTCGCACGGAATGGGGACCGGGTTGGCGGGGCCGACCGGGTGGCCATCCACGGCCCACTCCATGTTCGACTGCCCGGAGCAGAACCAGACCTCGCCCACCACCACGTCGTTGAAGGTCACGGTGTTGCGGCCCTGGACCGTCAGCGCGCGCGGCTCGCCGGACGCGGCGAGCGGGGACAGCTTGACTTTCCACGCGCCGCTGGCGTCGGCCAGGGCGCTTTGCCGCTGGCCCGCGAAGGCGACGCTTACGGCTTCGCCCGGCGCGGCCCAGCCCCAGACGGGCACGGGACCGCCGCGCTGGAGCACCATGTGGTCGGAGAAGATGCCCGGCAGCTTGACGTCGGCCTGGGCATGGGAAACGGCGAGCGCCAACGCCGCCACGATGGAAATCGAACCATAGAGCGATTTTCGAAGCATAGAAAGTTAGTAGCTTAGCGGGCCGCCATGGAAAATGGAACCCCGAAAGTCACGCAAACATTCGCACAACGAGTGCCTTGTCTTTCACCAACACTAGGGTAAAAAAAACTGCTCTGTATTACATTATGAACCAAAAAATTGCCCTTCAGCCCCGGGAATACTGGTGGGGTGGCGCCGTCAGCGCCGGAACCCAAATGCCTTATCGCGCGGAGGCGGCGCTCGATTTGCGCGGCGAGAACTTCGCCAACCAGGCCGCCCCGTTCTTGGTTTCCAGCACCGGGCGCTATCTCTGGAGCGACGAACCGTTCGCGTTCCGCTTTGAAGGCCGCTCGCTGACGCTGGAGGGCAAGGGTCCGTTCGTCATTGAAGCCAAGGCCACGATGAAGGAGGCCTTCCGCGAGGCTTCGGCCCGCTTTTTCCCGCCGCGCCAGAAGATCCCCCCGGCGCTGTTTTTCAACCGCCCGCAATACAACACGTGGATCGAGCTGATGTACGACCAGAACCAGAAGGACGTGTTGAAATATGCCAAGGATTTGCTGCGGGCGGGGTATCCCCCCGGGGTGCTGATGATCGACGAAGGCTGGCAGCGTTACTATGGCCACTGGGATTTCGATCCGATCCTTTTCCCCGACCCGAAGAAGATGATGCAGCAGCTTCACCGCATGGGCTTCAAGGTGATGCTCTGGGTGGTGCCGTTCGTGGTGCCCGACAGCCGGGTTTACCGCGCGTTGCGGGACGGCAACGTGCTCGTGAAGGAACCGGGCGGCAAAGTCGCCGTGCGCGAATGGTGGAACGGCCACAGCGCGGTGGTGGACCTCACGGGCGGCGAGGGCCGGGCCTGGTTCCTGGAGCAGATGGACGCGCTGCGCCGCAAGTACGGCGTGGACGGCTTCAAATTCGACGCGGGGGACACTCCCGGCTACCGCGACGGCGACAAAACGGCCCGCCCCGTTACGCCCAATGGCCACACGGAGGCTTTCGGACAAATGGGGACGCGCTACCGCTTCAACGAATACCGCGCTTGCTGGAAATGCGCGGGCGAACCGCTGGTGCAGCGGCTGGGAGATCGCGCCCATTCCTGGGACGAGCGGGGGCTCGCCTCGGTATTGCCCAATATGATCGCCCAAGGGCTGCTCGGCCATGCCTTCGGCTGCCCCGACATGATCGGCGGCGGCGAATACACCAGTTTCCTAAGCTCCAGCAGCAAGCTCGACCCGGAGCTTTTCGTCCGCTACGCCCAGGCGTGCGCGCTGATGCCCATGATGCAGTTCTCCGCCGGAACCTGGCGGGTGCTGGATCGCAAGCACCACAAGCTTTGCATCGAAGCGGCCCGGCTTCACATGAAGTTCGGGGCGAAGATTCTCCGCCTGGCGAAAGAGGCTTCCCAAACCGGTGAGCCGATCGTGCGGCACCTGGCTTACGAATTTCCCGGCCACGGCTACGAGCCAGTGAGCAACCAATTCCTGCTGGGCGGCGAGATTCTCGTGGCCCCGGTGCTCCAAAAGGGTGCCACCACCCGGAAGGTGCTCATTCCCCCGGGTGATTGGAAAGCCGACGACGGCACGGTCTACTCCGGTCCCGCCGAAGTGGAAGTCCAGGCGCCGCTGGAACGGCTCCCCTATTTTACGAAGAAGAGTTGATCCCTCTGGTTCCCCGGAAAGTGTCTAAATTTCGACGCTTTCTGTACGATTTGACGCAGGGAAAAATGAACGTAAGCGGACTTCCAGGGTCAAATATACTGGAGAACGGCAATGGCACGCCCCGTGCTCTTGTCCAACTCGAAAAAACAACCGGGAAACAGCCATGAAAAAGACCCCATCCAAAATTCAACCGGCGGTCCATAACTTAAGTGATTTGATCGCGCTCGTGGGCCGGTGCAGCCGCAGCCAGGCGGAAACCGTAGCCGCCGTGGCCGACTTGCTCGACCGGGGCCGGGTGCGCTTCCAGAGCCGCGGCCAGAAACTCCGGGTGCGCGTTTCTTAAAAAGAGACGCAAGCCCTCTCTACCGGCCCTCGGCCACCCAATCGACAAAGAGGGTGGCGCTCCAGCCGTAATCGTGGATGGCTTGGTAGGGATGCTGGCCGGGGAGATTTTTCCCTTTTCGCAACAAACGGGGCGGAGGGATTTCCCGCCGATCATCGAAGTATTCGAAAAACGTGCCGTTGGCTTCCGCATACCGCTCCAGTTCCGCCAGCGTTTCATGGCGCAGAGCGCCAGCCTCGGCGTCGAAGCCGTAGCGCCGCAGGCCGCGCGCGACGAGCCAGTTGATGTTGACCCACGCGGGGCCGCGCCACATATCCTTGCTATAGCATTCCGTATTACAAGCCGCGACGGAGGGGATGGGCAGCGGCGTGCCGAAGGTGCGCGGGTTCTTCAAATGAGCCGCCAGCGCCCGGGCCTGCGCCGCCGAGGGCGCGCCGCAAAGGAGCGGCAGGAACCCGGCGCAGGAAAGAACGGGGCTTAGCGCGCCAGTGCGCGGGTCGCGGTCGCAATAAAGCCCGGCTGCTTCGTTCCAGAGCTTTTCGTTGATGAGGCCGCACAGCGCCCGATGGCGGCGCGACCACTCTGCGGCCTCGCCCGGCTTGCCAAGCCGCGCCGCGAACCCGGCCATCCACTCGTATTCGTGCGCCAGGAAGGCGTTGAAATCCGGGGCGTCCAGCGGCACGGCGGCGTCGAAGCGGGGGGAGTTGTCCATGCCGCTTTCGCCGCTGCGGCACTCCGGCGTCGCTTCGATGTACCACTCCAAGAGGCCGCCGCCGTCGGTGTCGCGGTGCGCCGCGTCCCAGTCGAGGTAAGCGGCGAGCTTGGGATAAACGTGGGCGAGCCAGCCGGGGTCGGCGGCTTTTTCAAGCACGAGCCCCGCAGCCAGCGCGAGGACGGGCGGTTGCGTGATCTCCGAGCGCCCGTCGGGGGCCGCCATGTGGGGTACAAAGCCGTGCTCATCCTGGGCGTCCAGCACGGCGTCGATGAAATCCCGGGCCAGCGCCGGGTCGAGATGCCGCCAGCCGATGGCGTGAAACGCGGAATCCCACAGCCACATCGAGCGGTGCGGCCAGCGGTCCGGGGTGGTCCACGCGTGGCGCAGCATTCCCTGGGGCGAGCAAACCTGGCCTTTCATTTGAGCCGCCGCGCGCGCAAAGCCGTGACGGGTTTGCGCGGAGGCATCGGCCAGCGCCGGGGGCAGCTCCAAACTTTCCAGCCAAGCCCGCCGGGCCGCCAGCGCCGCCGCGAAATCGGCTTCCAGCCACTCCGGCTTAAACCGGCAAGCCGCGCCCACCAGCAAACGCCCTTCCCGGGCCAGCGTGGCGATTTCCGGCGAGACCGCCTCCACGCGCCACGCCCCTTCCAGGAGCAGATGGTGCGCGTCGAGCATCACCCCGCGCACCGGGGCTTCGCCCGTCAGGCGCGCTTCAAAGGAATCGCTGGCGATTTCCGACGTTTCCACTGCGCCCGCAAAGCGCAACTGGCACTCGCCGGGCAACTTCACATCCAAGCCGCCGGGCACGGTGCGAGCCACCAGGCCGCTGGCGTAATCCGTGGGGCCGTCGAGGTGTGAGAATGCCAGCAGTTTGCCCAAATGCCAGCAGGGCGATTTTAATGCGGTGGAGAGCGGGTTGGAACTCATGGCTGCGGGTGGATGGCGCTCAATTTCCATGCTCCCCGGCTTCAAGACCACCTTCCTTTTACTGAAGCGTTCAGTGGGCCGCTCATCGCGCGAACTCCAAACAATTTTTAGAACGGCTTTTTCCCGAGGCGGGTCCGATCTATACTCACGGCCTGTTTCGCCGCTGAAAACTTTTTTCGCCCATGAAAACGCTCACCATTCTCTTCCTCGCGCTGACCGCCCCGCTGGCCTTCGCGCAAGATATCACCCTGCCCGCTCCGCAAACCGACGGCGGCAAGCCGCTCATGCAGGCGCTGGCCGCCCGCCAATCCAGCCGGCAGTTCGCCGCCCGCGCCCTGCCCCCGCAAACACTCTCCAACCTTCTTTGGGCCGCCTACGGCTTCAACCGGCCCGACAAACGGACGGCCCCCAGCGCCCGCAACCAGCAGGAAATGGAGATCTACGTTTTCCTGAAGGACGGCGTGTATCTCTACGACGCCAAGGCCAACCAGCTCGTCCAAAAAATCGCCGGGGACCACCGTTCTGCGGCGGGCAAGCAACCCTTCGCGGCCACCGCCGCGGCGGATCTCCTCCTGGTGGGCGATCTCTCCAAGCTGGACCGCGATTTGGTCCACGCCGACTGCGGCTTTATCAGCCAGAACATCTACCTCTTCTGCGCCTCCGAGGGGCTTTCCACGGTCGTCTGCGCCAGGATCGACAGCCCCGCGCTGGCAAAGCTCCTGGGGCTGCAAGGCCAGAAGGAAGCCCTCTATAACCAGTGCGTCGGCTACCCGCCCGAGCAGTCCGGCGAACCCAGCGAACCGTAATTTTGGCGCGTGCGCCAGGCTTTATAATTCTCCACCCACAGGCTTTCCACCACCGTGGTCTGGGCGCGAGCGGGCACCCCAAGCTCGTCGCGCTGGAGCATCGCCACTAATTGTTCGCAAGCCACGCGCCCCACCGTGAAGGAATCCTGATCGACCCCCCTTGAGCGGGCGTCGGCGTGGTGGATGTTCATATTTACATACCGAATGCCCGCCGGGGGCGGCTTGCCGCAGACCGCTTCGTAGGCTTGCGGAAAATCGCACCCGATGCTGATGACGGCGTCCGGCTTGCAGGCGCCCAGCCAGCGGGAAAGATGCGCCCGGCCATCCGCCGAGGCGTTGATGGGCACGCGGCGCTCGCGCGGCTGCTGGCTTTCGTAAAAGAGGTAGGCCGAACGCCAAAAATTATTCGAGCGCACGTCGTCGGAAACCCGCAGGTTCAGCCCGATGCGGCGGCAGCCTTCCCCGGCCAGGCGCTCCAGCACGGCAAGCATGGAGCGGTGGTAATCCGTCACCACGCGATGGAGGTTGGGTCCCGTCAGCGAGTAGCCGAAGGTGACGGCGGCGAAGCGGCTCCAGTTCAGTTCCAGCCGCGCGCCGGTTTCATTGAACGGCCCGATGAAAAGCCCCCGGATGCCCCGCGCGGCCAGCAGGCGGCTCAGCGTGCGGGGCGGCGTGTCGGGGTCGGAAGCGTCGAACAGCTCGACCTTGTACCCCAATTCGCCCGCCCGTTCCCGCGCGCCGAGGTAGTAGTCGTGCTGCGAGGCCCGGCTCCATTGGGCGTAAGGGTGCGAGCCGATGTAGGCGAGGGTTTCGCGGTATTCCCGCGCGCCGCCGGTGCGCAGGTGGCTCATCAGCGCGGAGAGCTTGGGATCGGGGTGGTACCCCAGCCGCCGGGCCACGGCCTGGATGCGCTCGCGCGTGGCCGCCGGGAGTTGCGGATCGTTGCGCAGCGCCAGGGAAGCCGCCGCCAACGAAACCCCGGCGGCTTGCGCGACGGCGCGCAGAGTGGGGCGTCGCGGAGCGTTCATTGAACAGTTCAATAGCGCCCGCCCCGGCCCGCGTGCAAGCGATTAACGAATCATCCCATATCCCAAAATCGCGAAATAGTGGCAGGCGGTCCCCGCCAGTACGAAGAGGCGCCACACGAGAATGATTGCCGTATTCCCAACGAGCTCCCCCATCGGGTACGGCTCGAGGGCAGGCGCGAATTACTCCCTTGCATTGAATCACCACCGTTGGCTTAATGTGTCGCGAGCAAGCAAGCTAATCCTAGTCCTTCCATGAAAAGAATTCTCTTTTTTCTCCTTCTGGCCGGGTCTATCGCACTCGCCGATCCCGCAGCTTCCAATTCCGCCTGGGGTATTTCCGACAGTTCCAAGGCCTTGCATCGCATCTCGATTCGCGGAAAATTCGATTCGGATGTAATCAAAGTCCAAAATGGCGCGTTGTGGATCGAACACCAGAGCTTCGAAAAGCCCGTGGACATAACGATCAACGGCGTTCATTGGAAGCCGGACTGGCAAGGGCAGAAAAGCAGCCGCTATCAATTCAGCGTGCCGCTGGAAGGTTTTGAGAACGGGACCGTTCAGGTAAAAAAGGTTCAAGGCCGCAGTGCGCTGGCCTCCGTTCAGTTGCCCACCGCGCAAAACCAGCAAACGCTGGCCCTCAAAGTGGTGGATGAACCCGTGGGTGTTGATACCTACGAGATCGTCATTCGCTGGTAAGCCCCACCCCCCCTACACCGCGTACCCCAAAATCGCGAAATAATGGCAGGCGGTGCCCGCGAGCACGAAGAGGTGCCACACGAAATGCCCGAAAGGCCATTGCTTGTGGGCGTAGAAAACGCAGCCCGCCGTGTAAGCCAGGCCGCCCCCGGCTAACCAGGCCAGGCCCGCCGGAGCGAGGTTGGCGATCAGCGGCTTGGCGGCGATGACGACCAGCCACCCCATCCCGATGTAGAGCCCGAGCGACAGCTTCGGATAACGCACGCCATGGATGGATTTCAGCACCACCCCCGCCAACGCGATGGCCCACACCAGCCCAAAAAGCGTCCACCCCATGGCCCCTTTGAGCACCCCGAGGGTGAACGGCGTGTAGGTGCCCGCGATCAAAAGGAAAATCGCCGCGTGGTCGATGATCTCGCAAACGTCCTTGGCCCGGCCCGGGGGCATCAGGTGGTAAACCGTGGAGGCGAGGTAAAGCAGCATGGCGGTGAAGGCGAAAACGCACACCCCAACGAGCGTGGCCGCCGTCCCGTGATGCACCGCCGCCAACACGAGAAACGGCGTACCCGCGACCGCCCCCGCAAACCCCGCGCCATGGCTCAGCGCGTGCGTCCACTCCTCCGCCCGGGAATAATCCCGGGGAGTTCGGGCCGGTTTAAGAGTGCTGGGGATTTCGGAATCGTTCACGGCCGGCCATTATAGCGCGCCCGGCCCAGTTGGCCAATGCGGCCTTTCCCTGAAAAACCCGCCAAAATCGCGGCCTTTACAAATGAATCCCCTTTGGTCATATTTTGAACCTTCATGCTCCAGGTTTCCATTTACATCCTTCTGACGATCGACATTCTCGTCTGTTTCCTGCTCGTTTTCCTGTGCTTGATGCAGCGGCCCAAGAACGAAGGGCTCGGCGCGGCCATGGGTGGGGGAATGACGGAGAACCTTTTTGGCGCGGACACCAGCAACGTGCTGGTGAAAGCCACCCGGGTGCTCGGAGCCGCCTTCCTGGGGATTACCCTTTTGCTTTCCGTGCTGATTACCAAGCAAGCCAACTCGCAAAGCTCCATCCAGGCCCGGCTGTCGGCCCAGCCCGCTCCCTCGGCGGCTCCTTCCGCCGCGGCTTCTGCTGCTCCTTCGGCTGCCGCCAGCGCCAGCCCGGCCGCCTCGGCCACTCCTGCGGCTCCCGCCGCCTCTCCGGCGAAATAGCACTCGAAAAACCGCGCAAACCGTGCGAAGAGGCGGGGTGATGATGTCATTGAACGCCCCGCCTTTGTTTTGCCGCCGAATCCGGGCAATTTTTTGCTCCGGCGCCATGGCCGCAACGCTGGCTCTCTCGCTGGCCCTAGTTCCAGCCCTTTTTTCCGGCTGCGGCTCTTCCTCCCACCGGGCGGATTTCACCTTCATCAACGGCGCGGAGCCCGAAACGCTCGACCCCGCGCTCGTCACTGGCCAGCCCGAAGGCCGCCTTACTTACGCGCTTTTTGAAGGGCTCACTTCCTTCGATTCCGCCGGGAAACCCGTGCCGGGTGTCGCGCAAAGCTGGGAGCTTTCCCCCGACCGCCGCGTCTATACCTTTCACCTGCGCCCGGACGCCCTCTGGAGCAACGGCGAACGCGTCACGGCGGCGGATTTTCTCTACTCCTGGCGGCGCGTGCTCGCGCCCGAAACCGGCTCCGAATACGCCTCGCAGCTTTACCCCGTCCGCAACGCCAAGCCGTTCAATGACGGCAAGTTGAGCGATTTTTCCCAGGTGGGCGTCCGCGTCGTCGATCCCGCCACGCTGGAAGTCACCCTGGACAACCCCACCCCCTACTTCCTCGACCTCTGCGCCTTCTCCACGCTTCTGCCCGTGCACGCCGCCACGGTCGAGCGTTATCCGGACGACTGGACCAAGCCGGGCAAGCTCGTGGGCAACGGCGCTTACACGCTGGCCGAGTGGCGCGTCAATGACCGCATCCGCCTCCAGCGCAACCCGCATTACTGGAACCGCGCCCACGTCGGCATGGGGGTGGTGGATGTGCTCCCCATCAGCAAAGCCAACACCGCGTTCAACGTTTATGCCTCCGGCCAGGCCGATCTCGTGATGGACAAGGGGCTCGTGCCCAACCAGCTTCTGGACGAGTTGAAGAAGCGGCCCGACTTCCATGCCGCCCCGTTCCTGGGCATTTACTTTCTGCGCTTCAACTGCACCCGCGCCCCGTTCAATGACGCCCGGGTGCGCCGCGCCTTCTCGCTCGTGATCGACAAGCCGCTCCTGGTCCACAAAATCACGCGCGCGGGCGAGCAACCGGCCTACAGCATGACCCCGCCCGGCACCGGCGGTTACGAGCCGCCCGCCGGACTGGAACGCAACCCCGAAGCGGCTCGGCGGCTCCTGGCCGAGGCGGGTTTCCCCGGCGGACGCGGGTTTCCCCGGGTCAGCTATCTTTACAGCGAAGGGGAACTGAACGAGGGGCTGGCCGTGGAAATCCAGGCCATGGTGCGCCGCGAGTTGGGGGTGGAAATCGACCTCCAGCGGCAGGAGTGGAAAGTTTACCTGCGCTCAATGAGCAGCCTCGACTACGACCTCTGCCGCGCCTCGTGGGTGGGGGATTACAACGATCCCAACACCTTCCTCGGCTGCTTTGTGACCGGCGACGGCAACAACCGCACCGGCTGGAGCAACGCCACCTTTGATGCCCTCATCGCCGCCGCCGCCCGCGAGGCGGACCCGGAGCGCCGCAAGGGCATTTTCGCCCAGGCCGAGCAACTGCTCGTGAGCCGGGACGCCCCGGTTTGCCCGCTTTACTACTACATGGGCATCCAGTTCTACGATGGCAAGCGGCTCGGCGGCGTGGAGGCCAACCTGCTCGACGAGCATCCAGTGAAGTCGATGTATTGGAAGAAGTAAGGGGTTCCACCCAATCTCGCTCCGCATGTTCTCGTGCCGAAACTCTATTTCGGCACGCACTTGGAGCCGCAACTCTTATTGCGGCAATAGAGTTGCCGGAGCAATGGCGTTCCCAAATGGAGTTTGGGAACGAGAATGAAAGTCGATGTATTGGAAGCAATAGGCGCAAAAAAACCGGCGCGGGATTGCTCCCGGGCCGGTTTAAACTTCGCTTGGCGAATGAATTTTTACTTAATCGCCGCGTTCCACTGGGCGATGCGGTCCGCCTTCGCGGCGAAGAGATCGTCCACCGGGTCGAGAATGTCGATGCCGGTAATCTTGTCGCCTTGCGCGACGGCGTCCACCACATCCTGCCCCTTGGTCACCACGCCGAAGATGGTGTGATGGTTGTTGAGCCACGGGGTAGGCACGTGCGTGATGAAGAATTGCGAGCCGTTGGTGCCGGGGCCGGCGTTGGCCATGGCCAGGAGACCCGGGCGGTCAAAGCGCAACTCGGGGCTGAACTCGTCCTCGAACTTGTAACCGCGGTCGCCGCGGCCGGTGCCCGTCGGGTCGCCACCCTGGATCATGAAATCCTTGATGACACGGTGAAACACGATGCCGTCGTATTTGCCCTGTTTGGCCAGGTTCAGGAAGCTGGCGCAGGTTACGGGCGCTTTGGAGGGCAGGAGCGTCAGCTCGATGTTCCCCTTGCTGGTTTTCATCACAATGCGGATGTCTTTCATTTTGGTGGTGTCGGGTGTTTTGGTAGCTGCTTGGGCCATGCCCGTAAGCGGGATGGCCAGGCCGAGCAGCGCGGCGGTGATCGTTTTCCAGAACGTCATAAAGAGACGGCACCATAGAACGCCGCGCACCCCCTGTCCAGCGCCAAGCAAAGCGCAAGAAAAACCTCAAGGGGTCGTGATTTTTTTGCCCCAAAAAGTGTTCTCTACCACGATGGGTTTACGCTATTTTGCTTTCCGATGGCCCAAGAACATCAACCCAAACCTCAACAAGTCACGCTCGCGCTGATCCAGGCAACCTGCTCCGGCGACCCCGCCGCGAACCTCGCCCGCACGCTGGAGCGCATTGGCGAGGCCGCCCGCCAGGGAGCGCAGATCGTTTGCCTCCAGGAGCTCTTCGGCTCGGTCTATTTTTGCCAAGTGGAGGATCACCGCTACTTCGACTTGGCCGAGCCGATCCCCGGGCCTTCCAGCGCCGCCCTTTGCGCCGCGGCGCGCGAGCATGGGGTGGTCATCGTGGCCTCGCTTTTCGAAAAACGCGCGGCGGGTCTTTACCACAACACGGCGGCCATCATCGACGCTGACGGCACGCTGCTGGGGATCTACCGCAAGATGCACATCCCGGACGACCCGCTTTATTTGGAGAAGTTCTACTTCACCCCGGGCGACCTCGGCTTCCGCGCGTGGGAAACGCGCTTCGGCAAGATCGGCGTTTGCATTTGCTGGGACCAGTGGTACCCGGAGGCCGCGCGCCTCACCGCGCTGCATGGGGCGCAGATTCTCTTTTACCCCACCGCCATCGGCTGGCACCCGGCGGAGAAGGCGGAATGGGGCGAGCGGCAGCACGATTCCTGGGAGACGATCCAACGCTCCCACGCCATCGCCAACGGCTGCTTTGTTGCGGCGGTCAACCGCGTGGGCCACGAGGCTCCCGACGGCGGCCCGGGCATCGACTTCTGGGGGCAAAGCTTCGTGGCCGACCCCAGCGGGCGCATCGTGGCCAAGGCCAGCGTGGACCGGGAGGAGATCCTCCTGGCCAAAGTGGACCTCGCCGAGAGCGACACCCAGCGCGTGCACTGGCCCTTCCTGCGCGACCGCCGCGTGGACGCTTACCACGGCATTGACCAACGCTTTTTAGATTAGTAGTTACAAGATACTAGCTCCCCGGCTACGTTTCGCGGTCCATTTTTCCTCTATGATTTCGTCCGATACCCCCTCATCCACAGGCGCCTCCACTCCCGCCGCGCTGGGCTACCGCATGCCCGCCGAATGGGAGCCGCACGAGGCCACCTGGCTTTCGTGGCCCAACCGCGAGGGGATCAGTTTCCCTGGTTCCTACGACGCGGTGCTGCCCGCTTTCGCGAAGATTGTCAACGCCCTGGCCGACTCCGAGCGCGTCTGCATCAACGTCTCCGGCCCGGCCCAGGAGGCCGAGGTGCGCCAAGTCCTGAGCCGCAATCGCGCCCGTGCGGATCACGTTCGCTTTTTTCACATCCCCACCAACGAACCGTGGTGCCGCGATCACGGCCCCATTTTCCTGACGCGCAAGGACGACAAAAAGCCGGCCATCGTCGACTGGGATTACAACGCCTGGGGCTGGAAATACCCGCCCTTCGATTTGGACGATGTGGTGCCCACCGAAGTCGGCAAGGCGCTCGGGCTGGAGGTGTTCAACCCCGGCATCGTGATGGAGGGCGGTTCGCTCGACGTGAACGGCGCGGGGTCGCTGCTGACCACCCGCTCCTGCCTGCTCAACCCGAACCGCAACCCGGACCTGACGAAGGCGCAGATCGAGCAAAAGCTGCGCGACTACCTCGGCGTGACGAACATTCTCTGGCTCGGCGACGGCATCGAAGGAGACGACACCGACGGCCATGTGGACGATTTGACCCGCTTCGTGAGCCGCCATTCGGTGGTGACTTGCGTGGAAGACGAGGAGGACGACCCCAACCACGACGCGCTGGCCGAAAACCTGGCCAAGCTCAAGGAGATGGACGCCGAGGACGGCACTCCGCTGGAAGTCCACGTGCTGCCAATGCCGGGTAAGATGATCCGCGAGGGACGGCGGCTCCCGGCCAGCTACGCGAATTTCTACATCGCCAATCAAGTGGTGCTGATGCCCACCTTCGGCGACAGCGCGGACAACTGGGCCTCCTCTGTGCTCCAGACGGTGTTCCCCACCCGCAAGGTGGTGGGCATCGACTGCCGCGAACTGATCTGGGGGCTCGGGGCGTTCCATTGCCTCACCCAGCAGCAACCCGCGGTTTAGAAATACGCGGGGAGGCGGAGAAGGGGAGACTAGGGAGAATAGAACCTCACGTATGAAAAAATTCCTTCTGTTTTTTCTCCTGGCCTCGATGGCCTGGGCGCAGGAGCAGCCGCAAAAGCCGCAGCCTTCGCCGCCGGAGCCGGTCACACTCGATGCGGCGCTGCTGGCACCCGCCCTGTGGGATACCCCGGCCTCGCAATTCGTGGAGGCCAACCGCGGGCTCGGTTTCCGCTGGCTCTCCAACGCCCACGAGGCGGCGCAAAGCCAGCGCAAGGCCACGACGTTCCTGGGGCTGCCCATCTGCCAAAGCGCGGTGCGCTTCAACGGGGAGAAGATCACGCAGGTGGAGGTGCAGATTTACAACCGGGGCGACGCGGGCGAGTTGCAGCGCCAGGAATATGACGCGCTGGTGACGAAGGCCGTGGGAGCCGTTTCCGCCGCGACGAAAGTTCAATTCGTCCCGCGCGGCAAGGATGCCTCCAACGCCGTCCGCGCCGATGGCGTCACGTGGACGACGCCGGACAACGTTTGGCTGCTGGAATATTCCTGCTCGCGCAGCCCCTTCCGCGCCGAGTTCGTGCGGCTCCAGATCACCCCGAAATTCAAGGGCGGCATGTTGGCGGCTTCCTTCGAGGCTTCCCGCAAGGCGGAGGCCACTTTCCAGGGCGCGAGCCACGTGACCCGGGACGCGGCCAGCGGCGACGTGGCGATCAAGGACGTGCCGATGGTGGACCAGGGGGAAAAAGGTTACTGCGTGGTGGCCTGTTGCGAACGGCTCTTCCGGTATTACGGCATCAAGGCGGACGCCAACGAAATGGCGCAACTCGCGGGGAGTTCCGCCGAGCGCGGCACCAGCATCGCGGCGATCACCGAATCGCTCAAAAAATTGAGCGGTCGCTTCAAAATCCACGTGCGCACGCTCTACGCGATCCGGTTCGAAGAGATGATTGCGGAGTACGCCAAAGCCGCCAAAAAGACGAAGGATTTGCCGATCAAAACGGACGTGCTAACCGTGAGCGAGCTTTATTCGCAAATCAAACCGGACGTTCTGCGCGCCGCCCGCTCCAAGAAGCGCGGCGAGGTGGAGGGGTTCAAGCGCGACGTGAAGGGAGACATCGACGCGGGCGTGCCGCAGCTTTGGTCCGTGATGCTGGGGGTGCTGCCGGACGGTTCGCGCGCAAAGGCTCCGGCGGGCCACATGCGCCTCATTATCGGCTACAACGAAAAGACGAACGAGATCCTCTTTTCCGACTCCTGGGGGCCGGGCCACGAATTGAAACGGATGCCGCTGGAGGACGCCTGGGCGATCACGACCCACCTGGCCAGCTTCAAGCCAAATTAGGTCGTGTCGTCACGAGATCCGACACGCCATCTCCTTCGGCTTTTTGCGCCCATTTTCCGGCGATTTTAGGGTCAAGATTCCCAATATTGCCTCCAAAAATCGCCGCAAAATGGCATCAAAAATCCTTTGTATCTGCCATGCGTCTCTCGTGACAACACTCCCTAGGGGCGAAA
Organism: uncultured Chthoniobacteraceae bacterium; assembly: GCA_964513965.1. Lineage (GTDB taxonomy): Bacteria > Verrucomicrobiota > Verrucomicrobiia > Chthoniobacterales > Chthoniobacteraceae > UBA695. The sequence goes on from CAZEOO010000001.1 coordinate 209,760, forward strand.
TAAAGAGCTATCCGCCGGCCCCTAAAGAGGCGTAAGGTGGAGGCATCAAGGAATATTCTGCCTTATGAGCATCCCCGATCTCGCGGAGCGCCTTCTCGCGCTCATGCGCTCCCCGCGTTACCAACCGCTCGACAAAGTCGCGCTTTCCAAAAAACTGGGCCTTCCCGCCGATGACCGTGGCGAGTTGCGCGAAACCCTGCGCCAACTTGAGGAGCGCGGCGAGGTCGCCCGCATCCGCAAGGACCGCTACGTGCTGCCCGAGGCCGCCGAACTCGTCACCGGCGTGGTCCAGGTGCACACCAGCGGCGCGGCTCACATTTTGAGCGAGCGCAAGGGCCAGCCGGACCTTTACATCGCCGCCGAAAACACCTGGACGGCCATGAACGGCGACCGCGTGGTGGCGCGCATCATTCACGAAGGCATCGAGGGCATCGAAAGCTTCCGCCGCGTGCGCAGCCGCCCCGCGCCCGGGGAGCGGCGCGAGGGCCGCATCATCCGCATTCTCAAGCGCGCCAGCGAAACGCTCGTGGGCACGCTGCAAAAGTCGCAGAAGTTCCACTACGTCATCCCGGACGACCCGCGCATCGGCCACAATATTTACGTTCACCCCGGCGCGGCGCCGCTGGCCAAACCACCGGTCGTGGGGGACAAAGTGGTGGTCAAGCTGGACGAATGGACTTCGCGGCACATCAACCCCGAGGGGGAGATTATCGAGGTGCTCGGGGCCGCTTCCACGCCCGGCGTGGACATGCTCTCCATCATCCGCAAGTACCACCTGCCCACGGTGTTCTGCGCCGAGGCGCTGGCGGAATCGCGCGAAATTCCCGAGATCGTTCCGCCCGCCGAACTGGCCCGGCGCGAGGATCTCCGGGATGCCTTGATTTACACCATCGACCCGGACGACGCCCGCGACTTCGACGACGCCATCCATGTCGAGAAAACCAAAAACGGCTGGCTCGTGGGCGTCCACATTGCCGATGTGAGCCACTACGTCTCCCCCGGCACGGCGCTGGACAAGGAAGCTTACGAACGCGGCAACAGCGTTTACCTTGCTGACCGCGTGGTGCCGATGCTCCCCGAACGCCTCAGCAACGGCATTTGCTCGCTCAAACCCGGCGTGGACCGGCTCACGCGCTCGGCCATCATGGAGTTTTCCAAGGGCGGCAAAATGAAAAGCGCCCGCTTCTGCGCCAGCGTCATCCGCAGCAAAGCGCGGCTCACCTACAAACAGGCATACGCCATCCTGACCGGAAAAACGCCCGAACCGCTGCCCGCCACCGTGCCCGACCGCACGGAGGTCATTCCGCCGGAAGTCGCCGAGGCCGTGCGCGAAGCGTGGGAACTCGCCGCCATCCTGCGCAAAGCCCGTTTTGAAAACGGTTCGCTCGATCTCGAATTTCCCGAGGTGAAGGTGTGGCTCGATGCCAAGGGCACGCCGGTGAAGCTGGAGAAGCTCGACAACGACATCTCCCACCAGCTCGTCGAGGAATACATGCTCGCCGCCAACGAAGCCGTGGCCCGCGAGACGAAAGTCAAAAATTTCCCCTCCATCTACCGCGTCCACGAAAACCCCGACGAGGAGAAGCTCGATGAATTCCGCGATCTCGTGCGGCTTTACGATTACCGCGTGGGCGACCTCACCGTGCGTTCGGAGGTCCAGCACTTGCTCGAAGCCATCAAGGGGAAACCGGAGGAATACGCGCTGAAAATCGCGTTTCTAAAGAGCCTCAAGCGGGCCGCCTACGAAACGCGCGCCGTGGGTCACTACGGCCTGGCGAAAGTCAACTACACCCACTTCACCAGCCCCATTCGGCGCTACGCCGACCTCGTGGTACATCGGGTGCTGGGGCATATCGGCCAAAAGCGGGAACGCCTGGCCGCCGCCGACCTTGCCGCCGTGGCCGCGCACATCTCCCAGACCGAACGGACGGCGGACGACGCCGAGCGCGACTCGGTAAAACTCAAGAAGATCGAGTTCTTCGCGCTGGCCGCCGGTCGCCGTGACCGTTTCCCCGCCGTCATCCTGGACGTGCGCAACTACGGCTTGGTGGTGGAGTTGCCGGAATTCCTGGTGCAGGGGTTGGTGCACGTCTCCGCCCTCAACGACGATTTCTACGTCTACGACCCCGCCCGGCTGCGGTTCATTGGCCGCAAAAACCGCCGCGTTTTCAGCGCCGGGGAGCGCATCGAAGTTTCCGTGGCCAAAGTGGACCTGTACAAGCAACAGATCGACTTCCAGCCCGCGCCCGAGGAGAAATCGGCGAAGGGCAAATCCGGCGCACAACCGCCCCAGGCAGGTCAGCCGGGCCAGCCCGCGAAAACCAGCCCCGTGGAGAAATTCAAAAAGCTGGCTGAGAAAAAGCAGCGCCGAAAGCAAGCCGAGGCCGCCCGCAGGCAGGCCAAGCTCCAGCGCAAAGCGGCGGAAAAAGCCCGCAGAGACGGCGGGCGAAAAAAACGGCAATAGAGCATTTTACAAAAAATTATGGCCAGAGGCTTGGGAGCGCCGAAGGGTTGATGGAAGGCGGCTTGGCCCGCAGCGGCTGTGTTTGTAAACACAGCCCAAGGGACAAACGCCTTACAGCGGCCTTCGCCGCCCCAAGACGCGGCTATAGTTTTTGGTAAACTGCTCTAGAGTTGCCGGGGCAAGCGCGTGCCGAAATAGAGTTTCGGCACGAGAATGGAGGGAAGCGCCGTTCGCCTCTTCCCCCTTTGAGCTTTCACGGCTAGGCTTTGCTGAGCCCGAAGGCTTCGTGCACGAGGTTCGCGGCTTCGGCGATCTTGTCCTCGTCCAGCACCACCGCGATTTTGATCTCGGAGGTGGAAATCATCTGGATGTTGATGCCGCCCAGGCTCAAGGCTTCGAAAACCTTCGCCGCCACGCCGGAGTGCGACCGCATGCCGATGCCCACCACGCTCAATTTCGCAATGCCGTCGCGGGCGATGATTTCTTTGCCAAGACCGGCCACCAGCGGCTCCAACCCCGCGCGGGCCTTGGGCAGGTCATCCTTGTTCAAGGTGAAGGAAATGTCCGTGGTCCCGGCCAGCGAAACGTTTTGCACGATCATGTCCACGGTCACGCCCGCTTCCGCGATGGCCTTGAACACCCGGGAAGCGATGCCGGGGGTATCCGGCACCTGGCGGATGGTCACTTTGGCTTGGTTGCGTTCGATGGACACGCCACGAATGACGACTTGTTCCATGCTCATGGTTTCTTCTTTGACAAGGGTTCCCGGGTTCTGGTTGAACGAACTGCGCACCTCGAAAGGCACGCCGAATTTTTTGGCGAACTCCACCGAGCGCGACTGCATCACTTTGCTGCCGCTGCTGGCCATTTCCAGCATTTCGTCGTAGGAAAGTTCGTCCATCTTGCGGGCCGTCTTGACCACGCGCGGATCGCACGTGTAGACGCCCTCCACGTCGGTGAAAATCTGGCAGAGGTCGGCCTTGATGGCGGCGGCCAGCGCGATGGCGGTCAAGTCCGAGCCGCCACGGCCCAGGGTGGTCGTCTCGCCGTCGCCGGTTTCGCCCTGGAACCCGGCCACGATGACGATGGCCCCTTCCCGCAGTGCGCGCTGCACTTTGCGGGGGCTGATCTCCTGGATCTTGGCCTTGGTATGCACGCCGTCGGTGACGATGCCCGCCTGGGCTCCCGTGAGCGAAACCGCCTTGTGGCCCAGGCTGTGGATGGCCATGGCCGTGAGCGCGATGGTGGTCTGCTCGCCGGTGGCCAAGAGCATATCCATTTCCCGCTCGGGCGGGGTGATGCCGGTGCAAACCTCGCGGGCGAGCTTGATGAGGCCGTCGGTCACGCCGCTCATCGCGGAGACCACGACCACCACCTGGTTGCCCGCTTCGTGGGTGGCCACGACGCGCCGGGCGACGTTCATAATGCGGACCGGGTCGCCCACCGATGTTCCGCCATATTTCTGGACAATGACACTCATAAAGAGAGAGCCGAGCAGTTTCCTTGGAGGGAGGCGCCTTGTCAATCCCGGGCAATTTCGCTCTAGGGAAAATATTTCCTAGTGGAACGCTTTCCACCACTCCCGCGCAAAAAAAATTTTCAGGAAGACCGGGCCAAAAATGCCGCGTTTCCGAACCCGTCTTTGAAGACCAATCTTATGAACCCAATGACGCTATCGGTGTGCTCCCTGGTGATGATGGCCGGTTGCGGCCTCGCCGGAGTGAGATGCACCACCACCACGACGACCACAACCACTTGCGCGCCCGCGGCGTGCTTTACGGAGCCGGTCGTCTGCCTCAAGCCGCTGAAAACGGAGTGCTGCACGGACCAATACCGCGCGCCTTATTACCTGAACTACCCGAACCTGTGCTATTTCGACAAAGTTTATCCCAGCAACACGGCCATCGCCCTGCGGATGCGCCAGGAGGCGCTGCTGCGCCAGCGCGAGATCCTCTGCTTTGAAAAAGGGATACGGGACGGCTCCCCTTGGAACACCGACCCCGCAGGGGCGGGCCACGTTGTTCCCGGCTCGACCGACGGGGCGGGCGCGGTGCCCAACAACCCCTGCTCGGTGCCGCCGCCGGCGTACCCTTACCCCGGCCCGAGCACGGCCATCCGGCCGGTCGCGGAAAGGGATTGCCCCGTGGCGGTGAGAGTGCCCGGCAGAGCGGGCTATGTTTTCTGCCCGTTCGGGCCGAACCACGGCTGCGTCTGTGTGAAAGGCATCCGCTCGGGGTCCATCGTGCAGGACCCCTTTACCAAGCAATATTTCCGGGTGCCCTGAACGGGGCTTTACCGCGGGAAAACTACATCCGGCCTTCGTCGGCGTCGATCAAGTCGAAGAAGGTCTGGATGTCTGTACGCCCGGCGAGGGCGGGGTCGTCGGCCACCCGGGAGGCGAGCCGTTCGGAAGCGTCGTCGCGCCAACCGCGCTTGGATAGATAGGCGTTCCAGATCTCGAGCTCATCGACGGAGGGCTTGCGGCCCTTTTGGAAGCACCATTCCAGCGCGGCCTCGTCGCTGGCTCCTGCCTGGACTAGGGCGGCGAGTTCGGGGTAGGGGACGTTCAGCAAAGCCACGGCGCGGCCATCGAAGCCCTTGCCCAAGTTGGGGAGATAATCGGCGGGAAGCTGGCCTGCGGCGTGGAGGCGGATTTTATCGAGCATCCGGCCGAAATGGAACAACCCCCCGACCATATCGCGGGGGCTGCGGAGGTTGGGAACGTGCATGGCGGGGATGGTAGAACAGAAAGGATGCAAGGGGCAAGCCCCTTGCCGGGGGCCGGGGCAGAGCCCCGGAAGCCAAAACAAAAGCAAGGCGGGTCTGAACAGACCGAGCGTGGCGTTAAACCGCCGCCATAAAACCGCCTTGCTCATTCTTGGAGAGCGAAGCGAGTCCGCCAAGCGCACAAGTCCCCTTGGGCGCTTGTCCAAAAAGGATGCCACCGAGACGCTTGCCCCCGAAAAAACGCTGCGCTGTTTTCGGGGGAGCAAGGCGGGCCCATGGGTGCAAAGCTCGGGCTCGATTCGAACGCGCCGCTTCGAAATCCATTCAATGCCCGCCTTGCAAAGGCAATGGGAGGTTTCACCTCCCAAACCCTCCAGCAAGGGGGCTTGCCCCCCTGCACCCCATCTTTTTTACGGAATCATCGTCCGCAGCACCGCGGTGCCGGGTGCCGCCGGCTTGAGCCAGCGATCCTCCAGCCCGGCAGGCACCAGGAAGAAGTGTCCCGGCCCAAACGCCGCGCCCGAACACTCCACTTTGCCCGCCACACACGCCACCACGGCGAAGTCCCCCGCCGGTGCCGCTTCGCGCGGAGCCTCCAGGTTCCACCGGGCCACGTCGAAATACGGGCAGTTGGCCAGGGTTTCGGCGCACGGGTTTTGAAGCTGCGGTTCGTAGTCGCTAAAGTCGATGGACCGCAGCGATTCCGCCACGTGCAGCGCGCGCGGTTTGCCGTCCAGCCCGGTGCGGTTCCAGTCAAAAACGCGGTAGGTGGTGTCGCTGTTTTGCTGGATTTCCACGATAAGATTGCCCGCGCCGATGGCGTGGACCCGTCCGCTGGGGATGAAAATGCAATCGCCCGGCTTGGTGACGATGCGGTGGAGCAAATCGGCGCAATGCCCGCTGGTCAGCGCCTTTTCAAATTGCTCGCGCGTGGTGCCCGCTTTCAGCCCGGCATAAAGGTCGCCCCCCTCTTCGACGGCGGCCACGTACCACATTTCGGTCTTCGGTTCGCCCTTAAGCTGGCGGGCCACATCAGCCTGCGGGTGGACTTGCACCGAGAGCTTCTCGGCGGCGTCAAGAAGTTTGACCAGCAGCGGAAAACGCCCGGTGAACCCGGCATAGCGAGCGCCAAAAATCTCCTCGCGGCTTTCGCTCCAAAGCTCGTGGAGCGTCTGACCGCGCAACGGCCCGCAATGCACGACGCTTTGGGCTTCGGGCCGGTCCACGAGTTCCCAGGATTCGCCGATTACCGCTCCGCTGGGCAGATTTTTTCCAAAAAGCGTCTCCAGTTTGCGTCCTCCCCAGACGCGTTCCATGTAAAGGGGTTCAAAAACAAGGGGTGCGGTCAGTTTCATTGGCGTTTGAGCGCCCAAGATAGGCGAATTTTGAAAGGACGCAAAGCCTATCTGGCCCGCGCTGCGGCCTCTTTGTTTAATTTTGCAGGAAGTCGTGTTTCCCTTTGCCATTTTTACGGCTAATGTTTGCCCCCATGCCCGCTGTTGAAGCCCGCCACCTTTCGAAATTTTACCGCACCTACCACAAGGAGGAGGGGCTTTGGGGCGCCGTGAAGGGGCTGGTGCACCGCCGTTATGACGAGGTGCGCGCGGTGGACGGCGTGAGCTTTTCCATTGAGGAAGGGGAGTTCGTCGGCTTCCTCGGGCCGAACGGCGCGGGCAAGACGACGGTCTTAAAAATGCTTTCCGGCCTGCTCAACCCGAGCGGGGGCGACGCCCGCGTGCTGGGCCACGTGCCCTGGGCCCGGGAGGACGCCTTCAAACGCCAGTTCTCGCTGTTGCTGGGCCAGAAAAATTCCCTTTGGTGGGATCTGCCCGCCCGCGAATCGCTGGAGCTGAACCGGGCCATTTACGGCATCGAGAAAAAGGATTTCACCCGCGTGGTGGGCGGCCTGTCCGAACTGCTGGACGTTACCGGCAAGCTCGATGTGATGGTCCGCGAACTGAGCCTGGGCGAGCGGATGAAGATGGAGCTGATCGCCGCGCTGCTCCACGCCCCGCGCGTGCTGTTTTTGGACGAGCCGACCATCGGCCTGGACGTGGGCAGCGCGCAAAAAGTGCGCGAGTTCCTCCAGCAATACAACAGCGGCCACCGCATCGTGACGCTCTTGACGAGCCACTACATGCGGGACATCGAGGCGCTCTGCGGCCGGGTGCTCATCATCGACCACGGGCGCATCATGTTCGACGGCCCGCTCAACGCCATTGTCGACCGCTTTTCCACGCACAAAATCGTCAGCTTCACGTTCGAGGCGGCGGCGCAGCGGGACTTCACGATGTTCGGCGAAGTCACCGAGCAGACGCCCCAAACGGTGTTGCTGCGCGTGCCCCGCGCCCGGGTGGCCGAGACGTGCCGCGAGGTGCTGGCCCACGAAAAAGTGCTCGACGTGACGGTGGAGGAACTCCCCATCGAGGAAGTGATCCGCCAGGTCTTTCAGCAAGCCCGCGAGCAGTAGGTAGTGTCGGCTCCGGTTTCCAGCGCAAAAGGGGCACGCCATCCGTTCCCAAGTTAAGGGGGAACATTATGCCAATTGGAATGATTATGCCGGGAATGGACGAAGTCCGGCGCCACTGGGGCTGGGTGCTTGCACTCGGCATTTTACTTTTCGTCCTGGGGATCTTCGCGACTTCCGCCGCGTTCACCACCACCATGCTCACCATCCTGACCATCGGCGTGCTGTTGATCGCCGCAGGGGTGCTGGAGCTCATCAACGCCATTCGCAACGCCCACTACGGCGGTTTCTGGATGCATCTTTTCTCCGGCATCCTGGACCTCGTTTGCGGCGCGCTGCTGCTGGCTTACCCGGGAGCGGGAGCCCTGACGCTGACACTCATCCTGGCGATTTTCCTGCTGGTGGAGGGCGCCATGCGGGCGGTATCGGCCTTGATGATTAACCTTCCCAACGGAAGCTGGGCCGTGTTGAGCGGGGTCATCGACTTCATTCTCGGCATTTTCCTGCTGAGTTCGTGGCCGTTCTCGGGCCTCTGGTTTTTGGGGCTGGCCGTGGGGATCAGCCTGATTTTCCGGGGGTTCTGGTGGGCGGCGTTCGCGCTGGCGGCACGGAAAATGCCCCGGGGATTGTAGAAAACACCGCTTTGGGTTCCGGTGGCTGCGGCGGGCGCCTCGGCCACCGGCAATGTCACACCACTGCCTCGCGCAGCCAGGCCAGGGCTTGTTGCATCGCGCGGCCCCGGTGGCTCATGGCGTTCTTCACCTCGCCGGGGAGTTCGGCGAAGGTTTGCTCGCGCCCCTCGGGGACAAAGACCGGATCGTAACCGAAACCGTCGTGGCCACGCGGGGTTTCGATGATTCGGCCCTCGCATTTGCCGTCGAAACTCGCCACCAATTGGCCCTCGCGGGCGATGGCGATGACGCAGCGGAACCGCGCGCCGCGGCAGCTTTCCCCCTGCATGCGCTCCAGCAGCAACTCCAGGTTCTGCCGGTCGCTTGCCTTCTCCCCGGCGAACCGCGCCGAGCGCACGCCGGGCGCGCCGCCCAGCGCGTCCACTTCCAGGCCGGAATCGTCCGCAAGCACCAGGCCGGGAAAATAGCGGGAGCCGGAAACCGCCTTCAACGCCGCGTTCTCGGCGAAGGTCGTGCCGGTTTCCTCCACTTCGGGCACCTCGGGGTGGCCCGTGAGGTCCTCCACCTGGAAGGCGGAGCCGAGCAGGACGGCGAGTTCGCCGGTTTTGTGGCGGTTGCGGGTGGCGATGAGGAGTGAGCGGCTCATGGGCGAAAGTTTTCCCCAGATCGGCGGCGAAAGAAACCCCTTTTTGTTTTCTTTAAGAAGAACCCAACGAGCGCCAACCCCGCCCACGCCTGTATGAAACAGCCGTAACAAATGCATCAGACTATCGCTTGCACCCTTTGGGTGATTTGATAGCATCCACCCCCTGGCAAGCGTATGGAAAACGAACCCCTCCTTTCGGTTGAGAAGACCATTCTCCCCCCTTCAATTTATAAAAAATCTGTTTCTTTGGCTCTCGAGCCTGGAGTGAACGGCCGTCAACGAAACCACGGATCGGCAGCCTGGAGTTGCGCTCTGCTGGCGCTCGCCGTCTCGCTGTTTGCGCCAAATCACGCTTCGGCCGATGCCATTTTGCAGACCTCCGGCAACTGGAATGTGGCAGGCAACTGGAGCCCCGGGCTGCCCTCTGCCACCGTCAATGCAATCGTCGCCAACAATTTGACGGTGAACGTTTCCGCAGGGATTTCGGGAACCGCAAACTTTTTCGTTCTTGGGTATTCCAGCAAGGGAACCCTCAATATGACGGGAGGCTACCTGACCGATTCCTACGGTCTGCTGGGATACAACGCCGGTTCCACCGGGTTGGCCACCGTTAGCGGCGGCACCTGGGCCACGGTCAACGAGCTTCATGTCGGCGACGGCGGCACCGGCCTTCTGAACCTTCAAGGCGGCCTGGTCACCGACAACATCGGGGTGATCGGCTATGGCGCGGGTGTCAGCGGCTCCGCGGCGGTCACGGGCGGCACCTGGGCCAGCACCAGCTACCTTATTGTCGGCAACAAAGGGACGGGGATGTTAACGATCAATGGAGGATACGTTTCCAACAGCTATGGCCTCATCGCCTATGATTCCACATCCGCCGGCACGGTCACCGTCACCACCGGCACCTGGACCAGCAGCGCCGAAGTCCATGTCGGCGAATCCGGCACGGGCACATTGAACCTTCAAGGAGGGGTGATTAATGCCGTGGCCAGCGTCATTGGCTCCAACCTCGGCTCCAGTGGAACGACCTTGGTTACGGGCGGTTCCTGGGTTAATGCGAGCGCGGTGGTGGTGGGCGGCTCCGGCACGGGCTTCTTGAATATCCAGAATGGGCTGGTCAGCAGCTCCAACGGCGTCATTGGGAGCGGGGTGGGCTCCCACGGAAAGGTGACCATCAGCGGCGGCGCGTGGGCCAATTCCGGCGATCTTCAAGTGGGCTACCAGGGGAACGGCACGTTGAATATCAACGGCGGCCTCATCACCAACGGCTTTGGCATTCTTGGCAATAGCTCCTCCTCCCTCGGCACGGTCACTGTCACCAGCGGCACTTGGACCAACAGCGCCGAAATCCATGTCGGCGAGTCCGGTACGGGCGTTTTGAACATCCAGGGAGGCCTCGTCAACAGCTTCGCTGGCGCCATCGGCTGCAACGCGGGCTCCAGTGGAACGGCAACGATCAGTGGCGGTACGTGGGCCAATACGAACTCGTTGATCGTGGGCAGCTTCGGCACAGGCTCCCTATTGGTAAATGGCGGGCTGGTGTCCGACAGCTCGAGTTACATTGGGGCCATAGCCGGTTCGGTCGGCATGGCAACCGTTACCACCGGCACGTGGAAGAATTCCAATGACCTAAAAGTGGGCTACTACGGCAACGGAACCTTGAATATTAATGGCGGTCTGGTCAGCAACTCCAACGCTGGCATAGGGTATGGCGCAGGTTCCACTGGAACGGCCACCATCAGCGGCGGCGCGTGGGCCAATTCCGGCGACCTCCATGTGGGCTACTCTGGCAACGGCACGTTAAATATCAACGGCGGCCTCGTCACCAACGGCTATGGCATTCTTGCCTATGACGGCGCTTCTCTCGGCACCGTAACCGTCACCAGCGGCACCTGGACCAACAGCGGCGAAATCCACGTCGGCGAGTCCGGCACGGGCGTTTTGAATATCCGGGGAGGCCTCGTCAACAGCTTCGCTGGCGCCATTGGCTGCAACGCGGGCTCCAGTGGAACGGCGACGATCAGTGGCGGCGTATGGGCCAATACGAACTCGTTGATCGTGGGCGCCTTCGGCACGGGCTCTCTGTTGGTCAATGGCGGTCTGCTATCCAACAGCACGGGTTATATTGGCGCCCAAGCCAACTCGGTGGGCATGGCAACCGTGACCGGCGGTACGTGGGCGAATTCCAAGGATCTTAATGTGGGCTTCTATGGCAACGGCACGTTGAATATCAACGGCGGCCTCGTTACCAACGGTTATGGCATTATTGGCTATGATGCCGCGTCCTCCGGCACGGCAACCGTCATCAGCGGCACCTGGACCAACAGCGCCGAAATCCACGTCGGCGAGTATGGCACGGGCGTTTTGAACATCCGGGGGGGCGTCGTCAACAGCTCCGCTGGCGCCATTGGGGGTTACGCGGGCTCCAGTGGAACGGCGACCATTAGCGGCGGCCTATGGGCCAACACGCAATCATTGATCGTGGGCAACCACGGCCTCGGCTCCCTGCTCATCAGCGGCGGGTTGGTTTCCAATAGCACCGGGTTTATCGCCATTGAAGCCGACTCGGTCGGCATGGCGACCGTGACCGGCGGTACGTGGGCCAATTCCGGCGATCTTCAAGTGGGCTACTATGGCAACGGCACGTTAAATATCAACGGCGGCCTCGTTACCAACGGCTATGGCATCCTTGGCAATAGTTCCTCCTCCCTCGGCACCGTAACCGTCATCAGCGGCACCTGGATCAACAGCTCCGAAATCCACGTCGGCGAGTCCGGCACGGGCGTCTTGAACATCCAGGGGGGCGTCGTCAACAGCTCCGCTGGCGCCATTGGGGTTTACGCGGGCTCCAGTGGAACGGCAACCATTAGTGGCGGCGTATGGGCCAACACGCAATCGTTGATCGTGGGCGACTTCGGCACGGGCTCCCTGCTCGTCAGCGGCGGATTGGTTTCCAATAGCACGGGTTACATTGGCGCCCAAGCCGACTCGGTCGGCATGGCGACCGTTACTGGCGGTACATGGGCGAATTCCGGTGACCTTGTCGTGGGCTACTCTGGCAACGGCTCGTTGAATATCGACGGCGGCGTGGTTTCCAACGCCTATGGCAAGATTGGCTATGATGCCGCGTCGCTCGGCACGGTCACCATCACCAGCGGCACTTGGATGAGCTCCGAAATCCACGTCGGCGAGTCCGGCACGGGCATTTTGAACCTCCGGGGGGGCGTGGTCCAAAGCGGGGCGGGGGTTTTTGGCTTTCAGGCGGGTTCAACGGGAACCGGCATCATCACCGGCGGCACCTGGAACATTACCAACGGCATCGGGGTTGGCGACTACGGCGACAGCGAACTGTCCATTGAAGGCGGTTTCGTTAGCAACGGTTGGGGGATTCTCGGTTTCGCCTATGGAGCCACCGGCATCGTGACCGTTACCGGCGGCACCTGGTCCACCGCCGACACCCTCCACATCGGTGAATATGGCACGGGCGTTTTGAACCTGGCCGATAGCGGGGTCGTCTCCATCGGCAGCGGCACCCTCACTCTGGGGGCGCAAGCCGGTTCACAGGGAACGCTAAACCTTGGAACGGGCGACCGGGCCGGAACGCTCAATGTTTCGACCGTTACCACGGGCCAGGGCTCGGGGACCGTGAATTTCAACCACACGGGCACCTATACGTTTGCTCCGATTCTCATCGGCTCGCTGGGCGTCAACAAAAACGGGAGCGGCACGACCGTCCTGACCGGCTCAAGTTCCTATACCGGGGAAACCAACGTCAACGCGGGCAAGTTGGTCGTGGCCGGGGGGATTAGCGGCAGCAGGGTCACGGTTTCGGCCGGGGCCACCCTGGCCAGTGGCGCCAACATGGTTGCATCGGTCGGCGCCGTGAGGGTCAAAAACAACGGCACTCTCGCTCCCGGCGATACGGGCGGCGCAGGGCTGGAGACGATCGGCAGGCTCAACGTGAACAGCGATCTCACCCTGGGGGATGGCGGGAGTGACGGCAACGCTCACCTGGTGATGGAAATCGGGGGGCTTGCCGCCGGGACCGAGTACGACCAAATCGAAGCCATGGGGGGCACCCTCGTGCTCGACGGCGTGAATCTTGATATTTCGCTGGTAAATCACTTCACGCCGACGGTGGCGCAAAGCCCCACGTCGGGCGAAATGTTCTTCATCGTCTTCGGACTGAACGCCGTTTCCGGGAAGTTCGCCAACTTCCATAATACGAACCCCTTGTGGACGGGGTACGACACCGCGATCATCAACGGAAAGGAATACGCCATCAGCTACAGCGCCAGTTGGAATGACGGCGTCGGTTCGAGCTTCAGCGGGGGCAATGACATCGCCGTGATGCTCGTCCCCGAGCCGTGCACCTGGGCGATGCTCACCGGAGGGCTGGCAATGATGGCCTGCTGCAAACGCCGGCGTTCGACAAAAAAGCGGACAGCTTGAGTTTGGCTCCGTTTTCCCGATAATTGGGGCCATGCCTTTCGAGTCCGTCCGCCGGGTGCTCACGTTCATCCGGTTTTCCCATACCGTTTTCGCCCTGCCTTTCGCCCTTGGCTCCATGGTGGTGGCCGCCCGGGGGCTTCCGCCCGGGCGCGTCTGCGCGTGGATTCTCGTGGCGATGGCGGCGGCCCGCACGGCGGCGATGGCTTTCAACCGCCTGGCGGATTGGCAAATGGACCAGCGCAACCCGCGCACGGAGGGCCGCCACCGGCTCATCTCTTTCCCCGGGGCCGTGGCGCTTTGCGCGGGCGCTTCGGCTCTGTTGATCTTCGCGGCGTGGGCCATCAACCCGCTTTGTTTCGCGTTGAGCCCCGTGGCGCTGGCCATCGTCTTTTTCTATTCGTTGACCAAACGGTTTACCTCGTACTGCCACTTCTTTCTCGGGCTGGCGCTGGCGGTTTCGCCCGTGGGAGCGTGGCTGGCGGTGACGGGGCAGTTCGCGCTGCCGCCCCTGGTGCTCGCGGCGGGGGTGGTCTTTTGGGTGGCCGGGTTCGATATGATCTATGCCACTCAGGATTACGAATTTGACCGCAAGGAAGGCTGGCACTCACTGGTGGTGCGCTACGGCATCCCGCGCAGCCTGGCTCTGGCGCAGGCGTTCCATGCCGTGATGGCGCTGCTCTTGGTCGGCTTCGGCGTCGCCGCCGGGATGGGGCGCGTCTATTTCGCAAGCCTCGCGCTGGTTTTTTGCACGCTCGTTTACGAGCATCGGGTGGCCCGGCGGCTGGACCTGGACGCCATCAACGCCGCGTTTTTCACCAGCAACGCCTTCGTGGGGCTGGTGTTCGTGCTAGCTACCTGGGCAGACACTTTTCCCATGCGGTTTCTCGCGACGATTTTCCGATCCTGACCCGCCGCTTATGGCGGAAGTGGATCACCCCCCGGTGGGCGTGCCAGAGGCGGGTGGCCATGAAGTAAAGATCCTTGGTTCGGATGGCCAGCGATGAGGTGTCGAGGTAGAACGCCGGGATGTTGAAGAACATCTTGAGGTGCGTGCCCAGGCGCTTGGTCAGCGGCATCGCGGCGATGTAGCGGTCCGGGTGGCGCAGGGTGACGATGATGTTTTTGCGGCCGCTGGCGCGCTCGATGGACTCGATGTCGGGCCAGGCGATCACGTTGGTGTTCCAGCGCCGATCATAGAGCCCTTCGGGCGAAACCGTGACCGTCGGCTGGTCGGGGTAAGCGGGGTGGAAAAGCTCAATGCTCTCATCGATGTCCGGCTCCTGGGCGCTCTGCATTCTCTCGCGAAAGGCGGCTTTCGAAGCGGGGTTTGAAAATTCGTCCTCCGGCTGCGCATCCGCGGCCTCCACCTCATTCACCTTGAGCCCGGGCGCGGAATTCTCGCTGGCTTCCAGGGCCATTGCCGGAGAATGGTCCACGGCTTCCATCGGGGTCATCCGGCGGGACGGGGCTGGGGCAACCGAGCCGGTGAGCGGCCCCGGGCCGGTTTGGGCGCTCGGCGTCTCCGCCTCGGCGGGGGCTTCCGGCTGCGGGGTGGGGCGCGGTTTGCGGGGAACGGGGCCGGTTCGCTCGGTTCGTAGGGAATCGGGGTTATCCAACGTGCGCGTGACATAGGCCAGCGCCTCCGTGAGATCTTCCCGGGTCAGGGCCGGGAGCATTTGGATGACCTCGTCTTTTTGATGCCCGCCGGTCAGCAGCGCCACCACGGCTGAAATCGTAATTTGTGTGTCTCGAATGCACGCTTTGCCCCCCATGATATCGGGGTCTCTCGATACGTAAAAGTACTCGGCCATTATGAATAAAAGTGGGGGTGCCCCTTGGGGGTCTTTTCAGCAAAGACTAGCCAAACCGGCTTCACTGTAAAGGCGCGACACAAGGAAATATCACCTGGATTATCCTCCTTAAGAGCAGCATTCATGCCTCGTAAATACGTTTTTATCGGATCAACTTCCGAAAAACATATCCTTCCATCTTGATGCGTGAATTTGTGATTGTTGCTTCCGCCACGTTCCCTTACATTGGGAGGGTGACTCACCCTTTCGCCCAACTTCTGGCCCAGCGCATTGTCATCCTCGACGGAGGCATGGGCACGATGATCCAACGCTACAAGCTCACGGAAGCCGATTTCCGGGGCGAGCGTTTTGCCCGGCACGCCATCCCGCTCAAAGGAGCCAACGACCTCCTTTCGCTCACGCGGCCCGACGTCATCACGGCCATTCATGGCGAATACCTCCAGGCGGGGGCGGATTTGATCGAAACCAACACGTTCAACTCCCAACGCATTTCGCTGGCCGATTACGGCCTGGAAGCCTGCGTGCGCGAGATCAACCTGGCCGCCGTGGCTTGCGCCAAACAGGCGGTGGCCCAATGCGGGCACCCCGCGTTCGTGGCAGGGTCCATCGGGCCGATGAGCAAAACGCTTTCCATTTCGCGGGATGTGAACGACCCGGCCCAGCGGGAGGTCACCTTCGACCAGGTGAAAGCCTCCTACACCGAGCAAATCGAGGCGCTCCTGGAAGGCGGCGTGGACGTGCTGCTGGTGGAGACGGTGTTCGACACGCTCAACGCCAAGGCGGCGCTGCTGGCCATCATGGAGGTGTTCGAGGCGCGGAATATCCGCGAAGGCGACGTGCCCATCATGGTCTCCGGCACGATCACGGACCGCAGCGGTCGCACGCTCACCGGGCAAACCGTGGAAGCGTTCGTCACCTCCGTAAGCCACGCTCCGCTCGTCAGCCTGGGGCTCAACTGCGCCCTTGGGCCGAAGGAAATGACCGCCTCGCTGGAGGCGCTGGCGGCCTGCTGCCCCGTGGGCGTGAGCGTTTACCCCAACGCAGGCCTGCCCGATCCCCTTTGCCCCACCGGCTTCCCGGAAACGCCCGAGACCCTCGCGCCGCAGATCCGCGAATGGGCCGTGCGCGGCTTGCTGAACATCGTGGGCGGCTGTTGCGGCACGACCCCGGACCACATCCGCGCCATCGCCGCCGCCGTGCGCGACTGCCAGCCGCGCCCGCTCCCCCAGCCGCAACCCGCCACCCGCCTGAGCGGGCTGGAACCGCTGGACCTCACGCCGGAAACTGGCTTCTTGATGGTGGGCGAGCGCACCAACGTCACCGGCTCGCCCAAGTTTGCCAAGCTCATCCTCGCGGGCAACTTCGAGGGGGCGCTGGCCGTGGCCCGGCAGCAGGTGGAAGGCGGCGCCAACATTCTCGACGTCAACATGGACGAGGGGATGCTCGACGGCCCGGCGGCCATGACTCACTTCTTGAACTTGATCGCCAGCGAACCGGAGATCGCCCGCATCCCGGTCATGATCGACAGCTCCAAATGGGAAGTGCTCGAAGCAGGCTTGAAGTGCGTGCAGGGCAAGTGCGTGGTCAACTCGATTTCGCTCAAGGTGGGTGAGGAGGAGTTCAAGCGCCAGGCGAGGGCTCTGCGCCGCTACGGAGCCGCCGCCGTCGTGATGGCTTTCGATGAAGCGGGCCAGGCCACCACCACGGAGCGCCGCATCGAGATCTGCGCGCGCGCTTACAAAATCCTGACCGAAGAGGTCGGCTTCCCCGCTTTCGACATTATTTTCGACCCCAACGTGCTCACCGTGGGCACCGGCATGGAGGAGCATGCGGGCTACGCGGTTTCCTTCTTCGAAGCCACCCGCTGGATCAAAGAGAACCTGCCGGGCGCCAAGGTTTCCGGCGGCATTTCCAACGTCTCCTTTGCCTTCCGGGGCAACAACCCCGTGCGCGAGGCGATGCACGCGGCGTTCCTTTACCATGGCATCCGCGCCGGGCTCGATATGGGCATCGTCAACGCGGGCATGCTCACGGTTTACGAGCAGATCCCCGCTCCACTGCTGGAGCGCGTGGAGGATGTGCTCCTAAACCGCCGGCCCGACGCCACCGAGCGCCTGGTCGAGTTCGCCGAAACCGTCAAGGCCGAGGGAAAAACCGCCGTTGTGGACGAAACGTGGCGCAAAGCCCCCGTGGCCGAGCGGCTGGCCTATGCGATGGTGAAGGGCGTGGTGGATTACATCGACGCCGACGTGGAGGAGGCCCGCTTGCAACTCGGCGCGCCCATTCGCGTGATCGAAGGACCGCTGATGGACGGCATGAAGCGCGTGGGCGATCTCTTCGGCTCGGGCAAGATGTTCCTGCCGCAAGTCGTCAAGAGCGCCCGGGTGATGAAGAAGGCCGTCGCGTGGCTGGAGCCGTTTATGGAAGCCGAAAAGGCCGGGGCCAAAGCGCAGACCGCGGGCAAGGTGCTCATGGCCACCGTGAAAGGCGACGTGCACGACATCGGCAAAAACATCGTGACCGTCGTGCTGCAATGCAACAATTTCGAGGTCATTGACCTGGGCGTGATGGTTCCGGCAGAAAAAATTCTCGCCGCCGCCCGCGAACATCAAGTGGATGTGATCGGCCTCTCAGGCTTGATTACCCCGTCGCTGGAGGAAATGGCGCACGTGGCGGACCTAATGGAAAAAGAGGGCTTCACGCTGCCGCTGCTGGTCGGCGGAGCCTCCACCAGCCGCCCGCACACGGCGGTGAAAATCGCGCCCCACTACAGCGGGCCGGTGGTCCACGTGCTCGACGCCTCGCGCGCCGCCGGGGTCGTCCGGTCGCTCTTGAGCGAAACCCAAAGCGCCGCTTACGTGGCCGAACTGCGCCAAGACCAGGCGCGCTTGCGCGAGGAACACGGGGCCGCCAACGCCGCGCGCACCTTGCTAACGCTGGCCCAGGCCCGAGCCAACGCCACCGGGCTCGACTGGCGCGGCTACGTCCCGCCCCGGCCTGATTTCACCGGCGTGCGCGACGTCTGCCCCACGGTGCAGGAACTGCTACCCTTCATCGACTGGTCCCCCTTCTTCCACGCCTGGGAACTCCGGGGCCGCTACCCGGCGCTCTTCGACGATCCCGAGAAGGGCAGCCAAGCCCGGGAACTTTTCGACGACGCGCAAAAGATGCTCGCGGGGATTATCGCCAAAACCCAGCTTCACCCGCGCGGCGTCATCGGCTTCTGGCCCGCCAACGCCGACGGCGACGATGTGATTTTGTATGAGGACGACGCCCGCGCCAAACCGCTGGCCACCTTCCGCTTCCTGCGCCAGCAGATGGTGAAACCGGCGGGAAAAAAGAACTGCGCGTTGAGCGACTTCATCGCGCCGCAGGCCACGGGCCTGGCCGATTACCTGGGCGGCTTCGCCGTTTCCATCCACGGGGCGGACACGCTCGCCGAGGCATTCAAAACCGCCGGGGACGACTACAGCGCCATCATGGTCAAGGCACTGGCCGACCGGCTGGCTGAGGCTTTTGCCGAACAACTCCACCAGCAGGCCCGCGCGGCCTGGGGCTACGGCAAGGACGAAGCGTTGAGCCACGATGACTTGATCCACGAACGTTACCGGGGCATCCGCCCCGCGCCCGGCTACCCGGCCTGCCCGGACCACACCGAGAAGCCGCTTCTTTTCAGCCTCCTCCAAGCGGAGAAGAACGCGGGGGCGCGGCTCACGGAATCGTGCATGATGGTGCCCGGCTCATCGGTGAGCGGCTTCTATTTCTCGCACCCGCAGGCCCAATACTTCGCCGTTGGAAAAATCGGCGAGGACCAGGTGGCCGACTACGCCGCCCGCAAGGGGGAAACGGCGGAGTGGGTTCGCCAATGGCTGCCGCAGAATTGTTAGCCTATCTCCAGACGGGCGTAAGGGTTGTCGTAAAGACGGCCTTGGTGCCTTCCTGCTCGATGTAGAGGCAATCGCGGAATTGAGGCGGAAAGTCGGGGCTTTCGCAGTGCCACACTTTGAAGGCGCCCGGCAACGTCACGGCGACTTCCATGGTGACTCCGTTATAGTCCACGACGAACTGGGCTTTGTCCTTGAAAGAAGCCACTTTGGGGTTCTTGAGGTAATTGAAGGAGGCGGTCGGGAGCGGCGGGCTGGCAAAATTCGGGTCGGCCACGAATTTACTATCCAGCTTCACTTTGCCTTGCAGATGGAGAGCGGAGGCGAGCCTTCTCGGCGCCGTTCCGCTCGTTTCAATCGTCAGAACGTCTTTCAACTGCTTGCCCTCGATGCTCAAGGTGCGGGTGACTTCCGTATCCGGACGATATTGCGGGAGCGAAGCGGAGACTTTGTTGGGCTTGAATTCGATGAGCTTGCCGTACTGAGGCGTGGTGGCCATGCCTTCGCCGTCGACGAGGGCGACGTTATGGTTGATGGCGCAGGTGTAGTAGTTTTTATGCATCGGCGAACCGTAGCCGACGGTGCCCGGGTCGTGGCTGATGTCCGTATTGCCATAGTAGGCCATGAAGTTGAGCCCTTCACGTTGCGAGTGCGATGGGCACAATTGCCCGAAATGGAAGAAGACCTGCCAGTCCCCCTGCTTGAGAAGAGCCATGCGCGTCGATTCCATGAGGCGGCTGGTGATGGCGGGCAGCTCCGCTTTGCGGGCCGGGGAAGTGGGCGGATCGAGGAGCGTGTTCCAGTCCTTGCGGGTGGCCGCTTCTTCGAGCCCGATGGCCGTGGGGAAAATGCGGTAATAGTCGGCGAAAAGTTTTTTGTTCGGAACGATGATGCGGTTGATGACGTCGGCCGTGAGCGGCAGGTTGCCATCGGGAAACCGGATGTAGAGCGGGCTTAAAAGGAGGTTTTCGATGACGCACATTTCATCCTTCAATTCCTCGGCGCGGCCCAGGAGGCCCGCTTCTTCGAAAAGCCCGGAGGCCGCCATCACAAAGTAGCTGTTGTAGCCGAAGGATTGCTCCCATTCGATGTAGTCGCCGGTGATGCCCTTGGCGATTTGTTCGCGGACGCCGAGGGGGCCCTCGAGGGCTTCCTTGGTCAATTCCGCGTCGTTGTAAACCATCGCGATCTGCGCCACGCTGCTCCGGTGCCACATGGCGATGTTGTGGATGATCTGGAGGGCCGGGCCGTGGAGAAGAACGTCGCTTTGCGGTTTGAAGTAGCTGGTCCACCACTGCGCTTTCCGTTCGGGTTTGACGTAGTCGCCCAGCAGGCGGACGACGTCGGCAAATTTGGCGAGCGTGGTGGCCTCGTCGAGCGTTTGCCAGAACATGCGCGCGCCGTCTTTGCGGGTGCTGCTAGGCCATTTCAAGTAACTGTCGGCGTAAAAGTCGAGCTGCGCCGCCACCCAGGCGGCATATTTCTCGTCGCCTGTGAGCCGGTAAAGGCGGGCGGCGCGGAGCATGCGCGAGGTATGGTGGCTGCGGAACATGAAAACCCAACCGCCCATGAGCTTGGGGGTGATTTCAATTTTGGGATCGGAGGCGCTGTGGAAGAATTGGACTTCTTCGCCCGGGATTTTGTCCTCCCAAATCACCATGGAGCCGTCTTTGGGGCTGACGGAATCATGCCACCAACCGCAAGTCCAGTTGAGGCGGTCGTGATGCTTGGCCATCCAGGCGTCCACGTCTGACTTCTCGTTTTTGAGCCAGGCCGCCCACTTGGCATCTTGAACCACTCTTCTTTTGGCTCCGGCCCAGTCTTCCTGCGCCACGCGCCAGGGCCGCCCCTGGGTGTCATATACTTTGAGTTCCGGGAACGTTTTGTCCGGATCGGGTTTTGGAAAATCGAACGTGGCCTGTTGGCCTGCGGGCAGGTTGGAGACAGCAAGAAGGGCAAACAAAACCAGGAGTTTCATTTTTCGGGGGGGATTGGGGGTTAATGACGCAGTCTGAAAGAAGAAACCGCGCCGTAAAGCTAAAAAGAAGCCTGATGGCCGATCTTTATTTCGCCTTCCGGGCGGGGGCAGCCTGCTGGGGCGCCACCTGCTGCGGAGCGGCCTGGATGAGGCGCGGCGGCTCTTCGAAAAGATCGGTGAGGCGGTCGTCGATGCGGATGTCCACCAGCTTCCACGTCTCCGCGGGTTTGTAGAAATAGAAGCGCCAGCGGATGGGGTAGTTGGTCCCCGCCGAAACGCAAGTGACGCGGGTGAGTCGGGTGCCCACGGCTTTGGCTTCCACTTGTTCAAAGCTGGTGATGTTGCCAAAAACGCGGATGGCTTCCTTCGTCTTGGCTTTCAAATTCGCGACGTCCTGGGGCATTTCGAGGATCTTTGTCCCCGCCAGAAGCTGGTCGTAGGCGGCGTCCACGCGCCCCTCCATCACCATTTGGAAGAACTGGCTGGCTTGCGCGGCGGGTTCGCGGCTGTCGGCGGCGGCCGGAGCCGAAGGGGCGGCCGGAGCCGGGGTGGCTTCGGGCGTTTGGGCGTTCAACGGCGCGGCGGCGAAGGCCAGCGTGAAGGCGGCGAACCAGGTCAGCTTGTTCATAGGTTTTGGGGCACCGTAGCCCATTTGTTAAACATTGAGAAGCTTTTGCTGTTTGCCGGGAGTGAGAGGCAAGGGTATGGTGTCCTTTTGCATGCAGCCGAACCTCACCGCACCTGAAAACTTTATCAACCGCGAGCTTAGCTGGCTGGAATTCAATCGGCGTGTGCTGGAAGAGGCGCAGGACGAAGCGCAGCCGCTCTTGGAGCGTGTGAAATTCCAGAGCATTTTCTCCTCCAACCTGGACGAGTTTTTCGAGATCCGCGTGGCGGGCATCAAGCAGCAGATCGACAGCGGCAGCACGGACGTGGGCCCCGACGAACTGACGCCCGTGCAGGTGTTCGCGGCCATCACCAAGACGGTCCACGAACTGGTGCAAACCCAGTATGACTTGTGGAACCAACAAATCGTGCCGCTCCTGGCCAAAAACGGCATTCGCTTCCATGCGGTTCGCGATTTGACGGGTGACCAGGCGCAATGGGCGATCGATTATTTCCACAACGAGGTTTTCCCCGTGCTGACGCCGCTGGCCGTGGATGCCAGCCACCCTTTCCCGCAGGTCTTGAACAAAAGCCACAACCTGCTCGTGCGGGCGCGCCGCCCAGATGAGAATGAGCCGCTTTACGCCATCGTGCAGGTGCCGCGCGTGGCTCCCCGGCTGACCGCCCTGCCCCGCCGCGAGGGCGAGCCTTGGGATTACATTTTCTTAAGCGACCTGGTGAAGGAGCACGTGGGCGAGCTTTTCCCCGGCATGATCCTCGAAGGCGTCCACGCCTTCCGCATCACCCGTAACGGCGATCTCTACATCGACGACGAAGAAGCCGACAACCTGCTGCGCACCATCGAACAGGAACTGCGCCGCCGCAACCGGGGCAACGCCGTGCGCCTGGAGGTGAACGCGGATTGCCCGCGCGATTTCCAGCTTTTCCTGCTGGAACGCTTCGGCCTGGATGACGACGACCTTTACCTGCTCGACGGCCCCATTTCCATGTCGCACATCATGCGCCTGTGCGACAACGAGGCGTTCGCGAAATTGAAGGACCGCCCGTTTTTGCCCGCGCACGACCCGGCGCTGCCCAGCGGCTGCGACGTGTGGGAGCGGCTGCGGCATGAGGATATTTTGCTCCACCACCCGTACGAACCGTTCGACGATTTGGTGAGCTTCATCGCCGGGGCCGCCAGCGATCCCAAGGTGCTCGCCATCAAGATGACGCTCTACCGCACCAGCGGCGATTCGCCCATCGTGGCCGCGCTGGAGGAGGCCGCCGCCAATGGCAAACAGGTGACCGCCATCGTGGAGTTGAAGGCCCGGTTTGACGAAGCCAACAACATCCAGTGGGCGCGCAAGCTGGAGGAGGCGGGCGTGCACGTGGTCTATGGCGTGGTGGGGTTGAAGACCCATTGCAAGATGCTGCTCATTGTCCGGCGCGACGAGGACCGTATCCGCCAATACGCCCACCTGAGCACGGGCAACTACCACCCCCGCACCGCCCGTATTTACACGGACCTGGGGCTCTTGACGAGCAACCCGGAGTTGACCGGCGAGGTGGCCACGCTCTTCAACACGCTCACGGGTTTGGCCGAGTACTCGGGGTTCAAGAAGCTCTTCGTCTCGCCGTTCGACCTCGCCCCGCGCTTTAAGCACTTGATCGAGCGGGAGCGGGACCACGCCCTTGACGGCCGCCCAGCCCGCATCGTGGCCAAGCTCAACTCGCTGGTGGATGAGACGTTGATCGCCTCGCTTTACGAAGCCTCGTGCGCGGGGGTCAAAATTGACCTGATCGTGCGCGGCATCTGCTGCCTGCGGCCCGGCATCCCGGGCGTCAGCGACAATATCCGTGTCATCAGCATTGTGGGCCGTTTCCTGGAGCACAGCCGCATTTTCTACTTCGCCAACAACGGCCACCCGGCGATTTACCTGGGCAGCGCCGACTGGATGCCGCGCAACCTTTACCGGCGCGTGGAAATCGCCTTCCCCATCGAAAGCCCCACCCTGCGGCGCGACGTGATGGGGGACATCCTGCCTGCGTACTTGAACGACCGTGTGAAGGCGCGCGAACTCCAGCCCGACGGCTCCTATGTGCGCGTGAAACCGGAACCCGGCGAGGAGCACTCGCAGGCCCAGCTTCACTTCCGCGAGGAAGCGCGCCGCCGCAACGCCGCCGTTCTGGCCGAACGCGCCCATGGGGTCAAACTCACCCCGATGGTGAAGCCGTAGGGCTCCGCAGTTGATATAACCTGTCACATTGAGTAGAAACGCTGGCCAAAAGCCCGGACCGGCAAAAACGAACATGAAAACAGCGCACAAAATCCAACTCCTGGGAATCGCGCTTTTTTCTTTGCTCCCCTCCTGGAGCCCGGCCTCGACCACGATGTCGATTGTGACGGACAATGACTTCGCGGTCTTCGCGGGCACCGCGAACTCCGTCACGCGGCTGATTTACCAAAACGACGCGCTTTGGACCAACCAGATCGCGGACCTTTCCTCCTTCAGTTTTGACCTCCAGGGGAACGAAACCACCTTTTACTTATTGGCCATGGGCGGTGGCGGTCAGGAAAACGTGAGCGGCGAAATCAACGGCGTAAATCTCACCTCCATTGCCGTTCTGCAAAGCTCAAACATCGCGGGCTACCTCACGGGTTATAATGCCGATGCCGTCGCCAATGCGTACTATGACGCCCAACTCTCGGACGTACAAACTGCCTTGACCAGCTCAGCGGTAACGTGGAGCGATCCCACCGTCACCACCACCGAAATCGTGGTGGCCCAGTCCGGTTTCGGCTCCGGGTATGCGTTCGCGGATAGAACCGCGGTGATTTTCAAATTCCCCGCCGAATCGGTGAACGTTGAAGCCGTTCCCGAACCCTCCGCCATCGGGCTGTGGGCGTTGGGAGCGGGCGGCCTGGCCTGGGCCACCCGGCGTCGCCGCAACCAATAAGAAACCGCGGGGGGGGCGGCGAAATCGCCGAATTTTTAGTCCTTCACCTCGTGCCCGGCGTGCGCCGGATTTTGCGCCGCGGTGTTGATCCGCTCGGAGGTGTGGGTCAGCTTTTTGTCCATCTCCCCCTCTTCGTGCAACGTCTGGTCGAGCAGCGACTGGTCCTCCTCAAACCCAAGGCGCTCCGCAAACGCGCGGGCACAGCCGTAACCGGCGATCTCGTAATGCTCCACCCGCTGCGCCATGGCGATCAAGCCCGCGTCGAGCACCTCCGGCGAGGCGTCCTCCATCATCCAGTCCTCCAGTTCCTCCAGAATGCCTTCCATGCCTTTGCACTTGGCTCCCCGGGAGGATTTGCCGTGCCGCTCGAAAAGCTGCTCCAGGCGCTCCATCTGCATGCGCGTTTCCTCCTGGTGCTGCTCGATGCCGTCCTTCAAGGAGGCCGAGGAGGCGTGTTTGGCCGCCTTGGGCAGGGCGCGCAGGAGCTGTTTTTCCGCGCTGTAGAGGTCCTTGAGCTGGTGGAAATAGAGGTCTTGCAGTGTTTCGAAGTCCATAATGATGCGGTTTGTGGGTTCAGTGTTTCCCGGTCGCGGAGGGGATGAACGAGAGGCGCGGGAGGGTGTCCACAGAGATACGAAGGGTGCCGCCGCCGGGGTTGTAGGATAAACGGCCAAGGGGCAGCGAAATCCCGCCTTGCATCGGACGGCTCCGCCACGCTTGAATCCCCGCTGGTTAGCGCAACCTTCTTTTTGCCCATGAAAGCTCTCCTTCTCACCAACGAATATCCTCCCAATGTGTATGGCGGCGCGGGAGTCCACGTGGATTACCTCAGCCGGGAACTGGCCAGGCTGCTGGATGTGGAGGTGCGCGCTTTTGGCGAGCAGGATGTGGCCCGGGAGCACCTGCGCGTGCGCGGGTTCGGCATCGACCCGGCCCGCCACACGGAGCCCAAGCCGCTGAAATCGGTGTTCGGCGCGGTGGAACGCTGCACCTCCTTCAACAGCGCGGGCATCGACGCCGATCTCGTCCATTGCCACACGTGGTACACCCACCTGGGCGGCATTCTGGCCAAGCTCAATTACGGCATTCCGCTGGTGGTCACTGTCCATTCCCTGGAGCCGCTGCGCCCGTGGAAGCGCGAGCAGTTGGGCGGCGGCTACGACTTCTCCCTTTGGGTGGAAAAAACCGCCCTTGAAATGGCTGACGCCGTGATCGCCGTCTCGCAGGAGACCAAGGCCGATGTGCTGCGGCTCTTCAACGTGGACGAGAAGAAGATCCACATCATTTACAACGGCATCGACTTGGACGAATACCGCAAAACCGAGGCCACGGACGCGCTGGTCCAGTACGGCGTGGACCCGAACGTTCCGTATGTGCTCTTTGTGGGGCGCATCACGCGACAGAAGGGGATCGTCCACCTGGTCAACGCCATCCGCTACCTCGACCCGGCGATCCAGGTGGTGCTTTGCGCGGGCGCGCCGGATACGCCGGAAATCGCCGCCGAAATGAAGGCCGCCGTGGAAGCCGTCCACCGGCCGGGCGTGGTCTGGATTCAAGAAATGGTCAGCAAACCCGCCGTGCGCCAGCTTTATTCCCACGCCGCCGTGTTCTGCTGCCCCTCCATTTACGAGCCGTTCGGCATCATCAACCTGGAAGCCATGGCCTGCGAAACGGCGGTGGTGGCCAGCGCCGTGGGTGGGATTAAAGAGGTCGTCGTCCATGGCGAAACCGGCTACCTCGTGCCGCTGGAGCAGATGAGCGAAAGCCCGTTCGAGGCGGTCTGCCCAGACCGTTATGCCCGCGATCTCGCCGCCCGGGTCAATGAACTGATGGCCGACCCGGCCCTGCGCGAGCGCATGGGCAAGGCGGGCCGCCGCCGGGCGGAGGAAACGTTCAGTTGGGCCGCCATCGCCCGGCAAACGGCCTTGCTTTATAAGCAACTTGGTTCATAACGGAGACTCTTTCTCTTATGTTCACCAAGCAAGCCGAACAACGTCTTTGGGAAAAGGACGCCCCCGGAGCCCAGGGCATCTGCCTCACCGATATTCCCACCCTCACCCCTTATCTGCCCGACCCGGCCACGGCCACCGGCACGGCGATTGTGATTTGCCCCGGCGGCGGCTACGGCGCGCTGGCCGACCACGAAGGCGAAGGCTACGCGAAGTGGCTCGCCAGCCACGGGGTCACGGCTTTTGTGCTGAAATACCGCCTCGGCTCCTCGGGCTACCGGCACCCGATCATGTTGCAGGATGCGGCGCGCGCGCTGCGCACAGTGCGGGCCAACGCCTGCCAATGGAATGTCAACCCGGCGCGCATCGGCGTGATGGGTTCCTCCGCCGGCGGGCACCTGGCCTCCACGCTGCTGACCCACTTCGACGCGGGCGACCCGAAGGCCGCCGACCTCATTGATCGCGCCAGTTCGCGGCCCGATTTCGGCATTCTCTGCTACGCGGTCATTACCATGACTGAGTTCACAACCCACGGCGGCTCCCGCGACAACCTCCTGGGCGAAAACGCCGCGCCGGAACTACTCGAATTCCTCTCCAACGAAAAGCAGGTGACGCCGCAAACGCCCCCCTGTTTCATCTGGCACACCGGCGAGGACACTTGCGTTCCGGTGGAGAACTCGATCCTCTTCGCCAGCGCCCTGCGCAAAAACGGCGTGCCGTTCGATCTGCACATTTTCCAGAAGCGCGACCACGGCATTGGCCTGCTCGACCAGGATTCGCCCCACCCGTGGGCTGCCGACTGCCTCTTCTGGCTGCGCGACACCGGCCTTCTGAACGCTTAGTTCGCACTCCCCCCATGAACACCAAACGATTTTTACTCGCAGGAATCGCGGCGCTGGCACTGCCTCTGGCCGCCCTTGCCCAAACCAGCCAGCCGGAAGCTCCCCTTTGGAAAGACGCGACGCCCGGGGCGCTCGGAACCGAACCGAAGGACATCCCCACGCTGACCGCGTATCTGCCCGACCCCGCCAAGGCGACCGGCGCGGCCATCGTGGTCTGCCCCGGCGGCGGCTACGGCGCGCTGGCCAAGCACGAAGGCGAAGGCTATGCCCGGTGGTTCGCCGACCACGGCATTACGGCGTTCGTGCTCAAATACCGGCTCGGCACTTCGGGCTACCGGCACCCCATCATGTTGCAGGACGCGGCGCGCGCGCTGCGCACCGTGCGGGCCAACGCGGCCCAGTGGCAGGTGGACCCGGCGCGCATCGGCATCATCGGCTCCTCGGCGGGCGGGCACCTGGCCTCCACGCTGCTGACCCACTTTGACGCCGGAAAACCGGACGACCCCGACCCCATTGAGCGCGTCAGTTCGCGGCCCGACTTCGGCATTCTTTGTTACGCGGTCATCACTCTGGGGCCCAAAACCCACGCCGGTTCCAAGCGGAACCTTCTGGGCGACAATCCCCCGCAGGAGTTGGTGGACTATCTTTCCAACGAAAAGCAGGTGACGCCGCAAACGCCGCCCTGCTTTGTGTGGCACACGTGGGAGGACAAAGGCGTGCCGATGGAAAACTCCCTGGAATTCGCCCGCGCGCTGCGGGAAAAAGGCGTCCCTTTCGACCTGCACATTTACCAAAAAGGCGGCCACGGAATGGGGCTGGGCAAACCCGATGCGCCCCACCCATGGGCGGCGGATTGCCTCTTCTGGCTGCGCCAAAACGGCTTCGTTAAATAGTGTTGTAACCTGGCGGGCAATCCAGTATTTTTGCCACCTGCTCATATGAAGCGATTACTCCTTTGCTCGCTGATTTCCTGCGTCTTCGTGGCCGCTTGCGCGCCGCAGAAGAAAACGGTTTACCGGCAGGCTCCGTTCCCCAGGGACGACACCGCCGTCGAGGTGCCCCCGGCTCCGGAAGCTCCCGCTACCACCGATGCGGAAGCAATCAAGTCCACGCCGCCCCAGGCTCCCGCCGCCACTCCCGCGCCGAAACAAAAGCGCGAAGTGCTTTACGGCATCCCCGAACCGGGCCGCCCCGGCTACGTGAGGAGCCCGTATAATCCTCAAGGCGGCTTGCTCGATTGCCGTGGGTATCCCCCGGGCACCGAGATGAAGGACGAATACGCGCCCGGCAAAACGTTCCTGGTTCCCTAACCGAAGCCAACCGAACGTCAATTAAGCGGATTTTTTGGACAAGCCGCCCGGCCAGGGCGGCTTGTTTTGTATCAACCCCTTTCACTTTCTCAAATTTTCATGAACCACCTCGCCATCCTCGGACCCGGCCTTCTGGGCGGCTCGCTTGCCCTGGCCGTGCGGGCGCGCGCGCCCCAGTGCCGCGTCACCGTCTGGGCCCGGCGCGGCGAGGCGGCGGCGGAAGCCTTCAAGGCAGGGATTTGCGACCTCGCCTCCACGGAACTCGCCCCCGTGCTGGAAGGGGCGGATACCGTGGTCTTTTGCGTTCCCATCGGCGTGATGCCTGCGCTGGCCGAAAAGGCGGCCCCGCTGGTGGAGCCGGGCGCGCTGGTCACCGACGTGGGCAGCGTCAAAACGCCGGTGGTGGAAGCTCTCGCCCCGATTTTCAAAGCCGCGGGCCGGGGCCGATTTATCGGCAGCCACCCGATGGCCGGGAGCGAACAGGCGGGCCTCGCCGCCGCGAGCGCCGATCTTTTTGAGGGCACCGTGGCCCTCATCACCCCGCACCCCGGCGCGTTGCCGGGGGCCGAGGAGGAAGCCGCCGCGCTCTGGCGGCTGGTGGGCTGCTCCATCCGCAGCCTCCCCCCCGCCGAACACGACGCCGCCATCGGGCTGGTGAGCCATTTGCCCCACCTGATCGCCGCCTCGCTGGTCGATTTCGTTTGCGCGCAAAATCCCGAGGCCGTCGATTACTGTGGGAACGGGCTGCGCGACACCACCCGCATCGCCTCAGGGCTGCCGGAAATGTGGACGGAAATCCTCTCCACCAACCGGGCCGTTCTGGGGGCGCAGCTCGACGCGTTCATCGCCCGGCTGCGTGAGGTTTCCCACGATATCGCTGGCGGCGACGCGGCGAAGTTGAAACAATTTCTAACCAACGCCAAGGTCCGCCGCGACCGGCACATCAAGCGAAAGGCACAATAAATGGAAAGCTGGACCATCCAAAAAGGCCCCGTCATCCGGGCTGAAATCACCGTCCCCGGGGATAAGAGTATCTCGCACCGCGCCGCCATCCTGGCGGGCCTTTCCAACGGGGTCTGCGTCGTCACCGGTTTTTTGCCCAGCGAGGATTGCCAGTCCACCGTGAACGCCATGCGCGCCCTGGGCGTGGAGATCGAGCAGCCCGAGCCCACCACGCTGATCGTCCACGGCGTTTCCCGCAAATTGAAAGCGCCCAAGGGAGACATCGACTGCGGCAACTCCGGCACCACCATGCGCCTCATGGCCGGGGTGCTGGCCGCGCAACCTTTCCGCGCCCGGATGGTGGGCGACGCCTCGCTTTCCCGCCGCCCGATGGGCCGCGTCATCACCCCGCTTTCGCAGATGGGGGCCAAGCTCACCGCCGAAGGGCCGAAGAACGCGCCCCCGCTGGTGGTGGAAGGGGCCGCGCTCAAACCCATCCATTACGAGTCCCCCGTGGCCAGCGCCCAGGTGAAGAGCGCCGTGCTCCTGGCCGGTCTTTGCACCCATGGCCGCACCAGCGTGACGGAACCGGAGCAGAGCCGCAACCACACCGAGCGGATGCTGGAGTGGTTCCTGGCCGCGCCGCATGTGGAAGGCCACACGGTCACCATCGTCGGGGAACAGACGCCAGAATCGCGCGATTTCCATGTGCCCGGCGACCTCTCCAGCGCCGCCTTCTGGCTGGTGGCCGCCGCCGCGCAGCCCGGCAGCCATTTACTCGTCACCGACGTGGGCCTCAACGAAACCCGCACCGGCATCCTGGCCGTGCTGATCCGCATGGGAGCGCACGTGCGCGAAATTATCGAGGTAGAGGAAGGGGAACCCTACGGCACCGTGGAGATTGACGGCGCTGGGCTGAAGGGCACCGAGATCCGGGGCAAGGAAATCCCGAACGTGATCGACGAACTGCCGATTCTGGCCGTGGCCGGTGCGCTCGCCCAAGGCACCACCGTGATCGCCGACGCCGCCGAACTGCGCGTGAAGGAAACCGACCGCCTGGCCGCCATCGCCACCAACCTGCGCGCCATGGGCGTGACGGTGAACGAAACCGACGATGGACTCGAAATTTTCGGGGGCACGCCGCTGAAAGGCGCGCGCCTCTCCAGCTACGGGGACCACCGCATTGCCATGGCGTTTGCCATCGCGGGCCTCTTTGCCGAGGGGAAAACCGTGATCGACGGCGTGGAGTGCGTAGCCACCTCCTACCCGACGTTCCACCAAACGCTCCAGCGGCTCGTTTCGACGGCGGACGCCCTCGCGCAGAAATAGGGAGCGCCCGCGTTTTCGCGGCTTTTTCCCGTTTTCGGCGGCGCCGTTTTGTGCCAAACTTTGCGCCCCGTGGAACCTAACCAACCCCTTCCGCACAAAGTCGTGGCCATTGACGGCCCCGCCGCCTCCGGCAAAAGCACCGTAGCCCGGCGCCTGGCCCGGCGGCTCGGCTACGTTTATGTAAACACCGGCGCGATGTACCGCGCCGTGACCTGGCTGGCACTGCGCCATGGCGTAAACCCCTCGGATGCCGCCGCCGTCAACGCGCTCCTGGACGCCACGCCCATGGAATTTGGCGTCGCAGCCCACGAAAGCACGATTCTGATGGAGGGCGTCGACCCGGCTCCGTTTTTGAATGACGCGGACGTGAGCGCCAACGTCTCGCTCATCGCCGCCATCCCGCACGTGCGCGAGGTGCTCGTGGCCCGGCAGCGGGAATTCGTATGCGAGAACGATCTCGTGATGGAAGGGCGCGACATTGGCACCGTCGTTTTTCCCCAAACGAACCTGAAAGCTTACATCGATGCCTCCGAGGAAGTCCGCGCGGCGCGACGGGCGGCCCAGGGCATCCGGGACAACCTTGCCAGCCGCGATAAGATCGATTCCACCCGCGCCGCCTCGCCGCTCAAAATCGCGGATGGAGCGGTTATGATTGACTCCACTCATTTAACAATCGACGGTGTGGTGGAAGAAGTGATCCGCCGCTTGGGGCTGTAATCCCACCCCTTTTTGCTTGGAATGAAACCGCTTTATCAGCTTGGCCAACGGCTTTTCAAATTTTTCGGCGGCACCTTTTTCTCCTACCGCCTGGTGCACCCGGAGCGGATGATCGACGACGGGCCCGCCATCCTGGCGATGAACCACCAGAGCTTTCTGGACCCCCCCATGGCGGGCATCAGCACCGAGCGGGAGCTTTACACGCTGGCCCGCGACACCCTCTTCAAAGCGCCCGTCATCGGCAAGCTGCTACCCAAGGTGAACGTGCTGCCGCTCGACCCGAAAGGGGGCGATTCCTCCGCGCTCAAGCTGACCATCAAAGTGCTCCGCGAAGGGCACGCTACTCTGATTTTCCCAGAAGGAACCCGGTCCAAAACCGGCCAACTCCAGAAGGCGCAGCCGGGCATCGGTCTCATCATCGCCAAGACGCTGGCCCCCGTGGTGCCGATGCGCGTTTTCGGTTCGTTCGAGGCGCTGCCGCGCAATGCAAAGTGGTACTCGTCCCTGAACGCGATCCCGATTACGGTGGTGATTGGCGAGCCGCTTTATTTTACCAGAGCCGACCTCGCCGGGGGGCGCGAAGCCTACCAACGGCTGGCCGATCGCGTGATGGAGGCCATCGCCGCCATCGAATACGAGGACGATTTTCCGGCCAATACGAAGCGGCTTTCCTTGGTGTAATTATTTGATCTAAGTCGATCATAAGGCCCGGATTTTTATTCGAGCCGAGTGCTCAGATAAACCCCTATGAGATTTCCATGGGGACCATCCCCACGGATGCGGGGTAACAAAAACAGCCGGGATGCGGGGCTTTAGCGATTCCCCCCGCAATCCCATGAAATTTGCCACCCTGCTGTCCTCTCTCTTGTTGTCCACCGCCGCCGTTTTTGCCGGAACCGCTACCCACACGCCGCCGTTGGTCCCGGCCCCGGCTGGTTGCGGCCCCTTCGACCAGGGGATGCACGAAATCGACCTCACCGGCGGGTATATGTACTCGCCGGTCGGTGCGTGCGGCCACGGGGATCGCCCCAAACTGACTTACGGCCAGGGCGACCTCAGCCTGGGCTGGATGCTCACTTCCCCCCGGCCGGGCCTCGGGCAAAATTGGCTGCGCGGCAACTGGGAGGCGCTGGCGAACGTTTTTGGCGCCGGGGTCGCGAAAGGCCCCTCGGGAATCATGGTCGGAGGGCGCGGCCAGATCCGGTACAACTTCATCCAGCCCGATGCGCGGTGGGTCCCCTTTGTGCAACTCGGCGCAGGCGGGCTGGGCGACGATATTTACCGCCACCGCGACCAGCGCCTCGTGGGCAGCGGTTTTGAATTCACCCTCACGGCGGACGCCGGGCTGCGCTACCTCATCTCCCCCCGCTGGAGCGTCCTCATAATGGCCGATTTCGAGCACGTTTCCAACGCAAACACCGCTTCGCGCAACGTGGGCGTGAACGCCGTGGGGGGGATGGCGGGAATGGGGTGTTTCTTTTAGCGCAGAAGATGTATAAAAGGCGAGTTCCTAAACTTGCGAAGAGGGGCGTACTCGTGCACTGTTCCGTTGGGTTATGAACGTCGCTACCAATCGAATTCTGATTGCGGAGGACCACTACGTTTCCAGGCACCTCCTGGAGCGCAACCTTGCCAACTGGGGGTTCCAGGTTAGCAGCGCCGAGGACGGGGAAGCGGCTTTGAGGATGCTGGAATCCGAGGACCCGCCCGCCATCGCCATCGTTGACTGGATGATGCCCAAAATGGACGGCTTGGAAGTGTGCCGCCGCGTGCGGGCGATGAAAGGCCGCCCGTATCTCTACCTGCTCCTCTTGACGGCCAAAAGCCAGAAGGAGGAAGTGGCCGCCGGGCTGGAAGCCGGGGCCGACGATTACGTCATCAAGCCGTTCGACCCCGACGAACTGCGCGCCCGGCTAAAAGTGGGCCAGCGGGTGGTGCAGCTTGAACGCAACCTGGCCAACAAAATCGCCGACTTGGAAAAGGCGCTGGCCGACGTCGGCAAATTGAAGGCGTTGCTGCCGATTTGCAGCTATTGCAAGCGCATCCGCGACGACAAGGATTACTGGCACCAAATCGAGGAGTACATCCACACCGAGACGGGCACCGACTTCACCCATGGCATCTGCCCTTCGTGCATGGCCCGGCTGGAGGCGGAGGTGAAGGCCAAGGGCGGGAAGTCGTAAACTTGATCCTTAATAAAAGGTTAATAGTTAAAGGCTGGGATTGGCCGCCGCGGGCATGATCCATTGGATGGGTCATGAAACCCAAATCCACCGGCGCATGCTTTGGCGGCTTCAATAGTTGGACTTGGAGTCTCGCGGCCCTGGTGGGGGGGATCGCCGCCGTGCGCGCTTGCCTGCTTTTCAGCACGCCGCTGGTGCCTGGAATGAATGGCGCTTATTACCTGGTTCAAGCGCGTTCCATTCTCACCCGCGGAAGCCTGGGGATTCCCGATCTGCCTCTGGTTTTTTACCTTCAGGCCGCCATCGCCTGGGCTGTCCAAGCCTGTTCCGGCCTGCCGCAGGAGCAGAGCATTCTCTTTGCCGTCAAATTGGCTGATGCCCTTCTCCCCGCGATGCTGGCCATCCCGGTGGCTTTATTGGCGCTGCGCTGGACGCGAGCGTGCGGCGCTTCCGCCTGGCTTGCCCTCGGCGCGGCGGCTGCGGCCAGTTTGAACCCCTCCGTTTTGCGCATGGTGGGGGATTTCCAAAAGAACTCGCTCGGGCTGGTCTGGCTGGCGGCGCTCCTTTACTGCCTTGACCTTTGGATGGAGGCTCCTTCGCGCCGCCGGATGGTGGCGGTCCTGGCTTTTGGGGGGCTGGCGGGGCTGACGCACATCGGCGTCTTCGGGGCGGCGCTTCTTTTCGGCGGGATCAGTTTGCTCACCTATTGCACGTGCCGGCGGTTTCAGTGGCGGCACTTTGGGCCTCTTTTTCTCGCTGCGGCGGGCGTCGCCTTGATCGCAGCCGGAGTCGTGCTTTGGAGATTTGACCCCTCGCGCATTGAAAGGCTGGCCCATGCGCTCCGGCATCCCGCCCATTTTCTGGGAATGGACCATGAGGACGGCGGCATGGGCGGCCCCGGCGGACCGGGGGTCAGGTGGGTTTCGTTCGCGTTTTGTGGAATCGCCGCGCTTCCGGCGCTGGCCGTGGCGGGCCGCCAATGGGCGCGAAAAATCCCGTCCGCGCCATGGAACGTTCCGGTGGGCTGTGCCCTCGGGGTGCTGGCGTTGACCGGGCCTTGGGCCGTCCATGGCGACAAGTTCGAGCGGCTCCAGTTGCTGGCCATGGTTCCCGCCGTGCTTGCCGCTTTTTACGCGGTAATCCATGATCCCCACCCGAGGCTTCGCCATGGACTGGCTGGCGCACTGGTAGTCCTGATGACCTGCTCCGGCCTGGGTCTGCTGGCTCACCCACGCTCCGCCGTGATTACGCCCGAGGCGCTCGACGAACTCCATGGCCTCGCGCCGCTTTTCCAGAACTCCGAAAAGACGCTCATCTGCGCGCGGCACGGGCTGGAATGGTGGACCGCCTGGGCGCTCCACACCCACATTGCTCAAAGCTCCGCCCTCCGCCCCGCGGATTGGCAGAATTTCGAGGCAGTTTATTTCCTTAAATCCCAAGGAAGAGGAGAACACGCGGGGCCGCCGCCCGGAGGAATGGGTGGGCCGCGCTCCGGTCTGCTGGGGCTGATCTCGTTTTCAAGACCCGGACCGCCGCCCTCCGGGCAGGGTCCGCAAAACGGCTCACCCGACCACCGCCAAGCGAGGCACGGCCACCTCGGCGACGGGCCGCCGCCACCCCCTGGAATGGAAGACGCCGAGCCGGGCGGTTGGCAAAGACACCATGGACCGGGGGGGCCGGACGGCAAAAGCGGGAACCCCATGGAGGCCCCGGAATTCCCCTCCGATGCCGAACGGGTGCACCAGGGCGCAAACTTCAGCCTCGCCCGCGTGAACGCCGCGCCGGAGTTCGTTCGCACGCAGGCGGCGGAAAAATAACCGGCTCCGGCAACAAAATCTGCGGAATTATCCTCCGTTTTCCGATAGAGTTCCTCGCGTGGCGACATCTCTGCGCGAAATCGACTGGGACCGCTGGACTCCCGCCCAGCGGGCGGTGCTCTGTTTTATTTTCCAGCCGGGAAAGGTGCTCTTGATCCGCAAAAAACGCGGCCTCGGCGGCGGGAAAATCAACGCGCCCGGCGGCAAGCTCGAGCCCGGCGAAACGACGACCGAAGCCGCCGTGCGCGAAACGCGCGAGGAGGTGGGGCTGGTGCCGCACGATCCCCGGCCCGTGGGCGAGCTTTCCTTTCAATTCACCGACGGCCTCGGCCTGCACTGCACCGTGTTCCGCGCGGAAGCTTACCATGGCGATTTGGTCGAAACCTGCGAGGCGCTCCCCCTTTGGACGCCGCTGGACGCCATTCCTTACGATGAAATGTGGGCCGACGACGCCCGCTGGATGCCGCACGTGATCGCCAGCCGCCCTTTCCGCGGCCGCTACCTTTTCGATGGCGACGCGATGCTGGACGAGCAGTTGACGATGCTCCCATGAACACCCCCGCACACGAGTTCCCTTGCGAAACGCGCCGCCGCACGGGCCGGGTGCTGGTGGCCGGGTGCGGTTACCTGGGGCTGGCCCTCGCGCGGCAACTCCACGCGTCGGGCTGGGAGGTGGAGGCCATCACGCTGGAGCCCGCATCCGCGGCCGCGCTAAGGGAGGAGCCGTTTTCCGTGCAGGCGTGCGACCTTGCCGACCGCGCCGAGCTGGCGCGCCTCGGCGCGTTTGATGCCGTGATCCACGCGGCCAGCTCGGGCCATGGCGGGGAGGCCGCTTACCGCCGCGTCTTTGCGGAGGGGACGCGCGCGCTGCTCGAAACGCTCGCCCCCGCCCGGTTCATTCTCACCGGCAGCACTTCCGTTTACGCCCAAACCGACGGCGCTTCCGTGACGGAGGAAAGCCCCGCCCAACCGGCGCGCGAAACCGGCAAAATTCTGCTCGAAGCGGAGGTGCTGGTATTGAACGCGGGGGGCACGGTGGCGCGGCTCGCGGGGATTTATGGCCCGGGACGCTGGGCGATGCTGGAGCGGTTCCTCGCCGGAGAGGC
Source organism: uncultured Chthoniobacteraceae bacterium (assembly GCA_964513965.1). Classification (GTDB taxonomy): domain Bacteria; phylum Verrucomicrobiota; class Verrucomicrobiia; order Chthoniobacterales; family Chthoniobacteraceae; genus UBA695. The sequence continues at coordinate 246,580 of CAZEOO010000001.1, forward strand.
GCGGTTGGAAGGCGACGGCGCTCGCTGGGTCAACCAGATCCATCGCGCGGATGCCGCTGCGGCGCTGGTCCGCCTGCTTTCAGCCCCGGCGGGCATTTATAATGTCGCGGATGGCAACCCGGTATCGCAGCGGGAAATTTACGAAGCTTTCGCCCGGCACTTTGGCCGCCCGCTTCCGGCACCGGCGCCGCCGGACTTGAACCGAAAGCGGGGCTGGTCGCACAAGCGGGTCGTCAACGCCAAGCTTGCCGCGTTGGGCTGGAAGCCGATGTTCCCCTCGTTCCGCGAGGCGCTAGCGGCGTGGCAATAGCTATGCCGTTGCGGTGGCTGTCCTGCGGCCCCGCCGCAAAGCGAGGCTGCCCATGCTCAAAGCCCCGACAATGCCGAGAGGCCATACGGCGTTGACTTCGGGCACCAAGGCGACCGCATCCGAGACGAGCCCTGTGCCGTTAAAGCTGGTGGTGGCATTGCCCACGCCTTGATCCTGCACCCACAGAGAGGAGGCCAGGGCGTTGCCGTTGGAATCCTCCAGGGTTAGCAGCCCTTGCTTGAGGAAGTAATCCTTCGTGGCGTCATCCGGCGCGGCGGAAGTGAGCGTTACAGAATAATATCCCGTACTTAGAATCAACGGGCTGAAGGTGAAGAGCTTCCCGGCCCCGCCCGCGTATTGCTGGTTGAACTGGTCCGCGGGCACCGTAACGCTGGCCAAGGCTGTATTGCCGGAAACATTACCGCCAAGCCCGGACCAAAGAGTGAAAACCAGCGGAGCCGTCGTCCCCTGGTGATCCTTGGCGTTGAAGAGGGCGGAATCGAACGAGAGCCCGTTGGATGCAAAATAGGCGGCCCCCACGGAAGTCACCCCGAAGTTCCACGTGCGCGGCGCGTCCACATTCACGGGCTGGTTGGCACCGGCCTGGCCGATGGCGATGATGAGGTTTGCGGAAAGCGAGGTCGCCGCTCCAAGCACCCCAATGGCAAACGCCACGCTCAGCAAAGTTTTCGGTTTCATAGGGCTCTCTCTCCTTCTCTTTTTCTTCTCTCTTCGTAATATCTGGTATTTGAGACCCAGTATCAACAACAACCAATGAATGTCAACAGCTAATTTTTTTGCGGTAATGCAATCAGAAATATTAATAAAGGCATTTTAGCATTTTTGCGCATCCAGGTTAAAAATTTAGCATATTAAATCATACTTTCGGTGGCGCGTGTGGTTATAGCGGAATGCCTGCGGCACCGGGGAATTGCCTATGGAACTCTAAGCTTGATCTTAATTACTACATAAACTATGGATCGGCCTGTTCGGACGCTTTCTCCCCACCCCCCTCTAGAACTCCGCACGGTTTAAGCAATTAAACGATTCAAACTTAGGCTCTCCTTAAGTTAGCGCAATATTATGAAATCATATCATATTACGGCAGGAATTTTCATCCCCGTTCTTTGGAAAAGGGCCGCGTTGCCCTTTTTGATGGCCGTTATCGCGGGACTCGGAATGATTTCCCACGCTTCCGCGCAGCAACTTTTGATGGAGTACACGATGGATGCTCCGCCGAACAGCGGCACCAGCAGCGTGGTTGCCGACTACTCGGGCAATGGCCGGGATGCCACGGTTTATACAGGAACCGTGGCCAACGGAGGCGTTGGAATCCCCTCCCCTTTGGGAACCAATGCGGGCATCAGCGGTGAACAGGGAGACTATTCCTTCCTGGCCAACACCACGCCCTATGGAAGCAGCTTGATTTATAGCGGAACCGGGTTCGGCACCTTGAGTTCTTTCACCGTTTGCGGATGGTTCAAGACCAACACTACGAGCACCTTTGCCACTTCCTCTCGTTTCATGGAATTGGATGCGAGCACATGGAGTAATTCGATCCTCGTGTTGGCTCCAAGCCCGGGGAATTGGCAATTGCAGATTGGCGGAACGGCGGTCGGAACGACTACCGGGGGCGCTTACAACCAGACTCAGCAGTGGATTTTCCTGGCCGTTACTTACGACTCCACGAACCACAATGTTCATTTTTATAAAGGGCTTCCCAACGGATCGATGACGCTGGTTTCATCGAGCACCGGAACGAATATTAATCCCGTGACCGTAACCGGCTCGACGAAGGTCACCTGGGGCAATGGCAACGGGGGCGATTCGCGAACCTTTTTGGGGTATATGGACGATCTGCGCATTTACGGCGCGGCTACAGGTTCGAGCGGCGCCCTCGGCCTCGATGCGCTGGCCCAAGTGGCTGCGGCGGCGAACCCGGCACTATGGGATCGCGTCGAGCTGCTGATGGAGTACAACCTGAATACTCCGCCGAATAGCGGCACCAGCAGCGTGGTGGCCGATGTCTCGGGAAATGGCCGCGACGCCACGGTGTATACGGGAACCGTGGCCAACGGGGGCGTTGGGATTCCCGCGCCGTTGGGAACCCATGCGGGAGTGAGCACCGCCACGGGAGACGGTTCGTTCCAAGCCAATACCACCCCGGGAAGCAGCCTGATTTATAATGGAACCGGCTTTGGCACCTTAAGCTCTTTCACCGTTTGCGGTTGGTTTAACACGAATCGAACCAGCACCTTTACCACGGCCACCCGTTTCCTGGAACTGGACGGGAGCACCTCGATTCTCGTGCTGGCTCCCAACCCGGGCGACTGGGAATTGCAGCTTAGCGGAACGCCGGTCGCCCTGACCACCGGCTCTGCTTTTAAACAAACCCAGCAATGGATTTTCCTGGCCCTCACTTACGATTCGATGAACCAGAAGGTTAATTTCTACAGAGGCCTTCCCAGCGGCTCGATGACGCTGGTTTCATCAACCACCTGCACCAGTCTTAGCCCCGTATCCATAACGGGCGCGATGAAGGTCACCTGGGGCAACAACGGCTCCACGGACGATTCGCGGGTGTTCCCCGGTTATCTCGACGACCTGCGCATTTACGGGGCGGTCACCGGCTCGGCTGGGGCGCTTGGCGTCAATGCGCTGAGCCAAATCGCCGTTACGGCAGGCTCCGCCGCGACCTGGAGCGTGGTCAATCTGGAGCCTACTCTGGGCACCGACAGCGCGGGTTACGCTCTGCTCACCCAGGGCGGGTACCAATTCGCCGCCTATTATGACGCCAACGGGCAGATGTCCGTGGCGCAACGCCAGATCAAGAGCGGAACCGGCAGCGAAGTGCCCTCGCAATATCCTTGGACGATTAAAAAGCTCAATAGCACGTGGGCCGGGTTCGATGCCCATAACTACGTGACCATGGCGCTCGATTCCAACCATTGCCTGCATGTGTCGGGCAATATGCATGCGGTGCCCCTTTGCTATTTCCGCGCATCGCAGCCTTACGACGTCAACAGCCTGACACAGCAAACTTCCATGACGACGCAAAACCCCGAAAACTCGGTGACGTATCCGATCTTTTTAAAAGATACTTCGGGGAACCTGATTTTCACGTACCGCAATGGCAGCAGCGGCGACGGGGACCAGTATTACAATATCTATAACGCCACCACGGGGACCTGGTCTTCACTGCTGGCCGAACCGTTGTTCGATGGCACCACCCAGGACATGAGCGCCTACGCGCAAACTCCATTGATGGGGCCGGACGGGTATTACCACACCGCATGGGTCTGGCGGAATACGCCGGACGTGGCGACCAATCACGACCTCTCCTACATGCGCAGCCCGGATCTCGTGAACTGGCAAACGATTTCCGGAACAGCGTTGGCTCTCTCCGTCACTCCTTCAACGCAGGGAGTGGTTGTCGATCCCATCCCCGTCAACGGCGGGATCATCAATGGGTGCCAGCAAGTCGGCTTTGACCCAAGCAACAACGTGGTGATCTCCTACCTCAAGTACGACGAAAACGGATACTCGCAAATCTATCTGGCCCGCTATGTCAATGGAGCATGGCTAACCACCAAAGCCACGAATTGGACTTATCGCTGGGTCCTCTCGGGGGGCGGCACCATCGCTTCCCAAATTTCCATCGGCCCGGTGATCTCGAAAAACGGCCAAATGACGATTCGCTACAACCATGTCCAATACGGCTCGCACACGGCCATTGTCGATCCGGTGAACTGGACGCTCGATATGGGAAATGTATCGGTCCCGGCGGACACGACCATGCCTGGCCCCTTTTACAGCCCCGGATCGACTTTCCCGGGGGTGGCGGTACGCCGGGTGGCCGATTTAAGCGGAACGGATGCCGCTTACACTTACGTCCTGCGCAGTGAGTCGGTTTCGAATCCCGGGGATCTCTTTTACGTGGCCCCTTATTCCCCGCCCTGGATGCTTCAGGTCATTGGCAGCCCCAAAGCCCCCTGAGGCGCGGGGGCGATGAGCCTTACTATTTCCAGGTTTTGAGCAGTTCGCGGGCGTGGGCCAGGGCCGATTCGCTCTGGCCCCCCAGCATCCGGGCGATTTCCTCCGCGCGCGCCTTGCCTTCCACGGGCGCGAGGTGGGAGCGAGTGCGCCCTTCGTGGAATTCCTTGCTGACGACCACTTGCGACTGCGCGGCGGCGGCCACCTGCGGCAAGTGCGTGATGCAAAGCACCTGGCGGGCCGCGCCCAGGGAGCGCATTTTGGCCCCGACGGTGTGGGCGATCTCGCCGCCGACGTTGGCGTCGATTTCGTCAAAGACCATCAGCGCCACGGTATCCTGCGCGGCCAGCGAGGACTTTACGGCGAGCATAACGCGCGAAATTTCGCCGCTGGAGGCTATTGATTTGAGCGGCTTGAGCGGTTCGCCGGGGTTGGGAGCGAAAAGGAATTCCACGCCCTCCAGGCCGCGAGGGCCGGGAGCGGGCAGTGCGGTGAGCGTGATCTCGAAGCCGCTCTTTTTGAACCCGAGATCGCCCAGTTGCCGGGCCACATCGGCGGCCAACTTGGGGGCGGCGGCTTTGCGCTGGCGCGAAAGGCGGGTTCCGGCGGCCTGGACTTTGCCTTTCGCGGCTTCGATTTCGCGGGTGAGCCGCTCCAGTTCGTCGCCGCGCGATTCGATTTTGTGCAGCCGTTCGGCGGCTTTTGCCCCGAAGGCGATGACTTCGGCGAGGCTGGGGCCGTACTTGCGCTTGAGGGTTTCGAGCAACGTGACGCGCTCTTCCAGGGCGGCGAGTTCCGCGGGGTCGAGGTCCAGGCGGCCCGCGTAACGCTCCAGGTCCCGCGAAACGTCCTCCAGCGCGGCGACGGCTCCGGCATGAGCCTCGGCAAGCGGTGCGGTGGAGGGGTCGAGCTTTTCGAGTTCGCGGAAGGAGCGGGTCAACTCGGAGAGAGATGGGAGCAGGGCGGCGTCGGCGTCGGAAAGCTGCCGGACGATTTGCGTGGAAAGCTCCACCAAGCGGCGGCTGTTGGCGGCGACGTGATAGCGGGCCAGGATTTCCGCCTCCTCTTCCTCGCGCAGCGCGGCGGCCTCGATTTCGCGGGATTGGTGGCGCAACAAGTCCAGTTCGCGCTCCAGGGCGGATTCGCTCGAGGAAAGTGCTTCGTGCTCGGCCACCAGCGCGAGCCAGGCGCGGTAGTGGGCCTCGTATTCGGTGCAAAGCGCGCCGTTGCCCGCGAAGGCATCGAGGAGTTCCAACTGCTTCTCGGTGGAAAGGAGGGACTGGTGATCGTGCGGGCCGTGGAGGTCCACCAGGGCGTCGCCCAATTGCGCCAGCACGACCAGGGTGGTGGCGCTGGCGTTGATGAACTGGCGGTTGGCTCCCGCGTGGGTGAAGGTGCGCTTCAAGATCAACTCGCCCCCTTCGCACGGCTCCACCCCTTGTTCTTCGAGCCACGGATTGAGCTTTTCGAGCCGGGGATCGCCGCGCAGATCGAACACAGCCTCGACGGTGCAGCCGTCCGCGCCGGTGCGGATGAGGGATTTATCGGCCCGCTCGCCCAGGATCAGCTTGAGGGCGCCCAGGATGATGGATTTGCCGGAACCCGTCTCGCCCGTGACGGCCACGAAGCCGCGCTCCAGGCGCCATTGCAGGTCTTCAACGAGCGCGAGGTTGCGGATGCGGAGGGAAGTGAGCGTTGCGGACACGAGGGGAGATTATGGGTGGGTTCGCCGGTTTTTTCAAAGGGGAACTTGCGCCTCCGGCCTCCTTTTCACCGCCACGGGCGGCCAGGCTATTCCATCCGCAGCACGGGCTTGATGACGCGGGCCGACCCGGAGGCGGCCACGGCGCGGTTGATGTCGCGGAATGGGTAATAGCGGATGAGGCGGTCGAAGGGGAATTTGCCCGCTTGGTAATACCGGATCATCCTGGGAATAAACCGTTGGGGGACGCAGCCGCCCTGGATGATTTCGAGCATCCGCTGGCCGGGCTGGAGCCGGGAAAGCCCGGCGGTGGGGGTGGCGATCATGGCCAGGGCACCCCGGGGGGCCAGGCTGTCAACGGCGGCCTCGAACACGTCGTCGCTGCCGGTGATTTCCAGGGCGTAATCGACGCCGCCGGGGACGATTTTGCGGATCGCGGCGGCCAGCCGGGGGCTGGAAACGAGGGCGTGGGTGGCCCCCAGTTCGCGGGCGAGGCGCAGGCGGGGGCGCTTGAGATCGACGGCGATGATGACGCCAGCGCCGGCGATGCGCGCAGCCATCACGGCGGCCAGGCCGACGGCTCCCGCTCCCAGAACGGCGACACTGGAACCGCGCCGGACGCGCAAGGCGTTGAGGATCGTCCCCGCGCCGGTTTGCAGGCCGCACCCGAGGGGAGCGAGCAGTTCCAACGGCAACGTTTTGGGCACCTTGACGGCGTTGCGCGGGGTGGCGAGGCAATGGGTGGCGAAGGAGGACTGGCCGAAGAAGTGGCCCCGCGCCCCGTGGTAGGCGTTGGTGCCATCCGCGCGGCGGCCCTCGAAGTTGAGCTCCCAAAATTGATCGCAGCGGGTCGGCTCGCCCCGGCGGCACGCGCCGCAATGGCCGCAGGATTGGTAGGAGAGCACCACATGGTCACCGGGCCGGAAACCCCGGATGCGCGCGCCCACTTGTTCGACGACGCCCGCGCCTTCGTGACCCAGGATCAAGGGAGCGCCCCGGCCGTAGCCGGTGAATTCAAGGTCGGTATGGCAAATGCCGCTGGCGACGATGCGCACGAGGAGTTCGCCGGGCCGGGGAGGATCGAGCTCGACCGGTTCGATGCGGAACGGCCCCCCGTTCCGTGCCAGGGCGGCGTGGATGGTCATCATACCGGGGCCGACTTTGCGCCGGAAACGGGCGCGAGGCAATCGAATTTCCCCTCTCGAACCGCGACTTGCAACCAGGCCGGATTGCCCTTTACTCTTTAAGAGCAGATGGCCAGTTTCCAAATCACTTTCCTGGGGTCGGGGACTTCGCAGGGCGTGCCGATGATCGCCTGCGATTGCGCCGTCTGCCGCTCCGCCGATCCGCGCGACCGCCGCACCCGCTCCTCCATTTACGTGGAAACGCCCGAGGCGGCGTGGGCCATCGACACCGGCCCGGAGTTCCGCATCCAATGCCTGCGCGAAAATGTGCGCCGGTTGGACGCGGTGCTTTATACCCACGCCCACACGGACCACGTGATGGGCTTCGACGATTTGCGCCGCTTCTGCGAGGGGGACCGGGTGATGCCGATTTACGCGGGCCCGGGCACGATGACGGATTTGAAGCGCATTTTCGCCTTCGCTTTCAACGGCGAGAACCGCTCCCCCGGCTATGTGAAACCCGAGCCGCATGTGGTGAAGCGTTTCGAGCCGTTCCCCATTGGCGAAACCACGCTCACGCCGCTGCCGATGACCCACGGGCGTTCCCCGGCTTTCGGTTACCTGATGGAACGCGGAGGCCGCAAGCTGGCGGCGTACTTGAGCGACTGCAAGGCGGTGGATGCCGACGTGGTGCGGCGGCTCCGGGGGGTGGAAACGCTGATTTTGGACGCCCTGCGCCATCGCGTGCACCCCACGCACATGAACCACGAGGAGGCCCTCGAACTGGCCCGCGCGGTGGAGTCCAAAGCAACGTGGTTCACTCATCTTTGCCACGATATCGGCCACGCCGAAACGGAGGCCGCCCTGCCGCCCGGCGTGCGGCTGGCTTATGACGGGCTGAAGCTCTCTTTCCCATGAAAACCTTGGCTGACTTGCCTTTTGGTGGGTTTCCCGGGTGGGCTTCGCGCCTTCGCGCCTTCGCGCCTTCGCGTAAGAATCAAAAAGAGGGGAGACAAATCCGGTCTGGAGAATGGAACCGGAGCTTCGCGGCGAGCAAAACGAATGGAACGGGGTTTAGCTTTGTCTCTTTACCCCACGAAGGAATTCCCCTTTTTGAAAAACTCCCGGCTACTGAGCGATGGGCCGCTTTTGGTTTTTTACGCGAAGGCGCGAAGGCGCGAAGGCGCGAAGGAAAAGACAGGCGGGAAATGCGGCCATGGCTGGCTGGCTGCTCCGTGTGTATGGCTTTGGCTTTCCTCGGTTTGACCGCCAACGCCGAGCCTTCGCCGGAGGCCCGGGCGACGGTGGTGGTCTTTAACCAGGCCGACCCCGCCGCGCTCGAACTCGCCAGTTTCTACGCCACGCAACGGGAGATTCCCGTGGACCACGTGATCCCGATCAACTGCACCACGGCGGAAACCATTTCGCGCGAAGAATACAACGCGGCCATCGCCGAGCCGCTCCGCAAGGCGTTGCTCGCCCGGGGCTGGTGGAAAACGGAGGCAGGCATCCCCGCGGCGCAGGTGGTGGAAAGCCGCATCCGCTATGTGGCGCTGATCCGCGGGGTGCCGCTCAAAATCGCTCCGGCTTCCGACGTGCCCGGCGACAAACCCCAGCCCACCGCCACGCTCAACCACAACGAGGCCGCCGTGGATTCGGAACTCGCGGCACTGGGCTACGGCACGCGCCAGATTTCCGGTTTCGTGCAAAACCCGGCTTTCCGCAATCCCGGTGCACGAACGGGCGGCGCGGCTGCGGCAACCCAGGCAACCCCCGCCGTTCCGTGGCTTCTGCGCGTTTGCCGCCTGGATGCCGCCAGTCCCGAAACAGTGCGGCGGATGATCCGCGACGGTCTCGCCGCGGAAAAAGAGGGTCTCTGGGGCTTTGCCTACGTGGATTCGCGCGGGCTCAACGAGGGCACCTTCGGCCAGGGGGATGAGTGGTTCCGCATCGCCGCCGGGAACCTCGCCGCACAGGGCTTCCCCTGCGTACTTGATACTCAGACGGGGCTCTTCCCTGAGCATTACCCGCTCACGCGCGCGGCGGTTTACCTGGGGTGGTATTCGGCCGAAATTGAGGGTGTTTTCAAAGACCCTGCGGTGCGGTTTGTGCCGGGGGCGCTGGCGTTTCACCTGCACTCGTTTTCCGCCGGTTCGCTGCGCGAGCCGCTGCAAGGCTGGTGCGCCCCGCTCTTGGAACACGGCGCGGCAGCGACGTTCGGCAACGTGTACGAGCCTTACCTCACCTTCACCGCGCGGCCCGACGTGCTGGTGGAGCAGCTTGCCAGTGGCGCTTGCTTTGGCGACGCAGCCTACGCCGCGCAGCCGGTGGTTTCCTGGATGGCCACGTTCATCGGCGACCCGCTTTACCGGCCTTTCGCGGCGCGCCGAAACGGCGTGAAACCTCCCAAGGAAGCCGCCGATTTCGCCGTGACCGCCGAAGGCGCAACCCGCTGGGCCGCCAACCCGAAAGCCGCCGAGGAGTGGCTGCGCGGGCGGGGCAAGGCGCTGAAAAGCGGCGTGGTTTGGGAAGACTTGGGCCTGCTGGAGTTGCTGAGCCGCAATCCCTCGGGCGCGATGAACGCCTGGGAGCAAGCCATCGCGGCTTACCAGGACGGGCCGGACCGCTTCCGCTGCGTGCTGCACGAGCTCACGCTTTTGCGTTCGCAGGAAAAGAAAGCCGATGCCCTGGCCCTGGTGCGCAAGGAACTGGGCCGCAACCCGCCACCCGGGCCGATGGTATTACTCCAGAATATCGAGCGGGAACTGGCTCCGCCGCCGCCCGCGCCCTCGGCTTCGCCCGCGAAATCACCGGACGGCGCCCGCTGATCCCGTGGCCTCCGGCGCGCCCAGCGCCCGGCTTACCGAACCGTAGAGCATGCTTTCGAGCAGGGGCTTTTCCGGGAAGCGATTGCAAACCGGCAGCATGGCTTCGAGCGCCTTCCGGGCCGTTTCGGCCTGCCCGATGGAATAGTAGTGGAGCGCGATGGACGCCGCGGCCTGGGCGTTATAAATATCCCCGGGCTTGAGTTCCCCCTGCGCTTGTTCCCAAGTTTTCGAGCCGCCGAGGACGGCTTGCGCCGCCAGATAGGGGGCGCGGTTGGTTTGCAGGTTCAGGATTTCCCGGCGCACGGCCTCGGCGGCCGCCGCATCCCCCCTGTGCAGGGCGCAAAGCCAAAGGGTATTCTTGCCGATCAAGTTCCAGGGGCGCTTTTGGTCAAAAGCCCGGGCGGCGGCTTCGGCTTTTTCCCAGTTCCCGACTTGCGGGGCGATTTTTGCAAGCTCCGCCAGCGTGTTCGGCTCGGCGGCAGCCACGTCGGCGTCGAGGATTTGTGCAAAGGTCTGCTTTTCGGAAAAGGGCAGGTCGCGGAGTTTGCCCTCAAGGCCCTCGCGAAGGTAAAAGGCCGTCAGCCAGGGATTGACGCCCCCGCCGGGCTGGAGCGCGGCAAACGATTTTTCAGCCGCGGCGAGGTCGCCCGCGTGCTCGGCGTCCACGGCTTGATCCTGCGCGCTCCGAACCGCTTTTTCCACCCCGCTTTCCTTCCGCAGCCGGAGGAAGTTTTCCTCGGAGCCGAAGGCGTTGTGATGAATGGAATCGCCGAGTTCCATGGCGAGCTTTAGCGCCGTTTCCTTGTCGCCCTGGATCGTGGCAAGGTAGCAAAGGTTGCTGAGGTCGGCGGTGCGTTTGGAGCCGTCCTCAAAAGCGGCCGCCGCGAGGAACCCGCGTTTCACGCGGCCATAGTCCGTCTTGGTTTCGTTAAAGAAATTGTCACCGTAACTGTGGGCCTGGGCGCGGGCGATTCTGGCGTAAAGCATATCGCCTTTTTCGCCGGGAAACGAGTTGGCCGCGTTGATGAGGAAGCGTTCCCAGTCTCCCTCCTGCCCGAACCATTTCGGCAGCATGAAGTTGGCTCTCGTGAGGTAGAGCGGGTAGTATTCCCTGGCAAGCCGCACCCCGCGTTCGGCGGCGGTTTTCCCGCAACCGCTGTTTCTTCCGCCGGGCTCCGCTTCCAAAATGATCCACGTTCTGTAGTACTCCGGGTCGTCAACTTTTGCCTCAGGCACGGATTTCAGAATTTGCGTGGCTTGGCGCAGCCGTTCGCGCATCAAATTCCAGCCATCCTGCGTCACTTGGTCGCCGAAACTGGTTCCCCGGGCTTTCCACCCATAGTCAAGATACCATCGGGCCAGGGCGATTTTGGCGGTGAGGGATTCGGGATGCGTTCGCGACCAGTAATTCAGCTTCAATTGCTGATCGAGCCATTGGCGTTCGGTGGCCGAACTTTCGAGGCAAAACCCGTCGTAAAAAGCTTTGAGCTCGGGCTTGGATTCGCGGAGGTCATAGCCCTTCTTTTTGATGTCGGCGGCCAATTGGTCCAGGCCGACGTAATCCTCCTTCGCCAGGAGATTCGCGGTCAATTTTTCCATCGCCTTGGGGTCCTTCGCCGGTTCGGCAAAACCGCCACGGCAAAGAGCCACCAGCGCCACGCATATCCAGAGGGTCATCCGTCTCATTTCGAGGAGCGAACTTAGCGGGACCGCGCTTTCTTGGGAAGCCCGGAAACGAGACGCCCCGCCAGGATAATTTTAGGCAAACTTTGATAAGCCCGCCCAAAGACAACCCGCCACCTGCCGGGCTACAGGTATGGGCGTATGAAAGACTGTTTCTCTCGCATTGTTTTCACCGAACCCGGCAAGGCCGTGCTGGCGGAGGCCAACGCTTCCACGCTGCCCGGCGGGCCGGATCACGTTCTCATCGAAACCGAATACAGCGTCGTGAGCGCCGGCACGGAGCTGGCCATTCTCTCCGGCGGCGAATCCTGGGCGCCGCTGCCGTTCACCCCGGGCTACGGCTCGGTGGGCCGCGTGGTGCGCACTGGAGCCAACGTCAAGGATGTGGCGGTGGGCCAGCGCATCTTCACCTACGGCGCGCATTCGGCCATCGCGGCCACGGACATCATGCGCGTTCCCGTGGACGAGGCCATTGACCCGGTGAAGGCGGTGTTCGCCCGCATCGCGGCGGTTTCGATCACGGCGCTGCGCGTTTCGGACGCCGCGCTGGGCGACTACGCGGCGGTGTTCGGCCTCGGCCTGGTGGGCAACTTCGCCGCGCAGCTTTTCACGCTGGCCGGGTGCGAGGTGATCGGCATCGACCCCTCACCCGTGCGCCGCGAACAGGCGCGCCAATGCGGCATCGCCCACGTGGCGGAGCCGGGGCCGGACCTCGCGGCCCAGGTGGCGGCGATCACCGGCGGCAAAGGCTGTCATAGCGTGGTGGAGGCCACGGGCCAGGCGGCGGTGGCGGCCGGAGCCGGCGCGCTGGCGGGAAAACTGGGCGAACTGATTTTGTTGGGCAGCCCCCGGAAGGAATTCGTGACGAACCTGACGCCGTTTTTGAACCACACGCATCTTTGGGGCGAGGGCTGCATTACGGTGAAGGGCGCGCACGAATGGCGGCTGCCGGTGGCCGAAGACCCGAGCGGACACGCCCGGTTTTCCCTGGAGGGCAATGTGCGGGCGCTCTTGCGCCTGATCGGCGGCGGACAGCTTCACATCGACCCGCTGCTCACGCACGTGGTTTCGCCCAAAGCCTGCCAGGAAGTTTATGACGGTCTTAAAAAACCGGAGGGAGCCTACACCGGCGTGGTGTTCGACTGGTCCAAATAACGAAAATACCAAGTAATACTTATGAAGAAACTGAATATCGGAATGGTGGGCAGCGGCTTTATCGCCGACTGGCATTGCCCGGCTTTCGCCAAGCTGGAAAACGCGCAAGTCACGGGCCTTTACCAGGATTTCCACGGCGACGCCGCGCAAGTTGCGGCCAAAAAGGAGGCGCTTTGCCAAAAGGCGGCGCAACTCGGCCTCAAACCCTACGGGAGCTTCGCCGAAATGGCCGCCGACCCGGCGCTGGACGCGTTGATTATCGGGAGCATCAACCCGCTTCACCACGCGCAAATCGTGGCCGGGCTCAACGCGGGCAAGCACCTGCTGGTGGAGAAGCCGATGGTGACGGAGTTCGCCCATTTGGACGAAATCGCCCAGCTCGCCCACGAAAAAAACCTCGTGCTCTTTCCCGGGCATAACTTCGTCTACCGCGAAGCCGTCCGGAAGGCCAAGGCCGTCTTGGAAAGCGGGCGGCTTGGGAAAATCGTGGCGTCGTCCTTCGTGATGGTTCAAACCATCCCCGACGCCCACGCGACGGGCTGGCGCGCGAAGAAGGCCCTCGGCACGGGCGGCACGCTGATGGACAGCGGCCACCACCTGGTTTACCAGACGCTTTACCTGCTGGGGCGGCCCGCGGCGGTGAGCGCCTTCACCAGCAACCAAGTGCGCACCAATATGGAATGCGAAGATACGGCGCTGGTGGCGCTGCAATATGCCGACGGCTCGGTATGCAACGTCCTGCAGACGATCAACTCGCGCTTCGGTGACGGCATGAATGGCATCCGCATCGTGGGCGAAAAGGGCCGCCTGGAAATCACCGACGCGCTCTATGTGAACGGCGAACGCATCGAGGCCGCCACCGGTTACGACGACTCCTTCGCAGGCCAGGCCCGGGCATTTGTCGAGGCGATCGCCACCGGCAGCGCGCCCGTCTCCACGCTGGAGGACGCGCGGGAAACGCTCCGCATGATCTACAGCGCCTACCAGAGCGCCGAGGAGAAGCGGACCATCACTCTATAGTATATAGAAAGCCCGGCGGCTTCAGAGCGTGTCGAAATGGCGCGCATGGAGCCGCCGGAATTCGCTCGGGGACTGGCCGGAGAGTTTCTTGAACGTGCGGCTAAAGACGTGCAAATCCCCAAAGCCGACGGCCTCGGCGATTTCCGTGCAGTTTTGCAGCGACCGCAAGAGGAGTTCCTGCGCCTTGGAGTGGCGCAGGAGCGTGAGGTAGGCCATGGGGGAGAAGCCGGTGTTCTCTTTGAAGATGCGGCACAGGTAGTTGGGCGAAACCCGGCACGCCGCGCTGATCTCCCGCAGCGAAAGCTCCGGGCGCGGGAAGTTCCGGTGCAAAAAGGCCACGGAAAGCTCGATGTTCTGCCAGGCAGCCGCCGCGAATGGGCTGCCGGGCGTGGGACGGTTGCCATGGCGGCAGTAGAGGCCCAGCATTTCGGCCAAAATGCCCCCGGCCACCCAGTCGGCATACGGTTCGGCGAAAAGCCATTCCCGCCGCAGCCGTTTGAAGAGAGTGGCGATTTCCCGCTGGTGCGCCACCGGCAGCGAGAGCGCCAGCGGCGGTTCGCCGCCCATGCCGCCGCCGCCCAGTTCGAAGTGGACGACGTATTGCGCCCGCTTGGCACCGCTGACCTGCCGCACGACATGCAGCAAACGCGGCGGCAGCAGCACCATGTCTCCCGGGTTCACGAAATATTCGTTGCCCCGCATTTGAAAACACCACCGGCCCGCGGCGATGTAGTGGAGCACCCATTCCGAATCCACAAAGGAGCCAAAGACGGTCGGGCCTTCGTGAACTTCGGCGTAGGCGACCTGGGGAAGGGGGATCATGGGGGATGGGCGCAGTGTTCCGCAACCCCCACCGGGAGGCGAGCAAAAACAGGCGTCGACCAGACTTGGCATAATGGCTTCCCTGATCGCGGTGGCCGCGATAACGTTAGGCAAAATGCAACTCGCGGACCGCTATCGCCAATGGAAGGAACAGGGCTTCGTCGCCGAAGCCACCCCGTTGCGCATGCGGCGGCCTGTGGGCGAGGTGGAATTGCAGACGCTCTGGATGGCCGGGGAGTTTGGCCGGGAGTTCACCACCACCAGCGGCGGCGAGGTGCACATCGAGCACTTCGGCCGATGGAACGCCGGGGCCGGGCCGCACTTTACCGGGGCGGAGATTACGTACGGCCAATTCCGGGTGAAGGGGGATGTGGCGGTTCACGCCAACGTGGAACAATGGGGCGAGGAAGCCGCCGCGAGCCCGGATTACGAGGGAACCATCCTACACGTTTTCGCCCGCGCTGAAGGGCACGAGCACGGGGAGCGCCTTCCCGCCACCTGCACCCGCCTGGGCCGGGAGGTGCCGCAGCTTTGGCTCGATACAACCCGCTTTGAATACCCGCCCCTCGAACCCTCGGGCGCGGAGGCCACCGCCTGCCGTGAAACGCTGGCCGCGTTGCCGCCGGAACAAGCCGTCGAGTTCGTGGAGGCCGCCGCGCAATACCGGCTGTGCCGCAAGGCGGACCGCTTGAGGCGGCTGGAGGAGAGCTTCGGCCCCACGGAGGCACTCTATCAACTCGTGGCCGAGGCGCTCGGCTATCGCCACAACAAGCTGCCGTTCACGCTGCTGGCCCAGCGTTTTCCCCTGGAATGGCTGCGCGCCCAGGGTCCCGACCTGGAGGCGATTCTCTTTGCCGGGAGCGGCTTTTTGAACACCACGGATTTTCACCCGCTGCCGGGGGATACCCGCAGCTATCTGCGCGGCGTCTGGAACCGCTGGTGGCCCCGCCGCGCGGAGTTCGATCGCCTCACCGTGCCGGTAAAGCTGTGGAACCTGCGCGGAGTGCGCCCGGTAAACCATCCGCAGCGACGGGTCGCCGCATTGGCGGCCATCGTGCGCCAATGGCCGGTGCTGGAGGCGCTGGCCACCGCCGGGAACGCCACGGGGGTGCGACACTTTTTCAGCCGCTTGGGCGACCCTTACTGGGACCGCCATTACACCCTTAAGTCCGCCCGCAGCCCTTCCCCCATGGCGCTGGTGGGCGAGAACCGCGTGACGGATCTTTTGCTCAACGTCTTCTTGCCCAAGGCGGTCTACGCCGCCCCGGCGGCCTGGGAGGATTACCGGCAGATGCCCGCCCCGGCTTCCAACCACAGGGTGGAACTCGCCGCACGGCGGCTCTTCGGCGCGGGACCACTGGTCAAAAAACTCCTCTCCCGGGCGGTGACGCAACAGGGGCTCCTCCAGCTTTTCGAGGACTTTTGCCTGGCCTGCGACGGGGATTGCGCCCGGTGCTCCCTGCCGGTCCAGTGGGGCCGGTGGCCGGGAATCGCGGGGGACTAAACTCAAGGAATCCCCCGCTCTCTTCTCTGCTTGACGCCCCTGGGGTTCGCTTCTAGGATTAACAGGTTATCTGAAGCGCGAGTGGGCTTACCCCCACTCTTTTTTGTCTCCAGGTATCCCGTTTTTATGAACAGCGATCTCATTTCAGGCTTAGATTATTTCGAACGCGAAAAGGGCATTAAGCGCGAAGTGCTGGTTGAGGCCGTGCAAAATGCGCTCCTCTCCGCATCGAAGAAGGCGATTGGACCCGCGCGCGAACTCCGCATCGAGGTGGACGGCAAGACCGGCGAAATCCGGGCCTTGGCGAATCTGCTCGTGGTGGAGAACGTCCAGAACCCGCACGACGAAATCGCCCTCACCAAGGCTCGCACGCTCAAACCCAACGCGGAGCTCGGAGAATCGCTGGAGGTGGAGGTGACGCCCAAGAATTTCGGCCGCATCGCGGCCCAGACCGCCAAACAGGCCATGATGCAGCGCATCCGCCAGGCCGAGAAGGAGATGGTCTACGACGAGTTCAAAGACCGCGCGGGCGAGATCGTCAGCGGCACTGTGCGCCGCTTCGAACGTTCCGACGTGATCGTCGATCTCGGCAAGTTCGAGGCCGTGATGCCGTCCCGCGAACGCGTCCAGACGGAAGACTACAACGTGGGGGACCGCATTCGCGCCTACGTCGTCGCCGTCGAGATCGGCCCCCGCGGCCCGGAGATCATCCTTTCCCGCAGCCACCCGAACTTCGTCCGCCGCCTCTTTGAAACGGAAGTCAGCGAAATCGCCGACAAAACCGTGGAGATCCGGGGCATCGCCCGCGAGGCCGGCTACCGCACGAAAATCGCCGTTCACAGCGCCAACGACAAAGTGGACCCGGTGGGCGCGTGCGTCGGCATGAAGGGCTCGCGCGTGAAGAACATCGTCCGCGAGCTCAACAACGAGAAGGTGGACATCATCCGCTGGAGCGCCGATGTTAAGGAATTCGTTCTTGAAGCCCTCAAACCGGCCAAGATCAAGAGCGTGACCCTCGACCCGGTCAAAAAGGCCGTGCAACTGCGCGTGGACGAGGACCAGCTTTCCCTGGCCATCGGCAAACGCGGCCAGAACGCCCGGCTCACCTCCCGGCTGGTCGGCTGGGAGATCAACATTGAAAAGGACGAAACCGCCAAGGAAGCCTTCGCCCAAAGCGTGACCAAAGCCGCCGCCGCCCTGGCCGCCGCCCTCAAGGTGGACGAAGCCATCGCGCGCAAGCTCATCACTGCGGGCATGAACAGCGCCGAGGTGATCGTGGGGGCCGAACCCCAGGACATCGCGGACGCCACTGGCGTGGATCTGGAGCAGGCGCAGGCTATTTACAACGCCGCCCAGAGCGAATATCAAAAGGGGGAAGGCCAGGCCTAGCCAGGCCCAGACCCCTCCGCATCTTTAACTATTTATAATGGCAACCCGAGCAACTCCTAATTCCCAAGGCGCAAAACGTACACCTACCCGCAAATCCCCGGGAGGCAGCACGCCCGCGCGAGCCTCGGGCAAGCCACCGAAGAAAACCGCCGCTGAGGCGCAGCCCGAGCCCGCGGCGGAACCCGCCCCGAAGCCCGTACCCGCCGAGGCCATTTCGCTGATCGACAAACCGAAGCCGGTTCGCCGCCGCGCCGCCGCGAGCGGGTTCAAGCCGTTCTCGGCCTTGCCGCCCATTTCGCGCATCCTCGCGCCCGAACCCACCCCTGAACCGGAGCCCGAGCCCCAGCCGGAAGCGGCCGCTCCCGAGCCGGAACCCGCCGACGCAACGCCGGCAGCGGAAGCCGCTCCGCAGCCCGTGGAGGAATCCGTGCCCGATGAGAAGCGCATTCACATCAAGCCGCCGATCATCGTCAAGGAGCTTGCGGCGCAGTTGAACGTCAAGCCGTTCCACCTCATCTCCGAATTGATGGAGATGAATATCTTCGCGGCCATCAACCACACGCTGGAGCCCGAGGTTGCCGCCCAGATTTGCAAAAAGCACGGCTTCGTTTTCGAGCGCGAGAAGCGCAAGGAAGGCGGCGGCGTGCACAAGCCCGAGCCGGTGGTGGAAGCGCCCAAGCCCCCGCCCGCCCCCAAGAAGGACGAGCTGAAAACGCGCGCCCCGATTGTCACTTTCATGGGCCACGTCGACCACGGCAAGACGTCGCTGATGGATTACGTCCGCAAATCCCGCGTCGCTGCGGGCGAAGCGGGCGGCATCACGCAGCACATCGGCGCGTATACCGTTGAGCACAACGGCAGCCCCATCACTTTCCTCGATACTCCCGGCCACGCGGCGTTCACCGCCATGCGAGCTCGCGGCGCGAACGTGACCGACATCGTGGTGCTGGTCGTGGCCGCCGATGACGGCATCATGCCGCAGACGCAGGAGGCCATCAACCATGCCAAGGCCGCCAAGGTGCCCATCATCGTGGCGATCAACAAGATCGACCTGCCCGGCGCCAATGTGGACCGGGTGAAAGGCCAGCTTCAAGAGAAGGGGCTCACGCCTGAAGACTGGGGCGGCGACATTATCTGCTGCCCGGTTTCCGCCATTAAAGGCACCGGCGTGGACAGCCTGCTGGAAATGATCCTTTTACAGGCGGAAATGCTGGAACTGAAAGCCAGCCATGCCGCCGAGCCTCGCGGAACGGTCATCGAAGCCAAGGTCGAACCCGGCCGCGGCCCGACGGCCACCATTCTCGTCCGCACGGGCACCCTTAAAGTGGGACAGGCCTTCATTTGCGGTAATTATTCCGGCAAGGTCAAATCGCTCATCAGCGACAAAGGCAAGAACGTCAAGCTGGCCGGGCCTTCCACGCCCGTGCAGGTGCTCGGCTTCTCCGGTCTGCCCAACGCGGGCGACGAACTGCTCGTGATGGAAAGCGACAAGGCCGCCAAAGCCCTTTCCGAAGAGCGCCTGGCCGAAGTGCGCGAGGAGAAGCTGGCCGCCCCCCGCGGTGGCCGCGCCACACTGGAAAACCTCTTCGCCAGCCTCGCCGCCGACGCCAAAAAAGTGCTGCGCATCGTGCTGAAAGCCGACGTGCAGGGCTCGCTGGAAGCGTTGGCCGCCTCGCTCACGCAAATCGAGTCCAAGAAGGTGGAACTGGAGGTCATCCACGCCGCCGTCGGACCTATTTCCGAAAGCGACGTGCTGCTGGCCACCGCATCCAACGCCGTGATTATCGGCTTCGGCGTGAAGGTGGAGAACACCGCCGCCGCCGCCGCCAAGCGCGAGCAGGTGCAGATCAAGCTCTACTCCATCATCTACGAGTTGCTCGACCAGGTGAAGGAAGCCATGACGGGCCTGCTGGAGCCGGAATTGCGCGAAAGCGTGATCGGCCATGCGGAAGTGAAGCAGGTTTTCGAACTGACCAAGGGCGTTGTGGCCGGCTGCGCCGTGACCGACGGCCGCATCTCCCGCACCGCCCGCGCCCGGGTGCTGCGCCGCCACCAGGCGGTTTACGACGGCAACATCGCCACGCTGCGCCGGTTCCAGGACGACGTGAAAGAAGTCCGCAACGGGCTGGAATGCGGCATCAAACTGGGCGATTATACCGAATACGAACCCGGCGACATCATCGAGTGTTACACGCTCGAAAAATTCGCCCAAACCTTGTAGGAAACACGGGGGAGGGTTGGCAAGAGCCACGCGTTCGGGGCCTCACAGCTCCGGGCCTTCCCCGATATTTCCCACCTTCCGAGCCATGAAACATCGTCTCGTCCGAGTCAGAGAATTAATCAAACGCGAACTCGGCGATCTGATTAGTCGCCAGTTCCGGTTCACCCAACTGGTCACCATCCAGGATGTGGACGTCACCCCCGACCTGAAGCACGCTTACGCCTACGTGAGCGTACTGGGCGACGACCCTGCCTCCGTGCTGGCCCAGCTCCACGAGCATCGCAAGGAGCTGCAAGCGGCGGTGGCTCATCGGGTGATCCTCAAATACACGCCGCAGTTGCACTTCAAGCTGGACGAATCCATCGAGCGCGGCTCCCGCGTGATCGAAATCCTCCAAGACCTCGACCTGCCCCCCGAGTCTCCCGCCGAGCCAGCGGAGGACGACCCGGATGACCGCGAGGAACCCCACAAGAATTAACGGGGAGGCCGTTTCAAAATGAGCAATTGCACCCTCGCCCAAATCGCCGAAGTTCTGCGGCAGAACCGGCGCTTTGTGATTATGAGCCACATCCGCCCCGACGGCGACGCCATCGGTTGCGCCGTGGCGCTCGCTTTGAGCCTGCGCGAGATGGGCAAGGAGGCCGCGGTGTGGAACCACGACGGCCCGCTCGATACGCTCGCTTTCCTTCCCGGCTCCAACCTCGTCACCAAACCGCCGCGCCACCCCGAGGAGTTCGATGTGGCCATCTCGGTGGACACCTCCACACACCCGCGCCTGGGCGATTCCCCGGCGGCGGTCAAGTCCGCCAAACTCTGGATCAACATGGACCACCATGTTTCCAACACCGGCTTCGGCGACCTGGTCTACATCGACGAAACCGCCCCGGCCACCGGGCAGGTCATTTACGAGTTGATCTCGAGCACCGGCATGCCGCTCAACCAGTCAATAGCCGAAAACCTCTGGGCGGCCATCGCCACGGATACTGGCTCCTACCAATACTCCAACACCACGGCGCGCACTTTCGAGATCGGCGCGGCGCTGATTCGCGCGGGCGTGCGCGTGGGCAAGATTTCCGAGGCCCTTTTCCAAACCCACCCGCGCCGCCGCCTGGACTTGATGCGCTTGATGCTCAACGGCATGAAGTACACCTGCGAGGGGCGCGTGGCCAGCTTCGCCCTGACCCGCGCCGCTTATGACGAGGTGGGCGCGGTGCCCGAGGACACCGAGGGGCTCATCGACACCCTGCGCTCCACCGAAGGCGTGCAGGTGGCCGTTTTCATGGAGGAGATGGACAACGGCAAAGTCCGCATTTCCATGCGCTCCAAAGACCCCCGCCATGACGTCTGCGCCATTTGCGCGAAGTTCGGCGGCGGCGGGCACACCCTGGCCGCCGGAGCCCGCGTGACCGGCAGCCTCGCGGAAGTCGAAACCAACTTACTGAATGCTATCGCAGATGCAATCCACCAACCTTGACGGAGTTCTCATCGTAGACAAAGCCCCGGGCATGACCTCGCATGACGTGGTCGCCATCGTCCGGCGGGCTTTTGACATTAAAAAAGTCGGCCATTGCGGCACGCTCGACCCGCTGGCCACGGGGCTCTTAATTGTGGTCATTGGCCGGGGCACGAAGATCCAGGATCTCTTGATGAGCGAGGACAAGGAATACGTGGGCACGCTGCGGCTGGGCGAACTGACGGACTCGCAGGACGCCGACGGCGAGATCATCGAAACGCGGCCTTTGCCGGAACTGACGCCCGAACGCATCGAAGCGGCCTTCGCGAAATTTGACGGCGATTTCTACCAGATGCCGCCGATGGTTTCCGCGATCAAGAAGGACGGCGTGCCGCTTTACAAGCTGGCCCGGCAAGGCAAGACCGTGGCGCGCGAACCGCGCTTCGTCCATATTTTTGCCCACGAGATCAAGCAAATCGCCCTGCCGGAAGTGGAATTCCGCGTCGTGTGCAGCAAGGGCTTTTATGTCCGCACCTACGCGAGCGACATCGGCGAGGACCTGGGCTGCGGCGCGCACCTCAAAGCACTGCGGCGGACCAAGAGCGGCAAATTCACCCTCGAACATGCCGTGACGGTGGAGGATCTCAAAACCAAACCGCGCGAGGAGCTCATCGGCAAAATCCTGAGCCTGCCCACCGTCTCCCGGATGCGCGGCGCGTGATTTTTTAAGCCCGAAGAAGCCGTGAGTGCCGCGTCTGTTTTTCTATCTTTCCTTCGCGCCTTCGCGCCTTCGCGCCTTCGCGTTTTATCGAGCGGCGCGGGGATGCAGCCCGAGCGAGTTGATTTAATCGGCGGAAGGTTTTCACGCCAAGCCCGGGATAAAAAGTTCCTTTTCGTAAAATTTCATGCCTCTGCTGCAATCGCCGCGCTATTTTTTTCACGCGAAGGCGCGAAGGCGCGAAGGAGCGAAGCCATCCCGAAGAACCTGCCGAAAAGGCAAAGGGGATTTTCTTCTCGTTCCCAAACTCTATTTGGGAACGCCATTGTGTTGGCAACTCCATTGCCAACTCTACAAAACCGCAATGGAGTTGCGGGGACAAGGGCGTGCCGAAATAGAGTTTCGGCACGAGAAGCTGCGGAGAACTTCGCTGGTCTCCTCCCTTTGCGTCTTTGCATCTTTGCGTGAGGAAAAAACGCCATGCACTTCCTCCACTCCATTGCCGAGCTTTCCGCCGTCCCTGGGCCGGTGTTCCTGGCGATCGGCGTATTTGACGGGGTGCACCTGGGCCACCAGGCGGTGATCCGGCGCGCGCTGGACGATGCCCGCGCGGCGGGCGGCACGGCGGTGGTCGTCACCTTTAAACCCCACCCGCTGCACGTCACCCGGCCTTCGCACGCCCCACGCCTCCTCACCGCCACGCGCCACAAGGCGCAACTCATCGAGCGGCTGGGGGTCAACCACCTACTGATCGTCCCGTTCACGAAAGAGTTCGCCTCGATGCCGCCGGAACATTTCGTCCGCCAGCTTCACGCCGCCTGCCATCCCCTGCGCGAGATTTGCGTGGGCCATAGCTGGGAATTCGGCAAAGGGCGCGCGGGCAACCTGGCGCTCTTGAAGCGCATGGGCGACGAGCTGGGCTTTGACGAAGTGGGCATTCCCGCCGTGACGGTGGACGGTGAGGTGGTCAGCAGCACGTCCATCCGCGCCGCCGTGGAAGCGGGCGATTTGGACAAAGCGGCGCGCTTTCTGGGCCGCGACTACACGCTCCAGGGCACGGTCGTCAAGGGGGACCAGATCGGCCGCACGCTCGGCTTCCCCACCGCCAACCTGGGCGTGCACAACGAGCAGTTTCCGCCCAACGGCGTTTATGCCGTCGAAGCCACGCACCATGGGCGCGCCTACCCCGGCGTCGTCAACGTGGGCGTGCGCCCGACCATCGCCACGGCCACCGGCGCGCGCATGTTCGAACTGCACCTCTTCGATTTCACCGGCGACCTTTACGGGGAGGAAATCGAGGTCCACTTCCGGGGCTTCCTGCGCGGCGAACAGAAATTCGACAATCTGGACGCCCTCAAAGCGCAGATCGCCTGCGACGTGAGAGAGGCCCAGCGGATTTTGGGTGTAAAATAACCCCCACCCCCATAAAAAGGGGCCGTTGCAAACGCTTGTGGTTTCGCCGCGCGTTGTTATGCTCGCCGCGTGAAAACCCTCCGCCGTTTCGCCAATAATATGGAGGCGGAGCTTGCCCGGGCGGCACTGGCCCAGGCAGGAATTGAAGCCGTGCTGGCTGATGAGAACGTCAACGGCCTGGGGCCGGGTTTCGCCCCTGGCGGCGCGCGCTTGCTGGTGCCCGAGGAGGAAGCCGAACGCGCCGAAGCCATCCTCGCGGGCCAGAGCGAAGAAGTCGCCCCACTGCCGGAGGATTTCGTGCCGCCCGAAGCGCCTCCCGAGCCACCGTCGCTGCTCGGGGATTTTTTCAACATCAAGCGCCTGGTCATCGCGGCGGTTTGCCTGTTGGCGGCGCTGCTGCTGCTCTGGGCGCTCCGCACGCTCTTGCCGCTGCACTGGACCCACGACGCCCGCGAACTGGTGCAAATGGGCATCGGCGCGGCCAAGGAGGGCGATTACCCCGGCGCGCTGCGGTTCTTCGACGCCGCCCTCAAGCTGGAACCCCGCAATTTCTCTTTCTACCAATCCCGGGGCTGGACGTTCTACAACCAGAAAAACGACCCGGCGGCGCTGGAGGATTTCAACCGCGCCCTGGAAATCAACCCCACCTCGCCGCAGAGTTACGCCTGGCGGGCCTGGGTTTTCCGGCGCATGGGCCGGGACAACGACGCGATCAACGACTTCACGCAAGCCATCCACTTCGACCCGCAGGATTTCCGCACCTACACGGCCCGGGCCTACCTTCACGCGCGCATCGGCAACGTCCCGGCGGCCATCGCGGATAACAAGCGAGCCATCGCGCTCGCGCCGGACAAGCCCCGCGCCTACAACAACCTCGCCTGGATCTACGCCACGTGGCCCGAAGCGAACCTCCGCAACGGCGCGCGGGCGGTGAAGCTCGCCACCAAGGCTTGCGAGCTTTCCGGGTGGAGCGAGTTTTTTACCATCGGTACGCTGGCGGCGGCGGAAGCGGAGACGGGGCAATTCAAGAAAGCCATCCGCTACGAGGAGCAGGCGCTGGAACTCGCCCGGCAAGACCCTTCCTTGGACCCCAAAACCCAGGAGATGATGACCGCCGCGCTCGCCGGGTTCCGCAAAGGCAAGCCGTACCGCAACCCGCGCGGTGAACAGGCGCGCTATTGAGGTGCCCTTGAACCCGGAATTCTTTTCTCCCTCAGAGAAAATTTTTTGAGCCGACACGGCCATTTTGGGGTTAAATAGACGCCGTGTTCCAAATCTCCCTACTTGGCAGCGGCAGCTCGGGAAACTGCGCCCTCATTGAGTCGCGCGGCTGCCGTCTCCTCGTGGACGGAGGCTTGAGCGCACGGCAAATCACGCTGCGGCTGGCGTCGCTGGGCGTGGACCCGATTTCCCTGGACGGCATTCTGCTCACCCACGAACACACCGACCACGTGGGCGGGTTGCGCGTGCTTTGCAAAAAGACCCCCATTCCCGTCTATTGCACGCGGCTCACCGCCGAGGCACTCCACAAAACCCATTTGGCCGAGCACCCCAATATCCGCAAGTTCGAGGCCGGGGCGGAATTCACCATCAAGGACATCGGCATCCGCACCTTCCCCGTGCCGCACGACGCGGTGGACCCCGTGGGGTTCACGTTTTTCAACGAAGATGAATCCCTCGGCTTCCTCACCGACTTGGGCAAGGTGACGCACGCCGCTCGCGAACGCGTGCGAGGGGTGAGCACGCTGGTGATCGAAACCAACCACGACGAAAAGAAGCTTCAGGACGATCCGCACCGGCCCTGGTCGCTCAAGCAGCGCATCATGTCCATCCACGGGCACCTTTCCAACGTCGCCGCCGCCGCGATGCTGGGGGAGCTGCTCGGTGACGGCTTGAACCGGGCCATCCTGTGCCACTTGAGCCGCGACTGCAACACGCCGGAACTGGCCCTCGGCGCGGTCCGAGAACGGCTGGCCGCCGACGGGGCGCAAGGCGAGGTGGAGGTCTATTGCGCCTCGCAAACCGAGGTGACGCCCCGGTTTCTCGTCCGCAAGCGCGCGAGCCAGCGCGTGCTGCCGCTGGAAGGGGTGTAATCGCCTCACTCTCAAACGGATCGTAAAGCTTTCTTGAAAGCCGGAGGAGGAAGGTTAGAGTGGGGCCGAATGTCACGTGAGCCCGAAAATCGCTTCTCTCAAGAGTTGATCGGCCTGCTCCTTTTGGGCGGCGGAACGCTCTTGTTTCTGGCCTTGATTTCCTATGATCCCGGCGATGTGCCGAGTTGGTTCCCGCTGGCCACGTGCGCGGACGGTTCGCACGCGACGCACCAGACCATTTTCGGCCACACGGGGGCGCTCATCGCCTGCCTCTCGAACTTCCTGGTGGGGTCGGCTTCGTTTTTTGTCGCGGTGGTGCTCTTTGGATTTGGCGCGGTGAAGCTGGTCTGCCCCGGCTGGCGCATCCTGCGGCGCGTGCCTTGGGCGGTGGTGTTCGTGATTTCGGCGGCGTGCCTGGCCCATTTCCGGCCCGGGTTCGTGCGGATTTTCCTCAAAAGCGGGTTTCTTCAAAAATATGCGGTCGATATGCACCTGCTCGGGCCGGGCCACCAGCTTTGCCCCGGCGGTCAACTGGGCTATTGGCTGGGCGGCTGGGCCTGCCAGGGGCTTTTCGACCGGCTCGGCTCGCTGATTATTTTGACGGGGCTCTACTTTTGCAGCTTGGTGCTGATGACGGGCATCCACCCGGCGCTGGTCGTGCGCAAAACGGTAGACTTGATCCCCGTGCTTGTGGAACGTTTCCGCCAATGGCGGCTGGCCCGGGCCAATGAAGAGGAGCGCCTGGAACTGGAGCGCCAGCACCTGGAAGCCGAGGCCCGGAAGCTGGAAAAACGGCTCAAAAAGAAGGGCATCAAGCCCGCGGCGGCCCCGGAACCCGAGCCCGAAGCGGAGTCGGAATCTGCCGCTGAACCGCAAGCCGATGGCCAGCCGGAGTTCGACCCGGATCGCCCCGAGCCGAAGGTCGTTGATAACAGCGCCCCGCACCCCAAGCCGCAGCCGCCGAAGGAAAAGCCGGAGCCGATGGTGGCCAAGGCGCTCGTGCACCTGGAGGATTACCAACTGCCCAACCTCACGCTGCTGGAAGAACCGGCCCTGGACGAAGCCGCCTTGACGGACCCGGAGGAGCTGCTCAAAGTCCAGAACACGTTGATCGACACGCTTTCCCAGTTCGGCGTGGCGGTGGCTCCCGGCGACATTACGCGCGGCCCCACCATCACCCGCTACGAAATTTACCCGGCCAAGGGCGTGAGCGTGGACAAGATCACCCAGCGCGAGCGCGACCTGGCCCGCGCCACTCGCGCCGAGCGGATCAACATCCTGGCGCCCATTCCCGGCAAGGACACGGTGGGCATCGAGATCGCCAACAGCCGCAAACAGAAGGTGCGCTTCCGCGAGTTGATCGAATCCGCCGATTTGCAGCACACCAAAGCCCGCATTCCGCTGGTGCTGGGCAAGGACGTTTACGGCAAGGTGATTATCGGCGACCTCGCGGCCATGCCCCACCTGCTGGTGGCGGGCACCACCGGTTCCGGCAAGAGCGTTTGCATCAACTCCATCATCGCCTCCATTCTCTACCGCTTCAAACCGGAGGAACTGCGCTTCATCATGATCGACCCGAAGGTGGTCGAAATGCAGATCTACAACACGCTGCCGCACTTGATGATTCCCGTGGTGAGCGATCCGAAGAAGGTGCTCCTGGCGCTGCGGCTTGTGATCGACGAGATGGAGAAGCGGTACAAGATTTTCGCCAAAACCGGCGTGCGCAACATCACCTCTTTTAACGCCCGGCCCAAGCCCAAAAGCCAGGCGGAACTCGACGCCGAAGCCGAGGCCAAGGCGGACGAATCCATCGCCCAACGGGAGCCCGGGGAGAAGGCGCCGTGGGAAGAAGAGACCGCCGACACCAACGAAGCCGCGCCCGAGGAGGAGGAAAAACCGCCCATCCGCGTGCGGCGCGACGACGAGGTGGAAATCCCCGAGGGACCGATGAGCTACATCGTCGTCATCATCGACGAATTGGCCGACTTGATGCAGACCGCGCCCGCCGACGTGGAGAGCGCCATCGCGCGCATTACGCAAATGGCCCGTGCCGCCGGCATCCACATGATCGTGGCCACGCAGACGCCCCGGGCGGACGTCATTACGGGCGTGATTAAGGCGAACATCCCGAGCCGCATCGCCTTCCAAGTGGCCAGCGCGCTCGATTCGCGCATCATTTTGGACGAGAAGGGAGCCGAGCGCCTGCTGGGCCAGGGCGACATGCTTTACCAGCCGCCGGGAACCTCGCGCATGACGCGCGCGCAGGGCGTGCTCGTCACCGACGACGAGATTCGCCGCGTGGTGGAATTTGTTTCCGCACAGGCCCCAACCCATTTCGACGAAACCATTCATGAACGGCTCTCCGGCGATGGCGCGGAGGCGGAAGAAGTTTCCGAGGAGGACGAGGAGCTGGTGCAAAAGTGCATCGAAGTGATGAAACAGGAGCGCAAAGCCAGCACCTCGCTTTTCCAACGGCGGCTGCGCCTGGGTTACACGCGGGCGGCCCGCGTCGTCGATATTCTTGAGCAACGCGGCTACGTGGCCGCGGGCGAGGGGGCCAAACCCCGCGAAATTCTCGTCGATTTGGATGATCTTATTTAGAGCTTTTTAAATTATGAACGGAAGCGTCGGCCAAGCCTTGCGCGATGCGCGGATCGCAAAAAAACTCTCCGTCGAGGAAGTGGCGCAGGCCACCAAGATCCGGCCCGAGCGGATTACGGATCTGGAAGCGGACGACTACATGCACTTCCCGAACATCGTCTATGCCCGCAATTTCCTGATTCTCTACTCGAAGTATCTGGGCGTGGATATTTCGCGCTACCCGACCCTGGAAATCGGGTTCGACACCGGCGTGGGCGAATATTCCTACCTGCAACAAAACGAGGAAAGCGCCGAACCGCTGCGGAAAAAACGGCGGCGCGTCGCGGCGGCTCCTCCGGAAAAACCCCGCTGGCTCATCGCGTTTTTCGTGCTGCTGGTGGCCCTGGCAGCGGGCGCGCTGATCGGCTGGGGCATTATGACCATCAAACGCCTTGGCCCGGTGGAAACCGCCCCGCGCGGCGCATCACCTACGGCCACCCCGGCGATCAAAGCCAAACCGACTCCCGAAGCCGCGCCGACGGCCCCCACCTCTGCCACACCGGCCGCCATGCCGGGCGGCGAGGAAAAGACCGGCGCGAAGGCGCCCGCCGAGCCGGTGCTCCGCGCGGTACCGGTGACGGGCGACGAGGATGTGCCCTCTACTTCGGCTGCGGCGCCTTCGCCCACGGTGGCCGCGGCGGTTCCCGTCGCACCCGTTGCCCCGGCGGCGACGCCCAGCCCAGCCCCCTCCGTGGCGGCGGAGCCGACGCCCGTGACGGAAGGCGACGAGCAGGAGATCGCGATCCGCGCCAACCGGAAGATCCGGTTGCGGGTGGTGCGTGACGATCCCAAGTCCCCCTCGGTTTACCACGGCAGCCTCAACCCGATGATGAAGCCGCTCACGTTCGTGGGCAGACATTTCTGGGTCAAGACCGCCGACCCCTCGGCCGTGCAGGTCACCATTGGCGGCAAACCCGCCCCGGCTTCGGTGGTCGAGATCGTCTCCACCCCGGGGATTTGAGAATTAGCCACAAAAAAGCGCAAAGCTTTTTGCCTTCTCGTTGCGTTCTCGTTCCCAATCTCCAGATTCGTAACGAGAGAAACGAGGGGCGAAAGCTTTTATCTTTGCGCCTTTTTGCGGTTAAATTTTAGCTCACCCGCGAGAGGATGAGCTTGCGCGTCTCGGCCAGCCGGTTGCGGAAGCGCAGGTTCTCGGGCCGCTTTAACTCGGGATCGGCGGCAAACAGTCTCAGCGCCGCGTCGCGCGCGATCTGCATGAGTTCCGTGTCTGCCAGCACATCGCCGATTTTGAGCGGGGGCAACCCGCTCTGGTCCGTGCCGAGGATGTCCCCCGGGCCGCGCAACCGCAGGTCGGCCTCGGCGATTTCGAAGCCGTTGGAGGTGGCCTCCATCGTGGCCATCTTCTCCTTCCCCTCGGGCGTGTCGGCGGCATGGATCAGCACACAGTAGCTCTTGTGCTCGCCCCGGCCAATGCGGCCCCGCAACTGGTGAAGCTGGGCCAGCCCGAAGCGCTCGGCGTTCTCAATGAGCATGATGTTCGCGTTGGGCACGTCGATGCCCACTTCGATCACCGTCGTGGCCACCAGCACCTGCGTTTCGTTGCGGCGGAAGCGACTCATAATGGCGTCTTTTTCCTCCGGCGGAATGCGCCCGTGGAGCAATTCGCAGCGGTAGGGGGCGA
Source organism: uncultured Chthoniobacteraceae bacterium (assembly GCA_964513965.1). Classification (GTDB taxonomy): domain Bacteria; phylum Verrucomicrobiota; class Verrucomicrobiia; order Chthoniobacterales; family Chthoniobacteraceae; genus UBA695. The sequence goes on from CAZEOO010000001.1 coordinate 276,290, forward strand.
AAACGCTCTTCCACTTCTCGAACTCGGCGGCGGCCGCCTTGGCCTCCAGCTTGGCGGATTCGTCGATGAGCGGGTAAACCACGTACACCTGCCGTCCCCGGGCGAGGTGCTCTTTAATAAAGTCAATCGCGGCGGGCAGCTTCGTGGCGTCGCGGGCGGCGGTGATGATCTTGCCCCGGCCCGCGGGCAGTTCGTCGAGCGTGGAAACGTCCAGGTCGCCAAAAAGCGTCATCGTGAGCGTGCGCGGGATGGGCGTGGCCGTCATCACCAACACATCGGGCGCGGCGGCGCTCTTGGTCAGCGCCTCCCGCTGGAGCACACCGAATTTGTGCTGCTCGTCGATGACCGCCAGCCCGAGGTTGCGGAGCGGCGCGCCTTCGTAAAGCAGCGCGTGGGTGCCCACGATGATCTGCGGCTCGTCGGCGGCTCCCGTCTGGAGCAGCGCGGCCCGGCGGGCGTCGTCCCCGTCGCGCACGGCGGCGGCCCACGCTTTTTCATCGAAAAGCGGCAGCGCGCCGCTCTCCTCCTTGCGCGAGCCGGTTCGCAGCGCCACGCGCACGCCCAGCGGTTCCAGCACGGCCTTGAATTTGAGGTAATGCTGCTCGGCGAGGATCTGCGTCGGGGCCATCAGCGCGGCCTGGAAACCGCCCTCCACGGCCAGCAGCATCGCCGCCAGCGCCACCACCGTTTTGCCCGAGCCGACGTCGCCGTGCAACAGGCGGTTCATCGGGCGGGCCGAGCCGAGGTCGGCGCGGATTTCGCCGATGGCCCGCCGCTGCGCCCCGGTGAGCGGAAAGGGCAACGCGGCGGTGAAGGCCTCCAGCAGCCGCCCCGGGCCGCAATGGACCTTGCCGGGCTGGAGCATGACCTCCGCGCGCCGGGCGGCCACGAAAAGCTGCATTTGGAAGAACTCGGCCAGCACCAGGTCGCGCCGCGCGGCGGCCAGCGTCTCCCAGGTTTCGGGAAAATGGACGGCCCGCAGCGCCTCGGCGTACGGCAGCCCGGCCATGCCTGCCGGGAGCGGGCTGGGCAGCTCCGGTAGGTGAGCCAGCAGACGGTGAATCCAAGCGCGCAACATTCGGGGCGTGATCCCCTCGGTGGCCGGGTGAATGGGCGTGATGCGGCGCAGGTGGATGGATTCCTCCTCGCTGCCGTCCGGCTCGATGGCTTCGAACTCCGGGTGCTCAATGACCAACTGCCGCCCGCGCCGCCGGGGCCGCCCGAACACCACCAGGCGCATGCCCGCCGCGATCATCTTGCGCACGAAATGGACGTTGTACCAGCGGCAGACGATCTGCGGGCTGAGCACGTTGGGCTGCCCCGTGGGGCTCACCTCCTGGAGCGTGGCGTCGAACATGAACCGCCAGCCCTGAAAGCGGCGCGAGGCGGTTTTGAGCACCTCGCCGCACAGGCACACCGGTTTTTCCAGTTCCTCGCGGGGGAAATGGTCGAACTCGCGCCGGTCCTCGTAGCGCCGGGGGTAGTGCGTGAGCAAATCCTCCACCGTTCGCAGCCCGAAGCGCGCCAGCGCGCGGCTTCTCGGCGCGGGCAGCCACTCCAAGTCCGCGAGCGGCATTTCGAGAAACGCCGCCCCGGGGCCGGGGGAAGGTGGTTTGGGTGCGGACATGAAAGCCGACAACATGCCACGATTCGCGCCGCATAGGGAGCAGAAAGGGCGGAGAACTTGGCCGGGAACTTTCCCCGGTTGGGGGCATTGTGGCCCGCCCGGTGCGGCAAACGGGGGCTCTACCAGGAGTTATTCCGGGTTCTCCCCAAGTTATTCACAGGCGATTTTTGCACCGGGGCGTCACTTAGGACCTTGTCGTTGTTCCTCCCCCGCGCCCAACGGGGGCGCTCCGATTGTGAACCGGCCCCGCGGCTTCTAGGCTTGGGGGCAACCGAAAGGAACGCCATGCTAGAAATTCACGATCTGACGGAGACAGAGACGGAGACGGAAACGCTTGATGATGTTTTGGCCGAAACGGAACCGGCCACCCCACTGCCCACGCCAGTCGTTGAACAAGGCGCGATCAGCGACGAGGCGTTGATGGACGCCATCGCCCATGGCAACCCCGCGGCGCTCTCCACCCTCTATGATCGCTATGCTTCCATCCTCAAGGCGCTGACGATCCGGGTCGTTCACGACGAGGCGGAGGCCGACGATTTGTTGCAGGAAGTTTTCATGCAAGTATGGCAGCAGGCCTGTAACTATTCGTCCGACAAGGGCAAACCGCTCGGGTGGATCGTGACGCTGACGCGGCGGCGCGCCATCGACCGCCTGCGCAAACGCCAGGCTTATTGCCGGGCCAAGGACCGCTTTGAAGTGACCACCGACCGCCAACCCGAATCGTGGGTGCACAATCGCATTGAGGACGATATTCACCTTGAGGATATCCGTACTTTTCTTAAATCGAAAATCCAGAACCTGCCGGTCTTCCAACGCGAAGCCATCGAAATGGCTTTCTTCAAAGGCATGAGCCAGCGGGAAATCGCCCTGGCCACGGAGACCCCCCTGGGCACCATCAAAACGCGGCTGGAACTCGGCTTGCGCAAGCTCTCCGAATCCGTCCGCGGCATCCGGCACAAGATTTAACGGCCACTGGAATTCAATTTATTATTCGACGGCGATGGTAAACGTCGATGAGGCCAACTGTTTCGCATGGCTTTGAACGTCGGCAGGCCAGGATGCCACCATGGCGTGAAATTGAAGCTCATTGCCAGAGAACAGCGCCCGGGCTGCTTCCTCAAATCCGGGTAAATCTCCCGCCATCACGGACATGAACCGGTAGGCGTACGCTCTTCCGTTCTCCAGTTGATCCTTTTTAGAATGGGTGCGAAGAGCTTCTTCCACCAGTTTGCGCAAGGCAACCGATGCTCCGCCGGATTGCCGGTTCAGCCAAGCCCAATGCCTTGGAAGGAGCGTCACTTCCCGCGCAACGACCCCCAGCTTTGGACGCCCCCGCCCTTGCAGCGGCGGCTCGCCGCTTTTTTCAGCATTCTTTTCGGGTGGCGTGAGCTTTTCCAGAACGTCTTTCAATGTTCCACGCAGATCGAGTTCGACGACCTCGCTCGTTTCGCTGTCAAATACCAGAACTGCCGCCGCGGGTTGCAGATCCACGGTTTCTTTCACCTTCGCGGCGACCTGTTGGAGATCCCCCGCAGCAATTCGCGTGGATTTTTGAAACGCAATATAGGATTGAGGCTTGGCCATGTGTGTTTTTACCCGGATAAAAATAGATTTGTCAATAACACCCGGGTAAAAATAATTCGGATTTCAAAAGCAATTTCCCGCAAAGGGCTGCCCGGCTCTTCACGCCGTTCCTCCCTTGCCAAGCGGCCCGGTTGGGCGCAAGATGGGGATTTCTTATGCGAAAAGTCGGCATTGGCATTGCAGGTCTCGGCACCATCGGCTTCGGCGTTTATAAGCACCTGCTGGGCAACCAGCGGCTGCTTACGGAACGTCTTGGCCTGGAGCTGATCGTCAAAAAAATCGCGGACCTCGACCCGGAGCGCCCGCGAACTCCCATGCCGCCCCGCGAACTTTTCACGCAAGACTGGCACGACTTGATCGACGACCCCGAGGTGCAGGTGGTGGTGGAGCTGATGGGGGGCATCAAGGTGCCCTTCGAGTTTGTCATGGCCGCCCTGGAGAAAGGCAAGATCGTCGTGACCGCCAACAAGGCGCTGCTGGCCGAGCGCGGCAAGGAGATCTTCGCCAAGGCCGCCGAAAAGCGCGTTTCCGTTTTCTACGAAGCCGCCGTGGCCGGCGGGGTGCCGATTCTGAAGGCACTCAAAGAGGCGTTTGTGGCCAACCACATCCGCTCCATGCACGGCATCATCAACGGCACGAGCAACTACATTTTGACCCGCATGAGCCAGAGCGGGCTCGGGTTTGACGAGGCGCTCAAAGAGGCCCAGAAGCTCGGCTATGCCGAAGCGGACCCCGCCCTGGACATCAACGGCTGGGACGCCGCTCACAAGGCGATGATCCTCGCCTCGCTGGCCTACGGTTTCTGGGTCGACAAGAACGACATCCACGTGGAGGGCATCGAGGCCATCACGGCGGACGACATCGCCTTTGCCGACAAGCTCGGCTACAAGATCAAGCTGCTGGGGGTTATCAAATCCGACGAAAAGTGCGTCGAAAACTGCCCGGTGGAAGTGCGCGTGCACCCGACGTTGATCCCCAAGGAACACGTGCTGGCCAGCGTTAACGGCGTCTTCAACGCTGTGGCGGTGAACGGCGACGTGGTGGGCGAAACGCTCTTTTACGGGCGCGGCGCAGGTCAGGACGCCACGGCCAGCGCGGTGATTAGCGACATCGCCGAGGCGGCGGTGGCTCTGGAGATTCCGAGGCCCAATTTCGGTTTCGTCCCGCACGGGCTTTACGACGGCTGCAAGCCGATCGACGAAATCGTCACTTCCTACTACCTGCGGCTTTCCGTCATCGACCGGCCCGGCGTGCTGGCGCTTATCACCGGCATCCTCTCGGACGAGCAGATCGGCATTTCATCGGTCATCCAGCCCGAGGCCCGCGAGGAGGAAACCGTGCCGCTCGTGCTGATGCTCCACAGCGCCGCCCAAGGCCGCATGAACCGCGCCACGCAGAAAATCGCCGCGCTGGAATGCGTTAAAAGCCAGCCGCAGGTCATCCGCGTGGAAACCTTTGCTTAATTTATCAATGCCTAGTCCTAAGTTTCTCAATGATCGGGGCGTGATCGCCCGCTATCGCCAGTACCTGCCCGTCACGGATTCGACGCCCATTATTTCCCTCAACGAAGGCTCCACTCCGCTGATCCATTCGCCGAAGCTGAGCACGATGGTGGGCCGGGGGTGCAACGTCTTCATCAAATACGAAGGGCTCAACCCGACCGGCTCCTTCAAGGACCGGGGCATGACCATGGCCATTTCAAAGGCCGTGGAAGCCGGGTCGAAAGCCGTGATCTGCGCCTCCACCGGCAACACCTCGGCGGCTGCCGCAGCGTATGCCGCCCGAGCGGACATCGCGTGCATCGTGCTGCTGCCGGCGGGCAAGATCGCGCTGGGCAAACTGGCCCAGGCGTTCATGTACGGCGCGAAAGTGGTGGCCATCGAAGGCAACTTCGACCAGGCGCTGGATCTCGTGCGCGAGATCGGGGCCACGGAGCCCATCACCATCGTCAACTCCATCAACCCGTACCGGCTGGAGGGGCAAAAGACCGCTTCGTTCGAGATCATCGACTCACTCGGCGACGCCCCGCAGGTGCACATCCTGCCCGTGGGCAATGCCGGGAACATCAGCGCCTACTGGAAGGGCTACCGCGAGTTTAAGGAACAGGGCAAATCCAGCCGGTTGCCGATGATGGTCGGGTTCCAGGCCGCCGGGTCGGCGCCCATTTACTACGACAAAGTTATTGAAAAGCCGGAAACCATTGCCACGGCCATTCGCATCGGCAACCCGGCGAGTTGGGATCTGGCCAAGGCCGCCATCAAGGACTCCAACGGCGCGATCGACATCGTGAAGGACGACCGGATTTTGGCCGCCCAAGCGTGGTTGGCAGCAAAGGAGGGCATCTTTGTGGAACCGGCCAGCGCCGCCTCCATCGCGGGCTTGATGAAGTGCATCCAGGGGGTGGAACCCGCGTTCAACTTCGACCGCGTGCCGAACGGCTCCAACATCGTCTGCACCGTCACCGGCCACGGGCTGAAAGACCCGGATGTGGCCAAGGAGCAATGCACCGGCATCATCGCCGCGAAAGCGGAGAAGTCGGCCATTATGAAATTGATCGGGCGATAGCCCGAAGTGGGATGCAAGGGGTAATGCCCCTTGCCGGGGACCGGGGCAGAGCCCCGGAAGCCAAAACAAAAGCAAGGCGAGGGCTTAAAAAAGTTCCGAGCATCGCGCTAGACCGCCGCTTGAACCCGCCTTGCCTATATCGGACAGCGAAGCGAATCCGCCAAGCGCCCTTGGGCGCTTATCTGAAACCGTTGCCGCCGCGGCGCGTGTCCAAAAAAGACGCTGCGCTATTTCCATCTCGTTCCCAAACTCTATTTGGGAACGCCATTGCTCCGGCAACTCCATTGCCGCAATAGAGTTGCGTGGACAATTGCGTGCCGAAATAGAGTTTCGGCACGAGAAGCTTATCTGAAACCGTTACCGCCGAGACGAGTGCCCCCGAAAAAACGCTGCGCTGTTTTCGGGGGAGCAAGGCGGGCCCATGGGTGCAAAGCTCGGGCTCAACTCGGACGCACCGCTTCGATGGCAATTCAACGCCCGCCTTGCAAAAGGCAATGGGAGGCTCCGCCTCCCAAACCCTCCGCCAGGGGGGCTTGCCCCCCTGTACCCCATTTGCCTAAATATGAATCGCGTGGCCGAAGGCGTTCTCCACGGCCTCGTGCACGGCTTCGCTCAACGTCGGGTGCGCATGGATGGTGGCCTCCACCTCCTCCCACGTGGCTTCCGTGGTGATGGCCAGGCCCAGTTCCGCGATCATCTCCGGAGCGTCCTGCCCAACAATGTGCGCGCCTAAAATTTCGCCGTTTGGCTCGCCGATCAAGACCTTCACGAACCCGTCCACCTCGCCCACAGCACGCGCTTTACCACTGGCCATGAACGGGAACTTGCCGAGCTTGTAGGCGATCCCCTTCTCCTTCGCCTCCTTTTCGGTAAGCCCCACGCTGGCCACTTGCGGATGGCTGTAGGTGCACGCGGGGAACGTGCCCACGCGCTTGGGCTTGGCCCCTTCCACGAACATCCCCTCCACCGCCTGCACGGCCTCGTAGCTGGCCACGTGGGCGAGCCAGGGCGGCCCGATGATGTCGCCCGCCGCGTAAACACCGGGAACGCTGGTTTCATACGAATCGTTGACCTTGATGTAACCGCGCTCCGTCAGTTCCGGCTTGAGCGCACCGCCCGGCAGCACCGGGGCGATGCCGACGGCCACAAGCGCGGCCTCGGCTTCCAGCGTCTCGTTTTTCTTCCCTTCGACGGTGATGCGGACGCCGCTATCCGTGGCTTCGGCTTTGGTGATCTTGGTGTTGGTCAGCACCGCGATGCCCTGCTTCTGGTAGGAGCGTTCGATGGCCTGGGAAACGTCCGTGTCCTCATATGGAAGCGCATTGGGTAACATCTCCACGACGGTTACCTTGGTGCCAAAGGCGTTGAAGAAATAGGCGAACTCGATGCCGATGGCTCCCGCGCCGACGATGATGATGGACTTGGGCTGGGCGGGCAGCACCATGGCTTCGCGGCTGGAAATGACGGTCTTGCCGTTGAACGGCAGGCTGGGCAGCGCGCGCGATACGCAACCGGTGCAGATCAAAATCTTCGCGGCGGTGTGCGTTTCCTCCTTACCGTCGGCAGCCTTCACTTTCACGGTTCCAGCGGCTTCGAGGCTGGCCTCGCCCTTCAGGTAGTCGATCTTGTGTTTCTTGAAAAGGAACTCGATGCCCGCCGCGTTTTTGTCCGAAACGTCGCGCGAACGGCTCACGATTTTGCCCCAGTCAAAAGCGAGGTTGTCGAATTTGAGCCCGAACTCGTTGGCGCGTTTGGACATGAGCTGGTAAATCTCGGCATTGCGCAGCAGGGACTTGGTGGGAATGCAGCCCCAGTTGAGGCACGTGCCGCCCGCGCGTTCTTTTTCAATGCAGGCCACTTTCTTGCCGAGTTGGGCCGCGCGAATCGCGCCCACATAGCCGCCCGGGCCTCCGCCGATGACGATCAGGTCGTAGTTCATATTATTATTATGGGAAAGGATGCTGTGTTGGGTTGAGGGGCGTCAAAGAAATTCGCCCCTGGAATAGGTTCACTTCCCTCCGGACGAGCCTTTCGGCTCATAGGCTTTAGCCAGTAACTCCGAACGAGGAAGCAGACGGGAGGGCGAGTCCGCTAATTTTCCGGCGATTGCCCGGGCTTTTTCGTCATACCCGCCTGCCTTGGCGGCAAGGTACTCCTGGTATTGTAATACAAAATCGTAGACGCCTTTCGCTTTTGAATTGTATTCGGTCCACACAGCCTGACTCATCTCGATGGGTCTGGAGTGAATCTGTATTTTCGCCAATTCATCCAAAGTCGCGTCCAGATCTGCGGTCGTTTGCGCTTTTTTTACAGCGGCAATGGCATGGCTGATTGCGGCATCAATGGGGGCCGTTTTTACATGTTCTCGCTTTTCCAAGGAGGCAATCAAATCCAATACAGCTTTCTTTCCCTGTTCTTCATCTAGGTCGGGAAATTCCTTTGCGGCAGCCCTATACCCTCGGAGAACTCCCAATGCCTCGTCCAAGTCACCCGCCAATACATTTACGCGAACCGAACGGAATTGTTTTATCCAAACAGGAATCCTTCCTCCGGATTTTGCCTGTTGTTCCCATTTTTGAGCGGCGTCTTCGAATTTATCGAGGTTATCGTCAATCTCGCTCGCCCAGGCTTGCCAGGCGACCAGGAGCGTACAGACCGTACAGAATATCCGTTTCATGGTTTGTAATCGGGGGTTGAAGGAGGAAGCCGCTACAGCAGCATTGAAGCCGGCGCTTCGATGAGGCGGCGCAATTCGGCCAGGTATTGCGAGCCGAGCGCGCCGTCCACCACGCGATGGTCGCAGCTCAGGCCAAAGGCGATGCGCTGGCCCGGGACGATCTGCCCGGCTTCGTTGACGACCGGCTTTTTTACGACGGCCCCGACGCTCAGGATGGCGGCTTGCGGCGGGTTGACAATGGCATAGAAACTCTCCACGCCGTAGCTGCCCAGGTTCGAGACGGTAAACGTGCCGCCTTGGTATTCCTCGGGCTTCAGGCGCTTGTTGCGGGCGCGTGTCGCCAGGTCCTTGACGGCTTCGCTAATCTCGCGCAGCGACTTCCCGGCGACATCCGGGATGACCGGCGTCATCAGCCCTTCGGCAATGGAGACAGCCACGGATAGGTTGATTGCGTCATACTGGATTATCGAGTCCCCCGCCCACGCGGCGTTGACGCCGGGGACGCGGGTGAGCGCCACGATGGCGGCCTTGAGGATGAGGTCATTAATGGTGATCTTGCCCTGGCCCGCGCTCTCGGCGGCGGCGTTGAGGTCGGCGCGCAGACGCAGCAGCGGGGCGGCGTCGGCTTCAAGCTGAAGATAGAAATGCGGGATGGTGGTTTTGCTGGCCACGAGGCGCTCGGCAATGCCCCGACGCATGCCGGTGAGCGGGGTCACTTTGTCCTTGGGCCCGGCAGGCATGGGCGGGATGGCCGGAATGGCGGCGGCGACGGTTGGCGCGGCGGACGGTGCGGCGGCAGCGGGACGCGGAGCGGTTTTCGGTGCCGCGCCGCCCACGGGAGCTTCGAGGACGTCTTTTTGAACGATTCGCCCCCCGGGGCCGCTGCCCGTGACGCGCGAAAGGTCCACGCCGCGCTGGGCGGCGAGCTTGCGCGCCAGCGGCGAAGCTTTGACGCGCTGGCCGGGGGTGGCGGAGGCGGCCTCCTCCGGTTCAGCCTGAGCTTCCGGCTGGCCCTCAGATTTAGCAGCGGACCCGGCTGCGGGTCCGCGAGGTTCCACCGCGGCGGCCCGGCCCGATTCCACAGCGCCTCCTCCTCCTGCCTGGGCTTTGGCGGCATCCACGGTCTCTCCGGCGACGGCCAGGAGGGCGATTTTCTGCCCAACGGCTACTTTTCCCCCTTCGGCGACGTAGGTTTCCGCCAACGTGCCGTCGTCAAAGGCTTCCATTTCCATGGTCGCCTTGTCCGTTTCAATTTCGGCGATGACGTCGCCCATTTCGACTTTCTCACCGATCTTTTTGCGCCACTTGACGAGGGTTCCCTCGGTCATGGTGTCGCTCAACTTGGGCATTTCAATGGTAATGGGCATGGTTTTTAGAGGAGGTTTTTGAAAAATCAGGAACTCATGAATGCCGGATTGTATCCACGGCGTTTATAAGATGGATAACGCCGCTTTAACGATGCGCTCCGGCGTGGGAAGCTGAAGTTTCTCCACGGGCGGGCTGTAAATGGCCGGGGCGTCGAGGGCGGAGACGCGGGCAATGGGGGCGTCCAGTTCGTCGAAGGCTTTCGCCTGGATGAGAGAGGCGATTTGGGCATCGACGCCGCAGAAGGGCTTGTTTTCTTCGACCAGCACGGCCCGGTGGGTCTTGCGGACGGATTGGAGGATGGTTTCCTCGTCCAGGGGCCGGATGGAGCGGAGATCGACGACTTCCGCATGGAGGCCGTGCTCGGCTTCGAGCTGCTCCGCCGCCCGCAGGCAAGTGAGCACGGCGCGGCCGTGGGCGATGAGCGAAATATCGGTGCCGGGGCGCTTCACGTCGGCCATGCCGAGCGGTATAACATACTCGCCCTCAGGCACTTCCCACTTTTCATTGTAGAGCAGCGTGTTCTCCATGAACATCACGGGGTCGTTGTCCCGGATGGCGGCTTTAAGGAGCCCCTTGGCGTCGTAGGCGGTGGAGGGAACGACGACTTTGAGCCCCGGCATGTTGGCGAGCAGGTTCTCCGGGGTGTGGGAATGGGTGGCCCCGACGTTGGTGCCGCCGTTGGCAGGGCCGCGAATGACCAGCGGCACGCGGATCTGCCCGCCGGACATGTAGCGCACAGCGGCGGCGTTGTTGACGATCTGGTCAAAGGCGACGTAAGCGAAGCTCCAGAACATCAGCTCGACCACGGGCCGCACCCCCAGCATGGCGGCTCCGACGGCCATGCCGACGAACGCGCCCTCGGAAATGGGCAGATCGACGAGCCGTTTGTCGCCGAAGCGTTTCCAGAGCCCCTCGGTGACTTTGTAAGCGCCGTTGTACTCGGCCACTTCCTCTCCCATAATGACGACGTTCTCGTCCCGGAGAAGCTCCTCTGCCATGGCTTCGTTCAAGGCCTTGCGATAGGTAATCAGCGGCATAAGGCGGTGTTTTAGTTGAAGAAATGGGTGCCGCGTGGAGCGTCCCCGCCCTCCTGAGGCTCGTCCAGTTCGCTGTAAACGTCCTTGAAGATGTCCGCCTCCTCGGGGTATGGGCTTTCGTCGGCAAAACGGTAGGCGGCATCGGCTTCGGCCCGGGCCTCGTGATCGACGGCGTCGGCCTGTTCTTCCGTAAGGAGCCCCTCGTCCACGAGCCGCTTCCGCCAGAGGTTGATGGGGTCGTGGTTGCTCTTGTAGTGCTCGATTTCCTCCGGGGTGCGGTAGATGCGGGCCATGGCGTCGGCCACGGAATGGCCGTAGTAGCGGTAGGTGGCGATTTCCAGCACCGTGGGGCGGTGCTCGATGCGCGCCCGCTCCATGGCGACCTGGGTTTTGCCCCGGATTTCGTAGATATTCTCGCCCGTGGCCTGCTCCCAGCAAATGTTGTAGCCCTCGGCGCGCTGGGCCAGCAATTGCTTGAAAGCCGAGGAACGCGCGAGACTGGTGCCCATGGAGTAGCCGTTGTTCTCGATGACGTAGACCACCGGCAGGCTCAGCAGCGAGGCGAGGTTAAGGCTCTCGTGGTAAACGCCCTGGTTCACCGCGCCGTCACCCAGGAAGCAGAGGCAGCAGCCGGGGATCTCCTTGTATTTGAGAGCGTAGGCGATGCCCAGGCCCAGCGGCGTCTGCCCGGCCACGATGCCATGGCCGCCCCAGAAGTGTTTCTCGGCGGAAAAGAGATGCATGGAGCCCCCCTTCCCCTTCGAACAGCCGGTGGCCTTGCCGAAAAGCTCCGCCATGCACTCGTCCATGGTCATCCCCATGGCCAGGGCGTGACCGTGATCCCGGTAGGCGGTAATCATGTGATCCTCCGGGCGCATCAACGAGAGCATGGCTACGGCTACGGATTCCTGGCCCGTGTAGAGGTGCAGGAATCCGCCCATTTTGCCCGCGTTGTAACCCTTGAGGGCGGTCTGTTCAAAACGGCGGATGCGGTACATCTGCCGTAGGAATTGCACTTTTTCCTCCGGCGAGAGGTTTCGATTGATTTCGGCATCTGCAAATGTGCGAGGTTCAGTCTCCATAAGCGGCACCGCGAATTCGCACTGAATGTACCCGGTGTTGCCACGAATGCAAACCTTCTTGTCATCAGCCTTGGAGGCCGTACACAGCCATCCTTCCCCTCTCTCGCGATACCACTCATGACGCGGCTCTATGGAAACCCAGTAAGGGATAACCATAGGACCGCGTTCTTCTTTGATAATCTTGCGGCATCCCGATTCCGGGTTGCCTTGGCGGGCTGAATGCGCGACACTCCGCCTCCCGGTTCCTCTCCAGTTTCCGGCAAATTGTTCCACGTAGAACATGTTTATTGATCCCAAAGAGTATGATGTCGCGGTGATTGGCGCTGGCCATGCCGGTATAGAAGCAGCCATGGCGGCTGCCCGCCTGGGCTGTGTGGTGGCCTTGGTGACACAGAACCTGGATACCATCGGCCAGATGTCCTGCAACCCTGCTATCGGGGGCCTGGCCAAAGGGCACATCGTCCGCGAGCTCGACGCCCTGGGCGGATTCATGGGGATCAATACCGACGCCACGGCCATTCAGTGCCGCATGCTCAACGCCAACAAAGGCCCGAGTGTCCGCGCCCCGCGCGCCCAGTGCGACAAAAAGGCTTACCAATACCGGGCCAAGGCAACATGCGAGCGCCAGCCCGGCCTTACGCTGATCCAGGGCAATGTGACCGAGATTGTTGCCGAAGAGGACCGCGTGGCAGCCATCCGCACCAATCTCGGCTTGGAACTCCGCTGCCGCGCCGCCGTGGTCACCACCGGCACCTTCCTCCATGGCTTGCTGCATGTCGGTCTTAACCACACCCCCGGCGGGCGCATGGGCGATGCCCCCTCTACCCTCAGCGAAAGTCTCGCCGCTCTTGGCTTTGAACTTGGCCGGTTCAAGACCGGCACCCCTTGCCGCATCAATGGCCGGACGGTCGATTTCACCCGCTGCGCCCGACAGGATGGGGATACACCTCCCCCTCCCTTCTCGTTTTTGCCCCAGCGGATCAACCCAGGCCCGGGTGAGATCTTCTCATTGAACCGCTACGACGGCGAAAAGTTCCACGTGGAACAATTGCCCTGCTGGATCACCCACACCACTGCCGCCACGCATGACGTAATTCGGCGGAACCTGGACAAATCCCCCCTTTATGCCGGGATCATCAAGGGCACCGGCCCCCGCTACTGCCCTTCCATCGAGGATAAGGTGGTCCGCTTCCCCGAGAAGGAAAGCCACCAGGTATTCCTGGAACCCGAGGGCCGCCACACGGAGGAGATTTATTTGAACGGCGTCTCCACCAGCCTCCCCTACGAGGTGCAGTACGCCTTCGTCCATTCCATCCCGGGGTTGGAGTGCGCCGAGATCCTGCGCCCGGCCTATGCCGTGGAGTACGACTACTGCCCCCCAACCCAGCTTTACCCGACACTGGAAACCAAGCGGGTCGAGCATCTTTACTTCGCCGGGCAGATCAACGGCACCTCCGGCTACGAGGAAGCCGCCGCGCAGGGGCTCATCGCCGGGGCCAACGCGGCCCTCAAGCTCCTCGGCAAGCCTGCGCTCACCCTCGGGCGGGCGCAAGGGTACATCGGCGTGCTGATCGACGACCTCGTGACCAAGGGCACCCAGGAGCCCTACCGCATGTTTACCAGTCGCGCCGAATATCGCCTCCTACTGCGCCAGGACAACGCCGATTTGCGGCTCACCCCCCTGGGGCATGAGCTTGGCCTCGTCGATGGCGAGCGGTGGGCCGCCACCCAGGCCCGGGCCGCCCAACTGGAGGCCGCCCGTGCCATGGCCGCCACCGAGCGGCACGAAGGCACCCGCCTGAGCCAATGGCTACGCCGTCCGGAAGCCGCCGCAGCCCAACTCCCGGAGGCTTTGCGCTGCCGCTTCCCCGAAGCCATATGGAACCTCCTGGAAACCGACCTCAAATACGAGGGGTATATCCGCCGCCAGGAGGTCGATGTCGAACATGCCCGCGCCGCCGAGGCGCGCCTCATCCCCGCCACGCTCGACTACGCGACCGTCCCCGAACTCCGGGCCGAGGCCCGGCAAAAACTGACCAAAATCCGGCCCGCCACCTTTGGCCAGGCCGGCCGCATCAGCGGCATCACGCCCGCCGACCTTGCCATTCTTGAAATCTGGCTGCGTAAGTCGAACGGAAGATAATTTCTATATCCTTCTCTGGCGCAGAGACTTACATTGCATTTGATGCCGTTCGCGCCTTGAGCCATCGTTCCGGAGCGGAAACCATTGCCCTTTCCTAAAATCTACTGGTCCGGCCTCTATCTTTCTGCTATTCTAACGGCTCCGTTCCCTATCCATTATGAAGTTTTGCCTTCCCCCACGGCGTAAGCTGCTCATCCCCATCGTCCTAAGCGGTGCGATGATCGGCGTTCCATTGACCGGCGCTCACGCGCAGGCTCCCACTTCCGAGCAAGCCACCGAGGCGGCCATGGCGCTGATGAACGACGGCAAGCTCGGTGATGCCGCCGCCGCATTCGAGGATGTTTTGAAAAAATACCCGACGGCCACCACCGTCCCGGATGTGCAGTATCACCTGGCCAATGTTTACCACCTGATGGGCCAGTACGACAAAAGCAAGGCCTTGATCGACAAGATCACGCGGCCCCCGACGCCCGCCGACATCATGGAACTCGGCTTCGGCCTGCTGCCCCAGATGCTCGCCGCCAAGGCTGAAAAGGAGAAGAACCCGGACGCCCGCAAGGCCGGGTATGAGAACGCCCTTAAGGAATACGACGCCTTTCTGCAGAAATACCCCGCCAGCACGCAGGTGGAGAACATCGTCTACAACCGCGCCCTGGCTTATTACCAGATCGCCAAATACGACCAGGCTTCCGAGACGCTGCGGGGCAACTTGAAGCAGTTCCCCAAGAGCGAAACCATTCTGGATAGCCAAATGTTGCTGGCCATTTCCGAAATGACCCGCGGCAGCCTGCTGGCCCAGGCCACCCTGGGCGAGGCCAACCCCAAGGCGGACGAAGCTTTCAATGAAAGCGAGCGCCTTTTCACAGACATCGTCAACCGCCGCACCGATCTCGGCGTCGTCAACGAAGCCCAGCTTCACCTCGGCGAACTCAACGCCAACCGCGCCATGCTCGCGCCGGACGCCGCCAAGGGGGCGCTCTATGAAAAGAGCATCCAGGCTTACCGCTCCATGCTTCCCAAAGAGGCCGCCCTCAAGGCTCAGAAAGCGCGCATCAAGCAGTTGCAGGACCGCCGCCTGGCCGCCCTGGCCGCGAAGAACATCGCCGAAATGAAGGCGCTCGACGCCCTGGTCAACCACGAAGTCGAGCGGCTCGCCGGTTTCGAGAGCAAAGGCGACCAGACCCTCACCGCGCTCATCAAAGTCGGCCAGGTTTATCTCCAAAAGGGAGCGTTTGACGAAGCCCGCTTGATCTTCCGCGAGATGCAGCCCTTCGTCCAAACCGACGAGCAGAAAAAGGACCTCCTCTATGGGCTGACGCTCAGCTACGCCCAGCAAGTACCCAAGCTCCCGGACGTGGCTCAAAAAACCCTCACGGAAAAAGCCGTGGCCGCCTACGACACCTTCCAGGGGAGCTACAAGGGCGACGAAATGGCCGACAGCCTGCCGTACATGATCGGCAATCTCTTCGTCACCAACAACCCGAAGAAGGCCATTGAATACTACGACGAGCAAACGAAGCTCTACCCGAAGAGCCCCTCGGCCTCCAACACGCTTTTGAACCAGGCCAGCGCCTTCGTCGCGCTCAAGCAATACGACAAGGCCCGGGCCACCTTCGAAAGCTTCCTCAAGCAGAACCCGCCCCGCGAAATCGCCGCCAACGCCCAATACGGCCTGGCCGACATCATCCGCATCGACGGCAAGGTTGACGAGGCGCTCGCCGAATACATCAAAATCGCGGCTTCCTACAAAGGGCTGCCCCAAGCCGAAGGCGCGGCCTTCTGGGTGGCCACCATTCACCACGAAAAAGGCGCCAACGACGACGCCATCAAGGAATTCACCGCGTTCCTGAAGGACTTCCCCAAAAACCCGCAATGCCCCATGGCCAAGTACTACCTGGCCAAGGCTTACGCGCAAAAAGGCGACACCGCCAACGCAGCCCGGGTCTACAAGGAAGTCGCCGACGAATACCCGAAATCCCAGCCCGCTCCGTATTCCTACTTCGACCGGCTGGCCATGCTGCAAGGCCCGGAAAAGACCGCCGAACGCGACGCGCTGATGAAGGAATTCCTGGAACGCTACCCGGATTCCGACAAAGTCTTCTACGCCTACAACACCCTGGCGCAGGATTTGATCGCGGCCAAGAAGCCCACGGAAGCCCTCGCTCTCTATAAAGAGATGGTGGACAAACACCCCGAGGACCCGCAGTCCGCCATGGCCCTCTTCAACATCGCCGCGCTCTGGTTCCAGCAAACTAACGCCCTGGGCCGCTTCTACGCCCTCGGCGACGCCCAGCGCACCCAATGGCTGGAAACCGTCAACAACTCGCTGGCCGCCACCGAGCAGCTCATCACGGATTACCCCGATAACCCGCAGCTCGCCAACGCCCTCCAGTACACGCTGCTCAACCAGAAGCGGCTCGCCGACGCCAAAGTCAAAACCGACGAGGACATCACCACCTACTTCCAGACGTTGGCCGACAAATTCAACGAGAAGCCGGAAACCCGGGCCAAAATCCTCTTCACGCTCGCCTCGTTCACCTACGAAAAGGACAAGGAGAAGGCGCTGGAACAGATGAAGGCCGCCTACAACCCCGGCGTCGTCTTTGCCCCCGCCGACCTCGACCTCTACGGCGGCACCCTGCTCGCCACCGGCAAACTCGACGAAGCCGCCGCCGTTTACAAGAAGCTCGCCGCCGACTTCCCCGATCCCGATCCGGCCCAGCCCGAAAAATCTCCGCTGCAAGTGCAGCAAGCCCAGGCCATTGTGCTCTACGGCCAGGCCAAGATCCTGCAAAAGAAGGGGAACGTCCCCGAGGCCGCCGCGAAATTCGAAACCTACAAGCGGCTCTACCCGAACTTCTCGCCCCTCAAGGTGCTGGAAGCCAACTACGCCATCGCGCTCGCGGCCCACGCCGCCCAGCAAAACGACAAAGCCGATCCGCTCCTGATCCAGATCGTCCGCACCCCGGCCGCCACCGTGGAACTGCGCGCCGACGCCATGCTCCTCCACGCGAAAATCCGCGAGGAGAAGAACGAACTGGCTCCCGCCATCGACGAAAACCTCAAAATCGCCACGGTGTTCGAGTCCGTCCCCGGCGTCGCCGCCGAAGGGCTCTGGCGCGGGGCGCAACTCCTGGAGAAACAAGCCGCGACCCTGCCACAGACCTCCCAGGACCCCAAAACCCCCACCAAACCGGCCCAGTTGCAAAAGGCGCTCAAAGCCTACAAAGACCTCGTGGCCAAATACCCCGAGACGCCGCACACCGGCGAGGCCAAGGCGCGCATCGCGGCCATGGAACCGGCCAAATAATCGCGCCTCTTCAAATCCACCTCAACAAGTGGCTAGATTTAGTCAGGTATGGCTAGATTTAGCCACTTTTTGTCCCTACCAAAATGTAGGGGGAAAAGGAAAAGCCCACTAGGAGAGACCCTCACAGAGAGAAAAACTTCACACTGGCAATTGGCATCGAAGCTGCTAACGTGCCAACTCTCACTATCTCACACATGAGCGCAAGCATCTCCAGAATCCAAGCAATCAAGGCCGTGACCGAATACAAGCCGACCGATACGGACTTCCGTAACGTTTTCTCGGCGGACCTTTACGGCTGCAACGTCTTTGGCCCGGCTGAAATCAAAAAACGCCTTCCCAAGGACATCGCCAAGAGCCTTCTCAAGACCATCGAAACTGGTTCGAAGCTCGATCCCACCGTTGCCGACGTCGTCGCCACGGCCATCAAGAACTGGGCTTTGGAAAAGGGCGCGACCCACTACGCGCACATTTTCTACCCGCTCACCGGCCTTCCCGCCGCGAAGCACGACTCCTTCCTCTCGCCCGACGGCGTAGGCTCCGCCATCACGGAATTCTCCGGCAAGACGCTCATCCAGGGTGAACCTGACGCCTCCTCCTTCCCGAGCGGCGGCATCCGCTCCACCGCCGAAGCCCGCGGTTACACCATTTGGGACGTGACCAGCCCGGCTTACATCCGCGAAAGCCCCAACGGCACCACGCTTTACATCCCCACCGCGTTCGTTTCCTGGACCGGGGATATTCTCGACAACAAGACCCCGCTGCTTCGCGCCGCCCAGGCTCTCAACACCCAGGCCCAGCGCATCCTGCGCCTCTTCGGCCATGAGAAGATCGCCCCCGTCGCCAGCACCGCCGGCGCCGAGCAGGAATACTTCCTCATCGACCGCAACTTCTTCTACGCCCGCCCCGACCTGCTCAACGCGGGCCGCACCCTTTTCGGTGCTCCGGCTCCGAAGGGCCAGGAATTCGAAGACCAGTATTTCGGCGCGATCCCCGAACGCGTGCTCGCGTTCATGCAGGATTCCGAACGCGAACTCTTCAAGCTCGGCATCCCCGTCAAGACCCGCCACAACGAAGTGGCCCCGGCCCAGTACGAAGTCGCTCCGGTCTATGAGACCAGCAACCTCGCCGCCGATCACCAGCAGCTCGTTATGGCCACCCTGCGCGGCGTCGCCGCCAAGTATGGCCTCACGGCTCTCCTCGCCGAGAAGCCCTTCACCGGCGTCAACGGCAGCGGCAAGCACCTCAACGTTTCGCTCGGCAACGCCACGCAGGGCAACCTGCTGGAACCCGGTGAAACCCCGCACGCCAACGCCCAGTTCCTCGTGTTCTGCGGCGCCGTGATCCGCGCCGTCGACATCCACGCCGCGCTCCTGCGCGCCGTCGTCGCCAGCGCCGGCAACGATCACCGCCTGGGCGCCAACGAAGCGCCTCCCGCCATCATCTCCATCTTCCTCGGCGAACAGCTCGCCGACGTGTTCGACCAGATCCGCCGCGGCGGCGCCAAGACCAGCAAGTCTGGCGGCACCATCAACGTTGGCGTCGACGTTCTGCCTCCGCTCCCGAAGGACGCGGGCGACCGCAACCGCACGAGCCCGTTCGCCTTCACCGGAAACAAGTTCGAGTTCCGCGCCGTCGGTTCCAACCAGCCCATTGGGCCGGGGATCACCGTCCTCAACGTCATCATCGCCGAGTCCCTGGATTACATCGCCAGCGAACTTGAAAAAGCCGCTCCGGAGAAGCTCAACGAGACCATCCAGAACGTGCTCCAGAAGATCATCAACGAACACGGCAAGATCGTTTTCAACGGCAACGGTTACTCCGACGAGTGGACCAAGGAAGCCGCCCAGCGCGGGCTCCCGAACCTCAAGACCACCGTGGACGCCCTGCCCGCCTTCACGGCTCCGACCACCATCGCCGCCTTCGAGAAATTCGGCGTCTTGACCAAGCGCGAACTCGAAGCCCGCGAAGAAATCGGGTTCGAACAGTATGTCAAGACCGTCAACGTGGAGGCCAACCTCTCCGCCGAGATCGCCAAGACCGTCATCTACCCGGCCGCCGTCCGTTACCAGTCTGAACTGGCCGATGCCGCCGCCAAGACCAAGGCCGCCGGGATTGAACCCGACACCACGGTGCTCGCGAAGGTTGCCGGCCTCGCCAAAGACCTGCTGGCCGCCGTCGCCAAGCTCGAATGCGTCCACGCCAAGTCCGTCTCCGGCGGTGTGGCTGCGGAAGCCGCCCACTACTGCGAAGCCGTCATCCCGGCCATCGAAGAAGTTCGCGCCGTGGCCGATTCCATCGAAGCCATCGTGGCCGACGACCTGTGGCCGCTGCCGACCTACCAGGAAATGCTCTTCATCAAGTAATTGATATAGCGAGCGTTACCTGTCGGTAAGGTAAATCTTGGGCCGCCTCCCGCTTTAGTCATTAAGCGAGAGGCGGCCTTTTTGTGTCCCCGGCATTCGCTGGATTCCCGGTCACCCATCCGCCCGGCGGCCTCAGTTCGATACATTTAATGGCGCGACTTGAGTGGAAACCGACAGGGAGTACATAAAGGCCGCGTCCTTTTTGTACCCATTTTTCACCCACGGCGCTTACCATCTCCATCATGCATCCGCTCGGCCCGTGGAGAGCGATACTCTTTATGGCACGGTTTTAAGGTGAACCCCATTGGGAAAGTAGCCTCAAAGCCGTGTCCTTTTTTATTTCCTCTTGCGCTTCCCGCCGCCGCCGCCATTTTCATTGAGCCCGGCGGTTCATCCTTGCAATCAACCGCGTTCGAAGCTTGATTGCAGGGAACCAGACGGAAGGAACTCTCTCTCGTTTATGACTCCCGAAAACGCCCCCGTCCCTCTTTCGCCATTCCACCAGATCGAGGTCAATGAAAGCCTGCGCTATCTGCTCGACACGCCTCGGGAAAAAGATTTCTCCCTGCGTACGATCGCGCACAAAATGGGTCCCGACGGCCGCGAACTCGTGCACATGGATCTCGTCATTGCGGGCAAGGCCGCCCGGGCCGCTTTTCCGCTCGCCCAAAAGTATCCTATCCACTTCGTCAAAACCTACCAGCCGTGGGCTTTCCATGGGGACCCGAAGGTGGAATACGAAAATCACCTCGCCGCCGCCGCCATCCTCAACGCTCCGGAGCCGATCGGCTACGACTCCAATTCCATCCGCTCCCCCTTCCTGCCCGGCAAGCCCTTGAGCCGCCTCTCGCCCTTCACCAACGTCGAACCGCAGGAACGCTGCCTGGGCATCGCGGCGGAAACCGAGCCCGCCCTCTTGATCGGGCTTTGGAAGCTCGCCGAGGAAGCTTTTGCCCAGCTTGAGGCCCTCCACGCCCGGAACTTTTTCCACCGCGACATGGAGCTGCACAACCTCATCGTTTGCACCGCGCCCGTCCGCGTTTTCATCATCGACTTCGAAAGCGCCGAGCGGGAGTTTTCCGGCCCTTGCGAAGAACGCGAAAAGCTGCGCGACACGGACTTTGCCGAACTGCTGCGACTGGCCATCTACATTCAAAGCGGCCTGGGCCGGCAGGAAGGCCCGCTCGCCGAAGCCGCTCTCGCCGCTCTTCCCCACCTCTTCCGCACCGGCTTGCTGGACACTTTTGCCTCCCGTCTCGACGCCGCCAACCGGCGCGCCGCCGGGGAGTAAGGCTAAATGCTCTCTTCCCCTCGATAGTTCATCTTAAACCAGCCACATCCCATGAACCTTCCATTCAAGGAATTCAAAGAATTCGCCCTTAAAGGAAACGTCATCGACCTCGCCGTGGGCATTGTCATCGGCGCGGCCTTCACCAAAGTGGTCAACTCGCTGGTGAGCAACATCCTCATGCCGCCGCTGGGGTTGCTGACCCGCTCCACCGATTTCGTAAAGCAATGGGGCATCCAACTGCCCGTGCCGGGCGTGGGCGAGACGCTCACCATCCGCGTCGGCTCCTTTCTGGACAACGTGCTGCAATTCGTCATCGTGGCGTTCGCCATTTTCCTGCTCGTGCGCGCCGTCAACCGCCTGCGCGCCCCCGTCGCGGAGGTGAAAGCCGAACCCACGACCCGCGAGTGCCCCTATTGCACCTCTTCGATCTCCGCGAAGGCGAAACGGTGCCCCTTCTGCACTTCGCAGCTTTAGAACGGCTTGCGGCAAGGCTGATTCCCCGGAATCTCAGCAAGCTTTTAGCTTTGACCTCATCCCGCCGTTGTCCTATGCCTTGAGGATTCCTTTCTATGTCCGATCCCGCGCCGCAGACCGTCAGCCTCAATGATATTGGCAAACGCTACATGGGCGCGCTGCAGCATCTCGCGGATATGACGGTCCTCACCTGGGCGGGCGAAAGGACCGTTTCCGAGCAGAACTATGAGGAAACCTTCCACGGCATCGCCGGGCTTCCCTCCACCCCGTTTCGCCTGAATTTCGAAACCGCGCGAGCCGAAGCTTCGCGCTTGGCGTTCAAAAACTGCCTGGGGGAAGTCCTCGGGCTCTGCCAGGTGTTCCTGGAGGATATCCGCAAAATTTGCGGCATTGTGGCTTTCAACGCCGCTAAAAAATCCGGCACCGCCGATCTCGCCTCCCTCGCGGCGGAAATCAACGCCCAAACCGGCATCGTCGAGATTCCGGCGCGCATTCAGCACCTCAAAACCCGTTACACCCTGGCCGTTCCCCTGGAACCGCAGCTCGGGAGCCTGGCCGCGCTTTACACCAACTTCATTCACATCGGCGGCCTCATCCCCCAGGATGCGCCCGCCCTCACCCTCCACCTTAAAATCATCCAACCTCCCGCAGAAGGGCAGAAGGAACCGCGGTTGGCCGATTACCAGCGGACGTGGAACCCCGGCGAAAGGATCGCCGTTTCGCGCGAGGAACATGCCGCGGTTTTTACGACCATCTCGGTTTTTCTGAACACCATGCTGGCTGCCGTGCAGCAATTGGCGAAAGCCTCAGGCTTGGATGATCGAGCCGAACCCCAATGACCGACCTTTTAGCGTCAGCACCGCCGCCGCCGGACCTTCCGCCGCCGAGCTTTATGAACCCCCTGGAGAAGCGGATTCAGTATAAATTCCGCAACTCGCTCCTCCTGGCCGAAGCCCTCACTCACCCCAGCCTGGGGCACGAAACCCAGCGCCATCACTTTGATAATCAGCGCCTGGAGTTCCTGGGCGATGCCGTGTTGCAGCTCATCTTCACGCGGCACCTTTTCGAGCGGTTTCCCACGCTACCCGAGGGGCACCTTACCAAAATGCGCGCCCGCCTGGTTTCGCGCGAAGGGCTCAAAGTGCACGCCATCGCCATTGGCATCGGCGAATACCTGATGATGGGCCGTGGCGAAGAATCCAGCGGCGGCCGCTTGCGCGCTTCCGCCCTGGCCGACGCCTTCGAAGCCTTGATCGGCGCGATGTACATGGATAGCGACCTCGAAACCGTGCGGCAATTTGTGCTGCGCGAAGCCGAGCCGGATATCCAGAACCTCCAGCACGAACCCGTGGAGGTGAACCCCAAGGGTCGGCTGCAGGAAATTTTGCAGGCCCGCTCCCCGCACAGCCCCACTTACTCCATCGTGAGCCAGTCCGGCCCCGAGCATCAAAAGCATTTCCAGTCCGTAGTCACCTGGGATGGCATCGAATTGGGACGCGGTAGCGGCAGCAGCAAAAAAGAGGCCGAGGTGGACGCTGCCATCAAGGCGCTGAACGGTCGTCTTTGGGAATCGAGTGAGGCGCATAACCCGGGGAATAACCCGCCGATAACCGGCAATAAGCGGGATTAACTTTCACCTCTGCGCAGTTCTTGCCAGCGGTTGCCAGTTTGCCTCCAGGTTCTTCACCGGTTTATTTCCGCGTGGAACCCGCCTCGGGTCGATGTGGAACGCCTTTGGAACGAGATATTCACAAGATGAAGATTAAGAGAATAGTTTTAAAAAATTAAAATCTTCTTCAGAACGCAGGGGATAACTTTTTCCAAAGCGGCACTTGTACTGCCACTCATCCTCAACCCAACCTCCGTTTCATAAGCCATGATTACCGAACTCGCATTCGTTGCCACCCCCGTCACCGATATGGCCCGCGCCCGCGCTTTTTACGAAGGCGCTCTTGGCCTGAAACCCACCCACGACTTCAATGGCCAGTGGATTGAGTACACCATTCCCGAGGGCACCTTTGCCATCACCAACATGGAACCGGAATGGAAACCGAGCCCTCAGGGAACTTCCGTAGCCTTCGAGGTGGACGATCTCGATGCGACCGTCGAGGCACTCAAAGCCAAAGGCATTGCCCTGGATATGGGGATCTTCGATACGCCTGTCTGCCGCATGGCCATCATTTCCGACCCCGACGGCAACCACGTCACGCTGCATCACCGGAAGTAATCTTCCCGAAAGCATCGGCGGGAAACAACCCGGGAGGGACAACGTGAGAATTTTCCGTTGTCCCCTCCGTGGGAGCCGCTATGCTTTGGCCCATGCTCGATATCAGGCTTATCCGCGAACAACCCGACTACGTTCGGGAACGGCTCGCCACGCGAAACGGCGACGCGCAGTTGAAAATTGACGACATTCTCGCGTGCGACCGCCGCCGCCGGGAACTCGAAACCCGGCTCCAGCAGCTCAACAGCGACCGCAAACGCCTGAGCAAGGAAATCGGTGCCAAACGCGCAAAAAAAGAGCCTTCCGAGGAACTCGAAGCCCAAGTGCGCGGCATCGGCGATGAAGTCACCAAGCTCAACGCCGAAACCGCCGCCGCGGACGAGGCGCAGCGCGATCTCCTGCTGCAACTGCCCAATCTGCCGCACGATCAAAACCCCGTCGGCGTCGACGCCAAGGATAACCCGGAGCGCCGCACCTGGGGCCAAAAACCGGAATATTCGTTCACCCCGCTCGATCACGTGGCCCTGGGCACCAAGCTTGGCCTCTTCGATCCTGAGCGGGCGGCCAAAATCGCAGGCAGCGGTTTCATTTGTTTCACCGGCCCCGGAGCTCGCCTCGAGCGGGCGCTCATCAATTTCTGCCTCGACCTGCACACCCGCGAGCATGGCTACTTCGAAGTCAGCCCGCCCTTTATGATCCGCCGCGAATCGATGGTCGGCACCGGCCAGTTGCCCAAGTTCGAGGAGGACATGTACGGCCTGGAGGAAGGGCAGATGTTCATGGCGCCCACCGCCGAGGTGCCCGTCACCAACCTCCACCGCGAGGAAATTCTTTCCGAAACCGAGTTGCCAAAAAAATTCGTCGCCTACACGCCCTGCTTCCGTCGCGAAGCCGGTTCGGCGGGCCGCGAAACCCGGGGACTCATCCGCGTACACCAGTTCGATAAAGTGGAACTCGTCAAGCTGGTCGCGCCTGAAACTTCCTGGGACGAACTGGAAAAATTGACCGCCAACGCCGAAAAAGTGCTCCAGCTTCTCGGGCTGCACTACCGCGTCATCGAGCTTTGCACCGGCGACATGGGTTTCGGCAGCGCCCGCACCTACGACATCGAAGTCTGGGCGCCCGGGCAAAACACCTACCTCGAAGTTTCGAGCTGCTCCAACTACACCGACTTCCAGGCCCGCCGCATGAACCTCAAATTTAAGGACGCCCAAGGTAAAAACCGCCTTGTCCACACGCTCAACGGTTCCGGCACTGCCATGCCGCGCCTCTTTGTCGCGCTGGTGGAGACCTACCAGCAGGCCGACGGCAGCATCAAAATCCCCGAGGCGCTCCAGCCGTACGTGGGCGCGGCGGAGATCCGATAGGATTTTTTCACCACAGAGGCACAGAAAATACAGAGAGCCGAAAAGAGAAATTTTCCTCGTTCCCATCTCCAGATTGGGAACGCAAGCTGTCTGCGAATCTCTGATTCGTTAAGCCCACCAATGGAATCAGAGATTGCCGCTATGCGGCCATGCGATGTGCGCTTCGCGTTTGATATGCGCTTCGCGCAGAGCATTCCCAGACAAGGGCATTACGATCTGGAGATTTATAACGAGAGGAATGAAAATCCTCTTCCGCTCTCCGTGTCCTCTGTGTTCTCTGTGGTGAATCTCTTATGAACCTCGACCTGCCCCCCCTTTCCAAAACGGCGCGCTACCTCGTGGGCGTCTCCGGGGGGCGGGATTCCGTGGCGCTGCTTCACGCGCTGGCCGGGGCCGGGTTCAAACGGCTCGTCGTCTGCCACCTCAACCACGGGTTGCGCGGGCGGGCCGCTGGGGCCGATGCCCGGTTTGTCGCGGCGCTGGCCCGGCGGCTCGGGCTGGAATGCGAGTGCGAAAAAATCGACGCCTCGCGGCTGGCCAAAGCAACGGGGCAGTCGCTCGAAACCGCGGCGCGCGCCGCCCGGTACGCCTTTTTCGCCCGCGTCGCCCGCAAACGGCGCTGCCGCACCCTGTTTCTGGCGCACCATGCCGGGGACCAGGTGGAAACCGTGCTCTTCAACCTCTTTCGCGGTTCGGGCCGCGCGGGCCTGGGCGGCATGGCCGCCGACAGCGCGCGGCGGGAGGAGGGCGTCACCCTGCGGCTGTTGCGGCCCATGCTCGGGGTGTGGCGCGATGAGATCGAAGCCTACTTGAAACGCAACGGCCTGGCTTACCGCGAGGATGCCAGCAACCAAAGCCGTGCCCATACGCGCAATCGTATTCGATACGATTTAATGCCGGTGTTGGAAAAAGTTTTTGGGCGCGATGTGCGCCAGGCCGTCTGGCGGGCGGCCACCGTGCTTCGCGACGAGGAGGCCTGGCTTGAAACCTTGATGCCCGGCACCATCCCGGCGGCGGAACTGCAAACCCCGGCGTTGAAAACCCGACCCGTGGCCTGGCAGCGGCGCGAAATTCTCGCCTGGCTTCGAAGCAACGGCGTGCCCGACGCCGGTTTCGGCGAAGTGGAAGCCGTCCGCTCGCTACTGGATATGACCGGCCCGGCGAAAATCAACCTGCCCGGAGGCTGGCATGCGCGGCGGCGGGCAAAGCGCCTGTTTTTGGAGCGGCCCTGAAGGGAGTCCCTGTAAAAAGCAGAAGGCGCAAGGTGTTGAAACCTTGCGCCTTCCTTCATAGGGGAAACACGAGGGAGCTTAATCAAGAATCCGCGCTTTGCAATGGGAAAAATTCAGCGGAAAGAAGGTTTCTTTGAGCCGTAAATCAAGCGTGTCCGCCTGTTTTACAAATCAATTTCCCATTTTTGAAAAAGGATTTTCTCAAAGCAGATAAGAATTTCATCTCGGCGGCACAAAATTACCCTAAAACTAGGAAAAAACATCCCTTTGGACCAAAAGAGGGGGTTGCCAGGCCCGCGAGTTGCTCATATAAGGACGTAGGCGTCGGCATGGGCTGGCACCCCCAAACTCAACCAATCAAAAATATGCTCCAGAATATCAAACAAACCCGCGGGGGCTTCACCCTCGTGGAAATTATGATTGTGGTGGCGATCATTGCCCTCCTGGCGACCCTCGCCGCTCCGAACATCATGCGGGCTCGTCTGCGTGCACAAGCTGCCGCAGTTAAGGCCGATCTCACCCAGCTCGACGCCGCCATCGACCAGTACGCCATTGAGAAGAATCTGGCGACCGGCGCTACGGTTGCCACTGGAAGCTTGGCTGCTTACATCAAGTCCAACTCCAAGCTGGCCACCTATCTTGCGAGCGGCAGCGCGGTTGATTCCCTGGGCAACGTGATTACCATCCCCACTGTGGGTGGCACTCTTCAAGTGCCGGCTGCCTCAGGCAGCGCGCTTTCCTCGGTTGCCGATGCTGCTTTCTGGCAGCCCTTCACCACAGGGACCTAGTCTTAAGCAACTTTTAACAACAGCCGCCTGGAAACGGGCGGCTGTTTTTTTATGTCGTAATCACGCCTTGGCGATCTTGCCGTCCTTGCCCACCTTGAACGCGCTGGGGCAGAGCGCCTGCAATTCGCAGCCCGTGCAATCCGGGTTGCGCGCCGTGCAGCGGCGGCGGCCATGCCAGATCAGCCAGTGGCTGAAGTTCGTCCAGTCCTCGCGCGGGACGAGCGCCATCAGCTCATCCTCGATTTTCGCGGGATCGGTCGCCTTGGTAAGTCCCAGGCGGGCGGAGAGCCGGGCCACGTGCGTATCCACCACCACGCCTTCGTTGCGGCCAAAGGCATTGCCCAGCACCACGTTGGCCGTTTTGCGGCCCACGCCCGGCAGGGCGGTGAGCGCCTCCATTGCCTCGGGAACCTTGCCGCCGTAGCTTTCCACCAACGCGGCGCAAAGCGCGCGAATGTTTTTCGCCTTGTTATGGAAAAAGCCGGTGGAGCGGATCTCTTCCTCCAGCTCTTCCTGACCCGCTTTGGCGAAGTCCGCCGCCGTGCGGTATTTTTTGAAAAGCGACTCCGTGACCAGGTTGACGCGCTTATCCGTACACTGGGCCGAAAGCACCGTGGCGATGAGCAGTTGGAGAGGGTTGGAGAAAACCAGTTCGCAATGGGCGCTGGGGTAGACTTTCGGCAGGGCTTGGAGCAGGGCCGCAGCGCGTTCGGTACGGTTCATGCATGGCAACATGGCACAAATCAGCCGGAAAGGCAGCCTCGGAGAAGAAAAGTTTGCGGCTCAACATTACTGAAAAGTGGCGAACTCTTGACTTCCCCCTATCAACTTTTAGCCTGTAGGAATCCAATACCCTTTATCATCCACCTATTCCAAAGCTCCATGAATCTCGAAAGCCTTACCCGTGCCGCCAACGAAGCCCGCGGCCTCGCCATCGACGCCGTTGAAAAATGCTCCTCGGGCCACCTTGGGTTGCCGCTCGGATGCGCCGAGATCGGCGCCGCCCTCTTTGGCGAAGCCCTCCGTTGCAACCCCGCCGAGCCGAAGTGGCTCAACCGCGACCGCTTCATCCTTTCCGCCGGGCACGGCTCCATGTTCCTTTACTCCTGGCTGCACCTCGCCGGGTATGACCTTTCCATTGAGGAAGTAAGCAATTTCCGCGTGCGGGACAGCAAAACCCCCGGCCACCCCGAGTTCCGCGAAACCCCGGGCGTGGAGGCCACCACCGGCCCGCTCGGCCAGGGCATCGCCAACGCCGTCGGCTACGCCGTTTCCGCCAAAATGGCCGCCGCCCGGTTCAACACCCCGGAGCATGCCATTTTCGACCAGCACATCGTCGTGCTGGCGGGCGATGGCTGCATGCAGGAGGGCGTGGCCCAGGAAGCCTGCGCCTTCGCCGGGCACGCCGCGCTGGATAACCTCATCCTCATTTACGACTCCAACGACGTCACCTTGGACGCCATGGCCGACGCCTCCCAAAACGACGAGACGGCCAAGCGTTTCGGCTCCCTCCAATGGGGTGTGCAGACCGTGGACGGCCACGACCTCGAAGCCTTCCTGGCCGCTTTCGGCCGCGCCAAAAACGCCACCAGCGGCAAACCGCAGATCATCATCGCCAAGACGGTGATCGGCAAAGGCATCCCCGAAGTCGCGGGCACCAGCAAGGGCCACGGCGAAGGCGGGGCCAAGTTTGCCGCCGCCGCGAAGCAGGGCCTCGGCCTGCCGGAAGCGAAGTTCCACGTCTCCTGCGAAACCCACAAGTATTTCGCCGAAGTCAAAAAAGCCCGCCAGGCCGATTACGAAGCCTGGAACGCCACCTACCAGGCTTGGCGCCAGGCCAATCCGGACAAAGCCGCGCTGCTCGATAGCGGCATCGCCCAGGAAATTCCCGCCGACCTCCTTGCCCGCATCCCGGCTTTCCCCGCCGACGCCAAGCTGGCGACCCGCAAGGCCGCCGCCGACGTGCTCCAGCCCGTGGCCGAGGCGCTGCCGCTCCTGGTCAGCGGTTCCGCCGATCTCTTCGGCTCCACGCTCAACTACATCAAGAGCTCCAAGGATTGGTCGCGGCAGGATTACGGCGCGCGCAATCTGCGCTACGGCATCCGCGAACACGCCATGGGCGGCATCATGAACGGCATCGCCTACGACGGCATCTTCCGCGCCGCCGGAGCCACGTTCCTGGTTTTCGCCGATTACCTGCGGCCCTCGGTCCGCGTCGCCGCGCTGGCCAAGCTGCCCGTCACCTACATTTTCACCCACGACAGCGTGGGCGTGGGCGAGGACGGCCCCACTCACCAGCCCGTCGAGACCACCAGCGGCTTGCGCGTCATCCCGAACCTGGACGTCATCCGCCCCGCCGACCCCGAGGAAACCGCGGGCGCGTTCGCGGGCGCAATGCAGCGCCTCGACGGCCCCACGGCCCTCATCCTTTCCCGGCAGGTCTTGCCGAACCTGAGCTTCGCTTCCGTCGAAGCCCGCCGCGAAGGCGTGCTCAAAGGTGGTTACGTGCTGGTCAAGGAAACCGCGCCGCTGGAGACCATTCTGCTGGCCTCCGGCAGCGAAGTGCAACACGCCGTCGCCGCCGCGAAGGAATTGGGCGCGGGCGTGCGCGTCGTCTCCATCCCGAGCTTCAGCCGGTTCGACCGCCAGAGCGCCGAGTACAAGGAAAGCGTGCTGCCCACCGCCTGCCGCCGCCGCGTGGCCATTGAGGCGGGCGTCACCGCACTTTGGTACAAATACGTCGGCCTCGACGGCACGGTGCTCGGCATCGACCGCTTCGGCTTCAGCGCCCCGGGCGACCAGGTGATGGAAGCCCTCGGCATGACCGCCGCGAAGGTGGTCGAAGCCGCCAAGGCACTCAAGTAAGCGCGAGCCACAGCGAAACTTCAACGGCAGCCCGGCATCCAAGAGCCTGGCTGCCGTTTTTATTTTCACGCAAAGCCGCCAAGGCGCAAAGAGTTGGCAATCCAGCGCGGGGCCGCATAGCTTTGCAGCCTCATGCCTCTTTCCACCCACCGCCAAGGCGCTCTGTTCTCGCTGCTGGCCGCGTTGCTTTTTGGCGCGGCCACGCCGCTGGTGAAGCTGCTCTTTGGGGCGGTGGACCCGGTTTTCTTGGGCGCGCTCATCAGCCTGGGTTCCGGGCTCGTGCTCGCGGTGGCGGTTCCGGCCCAGTGGAATCCCCGACCTCTTTTTCAGCGCGGCAACCGGCTGGCGTTCGCCGGGTCCGTTGTCACCGGCGGCGCGCTTGCTCCCGTGCTCCTGGTGTGGGGCATCGCCCAAACGCCCGGTTCGGTGGCTGCCCTGCTTTTGAACCTGGAAGCGCCGTTCACCGTCCTCATCGCGTGCCTCTTTTGCCGGGAAAAGGCTGGGCCGCGTTTGCTCGCGGGCCTGGGGTTGGTCACCCTGGGCGGCATCCTCGTTTCCTATGGCGACCATGGCGGCCCGGGGCGTCTCCCGGCGGCGCTGGCTCTGGCCGGGGCATGCCTTTGCTGGGCCATCGACAACAACTGCATCGCCCGGCTCCGGGGGGCCGATCCCGCGAAGTTCACCATTTGGAAAGGGCTGCTCGCCGCCGCCGCCCTATTTGCCTGGGTTGCCGCCCAAGGAACGCGCGGGCCGGGCTTGGGGCTCGCGGCGGAGGCCGTGCTGGTGGGCGGCTTTTGCAGCGGTCTGGCGCTGCTGGTTTTCGTCATGGGCATCCAGCGTCTCGGCGCGGCCCGCGCCACCTCCTTTTTTGCCATTGCGCCTTTTGTCGGGGCGGCGGTCTCCATCGTGATTCTGGGCGATCAGGTCACGCTCCATCTTGTGGCCGCCGCCGGGCTGATGGCCGCGGGCGTGGCAGTGCTGCTCTCTGAAAAGAAAATTTCCTGAGTTCCCGAGCCCCTGATTATTTCCTTTCCCTAAGCGCCCATCTCTTTCATGGTTTGGGGTTTACTATGAGCAGCAGCGACCGGCGCAAACCGTTTCCTTTCGACGTTTTCGAACCCAAGTGGCAGGCCTATTGGGAAGAACACCAGACCTTCCGCGTAGCCAACCCCGGCGAACCCGGGTTCGACCCCGCGCGGCCCAAGTTCTACGTGCTCGATATGTTCCCGTACCCGAGCGGCGCGGGCCTGCACGTCGGCCACCCAGAGGGGTACACCGCCACGGACATCATCGGCCGCTACAAGCGCATGAACGGCTTCAACGTGCTGCACCCCATGGGCTGGGACTCCTTCGGCCTGCCCGCCGAGCAGTACGCCATCAAGACCGGCCAGCACCCGGCCGTCACCACGGCCCACAACGTCGCCCGGTTTAAGGCGCAGTTGCACAAGATCGGTTTCGGCTACGACTGGTCGCGCGAAATCGCCACGAGTAATCCTGAATATTACAAGTGGACCCAGTGGATTTTCCTCAAGCTCTACAACTCCTGGTTCAACCCGGAGACCAATAAAACCGAGCCGATTTCCACCTACCCGGGCCCGGACCCGGACCGCGTGCGGCTGGCCTACGTCTCCGAAGCGCCCGTCAACTGGTGCCCGCAGCTTGGCACCGTGCTCGCCAACGAAGAAGTCATCGACGGCAAGAGCGAGGTGGGCGGCTTCCCCGTGGAGCGGCGGCCCATGCGCCAGTGGATGCTCCGCATCACGGCCTTCGCCCAGCGGCTGATCGACGAACTCGACGGCCTCGATTGGCCCGAATCCATCAAGCTTCTCCAGCGCAACTGGATCGGCCGCAGCGAAGGCGCTGAGGTCCATTTCAAGCTGGAGAGCAGCGGCAAAACGCTCACCGTTTTCACCACCCGGCCCGACACCCTTTTCGGCGCGACTTACATGGTCGTGGCTCCCGAGCATTCGGTCGTGGACGAAATCACCACCGAGGAACAGTGGCCGCAAGTGCGCGAATACCGCGCCAAAACCGCCCGCAAGAGCGACCTGGAGCGGACCGAACTGGCCAAGGAAAAATCGGGCGTCTTTACCGGCGCGTACGCCATCAACCCGGTCAACGGCGAGAAAATCCCCATTTGGGTCGCCGATTACGTGCTGCTCGGCTACGGCACCGGCGCGATCATGGCCGTGCCCGCGCACGATGAGCGCGACTTCGAGTTCGCGCAGAAGTTCGGCCTGGAGATCAAGCCCGTCGTGCAGGCTCCCGGCAAAACGCCCGAGGAATCGCTCGGCTTCTGCGAGGCCGGCACCGCCGTCAACTCCGGTTTCCTGGACGGCCTGCCCACGCCCGAGGCGAAAGCCAAAATGGGAGCTTGGCTGGAGGAACGCGGCCTTGGCAAGCGCACCGTGAATTTCAAATTGCGCGACTGGCTTTTCTCCCGCCAGCGTTATTGGGGCGAGCCTTTCCCCATCGTTTGGGAAGCTGGCCAACACCGCGCGATTTCCGAAAGCGAACTGCCGCTGACCCCGCCCGAACTGGCAGATTTCAAGCCGACCGGCACCCCGGAGCCTCCTCTTTCCAAGGCGAAGGACTGGGTGCGCTACAGCGAAACCGCGACGCGGGAACTCAACACCATGCCGCAGTGGGCCGGTTCCTGCTGGTACTACCTGCGCTACTGCGATTCCAAAAACGCCGCGCGCTTCGTCGGCGAGGAAGCCGAGCGTTACTGGATGGGCGGCGGCAAGGCGGACTCCAAGCCCGGCGGCGTCGATCTTTACGTCGGCGGCACCGAGCACGCCGTGCTGCACCTGCTCTATTCGCGCTTCTGGCACAAAGTTCTTTTCGATTTGGGCTACGTCTCCACCCCCGAACCGTTCCAGCGCCTCGTCAACCAGGGGCTCATCATGGGCGAGGACGGCCAGAAAATGAGCAAGAGCCGGGGCAACGTCGTCAACCCGGACGATGTGATTACCGAGTATGGCGCGGACGCCCTGCGGCTCTACGAAATGTTTATGGGCCCGCTGGAAGCCAGCAAACCGTGGAGCATGACCGGCGTGGAAGGCGTGTCGCGCTTCCTGGCCCGCGTGTGGCGCTTGGTGATGCAGGAAAATCAGGCCAGCGAATGGGAAATGGGCTCCATTTCCGCCGATGCCGCGCTCGACAAAGCGCAACTCAAAGTGGTTCACGCCACCATCAAGAAAGTCGGCGAGGACATCGAGGCGCTGAGCTTCAACACCGCCATCGCGCAAATGATGGTCTATGTGAACACGTTCACCGGCGTGACCCCGAAACCCGCCGCCGCGCTGCGCACGCTGCTGGTGCTCTTGAACCCGTTTGCGCCGCACCTCACCGAAGAGCTTTGGAGCCGCCTGGCCGCTGCCGGATTCGCCGGTTTCGAGGGCTTGGTGGCCGACCAGCCGTGGCCCCAGTACGACCCGGCCATGCTGGTTGAGGACGAAGTGGAGCTGCCCATCCAGGTCAACGGCAAGGTGCGCGACCGGCTCGTGGTCGCCAAGACCGCCGACAAAGCCGCCTTGGAAGCGGCGGCGCTGGCGAGCCCGAAAGTGCAGGAATTCACCCAGGGGAAAACGGTGAAGAAGATCATCGTCGTTCCCGGCAAGCTGGTGAACATCGTCGCCGCGTAGGCAACAAGGGACAAAAAAAACCGGGAGCGCCCCCAGGCACTCCCGGTTGTTCCCTTCGCGGGGCCAAGTCCCCTCCCCAGGGGTTACCCCGCTAAGTTGTACTATTCCGCGCCGGGCCCGCCTTTGCGCGGGTGGTGTTCCTTCCGGGCCTTCTCGAGCTTGTCGAGCACGGGGGCCAGCGTCTGGTCGGCTTTGAGCAGCGCCGCTTTTTCAGCTTCCATAAAGGCTTTGTGGGCGGTCTCGAGATTCTTCTTGGCTTCGACGACAGCCGGATCCTTCTTGGCCGTCTTGTGAGCGGCTTTGAGTTGTTCGCGTTCGGCGGGCGTCAGGCATTCCAGCGGGCCGCCGGGGCCGTCGTGATGACGTTTAAAGCCTTCCTGCTGGGCAGGAGGAGGCGGATTGCCCGCCGGAGCGGGGGTGGGCGTGGGATCGGCGGCAAGCGCCGTCAAAGTAGAGGCGGCAGCCGCGAGGACGAGCGTTACAAGCGTTCTTTTCATAGGTTTTGATATTTGGGGTAGGATCGTTCCTACACATCAATAGACGCTTCGATTGTTAAGTGATGATTGAGCTGCGCGGCCGAAATTGTTAATTCTCCGTTAAAGGCTAATCTTTTTGAATTTGACGAAAGCGGCCTTCTTGAGAGACACTCAGGGTTCTCTCTACATGCGTCACACTCTTTCGGTATTGGTCGAAAATAAATTCGGCGTCCTTACACGCATCGCAGGAATGTTCAGCGGCCGCGGGTTCAATATTGATACCCTCAACGTTGGCCCCACCCGCGATCCGAGCCGGTCGCGCATGACCATCGTGGTCATGGGGGATGATGCCGTGCTCGAGCAAGTCACCAAACAGCTTAACAAGCTCATCGACGTGATTGAGATCGAGGACTTCCGCGACGGCGACTATGTGGACCGCGAGCTGGTGCTCCTGCGCGTCAACGTCAACGCCCAGACCCGCGCCGAAGTCATGCAAATTTGCTCCATCTTCCGTGCCAAGATCATTGATGTGCAACCGCTTAACGTCGCCATCGAAATCACCGGCAACGAAAGCAAAATCGAAAAATTCCTATTCCTGATGGAACCTTTCGGGATCAGCGACCTTACCCGCACGGGCAAGGTGGCCGTTTCCCGGCATCAATAGTTCCCTCCCGACAAAACACCAGAAGATATGCCTGCCAAAATCTATACAGACAAAGACGCCACCCTCGAACCCCTTAAAGGCAAAACCTGCGCCGTAATCGGCTTCGGGTCCCAGGGCCACGCCCACGCTCTCAACCTCAAAGACTCCGGCGTCAAAGTCATTATTGGCCTCTACCCGGGGAGCAAATCCCGCGCTGTCGCCAAGGAAAAAGGCTTCGAAGTGCTCGACACCGCCGACGCCGTCAAGAAAGCCGACGTCATTTTCGTTGCCGTGCCCGACACCAAAATGGGCGCCGCCTACAAGCAGGACATCGCCCCGAACCTCACCAAGGGCAAGACGCTCCTCTTCAGCCACGGCTTCGCCATTCACTTCAAGACCATCGTCCCGCCGAAAGACGTGGACGTCATCATGGTCGCCCCGAAAGGCCCGGGCCACATCGTCCGCCGCCAGTTTACCGAAGGCAAGGGCGTGCCCGCTTTGATTAGCGTTTACCAGAACCCGAGCAAGAAGGCCAAGAAGGTCGCTCTCGCCTGGGCCAAGGGCATCGGCGGCACGCGGGCCGGCGTCATCGAGACCACCTTTAAGGAAGAGACCGAGACCGATCTCTTCGGCGAGCAAGTCGTCCTTTGCGGCGGCACCTCGGCGCTCATCACCGCCGGGTTCGAGACCCTCGTGGAAGCCGGGTATGCCCCCGAAATGGCCTATTTCGAGTGCTTGCACGAACTCAAATTGATCTGCGACTTGATTAACGAAAGCGGCATCGCTGGCATGCGTTTCTCCATCTCCGAGACCGCCAAGTGGGGCGACGTTTCCGTGGGACCGAAGATCATCGACGCCGGCACCAAGAAGCGGATGAAAGCCGCCCTCAAAGACATCCAAAGCGGCAAGTTCGCCAAGGAATGGATCAAAGAATACCAAGGCGGTTACAAGAAGTACAACGCGCTGCTCAAGGCTGGTGAAAAGCACCAGATCGAGAAAGTCGGCGCGCGCCTGCGCGGCCTCATGCCCTGGGTTTCCAAGAAGAACATCAAGGGCGCCCAAGCCGCTTACTAAGCTCCAGCAACCCCAAAAAAACAAACCGCCCGTTTTGCTTCGGCAAGACGGGATCATTTCAAAAAGCGCGACGGCCCCAAAAGCCGCCGCGCTTTTTTTCGTGCGGATGGCTTGGTGGCCCGCCCTTCGCCGCCCCAAGACGCGGCTATAGTTTTTTGTAAATTGCTCTAGGCAGAATTTGCTGGCATCCTGTGGCTTCCATGATCGCTGCACCGGCCAAAACCCACCTTTTCCTTTTCGACATCGACGGCACCTTGATCGCCTCCGGCGGCGCGGGCGAATACTCCATGCGCCTGGCCGTGCATGACATGTTCGGCGTTGAAAACGGATTGCAGGGCGTCGAAATCGCGGGCCGCACCGACCGCCTCATCACGCGCAACGTTTTCGCAAAATTCGGCGAACCCTGGGACGTTGCAAAAGCGACGCGCTTCCTTGACCTCTACCTCGGCCACTTGGCCGAAGAACTGCCGCGGCGCAACGGCCGCTTGCTGCCGGGCATCCTGCCGCTGCTCCAAAAGCTCAAAGCCAACCCCCACATCGCGCTGGCGCTGCTCACCGGCAACCTGGAGCGGGGGGCGAAGATCAAGCTCTCGCACTACGGCGTGTGGGAGTTCTTCGAGTTCGGAGCCTTCGCCGACGACAGCCACGACCGCAACGAACTGGGGCCGTTCGCCCAGGCCCGCGCTCGCAGCCGCTACGGCCTGGAGTTCCCGCCCGAGCGCATCTTCGTGCTGGGAGATACGCCGCATGACGTGGAATGCGGCCGCGCCATCAATGCCAAAACCGTGGCCATCGCCACCGGCGGCCACACGCGCGAGCAACTCGCCGCCTGCGGCCCGGACTTCCTTTTCGACGATCTCAGCGACGTGGACGCCTTCCTGGCCGCGCTGGGCATCCCCGGCTCCGCTCCATGTTCGCCACCCAGCATCTAGGCCTTTTCCTGGCAAGCTGCATCGCCCTGACGATGACGCCGGGGCAGGATACGCTCCACATCCTCACCCGCACCGCCACCCAGGGCCGCCGCGCCGGGCTCGTGGCGGTGGCGGGGATCATCACCGGCTGCTTCGTCCAGACCTTCGGGGCCGCGTTCGGGCTTTCCGCGCTCGTCGCTGCCTCGCACACCGCCTTTCTCGCGGTGAAATGGCTGGGCGCGGCCTACTTGGTCATCCTTGGGGTGCAGCTTGCCTTTGCCAAGCGCCGGGAAGGGCTGGCCGCCGGGGAGCTGCCGCCCGCGGAGACGTGGGCCATCTACCGCGCGGGGCTTTTTTGCAATCTTTCCAACGCCAAAACGATCCTCTTTTATCTCTCGTTCCTGCCGCAATTCGTGGCATCGGGCGCGGCGGATAAAACAGGGCCGCTGATTTTCCTGGGCTGCTTTTTCACCGTGGTTGGGGCGACTTGGTGCCTGGTGATCGTGGGGGCGTCCTCGCTGGTGGCGCGGAAACTTGCCACCACCCCGGCCATCGGCACCTGGATTCAGCGCACCGCCGGGGCTCTGTTTATCGGCCTCGGAGTCGGGCTGGCGTTATAATTTGCCTACTCCGTCTTGAGCAGCTTGCGGTTTTTCCAGAGATAACCGCAGCCGGAGTAGAGCGTCAGCACCAGCGCCACGCCGATCAAAGGCGTGCCGATGCGGTTCTGGATGCGGTCCAGCAGCGCCAGGCTCAGGCCCAGCCCGTTGAACTCGCGCGCGGCCATCACCAGCAAAAAGAAAATCACCGTGGCGATCTGCCACCCCGTCTTGTGCTTGCCCAGCGCCTCGGCGGGCAGCACCAGCCCCTTGGAAGCCGCCAAGAGCCGCAAGCCGGTGATGATGAATTCGCGGCTGATGATGATGACCACCGCCCACGCCGGAATGCAGAGCGGCACCAGGCAAATAAAGGCTCCCGCTACCATGATCTTGTCCGCCAGCGGGTCCATCAATTTGCCGAAATCCGTCACCAAACCGTCGCGCCGGGCGATGTAGCCGTCCGCGTAGTCCGTGATGCTCCCTGCGATGAACAGCACCAGCGCCAGCGTGTGGGCATAAGGCCAGTTCACGGTCAGCGAAAAGACGAAGCCGAGCGTCAAAAAGAAGCGGGCGGTGGTCAGTCGGTTGGGCAGATTCATGGGTTGGGAGCGGATTCGAGATTCGCATCCCGGGCGCAACCGGGTCAATGCCGGAATGGGTCAAACCGCCAGCGCCGCATCGATTTCCGCGAGTTCGGCGGGGGAGAAATCAAGCCGCTGGAGCGCCTGCAAGTTTTGCTCCAGTTGAGCCACGGAACTCGCCCCCACGATGGCGCTCGTCACCACCGGTTGCCGCAGCACCCACGCGAGCGCCATTTCCGCCAGAGGCTGGCCCCGTTTTTCGGCGATGGCGTTGAGCGCCCGGACTTTGGGCAGGTTGGTTTTGACCTGTTCGGAGTTGAGAAAGCGGGCCTTGGCGGCGCGAGAATCCGCCGGAACGCCTTGCAAATAACGCCCCGTAAGCTGCCCCTGCGCCAGCGGCGAAAAAACGACCGCCCCCATGCCTTCCTCGGCCAGGGCGTCGGTGAGGCCGTTCTCGATCCAGCGGTCCAGCAGGTTGTAGCGCGGCTGGTGGACGAGGCAGGGCGTGCCCATCTCGCGCAGCAGGGCCGCGGCGCGGCGGGTCACCTCCGCCGGGTAGTTGGAGATGCCCGCGTAGAGGGCTTTGCCGCTGCGCACTGCCTGGGCCAGCGCCCCCATGGTTTCTTCCAGCGGTGTTTCCGGGTCGGGCCGGTGGGAGTAAAAAATATCCACGTATTCGAGGCCCATCCGCTTCAAGCTCTGGTCGAGGCTGGCCAGCAGATACTTGCGCGAACCCCATTCGCCGTAAGGCCCTTCCCACATGTGGTAGCCCGCCTTGGTGGCGATGACGAGTTCGTCGCGGTAGGGAAAAAGGTCCTCGCGCAGCATCCGGCCAAAGTTGAGCTCGGCGGAGCCGGGCGTCGGCCCGTAGTTATTGGCGAGGTCGAAATAAGTGATGCCGAGGTCAAAGGCGCGCAAGGCGACGGCGCGGCCTGTGGCATAGCAATCCACATCGCCAAAGTTCTGCCACATGCCGAGGGCAATGCGCGAAAGCTTCAAACCGCTGCGGCCGCAGCGGGCGTAGGGCATGGAATCATAACGAGTGGGAGAAGCGAGGTAGTTCATAGGGGAAATGTGGGTGAAAGTTGCGGAATTTACGCCGCCGGGTGTTCGCCCGTGCGCGAGTCGCGCAGGCCGAGGCTGGAGAAGATGCGCCGTGTGGCGTCGGATTTGTTGAGCGTGTAGAAATGGAGGCCGCGCACCTCGTTTTCCAGCAGGTCCAGGCATTGCTCGGAGGCGTAGTGAATGCCCACGTGCGCCACCATCTCCGGGTCGCTGCCGCAACGCTGGAGAGCGCGCAGAAGCTTGGCGGGGAAGCGGGAGCGGCCTGCCAGTTCGGCCATGCGCTTGAGGCCGGAAAGCGAGGTCACCGGCATGATCCCCGCGACGATCGGCACCTGAATGCCCGCCAGTTCACAGCGGTCACGGAAGTCGTAGAAATCGTGATTGTCGAAGAAAAGCTGCGTGACGATGTAATCCGCCCCGGCGTCCACCTTGGCTTTGAGGTGATCCATTTCCACCAGGCGGTTGGCGCTGGCGGGGTGGCCCTCGGGGAACCCGGCCACGCCGACGCCGAAGCCGCGCCGGTCCGGGTGCGCGCCGGAGTCGTTGAACTTGCGGATGAACTTCACGAGGTCCGCGGCGTGGCGGAAGCCGCCGGGGTGGCATTCGCCCTGGCCCAGCGGCGCATCTCCTTTCAGCGCGAGGATGTTCCCGATGCCCTCGGCGGCATAGCGTTCCAGGATGGCCTGGATCTCCGCCTCGCTGTTGCAAACGCAGGTGAGGTGCGGGATGGGGTCCAGCGGCGTCTCGGTTTTGAGGCGCAGCACGAGGTCGTGCGTCAATTCGCGGGTGGAGCCGCCCGCGCCGTAGGTCACGCTCACGAAATGGGGCAGGTACGGCTCCAGTTCCAGGATCGTCTTGAAAAGGCTCTCGGCAGCCTCGGGCGTTTTCGGCGGGAAAAACTCGAACGAAAACGTCGTCGGGTTGCTGGAAAAAATATCCTGGATGTGCATGGGCGCGTGAAGAGCAAAGGTAGAGATTTCGGCTTCTTCTGGCAAGCCGCCGTTGACACCCCGGGCCGCCGTTTTTTTCCTTCTGGAAAACCGCGAAAAAACTGGAGTTTTTGGCGCGGGTCTTTACGCTGCAAGCCATCCTTTTCCCGCCCGCTTTATTCTCTTCTCTCATCTCCCAAAGCCTCTTCCCAAGTGAAACCCAACGAGCCCTATCTTGACCTGCCCAACGAAGGGGAAGGCGACGAACTTTCCACCGAACAACTCGACGCCCAGGTTCAGCGCGCCCAGGAGCAACTCCTCTCGCTCAAGCGTCAGCAAGACTTGATCGAGAAGCAAAAACGCGAACTCGAAGAACTCTCCCGCCGCCAGGAGCAGCTTAGCCGTGGCAAGGGCGAGATGATCGAGAAGCTCACCCGCGCCGCCGTGGTGCTGGAGCGCGAGCTTTACGACGCCCAGAAGCGCGTGGAGCTGCTGCGCGAAATCCAGACCGCATTTTCCCAGCACTACAACATTCTCGAATCCATCAACCCCAAGGCATGGGAAGGCGGCGACTTGAACCGCGAATTGAGCAAGGCGCTGAGCGCCGTGGACGATGCCAAGGCGGAGTTCAGCAAATCGCTGCCCAAAATCCAGCCCGAAAACCCCGCCGAGGCGCTGACCGGCGAGGAAGAGGCGATGGACGGCGGCGGTTACGGTCACGACTTCCTCTACTGGCTCAAGGCCGGTTTCGCTTTCACCCTGCCCCTGCTCGTCCTGGGGGTCTTTGGCCTGGTCGCTTTCCTGGCTCTGCACTGACATGTTCGGCAAATCCAGCAAATCTTCATCTAGCCCCCGGTTCGGAACGCCCATTGACCGCAAGGCGCGGGCTTTGCGCGAAACGGAGGAAAAACTTCGCCGCGACCGCGAGCGCCTGGAACGGCTCCTCAAGGAAGCCCCGAAGCTGAAAGAGGAGCGGGAAAAACGGCGGCGCGAGGAATTCGCCCACGACCCGCGCTTCACCCGCACCTCCACCATGGACCAGCACGTCTACCGCATCTCCGCGATGGCCAACCCGGCCTTCGGGCACCGGCGGCTGCGTTCCGAAAAACGGGACGGCCTGTGGCTCTTCCTCGTTCTGGTGGGCGTCCTGGTCTCCGTGGTTTTTTGGATCTGGCGGCTCTTGATGTAGTGCCGGGTGTTGCAAAAGCAATACCCGCTCTGGAAATCGGGAACGAGGAGGAGGTTAAATTTGAGGCTTTGGTTTTCGCCGCGCACCCACTGGGTTGCGCGGTTTCCTTTTTAAGATCAACGGCTTATTCGGAAATAATGCTGCGATGGGAGCCGAAAGCGCTTGGGCAAGCAATGGAAGCTCGTGATCGCTCACACTACGTACGCCCGCCTCAATTTTGGCGAGAGTTCCCCGCGTAATATTCAAGCCAAAGCGTTGGCATCGGGCAGCCATTTGCTCTTGCGTGAGCCGTGCGGCTTCACGCAATTGCCGCACTTGGGGTCCAACGGCATTTATGGGGGATTCCATTGATGCAAATATGCCGTGGAAATTCGCTGCTTATGCTCTTTTAAAAGAGCATTGACGTGATTTCCATCAATTTGTAAAACATTACTTGCTCTGAGAAGCCCTAGGAGGCCTGCACCAAGCACGGCAGGGCGCGGAGGGTTGCCAAAAACTCTCCGCGCCTCTTTTTTCCCTCCTTGCGGTTTTGCGTTTCTTTCGTGAGAAAAAACAGTGGGGCATCGCCTCGATCTGCCTCGCATGGCGGGTCCCCCGAGTTCCCTTTACAGGTTTCCCCTCCTCTGGTTAAAGTGGAAGTTCACCCATGAACTTCCTTAAGCGACTTTTCGGCCGCGACGACAAATTCTACGACCTCCTGGAGG
Source organism: uncultured Chthoniobacteraceae bacterium (assembly GCA_964513965.1). Lineage (GTDB taxonomy): Bacteria > Verrucomicrobiota > Verrucomicrobiia > Chthoniobacterales > Chthoniobacteraceae > UBA695. Next base: position 318,105 of record CAZEOO010000001.1, read on the forward strand.
CCAGCGCCAACGAGGCCCACAACAGCGCCCGCATCCTGAGCGCGCTGATGCCCAAGATCGACGACGAACGGGCCATCCACGAAGCCCTGGAGTTGCTCGCTCAGAGCCGCCGCAAACACAAGCGCATCAGCCAGGAAATCACCACCCGCCTTTGCCGCACCTTCGTGACGCCGCTGGAGCGCGAGGACATCGAGGCGCTCGCCAGCGCCCTTTCCCGGGTTCCAAAAACCATGGAGAAAATCGGCGAACGCCTCCTCATCTGCCCGCTCAACAACCATGTGGAAAGCATGGTCAAGCACGTCGCCATGCTCGAGCAGGCCGCCAGCACCGTCAACACCATGGTCAAGGCGCTGCGCACCAACCCGCACGTGGAGGAGATCGAGGATGAATACGGCCAGCTTCAAACCCTGGAAGGCGACGCCGACCGCTTTATGACCGCTCTTTTAAGCGAACTCTTCCACGGCAAGGCCGAAGCCAAGGACGCCATCTTCCTCAAGGACATGTATGAACTGCTGGAAAAAGCCATCGACCGGTGCCGCGACGCCGGGAACGTCGTTTTCCAGGTCGTGCTGAAATACTCCTAACCTCGGGAAGAACGCTCGCTCCATGACGCTTTTCCTGCTCGTTCTCCTGGCGGCCCTCGCCTTCGAGTACATCAACGGTTTCCACGACGCGGCCAACGCCATCGCCACCGTTGTTTCCACCAAGGTGCTGACCCCGCGCCAGGCCATCACCATGGCCGCCGGCTGCAACCTGGTCGGCGCGTTCTTTGGCGTCACCGTCGCCAAGACCATCGGCGAAGGGATCGTGGATACCGGGGTCGTCACCATGACCACCGTGTTCGCCGCACTGCTGGGGGCCATCATTTGGAATCTTATTACCTGGTGGCTCGGGCTGCCGTCGAGCTCCAGCCACGCCTTGATCGGCGGGCTTTGCGGCGCCGCCGTCGCTTCCACGCGCGGGGACTGGTCCGTGCTGAAGTGGTCCACGCTGATTCCCAAACACGGGCATATGGTGCACGAGGGGCTTTGGCCGAAAGTCGTGCTCCCCATGATTACCTCGCCCATCGCGGGCTTCGTCATCGGCGCGCTCATCATGGCGCTCTTGATTATCTTAATCCACCGGCTGCGGCCTTATTTGATCCAAAAAGTTTTCGGCAAGGCGCAGTTGCTGAGCGCCGCGTTCATGGGATTCAGCCATGGCGGCAACGACGCGCAAAAGACCATGGGCATCATCACCCTCGCGCTTTTGACCGGCACCAGCAGCGGTACCTTTGACAACCTCCCGCCCTACCTGCATTTCTTGCGCACGCCCGATTTCCACGTGGCCGACTGGGTGATCCTTGCCTGCGCCTTGACCATGGCGGCGGGCACGGCGGGCGGCGGCTACCGCATCATCCGCACCCTGGGGCACAAGATGGTCCGGCTCCAGCCGGTGCACGGGTTCGCGGCGGAAACCTCGGCGGGCATCGTCATTCACTTTGCCACCACGCTGGGCATCCCGGTTTCCACCACGCACGTTATTTCCACCTCCATCATGGGGGTGGGGGCCACCAAACGGATCAGCGCCGTGAAGTGGGGCGTGGTACAGCGGATCGTCTGGGCCTGGGTGCTGACCCTGCCCACCACGGCGTTCCTCGGCTGGCTTTCGTTCCACCTCATGCGCCTCTGCGGAGTTTAGAGAAACTGGCGGGAAGGCGAGGGGTCTGAAAGCTAAAGGACCTGCGTCTTTTTCTTGTCCATCTCGGGCGGAACTTGCCCGACCACGCGGGGGCTCAGCCCCTGGCGGCGGAAGACGGCTTCGATTTCGGAGACGCTGACGGTCGGCCCCTCGATCTCGAAATAAACGATGTCGTGGTTCCGGTCGATTTTGTAACGAAGCCCGGGCATCGTCTCCAAGGCATGGTCCAGCTCCAGAATAACATTCAGGTCGCGAACACCGGCGGCGTAGATTTCGAGTTCGATCATAACAGATCTAAAATCGTGGGGTTGAGGGGAGGTGTCTTGGCAATGGAAGAGTAAATCCCAATTGGGCACCCCGGTCAAGCTGCCAAAATCCACCCGGAAGAAAAAGACCAAGTTCTCAATGCCACTAATCCCCGCCATTTGATATATTCGCCTTTCTTCCAGAAGCACCCTTAAAAACCGGCATGACCACCGCCAACAAGATTACCCTGCTGCGCATCCTCGCGATCCCCGTGTTCGTGGCCCTTGCCATGTACTACGGCAGCGGCTTGCAGGCGGGAGACCCCCGGGAATGGCAGCGCGTGGCGGCCATTTCCGTGTTCGCCCTGGCGGCGGCCAGCGATGCCCTGGATGGCTACATTGCCCGGCACTTTAACCAGCGCACCCGACTTGGGGTGATCCTCGACCCCCTGGCCGATAAAGGGCTGCTCCTGGCGGCCATCATCACCCTTTCCCTTTCCACCTGGCATTACCAGCTCCCCCTCTGGTTCCCCATCCTCGTCATCAGCCGCGACGCCGTGGTGGTCCTCGGGGCGCTCCTGTTGCACCATGTCAATAACGGCAAGGTCGCCGTTCACCCAAGCTGGACGGGCAAAACCGCCACGGCCCTGCAAATGGCGGCCATCGTCGCGGCCATGCTGCAACACAACCAACTGCAAATTCCCCCCCGGCCCTGCACGGACGCGCTGGTCATCGTCGCCGGGGTCTTCACCCTTATCTCAGGCATCGGATACGTCGCCGACGGCATCCGGCAACTTCAAGCTGGAGGTCACACCCTATGAAAACCGTCGCCATCGTCGGCCGCCCCAACGTGGGCAAATCCGCTCTCTTCAACCGCCTCGCCCGGCGGCGCATTTCCATCGTGCACGACCAGCCCGGCGTCACCCGCGACCGCATTTTCGCCGAGTGCTCGTGGAATAACGGCGAGGAAGGCGGCTTCAAGCTCATTGATACCGGCGGCATCGGCAGCGACGTGGACACCAGCTTCACCGAGCAGGTGGAGGCGGAGGTCACGCTCGCCATGGAAGCGGCGGATTTGATCCTCTTCGTCGTGGACGCCCAGTCCGGCCTCAACCCCGTGGACCAGATTTTGGCGAAAAAGCTGCGCCGCGTGCAAAAACCGCTCGTGCTGGTCGTCAACAAGGTTGACCACGAAAAACACGCCGAGCTGGACGCCGATTTCACCCGCCTCGGCTTCAAGGACGTGGTTTCCATCAGCGCCGAGCACAACCGGGGCATCACCGAACTGCTGGCCCTCGTGCGCGAGCGGCTGCCCATGCAACCCGGGGAAGTGGAGACTGCCATCGATGCCGAACCGCCCGTGGAACTGGCCGTCGTGGGCCGCCCGAACGTGGGCAAATCCTCGCTCATTAACGCTATCCTGCGCGACCGCCGCACGCTCGTTTCGCCCATCTCCGGCACCACCCGCGACGCCGTGGACGTCCCCTACGAACGCAACGGCAAGCGGTATATCTTGATCGACACCGCCGGGATTCGCCCCGCCGGCAAGCAGGAAAGCTCCGTGGAAGTCTTCAGCGTCATGCGCTCGGAAAAGACGATCCGCCGCGCCGATTTGTGCGTGCTGGTCGTGGACGCCGTGGAGGGCGTCACCTCGCAGGACAAGCGCATCGCCGGTTTGATCCAGGAAGCGGGCAAACCGTGCCTCGTGGCCGTCAACAAATGGGATTTGGTGAACGTCCACGGCGAAGGCCGCAAGGAACAGCTCGAGGCGCTGCTGGAGCGCATCAAGGCGGAACTCTTTTTCGTCGATTACGCCCCCGTGGTCGTCATCTCGGCCGTTCAGGGGTCGGGGGTCATGCGGGTTTTCAAGCTGATCGAGGAGATTCGCGATGGCTCGCGGGCGCGCATCAACACCGGCGCGCTTAATCGGCTCCTGGCCGAGGCGCTCACCGCGCACCCTGCCCCGGCGCGCGGCACCAAGCGGTTCAAGGTGGTCTATGCCACCCAGCCGGAACGCAACGACCCGCGCTTCACCCCCATTCCCACGCCCAGCCTGCTCATGTTCGTCAACCAGACGGACCTGCTCGTGCCCAGCTACCGCACGTATCTCGAAAAACAGATTCGCAAGGAAGTCCCGTGGACCGGGCTGCCGCTTAAGTTCTACTTCAAAGAACGCGAGGCCCGGGGCCGCCGGGCGCACGAGGAATAGATCCTTTTAGTCAAACTCCATCCCCCTATGAAACGAACGATTCGGCACTTCCCCCTCGCCGCCATCGTGGCGGCGGCACTACCTATCTTCACCCCCGGAGCTTGGGCGCAGGAAAAAGCGCCCGCAGCCGCCAGTCTGGTCTCTCCCACTGGCGAGCCGGAAACGCCGCAGGAGCGCGACGCCCGCATGCGCTGGTTCCGCGAGGCGCGGTTCGGATTGTTCATCCACTGGGGCGTCTATTCCGTGCCCGGCGGGGTTTGGGAGGGCAAAGAAGTGCGCAATGCCGCCGGGGAATGGATCATGCACGGCGCGAAAATCCCGCTGGCCGAATACCAAAAGCTCCCCGCGCAGTTCAACCCGGTCCGGTTTAATGCGGACGAATGGGTGCGCCTCGCCAAAGAAGCGGGCATGAAGTACATCGTCATCACCGCCAAGCACCACGACGGGTTTGCCATGTTCCATTCGCAGGCGGACCCCTTCAACATCTACGACGCCACGCCCTTCAAGCGCGACCCGCTCAAGGAACTCGCCGCCGCCTGCGCCAAGCAGGGGCTCAAGCTCGGGTTCTACTACTCGCAAGCGCAGGACTGGAACCACCCGGGCGGCGCCGCCAAAAATGGGCACTGGGACCCGGCGCAAGACGGCTCCATGGACGATTATCTCCGCAAAGTCGCCCAGCCGCAGGTGAAGGAACTGCTCACCCAATACGGCCCCGTGGCGGTGTTTTGGTGGGATACCCCCTATGACATGACGCCTGAGCGGGCCAAGGCGTTTCTCCCGCTGCTCAAGCTCCAGCCCGGCATCATCACCAACAACCGCCTGGGCGGCGGCATCAAGGGCGACACCGAAACGCCCGAGCAATTCGTGCCACCGCAGGGGTACCCGGGACGCGACTGGGAATCGTGCATGACGATGAACGGCACCTGGGGTTTCCGGTCCTGGGATGACCATTGGAAGAGCACGCCAACGCTGCTGACCCACTTGATCGACATCGCCAGCAAAGGCGGCAACTACCTGCTCAACGTCGGCCCCACCGCCGAGGGGCTGATTCCCGAGACGAGCGTGCAGCGCCTGCGCGAAATGGGGGCGTGGCTAAAGGTCAACGGCGAGGCCATCTATGGCACCTCCGCCTCGCCGTTTCCTCGGGCGTTCCCGTGGGGCCGGGCTACCCAAAAGCCCGGCAAGCTCTACCTGCACGTGCTCAACTGGCCTAAGGATGGGAAGCTCTCCGTGCCGTTGCTCAACCCCGTGAGCCACGCATCCCTACTGGCCGATCCCAAGGCCGCCGTGGGCGTCGTTCAAAAACAAGAGAGCGTGGAACTCCAGCTTCCCGCCGCCGCGCCCGACCCGGTGGCGAACGTCATCGTGCTTTCGTTGGACGGCCCCGTGCGGTCCGCGCCAGTGCCGCCCGTGGCCCAGGCTCAAGACGGCTCGCTCACCCTTGCCGCTGCGGACGCTTCCATTCTGAGCCGCAACAGTTCCATGGGAACCCCCGCCGCCTTGCAGGGCAACGGCAAGGACGTCTATATCGGCTCTTGGAAAACAACGCGCGATTACCTGCGGTGGGATGTGGCGTTTACCCGGCCTGGCGTTTACCGGGTCGCGCTGGAATACGCCTGCGCCCCCGCCGCCGCCGGGAGTGAGTTTGCCTTCGCCCTGGGCGGCCAGTCCCTTGCGGGCAAGGTGGAAGCCACCCGGGACGCCAAAGAGTTTCGCACTTTCCCGCTGGGTTCGCTGAAGGTGGAAAGCGCCGGGCGAGTCAACCTGGACCTCTCTCTCACCAAGCGTTCAGAGGCGGTCAAAGCCCAGGCGGGAGCCATGAATCTGCGCGCCGTGGTGTTCACGCCGGAGAAGTAATATTTAAGATTACGGAACCAACGAAGGGTTGACCATAAAGGGGGCCAGCGTTTCCAGCCCCCGCTTGGGAACGGTGGCCACGACGCAGGCCACATCGCCGTCGTACTCCAGGCTGGCCACCGTGCCGTCGCGGTGCAGCCGCGCCAGCAGGTCCGCCCGGGCGGCGGGCAGGCGCAGTTCCACGGTTTGAGTGCTGCCGCCCACGAAATCCGAAATGCGCTCGACCAATTCCTCCAGCCCCTCCCCGGCTTTGATGGAAATGAACACCGCCGCCGGGAATTGCCGCCGCAGGCCCGCGAGCACCGCCGGATCTCCGACTTTGTCGATTTTGTTCAGCACCACCAGCATTTGCTTGGTGTCCGCGCCCAAGTCGGTCAAGACGCGCATGGTGGTTTCGTAAAATTCCATCACGCGCGGGGCCGAGGCGTCCAGCACGTGGATGATGAAATCCGAAAGGGCCGCCTCCTCCAGCGTGGCGTTGAAGGATTCCACCAACTCGTGCGGCAGCCGCCGAACGAACCCCACCGTGTCCGTCAGCAATAGCGGCTGCTTGTTGGGCAGGGCGATTTTGCGGGTGGTGGTGTCGAGCGTGGCGAAAAGCTTGTTTTCGACCAGCACATCGGCCCCTGTGAGCCGGTGCAGCAGCGAGGATTTGCCCACGTTGGTGTAGCCCACGATGGCCGCGTTGGGCACCGGGGCGCGCTTGCGATCCTTGCGCTGGGTGGCGCGGGCGCGGCGCACCTGCTGCAACTCCTCTTTAAGGCGGTCGATGTGGTTGCGGATGCGGCGGCGGTCTTGTTCCAACTGGCTTTCGCCCTCGCCTTTGCCGCCGATGCCGCCCCCTTGCTGGCCCAGGTGGCTCCAGGCGCGCGTGAGCCGGGGCAGCGAGTATTGCAGCCGGGCTACCTCCACCTGGAGACGGGCTTCGCGAGTGCGGGCGCGGGCGCCGAAAATGTCCAAAATGATCTCCTCCCGGTCGGCCACGGTCACGTGGGTCAGTTCCTCCCAGTTGCGCTGCTGGGCCGGGGAAAGCTCGTTGTCGAAAATGAGCACGTCGCACTGGTTGGCCTTGAGCAGTTCGGCGATCTCCTCCGCCTTGCCCGAGCCGATCAAATAGCGCGGGTGGTTTTCCCGGTGGTGCACGAGGCGGCGCTCCACCACGGGAATGCCGAGGGTGCGCACCAGTTCCTCCAGTTCGTCCAGGAGGCTTTCGGCTTCGTATTTCTCGCTGGCTTCCACGTAAGCGCCCACCAGCAGCGCCCGCTCCACCATATTGTCAGCTTTGATGTCGATCATGCGTATTGCGGTCAAATAATATCCGCCAGGACCGCCGAAATGCGAAACAAAAACAGCCGGAGCTTTGCGGGCTCCGGCTGCTTAAATTTAACGGGTAAAAGACCCTATTTCTTTTCGGCGGGCTTGCCAGCCTCGGCGGCCGGGGTGGCGTCCGCTTTTTCAGGAGCCTTGATGCCGACGAGTTCCACCTCGAAGATGAGCGCCTGGTTCGGCCCGATGACGGGCGGAGCCTGTTCGCCGTAAGCGAGGGCGGGCGGGATGACGATCTGCCACTTGGAGCCCACGGGCATGAGTTGCAGGGCCTCGGTCCAGCCGGGGATCACGCCTTCCAGCGGGAAGGTGACGGGTTCCTTGCTCTTGTCAAACTCGGTGCCGTTAATCAGCGTGCCGCGGTAGTTCACCGTCACGGTGTCGGTGGCCTTGGGCTTGGGGCCCTTGCCTTCGGTGATGACTTTGTATTGAAGACCGCTGGCGGTGGTGACCACGCCTTCCTTCTTCTTGTTCTCCTCGAGGAATTTCTCGCTCTCGGCCTTGTTCTTTTCGCCGAGCGCCTTCTGCTTGGCCATCATCTTGGCCTGCATATCGGATTCGAAGCTCTGGAGCGTGGCCTTCATTTCCTCATCGGTCAGCACGGTTTTGCCCGCGAAGGCGTCCTTCAACCCCTGGGCGAGAAAATCGACGTTAACATCGAGTTCGGAACGCTTGAGGTTGTTGCCAATGTTGGCGCCGAGGGAATAGCTGATTTTATCCCGGTTTTCCTGGGGTTTTTGGCCCGCGGTTTTTTGCTCGGCCTGGCAGGCAGGCTGGAGCAAGACGATGCCCGCGAGTGCCAGTGCGATACCGGCAAATGGTGCGATTTTCATAGTTTGGTTTTTGGCGTGGTGATGAGAAAACGCGGGCAACCCCATGACTGGCTGTTTTTGAAGCCCGAAAAAACGGGTTCCTGTACAGCCAAAACGGGGCGGAACGGTTTAGCTCTACCCGAAAGTGCTTAGCCTTCGTACCCCTCGAAACCAAGCAAAAAAACGTGACGGCCGGAAAAGATCGTCTCTTTTCCGGCCGCCTTTCCGCCTTGGTTGCTGTATTTTTGCTACCTGCAGCCGCAGTTCAGGGTGGAAGAGGTCCAGGCTCTTTCACCGATGGGCAGCAGCACCTTTTGGCTGCGGATGATCACCCGTTCGCCAATCGGTTGCAGTTTGCCGCATTGGAAGGTGGTCTTGTGGAGCATCACCTTCTTGCCATGGTGCTTGATGACCTTGGTAGTGGTCAGTTTTTTGCACTTTTCACCGATGGGCGAGAGCATCTTGCCATGGTGGAACACCTTCACCGTGGTGAACTTCTCCCCGACGGGCAGAAGTGTGCGGTGCTGGATGGTCCGAATGGTCATAAACCGCTCGCCCACGGGCATCAGCATGGGTTGTTGCCGGATGATCCGTACCGTGGTGAACCGCTCACCCACGGGCAGGAGCTGGGGCGCTTGCCGCATGGTATGCAGCGTCACGAGGCGTGTCCGCATCGGGCAGGAGAAGCTGCTTGCGCAGCTGCTGCAGCCGCTATAGGTGCGGGTAATCACGCGCTCGCCCACGGGCAGGCAGCTATTGCAACCGCCGTAGTAGCTGCGGGTTACGAAGCGTTCGCCCACGGGCGCGAGCGTCCGGTAACGGATCACGCGAACCGTGCTGTAGCGTTCGCCCACGGGCTCAAGGCCGCCGTAGCCGACCACCGCCGGTTGGCCGCTGAGCGTTCTTCCCGTCCAGGAGAACGCGCTGCCTACCAGGTGGAAGGGGGCCGCGATGGTGTTGCCCAGCACTTGACCGGGGGTGGGCTCATTATAGTTGTTGTAGTAAACCACCCTCTCGCCTACCGGGGCGAGTTGGTAGCTGGAATAGCCACAGTTGCTTGCGCCGAATGGTCCGTACGAACACGAACCCGTCCAGGCAAACGCTGCCGTGGCCGAAGCGACCGTAAAGAGGGCCGCCATCCATTTGCAGTATTGTTTCATAGTTAACCTCCTATATGGGATTACGGAAATCCGCTTCGGGGTGGCCTTGCGATTCGATTTTGGATGGTCCCGCCGCGCCCTCGCCGGGAGGTAGGTAGAAAATTCCGCTCTGAAACATGAGTGCGTGGAAAATGCGGCTAGATTTCTCTGTGAGGCTATCTTAAAATTTAAATGTGTGTGCTGTCTCTATGCCCCCCCCCCACCGAAAAATCCTGATTGTCGAGTTGTGGGGTATTGGCGACCTGACGTTTTCAACAGTTCTGATTCGCAAGGCGCTTGAGGCCGGGGATGAGGTTCACCTCCTGGGAAAACCCCACGCGAAGGAGCTGCTAGAACTGAGCTTCCCTTCCGTCCGGTTTATATCTTTCGAGGCGGGCTGGACCAAGTTCATTCACAAATACCGCATTTGGAATTGGAACCTGAGGAACTTCTTTTTCCTGCTCCTGCGTCTTCGCCGGGAAAAATACGACATGGCGGTGAGCGCCAGAAACGACCCTCGCGACCACTTCTTGATGACACTCATCGGAGCGAGGCGCCGTTTTGGTTTTAGCCAATGGGGAGAGGGCACACTGCTCACCACAGCGGTCAAACGGAGCAAAGGCTCTCTGCAACACAAAGTGCAGGATTGGCGAGACCTTGGAACGGCTATGGGGTATCGCAATCTCTTGGATGCGGATCCCAAACTGACCTACCCATCCTACCATTCCGGTTATATTGACCAGATTCTAGAAGGCAACGATCTCCCTCTGCTCGTATTGCACGTGGGAGCCCGCATCGCCGTCCGGCGCTGGCCCGTGCATTATTTTGAAGAATTGGTGCGAAGGCTCCGGAAGGCTTTTTACTTTTACCTGATCCTCATTCCAGACCCGGACGGTTACGGTATGGAACTGGCCCCTCTGGCCAATCTGGTTTTCGAGCACTTGGACCTGCCAGAATTGACGAACGTGATTGGCCGTGCCGATTTGGTTCTTTGCAACGACTCCGGTCCCGGGCATCTGGCTGCGATCTGTGAGCGGCCCGCCATTTCACTTTTTGGGCCGACTGAGCCCAGTTGGTTTCGGCCTTGGGGCGCTTGGCACCGGGTGCTTCGGCGTGATTTTTGTTCGCGGCTCCCTTGTTTCGATTATTGCCATTTCCCGGAACCCTATTGCATGACGCGCCTCACCCCGGCCCTCGTTTGGCCTGAAGTTGAGGCGCACATTCGCTATCTGGCCGCAAACAGAAAAATCCCGGCGAACTTTGTCCCCGACGACAAACCTGGAGTGCCCTTTGTGGGCATTGTTGTCGCAACGTATAAGAGGCCTGTAGAATTCGCTCGTCTCCTCCGTTCCCTAGAGTCCATTTCAGTTCCCCTGGCCGTGGTTGTCGCGGACAATGCTGATGATCCGGCAACATCCGCCGTAGTCGAGGCGGCTAAGGGCAGGTTGGAAGTGGTGCGACTTGTGCCGGGGCGAAATCTTGGGTGTGGAGGCGGTCTTGCTCTTGCGGAAAAAGAGGCACTCCGCCGTTACGGGGATAAACTGACCCATTTTTGGATCATGGACGATGACGCGGTAGTCACGCGGGGAACGCTGGAGATACTCCTTGCTGCCATGGATGAAGAGAAAGCCATCGCGGCTTGTCCCATGGTGCTTGACGAAAAGGGTGAAATCGGGTGGTTCCCCGGATTGCTTGAACGTTCCGTTTTTAACGCCGTCCGAAAACGCCAGGTGCGCACGCCCGAAGAATACCGCAAACGTTTTGGGGAAAAGGCGATCCCGTTTTCATGGGCCACCGGTGTTTCTCTGCTGGTGGAGCGGGGCGCTTTGGAGTCCGTCGGCTTTCATAGGGAGGACTTTTTGGTCCGTGGGGAAGATCTGGATTTCAGCCTGCGCGTAACGGCTTGGGCCCGGGGCATCTATGTGCCGGAAGTCCAGGTTCAGCACCTTCCGCCCTCGCCCGCCCTTGTCGCCGAAACGCGCGCTTTGGAACGGCGAAAGGGAGCCATCATGTTGCAAAACGTCGCGTATATTGCCCTGCATCGTGCTTATGGACGGCGGATTTTACGCACAATGCCGGGAAATTTCTGGCATTTTGTTCGCGCTTGGGGCATTGGAAGTGTGATGGAAGCGTTGGTGGCCTATTTGAAGGGAGGCGTATATGGTGTGCCAGCGGGGCATGATGTAGCGTCTGAAAAAAAACTCCTGGTATTTGCCCATACCCCCCCTCCTTATCATGGCCAAAGTTTTATGGTTAGCCTCATGCTTGAGGGGTTTGGGGAGGGTGCGGGGGAAACGGGCAAGAGTTCAGCCAGCCAGATCCAGTGCTATCACATCAACTGCAGATTTTCGAAAAACATGGAAGACATTGGCTCAATGCGATTGAGCAAGCTCTTTCTCCTGCTTTGGTATTGCATAGAAGCGATTTGGCTTCGGTTCCGGTATGGCGTTCGTGAGTTTTACTACGTTCCAGCTCCCGGTAAGGAGAGCCCCCTTTATCGCGACTGGATTGTGATGGTGCTCTGCCGCCCCTTTTTCAAGAGGATCATCCTTCATTGGCACGCTTCGGGTTTGACGGATTGGCTTGAAAACAGCCGCAGCCGTCTCGAACGTCGTATCACAAAGCTGCTTCTTGGGCGGCCCCAGCTTTCCATCGCGCTAGCGGAAGCCAGTTCGCGAGACGCCTGCTGGCTCAATTCGCAGCACATCGCTATTGTTCCCAATGGAATTCCGGACCCCTGCCCAGACTTTGAGACAGATCTCCTGTGTCGACGCAAGGCGCGGTGGAGCGAATTAATGCACCAATGGGAGGAATCCCGGCAAAAGGGAACACCTCCCGCCGAGTTTCGCCTCCTTTATATTTCCCACTGTACTCGAGAGAAGGGCCTGTTTGACACATTGGAGGGAGTGGCTCTTTTCAACCAGCGGCTAAACGGTCTCAGAATACAATTGACCGTGGCGGGGAATTTTATGGAAGACAAGGAAGAAGAGGAATTCCGGAACCGAATTGCCCTTCCGGATCTCAATGGTTCCGTGGACTACGTTGGCTTTGTCGGTGGCCAGGAGAAAAAGCGCCTTTTTGAGATTAGTGACGGACTTTCTTTTGCCAGCTATTACGCCGCTGAGAGTTTTGGTCTTGTTGTGGTGGAAGCCATGGCTTACGGCTTGCCACTTGTGGCGACCCGCTGGAACGCCATCCCTGAAATCTTGCCGCCCGACTACGTCGGGATGGTCGATCCCCGTTCTCCAAAACAGATCGCAGATGCTCTGGAAGTGATTGCAAAAACTGATCTTTCCGCAACGCTGCGAAACCGGTTCAAAGCACGTTTCGGTCTGCACAGCTACCTTCAATTGCTCACAGAGGCCATCAATAGTTATTCCTCGTGACAGATTCTAATTTAGCAATTCGTAGCCAGGTGCGTATATTTTCGGGATTATGCTTGTGAAATTTTGGGTCGTAACTCCAAGCTTTAACAGCCTGAAATGGCTGCCCTGCGCCGTTGCTTCCGTTGCCGATCAAGCGGGTGTTGGCATCGAGGTTCATCATCATGTCCAGGATGGCCGTTCTGAAGACGGGACTTGCGAATGGCTGAAAGAATACGCCGCCGAGTGCGCCCGCAACCCGAGGGGCAACTACTCCTTCTCGTTTGAAATCGCGCCAGACAAGGGGATGTACGACGCCATTAATAACGGGTGGGCCAAAGCTCCTTTGGAGGCGGATTTTCTGGCGCACCTCAACAGCGACGAACAGTATTTACCGGATGCGTTGCGAACCGTTGCCGAATGGTTTTCCCAACACCCGAAAATGGAAGTGTTTTTAGGGGATACGATCGTGGTGAATCCTGAAGGCCGCTATATCTGCCATCGGCGCAGCATCAAACCTTCATGGCTTATATTTCACTATAATTGCGGAGGTCTTACGGCAGCAACCTTCCAGAGGGCCGCCGTTTTCCAGAAACGCGGGATTTTGTTTGATGCGCAGTGGCGCGTTATTGCGGATAAAATCTGGTATTGCGATCTGTTTGATGCCGGAGTGACCATTGGTTGCTGCAACCGGCTGGTCTCCGTATTTGCCGAAACGGGCAAGAACCTCGGCTGGACCGCGGCATTTCTGGAAGAAGCTCATCGCTACGACACCAAAATTCGAGGCATCTCACCAATTTGGGTCTGGGGGGTTGGCAAATGGGTTGCCTTCAAGCGTATCCTACTCGAAAAGAAGCTCGAACCACCAAAGAGTTACTCCATTTATACACCGGAACATCCAGAGCACCGGGTCGGGTTTTCGATAAAACACACCACCGGGCTGTGGAGAAAAAAACAAAGAACCTGACATAAAATTTCCGCAGGCGAGACTGTCCGAAGCCGCTCGTCGGCAGTGATGGCTTCACGTCGCGACCTCAAATGGATGCGCTCGGAGTATCAACCCAATTTTCGGCGGAATATCGCCTCAAATGATCTCAAAATGCCCTTCCAATGGGGGAATTGAAACGGTAGCGTTCATGCCAAATTCAAGATACTGATGAAACTCGAAAAGCTCTCGGAATACTTGAGCGTTACCATTATCACCGTTTTGGGGTGCCTCCTTGCCGCAGTATGCGGGCAATGGACAGGCAGCTACCGTCTGCAGGGGACGCTAATGCTTATTGGCGGGATCATTGGTGTCACGGTGGCGTTAGTGATGCGGTCGAACATCTGGCTGCTAATTCCCTTAACTTGGTTGTTGAAAGGGAAGATGATCGGACTGCCTGGCGAATTGCCGTTATGCAACGCGATCATCATCTACGTGCTATTCGCCATATTCGCGCTAAAGGCACTAAAGATCGTCAATACAAAGCCAGTCTACAAATGGCTCGACTACATCTTGCTCATCAATTTGTTTTACATTTTGTTGATGTTCGTCAGGAATCCCGTGGGCACTGCTTCGATAAAAACAGATCTTGTGGGTGGGCGTCCCTATTTTGATATCGCATTCGCGGCTATAGCATACTGGATCATCGCCCATTTTACCATTTCTCCACGGCTGGCTCGAATTTTTCCACTGCTCACATTGGGGGGCAACTTTTTGGTGGGGATCATCAATTTCATAACCTATCACTTCCCCTCGACGGTGCCTATTATTGGTGGAATCTACACGGGAATTTCAGTGGACACCTATTTCGCAACAGATTCGTCGAATACGGAAACTCAACGAGAGGGGTATTTGGGCAAGATTGGGACGGATATTGGACGCCTCTTGGCCTCATTCTATAACCCGATTACTTTAGTCAACCCCCTGTTCTTTGGGCGCTGCCTCATGTTTTTATTGGCGGTCTTCTTCATTTTTCGCTCGGGCTTCAGAAGCGAGTTGATGGGGTTGATCGCATTTTTCTTTTTGGGAAGTTATTTCCGGAGGGGGATTGCGGAGGTCATGCCGCTCATTTTTATTTCCGCTCCGATTTTGATTTGTATCATCCTCATGAATGGGGTTCTTTTCGATCTCCCACTTCCCGCTCAACGCGCGCTGGCCTTCTTGCCGGGTAATTGGGATCACAGAGTCATTGAAGACGCCGAAGGTTCAACGGGATGGAGAGTCCAGATATGGAAGAATGTTTGGAACTCCAATCAATATATTCACGACCGCTGGTTTGGAGATGGTTTTGGGCTGCCTTATAGAGACTTTTACGATTGCACGATTGGCGCCAACCGGAATTCCCAGGAATCCCTGACGATTACGGGCGATTATCACAGCGGCCCGCTCTCCGCCATTAAGTTCGCGGGGTATTTGGGTTTGGCTCTCATTCTGTGCCTGATGTTTGGTGCGGCCATATTCGCATGGAAGCTGATCGGGAGGGCAAGGGGGACGCCCTATTTTGTCTTCTCAATTTTCATCGGCATTGATGCCGTGTTTTTTCCCCTTAAATTTATTTTCATCTTCGGGAGCTATAAGACAGAAATACCCCTTATGATTTATTCGGTGGCCATGCTGAGCCTCATCGATAGGTCTCTTGCGGAATGGAAGGAAAAACAGGCCGCCGTCTCCGACGAGAATAAAGACCCTTTTCGCGAAGGGGCGGGCTTTGCATTTCCCGACTTTCCAACCCCCCGCAAAACGGGCGGTTTTGTTCCGTAGTCGGCCTTCGCCTGGAGCAATCTAGATTTCGTTGTTTACACGCGGATCGGCGGCGCGGGCCGCTGTGGCGCATTTTAAGCACTTCAATGTAAAAGGCTCTAACCTTCGGCGGCCTGGCGTTTGGGCAGGAGCCTTAGCAGATAAGAAGCAATCGCACTGCGTTCAGATTTCGTCAAAGCGATCCCGTAAAATGCGATCCCATTGATCGCGCACCAGAGGATGGACATGCCAACAACGTAAGGCAGTCGGCCAAGCATTTCCTCCCGGGAGATGAGGATGATGCAGCCTAATGCGGATAGAGGCGGGACTAGGGTTCGCGCGATGGTTTTTGCCAATTCGGCGGGGGGGTATTGGCTTAACTTGGCCAGCCACGCGGCTCCGCGCCATACGGCCCCCAGGGGAAAGCTTAGGATAATTCCTGCCAGCAAACCCGTTACGCCGAAGTGTTTGCCCAAAAGCAATATTAGGCAGGAGTAGACAAAAGCCTCCCAAACCAGGCTGAAACGAACATGGCGGATTCCTTTGAAAATCACAAGCGAACTAACCAGGACAAGGTGCATCATGAACCGCAGCGGCATCAGGCAAAAGAAAATGCCCGCCGCCCAAGGCAGTACCATGTTCGGAGAGGTCCACCAGCCGACCACGAGCGGCGCGCCCAAAAACAAGCACCCACCAGCAAAGATGGCGCAAGTCATAGCGGACTTGGCCGCGAGGTTCCACCAAAACCGCATCCCCGCGAAGTCGCCCTGGCTGACCATTTTCATCAACACCGGTTCGGTTCCGGAATAAATCCGCCCGAATAGCTGATGGGCCATCCCGAATAGCTTTAGATTCACCGCCAGCGCCGCGGTTTCCGAAAGCGTCAAAATATTCCCCGCAAACAGCAGCGGAGAGTTCATTGTGAAGGTGCTGAAAAGGGTGATGAAAAAAACGTCCAGGCCGAGATGGAAGATTTCCTTAACCTCGTTCAACTGGATGAGAGACCAGCCAAATTTTGGCGCGAGGCTGTGTTTATAGCAGACAAGAAAGCTGGCTATGATTCCAAAAGCCGAACCCAGGGCCATGCTCCAGAAGTAAGCCCAAAGGCCGAAGCCGAGTTTGATTGCGACCACAAAAATCCCAAACCCCAGAACACAGCCGATGATCCCGAGGCCATTAGAGATGGATAGGCGCTGGTTGACGAAAAGCGACAGGTTGAAGAGATTGAAAAAATAGCGAATAGCCGTCAGAACTCCACAGGCGAGAAACAGGTGCCTCGCTGTGAGGCTTAACTCAGGGGGGATATTGAAGATCTTGTCGATAAACGGAACGAAAGCGGACACCAGTCCCAAAATGATGAGCGACTGTACCAGAAGAAGCACCACGCCGGAGGACCAGACTGCCCGATAGCGTTCGTGCCCCTGAGCCAATCCGTCGATTAGAAGTCGTGCGAGTGCTCCGGAGACCCCCATTTCCACGTACATCAACATGCCCAACATCTGGGAGACAATCGCGAACAAGCCAAATTCCGCCTTCCCAAGTGCCTCGAGAGCGATGGGGATCTGCACCAACTGAATGGCCGAGTTGATCGCGAGCAGCCCCCACGAACTCGTTACGTTCCGTAAAATCTGCGAGGTTTGTTTCATCAATGGCTGGAGTGCTTCCTTCCGGGCATCAATCGGCTTTTTTGAACAAGTCGTTGTCTATGGAAGCCAAGCCTGAAACATAGAACCGCTGGCGGGCATGCGCCTTCCATTCTGAAATAAGATAGCAAAGCACGGATGGGAGATGGCGCAACACTTCAAACAGGATTCCCCTCCCTTTGCCGTTGCCGTAAAAGGCGTATTCGGCATCTTCCAGCCATTCCCGCTTTAGCTTGCCCTCAAAAAACATCCGGGTGGCTGTCTTGAGGAAACCGGCGTAGTAGAAAGTCCGCCAACGACGGTAAAGCCGCTGGGCCTGCAACGAATATTGCCGCGCGAAGTTTAGGGCGCAAAGGGGAACCAACCGAACCTCGATTTTTCTAATGCTCTGGTATTGGGGGCTCTTTGTGAGGGAGGTTGGGTGAACCCGGTAATCCGTCCGGATTTTTTCGTCCCAAAGAATGTCGAACCCCGTCGCCACATGCAACAGCCAGAGATACCAGTCCTGGGCATAGCGCCATTGGGTATCGAAATAGACGTCGATCATGCGAGTCACAGCCGTTCGAATAAAGACGGAGGAGGTAGCTATGATATTGTGCTGCAATAACACCTGCAGGGCTTTTTCGCCATCCAGTTCCGCGGGAATGTCCAATGAAATTCCCTGATCGGGCAATGGCATACCCGTGGGATCAATCGCACGGACTGGTCCATAAATCAGCCCCGCGTGAGGATTCGCTTCCATCAACTTGATTCGTGATTCCAGAAATGAGGGGTGCAAAACATCATCCGCGCCGGGGTTGCACCAGTATTCCCCACGAATAAGGGTCGATATGACGAAATGGGCGCGGTTGACACCCCTGTTTTTTTCCCAACGCAGAAACTGGAACCGGGGATCGCAAAGGAACTCCCCAAGAGCTTCCTTCGTATCGTCCGTGGAGCCGTCATCCAAAATAATGACCTCAAAGTCTGTGAACGTTTGTGCTTGAAGGGAACGGCAGAGTTCGCCGAGATATTTGGCGCAATTATAAGTGGGTACAACGACCGAAACCTTTGGCATTGGTAAGAATTAGGCTCCCCATCCCTTCTCTGTCGATACTTTTCCTGGCCCATTGCTTTCCATTGCGTAAAGGCCATTATTCCCTTGGCGGGGAGCGGACAACGCCGAGAAAGGGGTTGCTTCAAAAAGGGTTCCCTTATAAGTCTTTTGAGGAAAGCCGCTCAAATTAAGAAATCCTAATTGAACGCATGCTAGATTGCCTAAAGAAAATAATTTTCGCCGTGGAAGGCCGGTTTTTTGGGGGGGTGCGTTTGAACAAGCCGGTTTTCAATTGCTTCCATCGTGACCCGGCATCAAGAAAGCGGGCGCTCCTCGTTTATCGCGCTCTTCCCTTCCACCTTGAGAGAGGTCACCCCGCTCTGCGGTACCACCAAAGTCTCAAGCAAGCCCTTCAGATCGCCACTGTTTTGGACGAGTTTGGGTACACTGTGGATGTTGTCGATATTGTGGATCGCAAATTCCAAGCCGAGGCGACCTACGATCTTGTCATCAACCACAGAGTGGATTATGCGGGGCTCGAAAAAGCCTTCGGCCCGAGGACTATCAAAGTTTATCTGGCCTCCGGGACAAACCACGTCGTGCACAACAGCAACCAGGCGCTCCGCGCGAGATACTACGCCGAGCGAAAAGGGAGGCAGCCGACGGGGTTGGTTTGGGACAAGGAAGAAATGCCGTTTCTGAAGATTGCCGATGCCATGGCAGGATTTGGCAACAAGTTCACCACCGGCTCGTGGCGATCCGCATTCCCCAAGCGCATTTACGACTTTAACAATTACAGCTTCCCAGAGCTGAAGCCGGTGCCGAGGAACTGGGAAGAGGCCAGATCGAATTTCTTGTTTTTGGGGAGCAGGCAACAGCTTGGCAAAGGGCTGGATTTGCTGCTCGATGCTTTTTCACAGTGTTCAGATCTCCACCTGTATATTTGTTCGAAATATCAGGATGAGCCCGATTTTTGCGAAGTTTATCGCAAAGAACTCTTCCATTCTTCCAACATTCATCCTTGCGGATGGGTGGATATCGGAGGGCCGAAATTCCGTCGGCTGGTCACGCGATGCGGCTATGTAATCCTGCCGAGCTGTTCGGAGGGATCGCCGGGGTCTATCATCAACGCCATGGGAACCGGTATGGTTCCCATCGTCACCAAGGAAGCAGGGGTTGACACGGACGACTTTGGCTTTTGCCTGCCGGACTTCCGCGTCGAAACGATCTCTGAAACGGTTCGGACAGCGTCACAAATGCCTCCGGAGGAGCTTGCGCTTCGCAGCCGGAAAGCTTTGGAAGCGGTCGCTGAACAATTTAGTCAAGACGCCTTTATAAAGCGTTGGCGGCAGATTATCAGTGACATTATTGAAACATTCGAGAAACAATCAGATCATGGCGACACAGTCTAAATCCGCTCTCTTTATTTTTGGGACGCGCCCGGAAGCGATCAAGTTTGCACCCATTGTTCAGGAGTTCCAAAAATGCACAAGCTTACGGACCCAAATTTGCCTTACTGGCCAGCACCGCGAAATGCTTGCCCAGGTACTTTGCTTTTTTGGAATTCAAGCGAATTTCGACCTGAAGTTGATGACCCCCAACCAGTCCCTTGCGACCCTCACGGCCAAAGCCGTTACCGGCTGCTCCGAAATCTTCGATCAATGTAAACCGGATATCGTTTTTGTGCAGGGGGATACCACGACCGCTTTTGCGGCGGCGTTCGCAGCCTTTTTACACAAGATTCCCGTTGCACACGTGGAAGCGGGATTGCGCAGCTTCGACAAATACTCCCCGTTTCCAGAAGAAGCAAACCGGGTGCTTATCAGCCACTTGGCGAGCCTTCATTTTGCTCCCACCCAAGGCGCGGCCGACAACCTGAAGCGCGAGGGCGTCGAAGCTGGAATATCGGTGGTTGGGAATACCGTGGTCGATGCGCTGCTGCTGGGCTTGGACTTGATCCGGAAAAAGGGGGAGGCCCCCTATTTTGAAAAATTCGCGGCCATCGATTTTAGGAAAAAAATCGTGCTGACGACTGTGCATCGCCGCGAAAGTTTTGGCGAACCGCTTGAGCGAATTTTCCACGCAATCAAAGAACTGGCGCGTCTGCATTCCGACGCCGAGATCGTCTACCCGGTTCACCTCAACCCAAACGTCCGGGACAAGGCATTCAAGAGCCTTGGGGGCATCAAGAATATTCACCTCCTGGAACCGCTTGATTACTCCAACTTCATCTGGATGATGAGCAAGGCCTCCCTCATCATTACCGATTCGGGCGGCGTTCAGGAGGAGGCTCCAAGCCTTGGGGTGGACGTCCTTGTCGTCCGCAACGTTACTGAGCGCGCCGAAGGCGTTTCTGCAGGCTGCGCCAAAATCGTCGGTTCCGATTCCGATCTCATCGTCAGCGAGGCGACCAAGGCTCTGGCCATCGCCGAGCAACGCAAAAAGGTAACCCATAATCCTTATGGAGATGGGTGTGCCTCGGCGCGTATCCTGAAGCAAACTCTTCAATACATCTACCAGGAATGAAGATCGCGCAGGTTTCACAACACTACCGGCCCATCATCGGGGGCCAAGAAGTTTACATCGAAGGGCTTCAGCAGGTTGTCCGTTCGGCTGGGTACGATTCAAAAGTCATCCAGATCGACCGGGGCGTTCACGCCGAAGACAACATCACGGTACCTAGAATCAACGGGTTGGGACGCATTATTCCCGAGCCATATCTATTTAACCTTGCTGTCTATCTGACCAGCATGAAGCAGTTGACCGCCGCCGATCTCATCATCGCCCACTATGCCTTCTCTGCTATAATGCTCGGGAAGTTCAGCGCGAAGACGATCATCCTTTCCCATGGCGTTGAATGGCACCTGGAAAACATGACATGGGATGACCGGGTCCACGAATGGGCGGCGCGACGTTCTCTTAACGAGTTTCCTCACGTCGTCAATGACACGCACTACCTGCGCCACCTGGGGTGTAACATTCAACCTGCGACCGGGTTCTTTACCGAGGTGGCGCCCCGTAAATGGTTCATCCCGAACTGCGTTGATACCCGCCGCTTTAGCCAGACGGAAGGCATTCCAGAACTAAAAGCCCGCAATATCATCCTCGTACCCCGCCAGGTGGCGCCCGACCGGGGAATTGACTTGGCCATTAAGGCCTTTCGCCAACTGGACAACTACAAAGACTTCACTCTTTATATCGCGGGCAAACAGCGCGCCGGCGCCTACCTGAACTACTGTTTCGGCCTCGTCAAATCACTTGGCTTGGAAAAGTACGTCACCTTCAAAGATCACACCGAAAATCGCGAGATGCCCGATTATTACTCATCGGCGGTGCTGACCGTCATCCCCACGCTGCGCCGCGAGGGGACCTCGCTCAGCGCCCTGGAGAGCATGGCCTGCGGCACGGCCACCTTGTCCACAAATGTCGCGGGATTGCGCGATTTACCGACGGTTCAGGCCGAGCCTAATGAAGCCGATTTGGCAAAAGCAATGTCCGAAACAATCGCCAATGGCAATCGGGTTGGAGAAGCTCAAAGAGATATAGTTCAAAAAGAATTCAATATCGAGAATTGGAGCAAGGCGTGGCTAAAGGTTATCGAAACCGTGGCGAAAAGCTGAAGCCCTGTAGCGCCACATCTCTATTACTACTTTTCTGTTACTTAAATAGTGCCGCCAGGGAAGGCAAAACTTTGTGAGAGAGGGCTTCCATTGAAAGGGAGCCGTGGGCCTTGATTGCCGCTTCTGCGAAGTTCTGCTGGCGGGAATTTTCGTAAGTGGCTATCAGCGCATCCGCCACGGATGAGGGATCATCCGCGTTCTTTGCAACAGACCCGCAATGGAATTGCTGGACGATGTCTTCAAAGTGAGTTTCGCGTGAGACGACGATGGGAACACCCAATGCCAGGGATTCCCGCAAGGCGCGCGGAAAGCCATCCCAGCGTGAAAACAGAACGGAAGCGTTTGCATCGGCCAAGGGTTGCAGTGATCCTGCGGGGTATTCCCCTGGGGCGAGCCAGAATACAGTTCCTCCCAAGCCGAGCCTTTCAATATGCTTTTGTGTTGTGCTGCCGCCGTTTTCATAGTCCGGCCCAATGATATAAACTCTAATGCGGTCCTTGAGATCGGGGCGTTGCTGAAACATTTTTGCGGTGCCATCCAGGAGGCGATCTATTCCTTTCATCCAATAATCCAAGCGCGACCAAACTACGAACCGGAACATGCCCGATTCTTTCCCCGTGCTTTCATACCAGTTGTTCGCGTTGTTACGGGTGAAAGGACACGGAAGAGCCGGCCATGGGAAAATGATAGTACGCGTGGCATCTACGCCGATATACAAGGCCAGTTGTTCGCGGGAAAAAGAAGAAAAAGCCAGCCAGCCTTTGATGACCCTCCCGTTCAACAGTCGCATGAGCAAAAGAGCGGTTCTTTTGCTTGCCCTGCTTACGCCGTCTTTGACGCGGTTTTTCCAGCCGTTTTGCGGACTCCCACCGTATTGTGCAGTCTCAAGGGTGCGTACATCGGGATCCGCCTTGAATAATTTTTTCTGGAGCGCCGCTTGGGAGATCTGTCCAAAATCCTGGATGATCACCGGCAAGCCTGCAATGGCGCAAAAGAGCAACGAGACGATGGAACTGAAAATGAACGGCGCTTGAATGATAATTGCGTCAATCCCGGAATCTTTAAGTTGGCGGATTTTTATCCACAGATCGAGCCATCCGTTATAGTTGATCGACTCAATGCCTTCCGGGGTTAGATTTTTCGCTTTTGCCTCTCCCAGGACCTTTATCTCCGCGCCTGTCGAAAGCGATTTTGCCACCGTTTTGGATTCAAGGGGGACCGCACGGTCCAAGGTATAAATATCTTTATAATAAATAGCCAGTTTGAGCCTGTCTGTGGTCATTTTTCGTCGGGTATTTATACGTGAAACCTTAAACCCTCAAGTAGTCAGGGTGTTTTGCGGTGATCACTGGGGCTTGATCGGAGCCGCAAGAAAAGAACGGTATTCATCCGGCGTTCCCAAAATCCAGTGGCAGTCTACTTGGTCCAGTACGAAGCGCTTGCCTTTGGCAATGAGATCCGTGTAGAGCGGCGCGACGTAAAATTCCCCTTTCTCAGTCCGGCTCGCGTCAATTGCGGCCTTCGCGGCTTGCAGGAAATCGGCGCACTTTGCAAAATGGTAAAAGCCAGTAAGCGCGTGGTTGGAAATTGGAACTTTTTCCTTCACCTCAAGAACATTCCCGGCACCGTCGGTTCTAGCGAAGCTGAAACGAGGCTCGGACGAATCGAAGCAGCCAAGAACGCCATCATGGGCTGGGTCTTGAAGCAGTTTGACCAAGTTCCTGGACTCAAATGCCGTGTCGATATTGAAAATGATCAACCCCTTGTCTTTGTCGAGGAGATCCGCCGCCATCATTACGGTTTCCGCCTGTCCGCGCGTCACATGGTCGAGCCAGATGAACTGCGGATTGTGCTTTTTGTAACGCTGTTGAATCAGGTCCTCGATGCTGGTCGTTTTCTGATGCGCCCGCAGACCAATGAAGACCAGACGGGTCGCTAGTTCAAGCGGCAGGGAGTCCACGCTCCATTCGAGCAAGGTTTTTCCATGAGCTTTCAGCAGGGGCTTGGGGTCTTTGAACCCAGCGTCCACGAAGCGGCTGCCTGCACCTGCCATGGGGATGACGATATTCATGCTGTATAGATTAATGTTTCAATGATTGGAACCTTCATTTGAATGAAGCGGGGGACTTGTTGCATGAGCCGTTGCCGACGCTCCAATGATCCTGATAGGATATTGTTACTTTCCTTTAGCAGCCCGCAGCGACGATTCTTCGTTGCTGGTCGGCAGATTGTTTCCGTCAGGGTCGATTTTGCCCCAATCAGAGAAGCGGAAGGCGTTGTCGTCTATATAGATCTGCGCCCATGGCTTGCCAAAATAAATCTCGTCATATGGAACGCTGTATTTTTCGAGCCAGTTCAGTGTGTCGTGTGCGATCTTTGCCTGAACCAAGCCGACGTTTGCGCAGCACGTCTTCATGTGGCGCGCTGTCTGAATTATAATGTAATGGCCGGCTTTCTTTATGGATTTGAGTTTTTCAACCGCGCCTGGAACAGGCATGATATCGGAATAACTCTGACCGGGTTTTTTGAGTTCGGCGATGACGCCGTCCAAGTCGATGCAAATTCTCATGTTGATCTTCTTCTTTATTGAACTTCATTATTGATCAATTGGAGCCCTCGCAAAAACAAGGCGGTCTGCCTTCTTTTGTCTTCTTTGTGTAGCGGGCACATGGACAGGAACAAGGAGCCTGTGATGATATTGACGCTTTTCGGGTCATCGGTGTTTTTATTGATTAGCCACCCCGTCATTTCATCCAGCCATGACGAAGCCGGGCGAAGCGGGAAGTTGAGTTCCATATGTTGCCCTTCTCCGTGCAAACTGTAGAGGCCGTTGACGAGGTAATCGTAGTTTCCCGTTGAAGAATGCGCGATTTTGGCGAGATCGTAGAGATGGTCTCCGTAGATCCCCGGGAATGATTCGCCGAAGGAACCCCTGGGGTCGATCAGCCTTATAATACCGCTGCTGGCATCATAGAGGATGTTGTTGAAACAAAGATCGCCATGAAAGATGCAAAACCGGCTTTCGTTATACGATTGGGAAATTGATTTCTTTATAAAACTTACGATGTCGTCCAATGGCGGAATGGCTGCACCGTTGATTTTGAGCCCACCGCTCAATATATTTCTTCTAAAATCCAGGTCGGTAATGGATTCAAGATATTGGCAAATCCTATTTTCCGTCTTGGTATACAGGAAATCGAAATAGGCATTTGAGCCAATCGAGGCGGGGTAAGCGCGGAAAAAGGAAAGAATCATGTCAAGTGCTTCGAAACAGCACCACCAAGATTCTTCGCTGAGATTCCAGTAGAGCAGATATTCCGCGAGGTTGGAGTATCCATAATACTCCATCCTGTACGATTCCGTGCCAGTCGGGGTATCCCGGCGGTCCAGAAGACGCGGAAACAGAATCTTCAAAGGTTCCGGAAGTGAGCTTAAGTAATTTGCCTCGAGAGCCAGCTTCTGCTCGTTTCTGGACGTTTTGATCAGCGTGCCCTGGAAACGGTTGACTTTAATGGAATTGAATGAGCGGCTGTTAATGAGCATTGCCTTGCTGGCGTGGTAATTACCTTCATGCCCGAAATCGAGCCATTCGACTTCCTTAAAGAGAATTTGTTTTCTTTGGGAAAGTTGTTCAACGACCGCGAGCAGATCGTCTTTTTGGTCAACCTGGTTTAGGGCTTGCAGAAGATCAGCTCCTGGCACCCGAAAAATACCCGTGAATGCCTTGGCTCCGAGTTCGAGTTTGGCGCCTTTTTTGTAAAACTTGATCTCGTCACCCGTGTCGGATATTGCCGACCATAATCCACGCCCTGGCATTTTTGCCACATGCGCTTCCATTGGTTCGGGAACTGCTATGGGCAGGGATGTGACGAGATTGACGATAACGTCGTCCCCGGCGACCTGCGCGCAGGCATTTTCGAGGGTTTCAACCACAGAACCCGTTGGGTGCAATCCGTGCAGGGTATATCCGTGCAGGCTGGGCTCGATTTCTGATGCTACTTGATTTCTGACCGACTCTTCGACGAACAGGTGCACATCAAAGTCTTTGTGAGCGTATTTTTCGATCACCAATGCACCCAAAGGCCGGGTATGAACTGGAATTAGTGCGGGGCACGAATACTCCGCTCTAAGAAAAGGCAACTTCTTGGAGATGTTCCCTGCGGAGAGGATCAACACCACAGTCTTGTTCTTGTTCATCTGCTCACAAAATTTTTATTAAAGCTTACTTTGCAGTGGTGGTCAAGGTGTCTCAGCCGCACAGCACCCCCGTCATTAGGGGTGGCGTGTCCTAGGGTTTTGGGATATGTATGCTGCGCCGATTTTTTAGCTCATGAAGTTTTCCATCATCACCCCGAGTTTCCGGAATACCCAATGGCTCAAGCTCTGCATCGCTTCCGTCGCGGATCAAGAGGGGTGCGAGGTGGAGCATATTATCCAGGATGCGGGGTCCGACGATGGCACGCTGGACTGGTTGTTGCATGAGCCGCGGGTTACCGCCTATGTGGAGAAAGACTCCGGGATGTACGACGCCATCAATCGGGGATTTCGCAAAGCTTCCGGCGACATTCTCGCCTGGCTTAATTGCGACGAACAATACCTCCCTGGAGCGCTTGCTTCGGTTCGCGAGTATTTCGAGGCCCATCCGGAAACCGACGTGCTGATCGCGGATACCGTTGTTACCGACGCGAAAGGGGGCTATCTCTGCCACCGTTATGGGTTGAAACCTTTGCTCAGCCATTTGTGGTTCCGCTTCCCTGTGCTTTCGTGCTCTCTTTTCGTCAGGCGGCAGGTGGTGGACCAGGGCATTTTCCTGGATACGCGCTGGCGCGTGTCGGGCGATCTCTTTTGGATCATGGAGATGCTCCGGCGCGGTTTGCGGTTTGGAACTCTGCGTCGTTTCCTTTCCACCTTTGCCGATACGGGGGAAAATCTCGCGCTAAGCCCGGTTGCGAAAGGGGAACAGCCCGCCAAGGCAGCGATGACGCCGGGGCGCATCAAAATGGCCCGACCCGCGATTTTGCTTCTGCACAAAGCGCGCCTTTTGTGGAGTGGGGTTTATTGGCAAAAGCCCTTCGACTATTCGCTTTATACCCTGGAAAGCCCGGCAAAGCGTGTCGCTCATCACGTGGCTGCGCCTTGCGCGAGATGGCGCAGATGACTTGGCCCGCGGGCTTCCGCAGTTGATACGCTGGGCTTTGTCCGGTTTGGCCTGTTCCGGCTAGCCAACTTTACCGGCTTGTTTTGCCGCCGCCCTTCGGCGAAAATGCGCCCAATGTCCCAGCCGCAAGATCGCAGCCTTCAAAATGCCACCGTTCCCATCAAGAGAACCGGAAGCGGCGATTTCTTCGAGAAATTCTTCGCGGCGCTCGACATCCACGGCATTGAGTACGTCGTGCTGCATTCTTACGACAAACTGCCGGACAAAGTGACCTCCGATGTCGATTAT
Source organism: uncultured Chthoniobacteraceae bacterium (assembly GCA_964513965.1). Taxonomy (GTDB): domain Bacteria; phylum Verrucomicrobiota; class Verrucomicrobiia; order Chthoniobacterales; family Chthoniobacteraceae; genus UBA695. The sequence continues at coordinate 345,205 of CAZEOO010000001.1, forward strand.
GCCGTTCGGCACGCCGACATTCCCGCAGTCCATAGGGTGGTGCGGGAGGTGGCCGGTGCGCAGGGGTGGCTGGTGGTGCAAACGCTCCAGCACGAAGTCTGCTCATTCTATACCGTTGCGGTCAATCCCTCCGATCTCCGGCAATCCGTGAAGCTCGACCTTTGCTCGGACTACATGCAACGCGGGGCCTGCATTTTGAAGGCCGCCACCTTGCTGGAGGGGCGGCGCCGAGCGGGCGGGTTTTCCGTTCCCTCGGCTTCCACGGAGTTTGCGTACCTCCTGGCCAAGGCGCTGGGAAAAAGAAAAGCCGCGTGCGAGGTGTTGCCCCGGCTGCGCGAACTTTGGGCAATGGAGCCGGAGCGTTCGGCATGCTTGATGCGCGAATTGCTGGGCGGGGAATACGGCTCCCTCGAAGCGATGGAAACAGCCATGGGCGACATGCGGGCGCTGTGTGCTAAAATGGCCGCCCGCAACCGGCCCGGCCTGGGGCTAAAGCTCGGGGAATTGCTGCGCGTCCTAGGGCGCGTCCTTTGCCCTACCGGCCTCTGCGTGGCCCTCCTGGGTCCTGACGGGGTGGGAAAATCAACGCTCATCGGCGCTATGGAGCCGCTTCTGGAGCCGTGCTTCCGCGCCAAAGCCCAATTCCATTTCCGGCCCCACCTTTTCCAGCGCGCCCAGAAAGCGGTCGTGGATCAGCCTCATTCCATGCCGCCGCGCGGGGTGGCCGCGTGCTGGCTTAAAACATGTTACTATTTTGGTGATCACCTCGCAGGGTATTGGTTCCAGCAGCTCCCCATGCTGTGGAAATCCACCTGCATCATTTACGATCGCCATTTTGACGACATCCTGGTGGACCCCCAGCGCTACCGGCTGAGGAACTGCCGCAGCCTGGCGCTTTTCCTCCGCTATTTCTTGCCCCGGCCCGCGCTTACATTCATCCTCGACGCCGATCCCGAGGTTGTCCACCGCCGCAAACCGGAACTGGAGGTTGAGGAAATCCGGCGGCAACGGGCCGCGCTCCTGGAACTATCCCAAAAGGGGAACGATTACCGCGTCATCTCGGCCAATGAGCCGCCGGAGATTGTCGCGCAAGCCGTTGTGAAAACCGTGGCGGAATACCTGCGCCAACGCTATTTGAAACGACACTGAAGCTGCCCATGACCGACGGAAAACTGAGCGTCTTGATTTCGGCGTATGCCTGCGAGCCGGGGAAGGGTTCGGAGCCTGAAGTTGGCTGGCAATGGGCTCTCCAGATGGCCCGTTTTCACGACGTCACGGTCATCACCCGCAGCAACAACCGGGGGAACATAGAAGCCGCGTTGAAACACCTCACGCCAGCCGGCGGCTCCCTGCGCTTCATCTATCACGACCTTTCGCCCCTCGCGCTGAAACTCAAAAAAAAGCTGCCCTGCTCCGTCTGGTATTACATGGCGTGGCAAAAGTCGGTCCGCCGTCTCATTCAGAGGCTCCTGGCGGAGCAACGCTTCGATCTTCTGCACCACGTCACCTACGCCGCCGCCCGTTATCCCGAAGCTGTGTCGGGCCATGGTGTCCCGTGCCTGTGGGGGCCCGTGGGCGGCGTGGAAGATTACCCCTGGCGTTTGCTGAGCTTCCGATATCCCTTTGCCAGCGCGAAAGAAGCGTTCCGGAATATTCTCAACTATTTTCAGACGCGCCGTGGCGGTTCCCTGGCCCTAAAAGTAGTGGCCTGCGACGGCATCATCGCATCGAACCGTGAAATGCGCGACTTCCTCGAAGCCTTGGCGATCCCTGCGAGAATGCTCCCCACCGTAGGAATCGACGCGAATTCCACCGGCGGCCCGGAACTGCGGGCCATGGAGAAAACGGGTCCGCTTAGGCTGCTCTACGTGGGCAATCTGCTGTTCCTCAAAGGGCTGCACCTCGGCTTGGAAGCCCTGCAACGTTCGGGAACCGATGCCACGCTTACCCTTATTGGGGACGGCCCGTTCCGCCCCGCGTTGCAGTCCTTGGTGGCCACCTTGGGGCTGGGCGGGCGCGTCCAGTTTTGCGGCAGGCGACCGCGTGAAGAGGTTTTCGCCGCCTACAGAAAATTCGACGCTTTTCTATTTCCCAGCCTGCACGATTCGGGCGGCTTTGCCGTGCTGGAGGCCATGAACCAAGGGTTGCCCATCATTTGCGTAGACCGTGGCGGGCCTTCGGTCATCGTCGAGCCCGGCTGCGGGTGGAAGATCGCCCCGGCAGGACATGGTCGAACCGTTGCCGATCTCGCCGCCGCCATCCGTGCCGCCGACGGCGATAGAAACGCTCTTGGCCGCATGGGCGCCAAAGCGCGGGAAACCGTGGTGCAAAGTTATGATTGGAACGCGAAGGGGCGCATACTGAACGAGATTTATCTCGATACGGTCGCGCACTCGAAGCGCCGTTCCCCCGAACCATGACCGACTGGACTTCTCTCTTTAACGCAGAAGCGGCCGTTTCGCCTTCGCGCGAACTTTCGGTCCGCGTTGTCTCCAGGCATGGACGGCCGCTGCTGCTGCTGCCCGACGCTCGCCTATTGGCCGCTCGTGGGCTGACGCTCTATGCCGCCCAGACCCTTCCCGCGCGGTTTGCGAAAGGAGTGCTCGGGCTGGCGTTGCGGCTGGGGGTTCCCATCCCGCTTCGCAAAGCGCGCCTGCCGGTCAACGCCGCCAGCCCGTTTTCCAGATTTTGTTCGCAATGGTTCCCGCCCGAGCGAGCCGCGATATTATTAGGTAATCCAGCCGCTCCGGGCCAGCGGTTCATCATCCTGGGTTTTGACGACCGGGGCGAACCGGCGGCGATCGTGAAGGCAGGGGTGACGGAGGCGGCCCGCGAACTGATCCGTCAAGAGACCTGCTTTCTCAAAGCGGCCTACGGCACCCCCGGCATTCCCGTCCTGCGCGGGGTTTTGGGTGGAGCCCCCGTCTCCGCCTTCGCCATCGATTACGCCGAAGGCGAACCGCCCCGGGATTTCCCCGGGCTGCCGGAACTTCTGGGTTCGTGGCTCAAGCCGGAGGAGACGGTCTCCTTTGGCGAAACGAAAGCGGGGCAGGCGCTTGGGGAGCGGGTGTCCGTCGGTATGCGCGGGGCCATTTTCCATCCCGCGTTGCATCATGGCGACTTTGCCCCGTGGAATATCCGGATAGGGAAACGCTGCACCGTCATCGACTGGGAAAGGGGCGATCTCCTGGGCGTCCCGGCTTGGGATTGGTTCCATTTCGTCATCCAGCCTGCCGTGCTCGTGGGGAAGGAACCGGCGGAGCAAATGTTGCGGCGCATCGAAGCACTTTGGGCAAGCCCGGCCTTTCGCGAATATGCCGTCCGCGCCGGAATCCGCGGCCTGGAAAAAAAGCTGCTGGCCGCTTATCTCCTTCACTGCACCGAGGTTATCCGGCAGACGGAAGGCTGCGATACACTCCGCAAGCTTCAGGAACTTTTGGGTGCGAAATAACCCCTAAAACAGCTCCCCTTGCACGGGAGCGAGGGGGGCTGCGGGCTGCCCGGCGGCGGCGGCTTCGTCGCGGATTTCCTGGGTCAGCGACTTGAATTCCCACGGCTCCAACTCGGCCAGTAGTTCGCCGTAACGGGGGCAGATCGTCAGTTCTTCCAGCGGCTGCGGCAGGGGGATGCTCGTATCCAGCGCGATCATCACCTGGTTCTCCAAAATTCGTTCGCGCCCGGCCAGCACTTTCTCCCGCAGCGATTCGTTGGCGATCGTTTCCGCTTTGGCCAGCAGGTTGGCGACATTGCCGTATTCCTGGATCAACGCGGAGGCCCGCTTCGGCCCCAGGCCGGGCACGCCCGGGATGTTGTCGGCGCTGTCACCCACCAAGCAAAGCACGTCGCCGATCTGCTCCGGCTCCACACCCCATTTCGCGCGCACGTGGTCCCCGCCGAGCAGGGCGAAGCCGTCCTTGGGCGAGGCGAAGTCGCTCTTGTTGGTCGAGTAAACGCGGGTGGTCCCATCCACCAACTGGAAAAGGTCTTTGTCATTGGTGGCCACCACCACCTCCATGCCGCGCCGCCGGGCTTCGATGGCGTAGGCGCCGATGAGGTCGTCGGCTTCGGTGTCGGGTAAGCGCAGGCTGGCGATCCCCATCAGCGGCACGAGCCGCCGGATGGGGTCCAGTTGCGGGCGCATGGCCTCGGGCATCGGCGCGCGCTGCTGCTTGTACTCCGGCTGCAACTGCGTGCGCCGGGCGGGCAGCCCTTGGTCCCAGCAGACGGCGGCCAGGTCCGGCGTCACGTCCCGAAGCATTTTGCGCAGCACCTTCACAAAGCCGTAGATGGCGTTGGTCGGCTCGCCCCGCGAGTTGGAAAGCTCGCGGATGGCAAAAAACGAACGGTAAACGTAATAGGGGCCGTCGATGAGAAGCAATTTCACGGCGTCACGGTAGCGCAAACCCCGGGGTTGCCCAGTCCCTTTTTTGCGCCCAGGCCGGGATGGGGGTCCGAATCAAAGAGTATGGAAAAGCCCATTTGCCCAAAGTGCGGGGAATTGATGGACCAGACGGAGAAGAACATCCGCGAACACCCCGGCGAAGCGGCGCTCATCAGTCTCGGTGCCGGGTTCCTGCTGGCCCAGTTTCCCCTGCGGCTGCTGATGACGGCGCTCACGCGGGTCGTGCTGCTGGTGCTCAAGCCCGCCGCGTTGCTCTACGGCCTTTTTCGGCTGGCCGAGGATTTCCGCGAACGCCAGGCCCAGGCCGGGGCGGCTCCGCAAGAACGGCCCGCCGTTTAGCAGTACACCGTCCGCCGCCTTTCCGAAATTTTCAGCTACATCTTTATTGAAAATGCCTCTAGGGTGGCGTTCGTGTTCGAACTTCACGACGTATCGCTTTTGGCGGCGGCCAAACCCGAAGAACGTGTCCTTTTGGGAGACGTCAGCGCCGTTTTTCCCCCCGGCGAGTTGGTGGCTGTGGCGGGGCCGTCCGGCTCCGGCAAAAGCCTGCTTTTACAATTGCTGGCCGGAGTGCGGGTGCCCACGTTTGGCGAGGTGCTTTGGACGGGCGCGAGCCCCCGGCCCCCGGTGGCCTACCGCTCTCCCTCCCTGCCTTCCGGCACCTCCCGTGCGGAGGAGTGGCTGACCCCGGCGGAACAAATCGCCTCGGCCCTGCGCCTGCGGGTGGCCGGGCTGAGCCGGGAGGAAATGGCCCGGCAGACAGCGGAGCTCCTGGAAAAAACGGGGCTGAGCGCCGTGGCGGAGGTGCGCGGTGGGGCGCTCACGCGGGACCAGCGGCGGCGGCTGGATTTGGCTTTGGAACTGACCGGTTCGCCCGGCCTGCTGCTTTGGGACGACCCCGAGCCGGAGCCGGGCCCGGAGTTCGATCACCTCCTTCAAACGCTCGCGGCGGAGTTGAAAATCGCCATCGTGCGCGTGACGGCTTCGCTCGATTGGCTGGACGACTTTGACGCCGTGCTTGTCTTGAGCGTCGGGCAACTGGCCTACTACGGCGCGCCGCTTTGCATTGGCCACTATTTTCAAATCGACACCCCCGGCCAGCTTTACCGCTGCCTGGGCGAGCGCAGCCCGGAGGAGTGGCAGCGTTCCTGGGCGAAACACGGCCCCGCTTTTGGCAAACCGCTGCCGCCGGAGCCGCTGCGGGAAAAAGTGGTTCGGGCCGGGGCGTGGGCGCAATGCCGGGAGCTTTTCCGGCGGCGCTGGACGGTGGCGTGGCGCGACCGCGTCTCCCTCGGCTGGCAACTCACGTTTGTCGCCGCCTTCCCGCTGGCCGCGGCGGTCTTTGTTCTCGGCGGCCTGCCCCGGTTTTTCAACCTGGCGGGCCAGCTTCACGGGGATGTGGTCACCAAAGTGCGGGAACAGGCCCTCCTGGCCCTGGACGCCACCTACGGCGCGCGGCTGGCCACGGGGCTGGCGCTCGCGCAGTTCGTGCTGCTCGCCTTTTTGACGGCCCGGTTTGCCGCGCGCGAGATCGCGGGCGAACGGCGGTTTTTGGAAATTGGCAAATACCGCGGGCTCCGCGTGGCCGGTTACGTGGCGGCCCGGGCCGCGTTCCTGCTGCCGAGCTCCGTTTTCGCCGCGTTGTGGATGGGCGTCTATGTTCACTGGGTCTGCCGCCTTCCCGGTTCCCTGGCGGTGCAGGCGGGCGTGCTGGCGCTGGCCAACGCCGCTTTTGCCGCTCTTTGCCTGGCCGTTTCCAGCTTCGCGCGGAGCGGTGCGCGGGCCGGGCGCTGCTGCTTCGCCCTGGCCGTGCTGCAACTCCCCTTTGCCGGGGTGCTGCTGGCCCCGCCGGAGTGGCTTTCCTGGATGCTCCGGCCGCTTTCCACGGTTTACTGGGGAGCGAACGCTTACCTGGAAGCCATGAATGGCACTCAATTTTACGAAGTGCTGCAAATGGTCAGCCCCACCAGCCCGCTCCAGTGGTGCCTGGGCATGCTCGCGCTGCAACTGGCGCTCGGCCTGGGCATGGCATGGATCGGCTGCCTCATAAGCCATCATATGAAAGGAGTTGGCACTGGCCGTTCCGGCACATAATCTGCTACAATCTACACTTCCCCCAGGCAGCATTCCCTCATGGCGACCCTTTTCGTACACATCCCCGGCACAGGTATCCTCGCGCGCGAGCTACCTCAGAATGAACCTTTGACCATCGGCGAAGCCTCCGAAAACAAGCTGTCGATCAAATCCGCCTCCGTTTCGCCGCGCCACGCCGAGATCAAAGCCGTCGACGGCGCCTACCAATTGCGCGACCTCGGTTCCGCCAACAAAAGCTGGATCAACGGCGTCGCCGTGGTGGAAGGGGGACTCAAAAACGGGGACAGCGTTCGTTTTGGGAAAATCGAAGGACTTTTTCTCACCGAGGGCGCGGAAGCCGAACCGGCAGTGCGGGGCCGCCTGACGCTCAGCATTCCCGGCGAGGGGGAAATGATTTACCAATTTGACGGCGACATCACCACCGTCGGCTGGAAATCCGATAACGACATCCTCGTCAAAGACGCCTCCATCTCCGGCCACCACGCCCAGTTCCTCCAAGTCGGGGGCAAGTACAAGCTGCGCGATCTCGGCTCCACCAACAAAACCTATCTCAACCAGGTGCCCATTGTCGAAGCCGAGGTCCACGACGGGGACGAAATCCAGTTCGGCGCGGTGCGCGGGCGGCTGGGGCTCCAGTTTGGCGTGCGGCGGGCCGGGTCCGGCGGCGGCGCTTCCGGCGAGGAGCTCAAGGCGCTTAAAACCGAGCTTGAAACCTTCAAAACGCAGGCCGATGCCTTCCGCAAAGAGCGCGAGGGGCTGGAATTTCACAACAAACAGCTTTCCGAGGAAATCCAAGACCTCTCGGCGCAGATCGACCGCCTCAAAGCCGAGGGCCAGGAGCGGGAAAAGGCGCTGGCCGTCGGCGGGAAAAACGCCGAGGCCGCCCTGGTCGTCGTAAAAGCCCGCGTGGCCGGGCTGGAGGACGAACTGGCCGCCACCCGGAAAAAAACCGAAGCCGCCGAACGCGAACTCCGCGACGCCAAGGCCCAGGTGGACGCCCTTTGCGGCGACCAAACCGGCCAACAGCAAAAAATCGCCACCCTCATGCAGGCCCGCGACGTGCTCCGGAGCGAGAAGGAGCAGATCGCCGAGAAACTCGCCGAGGCCCAGACCCGCGCCGAGGGCGAAGCGAAGTTCGCCGCCGAAGCCGCCCGCAAGCAGAAGGAAGCCGAGGGGCGGCTCCTCGACCAGGAGAGCGCCATCGGCGGGCTCAAGGCCGAGCTCGAAGCCCTTAATGGCAAGCTCGCCGCCGCGCTGGAAAAACGCGACGAAACCCTCCTCAAACTCGAAAACGCCACCCGCGACCGCGAAAAAGACCAGGGTGACGCCGCCGAGGAAGTCGCCGCCGCCGAAGCGCGCGCCGCGAAGGCCGAGCAGGAACTCAAAACCGCCCGCCAGGACGGCGAACTCACCGCGCGGCAGTTGCAAGACGCCAAGGCGCTCATCGAAACCCTTTCCGGCGGCCAGACCGGCGACCGCCAGCAAATCGCCGCCCTCACCCAGGCCCGCGACGCCCTCCAGCAGGAGAAAGACCGGCTCGCGGCGGACCTCGCCGAGGCCAAGACCAAGGCGGAAACCGCCGAGCGCGACGCCGAAAGCCTCCGGGGGGCCAACGCCGAGGCTCAGGCCCAGCTCAAATCCCTCGCCGAGGATCGCGACCGGCTGCGCGCTTTCGAAAAGACGCTGGAAGAGCGCATCGAGGATCTCACCAAAGAGCGGGAGCGGGCGAAGGCCGGGGTCACCGACCTCCAAACCCAGGTGGACATGGTGCTCAAGGATTACGACCAGGCCCAGGCCACCGTCACCGAATTGCAGGGCAAAATCGAAACCCTCACCAAAGAGCGCAGCGAGGCCCAGGCCGCCACGGTGAAGCTCCAGGGGCAAACCGAAAAACTCGGCGAAGAGCGGGACGAAGCCCGTGCTTTCTCGGCCAAACTGCAAGCGCAGATCGACACCCTCACCGGGGAACGCAACGAAGCGCGCGCCACCGGGGATGCGCTCAAGGCCAAGCTCGACGCGCTGGCCCGGGAACACGACGGAGCCAAGGCCACCGGCAGCGAATTGCAAGCCCGGCTCGACGCGCTCGCGGGCGAACGCGATGCCGCCAAGAGCGCCTCCGCCGAAACGCAAGCCACCCTCCAAGCCCGGCTTGATACCCTCGCCAAAGAGCGCGACGAAGCCCGGGCCGCCTCCGCCGCCGCGGAGCAGAAGCTCCAGGCGCTCGACCGGGAGCACCAGACCAGCCAGGGCGCCGCCGGGAAGTTGCAAGGCGAATTGGGCGCGCTTGCCAAGGAACTCGAAACCTTCAAAGTCGCCGAGGCCGGGTTGCGCAGCCAGCTTGAAGTGCTCATCAAAGAGCGGCAGACCACCCAGGCCACGCTTGCCGAGTTGCAAACCCTGCTCTCCGCCGTCACCCGCGAGCGGGACACCCTCAAAGCCGCCGCGAGCCAGCCGGCCGCGCAGCCTTTCCCGCAACCCCAGGCTCCGGCCCAGCCAGCCCAACCCGCTCCCGTCGTTCCGGCCGTCATGCCGACGGTCAAAATGCCGGGCCTTTCCGCCGCGCAAGCGCCGCTGCCTGCCGCCTCCGCGCCGCAACCGGCGGCTCCGCCCACGGCCGCCTTCAGCATGCCGAAGCTCTCGCTGGCCAAGGACGAGCCCCTGCCTGCCGCGCCCGCCGTAGACCCGCGCCATTCGCTCATCGAAATCGCGCCCCCGGCGTTCGATCCCCAGGGCGTCGCCACGCGGCCCTCGCCGCTCTTTGGCGGCGGCGTGCCGGATCTCAAAAAGATCGTCGAGACCGCACCCGAGGCGCTCAATTCCATGCGCCGCAGCCTGCACGCGTTCATCAAGAACCAGATGGAAACGTCGCTCCTGGACGAATTCCAGGCGGGCCTCCACTGCATGGCCGAGGAAACCCGCGCCGCCGCGCTCACGCCGGTGGCCACGCTCGCCAGCGCCTTGGAAATGCTGGTGGACGATCTCAAAAAGATTCCCGGGCAGATCAACCCTTCCTCGCTGCGCACCGTCAGCCAGGCCGTCGATTTCCTGGTCACCCTCATCAACGAAAAAAATCTCGCGCTGACCAAAGACCCCACGCAAGCCCGGCTCTTCGCCGTCGACGACGACCCCGATGCGCGCAAGACCGTCCTGGCCGCTCTGGAAACCCTCAAGCTGCGAGTCTCCAGCGCGGCGGATGCCAACAGCACGCTGGAAGCCATCGAAAAAGAGCAGTTCGACCTCGTGCTTATCGACGTCGGCCTGCCGGACATCAACGGCTTCGAGCTATGCACGCGCCTGCGCAAGCTGCCCAACTATAAAAAGGTGCCCGTCGTCTTCATCACCGGGGCCGTCACCGTGCAGAACCGGGTGCAATCCAGCCTCAGCGGCGGCAACGACTTCATCGCCAAGCCCTTCAACCTGCTGGAACTGGGCGTCAAGGCGCTCATCTGGATCTACAAGGGGCAGATCGGCATGATGTAGCCGCGCTCACTCCATCGCATGCCGGGCGGTGGCCTCGTCGGGGAAAATGCGAAACACCTCGTCGAGCCGGGCCATGTGGAAAATGGCGGCTGCCGTGCCGTGAATGCCGTAGAGCGCCACATCCCCGCCGTCCGCCTTCGCCCGTTGCAGCGCCTCCACCAGCACCGCGAGGCCGGAGCTGTCGATGAACGTGACCCCGTTCAAATCCACAAAGAGCACCCGGGGCCGCCGGTCCAGCGCCTCGCGCACCCCTTCACGCAAGCGCGGCGCTTCGTGCAGGTCGATCTCTCCCCGCAGCGCGAGCACATTCGGCTCCGGCACAAGCAGCGTGGCCATGGCAGCAGCAATTCCAACGGGGGCCTCTCTATTAAAACCGCAGCAGGAGAGGGGAGTGGACTTATCCTCAGGCCCGCGGGTGCGCCTGGTCGTAGACCTTCTTCATCCGCTCCACGGAAACGTGGGTGTAAATCTGCGTCGTCGAGAGACTGGCGTGGCCCAGCAGGGTTTGCACGCTGCGCAGGTCCGCGCCGTTGTCGAGCAGGTGCGTGGCGAAGGAGTGTCGCAACTTGTGCGGCGTGATGCCCCGGGGCAGCCCAGCCAGCAGCACGTACTTTTCCAGCATCGCCGTGATGTTGCGTGTGGAGAGCCGCTTGCGCAGCTTCGAGATGAACAGCGGGCCGCCTTCCACCCGGGCGGCGATCCGATATTTCTCAATACTATCCAATGCCGGGGTTCCCACCGGGCAAACCCTCTCTTTGCGGCCCTTGCCCATCACGCGCACGGTTTCCGTGTACGGGTCCAGGTCCGGCACGTCGAGCGCCGCCAGTTCCGAGATGCGCAGCCCGGCGGAGTAGAAGAGTTCCAGAATGGCGGCGTCCCGCAGCGGCAGCCAGGCCGGGGCTTTTTTCGTCGGCTTCACCTTCAGCGGCGCGGTGAGCAGGTCGTCCACTTGCAGCGTGGTCAGCACCACGGGCAGCTTCCGCTCCGCCTTGGGAAGCTGCACCTCCTTGAGCGGGTTGGTTTTGAAGGCGAAACGCTGGACGAGAAATTTGTAGAAACTGCGCAGCGCCGCGAAATGGAGCCGCACCGTCGCGCGCGAGGCTCCGCCTTTCATCTCCTCGAAGAGAAATTTGCGGAAGTGCTCCGGCTTGCAGTCGCGCCAGGCGGGCGGGTTGCCCGTCGAGCGGAAAAGAGCCAGCGCGTGCCGGTAATTGGTGAGCGTGTGGGCCGAGAGATTCTTTTCCGAATCCATCGCGTCCAGGAACGCTTCCATGTGGCGGTCTTTGGGAAGATTTTTTGCGGCGCTGTGCTTGGCTTGGCTCATGGCAGGCGGCGGTAGTAGCGCAATGCTTCGATGGCGGGGACCAGCTCGGCCAGCGGGACCATCGCGCGCCCGGCCTTCGCGGCGGGGTCGCGGATCAGGTAATCCCAGCCCTCTTTCCCTGCGATCACTACAAAGTGCGTCGGCCCGCCCGGGAAGCGGATGCGCACGATCACCGGGTTGCCGCGCAGCAGGTTCCAGTCGATGCGGGCAAACGAAGCGTTATCCTCGTAAATTTTGACGCATTTGCCCGGGGCGAACTCCGGCACTTTGTCCCAACTCAGCCAGCCTGTGCCCTCGAACCCGCCGTGCTTGGTCAAAAAGCGGTTCAGGCTGCCCGGGTCCACTTCCACGCCATAGCTGGCCAGCACCATCGCGGCGGAAGTCACCGCACACCCCTCGGCGGCGAGGCTTCCCTCCGTGCCCGCCAGCAGGTCTTTGCCCCAGCGGGGGTCGCCCTGGCGGAAGTGGGGCACGTTCAACTCCACTTTTTTGGGAAAATAAAGCCCGCCGCGCGTGGGGAGTTGCGCCTGGGGGCAGAACCAGAACGCGGCCACCGAGACAAGCACCACGGCGGCGATGACGAGAAGAGCCGTTAAAAAACGGCGAAAATGCGAGCGGCGGGAGGACATGGCGCAACCCCACTTTAAAAGAGGCCCGCCAAAGCGCAAGGCTTGGGTAGGGCCGCCGTCTTTGCTGGAAATTTTTCCCCGGCCATGCTCAAGATATTCCATGGACCAACCCTTGCCGCAGGCACCCGCCCGGCCTGCCCAACCGAAATCCGCACAAACGCTCCAATCCCGCATCTTCTGGTTTCTCGTGGGCGCGGTGGTCAATTACGTCGTCATTTCCACCCCGTTCAAGTACCTCAAGCTCCATACGGACCTCTCCGTCACGGCCATTTCCGCCTGTTCCGTGGGCATCAGCACGGCGTTCTTTTTTGTCTGGAACTACTTCGTCAACTTCCGGGGCAATTCCCGCCGCCGCGACGCCCTGGCCCGCTACCTCGCCGCCGTCTTTTGCATGTGGGCCGCGCAATCGACGCTGCTTTCGGCGCTCAAGCACGTTAATTTCCACCTGGGCGCGCGGCTGCCCATCGACCTCGACATCGTGGCCACGCAGTTCTTCATCGGCGGCTTCAAGTTCCTGCTCTACCACTTCTGGGTCTTCCCGGTGAACAGCCGGCGCGGGGCGAAAAACGCGCCCCTGCCCGTGGAAGAGCGGGATTGACGGCGGCCCCGTTCGGCGGCAAAACATCCCACCAGCCACTCGAGACAACACAAAGACAAGCTTATGAAATTCTCCCCCCATCTCAGCCCCGTCCGGTTTGCCTTCGGCGCAGCCGCCCTTTCGCTGCTCCTCACGCTTTTCCCCACGGTCAACGCCACCGCCCGGGAGGGCACCGAATGGAGCACGGCCTATTGGTACAATGCCAATGACGAGAGACTGCCGCGCGTGCTTTTGATCGGCGATTCCATTGTCAGAGGCTATGAGGCGGCGGTCCGCAACGAACTGGCGGGCACGGCCTACGTCGGCTATTGGGCCACGAGCAAATCCGTCACGGACCCCTATTACCTTAAGGAGCTTGCCCCCATCCTGGAGGCCTACGATTACAAAATCATTCACTTCAACAACGGCCTGCACAGCTTGGGCGAAGACCCGCAGAGTTGGGAAAAAGGGTTGCGCGCGGCTCTTGATTTTATCAAAGCCAACGGCAAAGGGGCGAAGATCGTCTGGGCCACCTCGACCCCGGTGAACGACCCCGTTCTCGCGAGCCGCGTCGAGGCGCTTAACCAAACCGCCGCCCGCGTGATGGCGGAGAACCAGATCCCCTGCGACGATCTTTTCGCCCTCATGAACCCGCTGGACCGCGCGGTTTACTGGAGCGACAAATACCACCACAAACCCCAGGGAGTGCAGATGGAAGGCAAGCAGGTGGCCGACACCCTTCGCGCCCAGCTTGGCGCGGGGAAAGCCTCCGCCGCCGAGGCCCAGGCGACGCTCAAAGCCGCCGCCTCCGAGACCGGCCCGGACGGGAAAATCGACCCCTCGCGCTCGTCGGCGCAGCAGGAGTTCCGGCCGCTCACCAACCCGCTTTTGGAAAAGAACGCCCAGGGCTGGTCGCTTTATTCGCGCAATGGCCAACTCGGCAGCATGGAAGCCTCCGCGCAGGGGCCGCAGGGCAAACCCGCCGTGAAGATCACCGTGGCGCAGCCCGGCTTGCAGTTCTACCAAGCCAAACCGGCCTTTGAGCCCAACACCACCTGCGTGGTGAGCTTCTGGGCCAAGGCGGACGCCCCCGTTACCCTTTCGGCTTTCGTGCGCACCGCCGCACCGCCCTACCAAATCTATGGGAGCAACCCGGCGCTGACCGTCCAGGGCGACTGGAAGCAGTACTCCGCCAAAATCGCCTTACCGGCGGATTACAACCGCGAGGCGTGCAACTTCTTTGTCGATTTCAAAACGCCCGGCACCTGCTGGCTGGCCGATTTTTCCGCCAAACGGGAATAACGCAGCTCCAAGGCAGGGGGCCGTTTTTTCCAAGGTAAAAACCACATGCAAATTCAGAAAGTTCCTTTCGAAGGTTGGCAACACAACGCCGTCATCGGCAATGAGCACGCCGAACTTATCGTCACGCTCGACGTGGGGCCGCGGGTGATTTCCTACAAAACCCCGGGCGGCGAGAACGTCTTCAAAACGTACCCCGAGCAGATGGGCGGCAGCGGCGAGTCGGAATGGATGATCCGGGGCGGGCACCGCCTTTGGATCGCCCCGGAAGGGGACGTCAGTTATGCCTTGGACAATTCTCCGGTCATCCACGAACTGTTGCCCAACGGCATCCGGCTCGATACTCCCCCGGCGGCTCCCTGGGGGCTGCGCAAGCTCTTGACGGTGACTCTGGATGAAGCCTCCTCGCGCGTCACGGTGCGCCACCAGGCCATCAACGAGGGCGAGCGCCCGCTGGAGATCGCCACCTGGGGGCTCAGCGTGCTGGCTCCCGGCGGCCTGGAAATCATTCCCCAGCCGGAATTGGGCGAACATCCGCGCGACCTGCTGCCCCACCGGCTCATCGTCCCGTGGGACTATACCGACATGACCGATGCGCGCTGGCGCTTCGGCAGCGAGTTCATCACCCTGCGCCAGACCCACGACGGCGGCCCCACCAAGCTGGGCCTCGCCCACCGGGAAAAATGGGTGGCCTACCTTAACGGCGAGAACCTTTTTGTGAAGGCGTTCGCGTATGAGGAAGGCGCGCCTTACACGGATTTCGGGTGCAACTTCGAGACCTTCACCAATTCCACCATGCTGGAAATGGAAAGCTTGAGCCCCATGCGCAAGCTCGAGCCGGGGCAATCGGTCGAGCACACCGAGCAGTGGTACCTCGTCGGCAACGTCTCCGAGCCCGCCTCGCTCCAGGACCAGGACCTCGGCGAATGGATCTCGCCCATCATCGAAAAACTTGGCATTTAGTTGGAAAACTCCATGAACACCGCCTCCGCCCTTTCCCGCGCCCTCTTTGCCGCCGCTTTCCTGGGGCTCCTGCCCGGTTGCGTCACCTTCTCCGGCGGAATCACCGAGACCGCGCGGGCCCAAATGAACGCCGAGATCCAGGCCGAACCGCGCGGGGATTACTTCATCGCGCGGCGCTACTTCAAGAATGATTACAAGTTCTGGGGGTACATCCGCCGCCCGGGCGAACCGTGGGCCAAGGCGCAACTGGTGATGCTCAACGAAAACAAACGCCTCGCGCCCGACCGCGAAGGGGGCACCCTCGGCATGGACAACGGCTACGAGTATAAGCTCAAGGGCTACTTTTCGGGAGCCACGGTTTACGAACCGGCCAGCAACGGCTTTTACCCCGAATTTGTGTTGACGGGCTACGAACTCCGCGACGCCACGCCGCCGCCCATTTTCAGAACGCAAAACCTGGCGCTCGACCCGGCAAAGAACTACATCGTCAAGCCGTATTGACAACGTTCGTTTCGGGTTAAACAAAAGTTAACCCACAGAGAACCGAGCGTCTTGTGTTTCAGCCCCAGCATTGTTAGGTTGAACCCATGAACAAGCCCGTCGTTGAAGTGAAAGTTCGCGCCGTGCTGCCCACCGCCGCCGGGCGTGCGGTGTTCCTTGGCAACGAAGCCAAATCGTTCGTCATTTACGTGGACGACGTGGTGGGCACCGCAATCACGATGTATATGAGCGGCGTTCAAAAGGAGCGCCCGCTGACGCACGATTTGATGGGCAACTTGATGACCGCTCTCGGGGCCAAGGTGGAGCGCGTCGTCATCAACGACTTGAAAACGGCCACCTACTTCGCGCGGCTCATCGTCAGCGCCGAGAACGAATTGCAGGCGCGCAAAATCGTGGAGCTTGACGCCCGGCCCAGCGACGGCATCGCCCTGGCCGTGGCCCAGCACGCCCCCATCTACGTCACCCGCGACGTCTGGAACCAGGTGGAGGACATGAGCGAGATTCTCCGCAAAATGGCCGAGCAAGCCGGGCAGGAGCGGGGAGGGGACGAGCCCGAAGAAGGCGGCACAGAGGGCGAGGAGGAGCCTTGAAAAAAGGAACCTTCTTTCTGAATCCCCCGGTTCCTGCTAAAGGAAAGGCGTGATCCCGCCCGATCTGCTGCTCAGCGCCTATGCCCAAGGCATCTTCCCCATGGGGGGAATGCCCGGCGACAGCCATGGAGAGCCGGGGGAACTGGCCTGGTTTTCGCCCGATCCCCGGGGCATTTTGCCGCTGGACGAACGCTTCCACCTGCCGCATGGCCTGGCGCGGGCGTTAAGGAAACGGCGCTTCGAAGTGCGCTGCAACACCGCGTTCGAGGCCGTCATGCAAGGCTGCGCGGAGCGGGAGGATACGTGGATCGACGCGGAAATTCTCGCTTCCTACACGGAACTGCACCGCCTCGGCTTCGCCCATTCCGTGGAGGCGTGGCGCGAGGACCGCCTGGCGGGCGGGCTTTACGGCGTGGCGCTGGGAGGCGCGTTTTTTGGCGAATCCATGTTCCACCGCGAAACGGATGCCTCCAAAGTGGCGCTGCACGCGCTGGTCGAGCGCCTTCGCGCCCGGGGCTTCACGCTGCTGGACATCCAGTGGACCACACCCCACCTGTGCACCTTTGGCGCCCTCGAAATTCCCCGCCGGGAATACCTGCGGCAGCTTCGCGCGGCGCTCAAGCTGGACCGCGAGTTTTAGAGCGGTTTATAAAACAAAACCGGCGAAACCCTTTCGGATTCCGCCGGTTTTGTAACTTAATGAAGCCGACTTACGCCAGCGGGTTGGCCAGCGCGCAGAGCGGGTCCGCGCCTTCCGGCGGCAGGAACTCGTGTGTGACGTAGCCCGTGTAGCCGGTGGCCAGGATCGCCTGGTAGATGCCGGGGTAGTTCAACTCCTGGTTGGGACCGAGCGGCCCGCGCCCCGGGTTGCCCGCCGTGTGGTAGTGGCCAATGTGGGCGTGCTGCTCGCGGATGGTGCGGATCACGTCCCCCTCCATCACCTGCATGTGATAGATGTCGTAGAGGAGCTTGAAGGCGGGCGAGCCGACGCGTTCACAAAGGCGCACGCCCCAGGCGGTGTGGTCCCCCTGGTAATCCTTGTGGTCCACTTTGCTGTTGAGCAGTTCCATCACCAGCGTCACCCCGGCCTCGGCGGCCCGGGGGACCACCTTGCCCAGCGTTTCCGCGCAGATGGCCAGGCCGGTCTCGTCGTCCAGGCCGCCCCGGTTGCCGGAGAAGCAGATCAGGTTCGGGATATTCCACTTCACCGCCTTGTCGATGGCGGCCAGCAGTTCGTTCTCAATGCGGGCGGCGTTTTCTTGCCGGTTGAGGCCGTTTTCAATCGTGCCGTGCCCGTTGACCGCCGCGATGCGCAGCCCGGCGTCGCACGCCACAGGCCACCACTCCTCGTCGATCAAGTCCACGGCGGCGTAGCCCATCTTGGCCGCCGCCGCGATGAGCGCCTTGGGTTCCACCCCCCGGTTGGCGAAGCACCACCAGGAGAAGCCGAATTTCAATGCGTTGTCCATGGCGTGGGATTACAGGCGGTTCCAGTCGAACACGATGCCCATGGTGCTGGCCCGGTCGCGGTTGGCGATGCCGTAGGCGTCCGCGCATTCCGCGGGGCTGAAGAAATGGGTGTTGAGGCCGTCGAGCGAGAAGCGCCCGGAGTTGGCCAACGTGAAGAAGAGCTTCGCGATGGTGGCTTCGTTCCACTCCGCCGTGGTGTGGCAATCGTGCGCGCCCACGATGGTGAGGCCGCGGGAGATCACGTTCGGCGTGAGGTGCTGGCTGCACGGGCTGCCCGTGTCGCCCAAGACCACAAGGCGGCCAAATTTCGCCGCGAATTCCTGCGCTGCCGCGAACACCGCCGCGTTGCCGGTGGAGTCGATGACCACGCGGGGAAGCTCCCCGCCGTTGCCGGCTTTCACTGCGTCACCGGCATCCTGGATGGCGGTGGCGATGGCCGCCGTCGCGCCGCCCGCGCGGGCGAGGTCCAGGCGTTTGGCGACGCTGTCCACCACGAGCACGCAGGCTGCGCCCGCCGCATTGGCCCAGCGGGTGGACATCTGGCCGATGGGACCGGCCCCGATGACGAGCACGCTATCGCCCAGGTGGTATTCCGCCGCTTTCGCGCCCATGAAGGCGATTTTGGCCAGCGCGAACCAGACGGCTTTTTCAAAAGCCAGCCCCTCGGGGATTTTGTAGCAGCATTCGGCATCCACGTTGGCGAGCGAGGTGTGCCCGGCGCGGAACGCCACGCGGTCGCCCGGTTGCAGACCGGTCACTTTCGCGCCGACGGCTTCCACGGTGCCGACGTTGCTGTAGCCCGGGTAAAAAGGGTACTTCACCCAGTTGTCCCAGTGGGTGCCGGGGTCGAAGAGGCGGTTGAAAACGATGTTTTCCGTGCCGGTGCTCATCAGCGAAATGTGGGAACGCACGCGCACTTGGGTTTCCCCGGGGGCGGAAAGCTCGTAGGTTTCGAGATTGACGGCTTGCTTGCCCGGGAACACCAGGCGTTGGGCTTTGGTTGTGGATGAGTTGGACATGCCCTACAAGAACCACCCGCCGCCCTGGAATAGCCATTCGAATTTATGGCGATTGTTTGTGTTTTTCGGCGATTTGGGCTGACTGGGTGGCGGGATTCCTTCTATTTCGCTTGTGATTCTGCAAAACGTTCCTGTAAATACCGGCGATGTGCAATCTTACAGGCTGGTCCCGTTTTCTGGCTCGGCAGCTTTCGAGCGCGCCGCTGCGCTACGTCCATGGCATGCGCGGCCCCGTGGAAGTCGGCATCGATTGCGGCGTTCATTTTCATGCTGAATTCGAGATCGTCTATCACCCCACCGGGCGCGGCGTTACCATGGTGGAGGGGCGGCGGCTGGAGTTCAGCGAAGGCAGCGTGGTGATTTACGCCCCGGGCGAACCGCATAACCAGGCTATGGCCGAAAACGGCGAGGATTTGTGCGTGCAACTCGCTCCGCCCAAAAGTGGAGGCGGGGGCAGCAAAGGGACGGCGCTGCCGGAAGGCGCCATCTGCCTGCCCCGGGTCGAGAACCGTGCTTTGCGGGAGGATTTGCACCTGCTCTCGCGCGGCTTCCCCGGCTTGAACAAGACCAAACAGGCCATCTACGACCTGCGGGCCACGGCGGTGCTGCTGGAGCTGATCCAAACCGCCTGCGCCCGGCGCACGCACGAAGAGGCGGACCCCGCCGAGCAGCATGTGCTGAAAGCCGAGCAGTTCATTCGCGAGCGGTTCGCCAAAATCCGTTCCGTGGAGGAAATCGCGGCCCACCTGGGGGTGAGCCATGACCATTTGCGCCACGTTTTTAAAACCCGGCGGGGCAAACCGCTGGTGCGGCATTTAAACGAGGTGCGCGTGGAGCGGGCCGGAACGCTGCTGCGCCATTCCGGGCTGCCCATGAAGCAGATCGCGGCGCTTTGTGGGTTCAAGGACGAGTATTACTTTTCGGCGGTCTTTAAAAAGCTTACCGGCAGCGCCCCCGGGGACTGCCGCAGGGAAGGGTGAAAAACGGGAAGATACCCTATTTCCCTTCGTTACGAACCCCGTCAGATTCGTAACGTAAAGGGCCGAAGGCCCGTCGCATCAAGCCAAGAGGATACTTCGGGCTTTCAGCCCTTAGTTGCTATTCTGCATACAACCCTGGGGCGACGCTTCGCTTTGCCCCAGGCTGGTATGCCGCCGCGCCTTTGGCGCTCCAATCACGGGCAGCGCGGGGTTGGAGCGCAACGCGGAACGGGCGTGCAGCGCGGCATCGGCGGGCATTTCGGCGTCGGCGAGCAGCCCGGCTGGTCCTCCGGGTATTTCTTTTTGGAAGGCCATAGGAGCCGCCACGGTTCGCGCTTGATGGTGTCCGTGAACTGCTCGGCGTTGTGGATGGTGCGCCCAATGCTGCCGGGGCAAAGCCCGCCCACGCCGCTGTTCAAGCCGCCCGTCATCGAGCGCAGGTTTTCGCTGGCCCGGCGGAAGTTGCGCAGCGAAACGCCGATGTCGCGGTTGTTGGCGATGGAGCCGGTGAAGCGTTGGGCGTTGTCCAGCGTGGTTTCGAGCGGGCCGCCCGGGCCGGTCAGTTCCTGCAAATTCTCCAGCGTGCTGCGGACGGGGCCGCCGGAGCCCGAGAGGGAAACCATGTCGTTGCTGAAGGTGTGGAATTTCGCCAGCGAGGCGGCCAGATCGGAATCCGGCGCCGTAAGGTTGCGCACGTTTTCGCTCGTGGCCTGGATGGTCTGGATCGCCGTGCGGGCGTCGTTGAGCACCGGGTCGAGCTTGTCGAGCATCTTCTGCCCCGCTTCGGTGAGGCCCATCTGGCGCTGTCCGATATACCAGGTATTACTCGGTGCAATGCCGGATTCCTCCTTGCCGTTGGCGAAGTCGATCACCTGCTCCGCCAGCAGGCTGTATTGCAGCATCGTCACCTGTTCCTGGCGGAAAATGGGAGCCTTGGGGTCGATGGCCACCTCCACCGCCGCCTCAAGGTCGGGCCGGGGCCGCTCCGAGCCGGGGATGGGGGAAAGGATGCGCGAAACCTGCCCCACCTTGCGCCCGGCAAGCATGACCGGCGCGCCCACGTTGATGCCGTTGGCGTTGTCGAAATAAACGCGGTACATATTGCGCTGCCCCGAGATGCCCGGGGCCTGCAAATAAATGAGCACGGCGGCCAGCACCGTAGAGGTAAAGACCACCAGCAGACCCGTCCGCAACTCGTCGCGCACTACCGCCATAGGTCTTAATTAATCGCTTTTGCCCAAGTCAGCTGCCGTTATGGATCGGCCCTTCCGTGCGGCCCTCGATGAACTGCTCCACCACCGGGTTATGGCAGCTCCGGAACCGATCGGGACGGCTCTCCTCGATAATCTTTCCCTGGAAAAGCATGGCGATGCGCGTGGCCACGCGGAACGCGCTCGTCAGCTCGTGGGTGACGATGATGCAGGTGGTATGCGCTTTTTCCGTGAGGTCGATGATGAGTTCGTCGATCACCGCCGAGAGCACCGGGTCGAGGCCCGTGGTCGGTTCGTCGAAGAGGATCAGCTCCGGCTCCAGCACCAGCGCCCGGGCGATGGCCACCCGTTTGCGCATCCCGCCGGAAAGCTCCTCGGGCATCAGCGAGCCGGTTTCCTCCATGCCCACCAGGGCCAGTTTTTCCTCTACGATGCGGTCGATCTGCGCGTGGCGTTTGTGCGTCAACTCTCGCAGCGGGAGGGCAAGATTTTCATGCACCGTCATGGACGAGATCAGCGCCGAGGACTGGAACACCATGGCCATGCGCGAGCGGGCATGGTTGAGCTGGCGGCGGGAGGCGCGGTTGACATCCCGCCCGTTGAAGAGCACCGACCCGGAGGAGGGCCGCAGGATGCCCAGGATGAGCCGCAACAGCGTGCTTTTGCCCGCGCCGCTCTGGCCCATGATGACCATGCGCTGCTTGCGCTGCACGAGCAGGTTCAGGTTGCGCAGCACGGGCTTGCCCTCGAAATTCAGGTGCACCCCGCGCAACTCCACCACGGGCGGTTCCGGCGCTGGAGTGGGCTTACTCATACATGGCAACGAGCGCGATGTTGATGAGGGTGTCCGCCGCGATGACCACGGCGATGGCGGCCACGACGCTGGAGGTGGTGGCGGTGCCGACGCCCGCCGAGCCCCCTTTTACGGAAAGCCCCCGGTAGCAGGAGATCAGCCCGATGATGATCCCGAACACGAAGCTCTTCACCACCCCGGCCACGATGTCCCGCACGATCAGGTTTTCCAGCACGAGCTGCACGAAGTAGCGGTAGCTGATGCCGAATTGGCGGTCACAAACCACGGCCCCGCCCACGAGCGCGGCGAGGTCAGCCATCACGCTCAGGCACGGCAGCAGGAAAAAAACGGCCAGCACCCGCGGAGCAACGAGGAAACGCGCCGGGCCGATGCCCATGGCCTCGATGGCTTCCACTTCTTCGCTGGCCGTCATGGTGCCCAGCTCCGCCGTATAGGCCGCCCCGATGCGCGCCGCCACCATAATGCCCGTCATCAGCGGCCCCAGCTCCCGGGTGAAGCCCACGCCCACCAGGCCCGGCACCAGGTTTTGCGTGCCGAGCTTGCGGAGCTGGTAGCCGGTGAGGAGCGCCATCGTCATGCCCATGAAAAAGGAGATCAGCGAAACCAGCGGCACGGAGCCCACCCCGGCGCGGTTGGTTTGCCAGAAAAGAAGACTCGCCCGGAACGGCGCGAACCCGCGCAGCGTGTGATCGATGCCCTCACGCACCATGTCCACCCCCAGGTAAACCATGCCGCCGATCATCCGCACCGGTTCGGTGGCTTTTTGCAGCATCGTCTTCATCTCCTAGAGCGTTCCGGGGCTTCCCCGGGGGGCGGACGGACGGAAATTGCCTTTTCACCCCCTTGTCGGAGGGTTTGGCCGAAGAGAAACATTGAATTTTTCCGCCGGTTGGCCAAAAAATCCTTCCCCCCACTCCCCCCATGAAAGCCCCCGCCGTTTTCCTTATCCTGTTGCTTCTCACCGGAGGCGCAGCCATCGCCGGGCAAAAAGGGCCGGGGCCGACGGGAAAGATCGATAATTCCCGGCTCATGCCGAAGATCGTCCCCGACGACCGGGTGCAAATGGAGGGGGATTCGCCGGACTGGGTGAAGTCGCTCATCCTGGCCGAGCTTCGCATTGAAACGGCCACGCCGGAGGGCGACTTCGCGGCGGCCACGCGCGTGCTGGAGCACTACGCGGAAATGGGCGTCAACGGCCTTTGGATTTGCCCCATCTGGCAGCGGGGTTCCAAGCGCAACGGCTACGGCAATTTCGGCCTGCACACCCTCGAACCCGAGCTGACCGGCGCCGCCGATTTCGAAGGCTCGTGCGCCGTGGTCAAGCGGTTCGTCGACGAGGCCCACCGGCGCAACATCCGGGTGCTCTTCGATATTATCGTTTGGGGCACGCGCACCGACGCGCCGCTGGTAAGCGAACACCCCGAGTTTTACAGCCGCACCGCCGGGGGCGATTTCGTGAAGGTCTGGGGCGGCTACCAATTCGAGTGGACCAACGCCGCGCTGCGCCGGTGGTTCCGCGACGCCGCGGTGAACTTCATCCTCAAAACCGGCGCGGACGGCTACCGCGTGGATTGCGCCCCGGACACTTCCGGCTACTTTTTCCGCGAAGTGCGCGATGAGCTTTACGCGCAAGGCCGCAAGGTGGTCATCATGGCCGAGAGCCCGGCGGAGCGGCGCGGAACGTTCGATTTCGAGGAAAACGGCGTTTATGGCTGGACGGAACTGCCCGATTATTCACACCCGGACCACTTCCGGCAGCAGCGCCAGCGGTTCGGGGATCACAACGAATTCTTCCTTCGCGCCAATATTGTGGATGCCATCCAGAGCGGAGTCGGCATCGGTTCGGTCCCACTGCAACAGCAGGGCAAGGGCGGGCTTTTCCGCTTCTACACCAGCAACGAACTCAACCACGACGACGAAGCGCCCTTCGCGAAAGGCAACCGCGTGCGCTTCGCCTACACGGCGCTTTTTTCCCCGTTCATCCCCGTCTGGTGGATCGGAGAGGAATGGGACAACCCCAAGAATTTCATCACCGCCAAAGGCGAGGGGGGCGTGATGTATTTCAACACCATCGACTGGCAGGCGATGGAAAGCGCGCCACGCCGGGCGTTCTATGAGGACTTGAAACGCTACCTGCGCATCCGACTTTTGCACCCGGAGATCTTCGGCTGGTTCCCCGAGCACAGCCGCGAGGCCAACATTGTGAAGGTGGCCTCCACGCGCGATGGCGAGGTCAACCCGCTCCAGGCGTACGCCCGCTTCAAACCCGGCGTGGCGGGCAAGGAGGGCGAGGCGGTGCTCATCGTGCCGAACTACCAATGCGCTGCCCCTGGTTCCCGGTTTGAAATCAACCCGCCTTACGAAGCCATGGGCTTCCCGGCGGATGCCCGCTGCACCGTCACGGATCTGATGACGGGCCGCACGCTGGCCAAGGGCAAGGCGTCGGCGCTCACGGCGTTCAGCGCCGAAATCGCGGCGGAACACCTGGGCGTCTACCTTGTAAAAACCAAATAGCGGCGTTTCAGCGAATCGGTGAGTAATACTTAGTGACAAGACGCGGCGTGAGGGATACAAGGGACCATCCTCCTATGAACAAGAGATTGACCCATGTTTCGCCGCTGCAACTCGGAATCGTGCTCGCCGTGGTGAGCGGGTTGCTTTCCCTCGTCTTCGTGCTGCCCATGGTGGGCATTGCTTCGCTGGTTGGAACCCTCGGCCATCAGAACGCGGGCATGCCCCCTATTTTTGCGGGCATCTTTTGCCTGCTGCTCCCGGTGTTCTACGCCGTGTTCGGCTTTATCGGCGGCGTGCTGGGCGGGTTTATCTACAACCTCGTGGTTAAGTTGACCGGCGGCATCGAATTCACCACCGAGGACGCGCCGCAGGAATAACGCTCCAAGTTTATTCCCGGCATTTCTTGGTCACGGCTTTGTGCTGCGGGCAGTCCACCAGGTGGTCGTTGACCATTCCGGCCGCCTGCATGAAAGCGTAGCAAATCGTCGAGCCGACGAACTTGAAGCCGCGCCGCAGGAGGTCGCGGCTCATCGCGTCGGACTCCGGAGATTTCGCGGGAATTTCCGCGAGCGCCCGCCGTTGATTCACAATGGGTTTGCCACCCACGAATTGCCACAGGTAGGCATCGAAGCTCCCCGCCTCCTCTCGCAGCCGTAGGAATGCCCGGGCGTTGCCGATAGCGGCAGAAATTTTGAGCCGGTTGCGCACGATTCCCGGGTTCTGCATCAGCGCGGCGGCCTTGGCCTCATCGTAGGCGGCGATCTTCACGGGGTCGAACCCGTCGAAGGCGGCGCGGTAATTCTCGCGCTTGGCCAGGATGGTGGACCAGCTCAGGCCCGCTTGCGCGCCCTCCAGAATCAGCAGTTCGAAGAGCGCGCGGTCGTCGTGCAGCGGCACGCCCCACTCGGTGTCGTGGTAAAGAATGTCGAGCGGCTTTCGAGCCCAGGCGCAGCGTGGCATGGCGGTTTCTTTGGGTGAGTGGCTATTTCAATCGCGGGCGCTGCCAGGATTCGCTGCGGGCGTGCGAGTGTGATCCCGTATGCAGACGCAGCAGGCAGAGCGAGCGGTCCAGCAGTTCCAGGGCCGCCCCGGCGTGCAGAATGCAGCCCGCTTCGGCGAACCCGGTTTCGGCCTCGGTGTCGATAATCAGTTCCCAGTGGACGTCCTCGCGGCCCGGCAGCGTGAAGCTCATCGGCTCGTAGTGGGCGTTGAGGAGCAGCAGGAAACTCTCGTCATGGATCGCCTCGCCGTGGGCGTCGCGCACGTCCATCGTGTCGCCGGAGAGCAGCATCCCGAGGCAGCGCACGTAGTCGTAGCGCCACTCCTCGTCGGTCATTTCGCGGCCCTGCGGCGTGAACCACATGATGTCCTTGATCTCCGAGCCGTGGATTTTGCGCCCTTGGAAAAACTTGGGCCGCCGGAAGATCGGATGCGCCCGGCGCAGGTGGATCAAGCGCGCCGTAAAGTCGTGGAGCCGCTTGGCGTCCGCATCCGGCTTCCACGTGAGCCAGTTGAGTTCGTTGTCCTGGCAATAGGCGTTGTTGTTGCCGTTCTGCGTGCGGCCCACTTCGTCGCCCGCGAGCAGCATCGGCACGCCCTGGCTTAAAAACAGCGTGGCCAGAAAGTTGCGCCGCTGCCGGGCGCGCAAGGTGCGGATGGCGACGTCATCGGTCGGCCCCTCCGCGCCGCAATTCCAGGAGTTGTTGTTGCTGTCGCCGTCGCGGTTTTCCTCGCCGTTGGCCTGGTTGTGCTTTTCGCTGTAGCTCACCAGGTCGGTGAGGGTGAAGCCGTCGTGGCAGGTCACGAAATTGATGCTGGCATACGGGCGCTTGCCGTTGGACTGGTAAAGGTCCGGGCTGCCCGCCAGGCGGTGGGCGATCTCGCGGGCATGGCCCTCGTCCCCCTTCCAATAGCGGCGCACGGAGTCGCGGTACTTGCCGTTCCACTCCGCCCAAAGAATGGGGAAGTTGCCCACTTGGTAGCCGCCTTCGCCCACGTCCCACGGCTCGGCGATGAGCTTCACACGTGATAAGATGGGATCTTGGTGGATAATATCAAAGAAACCGGAGAGCTTGCTCACCGAATGGGCCTCGCGGGCGAGCGTGGAGGCGAGGTCGAAGCGGAAGCCGTCCACGTGCATCTCCGTCACCCAGTAGCGCAGCGAGTCCATGATGAGCTGGAGCACGCGCGGGTGCGTGGCGTTGAGCGTGTTGCCGCAGCCGGTGTAATCGACGTAATAGCGCGGGTTCTCCGAGGAAAGCCGGTAGTAGGCCTCGTTGTCGATGCCCCGAAAGCAGAGCGTGGGTCCGAACTGGCTGCCCTCGGCAGTGTGGTTGTAAACCACGTCGAGGATCACCTCAATCCCGGCGGCGTGGAGCGTCTTGACCATCTCCTTAAACTCCGGCACCTGCTGGCCCCCGACGCCGCAGGAGGCGTAACGGGCCTCCGGGGCGAAGTAGCCGATGGTGTTGTAGCCCCAGTAGTTGGCCAGGCCGCGCTTGCAGAGCATCTCGTCGTCGTAATGCTGGTGCACGGGCAGCAACTCCAGCGCGGTGATGCCGAGTTTTTTGAAATGCTCAATGGCGGGCGGGCTGGCCAGCGCGGCGTAGGTACCCCGCATCTCCTCCGGCAGCGCCTCGCAGAGCTTGGAGAAGCCCTTCACGTGCAGTTCGTAAATGATCGACTCGTGCAGCGGCGTGCGCGGGGGCTTGTCGCCCTCCCAGTTGAACGCCGGGTCCACCACCACGGATTTCGGCACGCACCAGGCGTCGTCGCGGTAATCGCGGGAGAGGTCGGAATCCCCGGCGGCCGCGTCGTAGCCCTGCATCTCCTCGTCCCATTTTACCTCGCCCGCGATGGCTTTGGCGTACGGGTCGATCAAGAGCTTCGAGGAATTGAACCGCTCCCCCTTGGCCGGGTCGTAAGGGCCGTAGACCCGGTAGCCGTAAAGCTGGCCGGGTCGGATCTCGGGCAAAAAGACGTGCCACACCTGGTCCGTCTGCTCCGTCATCCGCACGCGAAGCTGCTCGTGCGGATCGTCCGGGTTGTCAAAAAGACAAAGGTCCACCCCCGTCGCGTTTTCGGCGTAGAGCGCGAAGTTTACCCCGTGGCCATGCCACGTGGCACCGAGAGGGTAGGGTTCACCCAGCCAGACCTTGAGCGGCGTCATGTGTGAGCAGAAAAGAGAAGAGAGTTGGTGTTAGAGCCCTAACTCTTCCCGCGTTTCCGGGGCCGTCAAGATCTTGAGCGATTTTTTGCTGTCGCTGACCCGCAGCACCAGCAGCCCTTTGCGGGAACCGGGCGTGGTGGCCAGGTAGGCATACTCGATGTTGATCTTTTTCGAAGCCAGCTTTTTGGCGATGCGGGAGAGCGCGCCGGGCTTGTTGACGTTGTTGACCATCAGCACGTCGTTTTCCACGACGAGCACGCCCCGTTCGCCGAGGATGTGAAGCGCCTTGCGGGTGTCGCTCACCACCATGCGGACTACGGCGTGGTCCACCGTGTCGGAAATCGTCAGAGCGTAAATATTGACGTCGGCGTTGCCGAGTTCGTCGAGGACGGCGGCAAGCGTGCCGGGTTTGTTGGCAAGGAAAACGGAAAGTTGGGTGACGATGTCCATATTCAATTGGGAGTTTAAGGTTTCCTGACGGGGTTTATTCTGGTCCCGGACGGTCCCGCGCTCAATGCGGAAGTTAGGGAGCGGCGGGTTTTCTGCTTGATTTGGGAGGGGAACGCGGGGCTACTTAGGCCACCAAGGTTAATCGGGATCGAAAAAGGATCGAAAAACACAGCCCCTCTACTAACACCCCTCTTCTCTATGAATCGTGAAAAAGCCCTCGCGGCCATCAAAGCCGCCGGTATTTGCGGCATCATTTCAACCGTCATCACCTTGATCGCCGCCCTGGTTGCCCTGCGCAAAGGCCAATACACCATCACCGGGATGAACATCTCGGTCTTTTCCTTTGCCGACGTGATCCTGCTGGCCGGGCTCACCCTGGGGATTTATCGCAAAAGCCGCGCGTGCGCCGTCGTGATGTTCGTCTATTTCGTTTTTTGCAAATACATCCAGTGGTCCACGCAAATCCGGCTCTCCCAGGTCAATTTTGCCGGGGTGATTATGGGCCTGATCTTCCTGTATTACTACTTCCAGGGCGTCCGGGGCACGTTCGCCTACCAGAAGCTGAAAAAGGAGGAAGTCCCTCCCGTGGAGCCGGAAGCGCAATAAATTCGTCTTTCCCCGAGGGGAGAAGGGTTTTCGGTCCCGGTGGTTTTCGGATTGATCGCAAAGCCAATCCAGAATACCAAAGCGGGATACACATGCAAAATACGACAGAAACTTCCGGGTTCGCTGGCAGGTGGGTCTCCTACCGCGAGGATATCAAGGTGCTCGACTGCACCATCCGCGACGGCGGCCTCATGAATAACAGCCACTTTGACGATAAAACCGTCAAGTCCGTCTATAACGCCTGCGTGGAAGCGGGCATCGACTACATGGAAGTGGGTTATAAAGGCTCCCAGAAAGTGTTTGCGCAGGACCGCTTCGGCGCCTGGCGATTTTGCAATGAAGCCGACCTGCGCCGCGTGCTGGGCGACAACCCCACGAAACTCAAGATTTCCGTGATGGCCGACGCCGAAAAGACCGACTATCACACCGACATCCTGCCCAAGAGCGAGAGCGTCATCGACCTCGTGCGCGTGGCTTGTTACATCCACCAGATCCCCATCGCGCTCGACATGGTCAAGGACGCCCACGACAAGGGCTACGAGACCTGCATCAACCTGATGAGCGTCTCCAATGTCCAGGAGCGCGAACTCGACTGCGCCCTCGAAATGGTTTCCCAGTGCGAGGCCAAGGCCATTTACTTGGTCGATAGCTTCGGCGCGCTTTACAACGAGCAGGTCGATTACCTCGTCAACAAGTACCTGCGCTACGCCCGCGCGGGCGGCAAGGAAGTAGGCCTGCACATGCACAACAACCTGCAGCTCGGCTTCTCCAACACCATCCAGGGCATCATCAGCGGGGCCAACTACCTCGACGCCACCATCGCGGGCCTCGGCCGCGGCGCGGGCAACTGCCCCATGGAGCTTCTCATCCGCTTCCTGCACAACCCGAAGTACAACGTCCGCCCGCTGCTCAAAGCCATGCAGGAAGACATCGAGCCGATGCGCGAGAAGCTCGGCTGGGGCTTCAGCATTCCCTACATGCTCACCGGGTTTATGAACCGCCACCCGCGCTCCGCCATCGCGTGGAACGCCTCGAAGGAAAAAGACGATCTGGTCGCCTTCTACGACAAAATCATTGTTGAAGAAGAGGCGTAGCTGGCGGTAAGTCCCATTCGTCCCGTTTGTCCCATAGGTCTGATCCGTCCTATGGGACTTGGGACCTATTGAGACGAATGTAAGCGCCATGCAAGAACCCTTTCTCTTCAAAGCTCCGGCCCGCCTGGTCGATTTCATGCGGCAGGCGGACAACCCCAGCCTGATTAACCTTGCCGCCGGGGTGCCGGGCCTGGACGCCCTGCCTTTCGACGCCTTGCGGCGCGGGGCGCACGCGGCTTTCGACGAGGACGGCGCGGCCATTTTCTGCTACCAGCACCCCTCGGGGGACCGCGGCTTGCGCGAACTCCTGGCCGCCCGGCTGCAAGCCCGGGGCGTCGCCGGGCTGGAGCCTGACCAGCTCATCACCACCACCGGCTGTTCCCAGGCATTGCAGGCCATGCTGGCCGTGCTCGTGAAGCCGGGGGACACCGTGGCCGTGGAGACGCCCTGTTATTACGCGCTGCTGGAACTCGTCGCGGCGGCGGGCGCGCGCGTGCTGCCCATCCCGACCAAGGACGCCCACGGCATTGACCTCGACCTCGCGGAAGCGGCGCTCGCCCGTTGGAAACCGCGCTGCCTCGTGGTTTGCACCTCGCTCGCCAACCCCACCGGAGCCACGCTCCCCGAATCCCATCGCGAACGGCTCGTGGCAAGCTGCCGCAAGCATGGCGTGCGCCTGTTGGAGGACGACATTTACTCCGAACTGCTCGACGCGGGCGCGCCCAAGCCGTGCCGCGCTTTCGACGACGGCTCGGTGGTCTCCTACGTCACCAGCTTTTCCAAAACCGTCTCGCCCGGCCTGCGCGTCGGCTTTTGTGTGCCGGGCACGCCCGAACTGGACGACGCCTTCGCCGCGCTGAAGTGCCGCCAGGATTTGCACGGCTCGGTGATTTCGGAAGTGATTTTGCGCCGGTTCCTGGCCGGGGGAAACTTCGACCCCCACCTGGCCATGCTTCGCGAACGCAACCGCCGCCGCCGCGCGCTGGCCCTGGAGGCCATCGCCCGTACTTTTCCCGAAGGGAGCCATGTCAACCCGCCCGAGGGCGGCTACATGCTTTGGGTGCAACTGCCTGAAAGCGTGGATATTGCGCGGCTTTCCACCGAAGCCCGCGCCGCCGGGGTGGCCTTCGCCAGCGGCACGGCCTTTTTTGCCGTCGCGGAGCACGGCGCGCGCCCCTTGCCGCACATGCGGCTCAACTGCGCCCGCGCCTCGGAGGCCGATTTGGTGCGGGGCGTGGAAATTTTAGGAAAAATCGCTTCCTCGCTGGCATCCGTCGCGTAACCTATACCAACCAACTCCCTGTTTTTCCCATGTCTCACAAAGTCATCTCCTTCCACTACACCCTCACTGATAGCGACGGCGTCCTCATCGAATCCTCGAAAGGCAAGGAGCCGGTCCACTTCATGTCCGAAATGGGGATGATCGTTCCCGGCCTGGAGCGCGAGATCATCGACTACACCGTGGGCCAGAAAGGCCATGTGGAAGTAAAAGCCGAGGACGCTTACGGCCTCATCGACTTCAACAAATTCGTCCAGGTGCCCATCGGCTCCCTGCCCAAGCAGGACATCAAAAAGGGGGACATGTTCCAGTCCAACCAGAGCCCCGTGCCCTTTACGGTGAAGGAAGTCACCGAAACGCATGTCGTGCTCGACGGCAACCACCCGCTGGCGGGCGAGGATTTGACCTTCGAGGTGGAAGTGGTGGAAAACCGGGCCGCCACCGAGCAGGAACTCGAGCAGTTGCAAAAGATGATGGCCCAGGCGGCGCAAGCCGCGCAACAGCAGCCGCCCGCCTCACCCGAGGCCCAGGCGTAATCGCCCCGGAAACCTCTTTTTGATCCGCGTTCCGCCGCCTCCGATCAAGCCGCCGCGTGTGTGTGCTTGCGGAGGTGGCCGTACCCAACCAGTCCGCACAGGAGCGTCAAGGCGGCCCAGGTGCCCGGCTCGGGGGCCGTATTGACCGCGTTGATTTCGACCGCGAAAACCACGTCGTTGTAATCCTTGTCCCCACCGCTGTTGGTATCCTCAAAGGAAACCATCAGGTAATTGCCGGAGGTGAAGGTGACGATGTGCTGGAGCGCGTCGCTGTTGCGCGAGGTTTCGGCGGTGAAGGTGGTTTTTCCGCCGTTGACCGCGTTGGAAACGAGGAAGAAATCCAGCAGCGTGCCTGCGTTCACCGTGCCCAGGTCCACGAAGTCCCCCGCCGTCAAAGGAGCCGAGGCAGAGCGGACGGAATTGCCGCTCGGGTTGTAGGTGGTGGGGTCGTTGCTGGAGGCGTCCGGGAAAATCCACTCCGCCGAGGAGGTGATCGCCGCCGTGCTGGCTGTGGGCAGCGAGGAAAGCCCGGTGAGCAGGTTCAACCCCAGGCTGCTCCTGTAGGACGCCCCTTCGCTGACGAAGTAAATGCGGACCGAGGAGTCCGTGGAGAGGTAAAGATCGGAGAACTTCACGGCCATGGAACTGGCCACCGCCGCCTCCGATTTGTACTCGGGCAACTTGGAATTAACCAGTGCTTTGATGGCCGAGAGCGAGCTTTGGAACGCGGCCGAGTTGGAGTCGGAGCCCGCTTTTTGAACCAAGCCCGCCACGGGTAGCGAAAGCGGGTCCGCAGCGGATTGCACGGGCGAAACCACGCTCGCCTGCGCGGTCCATGCCGCGCAGCAAATGGCGGAAAGGAGCCCCGGGAGTGTTTTGGCGAGCAGGGTGGTTTTCATGCGTATTGAGTACTTATCGTAATTATGCGTATTTTACGGCAAAGTCACGTTCTAAATGACGCTTGCTTACTTCGGCCTGGCCACCACCGCCACCGCGTTGCGCACCCGCTTCCATTCCGGGTGGGAAAACGGCTCCCCTTCGCCGACCCAGAGCGCGGTGGAACTGCCGCCGTCCAGGTTCAGCGCCCGGTCGATCTCCAGCCCCGGCAGCGCGCCCGGGGTGGCCAGCGCCGCCGCCAGTTCGGCGAGCGTGAGGGGGCCGGTGGTCAAAAGGGCGGCCACGCCCTTGCGGTCCGCGAGAATCACGGTGCGTTCGGCGGCTTTTGTGGCGTTGAGGCCCGCGACGGCTTTCCCGTGATCCACCAAAAACGGCCCCGTTTGCAGGGCGTCGCGCATGCCGCCGCGCCGGAACTCGCCGTTGCGCAGCACCTTCGGCGCGCCTTTCGCGGGCACGGCCAGCACGCCCGTCAAAATTTTCGAGCTTTCCCATGGGTGAATCTCCGCGCCGTCGCTGAGCATCAGCCCCAGCGGGGTGCGGTCCGCGAGAAAATAGCCGCCGTTGACCGCCGCCAGGGCATGGGCCGCCGCCGCCCCCTCGGCCACCGTTTGCCCCGGGGCGAGGTCCAGCACTTGCAAGGTGCAGCGGGTGCGGTCGAACTCCACCCAGCGGACGGGCACGGGGCGGCTGCCGGGCAAGGTCGCGGCCCGGAGTTTGACGAGGGTTGGGGAAGCCGCTGGCGCAGGCTGTGCGAGGATACAGGCGAGCAGAAAAGCCAAAGAAAACAGACGCATATTCCTAAAGTAACCGCATCCCGCCCGGCTGGGGAGTTTTTCCATGGGAGAAATGGAGCTTGCCGCCAGTTCCCCGGCGCGTTACGAAACTTGAGTCATGGAAACGCCACCCGTCCCCCCCGCCGGTACGCCCCCTCCTGATGAACCCTCCGCCGGTACGCCGCCGCCCGAAGCCGTGCCGCCCCCAGCCCCTGGCACACCGCCGCCGGAAGCCCCGTTGCTGCCCGCGCCGCCCTCCGCCGAGGAGCGCACCTGGGCCATGGCCGCCCACTTGAGCGCGCTGGCCGGGCATTTTATTCCCTTCGGGCACATCTTCGGCCCGCTCATCGTCTGGCTCATCAAGCGCGATGTCTTTGAATTCGTGGGCGACCAGGCCAAGGAGGCGCTCAATGCACAGATCAGTTTCACGATTTACTTTGCGGTTTCCATCGCGCTCATGCCGCTGTTGATCGGCTTCATCCTCTTCCCGCTGGTGTGGCTGGCCGATCTCATTTTGATTATCGTGGCCGCTGTGTCTGCCAATGAAGGAAGGCGCTACCGCTACCCGATGATTATGCGATTGGTGAAGTAATACTTGATATTACGTTGATTTTCCTCCGGCGGTGAAGGGTATGCATCAAGCCAATCCTACATTTAGGTAGGATTGGCATTGATATATCGATCCGGCAAGTGCGGCCTTGAAGCGCGCCGCCGGGGTCTCCATAATGCGCGGCGTTTCACCGACAGCACCCGGTATGCCGCCCGAGCCCTTGCCCATTCTCAACCCGACCGTCATGGACCGCGCGCTGGGGGCGTTTTTCGGCGTAGCCATTGGCGACGCGCTCGGGGCGACGGTGGAGTTTATGACGGCGGGGGAAATCGCCGCGAAATATAAGGTTCACCGGCAAATCGTCGGCGGGGGCTGGCTCGGCATCAGGGCGGGCCGCGTCACGGACGATACCGAGATGGCCCTGGCGCTCGGCTCCGCGCTGCTGGAAAAAAACGGCTGGGATCTCTGCGCCATCGGCGGGCATTTCGTGCAATGGATGCGCAGCCTGCCCATCGACATCGGCAACACGTGCCGGCGCGGCATCCGGCGCTTCCTCGTGGAAGGGAGCCTTTGCGCGCCCGAATGCGATGCGGACGGCGGCAACGGGGCGGCGATGCGCAACGTGGCCACGGTGCTGGCCTCGCTGCACAGCGAGGAGACGCTTACCCGGCGCAGCCTCGAACAAGCGCACCTCACCCACAACCAGCCCCAGTCCGACGCCGCCACCGTCACGCTGGCGTGCATGACCCGCGCCCTCATTTTGAACGGCGCGCAAGCCCCCTGCGATGGCTTCGCGGCGGAGTTGCTTGAGCGCCACCCCGAGTTCCGCTTCAGGCCCTTCCCGGGCAACACCAGCGGCTACATTGTGGATACCGTGCAGACGGTTTTCGACGGCTTTTTCAACACCGGCAGCTTTGAGGAGTGCCTCGTGCGCGTCGTCAACCGGGGCGGCGACGCCGACACCGCCGGGGCCATTGCCGGGCAGCTTGCCGGGGCGCTTTACGGCTATATGAGCATCCCCTCCCGCTGGTTGAAGCAGCTTGACCCCAAAATCACCGCGGCCATTCACGATCAGGTGCCCCGGCTGCTTTATCTTTCCGAAAACGCCGCGTAGGTTTCCCCCTTCCCCCCTGCCATGCACGTCCCGGATTCATTCTATCATAAGAACATTGCCGAGGATGATTCCCGCTCGGCGAGCCTCATCAACCGCTGCAACATCCCGCCATGGATCATCGCCAGCGAGGAGTTCCAGGCGAACCCGCGGCCCATCGAAATCGACGGCGTGCGCAACACCGACGGGCGGCTCTTCCATATGCTGGGCGGCATTGAGAACGCGAACGAGCGCAGCCGCCTCTTCAACGACTACCTTTTCGCCCGGTTCGGCCTGGATGAACTGGCCGAGGCGCGGCAAAAACCCTCCTCCGCCACGAGCTACCTCCATTTCATCCGCGCCTGGGGGGCGGATAGCAACGGCCACGCGGGGGCCGTGCTCAAGGCGTGGGTGGAGAGCCGCTTCGGCATCCTGGCCACGTATCACAACGGGCGGCTGGCCGACAACGAGGAGGCCCGCTCGGCGTTCGTGCTCGACCGCATGCGCGGCGCGGCGCGCACCATCGGCATCTTGATGCAGCTCGACCTCCTTTACACCTTCTGCCAGGATGAACTGCGGCGGCGCTTCCCCGGCGAACGCTGGCACACGCTCTACCGGGGCACGCACGACCCCGGGGAATACGTCGTCCGCTCGAATCACCACCCCGGCGGCGAAAAGCCGGACCTCATCCAACTCAACAACCTGAGCTCCTTTACCTCCAACCGCGAAGTGGCCTGGGAGTTCGGTTCCAAGGCATGGGAGGTGCGGGTGCCGTTTTCGAAAATCGTCTTTTTCAGCGGGCTCTTGCCGGGCTGCCTTTCCGGCGAGGCCGAGTGCCTCGTGCTGGGCGGGTATTACCGCGTAAAAACGCTGCTCTACTAATACCTTTTCGAACCGGCAGTTTCCCGCTTGCCAGCAGGGGCGCTTCCCGGTATGAGTGGCGGCGTTGTTTGTTGACGTCCATCCCCGGCATCGCAGGCAGATATGAAAGTATCGTCGAAATCGAAAAGGGATAGGGCGTAGTGTCACCAAAAATCCGGAGACATCATGGGTGATATGGGCCATTCCCTTCGAGCGCGCGATTCTTTCTTTCGAAGCATCGAAATCAAAAACCTACCGCATCTGAATGGAATGAAAACTCAACGCCTCGTTCACATCGCCAAAACCGTCACGATTGCCGCTGCCGCCGTGCTTGGCTGGTTCGCTCCCGGCCTGAAAGCCGCCGAGCCCACCCCAACGCCCGCAGCCACCACGCTCCAGGTCGCCGCCGCCGCGGACCTGCAATATGCCCTGGCCGATCTCGTCAAAGAGTACAACGACCAGCATCCCGCCGCCCAGGTTTCCGTCACCTACGGCTCCTCGGGGAAATTCTTCGCGCAACTCCAGAACGGCGCGCCGTTCGACGTGTTCCTTTCCGCCGACATCGAATACCCGCAGAAGCTGGAGGCGGCGGGCCTCACGACTGACAAGATCTTCCCCTACGCCGTGGGCCGCGTGGTGCTGTGGGCGCCCAAGACCGCGCCCTTCGATGTGCAGAAGCTCGGCATCAAGGCGCTGCTGGAGCCCGCCGTTAAAAAAATCGCCATCGCCAACCCGGAGCACGCCCCTTATGGCCGCGCCGCCGTGGCCGCTCTGAAGGGGCTGGGGGTTTACGAGCAGGTGGAAGCCAAGTTCGTCTATGGGGAAAACATTGCCCAAACCGCGCAGTTC
Source organism: uncultured Chthoniobacteraceae bacterium (assembly GCA_964513965.1). Lineage (GTDB taxonomy): Bacteria > Verrucomicrobiota > Verrucomicrobiia > Chthoniobacterales > Chthoniobacteraceae > UBA695. The sequence continues at coordinate 381,226 of CAZEOO010000001.1, forward strand.
GTGCAAAGCGGGGCGGCAGACGTGGGCCTCGTGGCCCTGGCGCTGGCCGTTTCCCCGAAGATGAGCGCCACGGGCAGCTACTGGGAAGTGCCGCTGGATGCTTACCCGAAGATGGAGCAAGCCGGGGTGATTTTGAAAGCCACGCAGAAGCTGGAGGCCGCGCGCGGGTTCCGGGATTTCCTTTTCAGCCCGCACGGCATTGAGGTGCTTAAAAACTACGGCTTCTCCCTGCCTGAAAAATAACCGCCCATGGATTGGCAAGCCGTCACGTTAAGTCTGCGCCTTTCGCTGGCGACCACGGGCATCCTGGTCTTGATCGGGCTGCCCCTGGCGTGGTGGCTTGCCTCAACCCGCTACCGCATCAAGTTTTTGGTGGAAGCGGTGGTGGCCCTGCCGCTGGTGCTGCCGCCCACGGTGCTCGGGTTCTACGTGCTGCTGGCCATCGGGCCAAGATCGCCGCTGGGGCAATGGTATGAGGCACTCACCGGGGCGCGGCTGCCGTTTTCCTTCCAGGGGCTGCTGCTGGCCTCGGTGCTCTACAGCATGCCGTTCGCCGTGCAGCCTTTTGCCGCCGCGCTGGCCACCGTTGACCGCCGGTTGATCGATGCTTCCCATTGCCTTGGCGTGGGGCGGCTGGCCACGTTTTTCCGGGTCACGCTGCCGCTGGCCTGGCCCGGCGTTCTCACGGGCATCGTGCTGAGTTTCGCTCACACCATCGGCGAGTTCGGCGTGGTGCTCATGATTGGCGGCAACCTGCGCGGCGTCACCCGCACCATTTCCGTTTCCATTTACGACCAGGTGGAGGCGCTCGACTACGCCGCCGCCAACCAGACCTCGTTTTTGATGCTGGTCTTTTCCTTCCTGGTCCTGGCCGCAACCTACGCGCTCCAGCGCCGCCCCGCACAGGTATGGATGACGCACTAGACGAAGCTCAATTATTGGAACTCCAGTTCGCGAAGCGTTTTCGCGACGGCCCCGAGATCGTGGCCGACCTGCGCATCAGCCTGCGGCCGCCGCGCATAACGGTCCTCTTCGGCCCTTCCGGGACGGGCAAAACCACGCTCCTGCGCATCGTTGCGGGCCTGGAGAGCCCCACTCGCGGCTTGGTTCGCTGTGGTGGCGAGCTTTGGGACGACCCGGCGCGAGGCATCCACGTTTCTCCGCAGCGGCGGCGCATCGGCTTTTTGTTTCAGGATTACGCGCTCTTTCCGCACCTCACCGTGGAGCGCAACATCGCCTATGGCTGCCGCGGCCTTTCCCGGGCCGAAACCGCCCGGCGCGTGGCGGATTGGCTGGGCCGCTTCGGGTTGCAAGGGCTGGAGCGCCGCCACCCGGGCCAGCTTTCCGGCGGGCAAAAACAGCGCGTCGCCCTCGCGCGCACGCTGGCCATGGAGCCGCGCCTCCTCCTGCTGGACGAGCCACTCTCGGCTCTTGACGCCCCCACTCGCGATGCCGTGCGGGGCGAATTGGGCGCGGTGCTGCGTTCGCTGGGCATCCCCGTCCTGGTTGTCACGCACGACCGCACCGAGGCGCTCGCGCTGGGCGACGATCTCGCCGTCATGGGCGAGGGGGCTATTTTGCAATTCGCCCCTGTGGACGAAATTTTCCGCCAGCCCGCCAGCCAGGCCGTTGCCCGCATCGTGGGCGTGGAGACGGTGGTTGCGGGGCGCGTTACAAGGCGCACCGAGGGCATGGCCGAGGTGGCCGTGGGAACCGCGCTGCTCCATGCCTCGGCGGGCGGAATTCCCGACGGAGACCCCGCCGTGTTCGCCTGTGTCCGCGCCGAGGATGTGATGCTGGTCAAGGGCAACGACTTCCCGGCCACCAGCGCGCGCAACCGGCTGCCGGGCGTCATCCGATCCATTACCCGTGAAGGTCCCATGCTGCGCATCCTTATCGACTGCGGCTTCCCGTTGGCCGCCCTGCTCACACGCCAGGCGTGCGACGAACTGGACCTCAAGAACGGGGATGCCGTCACCGCGATGGTTAAAGCGCCCAACATCCACCTCGTCCCCCGGGGCGGTTCCTCCGTATAATCAGCTTGCCTTTTAGTTAAAAACGAACGAAATCGAAAATGTTATGAAAATCAGCGCACGGAATATCCTCAAGGGCACCGTCAAAAGCATCACTGACGGCGCGATCAACTCGGAAGTCGTCCTCGACGTCAACGGCACGGAAATCGCCGCTCAGATTTCCAAAACCTCCGTCGAGAAGCTCGGGCTAAAAGCGGGCAAAGCCGCGTACGCGATCATCAAGATCGACAACGTGATGCTTGGCGTCGATGAGTAACGGCCGATCCGGCCTTATGGTAGAACAAGCCACGCCGGGCGACTTTGACCGCCTCGCGGAGTTGCTTGCAAAATGCCCGGGCGACGGCTGTTCATGCCGCCCCGGGGCCACCGAGGGTTTGCGGCGATTGCTGGAAGACCCCTCGCTGGGGCGCATTGCCGTGGTGCGGCAAACTGGCGAAAAAAGGCGTATCATCGCCATGGCCGCGCTCATCCCCACCATCAGCACCGCGCAAGGCGGGTTCGTTCTCTGGGTGGAGGAACTGCTGGTGGACCCGGCCCACTCCAATGACGGCAGCGAGGCGCTGTTGCTCGACTACGCCGCCGCTGATGCGCGTGAAAACGGCTTTTCGCGCATCACCTTTTTGCCTTCCCCTGGCACCCCGGCCACCGAGCGGTACCTCGCTGCTCACGGCTACGAAGCCTCCGGCATGATCCCGCTGCGCCGGGCGACATTTGTGTAGCCCGGCGGTCTTTTCGGCGCGGCAACCCGGCCTACATTTCGGTAGGTCGGCCCGGTTTTGGGCCTACGGTTGGGTAGGTGCGGCGGCTCCGGTTGCGCGATCAAACGGCGGAGTCATGTTTTATTCGATATTTTTAAATAGCTCAACTCGAGCCATTTAAGAAGCAAATCCGCCCCATTTTCGCGGAGAGTTTTCCCGGTTGGCATGGCGTTTGCGATGGGATTGCGCAAACGCGGTTTTGGCTTTCACGAGCTGGAACCCACCCAACACATCCAACAAGAGAAACTAAAACAATGCGTAAAGTAGCTATTTATGGAAAAGGTGGCATCGGGAAATCGACCACCACACAAAATACCGTCGCGGGCCTCGTGGAAATGGGCCGCAAAGTCATGGTGGTCGGGTGCGATCCGAAAGCCGACTCCACGCGTCTGCTCCTGGGCGGCCTGGCCCAGAGGAGCGTGCTCGACACGCTCCGCACCGAGGGCGAGGACGTTGAACTCGACGATATCCGCAAACCCGGCTTCCACGGTTCCATCTGCGTGGAATCGGGCGGTCCGGAACCCGGCGTCGGCTGCGCGGGCCGCGGCATCATCACTTCCATCAACCTGCTCGAACAGCTCGGCGCTTATGCCGACAGCGAGGCGCTCGACTACGTTTTCTATGACGTTCTGGGCGACGTGGTGTGCGGCGGTTTCGCCATGCCCATCCGCGAAGGCAAGGCCGAGGAAATCTACATCGTCTGTTCCGGCGAAATGATGGCCATGTACGCCGCCAACAACATCAGCAAGGGCATTCTGAAATTCGCGCAAACCGGCGTGGTCCGCCTGGGCGGCCTTATCTGCAACAGCCGCAAGGTCGACAACGAAAGCGAGATGATCCAGGCCTTCGCCAAAAAGCTCGGCACGCAAATGATCCATTTCGTGCCTCGCGACAACATGGTGCAACGCGCCGAAATCAACCGCAAAACGGTCATCGAATACGACCCGACCTGCAACCAAGCCGACGAATACCGCACGCTGGCGAAAGCCATCGAAGGCAACGACATGTTTGTCATTCCCAAGCCGCTCAGCACGGACGAACTGGAAAAGACGCTCATGGATTACGGCCTGATGGACTAAGCGGCGGCTGCGATTCCACTCCAACACTCTCACCCGATTTTAACACCCATGGCACCAGAAAACACACCTCCGCCCGTGACGGAATTCGACGCCGCCGAGGCCCAGGACACGCTGGCCAAAATGTTCGAGGCCTACCCGTCCAAAACGGCCAAAAAGCGGTCCAAGCAGGCGCTGCTCAACGATCCGGAGAACATCCCCGAGATCGGCGCCAACACCCGCACCATCCCCGGCATCATGACCCAGCGCGGCTGCACCTACGCCGGTTGCCGCGGCGTGGTCATCGGGCCGATCAGCGACATCCTTCACATCACCCACGGCCCCATCGGCTGCGGTTACTACTCGTGGCTCACGCGGCGCAACCTCGTGCGGCCCGACAAGGGGTCGGACACCAACTACCTCCAATACGCGATGTCCACGGACATGATGGAGGACCAGATCATCTTCGGCGGGGAAAAGAAGCTCGCCAAGGCGATCCGCGAGGCCTACGAAATCTTCCACCCGAAGGCCATCTCCATCTATTCCACGTGCCCCGTGGGGTTGATCGGCGATGACGTGCACACCGTTGCCCGGCAGGCGAAGGAGGAGCTGGGCATCAACGTCTTTGCCTTCTCGTGCGAAGGCTACAAAGGCGTGAGCCAGTCCGCGGGCCACCACATCGCCAACAACGGCGTGTTCAAACATATGGTGGGCCTCAACGACACGCCCGATGAAGGCGAGTTCCGCATCAACCTCTTGGGCGAGTACAACATCGGCGGCGACGCCTGGGCCATTGACGAACTCCTGCGCAAATGCGGGATCACCGTCACGGCCACGCTCTCCGGCGACGTGAAGTACGACCAAATCTGCCGCTGCCACACGGCGGACTTGAACACCGTGATGTGCCACCGCTCGATCAACTACATGGCCGAGATGATGGAGAAGAAATTCGGCATCCCGTGGATCAAGGTTAACTTCATCGGCGCGGAGTCCACCGCGAAATCCCTGCGCAAGATCGCCGCCTTCTTCCAAAGCAAGAAGCTGAGCGACCGCGTGGAGGAAGTCATCGCGCAGGAAATGGCCGAGCTGAAGCCGATCCGTGACGAGGTGAAGGCCCGCAACCATGGCAAGAAAGCGGCCCTCTTCGTGGGCGGCTCCCGGGCGCATCATTACCAGGATCTCTTCGCCGACGTCGGCATGGAAACCATCGCCGCCGGTTACGAGTTCGCCCACCGCGACGACTACGAAGGCCGCCGCGTGCTGCCCAACATCAAAGTGGACGCCGACACCCGTAACATCGAGGAAATCACGGTGGAACAAGACCCCGAGCGGTTCAAGGCGCGCAAAACGCCCGAACAACTCCAGGCGCTTGAGGAGGGCGGTTTCTCCTTCAAGGATTACGAAGGCATGATGGCGCAGATGAAGAAAAACGCGCTCGTCATCGACGACATCAGCCACCATGAAGTGGAGAAACTCATCGAACTGCGCCACCCGGACATCATCTGCTCGGGCATCAAGGACAAGTTCATCATCGAAAAGATGGGCGTGCCCTGCAAACAGCTTCACAGCTACGACTACGGCGGGCCTTACGCCGCGTTCAAGGGAGCGGGGAACTTCTACCTTGAGATCGACCGCCTGCTCCAATCCAACGTGTGGAAATACGCCGTGCCCGTCTGGATGAAAGAGAAAGCCGCGCCCGCAGCCTAATTCAACCCCGAAAGGAAACCAACACCATGCTTAACGGAACCACCACCGAAATCAAACCGCGCGAGGCATTGCGCATCAACCCGGCCAAAACGTGCCAGCCGATCGGGGCCATGTACGCTTCCCTCGGCATTCACGGGTGTATGCCCCACAGCCACGGCTCGCAAGGCTGCTGCGCCTACCACCGCAGCACGCTCACGCGCCATTTCAAAGAGCCCGTCATCGGCACCACCAGTTCCTTCACCGAAGGCGCTTCGGTGTTCGGCGGCTCGGCGAACCTGAACCAGGCACTGCAAAATATCTTCTCCATTTACAACCCGGACGTCGTCGCGGTGCATACCACGTGCCTTTCGGAAGTGATCGGTGACGATATTCCCACCATCATCAAAAAGGCGAAGGAAGAGGGCAAGATCCCCGAGGGGAAAGTGGTCATCCACGCCAACACCCCGAGCTTCGTCGGTTCGCACGTCACCGGCTTCTCCAACATGACCAAGGCGATGGTCACCTACCTCTCCGAAAAAACCGGCGAGGCCAAGGACCAGGTGAACATCGTGCCCGGCTATGTGGACCCCACCGACATGCGCGAGATCAAGCGCCTCGCGGGAGAACTGAAGGCGAACATCGTGATGTTCCCCGACACCTCCGACGTGCTCGATACGCCGCAGACGGGTGTTTACGAAATGTACCCCAAGGGGGGCGTGACGACCGAGGCGCTCAAGAGCACGGGCGACTCCATCGCCACCGTCGCCCTCGGGCGCTGGGCTTCGCACCCGGCCGCCGAGGCGCTCGAGGAAAAATGCGGCGTGCCCACCTCGCTGCTGGAACTGCCCATCGGCGTCACCGCCACGGATGAATACATCGACGCCCTGCGCACCTACGCCCACGTGGATGTGCCCGCCTCCATCGTGCAGGAACGCGGCCGGCTCCTGGATGTCATCAGCGACATGGGCCAGTACCTCTACGGCAAGCGCGTGGCCGTGGCCGGAGACCCGGACCACGTGATCGGCATCTGCCGGTTCCTTTTGGAACTGAACATGAAGCCCGTCTACGTCATCACCGGCAGCCACGGCAATTACTTCGAAACCCGCGTGGCCGAGTTGCTCAAAGACCACGTGCCGAATGCGAAGATCAAGCAAGCGGCGGACTTGTTCGAACTGCACCAATGGATGAAGCAGGAGCCGGTGGACTTGCTGATGGGCAACACCCATTGCAAATACATGGCCCGCGCGGAGGACAACCTTCCGTTCGTGCGGTTCGGCTTCCCCATCCTCGACCGCATGGCGCACCGCATTTACCCCACCGTGGGCTACCAGGGGGCCATGCGCCTCATCAACGACATGATTAACGCCTTCTTCGACAAGAAGGATCGCGAGGCGCCCGAAGAGTTGGTTGAGCTCGTACAGTAAACATATTGGTTGGAAAAAATATGCAGTACCAACTCTTTGAAAAAGATGGACTATTAAGCGCCGGGATTTTTGGGCAGGGCAAGGCGGAAGGCGGAGGCGCTATTTGTAAATAGCGACTCAGCCTGACAACGCCGCCCTGCGCGAAAAGACCAAGCCTAATAGTCCAGATATTGAAAAGAGTTGGTATAACAGGTTGTTGTTAATACGAGACCAACAGAGCCGTCCCATGCAAATGGGGCGGCTTTCTCGCGTTTTGAAGGAGCTACGCGGGGGTGGGATGTTGCGGCGGATGCATCCTACCAAAATGTAGGATCATCCCGCCGCACCCCTACTCCCAAGTAGGCAAAAATCCGGCGTCGCCACGGCCCGGAAGCGCGGCGGGATTTTTTTATTCAAAACCCTCTCTGTAAAACGGCGGGCGGCGAGATTTCCCGGCCCGAAAAGGGGCGTTTGGCACGCGGGTTGCAATAGGGGACGGTAACATGAGTCCCGCATCGTCCAACGAAAACGGAATCGGCATTCTGCCCGTGCGCAAGGCTTCCATCGTGGAGGTCGGCAAGGCGGAAGCCACCATCGCTTGTGATAAGCACAGCGCGGCGGGTTCCGTGAGCCAACGGGCGTGCGTTTTCTGCGGTTCGCGCGTGGTGCTCTACCCCATCGCCGACGCGCTGCACCTCGTTCACGGGCCGATTGGCTGCGCGGCCTACACCTGGGACATCCGGGGGGCGCTTTCCAGCGGGCCGCAAATTCACCGCAACAGTTTTTCGACCGATTTGCAGGAGATGGACGTCATCTACGGCGGCGAGAAGAAGCTTTACCACGCGCTGGTCGAATTGATCGACATGTACAAGCCCAACGCCGCGTTTGTTTATTCGACGTGCATCGTCGGGATCATCGGCGATGACGTGGAAGCCATCTGCAAACGCGTGGCGGCGGAGAAGAACATCCCCGTGCTGCCGGTCAACTCCGAGGGTTTCAAAGGAACGAAAAAAGACGGCTACCGCGCCGCCTGTGAAGCGGTCTACAAGCTCGTGGGCACCGGCTCCACGGACGGCATTTCGCCGCACAGCATCAATATTTTAGGGGACTTCAACCTCGCCGGGGAAACCTGGATCATCCGGGACTATTACAAGCGGATCGGCGTCGATGTCGTGAGCTGCATCACCGGCGATGCCCGTGTGGACGACATCCGCCGCGCGCACGGAGCCAAGCTCAACCTCGTGCAATGCTCCGGGTCCATGATGCACCTGGCGAAATTGATGGAGCGCGACCACGGCATCCCCGTCAAGCGCGTCTCCTACTTCGGCATTGAGGATATGTCCTCGGCGCTTTACGAAACGGCCAAGTTTTTCAGCGACGACCCCACCATCATGGAACGCGCCCAGGCGCTGGTGCGGGACGAAGTGGGCGTCATCTGGCCGCAACTGCGCGCCTACCGCGCCAAGCTGCAAGGTAAGAAGGCGGCCATCTATGTGGGCGGCGCGTTCAAGGCGTTCTCGCTGGTGCGCGCGCTCAAGATGCTCGGCATGGACACGGCGGTGGTCGGCTCGCAAACCGGCGGCCCGGAGGATTACAAGCAGCTCCAGGAAATGTGCGACCCGGGCACGATCATCGTGGACGACACCAACCCGCTGGAACTGGCGAAGTTCTGCCTTCAAAAGGACGTGGATCTTTTGATCGGCGGCGTGAAGGAGCGGCCCATCGCTTACAAAATGGGCATCGGCTTTTGCGACCACAACCACGAGCGCAAAGAGCCGCTGGCCGGGTTTGTGGGGATGCTCAATTTCGCTCGCGAAGTCTATTCCTCGGTGATGAGCCCCGTGTGGCAATTTTCGCCCCGGCGCATCGCCCTGCAAAAAGGAGGCCCGGTATGAACGATCCCATCAACCTTACCGAACTCGACGAAGAGCCGCGGTTCAAAAACTGCACCGGCACCCGCAATGCCTGCAAGCTCTGCACGCCGCTGGGCGCTTGCCTGGCGTTTCGGGGCATCGAGGGGGCCATCCCCTTCCTGCACGGCTCGCAAGGGTGCAGCACGTATATCCGCCGCTACTTGATCTCCCACTTCCGCGAGCCGATCGACATCGCCTCTTCCAATTTTTCCGAAGATTCGGCGGTCTTTGGCGGCGCGTCCAATTTCAAAATCGGCGTCACCAACGTCGTGCGGCAATACAAACCGAAGGTCGTCGCCGTGGCCACGACTTGCCTGAGCGAAACCATCGGCGAGGATATGGACGGCATCCTCCGTGACTACATGCAGGAGTCGTGGTTCGAGGGCCACCCGCACCTCATCAAAGTTTCCACGCCCAGCTACCGGGGCACCCATATTGACGGTTTCCACGCCGCCGTGAAGGCCACCGTGGCCGCGCTCGCGCTGCCCGGCGAGCGGGAGCGCCGCGTGAACCTCTTCCCCGGCATGGTCTCCGTCGCGGATTTGCGCCACCTCAAGGAAATCCTGGAAGCCTTCAAGCTGCCTTACACGCTGCTGCCGGACTATTCCGAATCCATGGACGGCGAAACCTGGGCCGAATACGAAAAACTCCCCGAGGGGGGCACGCCGATTGACGCCATCGCCGCCACAGGCCGCGCGCAACTTTCCATCGAGTTTGGGCGCACACTTTCCGAGTTCCCCAGCGCGGGGAAGTTTTTGGAGGAACGCTTCAACGTGCCCAACCGGCAACTGGGCCTCCCCATCGGCATTCGCGAGACCGACGCCTTTTTCGAAGCTTTGCAAGCTGCTTCCGGTCAGGCCGCCCCCGCTCAACTTCTCAAAGAGCGGGGGCGGCTTGTGGACTCCTTTATCGACGGGCACAAGTACGTCTTTGAAAAACGGGCCATCGTTTACGGCGAGGAGGACCTGGTGGTGGGGCTCGCTTCGTTCCTCTCGGAAATCGGCGTCATCCCCGTGCTTTGCGCCTCGGGCGGCAAAAGCGGGCGGCTGGAGCGCAGCCTGCGCGCGGCCATTCCGAGCCTGGATGAGCGCACGATTATCCATGACGGCATCGACTTCGCGCAGATCGCCGAGCTGGCTCCGGCCCTCAAGCCCGACTTCCTGATCGGCAACAGCAAAGGCTACCGGCTGGCCCGGGCGCTGGGCGTGCCGATCATCCGCACCGGCTTCCCTATTCACGACCGCATCGGCGGCCACCGCGTACTGCACCTCGGCTATCGTGGCGCGCAATCCCTTTACGACACCATCGTCAACGCGCTGCTTGACGTCAAACAAACCACCTCACCCATCGGCTACAGCTACCTATGAGCGACATCGACCTCACCGCCCACCCGTGCTTCGGCAAAGACGCCCAACACAAATACGGCCGCATTCACCTGCCCGTCGCGCCACGCTGTAATATTCAGTGCAACTTTTGCAACCGGAAGTTCGATTGCATGAACGAAAGCCGCCCGGGCGTGACCAGCGGCGTATTGAAGCCGCAGCAAGCTCTCGATTACCTTACGGAAATCGTGGCCAAACGGCCCGAGATCAAGGTGGTGGGCATTGCCGGGCCCGGCGATCCCTTCGCCAACCCGGAGGAAACCATGGAAACGCTGCGGCTCGTGCGGGCGAAGCACCCGGAGCTGATGCTCTGCCTGGCCAGCAACGGCCTGGGCATCGGACCGTACATTGACGAACTGGCGGAACTCAACGTGAGCCACGTCACCATTACCATCACGGCGGTGGACCCGAGCATCGGCGCGAAAATCTACGCCTGGATTCGCGATGGCCGCTCCCCCGTGCGCGGGGAGGAAGCCGCGCGCTTGCTGATCGAGCGGCAGCTCGACGCCGTGCGGCGGCTCAAGGAGAAGGGGATCATCGTCAAAATCAACTCCATCATTGTCCCCGGCGTGAACGACACGCACATCCCGGAAGTCGCCCGGACCGTCAAGGAACTGGGCGCGGACATCATGAACTGCATGCCGCTGGTGCCGGTCGCGGGCGCGGTGTTCGAGGAACTCCCCGCGCCGGACGCCGCCATGACGGCCCGCGTGCGGCTCCAAAGCGGCGTCCACCTCAACCAAATGGCGCATTGCGCCCGGTGCCGCGCCGACGCCGTGGGGTTCATCGACGAAAAGATGACCCGCGAGCAAATGGAGACGCTCGACCGCTTCGCCCACGCCGCCTTGAGCGCGGGCAAGGCCCGGCCCTACGTGGCCGTGGCTTCGCAGGAAGGGGCGCTCGTCAACATGCACCTCGGCGAGGCCGCCCGCCTGGTCATTTTCAAGCAGGACGAAAGCACCACCTCCGGCTTCAAGTTTGTCGAGATCCGCACCGCGCCCGCGCCCGGCGGCGGCTCCGCCCGGTGGAGCGCGCTGGCCGATTGCCTCAGCGACTGCCGCGCCATTCTCGTCAACGCCGCCGGGGGCACGCCCAAGGCCGCCCTGGAGGAACGGGGGGTCGAGGTCATCGAAATGGAGGGGCTCATCGAGGAGGGGCTCACGGCGGTCTACTCCAACCAGCCCATTCCCGCGACTCTCAAACGCCGCTTCACCAGTTGCGGCGCGGGCGGCTGCCGGGGCACCGGAACCGGGTGCGCCTAAATTTTAAACATCACCAACTCACTACATCCCATGAATAAACCCACTCATCACATCTTTGTCTGCGGCAGCTTCCGACCCGCTGGGGCGCAAGGCGTCTGTCACAAAAAGGAATCCTCCGCGTTGCTGCAATATTTCTCGCAGGAAGCGGCGGACCGCGGTCTGGACGGCGTCATGGTTTCCAGCACCGGCTGCCTGAAACTGTGCGACCACGGCCCGGTAGTCGTCGTTTACCCCGAGGGCCATTGGTATGGCAGCGTTAACGAAGAGGCCGCAGACGCCATCCTGGACGCTATCGAGAACGACACCGTGGCCGAGGATTACCTGATTTCACAATAACCCTTTTTTTACAACCCCATGCCGCGGAAAGGCGGGGTGCGGGGGGATCTGAGGAGCGCGCGGGCAAGGGAGCTCACCGTGGCGGCAAAGGCCGCCCCGGCAAACTCCAGCCTTCAAACTTTTCTGCTGTGCCCCGGCTTCTCCGCGGCGTGGATCACCTTCAACGCTTAACCTTTCAAAACGATGATCGATTTTTCCACCCGTCCCGTATGGCTCATTGATACCACGCTGCGCGACGGCGAGCAGGCCGCAGGGGTCGCTTTTTCCCGCGCTGAAAAAATCGGCATCGCCCAGGCGCTGGCCGATCTCGGCGTGGCCGAACTGGAAATCGGCGTTCCCGCCATGGGCGGAGCAGAGATCGACGACATCAACGCCATCGCCGAGGCCGGGCTGCCCTGCTACCTCGAAACGTGGTGCCGCGCCTCGGAGACCGATCTTGCCGCCGCCTTGCGCTGCATGGTGGACGGCGTGCACATTTCGTGGCCGGTTTCCGACATTCACCTGCAAGCCTGGAAGCGGGATAAAACCTGGGTGTTCGAGACGCTGGCCGATCTCGTGGGGGAGGCCGCCGAGCACTTCAGCTACGTCTCCGTGGGGGCGCAGGACGCCAGCCGGGCCGACCCCGGGTTCCTCGCGGAATTTGCCGCTGCCGCGCTGGAAGCGGGCGCGGTACGGCTGCGTCTGGCGGACACCGTGGGCATTCTCACGCCCGGGCGCACCGCCATGATGATCGGCGCGTTGCGCGACGCCGTGCCCGATCTTCCGCTGGAATTCCACGGGCACAACGATCTCGGCATGGCCGTGGGCAACACGATCACCGCCATCGAGGCCGGGGCGCGCTGCGCGAGCGTGACCGTCAACGGCCTTGGCGAACGCGCGGGCAACGCCCCGCTGGAAGAAGTGGTAATGGCGCTGCGCATCGCGCTCCACCGCCACGCGGGCATCGACTCGCGCGGTTTCTCCGCTCTTTCGCGCTGTGTCGCGGAGACTTCCGGGCGCATTCTTTCCACCGCCAAACCGGTCACGGGCGAAGCCGCGTTTTTGCACGAAAGCGGCATTCACTGCGCGGGGCTGCTGCGCAACAGGGCCACTTACGAAGCCTTTTCCAGCAAGGAGGTGGGCCGCGAAACGCCATCGTTCATCCTGGGCCGCCATTCCGGCTCCGCCGCGCTCGCCCGCGCGTGCAAGGAAGCCGGGGTGAGCCTCGACGCCGCGGAAACCCGCATTTTGCTGGAACTCATCCGGGCGGAATCCCGGCGGCGCAAAGGGGGCATTTCCAAGGCCCGCTTTTTACAACTGGTGCGGAAAGTGCAGGCGGGCAAAAAATGAAGCCTTCGAGCAGAGCCTCATTCCTCCCGCTTGGAAAGCGTCGAGAGAAAGATTCGGGAGCACTGCATGATTTCCTCGGGCGAAGCTTCGAACTCCTCCGACACCAACCGGCGGCCTCCGCGTTTGTCGGGGACAATGTATACGATGCCCGCGTTGTCTGTTTCCGCACTCCCGTCGTAGACGGAAAGCGAGGCGACCTCAAACCCTTCCGAGAGCAAGTAACGAAGCCGTGAAAGCATGTTCATGGTTAACTCAAACATCCGCGATTACTGGATGAAATCAACTAAAGATTATGGGCTTTGAAATTTACCGCATTGAACCAATGGACGGCGGCCGCTGGCAGCTTCGAAAGGTAGGGCCGCTGCCGCTGGGCGGGGCAAATGGGATTTTCGCAACGCACCTGCCTGCCCTCGCGGCATCCGCGCCCGAGTGGAGCCTGGAGCCGGCCACGTTGCTGGAATGGGCGGGCATCGCCGAGCCTGCCACGCACGGCGTCTTTTTCAATTTGACGCCGTCCAAGCCGGAGCAGCTTAACCTGTTGCAACTGGAAGGGGCGCGGGGCCGCACCGTCTCGCTCTGGACTGACGTGGTCTTGCGCTTCAAGGTCGCCGCAGCGAGCCGGGAGGGGGCGCGTTTCTCGGACGGGAAGGAGGGCTGGGTGCTGCCGGGCTGGAGCGGCAACGCGGAGCATTTCGAGCATCTCCGCATGGCGGGCGGCACCAAGGGGGGAACGTGGGCCTGGAGTGAGCCGCCGCATGCCACCTCGGCCACGGTGGTGTGACGGCACGGGATTTGCTAAAACATGCGGTGGATGCGCAGCGTCACTCCCTTTTTCAGAGAAAAAGTGGGGAAGGCGGAGCGCATCCCTGGTAAAAAATGACCAATTTCGCAACCAACCTGCTCATTTCTGTTGCTCCCCGGGGCCGCGAGTTCGGTCCTGGCGATCGTATCCATGATTAATCCCCAAAACTTCGAAGATTGCCCCGAACCAAGCTGCTCCCGCGCCTACCCTTCGCTGGACGCGGGGGATTCGGCAACGTGCGGCGTGATCCGGGATCTCACGCTGCTGTTCGAAGTTTCGCGGACCCTGGAAGAGAGCCTCGACATTCGGCACGTGCTGCGGAAGGCATTGAAGCAGGTCGTGCGCGCCATGGGCCTGCGCCGCGGCTCCATCACCATCGTCAACCGCGCCACGCAGGAACTGGCCGTGGAGGAAGTGGGCGACGGCACCGGAGCGAAGGGCGGCATGCTGGGAGGCCCGAGAGTGAAGGAACTCCTGCAATGGGTGATCGAGAGCGCCAAGCCGCTCACCATCGCCAACGTGGCCGCCGACGAACATTTCCAGGCCGGGGACGGGGAGACACCCTCCATTTCGTTCCTCTGCGTGCCCATCCGCTCCGGGCAGCGGGTGCTGGGAACCCTGAGCGCCGAACGCAACAGCGCCCCGGCCGACAACTTTGAGCGCGATCTGCGCATGCTTTCCGTCATCGCCTCGGTCATCGCCCAGGCTGTGAGCCTGCGCCAGCTTGCCGAAGAGCAGGTGGCCGAGCTTCGCGACGAAAACGACCGGCTCCAGGAGCATATTCGCAACCACTTCAAACCGGGCAACATGGTGGGCAGTTCCAACGCCATGCAGACGGTATATAATCATATCGAATATGTGGCGAACTCCAAAACCACCGTGCTCATTCGCGGGGAAAGCGGCGTGGGCAAGGAGCTGGTGGCGCATGCCCTGCATGTGGGCAGCCCGCGCCACGGCAAGGCGTTCGTGAAGGTCAACTGCGCCGCGCTGCCGGAGTCCATCGTGGAAAGCGAGCTTTTCGGCCATGAAAAGGGCGCTTTCACCGGAGCCATCGCCATGCGCAAGGGGCGCTTCGAAATGGCCGATGGCGGCACGCTGTTTTTGGACGAAATCGGCGACCTCACGCCGTCGACGCAGGTGAAACTTCTGCGCGTGTTGCAGGAGCATGAATTTGAGCGCGTCGGCGGCCAGGCCACCATCAAGTGCGACGTGCGCGTCATCGCCGCCACCAGCCGCGACCTTGAGAAGCTGATGGAGACGAGCCTCTTCCGCTCGGACCTTTACTACCGGCTCAACGTGTTCCCGATTTACGTGCCGCCGTTGCGCGACCGCAAGTCGGACATGCTCCAACTGGCCGATTATTTCGTGGAAAAATACGCCAAGGAGAACGGCAAGAACATCCTGCGCATCTCCACCGCCGCCATTGACCTGATGATGCAATACCACTGGCCGGGCAACGTCCGCGAATTGCAAAACTGTATCGAGCGGGCCGTGCTCATCTGCCAGGGGGACGCCATCCAGGCCAACAACCTGCCGCCCACGCTGCAAGCCGCGAGCCCGACGGAAAAACCGGCCTCGGGCACGCTCGAAACGGCGGTGGCCGCCCTGGAGCACGAGATGATCGTTGCCGCGCTGAAGGAAACCCGCGGCAACATGGCGGGCGCGGCGCGGCAACTGGGCATCAGCGAACGCATCATGGGGCTGCGCGTTAAACGCTACGGCGTGGAAATCGAACGCTTTAGAATGTGATCGAAGAAGCAGCCATTGAGGATATCCCCGCGCTCTGCGAACTGCTGGGCGAGCTTTTCTCCGAGGAAATCGACTTTCACCCGGACATGGCCCGGCAGGCCGCGGGCCTGGAGTTGATCCTCACGAACCCGGAGCGGGGGCGGATTTTCGTGGAGCGGCGGGGCGACACCGTGGCCGCCATGGTCAACCTGCTCTTCATCGCCAACGTCACCCGGGGCGGGCGCTCCATCCTGCTGGAGGACCTCATCGTCCGCCGCGCCTTTCGCCGCCAGGGGATCGCCACGGCCCTGCTGCGGTACGCCTTTGCGTATGCCAAAGCCAGCGGGGCTGCCGACCTGACGCTCCTCACCGACGCCACCAACGAGCGAGCCATTGCGCTTTATACCAAGATGGGCTTCGCGCGCGGCTTGCGCTCCCCGATGCGAAAATACCTGCACGCTTGATCGGCGGCGCGCATCCCGAAGCTACATCCAGGAATTTTTTGCCTGCATATTTGTAGGACTTTTGTGGACGGGAATGGAAAATCCGGCATCATGGGACGGCTGATCCCCTGATAATCTAACCCCTCACCCCTGGTGGCACGCCGAATGCTTGGCTCCCATGCCGACCAACCTCAACAACCATGGACCTACCTGCAATCACAACCTCTAAATATTTCGCAATCATCCTGAGCCTTGCCGCCGCGCAGCCCGTTCTGGCGGGCAGCGCCACGGACGGAAAAGTTGCCGTTGAAACCGCCTCTTCCGTTTGGGAAAAACCGGTTTGGCTCACGGATCTCTCCCTCGGGATTCACGAGAGCTATGACAGCAACGTTTACGTGGCGGGAGCCGATTCGCGCTTTTACCCCCACCCCCTGCCCGCCGGCGATCTCGCGCTGAAAAACCGCCCTTCCTGGGTTACGACCATCTCCCCCAGCTTGGGCGTGGATTTTTCCAAGCTCTGGAACGCAGGCGGCGCGTTGAAGCAGTTGACCCTCGGCTACGCGCCGGACATCGTGCGGTTCCACGAAACGACCAATGAGAGCTACGTTTCGCACAACATCCTCACGGGGCTCAACCTCAAGGAGGGGCCGGTTACCGTCAAGTTGGACAACTCCTTTAAATACATCGACGGCAGCCATGACGGCCTGGTTTATCCCGGCGGCTACAGTTCGTTCTGCAACAGCACCGTGCGCGAGCGGCGCGACCAATGGCAGGACCGCACCAAGGCTTCCGTGAAAGTGGACCTCGGGCAGGTTTTCGTGCGGCCGGTGTTTTCGATGCAGTACTACGATCTCAACACCACGTTCAACACCACGAAAAATTACACCAATTACGTGGACCGCTACGACATCAACGGCGGCACGGATATTGGGTATTACCTCGATAAAAAGAACGCGCTGACCCTCGGCTACCGCTACGGGCACCAATACCAGCAGACAGTGTTAACGGACCCCACCACCTCCACCAACGATTACCAGCGAATCCTGGCGGGCTATGAAGGCACGCCGGTGAAATGGCTCAAGATCGAAGCCCAGGCGGGGCCGCAGTTCACCCATTACACCGATGACCGCCCCTACCATGGTGGCGAGGTCGCCAAGGGGAGAATTGGCGACGATCCCGTCAACGTTTATGCCGAGGCCAGCGCGACCGTCAGCCCGACGAAAAGCGACGTGCTTGTGCTGAAATACAAACGCTGGAACTGGGTTTCGAGCACCGGCAAAAACGTCTACCTCGACAGCTCGGCGGACGCCAGTTACCGGCATCAATTCACCGACAAACTGCAATGGCAGCTTGGGTTTAAAGTAGGCAACGCGGATTACAACCCTTCCTCCTACCGCAACGACTGGCTTTTCACCACCTCGACCGGGTTCCGTTACGCCTTCACCAAAAACCTCACCGGCGACATCAGCTACTCATGGGATCAAGGCGTCGATGACCAGGTGTATGGCAACCCCAACCCGACCGCCCGCAATCTCGAGCGCCACGTGGTTTCCACGGGGCTCGTCTGGGCGTTTTAAAACCACCTAAGGTTTCGTGATCTTCAAGCGAATGAATCGCCGTGACACGCTTTCATTCAGCGGGTTCGCATCCTGGACCGTAACCGATTGCGTCTCACCGTCGGGATTGTTGGTCACGTTCACCACCTTGGTGTAGCCGTCGCCGGAGTTCCACATTTGCAAGTCGCCCGAAACCTCCGGAACGTAGGAAATATCGGAGGCCGAAAGCACCTGCGTGAAGGTCAGCGTCAGATACCTTGTGCCGCTGATTTGCGCAGGTGCTGTCACGGGCATGCCTGGCGCTGCGTGGGCTTTCGGGTCGAGATGAAGCGCGTATTTGATGAGATTGGGAACCCCATCGTGTGCGGGGCAGGCCATATCGCCGCTGATGGATGGGTCCGAAATTTCATCCGGGGTGAAGACCTTGCCCTTCCAATCACTGATGGGGCTGTCGATGCTGATGGCCAGCAAGGCGGTGCCGGTGCCCCCGGTATTGACGGCCCCAATGGTGCTGTTGAACGTGCCGCTTTGGGACGGTTTGCCCGAGATCAGCCCCGTCAAAGGGTTCACCGCCAAGCCCGTCGGCAAGCTATCCGCAGTGTAGCCCGTGGGCAGGTAAGTCGCCGTGATCTGGTAGCTGAACGGCACGCCGGAAGTGCCGCTGGCCGCCGTCGTGCTGGTAATGACCGGCGCAAGCGGGGACAGGACGGTCAGCGCCACGGCAGAAGAACCCGAACCGTAAGCGTTCGTGGCGGAGAACACCACACTGAAGGTGCCGGCTTGCGTGGGAGTTCCCGTGATGACGCCGGTGGCGGGATTCAAACTCAGCCCGGAGGGGAGGCCGTCCGCGCCGTAGCTCGTCGGGCTGTTTTTCGCCACGATGCGATATTGGAACGGGCATCGCGCCCCGGCCATTGCCATCTTGGAATTGATAATGACGGGGTTGGGGGTTGAAGGTTCCATATCCACCAGAGCCATGGAGGTGTAGCTGCAATTCCCGGCACGGATCATCGCAATATGGTTCAAACCGGCCGGAACGTTGATTTGAGAATCCGAATTGCACCCCCAAGCCACCACCGTTCCATCCGATCTCAAAGCCAGGCTGTCGTAAAACCCTGCGCTGATGGCGACGATATTTTTCAATCCGTCTGGTACGCTCGATTCGCCAAAAATGTTGCTTCCCCAGGCCACCACCGTTCCATCTGATTTCAAAGCAAGGTTATGGGAAACGCCGGCAGCAATCGCCACGACCTCGCCCAAGCCGGGGGGAATCGTCGCGGCCCCATACGTGTTATCCCCCCAGGCCACCACTGTGCCATCGGCAAGCAGCGCAACATCGCGGCTTCCTCCCGCGGCAATTGCCACCACGTTTTTTAACCCAGCCGGAATACGGCTGGTTCCCAAGGCCGTTACCGTTCCATCCGATTTCAAAACAATGGCCGTAGACATTGAGTTGTCCCCCATGGCGATAGCTACGGCGTTGGTTAAACTGGCGGGAATGGAGAAGTTGCTCCCCATATTGACGATGGTTCCATCCCCCTTCAGCGCGAAACCGCACGTTGCTCGATCGGTAATATCCACAATATTGCTTAATCCCGAAGGCGACGCCGCACTTCCCCAGCCTACGATGGTTCCATCGGCTTTCAGAGCAATGCTGTAAAGCAAGCCGCCTGCCATCGAAACGATATTTTGTAAGCCCGGCGGAACGTTTGTTTGACCATTGAATTGATTTCCCCAGACCACCAACGGAGGAATGTCTATGGTCAAAGCTGAGGAGCCGGTACCCGAAATATTTGCGGCGCTCACGGTGGCATGGAAGGTGCCCACCTGGGTCGCCGAGCCGGAAATCAAGCCCGTGGAGGAGTCTAGGTTAAGCCCGGAAGGCAAGCCGGAAGCGCCAAAACTCGTGGGCGTGTTGTCCGCCGCGATTTGATAGGAAAAAGCCGATTTAAAAATACCGCAAGCCGTTGCTGAGCTGGTGATGACGGGCGGCGGTGGCAAGATCGTCAACGCCAGTGTAGCCGAGGTGGTTCCTCCCGCATTGCATGCGGTCAAAGGAATGCTAGAGGTTCCCAACGTCGTGGGCGTGCCGCTGATGAGTCCGGTGGCCGTGTTCACGCTGAGCCCGGCGGGCAGACCGGTTGCGGCATAGCTCGTGGGGTTGTTGGTGGCTGCGATTTGGTAGCTGAACGCCGCGTTGTAAGTGCCGGTCGCAGCCAGTGTGCCAGTGATGACGGGCGGCGGCGGCAAGACCGTAAGCAATAACGTCGCGTTCCCGGTGCCGCCCGCATTGCAGGCGCTGAGGGTTACGCTGCGGGTGCCGGTTACGGTGGTTGAGCCGCTGATGAGCCCGGTGGTTGTGTTCACGCTGAGCCCGGTGGGCAGGCCGCTTGCGCCGTAACTCGTCGGGGCATTGCTGGCCACGATCTGATAGGCAAACGCCACCCCGTTGGCGGCGGTGGTGGTCAAGGTGCTCGTAATGACGGGCGGCTGGGGCAGTATGTTTAGTGCCGCCGTCCGCGTGGTGCTGCCAAACCCGGTGGTGAGGTTGGTGAACGAAACGGTGTCGCTGTAGCTGCCCACGGGGAGCGCGTTTGCCGCGTTGTTGACCGTCACGGTTACGGCGACGCTCGAACCCGAGGCCAGGGTCCCTTCCGAGGGCGAAAAAGCAAGCCATGAGGAACTTCCCGAAGCCGTCCAATTCATCAACCCCGTACCGGCATTGGAAAGGGTGTAAGTGAAACTTGTCGGGGTGAAAGGCCCGCCGACTGTGCCGGTCGCGCTGATGCCCAAGGCCGGAGCCACCCCCATATTGGCGGTGGCCGTGACATCAAACGCATTGCTGGTGCCGGAATGCCCCAAGCCGTCCGATCCCGAGAGCATGACGGCTGTGCCGGGTTGCGCTACGGAGACATTGCCGCTCCAGAGGCCCGAAACAAAGTTGTCTGTGACGGCGGGGGACACCGGAACCGAGGAGCCCAGCAAAACCGTGCCGCTAAAATCAGCAACCGTATTGCCTCCTGCGTCTTGCGCGGAAACGGTGATGGCGAAGGGAGCCGCCGCGGTTTGGGGCGAGGGAATCGCGGAAAACGCAAAATGGTCCAGCGTTCCCAAGGTAACCGCGAAGGTGTTGCTGGTGCCGGTGTGGCCTGCACCGTCATTGGCTAATAGAACCAGCCCATTGTCAAAGCCTCCCGCCGTTACGTTTCCCGTCCAGACGCCGTTCACAAAGCCGCTCGCGCTGGTGGGGGTGATAACGACCGCCCCGCTGACGCCGCTGCCGTTGAGCGCCACCGTGCCGGAATAGTTGCTGATGAGGGTATTATCCGCGGTGTAGGCCGTGACCGATACGCTGAACGGGGCGTTGCGGATTTGCGGGCTGGCAATGGAGGACAGAGCAAAATGATCGACCTCGTTATCGTTGACCACGATTTGAGCGGTGGTGCCCGTGAAATTCACGGCAGACGCGGTGAGCGTGACGGTCTGCGCCCCGTCAGCGATGGCGTTGTCCACAATGGTGATGCCGAAAGTGCCGGAGGTTGCCCCGGCATCAATGGTCGCGGTATCCGGAACGATAATTTTGTTGGTATTATCGGAGGTGAGCGAGACGTAGAGATTCGAAGTCATTGTCCCGGGAATTTTGACGTAGCCAATTTTTGGGCTGTCCCCCTCCTGCACCGTGGCTGGAACCTGGAATGCGAGCGTGTGCGTTTCGTTGTCGAGCACCTGCATGGCAGCCTGCGCGTCCGTCCATTGATCGACGTGGGCCACGAGGATGACTTCCGTGTCTCCATTGATGATCCGATCATTAACAGCCTGGATGGCAAAACTGCCCGAGGTTTGTCCTGCCTTGATGACGGCGTTTCCGGCGGTCACCCGCTGTGAATAGCAGTTTAGCAGGGTAACGGCGACATCCGTTGCGGCCGTGGAGCTCATGGTGACCGTGCCTGTCACAATCGGCCCGCCCTCTTTGACCGATGGCGGCAGCACTAGCTGCAACGTCGCGCTTTGAGCGTCATAAACGGCGATGGTTTTGCTTTGGACGGGGTAGCCTTCGGCGCTGGCGGTGATCGTCACATTTCGCGTCCCGTTGAAGCCCTGGTCATAGCCCATTGACGCCTTAAAACTTGTTCCCGTTGTACCTGCCGGGATGGTGATTGAGGAGGGAACGGAAATCACCTTCGGGTCCGACGATGCCAGGCTGACCGTTACGTTGGTTGAAGTGGAGCTTCCAAGGGCAACTCCACAAGTTATCATCGAGCTTCCTTCGGAAATGCTTGTGGGCGCAGAGAGAGATAATTTTAAGAGTCCCGTTCCGGCCCCAAGAAACTGGATGTCGTCGATGTTCCAGCCGGAATAGTAGAACCCCGGCACATTGTTAAGGTACCCCCATCGCACGTAAACGGAGGACTGATTATTCGCGATGCTGGAAATATCATATTGCACCTGGGTCCAATGGGAATCCGTAACGGAAGTTTTTGTCGGGCTGGTGTACACGCGAGTCCAACTTGTGCCGTTGGCCGATACATCGATGCATGCCATGGCATAGGAAAAGACATTGAGCCACCGCTGGAACTGCAACTGCACGTCCGAGCAATTCGAAAAATTGAAGGGTCCTGCGGTAAGATAGTAAGTTGACCCATTGGTGGTGGAGTAATTTCCAGCCAGATTGACGCCAAAAACGTTGGTGCCGGTCGCGCCTGCAACCGGGTCTGGGTTTCCCATACCGCTGCCGCCACCGCTGCCCTGAGGTTTTCCAAACGCCCATTGCCCCTGCCGGGTCCAGCCCGGGTCCGTATTCAACGAAAAGGAATAGAGCGGCGGCCGCGTGACCGCCAGGGTGAATGCTTGAGTCACTGACGCCCCACCCACATCGGCCACCGTTGCCTTAAAATTGAAAGTTCCCGTGGTTCGGGCGGTGCCGCTGATGACCCCGGAGCAGTTCAGGGCCAACCCGGCTGGTAATGCGCCGGAATATAGATTCCAGAGGTAAGGCGGGGTGCCGCCGCTTGCCGCCAAAGTTTGTTGGTAGGGCGTGCTCATCATGGCGGAGGGCAATGTGCCGCTCGTGGTGATGACCAGCGGCGGCGGCGCGGGATTTACCGTCATGCTGAGGGCCGCCATCGAAGAGACGCCGTCGCTTCCCGTAACTTGCAGCGTGAAATTGAAGAGCCCCTCTGTGGTGGGCGTACCGCTAATCACGCCCGCGCTGCTCAGGTCCAACCCTGCGGGGAGGGCGGAAACCACCGACCAAGTGTAGGGAGCCGAACCGCCCGCGGCCGCAAGCGTTCCGGTGTATAAGACCCCTACCATGCCATTAGGCACTGTTCCCGTGGTGATGATGGGCGTGCCTTGGGGGTACACCACCAGGCTGAAATCCGCAGCCGCAAAGAGGCCATTGAGATCCGTCACCCGCACGGTAAAGTTGGCCGTGCCCACGGTGGCGGGGGTTCCACTTAAGGCTCCACTGCTTAAGTCCAAGCTCAGCCCCGAAGGCAAAGCGCCAGCGGTGATTCCCCACGAATAGGGAGCCGCACCGCCTTGTACCCCGATCTGCGCGCCATAGGCCATGCTTATTTCGCCAGGAGGCAAAGAACTGCCGCTGGTGAAGACTGGAATGCTGGCCCCCCCGAGCGCATCGATCAAGGCCGAGCCCATCGGCGTGCCCCATCCCGTGCAAAGATCGTATCCTGCGACGGCGCAAAATTTCGCGGTGCTGCTGCTCGAGTAATTGTTGCCAGTGGTGGTGTCGTGAAATTCGGAAGCAAAACTTCCGCTGAGTCCAAGGCTGTAAATCGCCGGATTAAGAAACCCCACCGGCGACTTCCCATTCGCTGCGGCTCGCTGGTTAACCAAGGCCGTGAAAGCAGCCCAGAGCGGGGCCGCGCAACTCGTGCCGCCGAAGCTTCCCGAACTTCCATTGTTATATTTTACGTAAACATTATCGCCCACCAACGCGACGTCCGGCACGTTGCGCATGGTGGTCGAGCCCTGGTTCTGTGTCATGCTGACGGACTGCTGCCAGTTTGGGATCGAGTAATAGGTGCTGCTGCCGCCGCTGCTGCCCACACCATTGCCCCAGTTCCAAACCGTTTCCGAAACGTAGCCGCCGCCCGCCCCCGTGGTGGTGAGAGTGGTCGCGCCCACCTCCGTGATGTTGGGGCTGTCGGAGGGAAAGGGGATCGTGCCCGTGAAGGCGTCGGAGTCTCCGGTGGCGTTAAAGAAGGTCTGCCCCTGCGCGGCCATTTGCTGGAAAATGGCCTCCGCTGCCGCGTTGGCGCTGCCGCCGCCCCATGAGCAGCTTACCTGCTTGGCCAGGTTGTCGTTGGCTATCTTGCTTAGAAGGTCCACCCAGGGGCTTGGGTTGGGCGCTTCGTACACGTAAACCGCCGAAATCCCAGGCGCCATGGAGAGAACCATTTCGATATCCAGGCACACTTCGCTGTTGCCGCTGCCGGGAGTGTTTACGCCCCCATCCACGGAAATGGGGATGACCGGAACATCCGGCAAGCCAAATTGCGTCTTGTACGCGGCGATATCGCTCGCATAAAAGCCGTCGAACTGAAGCAAAGCCACCGATTGGCCAGACCCTGTCAAGGTGGTTCCCGGCACATAGGCGGCGCGGAAGTCCGGCCCGGCGTAAGCTCCATTGGGGCCTGTCCCTGCGTTTTGCGTGGCCTTCGGCGACAATACCGTGTCGGGTCTGAGATGAAGATTGGGGTGCGGAATCGAGTAGGTATCCAGGCCGCCGATATGCGAGATTCGAACCGGCAGGTCGAGAGACGGCTCGGTGTCTGGGGCATAAAAATCGCGCGACTCGGAGGGGTGCCGGTAAACCTGCATTTTGGTATGCAGTGCTTTTTCAATCTCGGTGACGCTTCCCGAAACGTCCAAAATTACGCGGTTGGGGTGCCGCGCCTTCACGGTGAGGCCGTGGGCAACCGCGAAAGCGGCCACCGCCTCGTAATCACTTTCCGAGGGGCCAAACTTTTCGGCAAACTGCGCGGGCGTCAGGTAATGGCGATAGTTGGGGCTTTGGGGATCGCTGAGTTCCTTGAGAAATTGATCCAGTTCGGCTTGGTTGCGCAAAGGCAACCCGATGGCCAGAGAGAGACGCTTGGAGGAATCGAGCTGACCGAGGGGCGTCAACTGCGTAGCCGCCAATGGAACGTGTCCGTGCAATTGTTGCAGTTGCGCTGCGGAAGCGGCCGCTTCGATCAGGATGCAAAAAACCGCCACAATCCAAAGGATTGGGGAAACCTTTCCGGGGGCCATAATTGCGCCACTATATGAAAGATTTCCCTGGAATTCCAGCCTTCTTGCAAAAGGTTTTTTCCCATTTTTAATTCGGAAGATTCTTTACCTCAATGCGGGGTACTGGATGCTGGCCAAGGTCCTCCAAATTAGCGGATTGCGCTTCCTCGAATGCGCCCGAAGAGCTCGGCAGGATCAGAATCGTTTCTGATTAAATTTATTAAATATTATAAAACAATATCATAAATGGTAAAACTAAAAAATACCTTGAACTTCTTGGGAGGAAGACGTAAAACACGCGCCGACCGGTAGAGAACAAACCGTCAGGCCTAAGGAAGGCAAGATGCATACAGGTATTTCCTGTAAATTACTCAATAATTTATGAATAGGAACTCATTGTTAGTACTATTTTTTGCCACGATCATATTGGGACGCTCTCATATGCATGGCCAGGCCGTTTCCGGTACGAGCTTGAGTATTTCAGGAACAGGGGCAATCAACACGCTCGTCTCAAGCACTGCGTCCATCACCTCGGGCTCTATTGGATCCCTGGTTGTGGGCGGGACAACCGACCTGTTGGGAAATACGCTTTATTTCGGATCGTGGACTACCGACTCAAGTAAGCCCGGATGGTCGCTGTTTTATGATGATGGAACTGGCGGTGATAATTCCAGCCTGACACAGATGTTGACACGTCCTCAAGCAATCTGGGCCTGGCAACGAATTACAGCATCGGGCAGTGCTGCCAATGTGATGACCATCGATGCCTCTAATCGCTTGATTTTGACGGGAACCGATTCAAGCCAGCAGATTGTGTTGGATCCGAATGGGGCGAACGCATTCCTAACTCAAGCAAGTGCAAATACCCTTTATATTCCAGCAAATGCGGGATTGAGCATCCTTAACGGGAATGTTGGAATCGGGACGAGTTCCCCCCAGGCGTCACTAGACGTAAGCGGTAACGCAAAAGTCACTGGAACAATGCAGCTATACAGCCCCGTCAATAACGAGGCAGCCATTGGATTTGACCCGTCTTCCGAAGAAATATCAATAAAAGGGACGAAGTACGGGAAGGCAGTATATGCGATCGGAGCGGCATGTGGTGGCGTAGATATACCTGGTGATGGGAGTGCTACAATATATGGAGATTGGTATTGGCAAAATCAGTCAGTGCCGATGCTGAACGATTTCGGCCATGGGGGAGATGGGGTCATCGTTATTCCATTTGATGGAATTTATCATTTTTATCTCCATGGTTGGTCAGACTATACGCCGTCTGTCGACACCCTGGTAGATGTTTCAGTGTCAATTAATAACCAAGTTGCCTTGGACTATCAGACTGGATTTAAGTATGGATATGCACAGACAGAATTGTTGGGTGATCCCTATGTGTTCTTTTTGAGCCTGAAAACAGGCGACCGCGTATCTGTAAAAGTAGGTAATCTGAGTGCTAATGGCCAAGGATGGACACAAAAGTGTCGCATTGAGCTTTATTGTGTCACTCCACTTTCCCCCATATATGGCGCAGGTGATACACAAAACAACCCAATGTTCCAATGGTTCCTTGGGGATGATCAATATGCATTCGCCAGTGCCATGAATAAAACTAAAATTCAATGGGCGAGCGTAGATAGCAACACGGTGTTGATGGATGGATCGGTAGGAATCAATACGACATCTCCGGCGGCCCAATTTCATGTCGCCGGCAGCGGCCGCTTTGATGGTCCCGTTAGGCTTGAGCCACAAGGAGATCTCGATATGGGCGACTTTACCACGGAGCCCTCCGCTTCTAATTCACAATCCTTGCAAAACCTTAGCGCGAGACCGGTGATGACTGCTGTCATGGGTGTATCAGGCACCAATCAAGTTATGACAAGCGGGACAAGGTTCTAATCCATGAAACTCTCTGCTGAAAGCTGGAAGAGCGTTGGAATACCTCTCCGAATGGTTTTGGGAGCCGCCATTGCTTTAATTCCCACCGCTTTGGCGGCGCAAGCACCACAATGGTGGAATGACAAAGGGGTGCTTTTAACAGGCACAAATGTTGTGCAGAACGACTATGCTGCCGTTAACCAGGGTCAGGTCAAAAATATCGCGATCAAAGCAATTGCAGAACTGGATGCCGACCTGCCCGGCGGTGCGGGTGATGCCCTCCATATCCTGTCTACAAATCTCAATGCAAAAACCGAAAATACCAACGACTATGCCGCGATCAATATTGGCCAGCTAAAAAACTTGGCTCGACCGTTCTTTGAACGTCTTTTTGTAGTGCGGTATTTTGGGCATCCGGTTGAATCAGGTACTTATCCATGGCTAAGCGGTTCAGCTAACCCGGCCAACGATTACGCCATGGCCAACATTGGCCAGGTAAAAAATCTTTTCAGTTTCAATCTAACCAGCACAGGAACCAACGGGCTGCCTGATTGGTGGCAGCAATACTACTTTGGCGGAACCGTTCCGAACGTGAACTTGCCCGCACCTCGCGGGGATGGGGTTACTATTTTGGAGGCATACCAACGAGGTTTGAATCCGATGGATCAAATTTCATGCAGTTTTACAGGTTTGACAGGACACTGGAGTTTTAACGACCATACTGGAACCACGGCAGTTGACGACTCGGGAAACGGAAATACGGCGACCATTTTCTATAGCGGTGTCACATGGGGGAACGGACTTGATGGCGCTGGAGGGCTGGTTCTGGACGGGAGTACCTATGGTGGTTCCTTGGCGATCAACAATGCCAATAATCAGGTGATTCCAAGTGGCCAACATGCTTTCAGCATCTCCTTTTGGTTTAATGAAACTCAACCAATGCCTGGCGAGATGGTCGCTTTGATGGCCAGTGAAAAATATAGAGTTTCGGGATTCAGGTGCGGCATTGACGACGGGCGCTATTTCCCTCCTGGGAGTGGCAATACCGTAAATTTTTGGGCCACGGAGAGCGGAGGAAGTGTAGCAATGCGATCAGGTCCAATTCAAAGCGGAGTATGGAATCATTTCGTCATCACTTACGACGGAACGACTGCCAATATGTATATTAATGGGCAGCAGGCTTCATCGAGTACGGGCGTAATCAACATCGGAACTACACTATTGGTAGTTGGAGGCGGCATCGGTGGATATCATTCGTACCAAGGTGGTTTTGATGAACTATCGATTTACAAAACGGCGCTGAGTGGTTCGCAAGTGCAGCAATTATATAATCAATGTCTTTCTGTTGCTGATTCAAACCACAATGGGCTGCCGGATTGGTGGGAGCTTAACTATTTCGGAGGCCCAGTTCCCGACCCCAGCGTCCCTGCTCCAAGCGGAGTACTGGTTAACGGCAGTGTCGCAACCATCTTGGAAGCCTATCAAAATGGCTTAAACCCGATCGACTATTACAACGGAAGCCTCCCGTCTTTGACCATTGTCAGCGGAAACGGCCAGAGTGGTTCATCTGGTAGCTATGTATCTTCGCCACTGGTGGTTAAGGTTACAGGGAGCTCGGGCGATCCGCTGGTTAATGCGCCGGTCACATTTAGCGTTCCGCAAGGATTTGGGCTGCTTTCAAGTTCGACGAGCGGCACCCTTGCTCTCTCGGCATCCGTACGGACAGATGCTTCAGCTAATGCCGAAATATATCTTCAGCTTCCCAATGGATTAAGCAGAGACAGCACAATCACATGTACCGCTGGTACTGCGAATCAACAAGCTCATGCCGTATTTACTGAGCACATGATTAATTCAGAGTGCATCATTTGGTACGTAAACGCAATCATTGGCAGCGATAGCTATTCAGGTCTATATAACAGTGTAATTGCCGGACCAGATGGCCCCAAACAGACCATTGGCGCGGCACTAAATGCTGCCTCTTCAAACGAAACAATATCTGTCTGTTCCGGAACCTACAGCGAGACTCAACTTAATCCGGCAGATAAATCTATTCATCTCATTCCGAATGGAGTGGTCCACATTACGCAACCTTAGACTTCAATAAAAAATTTCACCGTAGAAAAAATGAAAACAAAAATCCTATTCGCCCGGATTTTCAGCTCCGCAACCGTCATATTGGGAATGCTTGCCTTGTCTGAAGCTTTCGGTGGAAGTCTGGTAATAGATGGAGACCTCAATGTTCAGAATAGCCTGATTTTGAGCGGAAGCAGTGCCACTAGTAGCACTCCAAGCATCATTAACGGCCTCTCTGTATGTTACAGCGATGGAACCAGCGGGGCGGATGCCAGTATCACACAAGTCGCGGCCCGGCAATTTGCCGTGTGGAACTGGCAGCGACAGCTTGGCACGGGCAGCACGGGCATGGTGATGCAAATTGATTCCAATAACTGCCTCATATTAAGCGGTACCGGAACCAACAAGATCATTCTCGACCCGAATAGCGGCGTTAACGCGAATGGCAGTGCTCTGTTAACGCAATCGATGGCGAACTCATTTTATCTTCCAGCCAATGCTGGACTATATGCATCCAATGGAGCTGTTGGAATCGGCACCAACTCGCCCCAAGCGGCACTGGATGTAAGCGGAAACGTCAGGTTTGATAATGGAACCATTACAACTGATGGAAGTGGTACATTAAACACGCGCGCGATCAATGCTACTGGCAGCGCCA
The DNA here is from genome assembly GCA_964513965.1 of uncultured Chthoniobacteraceae bacterium. Taxonomy (GTDB): domain Bacteria; phylum Verrucomicrobiota; class Verrucomicrobiia; order Chthoniobacterales; family Chthoniobacteraceae; genus UBA695. The sequence goes on from CAZEOO010000001.1 coordinate 410,772, forward strand.
GCTTTGGCGGCAATTTGAACGTCACGGGACAGCTTATGGTTTCCAACGCGGCAGGAGGAACCGGTGCCAAACGTTTGGTTCTCGACCAGACCGACGGTACCGGCCAATCTGCCGTGCTCGAATTTCGCAACGGGGCCACAAGAATGTACTGGTTTCTAGACGGGGTAAATGGAGCCAATGGTGGCAGCCACGGGCAAATCAGAACGGATAGCTCGAAAAACATCCTCCTGCAGAGTAATCAATCATCGTCCGGCGGAGTCGGCATTGGAGCCTATGCGGCTGTAAATGCCAAGTTGCATGTGCTTGGCTACACTGCGTCAACCCCGGTAGCTATCTTTCAAGGGGTTGCCTCTCAAAGCGGCGATTTGACTCAATGGAAGAATTCTGCGGGAACAGTATTGTCGACCGTGAACAAGGATGGTTCGCTGGGGATCAACACGGCAACTCCCCAAGCTGCACTAGATGTGAATGGTGACGCACGAATTTCCGGCTCGCTGACTATTTCAAGCAGTGGAGCACTTAGAGTGGCTTCCGGATTGGTTGTGACTGGAACTTTGGATTCCACAAACACCGTAGTATCGTCGGGGACCGGTCGACTTCTTCTTATTCCACAACAAGGTGATTTACTGATGGGAACCTACACGGTGGGCATCAAACCGCAGTAATCAAAACTCTCAACGCTACACCGCAATGAATCTTAAAAAAACAAGTAAACGGGGCGGCCAAATTTCGTTTCGATTTCTTACAGGAATCGCAGCGGCCGCACTTCTCCCTGTTCTCGTATGGGCTAGCGATCCCTCATGGTGGACAAGCGGTAGCGTCAAGGGCACTTACGCGACAAACGATTATGCCGCTATAAACCAAGGGCAACTTAAGAACATTGCGATCAAGGCCATCGCGAACCTGGACGCGAATCTTCCCGGCGGATGCGGGGATGCTCTATACGCCCTTTCAGCCAAGATCTCGGGAACAAGCGCGAACACCAACGATTACTCTGCAGTCAACCTTGGGCAGGTTAAAACGCTGATTCAACCGATTTTTGACCGGCTCTTGAGTGTCCGTTATACGAGTTACCCTTTAGAATCGGGCACCTATCCGTGGATCGGTCTGGAAAATTCCGCAAACGACTACGCACTGGCTAATATCGGGCAAGTTAAAAACCTCTTCAGCTTCGACCTTTTGGCTACGGGCAGCAACGGCCTCCCCGATTGGTGGCAGAACTATTACTTCGGAGGAACGGTTCCGAATGCGAATTTGCCCGCACCGGTGGGAAATGGATTGACCATTCTTCAGTGCTTTCAGCAGAAAATCAGCCCTGTTCAAGGCCTTCAGCAAGTGGGGTATGTGAGCCCAAACTGGTGGTATATTTGCGATTTTGGAGCGACTCAGAACGCTAGTTACCAATCCTACGTGGTGCCGGTCAGCTTCACGAGCGGCGTCATCCCCTATGCGACGGGAACGGCATGTCCCACCTCCTGCAATATTTTTAATTACGCAATTTCTCAGCCCACGTCGGGATCATCCGCGAGTGCGTGGGCTGCGGGAACGCCCTGGTTTTTACGGGTGGCCTCTTCCGGGACAGCCTATCACATCTCAGGCACAAATGCCTCCGGGATTCCCGTGTACACGGGCGGCCTCGCGTTTACGAATCCGCTCGTGGCGTTTGGCGCTCAGGCTGGCGGTTCGCCTCTCTACACCAACCAGAACTATTCTTTTGGCGTCGTCTCCGGCGGTCAGAATATGAACTCGTCCATTTCGGGGACGGTCCAGGACATCAAAGTCGATATTTACGCACAATCGAGTTTCACGAGCAGCACGATTGCCAACGTTGCGCCAGTAAGCACGCAAACCATCCATCTTCCCCGCCCTGGCGAAACCGGCTGGGACGCTTTTCAGTTGCAGGGGAACCAAATGACCAGGACGCTGACAGCCGGCTCTGGTACTTTCTCCATCAATATTCAGTACGCCACATCTGGTTTCGCGAACAATGTGGTCCCGGCAAACTACCCGTTGCTTATCACGGTTAATTCCAACTCTTCGGCCTATTACCTGCGTTTCAGCATCAAGGGGGCCATCAAAGATGTGAGCAACAATTGGGATTGGATGGCGGTGAACAATCCGAGCAGCCCGTCTTCGACCGGCGATTATTCAGTTGCCTTCACGACAGATTTTACCGCGCAGAATTTGCAAGGCTGGCAATCGACGGTTCTCGACCGTCCGAGTTTCGAGGGAACCGTGCCCGTTCCAGCCGCTTATGAAGGGAAGTCCGAGCAGGACCTGCTCAACATGTCGCCCATCGTTGTTGGCACCGACTCATTGCCTTCCGTGCTCACCGCGACAACCCAGGCTCAGTATCTCCAGACCGGCACCAACATCGCCACGGTCAGCACCCCCGAACTGGTGGCGAATCCCATCATCGATAATTTCGTGGCATCAATGAACAACGATGCCATGGCGTTGGCGAACTACGTTCAGAATGAGATCGGGCTGGTGGACGGCATGGCCGTGCCGAACACCACGGGCACGCTGAGTTACAGCGACCAATCTGTCAATTTCGGGGGCGTAAACCGAAGCGCAGTTGGTGTGTTGATGGAGGGGCAGGGATCGCCCGTGGAGCAGTGCGGGCTACTGGTTTATCTCTTGAGAAAAGCCGGGGTACCGTGTGCTTATGTCTTTGGTCCGCTGGATCAGACGATGATGTTAAGCAGCGAGTTGAGCCGAATGCTGCGGATGCAAATGAACGGGGCGCAAGATTTTGGGGTTACGCAAAACGCAAACGGCCCCACCCTTATTCCTGTCAATTATCCGTGGGTTGCGGCCTATATCAACGGCAAATGGGTGCATCTTTATCCGTGGATCAAAGACACGGTGGTCAATGAGGGATATAATCTCTACGACAACTTGCCCTCGGGTTACAAATCCGGCGCACAATGGGTGCGGCAGTACCTTTTCAACGACTCGAAAATTCGCACGGATGGCATGGAGAACTATGACAACCCCGGCATCCTATTCCGGCAGTTTGTCAAAAACAATCTGCCCTCGACTCTTTCCATAGACGACGTCGGGGTCACGATCTACAACCGGCGGAATTACTACACGGATTGGAGCCAGTTCCCGCACCCGTGGAGTCGTGCTGCGGTTAGCGGAACTCATCTCTATAAGGATCTTATGGCGTATAGCCAGAGTGCCTTTGGGTCGGACAAACTTTTCGACACCATTAGCGTGCAGGTCTTCAGTGATCGGGCGCACACGGGGGTCTATGCCAGTGGCGACCCCACGGTCTTGAGCGGCACCCTCTATGCAGCACTGCTGCACGACCGCCGGTTCCTGCTCTATCACACGCCGACAGGCAGCTACCCGAACACGAACGGAACCAGTGCTTGGGGCAGCTACAACATGAACTTGTCGCTGGAGCCGGCAACGGCCATTGCAACAGGCACCAACATCGTTTCCGGTACAACGCCGTTTACCAATACCGGGGGCGATCCGTATTTGCTGAATAAGCAGTTTTCATCTGCGGCGATTAGCGGCACTGCGGACAACAACCTCTGCATGACGATCAATTACGTTCGTCACCGGGCCATGAAGAGCGGCGACTCGCAGGCGTTCCTCGGCCTGTGCGAAGGGGAGCCAGCGGTGGATACGCGTCCGCTCAAACAGGGAGATACGGCGGCCATATGCTTCAACTTCGGGCAGGTCACGCACTGGATGCTTGAATCTCACGAGGAAAAATACTGGAACGCCCAGCAAAATCCGTCGGCAAACTTCGACATCGAAATAGCGCAGGGTTTGCCCGCTTACCTGATGGGAATGGACTACTATTACCGCGCGGGAACGTTCATCGATCAATATCAGGCGCTGACGAAGATGCAAATTATCAGCACGGTGGCCCATGGATTGGCAAAATTAAGCCCGGCCCGCATCTCCGGGACGGCCACGCTGATTAACGGCTCTCTGAATCTGCGGTATCCGAACGTTGACATGGCCTATAACCAATTGACTTGGGCCGGCAACGGCACGCTGAAGCCCGGCAGCGGCAACGCCAACAGTATCGGGTTTGGCAATTTGTACCCGGTATTCATTGCCGCGGGCTCCGCTCAGGAGCATTTGACCATTCAGCAGTTCTTCGCTTCTCAGAATAACGATGCGATCTCGACGGTAAAACTGTTGGACATTGCCCGGAAGACCGGGGCCACTATACTCACCGCGACGACCTATAACTATACCGACAGCACCTACGGCCCATTGACGGTGGCGGCATCCAGCAGCGGCATCAAAGTGACAGGCACCGCTGGTGTGCTATGCACGACAGGCACGGGCGGATTGATCGAACTCAACAGCGTTAACTACCAGGCACTGGGGAACCTTCAACTCACCGGAACACAAAGCGGCAGCCGTGTGACTCATTCGCTGAAGGACTGGGCGACCAGCCAGGGCTTATGGACTCCGATTACCAATGCGCTTTCGGGCGACAGCGGCAATACTTCGCGGGTGTATATCACGCCCGGGCCCGTATCGGGAGCTTACAGCGGAACGGGAAGTTCACCCCAAGCGGCTTACTACGGCATGGGGGCGCTCATTTACGGCAGCTATAGTGCCTCCGCATTGATTTCCTCCAACATGAACGGGGGCTATGGATCGTGCAACACAACCTCGATCCCCTACTCGCCGGAATCGTTCTACTATGCCAATATTAACGATAGTTGGTCTAGTGGCGGCGGCTCAGGGTTGTCTTTAGACCTGGGGGTGAACACCTCCAGCGGGTCACTCTCTTCGTTAGTCAATATTGATCCAGTCTATTCGATTAATACATTCAGCAATGTCGCATCCAATATCAATACGGCTACAAACCTCTATGTAGACCCGGATTTGCAAGGGTTGTTGGTGTTGGGAAACACGCTTCTGATGAGCAATATCTCATCAGATTGCAGTACGGCGTCCGGAATTATTTCCAACCTTCAGCTTAACGGGGACAATGGCCCGATACAGCCGACTTATTATAACTGGCCGCAGACTGTATCTGACCCCGTCAACAGCGTCACGGGTGAATTCTACATCGACAACGTTGACTTGAAGTTAAACGGGCCGATGCCGCTGCAAGTCCGCCGCAACTACGGGAGCCAGAACCCCTATAGCGGCGCGTTCGGTTACGGCTGGAAAACATCTCTCGTTCCGTATTTGGTAGTCACATCGGACACCAATCAAACCTTGATCTACGCGGCGGAAATGGACGGTTCCGTCGTGACGTACCGGCGGGTTTCTCCGACTGGCACCCGCTGGGTGGCCAGCGGTAGTGACAACCTCCAGTATATCAACCCGTCGGCATCGAATCCGGGCGTTCCCGCGAATCTCCTTAATAATGTCATCGATAAATCGACCTCCGCGTCGGGTACGACCTATACCCTCACGGGTGGTGATGGCAGCCTGCGGACTTTCTTGGTGCAATCTTTCCCGACCTCGGGCACCACGCCCCTTACCCGGCTACGCCCTTACCTCCAAAAATGGCAGGATAACCGTGGCAACTTTTTGACTTTCAATTATGGAACCAACTCGACCCAGGTGGATTACGGTCAGGTGACTTCCATCAAGGCAAGCAACGGGAACTATGTCGGGTTCATGTATGACACATTCGGGCATGTCACCCAGGCTTTTACTGGCGATGGCAGCCGGACTTATTACGAATACGACAGCTATGGAGATTTGACGAAGGTAACCCTGCCCGACGCCTCGACCGTCGGCTACAGCTACCGGCACCAGGCAAACACTAATGGCCAGGGATATTACTCCGAGCATTTGCTCACTGAAGAAGACAAACCGGGCGGGCGGGTTCTTCAAAATACCTATGATAATTTTGGATTCCGCCGGGTGATTTCGCAGAAATCCACCGTCCAGCAAGGCAACTTGGCTCCGATCCAGAATGCAACCTTCCGGTATGTAATCACGGGGCTGACCAACAACACCGCCTTTACGCTTTCGGGTTCCACCTATCACACGGGAACGACGCTGACCTTGAGCGGCACCACCAGCGGTTCAGTGCTCAATACGGGCAACGTCACCCTGACCAGTTCAGGGTTGCTCTCAGGTACGATGCCGCTGGCAGCCAGTTCGCTGATGTCCGGCAGTACGACGTTGACCGACGTTAACAACAACACTTGGATCTACACGTTCGCCAACAGCAAGATCATCCAGACCAATTCCCCGCCCCAAAACGGCGGAACCACTCGGCAAAACGTTACCCAGCAATGGTCCGCGGCGACCGTGACACCAGGCAACGGCGCCTACCCTTGCAGCTTGGTGAGCACCACTGACAAACGGGGTTTGGTCACGGGTTACCTGTACGATACCCAGGGCAACCTTACCCAGAAAACACTCACCGGCAATTTGAAGGGCGATGGCGTCACGGTTTCGGCCACCACGACCATGGCCTACAACAACGCCACGGCGGTTACGTTGCCCAACTCCAGCGCAACCCAGATTCCCAACACGCTTGCCAGCGTTACGGACCCCGTGGGCAATACCGTCAGCATGACTTACGGAAGCACCGCGTATCCGTACCTGCCGACGGCGATCACCAAATCGAATGCCTCGGGCTCGATCAGCACGACGCAGCTCCAGTATCAAACCGTTGTCAGCGGTTCCGTTAGCTCCTTCGGTCTGCTTCAACAGGAAACATCTGCGGCAGGTTCTCCCGACCAGGCGGTGGTTCAAATGGTCAACACCGCGCGGGGCTTCCCGGTGCAAAAAACCGAACTCACCGGCACGAACGACCCTAATGTTGTCACCTACTACACATATAACCTGCGTGGGGAACTCACTTCCCAGACTGACGCGGCGGGCCGAAACACCATCTTTACGTATGACCCGAGGGGAAACCTGGCTGGTAAAATGCGTTATGACGAGCTTGGCAACCTCACGAGCTGGCTATTCAACTACTACAACCAGAATGGCGAGCTCGAGTGGAGCCAGGGGCCGCGTTTCAATCCCGACGATTACGTCCAGAAGGAATACGACGCCGCGGGGCGCCTTTGCATGGTCAGCAAATGGCTTACCGGCGCCTACAGCAACGGCTCGGGAGTCGGGAGCAATGGGCAAGCCACCACATTCTATAGCTACGATTCATATGGGAACCTGACCCAGATCCTTGACCCAAGGCAGAACGCGACCACGATGACGTATGATGCCATCGGTGAAATGCTCACCCGCAAGACCCCCTATTCGAGCGGCACGGCGAGCGAATCGTTCACCTACGAAGCGGGCGGCAAAGTGGCGACCCACGTCACCGTCCTCGGCGGAACTGACAGAAACGTCTACACCGCTGGCGGTCTTGTTCAGTCGCAGACAACCGCGGACGGAGCCACCAAGTCCTTCCTCTACGACCTCACGGGCCGGGTGGTGAAAGAAACACTCTCCAACGGCAGCTATTGGCTCACGAGCTACGACGATTACAACCGCAGAGTCACGCGAACCTTCTACAACGCCGGAGGCACCCAGCTTGCCACCGAGTCGCAGAGTTGCGACCGCCGCGGCAACGTGATTTCCAAGACCGACCGGGCGGGCTACACCTACACCACTGCGTATGACGGCCTCAACCGGCCCAAGCAAACCACCGGGCCTGGAGCCGCGGCCGCCACGGGAACTTCCGGGGCCAGCGCGCAGGAAACGCTCACCCATACCTACGACGCTTGCGGCATCACGCATACGGTCACCAACGCCCTTGGCGAGCGAACCGTGACGAAGTATGACTCAGTGCAGCGCCCGATCTTCGTCAAGGTTCTCAATGCGGACAGCACCGTTGCGGATGCCACGGCTTATATTTATGGAGCCGATAACCAGAGCGTCACGACGGTTCTTGGAACCGGCACCAGCGCCGTCTGGAGCACCACATATACCGATACCTTCGGCAAACCCGTCCTGCTGGTTCACCCCGACGGCACCTACCAGATCACGGTCTACGACGCCAACGAGAATAAAATCGCCTTCCAAGACGAAGTCGGCGCGACCACCTACTGGACCTACGACGCCCTCAACCACCTCCAGACGGAGACGCTCCCGGCCAGCAACCCCGCGAACGCCGCCGTCACCACCTACGCCTACAACGCCGCGGGCAACCTCATCACCCGGCGGATGACCACGGGCAGTTCGGCGGCCTATGTCACCGGTTCTTGCGCCTACGACATCGCCGGGCGCAAGACCAGCGAGAAACTGTATGGAACCGACGGCTCCGTCACGCGGAACTACACCTACAACTACTACACCAGCGGTTCCTGGATCGGCCTGCCGCAATCCGTCGTAGACCCGCGCGGCTTCACCACCACCACCACTTACGACGCTTGGCTGCGGCCCGCCACGGTCATTTCCTCCGGGGCAAGCATCGCCCAGCAGAACCAGACCACCACCTACGCCTATGACACCCGCCACTTGCTCACCCAGGTGGCGCAGAGCTACGCCAGCGGCACCACGGGACCCTCCACGGCCGTTACCCGGAGCTATGACGGCTACGGCCACATCAACAACGAAACCGTGGCTGTCAGCGGCTCCACCGTCAGCGCATGGAGCCAATCCTGGGACGGCGGAGGGCGGCGCACCGCTCTCAACTGGCTGCTCTCCAGCGGAGCGGGCTCACAATACGGCTACAGCTATAACGCTGCCGGCTTGCTCACCCAAGTAGTCAATGGCGGCACCAACTACACCTACGCCTACGGAGACAACGGCCTGCTAGCCCAGCGCAACTCACCGTGGCGCACCCAGGTCGTCGACCGCGACAGCCGGGGCCGCATCATCAGCCAGCAAACCACCTGCTGGGGCACCTACTTCCTTGGCGAAACCATGGCCTACCGGGGGGATTCGCGCCTATCGAGCTACATCACCTCGGGCATGGTCACCACAGGAACCCTCAACACCTACCAGTACGATGCCCGGGGCCGCCTTTTGGCCGAGCCGTACCTACAGACAAGCACCCCCAACACCACCGACCTACCCTTGGGGCCACAGACGGCTCTGTACGCCTTCGACGGCAGCGTGAACAACATCACCAACGTAGAGAGCGGCCTTGGCGTGCGGACGCTGCAATACATCAACACCTACGCAGCGGATACGGTGCAGAGCCAGGATAAATTCCAGCGGCCCGTGCAGGATAACTATTACAGTGGAGACGGCTCCAATTTACTGTGGCAGTATGGCTACGACGCGGCGGGCAACGCCTCGAACCGTTCCATCATCATGAACGGAACCACCTACCCGGTGCACACGCTGGTGTGGGACAGCATCGGGCAGATGGCAAAAGTGTCACAAAGGAGCACCGGCACGAGCGACTTTGACTGGAGCACGGTCTACGACGGGCTGGGCCGCCGGGTGCAAACCGTGTGGCAGCCGATGAACAACGGCGTGGCCAGCGGGAGCTCGTGCTACCTGCAATACTACTACGACCCGCAAGTGGAGTTCCTGGGCCTTGGGATCAACAACAACGGCTCGCGGCAATGGTCGGTCTACGGGCCGGACTTGAACGGCATCTACGGCGGACAGCAAGGGGTCGGCGGAGCGGAATCCTATGTGACCGAGGGGAGCGCGCCCGTAGTGCAGGACATCAACAACTACTTCGGGGATACGGTGGGTGCGGTCTATACGCCGGTGGGAATGACCGGAGCGTACTATATGTACAGCTACGGGCTGACCTTGGGGGCCTACGGGCCGCAGCCCGGCACGGGGCTCTACTCGGACCTAGTGCCGCAATGGCGCGGGCGCTATGCGGATTGGACGGGGTATATCTGGATGGGGGCGCGCTACTACGAAGCCCGTTCGGGGCGGTTCCTATCCGCCGACCCGCTGGGTCACGCCAGCAGCATGTCGCTCTACGACTACGCCAACGGCGACCCGCTCAACGGGCTTGACCCCGATGGGAGATTTCCCGGTGCTCCCAATGACCCTCTGAATGACCCACTTTCTGCAATGATGCAGCAAGTTCAATTGGCGCAACACGGCATAAGTATAGAACAACAAATGCAAATCGCCAAAATAGCCAACCAGCAGGAGATGAATGTGGTTGTTCCAGCTATCGGGATTGTGGGAGCTGTATTTTTGGCACCCGAAGTTGGAGCCCTTACGACTACATCCGCTGGGCTTAAGCTTCTTGGGATTGGGGCCGGAGTGGGAGCAACTAGTGGTGTCGGAGCAACAGCACTAAGCGATTGGTGGAAGGGAAGTCTTTCGTCACCGCAAACATATTTCAGCAACGGCGTGGGTGGAGCTTTCGGAGGAATAACTACCGTAGCTACTGGAAGTCCTGTTGCCGGAGGAGCGGTTAATGGATATGCTTCTTCTTTTCTGGACGACCTTACTAATGGAAAAGAACTCAACGCGAACAGGATTGCTTTCAATACAGGACTAGGATCCTTTTCTGGTTTTGTGTCTGATTTATTTCCTTGGCGTGCGAGTATCGATGGAGTAAATGTCGGAAGCAATAGTTTTGCTGCAATTACAACACAAATTCAAACAAAAGTGGAAAACGGCACGATCAATGATATTGCGTTGAGTACCATCGGAAAAATTGGAGTGTATGAAACTTTAACAAATGTTCCACGGGATACGCTTTATGGAGCAACTCAGAGTTATATGGATAATTTAATATATGGCAGTTCGGAAACAGGGACGTATATTCAGCAAGACCCCGTGGGTAAATTTATCAAACGCTATTAAACACCATGTTGATATTGCGACAGCTTTTATCGATGTTGTCATTTATCGTGGTCGGAATATCCTCTGCCGCCTTAGTAATGAACATCCTGAATCCGTCCGTGTATAAATTTACGAGGATATTAGAGACGTTCTTGGTGGGATTAGCTGCTATTGTAGTCTGCTCATGGTTTGCTCCCAAACACCGGTGGCGGGAAATTTATTATTTGGTTGTTTGTTCGTTTGTGATGGGAACCCTCTCATTGGGTGGATGGTCTTTTCTGTTTGTTGTAACTAAATTGCCACATGGTATTAATTTTACAGCCTCAGTGGTTTGCATAGTATCTATCTTGTTGTTTGTGTTAAGCCGTTCATATTTGATTGCGCTATCCGAGAGGAGGCGGAAACAATCTGGGAAAGGGGCCAATTCTTGACGGTAAATGACCCCGCGCGCCAACTAATAGGCTTGCTCCTTACGCTCCGAACATTCCTGTAGGCAGAAAAATAGTCAAAAAATAGAAAAAATAGTAGAAAAAATAGGGGTCAGAAAAAATAGAATAGAAAAAATAGGGGTCAGGCAACAGAAAAAATAGGGGTCAGGCAACATATCTTGACAGAAGAAAGCCCTGTTATAGAGTTTTTGCGTGGCACGCAGCATCCGAATCCAATATCCCGGCGCTTTTTACCACGTCATGGCGCGAGGGAACCGGCGTGAGAACCTCTTTTTCGATGATGACGATCGGCGCCTCTTGCTCAAGACGCTGGGTGAGGCGTGCGGAATGACCGGTTGGCGCATTCACGCCTGGGTTTTAATGGATAACCATTACCATTTGCTGGTGGAAACCCCTGAGCCGAACCTGGTGGTCGGGATGCAGTGGCTCCAAAATACCTACACAAGGCGCTTCAACAGTCGCCACCGTTTGTGGGGACGACTTTTTGGCGACCGCTACAAAGCGGTGCCGGTGGAAGGGATCGGTTTTTATTACGAGGCGCTTCTGGACTATATCCACCTAAACCCCGCCCGTGCGGGTCTCGTGAACGCGCAAACAGGCCTAGGGTTGCTCGGTTACCCATGGAGCAGCCTAGCGGGAGGCTACGCGGTGCCACCGGGGAAACGCTCGCACTGGCTGGCTGTCAGGGACGGATTGAAGGCGTTTGACTGCTCGGATACGCCCGCGGGCAGGCGGGCTTGGTTGAAGCGACTCGAACAGCGTGCGGCGAAGGAGGCGGGTGAGAACTGCGGGTTGCCGGCAGCGACCGTGGGTGCGGACGCGCGGCTCAGCAACCTGCGCAAAGGTTGGTATTGGGGCAGTCAGGTTTTTGCAAAGAGATTGCTTGAACTCGGGGAGGCAACGCTCAAAAAGACGCGCAACCGGGGATACAGTGCCAGCCAAGAGAGCCGGGCGCACGGTGAAAGTGTTGCGCTGGAACTGCTGGAGCGAGGGTGCGATGCGGCCGGATTGAATGCCGACGATTTGCGGGAGCTTCCCGGCAGCGACAAAAGGAAAGTTGCGATCGCGGCGGTGATTTGGCAAAACACAACCATGAGTATGCGCTGGATTGCCGAACACCTCTCGATGCGAAGCGCGGCCAATGCCAGCCAACAAATTCGGCGTTACCGCGTCACGTCGCCATCACTGCCCAAAAACCTCAACCACTGGGTTCGCCAGTCAATAAATGTTGCCTGACCCCTATTGTGTGTGCAAAAACCTCAACCGCTGGGTTCGCCAGTCAATAAATGTTGCCTGACCCCTATTGTTTCAAGATCGACTTTCTTTGCCGATAACCCCAACGCATCGGATAGAATTTGAGATTATTAACGATCTTCCGCTTCTCCGCAACGGTACCAAGGTGAAACCAGTCTCCGGTCAATCTGGAAAAGGTGCCGAGTTTATGACAACTGATCCTGTCGAGGTAAAACTTATTAACGTCCAACCATTGAGGAAATGAAGAGCTATAAACTTATAGTGAGTGAACCGTGGAATTTTAATACCCTACGAGGCGGTAATGAGCTTATTGGACATGTTATAAAACACATCGATTCAGAGAACCTGCTATTTGAAGCAAACGAGCAAGCGACGTTTAATGCTATCACAAGCCGGTACTGGATTCTCTCTGCACGATACGAAAAACAATATTTTGACGTTGAACCTTATCAAGGGAGTGTCAATGGGGAGTTGCTGTCCGAATTGCCCTCCGATGCCAGCGACATTTTAGAAATAAAAAAAAATGCAGTTTTCGCTATAATCGGAAGTATTCAACCAATTTGAATCAGCAAAAAATAGGAACAGGAAAATAGGGGGGGCAGAAATAGAAAATAGGTCAAAAATTAGGGGTCACAGAAAAATTAGAAAAATTACAGCAACCTGCGCAAAGGTTGGTATTGGGGCAGTCAGGTTTTTGCAAAGAGATTGCTTGAACTCGGGGAGGCAACGCTCAAAAAGACGCGCAACCGGGGATACAGTGCCAGCCAAGAGAGCCGGGCGTACGGTGAAGGTGTCGCGTTGGAACTGCTGGAACGAGGGTGCGATGCGGCGGGGTTGAATGCCGGCGATTTGCGGGAGCTTCCCGGCAGCGACAAAAGGAAAGTTGCCATCGCGGCGGTGATTTGGCAAAACACCCATGAGTATGCGCTGGATTGCCGAACATCTCTCGATGCGAAGTGCTGCCAATGCCAGCCAACAAATTCGGCGTTACCGCGTCACGCCGCCATCACTGCCTAAAAACCTCAACCACTGGGTTCGCCAGTCAATAAATGTTGCCTGACCCCTATTGTGTGATGACCCCTATTGTGTGATGACCCCTATTGTGTGATGACCCCTATTGTGTGATGACCCCTATTGTGTGACCAAGACCTTGATTTATGGCCCCGATGCAATTCTATACGGCGGAGTAGCCGCGTTGGGTGGATACTACCTCTACAACCAGTCTTCACAGTAATGAGCAAGTTCAACCACTTGTTGGCTCCTAACTTCTGGGTAGCAGTCTTTTCCATACTTGGATTGATTGGTCTGGGGTTTGTGGTAACTGGGATGGTGTCCGGAGAACCAAAATTCGTTAGTATAGGTCAGGTTCTCCTGGCACCACTTTTTCTAGGTGCTGTTGCGCTGGTGTTTGTGGTGATTCCGATTTTGATTTGTACGAACCGTAAACATAAAGCAGGATCGCCCGAAAATTTAAAATAGTTCGGATTACTTGCCGCAGCGGTCGGTGGGCGGCGTTGGGATAGGGGTTAGGCTTTGCTGAACCGTACGTGAAACTTGGCCCTCCTCTGCTGGCTCAGATATTCGGTTGCGCCAGGAAGTCGCCCGCCTTTCGTTGCGTACGGAAAAAAGATTCCAGAAATTGAATCAAGTCCCTCAGCCCTTCTTCTCCTACGGCATTTTAAGTTCATTTTCGTTCAGGAATTCGATGTATAACTTTGCGGCTTGTTAAGATGTGCTTTACGACACTCGACCGAAGGGAAAAAACGTTGTTGACCACCGGCTTGGCCTCAGTCAGCATCATTTTCGATCCAGATCGCCTAGGCAGAGACTGGAGAACGCGTTAACGGAATAATTGAAGTGAATAGTATTATTTTAAGCGATGAGCAGCGGCAGGTTGCCGACAAAGTGATGGCAGCCCTTAACCGCATCCGCGAGGAGGAGAAAGCCGTTTCACTCACGGAGGGGATAACCGAAGCGATCCAATGGGACAGTAGGCGAGATCGTAGCGTGGTTACAATTTCGGGAGGTCGCGGCTGGGGCAAAACCACAGTCCTGGAGATGGTTTTGGCAAACTTGCGGCAAGGCAAGCCAGCGGAGACGATTGTGCTGGATCCAATTTATCCCGAGGCCTTTCTTGTCGGAGACCTTCCGATCGGCTGGATAGCTGCGTCCCTTGCAGGCCACGTAAACAAATTGGCGGAGGAACTGCGCGGGAAGGACAAGTTCGCCGAAGCTGACAAACTTGATGGCGCATACCATCGGTTCAACACTCGCGTGCAATGGTGCCTTGTTCCCAGGCAATCTGCCTGGGCGAGTTCCAGGGAATCAACGGAACAGGTTGCCGATGCATTGTCCGCGGCAGCCCGCTCGGGTTTGGAATTGTGCGGCAGCTTGAACGTGCTCCTGGACGCAATGTTCGAGGCCAAAACGTTCACCGCTGAGAAAAAAACCAAACTTCAACCGCTCTTGGTCATTCCATTTGACGATATTGACCTGCATCCGGAACGGCTCGATAGCATTTTGGAGTTATTACCAAGTATTGCCGCCTTGCCTCGGGTGGCGATTATTGTAGCAGCGGATTTAGAGTTGCTTCGCAATCGGATGCGTCGGACCAGCGAAGATTTCTTTGGTGTGGCCGGAAAATCCAGTCCAAGGGGCGGGTATGTCGACTCGGATACAAACTCCAAAACCAATGCAACCAAGGAGCTAACTCTGAGAACAACCGCCGCCGCAAAACTGGCTGAGGATCAAATGGGAAAACGTTTCCCATGGGACCTACGCTTTGGCCTGGGTGAGATGTCCTTATCCGAACGACTCGCTTTTTGTCCCGTGGGAACCGACCAAAGTTTGCACCAGCTTTTCAAATCGATTCGCCTTACGAACGGAACCTTTGGTCCGAGGACCTTCGTGGACTTTTTCGATTTATCATGGAATTACCGTTCCGATTTAGCCCCAAGCCAGAACGAACGGATCACCCAGTACACGTACATGCTCCCGGCAGATCCCCGATCGCTGACGAGCCTTTACATGATCGTCAAAAGGCATGCACGGATACTCGCTCCAGAGCCTGATGCCCAAAGTGCAATTTTAGAAAATGATTATAGGCAAAAATTCTTTTTCTTTTTAAGAGATTTTGTTGAATTCCTGGCTCAGAGACATCCCTTCGGCGCCGAAGTATGCGAGTCGCTCTTCAAGTTCAATTCGCAGGATCACGAGATTGTCATCGACGCTACCGAATGGGAAGGATCTGTGCAGGCGCGTAAAGCCTTGCTTTTAGGTTCCAAGGAGGCAGCATCTGTATTTTGTAAACATAATGGCGCTTATCAAAAGCAGCCTCTTTCTGTTGGCACTGCTGCGCTTGCGAGGCTTGCATCGGAAATCGATTGTTGGCCTGTTGAGCATGCCTTCCAGTCAAGAATCGACCAATCGGGTGGCATGGAAAGCCCGTTTAAGCCGCTGACGCACACTGATGCTGAACGCATCGGGTGGCCGCTGCCACAGTTCGATTCTTTTGTGATTCATGATGCCTGGCAGGCGCGATGGAAAAAGGTGATTGCGATTCTGGTGGCCAAATATGACAAAATTGAGCGTGGAAATATGCCTGTGGGCGCGAGGCTCTGGCTTTTCTGGGCTTATTGCCGAAATATGGTCGATGCCATCACGCAAGGGGCGAACGGTCTGACCCAGGAAGACTTTCAGCAGGATGCGCCACCAGAGCATCTTTGGAGCGCCTTCGTAGAGGATTTTAAAAACTGCCTGCATAAACTGTGCGAGGCATCTCGGATGCACGATGTTTTCGCAAGATCCCTTACCTTTGATCTGAGGACATGGGCCGCGCTGTATTTGAGTTTTCTCACCATACCGGATATGGCATTGAACTCGGAGGTGGCGAAACGGGCTCTTGATGTTTTGTCTAGAATTCGTGCAGTTTCCGATGGCTTGGGGTTCGAACAGGATACCTGGACCAACGCTGAAGCCGAGGCGGTTGGCTTCGCCAAGCGTCTTCGGAAGCCTCTTCCAATAGTTGATTTGGACGCCGTCAATTGGGAGAAACTGGCTAATGGACTTATAAATCATGATCAGGAATCTGTCCAAATGGCGCGATATTTAGTGGCCACCTCAAACCGACCGAACGAAAACTTGGCGCAATTAACTGAGTTGATGGGGCAGCTTGGATACAGTCTCCCCTCCCCGGAGAAGAAGCTCGAGGATCTCGCAAAAAACGAGAATAGGGAAATTGAGCAGTAGATTTATCGAGCCACGCTCATGAGCCTGACGGAATTGGAACTTGCAGTGATCCCCTATGCAACCGTTGTTGCGTTGGAGAGATCACTCCTCAGCTTGCCACCCTGGGTTGAGGAAGAAAACAACCCAAGCGCCATTCATGAATACATCCTCGACAACTCGCCCGATATCGCGCGTTATCGAAAAACCGGCGGTGCTCTGTTCGGCGATAGCGGTGACGATATTCGGGCGGCAATGGAACGATTCTGGAAGTGCCGCAGCGGTGGGGTGAAGGACCTTCTGGGAAACCTTGGCGAGATCTCTCGCAAACTGTTGGACACCTCAGAACGGGGAATGCCCACTTTCCGGCTTGGTAAGTTGAGTTTGGGGCACTTAACCCTCCTAAACGAGCGTATTGATTTCGCGGCGCTCCTTTGCGTGTGGGCGGCTTGGGGTAATGAAATATCCTTGCCCGGCTCTAAGCTCCAGAACGAGCATTTCTTGCTAGATACCCACCTACCCGCGCAATCCTCGGGAATTACTCTCGACGAGCTCGCGGAAACCCACCTCCACGTCAATGCCGTTTTGACTACCGAAATTGCGTGGTGCCTAACCGTCTCAGACCCAGCCCTCGAGTTAAGCCCAGCACCGGGCACCTTTCGCGCCTCCAACTTTCTAGAAGGAGGGCCTTGGGAACCTCGCCTCCTGCCTCACAACAAATCACTCAATCCGTGGCTTGGATGGGCGGCCTTAACTCGCAAGCTGCTTGCGCATTTTGTAAAACGCAACCCCAAGAGTGGGGATGACTTTGTCACGCAAAGTGAGAAATATTTGCGAGAACGAGCTTCTGTTCCGAGTGTAGAGGTGGACAAAGTGATCTCCGCTTGGTCCGATGCGTTAATGGGAGATGCGAGTGGCTTCGACAAACTCAACGGGGGTTCTATTGTTTCAGCACTTGCTCAACTCCGCGAAACTCCGTTGTACGAGGAGAAAGAGCCTCCCGTGGAAGCCGCGATAAAAACTGAACGCCACTGGCTGGTTGACGCATTGGGGTTAGCCAGGGCTTTGCGTCAGTCCCAAGAAAACATCGGCCAAAATTATGTGCCCTGCGATTTTGATCGCGCAATCCTTCAGTATTTGCGCGTGCGGAATCTCTTCCACCGGCATTTAGTGTACACGGGACGGTATGGTGGCCTCCGAAATTTCTCATTGATTTTCCGGCGGGGAAGTCGGTATGTCAAAAACCTTGTATCCGACGAAAACGGGCTTGCTTTCGCGTTCAAGCATCTCGACCCAAGTGACAAAGTAAAGTTCGTGGAATTTCGCCATGCGACAGCAATTAGCAACCAGGGGAAAGAGGGGCCACAAACCGTGGACTCCGTGGATAAATGCCTTCGCAGTCTGTGGAAATTTGAGGAGCAAGCTCACCAACCGAAGGGCGGATTGATTTTCCATTTTCTAAAACGCAAGCCGATCATCCAAGGCGAGTCGGAGCAGTGGGCGGATTATGTCAAACGTCTGAAAAAGGCGATGCCGCTTGATGGGGATGCTGCCTTCTCGGAGGTGGACTCTTGGAGAAACGGGCGAGCTTTCGCCTTTTTACTCAAACAGGCCCGGTCCCTCCATGGTGCGTGGTCTGTGGGTGCTTTAAATGGGTGGATCTTGGGTTACGATGTCGCAGGAGTTGAAGAAGACTGCCCGACCTGGCCATTTCTTGCCGTCTTCCACAAGCTGCGCGATGCGAGCAAGAGCTTCGCAGTAATGCGCCCTGGAGAAACGGGCATCGGGTTCACAATCCATGCGGGCGAAATGTTTTCACACGTTCTAGCGGGGTTGTTTCGCATTGGCCAGGCGGTCAACTTTCTCAAAGGCAGCCGAGGACGAATTGGTCATGCCTTGGCCTTAAGCTCTGACGAACCCTCCAGAGGGAAGGCTTGGATCAAAAACGAGGATTGGTTGATGGCCGTATGCTGGGCCACCGAGTTGCTCGGCGGACCAGAAAGTGCTCCCCCGGAGCTAAGAAGTGTGCTTCACAGCGGTATTCAGGAACTCCAAGAGTTCGGCATTAACACTACGGGGAACAACCTCATCAAAGCCTACGCACATCTCGAAAACTACGTTCATCTGGCAAAAATTGGGTTTCCCTTCAAAGAGCCATCCTCGCATGATTCGCTGCAAGCTCTTATGGTAAGCTTGCTTAACGCCAGGTCGACTTATGCCAAATGGGCGGAAACCCCCCAAGAGCGTTCTGATATGCCAGATGGCATCCTGGCTTCAATACGCGAAAAGCTGCTCGTGGATTTGAAGCACAATCGGATAACCATTGAAGCTTGTCCCTCCTCCAACCTGGCAATTGGGCTTTCCAGAGACGCGATCGTCGATGAGGAGGGAGGATACAACCGGCATCCGTCACTCAAACTCTACGGTGACTCGGACCTCAATCAGCCGTTGCAGGTTTCGCTCAATACAGACGATCCGCTCCAATTTGCCACGGATTTGGCGACAGAATATTGGCGGATGTATAATGCCGCCAAAAAACAACCGCTTCTGAACCCTGACCAGTGGCTAGCCAAGCGTAATGACGACGCGCGCAGGAGCCTTTTTATTCCTATAGAGAAGAAGAAGAGATCGCCAGTCGCTGTTGCCAAGGATAAATGGGATCAATCCAAGATGAATGTATCGCGAAGAGAATATGCGGGGGAAAACGGTTTGGTTACCTGGTATTTGGAAGGTTCGCGAGTATAGGCCCCGAATTCTACCACCGGGGGAACATTAGGCATGTGAGCATGTGGGTTGCTGGGGGGGAACTTTTTGCCCTTCAGAGCGCGATTTTCCACGGCAGCGGCGTTCCAAAGTCGAGCAGCACACGGACAAAAACTCGCTTGTCAGCGTGGGTATTTGATCCAGCCCCCAATTCGGTTTCCCGCTTTCCATACCCGCTGTTCTTTGCCACACTGCGCGGATGCTGGCCAAGGTCTATTCAGCGGCGGTTTATGGCGTGGATGCCTACGAAGTCGAAATCGAAGTCAACGCGAGCACGGGGAACCCCGTGATCGTCATCGTCGGCCTGCCCGACGCCGCTGTAAAGGAGAGCCGGGATCGCGTCACCACCGCCGTGGCCAACAGCGGCTACCGCTGGCCCAAGGGGCGCACGACCATCAACCTGGCCCCGGCGGACGTCAAAAAAGAAGGGCCGAGCTTTGATCTACCCATCGCCTTGGCCATGATCGCCGCCTCCGAAGGCATCGAGTTGACCCGCTTCGACCAGTTTTGTTTCGTGGGCGAGCTGGCCCTGGACGGCGGGGTGCGCCCGGCCAAAGGCGTGCTGCCGATGGCGCTGGAAGCCCGCCGTTGCGGAAGGCGCGCCATCGTCGTGCCGGAGGAGAACGCCCCGGAAGCGGCGGTGGTCGAAGGCATCACCACCTATGGCGTGCGCAACTTGCGGCAAGCCTTCGAGTTCTTGCGGGGCGCGGAAGAACTTTCCGCTGCCACCCCCGCCGCATTGGCCGATGTAACGCCCGATTATGAGGTCGATTTTGCCGATGTGCGCGGCCAGCACGCCGCCAAGCGCGCCATTGAAGTGGCCGTCGCGGGCGGGCACAATTTGCTCATAATGGGTGACATTAACCCACTTGTATAAAACGGCAAGTATTTTTCAGTTGGAACCATCAAACTGAGGGAGGCGATTTGAAAATGACAAGTGTGTCTCGGCTATTGTTTGCCCTTTATTTCACGGGAAGCCGACGAAAAACCTGAGTTCTCGCACGCCTCAAAATACCCAGTAAAAAAGGAGGGGATTGCTCCCCTCCTTTTTTATGCCCCTCTCACCACAAACGCCCAACTCACCCGAGCTGGAACAACCAAACATGAGAGATAAAAGAAGAAATTCCGCGCTGTTGGGAACCCCGCGAAAGCGGGGGTTCTGGCATCCGGTGTCTTGCCTTACTCCTGGTTCGGTTTCTGGGGGATCAGAAATAGCCCCGAATGGGTGGTCGTTCATTCGTTTGATGAGGTAAACCCTTCCTCGACCGTACAATCTGGACAACGGACGGCAAGATACCCTTTGCGTTCCACCGGATTGCCCGGTTCGCCGCACCGCTCACAGGTTTTCTCGGTAAGATGCTCCGCGAAAAGCACCATCCCTTCAACGGTGTTATAGACATTCAAAGTCAACTCACGGATTATCTTGGCTTCGCACGCCTTAATCACATGAATTGGCCACGATTTAATTTCATAGTAGAACCGCCCCGTGCCGAGCTTTTCCTTGATCTGATTCCACACAACCTGCGGTGGACAAATAGACATTGCTTTGCCGTTTTTCGTCGTGGCCATGAGGAACGTATGGTCGCAATAGGCTTGGACGGTTCCACAAAGGCTATCAATGATGCCAAACCAGCCTGACAAACAAAGAGGACGGCATCTGGCTCCTGTTGCAGGATCGCGGGGAAACTGTAGTGGAAACTTGTCCATCAATTCCTCCGCAGCTTGTTCTTCAGAGTCAAAGTCGTTCATGGCCGTGGCAGTTCGTGGCAGACCTGACGCAATTCCAAGAGGCGTGGGGCCAATCGATAAATGAATTTTCAGACATAGATATATTGAGGTTAATGGTCGAAAATGGAAAAACCGGCCAGGGCCTCCCAACCCTGACCGGTCCGCTCTCCCTAATACACCGGATAAACCTTCGTTCCGCGCGCCTCGGCTCCAGCGAAAGCGGTGGGAGCCTGGCACCGGGATGCAAACATCACCCGCACGCGGCGGCAGCATCGAGGCCAAAGTAGCGGATGGCGGATTTTTGGATGCCAGCGTCTGACTTCGTGCCGCCAAGTCTTTGAAGAGCCACGGCGGTCGGAATGCAATGATTGACCCAGCCGTGAAGCTCGCTTTGGTTCAATGTTAATGCGATGTCGGTGGTTCCCTTGGTTCTGGCTGCTATCAATGATGTCAGCGAACACGCCGCAATCACTTTGAGGCAATCGCTTTCCAAGTTCGAAAAATAGAGCCAGCCAGGCCACAGCCAATCAATCATGTCGCAGTAGTCACGCACCGCCGGGATTTCGAACAGCTCCGCATCCGTATCGTCGTAGTCCGAAAACGTCAGCAAAATGCGGCTGTGTATTTGTCGTATATCCGCCTGAGACGAAAATGGGCCGAACGTAGCCATGTAGCGGGTGTAGTCGCGCGTTTCCACTTCCTTCCGAGACAGGACGAATACATTGACATCAGGCCTCGGGTGGCTTTCGAGCTTGGCAATCTCGTGGTTCACCTTTCCAGTTCCGGAAGCTATGGCATAGGTAATCGTGCTCATACAAATTCCTCCGTATCGATGGATTTGCGCAGATAGTTCCGTACCGGCTTGAGGCGTTGGTGAACGGCCTGCCGGGTGACACCAAGCGTGCGTGCCATTTGTGCGGAGGACATGGGGCCCTCCACCATATCCAGCGCCATGTGCGCGCTCTTTGCCGGGAGTCGATGTTCCGCGATTCCTTTGCGAAGGGTCAGCAGCACCAATGCTTGCTGCGCCTCGAAGGGGAGAGCCCATAGGGTCTTGTATTCGGCGGGATGCGATGTAGTGGCAAACGCCGATTCATCGACTGTATCATAGCGAACAAATCGATTCCTTTCCTTGCGAATCTCCCGGTGAAGTTTTCGCACGGAAACCCACACCGCGGCGTGGATGGAGCGGCGCAGTTGATTCGCAATGGCTTTTAAATCCCCAGATAGAGTCGTTTCGAGCAGTCGCTGGTTCCCCACCAGATAACGTTGGAGCAGGCAAAGCAAGGCTTCCTGCCGGATCTCCGCTTTGCGGCCATGAAGGAGCCCGAAGTATTTCCTTTCGGGCAGGGTCTGGTTTAGCACTAAATCCAGAATGGTGACCAAACGCCGTTCAAGAGCGGCGTCATCTGGCTTTCGATAATACTCGACCCAAGCGCAAGCGAGGGATGATTCTTTAAGTGAATAACCCGTCTCATTCGAGACGGCCAATGGATGCATGTTGTTTTTCATCACACCCGCCGCCAGTTGCCGTCCGTGAGACCCGCACCGAAAGGTGGGGCAGCTTCACGGTCCCGATCTGAAAAAATCCACGTTTACACTGTGCAATAAATTGCCTGATGGGGGTAGAAGACCATGAATATTGATTTACTATCTCTCCAACCCGGCACCCCGGTTCGTCTTTGCAAACTCTCGGAATGCGGCGATCCGCTGGTGGAAGCGTCCACTTGGGATGAATGGAACATCACTGAACTCAACGCGAAGTCTCTACCTGTTGCTTACGACCTGCGCGGGGTGCTGATTTCCCAAATTGAATGGGGAAAACCCATTCGTATTCTGCGGCTTTGGCGCAACGGCATCCAAGCTCTTGGGCTTTTTGTCTCGACGTTTGTTTGTGACGTGAAGGATGGGAACACCATTGAAACCTGCAATTCCATTTACCGGATCGATCTCTGTCCTGATCTGGATGTCACGTTGCTATTGGCCAAACTGGAGGAATTGAAATGAAGCTCCTTTGGCTCACCGACTTGCATTTGGACCAGACGGAAGAATCGGCTCGGTCTCGTTTTTTCTGGAAGCTCCGCAATACGGCATTTGATGCGGCGGTCATAACGGGTGACATTTCATCAAGCTGCCGGTTGGTTGAGGATTTGAAGGCATTAAGCCACGCGTGCGCGCCTCGGCCCGTCTACTTCGTCCTTGGCAATCACGATTTCTACGGCTCCTCATTTGCAGATGTGGATACCCGTGTGAATATCGTATGCAAAACCTACCCTAATCTTATTCACCTTGGGCAAGGTGAAGTGATCCCACTAAGCGAGAAGTCTTGCTTGATTGGACATCGCGGCTGGGCCGATGGGATCGCCGGAGTTGGGAGTAGTTCTTTGGTGCACAACAGAGATGCATTCTGGATCAATGACCTGGAATCGCTACCCCGGCCCGAGCTGTTTGACAAAATGAAAACGTTGGGCCGGGCCAGTGGAAGGTATTTTCTAGATTGGTTGCCGGAAGCGTTTGAAAAGTTCGAGCGTGTATGGATCGCCACGCATGTTCCTCCGTTTGAAGACGCGGCCACATTTAACGGACGTCTTGGCGGCAGTTACTATTTGCCTCACTATTCCAATGTCAGTGCGGGGGCAGCAATCAGAAACGTTGCCAAGCGTTTCCGAGAGAAACAGGTTTCCGTGTTGGCGGGGCATACACATAGCGCCGCGAATGTTCGGCTTTGGCCGGGAATATCCGTAAACACCGGAGCAACAGGGCGTGGCCATCCACGGTTACAGATGGTGATCGATGTTGTGTAATGTCAACCATCCCAAGTCCACCATAATTCAGCACGATTTGAAGTTCTCCCCGAGCCGTGGGAGGGAGTTTGAGGGAGGCGATGGCGGCGAATCGCCTCCTTCATGAAACAGGTGTTTGCCACCTGGAAAAACATTCACAAAACGCGTCGGAAATTCCGGCGACCGCTCCAGCCTCGCGGGGTGTTTAGCAGGTCGTCCAATGACAGCAATGTTCCATCGAGATACATAGCGGTCATTTTCTCACTGGCGAGATCCGCCATGAAACCCATCAACTCCCATTCGTCTTCACCTTCAGCGTATCGTTGGAGAAGGAGCCGTCTATCAGCGGGATCAAGCTCCCATTCCTCACACCACGCAATAATATTGGAAGCGGAAAGTTTCATGCGGGTTCACCTTTCGGCTGGGGATCGTTCTTCCAATGGATCGCCTTGCGTTCCTCGATAATGGCATCGAGAAGCAATTCCTCCACGAACCGGCAACCATGGCGACATCGGACGGCCTCTTCAATCCGCTGTTGGCCAAGGCGAAGGAAGGTTTTGCGGAGATGCTCTGGCACGGAGTCCTTGGCTTGGTTCAACATGCGTTGGTAGTCGGCTTTTTGAAGCTGGGGCAAAACCACCAGCGACGAGCGAAACCGGTTTACCAGTTCGCGGGGGAGACTATAGGCCAGTTGCGCCAAATCAGGCTCGTTACGCAAGGCTGCTTTGGCTCCGAAGCCTACACTGGGTTTTACCTGGTGTTCCCATAGGTGCTGAAAAGCACCTGCGGCAAGAATCAGAGTATGATTCTGTAAACGGTCCAAGACCAACGCGCGTTCGTCTTCGTCCAGGATATCGCCATCAATGGAAATGCTGACGGGAAGTTGCAGGTCGAGAAGTCGGAAGATTTCATTGCGGAGATGGACGTTCCATGAGCTGTCTGCGGCTATTTTGTCGATTTCATCCAAAAAGATGATTTGGCCATCGGCTTTTTTCTTCCTCATTAAAAAAAGAGCAATCATGGGCCAGGTAATGCTCGCGCCTCGTTCGGAAGCACCTAAGGGAATCCATTCACTGATGCTGATGTGCAGCAATGGAAGGTCCAGGGCAGAGGCGACGGCCCGTGCCAGGAACGACTTGCCGCTGCCGGAGGGGCCGATGATGAGCGTGTTGGTCCTGGGGCGGATGGTCAACTTGCTGCGATCAATGGCGAAGCAGGCTTTGGCTATGGCTAAAAGCTTTTCGTAAGATGGACGTTGATAATCCAGGATGACGTCGCCTGGAGCGTCGGATTTATTTGAGGGTGTTTGGGATGTGGGAGATGATTCCATTCGTGTAAAAAAGTGGGAGTGGACGAACTGTGCCGCCCACTCCCTGTGGTGTTGGTTGGAGTTGACTATCGGATTGGGTTGGCACGAATTTCGGCCACGAGCTCCGGTGGAAGTGTCTTGCTAAGACATTCCCACTGTTCCTCTTCGGTCAGCTCGCGTATCACGTTTTCCAGGGGGCAGAGGGCTGCGATTTCCTCCGGAGCCATGCCGCCGATGAGGGGATTGACGGGTGCCTGCACCCGGCCCGTACGAAGGCGGTAGCTGGGGAAACGGGCTCCGGGGCTTTGGGTTTTTTCCACACAGAGCTGGTAACCTGCATCGGGATCAATAGCGTTGCTGACGACCTTCCCTGTTTCGTCTTTTTCGAAAGCGGCGCGGAGGATCTGGTAACCCAAGCCAGCGGCCCCTCCCCGCGCGCCGTCGTAACCGCTGGTAACCAGCAACCGGGCAACTGTCGCCCCATCCTGCTCCGTGAGCACCCAGCAGATCATTTTGGGATCGGTCAGGAGTCGGACTCCTTCCTTATTGTCTTTCGAATAAAGAAGTTCGGGATGATTCTTTTTCAGATAGCCGTAGGCGCGGTCAAAAACTGTTTGTACGCCCCTGCGTAAGGAACGCGGGTGAACGAAACGACCGCCGGGATACGAGATCACGTGCAGCCCGATCATCCAGGAACGGGTGCTGTCTTTCAGCGCGGGCAGAATCCGGAACCAGTTGGAGCCGGATTCAAAGCGCATCTTGCGCACTGCGTATTCAGGTTTAAGTGACAGATCTTCAAACGAACCGGAACCGTGGAGGGTCAAAGTGGTGTCGGAAGATTCAATAGGTTTTGTATTTGCGAATGCAATTGCTGTCATAGGTATGATGATTTGGGTTTGATGTTGCCCCGGTAGCGAATGCCGCCGGGAAGTGAACGGAACCGGAGAGAAAATCTCTGCAAATTCCATAAAGCTCCTCTCGTGATGCTCATTGGCAGCCGAGGTGCCCGAAAGGGCGCCTCAAGGCTCCCCAAGCTGGGAGAAAGCAGTCCGTTTTCCTTGACTATTCCCTCTGTACGTTGTGGTCTTGCGGGGTTATGGACTTGCTGCCCACCCCACGCTTATTTCAGACCACTCAGTGGACGATGGTTCGCCAGGCAGCGGGGACGGACGATGCCCTGGCCCGCAAGGCGCTGGCGGCTCTGTGCAATTCCTACTGGTATCCTCTTTATGCCTACATCCGCCGCACGGGGGCGAGTCCCCACGATGCCGAGGACTTGACTCAAGGGTTCTTCGCGCACTTGATCGAAAAAGGCATCCTTGCGGATGCGGATCCCTCGAAGGGAAAACTCCGCACCTTTCTGCTGGCCTGCACGCGGCATTACCTGGCGGATGAGCGTGACCGTGCCATGGCCCAAAAGCGGGGTGCGGCGGTGCTGGTGCATTTCGATTCGGATGAGGCGGAAAAACGCTATGTCTTGGAGCCCATCGATCACCTTTCCCCGGATCGGCTTTACCAACGCCAATGGGCGCTCGCGGTGTTGAGCCGGTCGCTGGAGCAGCTTGGTGAGGAATATCGCGCGGCGGGCAAGGAAGAGGTGTTTGCGGAGCTTCGGCCTTTCCTTGGTTTCGGCCAGGAATCGAAGAAGCAGTATGACAAAGTGGCCAAAGTGCTGGGCATGGCGGTGGGGACAGTGAAGAGTTTGGTATTCCGGATGCGGGAACGCTGGCGTGAGATTCTCTTCGACCAGGTAGGCGCGACTTTGGATGACCCGACGCCGGAGGATATCCGTGCGGAACTAACGGAGTTGATGGGCTGCGTTTAAGTGCGATGTCCGCCCCTGAGCCTCCAACCCCGTTCCCGAATCTTTTTGGCCTTAATCCTCGGGATCTGCTCTCGCGAGGCGTTGAAGCCGTACCTGCGCGTCATTCCAAAAATCGCTGGATTCGATGGCTGGTTCTATTCGTATTGGTAGTTACCGGAGCAATATGTTTTTGGCCAATAACACCTGTGCGTCGTGGGGCAAAAGCGGTTGTTTTATCCCAAGCTTTCGTCTCGATTCCAGATGCCACTTCCGGTCCTTCCGCCACTCCAGAGGCGGGCGATCCCCATCGTTCGGTGCTTGCACAGCTTGAAATGGACCGAAAAGCACTCGAAGCCCGGGCGCTTCGGGAGGATCATGAAGCCCAGTACCAGCTTGGCAACATTTACAAAAACGCACGGGGAGTCCCCCGAGACAATACCAAAGCCTCGGAGTATTATTTGTTGGCGGCAAATGGTGGCCACCTCGCAGCTCGCAGGGCTTTGGTGGTGATGCTCAATAGCAGTATTCCACACCTTGCCGCGCCGAAAGATTGGGCTACGTATCTTTCATGGACTCGCGAGGGAGCGGAGAGTGGTGATGCAAACTGCCAGTGGTTATTGGGTAATATTTACCTTAATGGACGAGGTGTGCCGAAGGATCAGGAGAAGGCGTTCTCCTGGTTCGAGAAGTCGGCGCTCCAGGGCAATGCCGTGGGAGAAGAATCGCTGGCCTGCGTTCTAATGAGCCGTGGAGACATGGCAAAATCCGTCTTTTGGTTCCAGAAAGCCGCCGAGGGCGGTTACACCGTGGCTAAGAGCCATCTGGGTTATCTTTACCTGGAAGGTCATGGTATTCTGGAGGATCGGGAACGCGCCTTTGAGTGGCTGCAAAAGACGGCCATGGACGGCTATTCCGTGCCCCGGGTCACGCTGGCCCTGATGTATCTCCATGGCGGGAAAACATTCCCCAAGGATCCCGCCAGTGCCGTGCTGTTGTTCCACAAAGCGGAGGATTCTGGTGAAATCGCCGCAACCTATTTCTTGCAATGCCTCGAAAAAGGAATCAGCGATTTTCCCGAAAAACCAACTGATATTTTTGAGTACGTCAAAGCGGACGCCAACCGTGGAAACGTGATTGCGCAAGTCTATATGGGCGATATGTGCCACTACCGGACGGGTGGCCAGGGGAATCCCTACGAATGGTTTCAGAAGGCAGCCTCGACCGGCAACGCCATTGCGGAGTTTTACCTGGGCAACATGTATTGGGCCGGAGCTGGAAATGAAAACGAAGTATCGGCTATGAAGCGCAAGGTCGGGCGGGAATGGATTGAAAAGGCGGCGGCCCAGGGAGAAATCCGTGCCTTAAAGTGGCTCGCGGATACCTATGCCAAAGAGGGGGAGAAGGACGCCGCCAAGCTAGAGGCTGTCCGGGCTGTCGTGGAGCACTACCAAAGCAACCTCCCCGATGTGCCGGTGGCCGAGGCGTTGACACCTCACTTTTACGACGAGAACTAATGCGCATGGATAACGGGAAATATCAACTTGAGGGAGAAATCGCACGTGGCGGTATGGGGACGATCTACCGCGCATGGGATGCCGTAATGGGACGCACCGTCGCCATGAAAACAGTGCGCAAGGGGGAGTCACCGGAAGCCCTGGCCCGATTCGTCGCCGAGGCGCGGGTTACCGCCCGGCTTGAACACCCCAACATCGTCCCCGTTCACGAACTCGATGCCGAGGGCGGCTCGTTCTACACGATGAAGCATGTCCAGGGGGAAACGCTTCAGGAAATTCTCGACAAGTTGCGGGTTGGGGATCAAGTGACGGCGGCCAAATATCCGCTTTCAGCGTTGCTGATTGTTTTTCAAAAAATGTGCGATGCCGTTTCGTTTGCGCACAGCCGGGGCGTGATCCATCGTGATCTTAAACCCGCCAATGTCATGGTGGGCGACTACGGTGAGGTGCTCGTCATGGACTGGGGTGTGGCCAAGCAAACGGGGGAAGATTGGACGCCAGACACAACACTGGAGAATACGCCCGCCCATCTTACAATGGCGGGAGAGGTGCTGGGGACTCCGCAATATATGTCGCCCGAACAGGCCCGAGGTGAGTCGGAACACCTCGACGCCCGCACTGATATTTATTCGCTGGGCGCAATACTCTATCATATCATTACCTTATCGCCATCGGTGGATGGAACGGATTCCACGGAAATTCTGGGGAAGGTGGCCCGAGGAAAAATCCGCAAAATCCCGCTCGCATTCTTGGGAGCCCGAGTTCCGAAATCACTCCGGGCCGTGGTGCGCAAAGCCATGGCACTCTCGCCCGAGGACCGTTACCCAAGCGTTGCTGCGTTACAGGCCGATATTACTTCGTATCAGAACGGCTATGCCACGACGGCGGAACGGGCGGGACTTTGGAAACAACTAACCCTCCTTATCCGCCGCCACAAAGCGGTGAGTGTTATGGTCGCTCTTGCGTTGGCGATCTCCGTTGCGTTTTCAACTCGGCTTTACCAAGAAAGGAATACTGCGGTGCGGGCCCTTGCCGACTTGCGCCAAACCGCGCCGACATTCCTTGCTCTCTCAAAAGCTCTGGTGGAAGAAGGCCGTTTTGATGAGGCTCTCGAAAAAGCTCGATATGCCGTGCAGCTTGATGGGCAAAGTGGCGATAGCCATCTCCATCTGGCCAATTTACTTGAAGCTACCCAGAATCTCGCTGGGGCCATTCCCGAATACCGGGCGGTGCTGGCGGTGCGGCCCAATGACGCAATTGCCAAGCAAAACCTTTTACTGTGCGAAACGCTGCTGGCTGCGAATGGTGGCGCACCCACGCTAAAGCGCGAGGTGCAACAACGGCTCCTCACCGCATTGCGTGAACAAAAGCGTCTGCTGGAGGCCGTACCGCTAAGCGCCATCTTGGAACCAAACAGCGCCGCTGCCGAAGTCGCCCTTCGTGCACGGCTGCGCGAATATCGGGGCCAAGTTGGTTGGAACGAAAGCCGTCTTTCGCACAATCCGGACGGTACGTTCAATCTTTCGCTGGAGGGACTCGCCGTGGGCGACCTTTCCATGCTCGCGGGCCAGCCGATCTCGGAGCTGAACTTGAGCTACACGGAATTTGCCGATTTGCAAAAGGTGGCTGGCCTGCCGCTCAAACGGTTAATTCTGAATTACTCCAAAGTCGCGGATTTGACACCGCTCAAAAATACGGGGTTGGAGCAGCTTGATATTGTAGGACTGCCGGTCAACGACCTGCTTCCATTGGCCACGGTTCCTTTGCGGCGGCTCAACATTAGCCGATCCCAAGTGGCCAGCCTTGCCCCGCTGGTCGATGTAAAAACACTCCGTGTATTCGAAGCGAAGAATATCCGCGTCGCAGACCTTACTCCCCTGCATGGGATTTCGTTGGAAACACTCAATATTTCCGCAACCCACGTTACGGATCTCGCTCCGCTTGCCGGAATGCCGCTCCAGACTTTGGATGTGAGCTACACCCCTGTGGGCGACCTCGCTCCACTTGCCGGTTGTCGCACCCTCCAACACCTGAATGTTTCCCGTACACGCATCTTCGATCTAAAACCGCTGGCGGCGTTGCCGTTGGT
This sequence comes from uncultured Chthoniobacteraceae bacterium, assembly GCA_964513965.1. GTDB lineage: Bacteria > Verrucomicrobiota > Verrucomicrobiia > Chthoniobacterales > Chthoniobacteraceae > UBA695. The sequence goes on from CAZEOO010000001.1 coordinate 441,360, forward strand.
TGAACTTGATATTTCGGATACCAACGTCACTGATATCAAGCCGATTCAGGGGGCTCCTCTCAAAAAGCTCAAGTTGAACAAGACCTACGTGAGCGATTTCAGCCCCCTCTTTGCCTGCAAGTCGCTGGAAGAGATCGTCATTCCCGGCAATGCCAAAAACCCGGAGCCGCTTCGGCTGCTTCCCCTGCGTTTCATTTCCACCGGCATTCCCGGTGAACCCTCCGGCCAAACCGCCGCCCAGTTCTGGAAAGCCTATGATGCCAGAACCGCAGCAAGACTGCCATAAGCGTGCCTGCCTGTTTATTTTTCAAAAAAAGACGTGGGTGATGCAACCCGAGGTCTTCGATTCCGTAGAACCCGCTTGATGAACACTCATAGCATCCACATTTGGCCCGCACGGTCTGAAGTTCTCCCCGAGCCGAGGGAGGGAGTTTGAGGGAGGCGATGGCGGCGAATCGCCTCCTTCATGAAACAAAACTTCTTTCCCCCATCATCATGAAGCAGAAAGGAGCCTTTCGGCTCCTTCTTAACCTGCAAATACCCGCCTCTTACATGAATACGATCTCAAAGATCAACATCCTCTTACTCACAATCGTAAGTTGGACTTGCGCGAAAGCAGAAATAAGCCAAGCACAGTGGAACTACATCGAAGAGCGAACACGAGAGCGCGCCATCTGCGAACGTTGGGAAGGACACCACAAAACGGAAGAAGTGGGAACCCAATGGCTTCCCGCCGAAGCTTGGACAAAACCCTTCGTCTCAGACACAACCTGGGAAATTTACAGTTCCACAGATCGGGAGAAAATCTACCGAAAACATTTCGATGAAAAAATCCTTGGGGCTTGGGCCTACTACACCTATTTCCACGTAGATCCCCAAAACCAACAAATCCAAAAAATCGAAATCACCTACTTGGAAGTTGGGACAGCGCTCGACAACAACGCCGGATTTGGAATCAACACCACAAGACGCGCCGCAACCCTCGCCAAATTCGATAAAGACTTCCGTTCCACAGATCGAGACTTGCGCAACTTCCTGCAATCCCAATTTGGCCAAGGGAAAACTGTCTACACCGGGAAAGCGTCCGAACTGCGCCAAGCCAACAAGGAATATAGCGCCCCTTACGCCTTCATCCGCATTACAACCAACGCCGGGCAACTTATCCAAGCCACAATCTCTCCCAACCTCACGACCATACCGCAACCCACAGCTATCCCGACCCCAACGCCTTCAGAAGAACCGCAGCCAACTCCTACCGCATGGGCAGATCCTTGGACTACCAAGCAAGCCCCCACACAAGGGCAACTTCGAAAAGCGGAATTTCAAACCAACGTCAAAACCTACCCCAACGGAGACGTTGTCATTGAAAACATTCCCATGGTGGACCAAGGCTCCCGGGGTATTTGCACCCTCGCCATCTTAACGATGGTAACCAATTACTTCCACTTGGACACGAATTTGAACCAAATCATCGGGCGAGGAGGCTACAATCTGCAAACAAACCTCACCACGGGTGCAGATGCCCTCAATCTTGCCCACGCCCTCGCCAAAGAAGGGAAACTCAAACTCACCGATGCCACCAAGATGCAAGAGCTATCCATTCAAAACTACATCAACAAGGGAATCCCAATCATCATAGAACACCACATATCTCCCACCCGTATGTGGCAGCTCCTTGATTACGCCCAAAAACGCAAACAAAACCCCAACTTCACCCTGCCCTCCATCGCTCAAGATCAGAAAAACTGGCCAAGCCGTAATGGAGAACCCACCGGCAACCACATCTCACTCATCACGGGGTACAACAAAGCCAGAGGCGAATACTTTGTAACCGACAGCCTCGGAGAAGCAAGAGGACGTATCCGCTACATTCGCACCGAAGAAATCGAGGCCACTTCCTACCGCTACCTCGTCTTCACTCCGTAACCAAATACGAGGACTCGCAAACCAACCAAGCCCCAAGGCGCAACCCTTGGGGCTTTTTCATGTCCTAAGGAAGCAGACCGGTTGTCCTGCTTCCTACTTGGAGAAACACTGGAGACAACTACCATGAACGCACTCATCACAAACTCCACGGCCATCGACCCAATCTACCATTACACCCTCGCAAACGAGTGGTTTAACACCAATCCCACATTACATCTCTTAGCACTCCTTATCATCCCAACCACAATTCTCCTCCTAAGCTTTCTTCTAATCACAAGATCGAAACGCCCCCAAATCTTAGCCAAGCTCGGCGTGAGAGCAAACCAACCGCCACTCTACATTCTCTTTCTTCCCTACGCGGCCTTTTGGACAGCTCTAACCCTCCTCAGCAATTACTCCACCCCTCACATCATTTTCACCATCCTCACCGTCGTGCTAAGCCTTCTTTGTGCCTTCGGAAATTGGGCACACATTAGTGCTGCTGGCCCCATACTCATTACTGTATCCCTATACACCCTCTTCTCCGCCCCCTCAAGAATCACGGAAAAACCAAATGTGCAACCAAATCACTCACAGATTCTGGAATGCACTCCCGTCGACACAACTTCTTCAAATCCTCCAAGTCTTTCGCCAGCACAAGCCGACAAGAAACAACACGCAAATGTTCCAACCTTATAGTAGGAATTACCAGCAAACCTAACGTAAGCAGTAAAACAACGACCAATCCACCCCAACCCCAAAGGCCACAAGGCATTTTCCTATTGGAACTCACCATTCCAAAAACAAAGCCACCCAAAGCGGTTGACATACTCCTCAAAGCAAGCCCCGAGGATTCTCGCCATCAACGCGGCCCTGAAAGCCTTCTAACTAAAAGAAGCCAATCAAACCAAAAGCCCCAAGGAGAAATCCTTGGGGCTTTTTCTTTACCCAAACGGAAGCAGGCCGGTTGCCCTGCTTCTTTCTTGGAGAAGCACAGCAAACGGATACCTATGAAAACACTTCTCAAAAAACAAGCCTACACACTCACAGTCTTAGCCGCAACCGCGCTCACTTTAGGCAAAACGTTACCTACACCCGCCTATCAAGCCAACCTGCTCAATATCGCCATCTTGTTAGGATATCTTGCAGTCATCAATTACGTTGGGAGCCTGCTCGGATACACCCTAGAGAAAATTAGAGACAACATCCAAAGTTACAGAAATCAAGTCACTATCAGTGGCATAGCAGCACTCTTCCTCCTCAGTGGAATAATTTACCCGCTTCCCCACTTAAAAACAGTCCTAGAAAACAACGCAAAATTGGCTACAAACTCTTTACAAACTCGATAGCCGCAGCCTTCCCAGCTCTGTACAGCAAAATTTACCACCCTGAAACTTCCTCCAAATCCTTTGCAACCCACCCTTAATTTTCCCGTAGAACCGACCCCAAGGAGAAACCCTTGGGGCTTTTCTTTTCCCAAATCCAAAGAAATCCCCCATTCCCTGCAACCTTAGGACATTCTTTCCGTAATCTCTAAACGTGCACTCACCCCTTGACTTACTTTCCCCCATCACCATGAAGCAGAAAGGAGCCTTTCGGCTCCTTCCTAACTTTCCAATACCCACCCCTTGCATGAATACGAAATTCACTTCAATTCTAGCGAGCTTCGCCCTAGCGCTAACAGGGCTCACGCAAGCTCAAACCCCTGGGGTCGCCGCCACCGGCACCCTGCGCACCGCCGTTCAGATGCCGATTGTGATCAACGGCAAAGTCGTCGGTAACGGCACCTTCCAGCCGGGAACCCCCGTCAAGGTCCTCCAAGAGAATGGGGACAAAGTCCTCGTCTCCAACTCGTTGGGAACCAGCTCAGCCTGGGTCGACAAAGCCCAAGTAGCAGTAACGGAAGCTACTCCGGCTCCCACCCCAGTTGCCGCTGCTACGCCTATCCCTACGGCTACGCCGGAAGCCGCAACGACAACAAACAACCCAGCGACCCCATCAAAAGGACGCATATTTTTAGCCCTGCGTGAGCACGTGGTTCACAACGCAGCAGGCGATTCGCAGAGCTATTCTGCAGAAGACAGCAAAGCTATTGCAAAAGCTCTAGAACAAGAAGGTTACACCGTTACGGTAGCAACACCAGAGACCTACCCTGCCCTAAAAAACCTCGACCACAATACCCCCACAGCACAATGCGCCGCCCAAATCAAAGACTTTGATTTCTTCATCCTTGGAGGAGGCTACGGACACGGAAACTGCCTCTTAATACGCGCAGCCATGGCACTTGGCAAAGTGACCGCATTCGAAATCATCAACGAAGCGGAAACTTTCAATTACCTAGAAGCCATGTTCAATAATACTAAGATGCCAATGCCCAATAACCGGCAGACTCACTGGAGCTTCGCCGAAAGGAAAGGCAACTTCATCCGATTCCTCAACAAGAATCAACTAAAGAGTGGCGAAGTCACCGACCTCCCACTAACCCCAGAAGAAAAAGCAGACTTCATGGTTAAGAAATTGCTCCCCAAACTTAAGGAAGCAAAACCCTTTTAAAGATGAAAAGATAACAAAAAAGGCGGATCTCCAAGATCCGCCTTTTCCATGTAACGCCTCTTATTTCAAATAATCCTCCAAACGTTTCAACTCATACTTACCATAAGCCACCGACGGTTCAAAATGCACACACTGGATCCATAAAGGAACTACCGTTACGATATGACAGGGTCACGCCTGCCGTCGTCAAAATGGTTTGTGAAGGCACAAACCGGAAGGCCAATACCGCCCGAAAGAATGGAGCTACGCCAAACAAGAAGGACACCTCATCGCCGTAGTTGACAAACCCTACTTCCACGACCAATGGAAAGCCGAAGTCCCTGGAGACGTCACCCCAGCGGACGAAGCCAAATTCGTCAAGGAGAAACTCGTCCCCGCCATCAACGCGGCCCTGAAAGCCCTCTAACCAAATGAAAGCAGGCCGGTTGCCCTGCCTTCCAAAGTGAAAAGACCTGATTATTTCCCAGTGTGATTTCCGTCCGCGCTAAAGAACGTCGCGTTGCAGGAGACTGCAATTTCGTTTGCGAGGTTGCGTAGCGAGATTTGTTTGGTGCTTCCGTCTTTAGGGTTGGTGAGCGTGACAGGTTGGTCTTTTTGAGTGCTGGGGCTTGTGCTCCAGGGGTCCGCTTTCTCTTTGGGAATGTTGATGTTGGGATCGGAGACCACTTTGACTTCGTCTCCCTTGAGAATAATGACGGTTTTGCCGCTGCGGAGTTGGGTTTTGATGGCTTGTGGGATGGCGTGGCTTGCGTAGGCTCGAATGTCTTCTCTGGAGGCTCTGTTGCTGATCGTGAATTTCTTGAGTCCGGTGATTCCGCCTAGGACGGAATTGATTTGGGTCTGTTCGGTAGCGGAAGCGGGGGTACCTTGTTTTCCGATGAAGAAGAGCATGTCGAAGTAGCCGGAAACGGTAGCTTCGGAGATGGTGAAGGCTCCTTTGGGCATGCCGTTGACGCTGGGGGATTCTTCCCGTTGGTTCCAAGCGATGATCTTTTTGGCTTCTTTATCGAAGCCGATGATGGTGATGGCATGCCCGGGTTTGAAGGCGACGATGGGATGGTCGTCTTCGAGGCTGGCTTGGATGGAAGCGATGAGGTCTTTGGGTTGTGTGCCTTTGCAAACGACAGGGGTGACTCGAAAGCCGAGGTTTGCGAGGCCGTTGACGAGTTGTGCGTCGTTGGCTCCTGCGACTCCCCCGTTGAACATTTTGAAAAGTTCGGTTTGGTCGAGTTTGATATCTGGGTCGATGTAGGAGATGACATTGAGGGCGCTGGAGGCTACGCAGATTCCATTCTTCGACTGCTTCTCAAACGGCAGTGCAAGGAAGGCGAATTTGCCGGGGATGATAACCGTTTTTTCCCACCTGTAGTCTCTGGGAATTTCTGAAAGAATTCCCCGTTCTTCTTCCGAAGCCGTTACCATCGTTTCCGAAGGAAATGTCGAAGTTCCGGTCGTCAAAGAGGGACCCTGCGGGTTCTGGCCAAAGGCTATACCACAAAGGAAAGCCAAGACGATTCCGGTTTTGAAAGATAACGGCATAGCGAATGAGGTGCTGTTTGCCATGATGTGATTAGTTACTACGGGTTCCACGGACGAAGGTTGCAATAACTTACTTCGACGGCTGCTTATTTTTGGTAATGAGCCAGGATGGCGGCTCGCTGGGCGCCGTATTCCTCCTCCGTCAAGAGGTTGTTTTCTTTGAGCCGATTGAGTTCCACCAAGTCGCGTTCCAAACCGCCTTGAGAGGGAACTTTTTCAGGCGTTTTCGGCAGATCCGCAGGCAACCGGAAAATGAAGCAGGAAAGCAAGAGCAGCCCAATGGTTGCCATATCGACCAAAAGCCACAGCTCCCCGAGAAAGAAATGCAAGAACGGGAGATATCCAAGGGCCAATCCTCCGAAAATCCACATCCAAACAGGCCGGTCCAATTTTTTGGCGATATAATACAGATACCCCATCCAGGCGGCGACAATGAAGGAATAGAAATTGATGGCCCCCCGGTTACCCGCAGGATCAAAGACAAGTCCCGCCGCAGGATTTACACCTATGGCCATGCTGCCGATGCTATATCCGATTGCGTTGGCAATCATGTCTCCCAGCATATAGCAGACAATTAAGTTGATGGACACTTTGGTCCGGTCCCGCATAAGGTGTTTGTTAAAAACGGGAGCCGACGGGCGGAGGCGCTCAAAAATACAGGCGAATACGAACCCGATTGTCAGCCCGATCCAGGGGGGTGTAGTGAAGTTGCGGAGCGCAAATGCGCTGAGAATGATGAAAGCGAAGCTGGGCTTCGATTTGAAGAACAATCCCCATGAACCTTTGTTGTTGGATAATTCAGTCATTGGATTTTGTTGTGGGTGAAATGTGCTGTTCAGTGGTTGTTTGTCAGGGCTTACAAAGGGGTTAAGGTGAAGCTCCCGTCGGAAATGGTGAGCACTTGGGGCAGGGTTTTCTCCGTCCCTCCGCCACGCAACTTGACTGCGGTGTTGACGCGGAGCTTCACTCCGTCCCACGCTTCCGGGTGGTCGGTGGTGGAGTACACGCCGTCATACCACTTTGGATACGTGATTTTTGGAAACGACTGCTTGAGCTTTTCCGAAGTCTTCAGATCGACCACGTAGATGCTCGTTACCCGCTTTTGCGGAACGAAAATAGCGACCCATTTGTTGGATGGATCCCAGCAACATTCAATGGGTGCAATGGGCTCCTCTTTGGTGTTGGGAGTGACGAAGGGTTCGGAGAGTTGGATTTTTGATCCGGCAGGCGTTGTAATCGATAGCCCGGAGAAAACCGCGGAGATGTTATACCCTCGATTGCCGCTGGAGTGAATGGGGTAGGCCGGTTCGATTTTGGCCGAAGAAGCTGCAGATAATGGCGTTTCGTTGAGCGGTTCAACCGCCTTTTGCGTATTGCCGTTTTCGAATCCAGGCGGATTTTTTGTGCTAATTAACTCAGGGGAAGCGCCGTTGATCAAGTCGGCTTGATCTTGTCCAGGACCACGAGCTAGAGTTCCCATTTGGGGATCAATTCCAGAATCACCGATCTTGACTCGGAAATCCCCGGAACTCAGACCTCCATCTCGTATTACAAAAGTGAAGTCAAACGAATTGAGCGGAGGATTAAACCGGACGAATTTTTCATGGCTGCTGGAATTTCCAGGTGTATTCGAAGGCCAGCGTTGCTCCCATCTTTGTATCGTCATTTTGGCGTTGAACGTCCCGTCTTGAAACGTCCACGTCCCGGAGAGGGCTATTTGCTCCTGGTGCGCCAGGGAAATTTCCGACGCTTCAAAAATACGCGATGTTTTATAGGAACAGCTATGATCCGGGTTAAGTTTGACGGAATAGATATAGGTGTAGAAAAAGGATTCTCCTGTTGTGTTCCATTCACCCAGGAATTTTTCGGGGATCTGATTGTCTGCCGCGATAACCTGGTTCCCGGAAATTGCGAACCATGCGACGGCTAGAGTGGCCAGAATCAACTTGACGGGCAGAATTCGAATGAACTTCATGATTGGGTGGATTGTTTGATGTTAAGTTTTCAGAAGAAGGCACCCCCGCAGCAGGTAACAACCCACGAGCCAGGAGCTCGACCGGGTCGAGGCCGTACAGCTCATCGGGGAGCCGCTTGGAGTGCCGGTCGGGTTGGCCTGGTTGGGGAGCAGTCATACTTGGGTGTCACCGGGGTTCTACGGGAACCAAGAGCCAGGGTTGCAGTGGAATATGGAATTTCTTAGGCCCTACCTGCGGGGCTTTATACTGAGTCCCATTTTGGACAAGCGTCGAATGCTTAGGTCACGGATGCATTAACACCTCAGCGATTACCAAAGGAGCAAAGCAGCTCGCACCACTAGCGCGAAAGGGAGCGCTTTCGGTAGCGGACAAGCACCGAACCGCTCGTCGGACACTTAAAAAGCGACTATTGATTGGTGCGGTGCTTTTTGAAATGCGTCGATAGATACCTAGTCAACCTGGTTTCGGCTGTTGCCTCATGGAACTTCCGCAATCAGATGCAGGAAGATGCCTTTTATTTTGTACTCTGTTCGTTCTTGATTCCAAACTCCACGGCTCTACACCCCTGCACCTATAGACACTTTTTCAGAGCCGACTAGCTATTTCGGTAATGTAGGCTTACCTAGACTAATCTCGTAGTGTTCTCAAATCTTGGCCAAAACGATGACTCGGCTGATTGGCTCAATATTTATGGAACTGTCCGCAATAGGAAATCGGATAACCAATGAAGCGATATTTTCGGCTCAGTCGCCCTTTCCCCGGAGTATCCGGCAGGCTTAAAATCTTCTGCAAGCGTTTTGCGGCGAAGTGAATCTGGCTATGACGGAATCGGTCGAGGTTCCGAAGTTGTTTCAGCAAACCGGGATTACACCTCTGATGCTTAAAACCAGCTATCCAGCAAAGCCCCATTGGCCGTGATTGTGTCTTCCATAGCGGTTGACGCCCCGTGGCGGTCGCTACAAGATGCCGAACCAACCGCCGCATATCATAGGATGCATTCCAAGGACGTTTTCCTTTGGTATTCGCCTCTTTTTCAATGGCTCTCAAAAACTGATCAACCACCGCCATGATTTTACCTCGATGTTTCTGTTCCGATGCCTCGCGGATCTGGGTCTGACCATCATACCAAATACGGTAGCCAACATAATCCACCCATTCGTCAGCTCCTTTTGCCCAACGATAAGGTTGGCGTGATTTAGCACGTTTCCCAGATGGAGGATTGTGGGCATGCGCAGGGAGCAGGAGTTTGCGAAGTGCGCTACCATATGCCCTCCACGCTGTCTGCGCCAACCTAAGGCTGGGCGAAATGATCATGATGTCATCGCAATACCGGCAATAAAATAGATTGTTGGTCGGCCCGACCGCCTTGCATACACCCCGGTCGGCATAATCCAAAACAATATTAGCCAGAATAGGTGAAAGCGCGTTTCCCTGCGGAATTCCAATCTTCGCCGTATCAAAATGCGGCACGAGCCTTTTCAAGGATTCTTCGGGCCAGGCAAAATAGGCACTGGGATGCTCTTTGCGCAATTTCGGCTCGGCTTGTCCGCGTACTACACGCCGGAAATCATAACCAGCGAGCAATGCTTCCACAATGCCCCACGCTCGCGAGCAAACAGGCTTACCTTCTCTGGTAGCGCGTATCCCTGCTTTTTTACATGCTGCACGGATTATGTCATGGCTGACGGAATCGAAAAATGACTGTATATCCATTTCGGCGGCCCATAGGAATTGGTTCTCGAATCTTCCTCGAAAATCGACCAGCGCCTCGAAAGCACCATGGTGCCCCGCCAGCACTTCTTTTTTGGGCTCACGAAACGCAAAAGAAGAATCTGACCACTGCGGATCGAGCCGTACCCTCAAGTAACTAGCCACAGTAGAAGCGATGACGGTTTCAATCAAATCAGATTTAGTAATCGGACGGAATGCATTACCCGCCTTGAGTGTGGGGATGACCTCAAAAGAACAAAACTGAAATTCCCCATCAAGTGCTCTTCTGCGAACTCGGTCCACCAGAATTCCCAAGCGCCCGAACCAATCAGCTTGTTGGCCCTTCGGCAAAGCCAACTGACGGTCGATCAGAACGTGCAGCGCTTTTTCCAGAACTTTTTCGGAGGAAATCCCATGTCGATATTTGGTGCGAACCCGATGTAATTCCTTTTTCGATGGGAAAGCCGCCATCAATTCCGCCTCTTCCCCGAGCGGGGGTTTCTGAACCCTTTTCAGCCCATGTTGGGGATCCGCTTTTCCTCTCTGCCTTGCAAGCCGAACACGCCGCTTGCAGAGTGATTCCCTTATTTTTTCCTCACTGAACCACTCTGCAAGGCAGCTGCCGGGATGATTGGAAGGCACGGCGGTCCTTTTTTGCGCGTGTTTGCCCTTCCTGCCAGCATAAGGGCCATGACACCGTGCGCATACGCACGGCCAAACGGAGGCGCCTTCCCCTCCGACACCGTAATCTCCAAACAAACACCGGCCACGAGCCTCCCGTGTGGCGGAGACCGCCAAACAGTCTAGACAAGGTGGCTCGGGGTTCATCCTTGCTCGTTATGAGGCATCTCAACTAAGCGACAAGAGAAATTTGCACGAAGTTTAAAATTCCAGCCAACGCCGCTCAAGCGTTTTGCGTACCAGTATATTAGTCGGTCCTGAAAAACGTGTACGGCTCTGCAAACAAGCTGTTCAGAGGGCCAAAGAGGTGAGAAAAAGAGACTAGGAAAGAGACCGTGGATGGGAAAAGCCGGTCGAAAAGCAGAGCGGATGAAAGCACATCAAGAAAACAGCCGGAGTCAAAGATCGTTTTTATTGCCAACCTTGGCGGAGCAATGTGATCCCCGTCACCCGCTGCAAAAGCTGGCGGATCGGATGCCGTGGAAGGATTTGGAGGAAGCCTTTGCGGAGACCTACAGCAAAGCGGGCCGACCGGCAAAATCGGTGCGTTTGATGACCGGTCTGCTATTACTCAAGCAGATGTACAACGAAAGCGACGAGAGCGTCGTGGAGCGTTGGAAAGAAAACCCCTACTGGCAACAGTTCTGCGGCATGGAGCAATTCCAATGGGAACTGCCATGCGACCCGAGCGACCTGGTCTACTTCCGGCAGCGCATCGGGGAACGGGGCATGGCGGTAATCCTGGCGGTCTCGGCGCAAATCCACGGCAAGAAGATCGAGGAGGCCGAGGTTGTCATCGACAGCACGGCGCAGGAAAAGAACATCACCTACCCGATCGATACCAAGCAATATCGGAAAATCATCGCGCGATGCTGGAAGCTGGCAGATCGGCAAGGCATCAGGCTGCGGCGGCGTTACCGCAAAGAAGTGCGCGTCTGCCTTTTTGCGCAGCGTTGGCGCAAAGACCCGCGCAAGCGTAAAGCGGCCAGGCGGGGCCAGCGGCGGCTGCGGACGATAGCGGGGGGCGTTGGTGCGGGAACTGGAACGCAAACTCGCACCCACGGTTCGCGAGGCGCAGCGGGACAACTTCAAGCTTTACCGGCGCGTGTTGGCGCAGAAACCGCAGGATCGGCAAAAGATCTACTCCTTGCACGAGCCGCATGTCTACTGCATGAGCAAAGGCAAGGAACACAAGAAATACGAATTTGGAACCAAAGCGAGCATCGCCATCACCAAAGGAAGTGGGATCATCGTGGCGGCGGTAGCCCATAGTACCAATGCGTATGATGGTCACACTTTGCCAGAAGTGCTTGAAGCCGCCGAAGCGGTGAGCGGACTAAGGGCGAGCGTGGCCATAGCCGACCGGGGCTATCGAGGACGGCGAACGGTGGGAACCACCCAAGTGTTAACGCCGCAACCGCCCCCGGCAGGCCAGAGCCGCTCGCAAAGCCAGCGCATGAGGGAACGCTTCCGGCGGCGAGCAAGCATCGAACCGGTCATTGGGCATCTGAAAAGTGATTACCGGCTGGTGCGTTGCTTTTGGAAAGGCTTCGTGGGCGACCAGATCAACCTGCTCCTGGCCTCCGCCGCGTGGAACTTCCGCAAGTGGATGCGCGAGGCCGTTGTTTTCTGGCTCCGCTTGCTCCATGCCTTCCTCCCCGTTTTTTGCCAACTCCGGCAGCCGTAAGCGCATAACCACTTTTTCAGGGCCGACTATATTAGCGATTCCTGCCGCCTGAGGGTGCGTTGTCCTGATTGCCATAGATACAGCGATCCCGACTAGAATGATTCAGGATTCACGATGCCCGATGGCTTAATGCTGGGGGGAACAGCTACCTTGCCTGTGCCGCGAGTAGGCCTTTGACGCGTATACGTCATTCCCATTTTTTCAGCTTGCTCCTTGATCTTTTTCGCCATTATCGCTCCTCTGCGGTCGGAGCGGTATGCTGCCACTACTTTATTCGCGCCGGATTGCTTTAGACAGGCAAAAGCAGATGTGAAGTCGCCTTCAATGGGTACATATACCGCCGTCTCACCGGTAGTACTGTGATACTGAAGGGCTTCTATGGGGGTTTCCACAAAAGTAATCGCTTGGGCTGGGTTACCAATAAGAAAAAATGCGTCCTTGGAGCCGACATTCTGTATAGTGTTCGTTGTTCTTCCAACAATCGCTATACCTTTGTGACCAAGTGCATCGGATGTTTGGAAGCATACGCTTCCCCAGCGATTTGCCCAGAGTCGCATTTCCTTCACGAGCATATCCAGCAATTTTCGAGCAATGCCTGAAATCGTTTCCAAAAATTCAAGCATGGCTGGGAGTTGTTGGAGAGCAGGCTTCGCTAAGTGCTTTGCGATTGTAGCAGTATCCAATTCCGTCGCAGCAGCTCGGTCTACAGCTATGGAGATGGAAGTTTCCGCTTCTCTGATCGCTTCTGCTTTTACGGCATCCTTTTCATCAGGGAATAGCTGAGCGAGAATTTCAACCGCTTTCTGGTAATTAACACTGAGAATGTGGCGGGTAAGGGAGATGGCTCCGCGCTCACTGCGTGTAGAGGATTTTTCGTCTTTGAATGCGTTCCCGGTGATGACGATTTTTCGCGCATCATCCTCAAAGATTATGGTTTTGCTGTCATTCACGCCCTCGTAACCGAGTAACCGCTTTGCCACTTCCGCAAGGTTTAAGGATCGGAGGCGGTCTGCAACGGCTTTTCTTGCAGACTCCGATTCATCTGCAAGGCGGCGCAGGGATTGCACTTCAAGCGCAGCGAGTGTAGCTGCGGTTTTAGCTGCGGCCAACGGTTTAAGTGCCGTAGTGACGTGCTTACGCAACTTCTCGCTGTATGTTTTCCAGCTTTCCATGGGGGATTTTTTGGGGACGGCATCCAAGGTGTTTTTTATGATCTCCGTACCCTCCTGCGTGCCTTGGTAAATTTCCTGCATGGAAAGGTGTGGGCGGGAGCTTCCCTTAGTGCCCCGGATCAAGCCGAACTTTTCGACAACTTTGTGGTAGGTGGTTTGGATATCCCGCAACTGCCTCGGTGAGCCGATGATACGCTTTGCCGCTAACTTACCTCCAATCAGGGGAACCACGACACACTGCAAATGCGGCGTCTTTTCATCGTCATGGAGAACGGCGCTAATGAGGTTATCGGCACCAAATGTTTTTCTGATGAATGCCAGCGAATCGGTTGCCCACATATCGATTGGGATGAACTGTTCGCTGCCGGGCGAAAATGCGCAAACAATCTCAATGGCTTTGACGGCGTCCTTTCGGTATTTAATGCCTTTGAGTTTATCGCGGACACGATCCAGTAGGGGGCGTGAGTCCGCTGTATAGGATCGATTGTTGGCAACCCGTTTGGGATCGACATTTGCCGGGAGTTCTTTCCGGCGGCGGTCGTTGTGGTTGCCCACCTTCGCAATTTCCGCATCCGTTTTCAATTTCTTGGTGCGGAAAATCGCGAACTGGTTGGACATTTCTGGGGTAGGCATAGTATGGTGGGCAATGTCCAGTGCGGAGCACGGGACGGCGTTGCGGAGCGACGCCCCCGCTTACGGCGGCACCTCACTTTGCGGCTGCAAAGTGTAGTGTGTTACACTTCGGTCCCGAAATCAAGCCGACATAAAAACCGATCGCATCGGAAGACGATACCGGAGAAGGCCAGGATTTGCCCGAAAATTGAAACCGTTATAGCGTTAGCGAAGCGGTTCCGATTTCGTATTGGGGCATTTCAGCGGGCGGGGCATTTCCGGGATAACATCACCCCTGCCGCAGTCTATTTTTCAACGGGATACGATTACTCCCATCAATCTCGACAGAAAATGGAATGGTATTCTTCACAAAACTGTGGCTTCCTCTGAAAGCCTGTTTTTGGTGACTATTGTGAGCTAAGGACCTCATGAACGCTCCCCTGGTCACGGCTTTCTGTAACCTTACGTTCGTTTAACCTATTGCATTCCATGGCCTCTGGCTTCCCCTCTTTTGGCATTACATTGCAGCCCAACACGGTGCTGGATGGATACCGCCTATTGAGGCGTATTGGACGGGGTGGGGAAGTCTGGTTGTGTCAGTCCGCAACCACGGGCCCGCTTCGGGCACTAAAATTTCTTTCAGCTAGCAGCCTGTCGGGCTTGAATTTTTCAAGGAATAAACCAGCCCCGCCGCAAGCGGACGGGGTATTGAACCCGGAGGAGAATAAACTCGGACGTGCTGAGGTTACGGCTTGAGCAGTTCGTCCGAAATTGAGCTGGGGGCGTTGGACGCGGTAGGGGCAGCCGTATTTTGTTGGAGCGCCAATGGGAAGAGCTGTTGCCACTCTGCATTTCAGGCTGCCGCGAGCCTCGCACCCATGCCGAAGAGCCGCTTGAGGTTGTAGGCAAGTGCTACCAGCGTCCATTCCAACGCCCCTTTTGCCATGCCTCACATCGAGAAGCGCCGAAATCCCATCGCCTCTTTGATGATTCCAAAGACCGGTTCCACCGTCTATTGGCGAAGTTTGTATCGCGCTCGCTCGGCCTTGGTTGCCACCCGGTGGATCATTCGTTCGGCAAATGGTGCGTCCGCGCCCGGTGCGTCGGGGTCGCTCTTTTTCTCCAGCTCGGCAACGCTGCGCCCGTGCCCCTCGCGTTTCATGGCCGCGAGTAACCGCCTCGCTGTAGCCCTTGCGCGAATAACTCAACACCGCCCGGAACACCCAGCTCCGCCGGGACCGCTTCCCATCGCCCTCGTCAATCGGCGCGCCCACCCCGAAGTCCACCTGCATCTCCTCGCCCGGTTGGCATTCCATCCGCTGCACCCGCCCGGAATGCTTCTCCTTGAGCCGCGCCGCGAACCGCTTCACCGACTGGTAGGACCTCTTTATATATCGCCCCACCGTCCGCCGATGTACACCCCCGACTCGCGTGCTATGCGCCGCTGCGACCACCCTTGCTCGTGTAAACTTCGGATCGTTTTTTTATGACTCACTTTGAGGATGTTGGACATGTTCCATTCCGACCGACCTCAGACGGTCAAACGAAGCCGTTTTCGCCCCTTTTAGGTGTACATTTTGAGTCCCTTCATTTCAACCTTCCCTAGTACACTTTGACTGACCGGCAACATGCAAGCGGACGCCCAAGGCCCCAATCCAAAAACTTGAGCAACGGGACGGCGGCCCCGTCTCGGTTCAACGCGGGGCTGACGACCACCGGGAAGTCGATAATCCCATGCTACGCGTTGCCGTCCGTGCGGCAGACGCTCCACTCTTGGGCGGGAGTTGTCTGGGTGTAGACGCTGGTCGAGGTCCACTAAATTGAGCTGCGTCAAGGCGAGAGTGCCTCACTCGTCATCCGGAGGCTCTTCTGAAGTGCTGTTTAAGAGAGCTTCGTTATGCTTCACGGCATCAAACTTAATAATCGTAAACACGAAATGGTGAACATTGAACACGAATGATTTGAGTTCCAGAAAAATTGCCGTCCATAGGACAGTGCTCGCAACAAAAGCGATTCGAACCGCTGGCCCCAAAACAGGCTGAAGGCCGGGCCACCATTTCACAAACACTGAGACGGGACCGTCCCGTTGCGCGATCACAATCACGCCTAGCTGGAAAGCGGCAAACACAAGGAAGTAAATGAATGTGCGGATGAGAGTGAAGAAGTTGTATTTCAGATAGGAGAGCCCGCTCTTCTTTTCGGTGAACCGCAACATGGTCAGTAGCAGTTCAGGTTTAGCGAGACTGCCAAAGATAGTGAATCCAGCAATTAGGAACCCAAGAATAGAAACCGCAGCATTGAACCCAATCTCTGCGAGTTTGAGCAATATCGCGTGCATCCCGACCACGCTTTGAGCAAGCACCGCATAAGCTGTGAAAAATGCCAGTGATGCGATACCGACAAACCAGTTGAACTTGCTGTCGGAAATCTGCCATGAGGCGCGATATATCTGCCAAAGGTTCTTTTCCTTCAGCAGTGTCTCATGGTTGAGGCGGGGCAGGTTCATGACTTCAGAGCTTGTCGGGCGTCCTTAGCTTTCTGGATGGCAGCAGGATCGGAATCGGGAACGGTGATAATGTTGTTCTTTTTCAAGCCGTCAAAATGGCGGACCAACTCGGCCGACGCGCCAGCGAGGTCATCGGGGAGGTTGGTGATGGGAATTTTCACTTTGAAGCTGTCGTTGTTTCCTTCGAGTTTCTCCCCACCCAAATCGACGCCGGTTACCCTCATCGAGTGGTTGCCCTGTTTTGATAGCACTGTTAGCTGTTGTTCGGTCTCTGCGGCGTTCAGCCCCTGTTTTTTGTTCTCGTAGTGCAGGCTGGTCCGTCGGCTCTTGATTCGTGTTTGGGCAGCACGGAGGGATTTAAACATGCCATCGTTGTCCACCTCGCTATTCGTTTCAAGAAGGAGGGCCGTCACGGTCTCGATCCTCTTGAATTTGTTGAGAAACGATTGGATCGAATCTTGGGAGCCGAGTGGAGTCAGGTTCACGCTCGGGTAGGGATACTTCTCCACAAGCTTCTTCATCACGGGTTTTTCGCCGGTTTCGGGATCTGTCTGTCTCGCCTTGGCCTTTAGAAAGTCACGGTGACACTTTTTTAAGAAACGAGAGAGCGTCGTGCGGAAGTTGTCCATTGAGGGCGCTCCTCGATGCTCGCGCACAAACAGCAGCCGATGGCATCCCAGAAGCAGAACAAACAATGAAGATGGTGATGACGGAAGCGTGCCACTTGCCTCCTCAAGTTCTCCGTCGACCAGCAGTTGCTGCCGCTCCAGTATAGTGTCCTTCACCAGCCTGCCAGCGATCACGGGTTCCGTCCCGATGTCGATGAATTCAGGTTTGTAGAAAAGGTATGAGGTATCGCTGTAGGTCCGCTTCAGAGTGGGGTCAAAGAAAGCTGGTGCCACTACTTCAGCCAGCATGTCCAACAGGTTTAGATGCTCGCCGAACTTGACGACGAGGTTGCCGATTTCGATCTGGGTATGGGATTTTGGCATAAAGGTGCTTTCGGTAAGGTCAGGAGTTAAAAATTCGGTCGAGCAGCGAGGGAAGGACTCTAGCGGCGTCCGTTACTTGAGGTTTCTGAGCGGCCCGAATGCGCGCCACATGCTCACATAATGACTCGAATGTGCGCTGGCGGGGGAGTGACGGGATAGGCACTTCAATCGCCATCAGATTGCCAGCCTTCAACGTCTTGTTCCTCGCCGCTGTGCCTGGCGACGCTTGTAGAATCTTGGCGAAGCCTTCCGAAGTCATGAAGTAGTGCAGCAAGTAGCTGGGAAGAACCACATCCGGTCGCGGTTCGCAGACGAGCATTCGATGATTCCCCACCCAGCCGTCATGCTCGGGAAGAGCTATGGCGATGGCCTTTTCCCACGCCATGATATTGCTGAATACAATGTCCCCGGCCTTCAACCGATACAGCTCCTGCCAACTGAATGTAGAACCGGCTACCTTTCGACGAAGGAAGATTCCCTTGTAAAAGCTCCTCACCCCAAACTCCGTGTAGCTTTCATCCGGGTTGATGGTGATTCGGCGCCACGCAAGAGGTGCCACTTCCGCCAGCGGTTTCCACATGACATCGGTTTGGAGTTTGTGGAAGGCGGAGCTGAGGGCGGCTTTGATCTCTCGATCTTGTTCCTCCCGAAGCTTTTGGACACGGTTGAAGCGGGATTCGATGGCGTCCAAATGGGCAACGATTCGCTCCTGCTCGGCGACCGGCGGCAGGAGAATTCTCGCCTTGCAGAAATCATCTGGATGAAGGCTTTTCCGCCTAACATTCGTTCCCGTGCTCGAAGCTGCTACTCGCCGCCAATTCCGTTCCGATTTGAACCAATAGTGCAGATATTTCGGTAGAACCGACTCGGCAACCGGTCGAAAGGCTACAAATGCTCCCGACATCCAGCAATCGTGGACATCTTCTCCCGCGAGGCCAAAGGCTCCTTCCCAAGCCATAATTTTGCAGTAAATAAAATCCCCAGCCTCGATCCGTTGAATGGAGGGAAGGTTGAAGGAACTCCCAGGCTTCAACTCGTTTTTGAATATTCCGCGAGCGTAGCTGTAAGTCCCCGCAAACTGATATGTTTTCAGGTCGTCCCGAGTTTCAAAACGTGCGACAGGCGTCATCACGTCTCCGAGCGCCACTTCACTCCATCCCTTCTTCATCCGAGCGCCTCCACCTCGTTTTGGATTTCTTCCATAAGGCAGAGGACTTCTCGCTCTTTGTCTAGGATGCTGGCGACGAGTTCACCGGGCGGGCGGTGTTCGAGGGCGTCGGCGCTGATGGGGTTTTTATGGTCAAGGTTGAAGATCGGCCAGTAGATGACGTCGCCGGCATTTTGTTCGGCGGCCTGAATCTTCCGCTCGCTGACTGCGGCGGCCTCAAGTTCGCCCAGTTGAGTCTGGAGCTTTGCCTTCTGCGTCGCGTTCTTACCGTTGGCGCGGAGTTCGTCCTTCGTTTCCCGCGCCTGCCTTTCGAGCTTGTGCGCACGGGTGTTGGCTTTCTTGGCGGCATCCCAATGCGGGGTGGCTTCGGTGACGGCTTTGTCGAGCAGGGTTTTGAAGTCAATTTTCCACACCTGATCGTTCTCCACGCGCTTCTTGGCGGTGAACCATGCCTTACATGCGGCCATGTCCTCCACCTGCATGGGCATTGTCTTGGAATACTTCTTCCGGCCTTCGGGCAATGGAACTTGATAATACCAAATGGTTTGCGTTGGACCGGAGCGGTCAAAGAAGAGGAGGTTGGCCGGGATATCTGTGTAGGGAGCGAAGGTGCCCTCGGGCAGACGGACGATGGTGTGGAGGTTGTATTCCTTCAGCAGTTCTTCCTTTATGCGGGCGCAAATGCCATCGCCGAAGAGCGTACCGTTTGGCACGACGACGGCGGCGCGGCCCGGTGTGCCGCGAGCGGGGCGCTTGAGCTTGCGCATGATAAGTTGGAGGAATAAAAGCGCAGTCTCGGAGGTCTGCTTGTCGGCGGGAAAGTTGTTGAGAATGCCCTTCTCCTCCTCACCGCCGAACGGCGGGTTGGTGAGAATGACGTCCACGCGGTCGTTGTCGCCAATCTCCGTGAC
This sequence comes from uncultured Chthoniobacteraceae bacterium, assembly GCA_964513965.1. GTDB lineage: Bacteria > Verrucomicrobiota > Verrucomicrobiia > Chthoniobacterales > Chthoniobacteraceae > UBA695. The sequence goes on from CAZEOO010000001.1 coordinate 460,772, forward strand.
CTTCACCGCGAGGGTATTGCCATATTTGATGTTGGGGTATTCCAGCCCGTGCAGAAGGAGATTCATCTGCACAAGCATGTAGGGAAGTGATTTGGCTTCTTGCCCGAAAAGTGTTTCCTTCTGGAGCTTTGTGCGGTCGGCAACGGATTTGCACCCGGCAGCGAGGTGATCGTATGCCTCAACCAGGAATCCGCCGGTGCCGCAAGCCGGGTCGAGCACGGTCTCGCCAAGCTTCGGGTCAGTGACGTCCACCATGAACTTCACAACCGGGCGCGGGGTGTAGAACTCGCCGCTGTCTCCGGCGGCATCTCGCATCTCGCGCAGCATGTTTTCGTAAAGACGGCTGAGGGTATGCATCTCCTCGCTAGCGGTGAAGTGGATGCCGGAGACTTTGTTGATGACATCGCGCAAGAGGTAGCCGGACTCCATGCGGTTGGTGACGCCCTTGAACACGTTGGCAATGACATCCTGGCGGGCCTTGCCGGACTCGGATTGCAGGCCGCGCAGATATGCAAAGAGCCCCGCTCCCTTGGTGCCATCCGGGCGCATGGTTTCGTCCTGCGAGATGAACTTGAGCAGCTCGTCGCCAGTGATGCCGTCGGCCTTCACCGCCCAATCACGCCAGCGGTAGGGCGGCTCGATGACGGGCTGGTATTTCTTTCGGCCGAGTTTCGCCTCCTCCTCGGCGGTGATTTCCATGTCGTCGAGAAACTTGAGGAAGAGAATCCAGGTGAAGAGCGGCAACCGGTCGAGATCGCCATTCAGCCCCTTGTCTTTCCGCATGATCTGACGGGCGGATTTGATAAGAGAACCAAGCCGCTGGGCGGTTGTCATTGGCTGCGCGGGCTTCTTCTGGTGTGGTGTTTTTTTTGCGGCGGTTGGTTTGGGCATTGAAGTTACTCAGTTTGTAGCGGCTTGCACCGTGGCGGCAGAGAAGCCCAAGCCACGGAGGAAGATGGGGAATTGTGTATCGAGATGCGTGTTGAAATGGCTAGCAAGGAATCGCACATCCCGAATCACATTATAAACGGTCCCCGCGCGGTCGAGTCGCTGCGGTGCGACTTTCGGGCGGTCACAATTGTGGATGCAGTCGTGGCGGCGCTGAAAAATGACTTCGTCAAAACGCTCTCGCATGGCATCGATAAAGTCTGAGCGTCGGCCATTCCGCTGATGAGTAGTTAGTGCGGCGAAATCCACAGGCGTGATTCCAAAGATTCGTTCCTTTGCCTGTGCTGCCGTGACCCAATCAACAATCACTCCGTGGTAGAATTTTCCCCCGTCTGGAAGGAATAAATTAAAAGCTTTCTCAACGGCACCGAGGTTAAGCATATTCCGTTCATCCATCATTCTCCTAGCCGCCATCCTCCATCGCCACCGCTCTCTGAGAGCGTAATTGCCGAGGTATGCCGTAACTGGTAAAGAGATTTCCAGAAGGCGTTTCGGCAGATTGATGGCCGGTTCGCGGTCCTTCGCTATAAGCGCCCCGCCAACAACCCAACTGTAGGCGTCGCAGAAGAAGGCGTCTAGTGCGCCAGCCGCGAACATCCACCCGGACCTGAACACATCGGACTGAAGCAACCTTTCGACGGGAGTTGCATACGGTAAAGTATCGCCGTGGTCAACCAACGCGCTCGCACGGTCAGTGTCTTCGGTGAAGTGCCGGTATGCTGTCGTTGGCATGGTTTAGGCAGCGTAAAGGAGTTCTTGGAGTTTTACGACGGCTGCGAGGAATTGGTCCGCACCACCGAAACGCTGAGCGATCTCGGTGGCATTACCAATATCAGAGAGTGGCGGAACTTTCAATGAGTCGGGAATGATGAACTCAGCGGGACCGTGTTCGGCGTATTTCCCAAGCAAGGCGTCAAGAATCTGACGAGCTTGATCACCATACTCTTCGAAGAAGGATGGGACATTCTTGCGCAGGAGGGCGGCGCGTTCTTTTCGAGTGAGCACTGGCACATTCCAAGCAATGTTGCAAAGTAGGTCGAAAGGATCGGCATCGGGATTACCAAAAGCTTCCCCAGCTTCTGCTGCACTGATGCCTTTCGCTTCCAGCTCGGTCAGAATCTCAGCGCGACGATCCGGGTCGGCCCAGCCGTGGCGGAACTCGGCGACATCCACAAAGAGCGAGCGGACGACCTCGCTGGTGTAATCGCGAAATTCACTGGTACGAAGCTGCTTCCCTTCCGCGTCGAGGTCTTGGGTCAGGTGTGTGGAGATGCTGACCTTACCTTTTTCGACGTAAAACTTTCGCGGTTCCGACGCCGACTCGGGAGGCTCGATGATGACGGGGGGATCGGGGGGATCGGTGCTAACCGGTTCGTCGTCGTAACCCTCCTCATCCTCGCTGTCTGTGTTATCCGGGCCGGGGTCAATGACGGTAGTTGTCGTGGTGTCGCCTTCGTCGTCGATTTCTTCCTCGGAAACAAACTCGGGGTCGCCGTCGAATTCCTTGTCGGCAAAGTGGCGGGTCGCCGTGCCGGTGTAGTCGAGGATATTGAAGTAAAACTTGCCGTAATCTTCACGAAGGCGCGTGCCGCGTCCGATGATTTGCTTGAACTCGGTCATGGTACCAATGACACGGATGAGCACGACATTCTTGACCATCGGTGCGTCCACACCGGTGCTGAGAAGCTGAGACGTGGTGAGGATAACGGGGGTCTCGGTTTCGAGTTCTTGAAAGCGACCGAGGTGGCCTTTGCCGATGGCTTTCTCGTCTGAGGTCACCCGGCACACATAGTCCGGGTGCTTCTTGACGATGTCGGGGCTCAAATTATTGAGTAGTTGCCGCATTTCGTCGGCGTGCTCCTGGTCCACACAGAATACGATGGTCTTGTCGTATGGATTAGTGCGCTGGAGGAAGTTCGTGAGGTGCTTCGCGATGGCCTCGGAGCGCGGACGCAGCGAGAGGCGCTTTTCAAAATCAGGCGTATGGTATTCCTCGTCAGGAATCTCGCGGCCCAGCTTGTCGAGTTCGCCCTTGGTCGGACGCCAGCCGGTGGCGTCGGCGGACGTGACAACACGATGCACGCGATAGGGGGCAAGGAAGCCGTCAGCGAGTCCCTGTCGGAGGCTGTATTGATAGATGGGGTTTCCGAAGTAGCGGTAGGTGGCCTTGTTATCCCGGCGAAGCGGTGTGGCTGTCATGCCAATTTGGACAGCAGGTTTGAAGTATTCGAGAATCTCCCGCCAGTTGCTTCCCTCCCGCGAGCTACCGCGATGGCATTCATCAATGATGATGAGGTCAAAGAAGTCGGGCGCGTATTCCTTGTAGAGCCCCGGACGGTTCTCGTCCTCGGCGATGGACTGATAGGTGGCGAAATACATCTCTCTGCTTTTGACGGCTTCGCCATTCTCAATCTTATGCCGCGCATCACCGAATGGGATGAAGGTTTTGTCCTTTGGGTCGTCCACGAGGATATTCCGGTCAGCAAGGAACAAGATTTTCGGGCGCTTGACCGGGTTGCTGCTGCGGTTCCAGAGAGTGGACCAGAGTTTATAGCAGATTTGAAACGCAACGACGGTCTTGCCCGTACCAGTTGCCATCGTGATAAGGATGCGGCTCTTGCCGCGCATGATGGCATCGACGGCGCGGTTGATAGCGATCTGCTGGTAGTAGCGCGGCGGGCGCTCAGGATCGGGATAAAATGGCGAAAGAAGTTTTTCTTGTGAGGGTTCGGGCAGAGGAGTTCCTCCATTCAGCCTCGTCCAAAGCTCTTGTGCTGAAGGAAAGCACGCGATGCTCCGCTCAATTCCCGTCGTGTAATCAAATTCGACGATCCCTTTGCCGTTGGTGGCGTAGGCAAACTTCAAATCGAGAATCTCGGCGTATTCTTTGGCCTGCGAGAGACCGGCCTCGGGCGTTTTATAGTCCGCCTTCGCCTCAACAACCGCTATGGGAAAGTCCGGCCGGTAACGCAGCAGATAGTCTGAGCGCTTTGGTTTTCCACGAATGATTTTACCGCCCACGACTCGAATGCGGCCCTTGGGATTGGTGAAGACGCGCTGCTCCGCGATGCTGAAAGGCGCATTTTCCCAACCGGCTGCCTGAAGCAGCGGGACGACGTATTTCCTACAAGTGTCGGCTTCGTTCATCTTGCTAAGCAGCGAGGTGTTGGATGACGGCGGTCCGGAGACGCCTTTCCAGCGCGTCGTTGGCTGTGTCCTTTTCTGAGGGGGCGATCCAGTGCATGTTTCAGGCGGTTGGGTGATCCGGTTGGGCCGGTTCCTGCATCCTATCGGCAACCGGATTGACGAACAGAGTAAATAGGAACAACTTTCCGGTCCCGAAGGCAAGCGCCCTCTTGGAGTGATATCAAGGCATCCCCCCACCCAAACCATCAGCCAAAGACCGGCGTCGAATGTTTCCAGTCGCCCCCGGCTGGGCTCTCGGTGGTTGGCTTCGAGGCAAGGCGGGCTCTCTGGTGCAGGATATTTGGCAGGGTACGACTGGGCAGCTATCTGAGAAAGAAGCCGTAGCGCAAGAAGGCTAAGTCATGGGAGTCCTACGGAGAAACAGGACGGTATACCACGATATTCCATAAAGGAATTGACAGATTTGGAATACCATGGGATATCATCCGTCTGATGAAAGCATCATACACCGCCACCGCGAAGAAGAACCCCGGTCGCAAAGGCTACGTCATTACGTTCCGCCACCCGCTCAAAACCGAGAACGGACGCCCTGGGAAAAAGGTATTTAAGGGCTTGGGAACGAACGACGAGCTTATTGCTAAGAAACTTGAGGCGCAGATGAATGCCCTGCTCAAACGAGAGGATTTGCACTCTGTCGGCAGCCGCGCTGCTGCGATCGCCACTGAAAATTTTGACCCAGCCATTATCGAGATTTTTTACGGCGACCTTGATCCGTCGGCCATGAGCCACCGTACCGTGCGTAACCAGTTGCTTCCCCTCCCGCCCATGAGACCGGGGGAAGCGGTGCGCACCCTGATTCTTGGCAACTCTGGAGTGGGAAAGACGACCTTGCTTCGCCGGTTGATCGGCTGTGACGCCGAGCATGACCGTTTTCCTGCTACCTCGACCAATCGAACGACCACTTGCGAAATCGAGATCATCACCGGACGGAAAGAATTTTTGGGTGCGGTGACATTTCTCACCCGCCACCAGACACAACAAGAAATCATCGAGGCTGCATCGAATGCGGTGCTGAAGGCAATTGAAGGGGAGTCTGATGAGGTTGTGATGAAGGACTTATTGGACGATACGGATCAAAGCTTCCGACTCAAATACACTCTGGGTGGCTGGTATTCTCCCAAGCCCAAGTCGACAGGAAGCCTGTCGTTCGATGCTCCGTCAAAACACGCCGCAGAAAGAACATCATTCGAAACCTCCCCCTTTCTCAAAGCATCCCTCCGTTCCATCCGTGAGATTGCGTCTGCAGCTCGTTCGGAAACCGAAGCCATTCTTGGATCTTTGGACACACTCAAGGACGATGACCGGTCTTACTGCCTTGATGAAATGCAGCAGGCGGGCGAGGCGTCGGAAACTTTCCAAGATCTCGTGAATGCCATCATGGAGGAGATTGAGGCACGCTTTGATAAATTGCCGGCAGGAAAGTTTCGCAAATCTTCAACAGGTTGGCCGGAAGCATGGTCGTTCTCCGCACACGGGGAGCAACGGGAGGATTTCTTGAAGGCGGTGCGTTGGTTTTGTTCGAACACCAAGGAGGAATGGGGGGGCCTGCTGACCCCGCTGGTCACTGGTATCCGTGTCAGTGGTCCATTTCGGCCTGATTGGGTGCCAGTCGGGCAGAGCTATGAGCATGTTTTTGTTGATACCCAAGGATTGGACCACGAGAAACCCACTACCGAGTTGTCCAGTGAGACGACGTCCATGTTCGCTAAGGTGCAAAATATCCTTTTCGTGGAATCCGGCAAAGACTCCCTCAAAAGCCAATCGGCCAGGAAGGTAATGGAGGCGATTGCAGGGGCGGGATACACCGCAAACTTGACGGTGGCTCTGACTCACATGGATTTGGTGGTCGGCGATGACATTCCAACGGCGGAAGACAGGAAGGGAAAGGCATTCAGTGGGTTGCGCAGCCTGGCCGAGAACGAAGTGAGCCGGAATGTCAGCCGGGAGGCGGCCAAACAATTGGCGGGGCACCTTGAGCACAGCACGTTCTATCTCGGTTACCTTGACCCAAAGAAATATCCGGAGAGTTGGGATGCCGAAGACAAAGTGGCATTCGATGAATCGCTTGGGGCCGATTTGTGGTCGATGACAAAGCACCTCGTTGAGCGGGCGAATCCGCAGCAACTTCAGCCGAGCGTGCCTCAATACAGTTTCGAGAGTCTTGGTCTTGCCGTGCGCGAAGCCAGTGTCGGCTTCCAAGAGGTGTGGGAGGCCCGACTTGGCTATAAACGAGTCGAAGGCATCAACCCTGCGGCATGGCAAAGCATTAAGGCGATGTCGCGACGGCACGCGGAAGGGTGGTTCGACGGCTACTGGCTGCGCCCTATTGATACACTCATCAGTCTGATGCGCAATGTCTTGACACGGTTTCTGGAGTCTCCCCTGAAGTGGCTGCCGGAGCAGAAGAGAATCACAGAAGAGCAAAAAACAGCCGTTGTTGACCGCTTAAAGCAATTGGTAAACGAGGAATTAACCGACCTGAGCAAACGGCGGCTTTGGGAACAACCACAGACAAAGTGGCAGAATGCCTATGAGCGCTGCTCCGGGCCAGGAAGCACTTTCGTCCGCAAACAACGCGTGCATGAATTGTTTGTGCATCAAGTTCCCATCCCGCAGTCGATTAGTGATCGCGATGCACAGATGTGGGTGGAGGAAGTCAAACAGGTGCTCACTCGGGCGCTGGAATTGCTCCAGACCGAAACAAGGGGAACCCTTTACCATGCCTCCGGTCAAGGTGTTTTACCAGGGGAGGGACGAAAACACTAAACTGCCCGAAACCGGCGATAGCATCCTACAGGGCATGTCAAAACCGGCCCCTCGGCCTTTGATGGTTACGCGCCGTACGCGAATCCGGTTCCGGACTGCACCATCATTAGTCACATCGACGCCTCGAAGATTGAGCATCGAGGTGAGATCAGCCGGTGTGAATGCCGAGCAGGATCAAGACACGCTTCTGAGCCAGATCGGGTCGGAGAGGTGATGGAGGAGTCGTTGGATTTCGGTGGCAGATAATGGTCGGCGGCCCCAAATGTTCCTTCAGTGGCAGTTCATCCCTCACACCCACAAATTGCGGTCCAGCGTGCGGTATTGGATGGCCTCGCTCAAGTGCGCGGCGTTGATGGCGGGCGCGGCTTCCAGATCGGCGATGGTGCGGGCCACTTTCAGGATGCGGTCGTGAGCACGGGCGCTCAGGTTCAATTCTGTCATGGCCATGCGCAGCAGTTCGCGGCACTCTTCGTCCAAAGCGCAATGGGCCCGGATGGCTTTGCTGGTCATCCGGGCATTGCAGCGGATGCCAGGCGCTCCGGCGAACCTCTTTTGCTGGATGGCCCGTGCGGCCAGCACCCGTTCACGAATGGCTGCCGAGGATTCTCCGGGGGCGGCACCGGTAAGGTCTTTGAAGGGAACCGCGGGCACTTCGACATGGATGTCGATGCGGTCCAGCAGCGGCCCGGAAATGCGCTGCCGGTAACGCTGCACTTGCATTCCCGTGCAGCGGCATTCGCGCTTCAAATCTCCGAAAAATCCGCAGGGACAGGGGTTCATTGCCGCCACCAAGACAAATTCCGAGGGATACGTCACAGTTCCCGATGCACGTGTGATGGTGACTTTGCCGTCTTCCAGCGGCTGGCGCATCACTTCCAGCGTGGAGCGTTTGAATTCGGGTAGTTCATCCAAAAAGAGCACGCCGTGGTGAGCCAGGGTCACTTCGCCCGGGTTGAGATTGGTGCCGCCCCCCAAGAGCCCAATGTCCGAAATCGTGTGGTGGGGGGAACGGAAGGACCGTTGCGAGAGGAAATGCCGCTTTGATGCCAAATATCCGCAGATGCTATGGATTTTGGTGGTTTCAATGGCCTCTTCGAAGGTCATTGGGGGCATGATCGTGGGGATGCGCTTGGCCAGCATCGATTTCCCAGAGCCAGGAGGACCAATCATTAAAAGGTGATGCGAACCTGCAATGGCGACTTCGATTGCTCTCTTGGCGGCTTGTTGGCCTCTCACGTCGGCAAAATCGATCTCGTAATCGTGATTCGATTCAAGGAGCGGTTCTGAGACGGTGGGCGTGAGGGCCTCGCTACCGCGCAGAAATTCGAATGCTTGTCGGAGGTTGCGTACCCCGTAGGTGGTGATCCCTTCCACTACGGCGGCCTCTGGGGCGTTATCCTCGGGAACGACAATAGCCTGCCGTCCACGGCGTCGGGCCTCCAAAGCCATGGGGAGTACCCCCTTTGCAGAGCGTATTGTGCCGTCGAGCGCCAGTTCCCCCACAAAGCAATATTGGTCGAATCGGGTCAATTCGATCCCCTCGGAGGCGGCGATCATCGCTAGAGCAATCGGCAAATCGAAGCTTGGACCCTCCTTTTTAACATCGGCGGGGGCCAGATTGATCGTGGTCCTCCCCTTGGGCCAGCGGTAGCCACTGTTGGCCACCGCCGTCGTTACCCTGTCGCGGCTCTCCTTCACGGCGGCATCGGGCAAGCCGACCACAACGATGACTGGGTTTCCCGTACTCGCATTGACTTCAATTTCGACTTCGTAGGCATCCACGCCATAAACCGCCGCTGAATAGACCTTGGCCAGCATCCACCTAGCTTGGCAAAGACTCGGATCGATGGAAAGACGCAAAAATGAACGCTTTTCAGAAGGTCGGGGCCGATCAATCTCCCTACCCTACCTGTTCCTTTTTTCCTCTTGGAATGTCACGCTTCGGATGGTCGGCTGCTTTCCTTTGTTCAGCGTCACACGAATGACGCGCGTGGTCTCATTTACAAAATCGATGGAGACAAAGAAGGAATGGACATGAGAGATTCTTGAGCGAGAAGTTTTTTTCTCGGTGGGAACCTTGGGAGAGAGGCGGATCGATTTGATTCGGCGAGCAAGCTCGGCACGAAGGGCGAGCCGCACATCACGGGCGCAGGGATCGTGAGCGGCTTCCTTAATAGGGAGCGGTGCGGATAGTCCGCGCTTGAAAATTTCCTTATCGGCCAGTTCTTTCCTCGCTTCCATGGCGCAAGCACGGGCTTCCTTGCGCTTTTCTTCAAGCTCAGTCAGCCTGCGCACAAGTGTAGGCAAAGGGGTTTCAGCGATTGTATCCGCGAGGTTTTCGCATTTCCTCCGTAGTTCTTCAGCGGTGCGTTCAAGCGCAGCTACACGATTTGCAAATGCGATATGCTCCGGGCTATCTCCTTGTCCCGCTACGGTTTTCCAGTTGATTTCCTCCAGCGTTTTAAGAATGGCAAATTCAACAGCAGGGTAGGGCCAGCGGGCAGGTTGGATTTCGTTCCTCCGTTTCCGCGATTTATTGACAGCATCCACTTCGGCCACGAGGTAGCGTCCGTGCCCGTGTCCATGGTCGCCTTTCGACTTGTAGACGACAGGGACGAGGATTGCAGGGGAAACGCTGGGCTCCTCCGGTGCGGGAACGTTCGCCATCGGATCTTCCAGCATTCCAAAAATGAGCGATGGGAATAGATTGGAAATCTGTTTTGTGATTCGGCCACCGGCAATCCCTCGGGCGGGTTGCCTGGCTATCGTTTGGACTTCCTGGAATGTCGCCAGGTCAATGATGGCGGGGTAGTAGTTTTTGAAGACCTCCCCCGTGGGCTTTCGGACTTGGATTCGTTCGGCGGAGTTGGCAGGATCTGGCTCGTAGACGAATTTGTGGGGATGGAGTTCCCCGATAACGGCGGGGTTGTGAAGGATTTTCTGAATGTAAGATGAATGCCAGTGGGTAGCGGCTCGTTTCCCCCTGCCCCAGTTCGGGATTTTTGCCGTATTCAGCTTCGTGGCAATGGTGCGATTGCCGAGGCCTTGCCGACGCCACTTAAAAATCTGCCGGACAATTTCTGCTCTTTCTTCGATCACCACGAACCGGCGGTTTTCCCGTTTGCCCTCCGTAGCAAGCCACGACGGGGCTAGTTCGGTCATCACCTTGCCTGATTCTGCCGCGAGCTTTCTTTTGTGACTCCAATTGTTGGTGCCGAGGTTTGCTTTCCGGGCTGATTCCCCGCTGGCTCGCCCAAGCTCGAATACCAGAGCCATCATTTTCGCTCCGCTTTGGTCTGCGCGGATGGAATTCTCCGAGTATTCTTCCCCGTTTTTCAGAACGGCAATCGTGACACCGGATGAAATGATTTGACGCACCAGCAGGAGGGAATCAATGGGGTGTTCTCGAGAAAGTCTGTCGAGGTCTTCAACGACGAGGTAGGAACCGTGAGGGATGTTTCCGTTTTGGATGCGTCGCAGGAATTCGCCGAGTGCCCCCTTTTTCCGATTCGTGCCTTTATAACCGGAGCGGCCACGGTCGGCGTAGGACTTGTCGAGCTTCAAGCGTTTTTGCTTTGCCCATTTTTCGGCGGCTTCAACCTGCCGCCGCTCGGAATCTCCCAAGGCTTGCTCCGGCGTCGAAAACCGGAGATAAGAAAAGGCCATGGGTTTCATTTCATCATAATCCGCGAATAGTGGGTTATTGTCAAATATGTTGCTGATGATCGGGCCGCCCGGCTCCGGCAAATCGATGTTGGCCAAGCGGATTCCGACCATCATGCCGCCGATGACGTTTGAGGAAGCCATCGAGACGACCAAGATCCACAGCATTTGCGGGTTCCTGGCCCCGAAGCGGTCGTTTCTGTCACTGCGCCCGTTTCGTTCGCCGCACCACACGATTTCCGACGCAGGGTTACTTGGCGGTGGCTCGAATCCCGCACCGGGGGAAGTCACGCTGGCCCACCACGGCGTCTTATTTTTGGACGAACTGCCCGAGTTCAAACGCTCCGTCCTCGAAGTGATGCGCCAGCCGTTGGAAGATGGCAAGGTGACCATTTCCCGCGCCTCGGGCACCGTTACCTACCCTTCCGAGTTCGTTCTGGTCAGCGCCATGAATCCTTGCCCTTGCGGCTATTTCGGCGATCTGAAAAGGGAGTGCCGCTGTTCGGGGATGCAGGTGCAACGCTACCGCCAGCGTGTCTCCGGGCCGCTCCTGGACCGCATCGACATCCACGTGGAAGTGCCCGCGGTGCCGTTCAAGGAACTCACCGGAACGACCGCCGGAGAAACCTCGGCGGAAATTTGCCAGCGCGTGTTGGCCGCGCGGGCCATCCAGCAAGAACGCTTTGCGGCGGCGAAAACCACCCGCTGCAACGCCCGCATGACCAGCCGCCAGCTTCGGCAATATTGCGCGCTGGACGAGGACTGCCGCGAACTGCTCCGCGCCGCCATGAGCGAGCTGAATTTGAGCGCCCGAGCGCACGACCGCATCCTCAAAGTGGCCCGCACGATTGCCGACCTTGCCGCCGCGCCCGCAATCACCGCCGAGCATCTGAGCGAAGCCATCCAGTACCGCACCCTGGATCGCAATTTGTGGATGTAGAACCGCGTCGAACCGCAACCATCGCCATCAGCGCGCACTTTTGGCCGAAGATCAAATTTCAAAATCGAGGCCAAGAAAGTCCTGCACGAAAGGGTTGGCTGGCGTTTGTTGCAGGGCCAGGGGTGTGCCGATTTGCTGGATCGTGCCCTGGTTCAAAATAACCACTTCGTCGGCGACCTCAAACGCCTCCTCCTGGTCGTGGGTTACAAAAAGACTCGTGATGTGGGTTTCGCGGTGAAACCGCCGCAGCCACGCGCGCAGTTCCTTGCGCACCTTTGCGTCCAGGGCGCCAAAGGGTTCGTCGAGCAGCAGCACGTGCGGCTCGATGGCCAGCGCCCGGGCAAGGGCCACGCGCTGGCGTTGGCCGCCGGAGAGTTGCGAGGGGAAGCGCCCGGCCAGCGGCTCCAACTGGATCAACTTCAGCAACTGGTGGACGCGCTCTCGAATCTCCTCCTTCCCGGGCCGCGTTCTGCGGGGCCGCACCTCCAGGCCAAAAGCGATATTACCAAATACCGTGAGGTGCTGAAAAAGGGCGTAATGCTGAAAAACGAAGCCCGCGCGCCGCTCATAGGCACTCTTGTCGGTCACATTGAGGTTATTGAAGTAAATCCGCCCAGCGTCGGGGCTCTCCAGCCCGGCGATCAAGCGCAGCAGCGTGGTTTTGCCGGAGCCGCTGGGCCCCAGCAGCGCCACCAACTTGCCGGTTTCCACCTCCAGCGAAACATTGCTGACGGCGGCGAAGCGTTCAAAGTTTTTGTTCAGGCATTCGATGCGGATACTCATGACGATGGGTGAGGGCTACCGGCGGTCGCCGGTGCGCCACTCGATGTAGGTTTTAAGGGCCAGGGTGGCTAGGCCCAGCAGGGAAAGCAGGGAAGCGAGCGCGAAGGCGGCGGAGAACGCGTATTCGTTGTAAAGGATCTCGATTTGGAGCGGAATCGTGTTCGTTACGCCCCGGATATGCCCCGAAACCACCGAAACCGCGCCGAACTCCCCCATGGCCCGCGCGTTGGTGAGAATGACGGCGTAGAGCAGCCCCCATTTGATCTTGGGCACCGTCACGCGGAAGAAGAGCTTCCAGCCGTGGGCGCCAAGGGTGAGCGCGGCCTCCTCTTCGGTGACGCCCTGCGACTGCATCAGCGGGATCAGCCCCCGGGCCACGAACGGGAAGGTGACAAAAATCGTCGCAATGATAATCCCCGGTGTGGCGTAAACGATTTTGAGATGGTGATCCAGCAGCCAGGGGTGCAGCGGCGACTGCGTGCCAAAGAGCAGCACGTAGATCAAACCGCCGATGACGGGCGACACCCACAGCGGAAGGTCGATCAGCGTGGAAAAGAACTGTTTGCCGCGAAACTGGAAGCGCGTGATGGCCCAGGCCGCCGAGACTCCGAAAACGGTGTTGAGCGGCACCGCGATGGCGGCGGTCACCAGCGTCAGCTTCACGGCGCTCAAGGCGATGGGGTCGGAGAGCGAGGCAATGTAGAAAGCCCACCCTTTGCGGAAAGCCTCCGTGAAAACCGCGACCAGCGGCAGCAGCAGGAACGCGGCGAAAAAGCCGATGGTCGCCGCGATGAGCCCCCAGCGCACCAGCGCCGCCTCTTCCGTGGCGCGGCGCGGAGGTCGGCTGGCGCGGGGAGGGCTTGGGTCTGGAACCGGGGCGGCTGGCATGGCTGGATTTTAGCGGGTGAAGTTCAGGCGCCTCGCGTTCCAACACTGGAGCAGGTTGACCACGGCGAGGATGACGAAGGAGGCCAGCAGCATCACGAGGCCGATGCCCGCCGCCCCCTGGTAGTCGTACTGTTCCAGCTTGGCAATGATGAGCAGCGGCGTGATTTCCGTTTTGAATGGAATATTACCGGATATAAACACCACCGAACCGTATTCCCCCACCGCGCGCCCGAAGGCGAGCGTCACCCCCGTGACGAGCGCGGGGAATGCGGCGGGCAGAATCACCCGGCGAAAGGTCTGGAACCGGGTGGCCCCCAGCAGCGCCGCGGCCTCCTCCACATCGTCGGAAAGCGCGGCCAGCACCGGCTGGACGGTGCGCACCACGAACGGAAAGCCGATGAAGATGAGCGCGATCATAATGCCCAGCCGGTTGAAGGCGGCAGCGACGCCCGCCTTTGCCAGCCACGAACCGACCCAGCCGTTGGGCGCGTAGAGGGCGGTCAGCGCGATGCCCGCCACGGCGGTTGGAAGGGCGAAGGGCAGGTCGATCAACGCGTCGATCACCTTGCGCCCCGTGAATTTGTAACGGGTCAGCGTCCAGGCGGTGATGAACCCAAAGACGCCGTTGATGAGCGAAGCCGCCAGCGACGTCCCGAAGCTTAGCTTGTACGACGCCACCACGCGGGCGGAAGTCACCACGTTCCAAACGTGTTCCCATGACCCACTGAAAGCCCTCGCCGCCAGAGCGGCGAAGGGGATCAGCACAATCACGGTCAGGTAAACCACCGAAAATCCGAGCGTGAGCCGGAAACCGGGCAGAATTCGCGCCATTGAGAAGAGGCCCGGCTATTTGGAACCCGGTGTGTAGATTTGGTCGAAGGTGCCGCCGTCGGCGAAGTGGGTCGCCTGGGCTTTCTTCCAGCCGCCGAAAACGTCGTCGATGGTCACCAGTGTGACTTTGCCGAACTGGCCCGCGTATTTCTCCGCGGTTTTGGGGTCGCGCGGACGGTAGAAGTTTTTCCCCGCGATGTCCTGGCCTTCCGGCGAGTAGAGGTAGTCGAGATAAGCCTTGGCCAGGTCCGTGGTGCCGTGGCGCTTGGCGACGGTATCCACAACGGCCACGGGCGGCTCGGCCAGGATGCTCAGGGAGGGCGTGACGATTTCAAACTTCTCGGGGCCAAACTCCTTCAACGCGAGGTAAGCTTCGTTTTCCCACGCGATCAAGAGATCGCCCAGGCCGCGCTGCACGAAGGTCGTCGTCGCACCGCGCGCCCCGGAGTCGAGCACCGGCGCATTTTTGTAAAGCTTGCCGATGAAGTCCTTCACTTTGGCTTCGTCCTTATCGAATTTCTTTTCGGCATAGGCCCAGGCGGCCAGGTAGTTCCAGCGGGCGCCGCCGGAAGTTTTCGGGTTTGGCGTAATGAGCGAGACGTCCGGCTTGACGAGGTCATCCCAATCCTTGATCCCCTTGGGATTTCCCTTGCGGACCAGGAACACGATCGTCGAGGTGTAGGGCGAGCTGTTTTGCGGGAACGCTTTCTGCCAGTCGTCGGGCAGGAGCTTCTTTTCCGCCAGCGCGTCGATGTCATAAGCCAGCGCCAGCGTGACCACATCGGCTTCGAGGCCGTCTATCACCGAACGGGCCTGTTTGCCCGAGCCGCCGTGGGATTGGTTGATCTTCACCTCCTGGCCGCTCTTGGCTTTCCAGTACTTGGCGAACGCGCCGTTGTATTCCGTGTAGAGTTCCCGTGTGGGATCGTAGGAAACGTTGAGGAGTTCCGCAGCGTTGGAAACGCCCACGGCGGCAAGGAGTGCGATGGCTGCAAAGATTCTCTTCATAAGTCTAAAGGTGAGTTGGTTCGGTTAAAATGCTTAAAGCCCAAATCGGGATTGAGTAAATATCTACCAAGTAGATGGGTGGTTGGTCAATGCAATTTCATTCAAGCTTTTCCGTTCTATAATATTTGAAATTCAGCAGGTTACGGATCGGCCAACGGCAAGTGTATATAAATTTATGACTAAACCCATCAAACTCGATTGACATAATGGGGATTGAAATTACCATTCGCTCACCCATTTATGGAATCACCTGCACCTCATCCGCCGGTTTCAGCCAATGAAATCCTGAAGCAATCCAACCCGAGCTTGGCGGGCACCATTGCCACGGCGCTTGCCGACCCGAATACCGAGCACTTTTCGGACGATGACACCCAGTTTTTGAAGTTCCACGGCGTCTATCAGCACGACGACCGCGATTTACGCAAGACGGGCCGGAAATACTTCATGATGGTGCGCGTGAAGGTGCCGGGCGGCGTGGTCGCCCCCGGGCAATACCTAGAGCTGGACCGTCTCGCCGATACCTACGGCAACCACACCTTGCGGCTCACCTCGCGGCAGACGCTGCAATTTCACGGCGTCCTCAAATCCAGCCTTGCGGCCACTATCAAGAGCCTCAACGAAGCGTTGATCTCCACCCTGGCGACCTGCGGCGACGTGGTGCGCAATATTACCGTGCCCTCGTCGCCCGCCACCGGCCCGGTGGGCGCCGAAGTGCTGGCCCAGGCGCGGCAGCTTGCCAAAAACCTGGCTCCCGTAACGCCTTCCTACCACGCCATCTGGATCGACGGCAAACAGCTCGACCTTGGCGGTGGCTTCAGCGACCCCCTCTACGGCCAGGCCTACCTGCCGCGCAAATTCAAGATCAGCTTTGCCATTCCGCCGGTGAACGACACCGACGTACACACCAACGACCTCGGCCTCATTGCCATTGTCGAAAACGCGACCATTGCGGGTTACAACCTCACCGCGGGGGGCGGCCTGGGCCGCACCCACAACAACGCCGCCACATTCCCACGGTTGGCCGACTTGGTGGGCTTCGTGACCCCTGCCCAGGTGGGCGCCGTGGTGCGCGCGGCGGTCACCATCCACCGCGACTTCAGCGACCGCGGCAACCGCAAACATGCCCGGCTCAAATACCAGATCGCCGAGCGCGGCGTGGCCTGGTTCCGCGCGGAACTCGAAAAGCGCGCCGGCGAGAAACTCGGCGAGGCCCGCCCGTTCCAGTTTGTAAGCCAGGCCGACCCGTTTGGCTGGCAGCCACAGGGCGACGGCAGAAAGTTCCTCGGGCTCCTGATTCCCGCCGGGCGCATCAAGGACACGGAAACGCAAAAGCTCAAAACCGCGCTGCGTCTTATTGTCGAACGCTTCCAACCGGAGGTCCGTTTCACCACCGGCAACAACCTCATCCTGGCCAACATCGCCGCCGGGGACGAAGCCGCCATCACCGCGCTCCTGGGCGGGCACGGCGTGCCTCTGCCCGGGCAGCTTTCCCGCATCCGGCAGGCATCCACCGCGTGCGTGGCCCTGCCCACGTGCGGTCTGGCTCTTGCGGAGAGCGAACGCGCCTTCCCGACCGTCATTGCCGAGGCCGAGGCGGCCCTTAAGCAGGCCGGGTTGGGCGACGAAGAGCTTATCCTGCGCATCTCGGGCTGCGCCAACGGCTGCTCGCGCCCCTACGTGGCCGAACTTGCCCTGGTGGGAAAAGCGCCCGGCAAATACCAGCTCTACGTCGGTGGCAACGCCACCGGCACCCGCCTGGCCCGGGTCTACAAAGACGCGGTGCTCCAGACCGAATTACAGGCCGAGTTCGCCGCCTTGTTCACCCGCTTTGCCGCGGAACGCACCCCTGCGGAGCGTTTTGGCGACTGGGCCCACCGCGTTCTTCTCGCATGAGCACCGAAGCCCCAACCTTCACCGCCGGGCAAATCGCCCGCTGGAACGCCGAACTTCGCGCCAAAACACCGCTCGAAATCACCCAGTGGGCCGTCGCCTTGGGCGGCGTGAAAACCGTTGTTTCCACCAACTTCCGTCCGTATGAGGCGGTAATATTGCACCTGGCCACCCAGGCCCGGGCGGATATCCCCGTGCTATGGGTCGACCATGGCTTCAACCGCCCCGCCACCTACCGCCATGCCGAGCAGCTCGCCCGCCTGTTGGGGCTCAACCTCAAGGCGTACCTGCCCCGGGTTTCTCCCGCCCACTACGAGGCGGTTCACGGGCGGCTGCCCGCGCTGGACGACGAAGAGGGCTTGCGGAAGTTCAGCGCCACGATGAAGCTCGAACCCTTCCAGCGCGGCATGCGCGAACTGGCTCCCGCCATATGGCTCACCGCCCTGCGCAAAGCGCAAAACCCCGGCCGCGCCGGCCTCGACATCGTCTCCGAAGACGCAAACTTTGGCGCCTTGAAAATCAGCCCGCTCTTTTACCAAAGCGACGCCGACCTGGAGGCTTATCTTGCCCGGTATGATCTTCCCAACGAGTGGGACTACTTCGACCCCGCCAAGGCCGATGAAAAGCGCGAGTGCGGCCTGCACGCCGCGTGGGGCGGAAAGGCGGTGGAGGCATGAGCAACCCGGCGGCTCCCTCCAAGTCGAACTACCACATCGACCACCTCCAATACCTAGAAACCGAGGCCATCCATGTCATGCGCGAAGTGGCTGCCGAGTTCGAGCGGCCCGCGCTGCTCTTCTCTGGCGGCAAGGATTCGATCTGCCTGCTGCGCCTGGCCGAGAAAGCCTTCCGCCCCTCCGCCATTCCTTTGCCGTTTTTAAACGTCGACACCGGGCACCACTTCCCGGAGCTCAACGAATTCCGCGACCGCCGGGCGGCGGAGTTGGGCGGCAAATTGATCGTCCGCAAAGTGGAGGACGCCATCGCCCAGGGCATCGCCGTCCCCACGCCCGGCGAGATCAGCCGCAACCGGCTGCAAATCCCCACGCTGCTAGCCGCCATCGAGGAGTTCCAGTTCGACTGCTGCATCGGCGGCGCGCGGCGCGACGAGGAAAAAGCGCGCGCCAAGGAACGCTTCTTCAGCTTCCGCGACGCCTTCGGCCAGTGGGACCCCAAGAACCAGCGGCCCGAAATCTGGAACCTTTACAACACCCGCGTCAACCTCGGGGAAAGCATGCGGGTTTTCCCGCTGAGCAACTGGACGGAAACCGACGTGTGGGAATACATCCGGCGCGAAAAGCTTGAAGTGCCCGGCATCTACTTTAGCCACCCGCGCTGCTGCGTGCGCCGCCGCGGCCAGTGGCTGCCCGTCAACCACCTCGTGCCGCCTAAAAAGGGCGAGGAAGTGCGGGAGCTCCTCGTACGCGTGCGCACCATCGGCGACATCATCAGCACCGGCTGCGTGGAGTCCCCCGCGTCCACCGTGGACGACATCATCGCCGAGATCGCCGCCGCCCGTGTCACCGAGCGAGGCTCGCGCGCCGACGACAAAGCCTCCGAGGCCGCCATGGAGGATCGGAAAAAGGCGGGCTACTTCTAGAACGATGGCTAACACCCTTTCCAACGAACACCCCGTCGACCTGCTGCGTCTCAACACTTGCGGCAGCGTGGACGACGGCAAATCCACCTTGATCGGCCGGCTTCTCTACGACTCCAAGTCGCTCATGGAGGACCAGATCGAAGCCCTTAGGCGTTCCGCGGACATCACCGGCGGCGGCCACATCAACCTGGCCAACCTCACCGATGGCCTTCGGGCCGAGCGCGAGCAGGGCATCACCATCGACGTCGCCTACCGCTACTTCGCCACGCCGCACCGCAAGTTCATCATTGCCGACACCCCGGGCCACGTGCAGTACACCCGCAACATGGTCACCGGCGCTTCCACCGCCAACCTCTCCATCGTGCTGGTGGACGCCCGCCAGGGCGTCATCGAGCAAAGCCGCCGCCACACCTCCATCGCCTCGCTGCTGCGCATCCCGCACCTCGTCGTGGCCGTCAACAAAATGGACCTCGTGGACTGGAGCTGCGAACGCTTTCGCGAAATCCGCGACGAGTTCGAGGAATTCCTGCCGCGGCTCAACATTCGCGACGTCAAGTTCATCCCCATTAGCGCGCTGGACGGCGACAACGTCGTCAAACCCTCCGCGCGCATGCCGTGGTACGAAGGACCCACGCTCCTTCAGCATCTTGAGCAGGTTCACATCGGCAGCGATTGGAACCTGGAGGCCTTTCGGCTACCCGTCCAGTGGGTCAACCGGCCCGAAAACCCCGCCGACCCCGCGTTGCACGACTTCCGGGGCTTCTCGGGGCAGATCGCAGGCGGCATCGTTCGCGTGGGCCAGCGCATGCTCCACCTGCCCAGCCGCCTCTCCACGCGGGTCAAGGAAATCCATACCGCCGAAGGCCCGGCCGAGGAGGCGTTTTGCCCCCAGTCGGTCACGCTCGTGTTGGAAGACGACATCGACATCAGCCGCGGCGACATGCTCGCCAGCCTGGACGCCGCGCCCGGTTTCGGCGTCGAGTTCCGCGCGAAAATCTGCTGGATGCTGCCGCGCCCGTTGCGGCCCGGCAAACGCTACTTCCTCAAGCACACCACGCAAACCGTGCAGGCCGTCGTCATCGCCATCGAAAACCGGCTCGACTTCACCGACCTGGAGCGCGAACCCGCTCCCGAGGAGCTCGCCCTCAACGACATCGGCGAAATCCATCTTAAAACGGCCAAGCCGCTCTTCTTCGACGGCTACGCCGCCAACCGGCTTACCGGCTCCTTTATCTTGATCGAACAAGGCACCAACGCCACCGCCGCGGCGGGGATGCTTTTTCCCCCCGACGAAACGGCCAAACCCGATGATGTCGACTTCACCATCTGAACTCAGATATTACCGAGTATAAAAACTTTCCATTCGAGATAGAGCGACCGTCGCGCCGCGAGGTCGTCACAATGTGATAGAAGCATTGGAACTTGCTAGTAGCGAGCATACTTGCGCCAGGAGAGTTGCATGCCGGCGCCCGCGAAAGCGGAATCCACATCCCTGCGGCTATTTCGGCGATCTGAAAAGGGAGTGCCGCTGTTCGGGGATGCAGGTGCAACGCTACCGCCAGCGTGTCTCCGGGCCGCTCCTGGACCGCATCGACATCCACGTGGAAGTGCCCGCGGTGCCGTTCAAGGAACTCACCGGAACGACTGCCGGAGAAACCTCGGCGGAAATTTGCCAACGCGTGTTGGCTGCGCAAGCCATCCAGCGAGAACGCTTTGCAGCGAAAACCACCCGCTGCAACGCCCGGATGACGAGCCGTCAGCTTCGGCCATTTTGCGCGCTGGACGAGGACTGCCGCGAACTGCTCCGCGCCGCCATCCAGTACCGCACGCTGGACCGATTTGTTAAGTTCGTTGAGCGGGTTGCTAGGGATTAATCTTACAAAAGACGCAGGACCTATAGGATGCGTTTGCTTTGTTTGCTCTCTCTCCGAGCAAAAAATAATAATCTATTTGGCATAAGCTAAATTTCTAGCTACACACAGCTGGCCCACACAGATATTGAGTGTTACGAAGAGGTGCTTTATTAGCACAAAATCGAAGTTCCCGCATGGATAGACGCTATAAACTTATGAAACTAAATCTCTGCGAGACGCCTGTATTAAGCAGGGTCACCACCTTTCGCTTCTGCTTTGCTTTTGGACTCATGGTGGTGATGGCGGCCTCTCCAGCCTTGGCCCAAACGTGGCAGGCCAGACCGGCCAGCGGGGATTGGAACACGGCGGCTAACTGGGTCGGAGGCGTGGTGCCCAACAGCCCGTCCGCCTCAGCGAATTTCGCTCTTTCGAGCGGAACTTTGGTTTCGCTCTCGGCGTCCGTGGCGGTGGACGATATTACTTTTACGCCGGGAGGCAGCGGTTACACGATCACCGTCAATCCCCAAAAAACCCTGACGATCAACTCCGGCATCTTCAACGATTCAGGGCTCACCCAGAACTTGGTGACGGCCATCGCGGGCACCAAGAAAGCGGTGAATGGCCAAATCATTTTCACGGGCAGCGCGACAGCCGGAAGCAATGTCGTCATTACCAACGAGGGCGGGTACAACATCAATGAATCCGGTGGCTCGACAATTTTCAACGACAACTCGAGCGCGGGCAGTGCCACGGTGATTTCCAAAGGCGCTCAGTTGTATATCGCAAAATCTGGCTCCACGACTTTCAATGACAACGCCACCGCCGCCACCGCCACGCTGATTGCCGCCGCCAGCGCCACATCCCAAGCCCCCGGCGGAATAGTCACATTCAACGGCCATTCGACTGCCGCCTCCGCCACCCTCACCGCCGCGGGTGCCACCTCCGGGAGTGATTCGTACGGCGGCACGGTGTTTTTCAATGACTACGCGACCGCTGCCAGCGCCACGCTGACTTCCAACGGTGGCGCTGCAAATGCTTCAAATGACCGAGGCGGCGGGACCATCAACTTTAGCGGCCACTCGAGCGCCGCCGACGCCATGCTGACCGCCAATGGCGGCAGCGGCAACCCTTACGAAGCCGGGCAAAACGGCACGATCAGTTTTGGTGATGATGCGACGGCGGGCAACGCCACGCTCATCGCCAATCCGGGCTACGGCTACGTCTCTGGCCCGTCCAGGGCGATTAGCGAGACCATCAACCAGGGCGGCTCCATCCTTTTTGGCGGCCATGCCACGGCGGGTAATGCCACGCTGACGGCCAAGAGCGGCGACGGCCTTTCCTCCGGCACCACCAAATATAACGGGGGCATTGATTTTCACGATAACTCGACCGCCGGAAATGCCACGCTGACCGCCGAGGGCGGGGTGGCCGGGGGTTATGGCGGCACCATCACTTTTTTCGAGAACTCGACGGTGGGCAACGCCACGCTTGTCGCCGAGGGCGGCTCGGGCGTGGGCGGTGAGATTATTTTCTACGACAATGCGACGGCGGGGAGCAATACACTCATCGCCGAGGGCGGCTCGGGCGTGGCCGGGGGCGGTAAAATCCTGCTCGAAAACAAGAATGTAAACCAGGATACGCGCATCATCATCAACGGGAATTCCACCCTCGATATCAGCGCCGTGGACCTCGATTTGTTGTCGATAGGGGTGAAGCTCTACTCCATCAACGGAAGCGGGAATGTCATTCTGGGGGACCACGACCTGATCCTTGCGGACGATGGCATCTCCAACATTTCCGGGGTAATCAGCGGAAATGGAAAGCTCAACGTGAACAATAGCTCCGTAACGCTCTCGGGTTCGAACACCTACTCGGGAGGAACGGAGATAAGTCCTAACGGGTATGTTTGCACGGACAACCCGAGCGCGTTCGGTCCCGGCACCGTAAATATAAGCCAAGCCACCTTGACTCCGTTGGGGCTGCTCCACATCAGCAAGCTAGAGCTGGAAGGTGAACAAGGTCAATACTGGATGCTTCTGGAAACCAACGTCAACATCACCCTGGGAACAACCTCCGGTACGTCCGCCAGCGGGTATCTCGACATCGATAACTTACAATGCCAGAAGAGTGCCGCGGGCCTTTTATTTAATTGCACGTCCGGGAGCAATTTTATGCCCAACACGCTCTACCCCGTGATGTACACTGGCCAAGGATCGGGCGTCTACATCGATGCGACAGACCTGAACGGCATGCAGGCGACCGTAACCGGGTGGATTTTTGGCAACTCGGTATGGAGCATTGGCTACTATGAACATCCGGGGGATGATTATTGGTTAACGAACCCGGTTTCTGGAGACTGGGGCACGGCGGTTAATTGGGGGATGGGAACACCGAGCGGTGCCTCATCGAACATAGATTTCGCCTATTCCACCATCACCGGCGTTTCGGTGAACACCGATGCTTTGGTCAATAGCATCAACTTCACTCAACAGGCGACGCCCTACACCCTCACCGTCGCCCCGGGCAAAACGCTCACCGTCAGCGGCACGGGTATTACCAATGTCTCGGGAACCACCCAAACCTTCCAGACAGGGGTGAACTCTACCGCTTCCGGCACCATTAGTTTCACCAACAGCGCGAAGGTGGGGGACCATATCTCGTTCATCAACCAAGGCGCCGCGGTCAACGGCGCTTACGGCGGGGAAACGCAGTTCAGCAACAGTTCGAATGCGGGCGGCGGCAGCTATAGCGCCGAAGGCGGCGCGGTGGCGGGTGCGCATGGCGGCTCCGTGGTTTTTAACGACACCGCGAGCGCGGGCACGGCGACGCTGGTCGCCAATGGCGGCGCGGTTAACGGCGCTAACGGCGGCGGGATTTACTTTAACGGCCAGTCCGATGCGGCAACGGCCAGTTTGGCGCTCCATGGCAACGGCTTTCTCGATCTTAGCGGACACTCCGCCGCTGGCCTGAAGTTCGGCTCCATCACGGGGGAGGGCAACATCCTGCTCGGAGCCAGTACCTTGATCTTTAGCGGCAGCAGCAACTTTTCCGGGGTGATCCAGGATGGGGGCGGCAAAGGGGGAACCGGCGGCGCGGTCGCGGTGCAGTCCGGCGCTCAAACGGTGACGCTTTCGGGGTCGAGCAGCTACAGCGGCGGAACGACGCTTTACAGCGGCGTTTTGCAGACCGAGAACGAGAATGCGCTGGGCACCGGCGCGGTCACACTGAATGCCGGGGGGACTCTCGCGCCAGAGGGGCAGCTCTACCTCGGCTCCTTGCTTTGGTATGGCGGCTCAATCGACATGACGCTGGGAACCTCCTCCAGTTTTCTCCAGATCAACGGCGACCTGGTCGATAAAGCCTGGGGCGGCATGTTCAATTTCACCGAAGGGAGCGGGTTCAACCTGAACACAACCTACACCCTGGCAACGGTGAGCGGGAGCGACTCGTTCACGGCATCGGATCTCAGCGGCAATGCCATTGATGGAGTGGACCCGACTTTTAGCATCATCGGCAACAAGCTGAACGTGAGCTTCACCTTGAGCGACCCCACGGACCAAGTGTGGCTTTCCGTTCCGGGTTCCGGCGACTGGAACACGACGGAGAACTGGACCACCGGTTCGGCGGGTGGGCCGCCCAACAGCGCCTCTGCGACGGCAATCTTCCAGCAATCGAGTGTGACGGACGTTTCGATCTCATCGAATACGAAGGTTAGCGGCATCCAGTTCCTGTCCGGGGCGGACGCCTTCACCCTCAACGTCACCCCCGGCAGCAAGCTGACCATCAGCGGCACGGGGATCATCAATGACGCGGGCAACGCCCAGAATTTCGTGACCGGCGCGGATGCCGAAGGCAACATCAGCCGGATCATTTTCACCAACAGCGCAACCGCCGGGGCCAACGCGATCTTTACCAACAACGGCGGAATCGTCGCTGGCGGCTTGGGGGGCAACGTGACCTTCCATAACACTTCCAGCGCGGGCAGCAGCACCTTCGTCAACAACGGCGGCTCGGCCAGCGACGCAAGGGGCGGCAGCACGGTTTTCATGGATGACTCCAGCGCGGGCAGCGCCACGTTGATCGCCAACGGCGGCACCAACGGGGGATTGGGCGGCGGCATCTATTTTTTCGGAAATTCCGATGGCGGTACGGCCAGCGTGGAGGTCAACGGCAATGGGTTCCTCGAAATCAGCGGCCTTTCCATCAGGACCACCAACCTTGGGTCCATTGAAGGCGATGGGAATATCTTCCTCGGAAGCAACACTCTGAACGTGGGCGGCAACGGCAAAACCACGACGTTTTCCGGGGTGATCCAGGATGGCGGGGAATCCCTGGGCACCGGCGGCGTGCTCATGTTGTCCGGCGGTTCGCTGACACTTTCCGGCTCGAATACCTACAGCGGCGGCACCGTCATCAACGGTGGCGCGCTTCGGCTCGAGGGTGCTGGCACACTCGGCTCGGCGAACGCGACCCTGACGGTGAACGGTGGGGTGCTGGACCTCAACGGCGTCAATCTCGGCGTGGGTAACTTCACCGGCACCGGCGGTACGGTGCTTAATAGCCACATCGGCACCAGGGCGCTCTTCACCCTCGGCAACGACGACCAGGGCGGCGGCAACTACGCGGGCGTCATCGCCGACAACGCCGGGACGGGCGGAACCCTGGCGCTGCTCAAGGTTGGCTCCGGTTCCATCATCCTCTCCGGCTCGAACACCTACAGCGGCGGCTCGACGTTGAGCGCGGGCACGCTGGTTGTCGGTGGCAATCACGCGTTGGGCAGCGGCAAAGTGCTCCTCGGTGACGCGAATACGGCGGCGAACCAATCGGGTCCCGCGCTGCTCATCGGCGGCGCTTTTACGATCTCGAACGCCATTACCATATCGGAGAATGCGGGCGGTTATACGATCGGCGGTAGCACGGATAACAACGCGGCCTTTTCCGGCCTGGTCACGCTCAATAACAGCCTGACCGTCACCCAGGTGCTCACCACGGGCAGCAACGCCCTGGACCTCGCGGGAGGCATCACGGGGGGCAGTAACGGCAACCAGACGGTGACCTTCTCCGGCCCCGGCAAGATCAATGTTAGCGGCATCATTTCAGATAACGGCGCATCAAACCAGGTGGGCATCCAACTCATCGGCGGAGCCCTCACGCTCTCCGGCTCGAACACCTACGGCGGCGGCACCGTCGTGGATAGCGGCACCCTCACGGTGGATAACAACGGCACGACCACGCACGGGGCGCTTCAAGGCGTGGTGACGACCAACGGCGGCGCGGTCACAACCAGCGCCCCCACCGAGGATGGGAGCTTCATCTCCACCTCCATCAAGCCCGGTTCCACCCATTTCATCGGCATCGCCAGCGCAGGCAGCGCCACCTTGATCGCCAATGGCGGCGACGCGGGTTCCCGGGGCGGCGGCATTTATTTTGACGATTCTTCCGATGGCGGAACAGCCCGGACGATTCTCAATGGCAACGGATTTTTGGACATCAGCAATCACGCCACCGGGGGAGTCGCCCTCGGTTCCATCGAGGGGAACGGGTACGTCGATCTCGGAGCCAACACTCTCGTGGTGGGCGGCAACGATCTCAGCACCGAGTTTAGCGGGGTGATCTTCGATAGCATAAGCTTGAGTGGCTCCGGCGCGGGCGGCTCCTTCACCAAGACGGGCGCGGGCACACTGACGCTCTCCGGCACCAACTTCTACTCGGGCCACACCCTGGTCGAGGAGGGAACGCTCGTCCTCACCCACAATCTGGCGCTTGTGAACAGCGCCATCGACACCTCCGGGGCGGGCGTCATCCACTTGGGCGGCGGCGTGACCGCGCCCACCTTTGGCGGCCTCGTCGGCGGCGCGGACCTGGCCTCGGTCATCACCGCCGGATACAGCGCCATCACCGGGCTCACCCTCAACCCGGGTGCCGGTTTTTCCAACAGCTACTCCGGCGTCATCGCCGACGGCGCTGCCGGGATGACTCTCACGATGACCGGCCTGGGAACGCAAATTCTCTCCGGCTCGAACACCTACGGCGGCGGCACCACGCTGAGTTCGGGCACGCTGGTCGCCGGGAATAACCATGCGTTCGGCGGCGAGGCGATCCTCCTGGGCGATGCGAATACCATCGCGAACCCTTCCACTCCCACGCTACTCATCGGCGGCGCGTTTACAGTGTCCAATCCCATCACCGTAACGGCCTATGAAACGGCGGGCTGCTATACGATCGGCGGCAGCACCGACAGCAACGCGACCTTCGCCGGTCCGGTCACGCTCAACCACGCGCTGGTGGTTACCCAGGCAGCCAACGCGGGCGGCAACGCGTTGAACCTCGCGGGCGCCATCGCCGCCGGCACCAACGGCGGCCAGGTGTTGTACCTCGCCGGCCCGGGCAACATCAACATCAGCGGCGTCCTGTCGGACAACGGCGCATCCAATCCGCTGGGCGTCGAAGTCGGCGGCGGCGCGGTGACGCTTTCCTCATCCAACCGCTACAGCGGCGGCACGGGCGTGGACGGCGGCTCCCTGACGGTGGACAACAACGGCACCACTACGCACGGCACCCTCGGTTCCGGCCTCGTGGTGGTCAACGGGGGTTCGTCTTCGGACCTCGGCTCCACGGGCGGTGCTTTGTATTTCAAGGGGATTTCGAGCGCGGGGAATCTGACGCTGGTTGCGACCGGCGGCACCCGGGGGTACGCGGGCGGCGGCATCTATTTGAACGATGCCAGCGACGGCGGGACGGCCAGGGTGGTTCTATACGGGAACGCTGATCTCGATGTCAGCGGTCGCTCGATTTCTTCCGTGAGCGTCGGTTCCATCGAGGGGGACGGGAACGTCTTGCTCGGAGCCAACACCCTCACGGTGGGCGGCAACAACCTGGACACCCTCTTCAGCGGCGTGATCCAAGATGGCGGCAGCGGCAGCGGCACCGGCGGCTCCATCATCAAGACCGGAACAGGCCTTCTGATGCTGACAGGAACGAGCACCTACACCGGCGACACCACCGTCAACAGTGGCGCGCTCGTGGTCAATGGCTTCATCGCGGGGAATGTGAATCTCGCGGGCGGGGTATTGGGGGGTACCGGGCAGATCGCCGGAAACTTGCAGAACGCGTCCCTGCTCAGCCCCGGCAATTCGCCCGGCCTTTTGACGGTCGGCGGCGATTACACCCAAACCTCCGCCGGTTCTCTGCTGATCCAGCTCGCCTCGTCAACGGCCTTTGACAAGCTCGGCATCGGCGGCATGGCCAAGCTGGATGGAACGTTGCAGGTCGCTTTCGTCGATCAATTCAGGCCTTATATCGGCGAAACGTTTACCTTCCTCACCGCGGATGCGGGGATTACAGGCACTCTCTCGACGCTGGACACCGGCTATGTCATCAAAATGAGTTTGAGTTACGAGTCCAAGAGCGTGACGCTGGTGGCAACCCAAGGGTTGTTCGCGGACGTGGCCGGGCTGACGCCGAACGAACATGCCGTGGCGAAGGCTTTGGACAAAGTGGTAAACGCTTCGGCCACGGCCGACTTGGTCAGATATCTCGACGGCATCCCCGAAACCGGAATCCCGC
This sequence comes from uncultured Chthoniobacteraceae bacterium, assembly GCA_964513965.1. GTDB lineage: Bacteria > Verrucomicrobiota > Verrucomicrobiia > Chthoniobacterales > Chthoniobacteraceae > UBA695. Next base: position 488,715 of record CAZEOO010000001.1, read on the forward strand.
GGGAACTGGAAAAAATCGTGCCGACGGATCTGATTACGATGTTTGACGCCAGCATCGCCTCCGCCCAGGTGCAGGCGGTTAACCTGGAACGGCGCATGGAGGAGATTCGCGGCGGCGCGGCTGGATTTAGCGCGAGCGGTCTCAGTTTGAGCGATTCCCATGGAACCCGAAGCGTGAATGGCAATGCCGACGGCAAACAACCCATCGGCAAAGACGGCAAGCCGCTGGCCGCCACCCCCATCAGTGACCGCTGGGGATTTTTCATCGCCGGTTCGGGAGAGTTTGTGGACGAGGGGAACACGGCGAGCGCGCTCGGGACCAACTTCATTACCGGCGGCCTCACCACCGGGGCGGATTGCCGCTTGGGAGAGCACGCGGCCATGGGCGTGACGGCGGGCTATGCCAACACCTCCTCCAACGGACGGGGAGACGGCTCCGTAAAAATCGACAGCGGAAAAGCGGGCCTCTATGCCACGGTGTTTGATGGTGGGTTCTATGTGAACAGCGCGTTGGGCGGCGGAATCAATAGCTATAACACCAAGCGCGATACCCTGGGCGGCATCTCGCGCGGCGATGCCGACGGCAACGACTTCAACGCCCTGCTGGGGACGGGTTACACGTACCAGCGCGACGGGCTCAGCACCGGGCCGACGGCGTCGATGCGTTATAGCTGGGTGGGGATCGACGGATTTACCGAACACGGGTCGCTCGCGCCGCTGCAAGTGGGCGACCAGAGCGAGGCCTCGCTGAAATCGACCGCCGGTTGGCAAGCCTCATATGCGTTCCAAGTGGACCAAATCGGCATCACGCCACAAATAAGGGCTCAATGGCAGCATGAATACCTCGACGCCTCACGGGGCATCGGAGCCAGCTTCCTGCCTGGCGGGGCATTCACCGTCAAAGGGCCCGATATCGGCCGCGACAGCTTGCTTCTGGATGCCGGAGCGACGTTTCAGCTAACTCGAACGCAGGGGATCTACACCTATTACACCGGCGACCTTGGCCGCGCCAACTACACCTCTCACAGCATTACCTGCGGCGTAGAGGTGACCTTCTGACCCATGTGGATTGTTTCTCCAATTTTTCGACTTAGGACAAGCATTTGAGGCTATTCAATTAGCTTCGGTCCAGCCAAGCCACTGGCCACAGTGTTATTTGAAATGCTCTAAAGTTCGAAAGCAATCAGCACATTATCTCCGATAGCCTTTCACAAGGATCTGCCCCCAAGCTGAATTCGACTAATAAAAAGGAGAAGTGAGCGCAGGTAGGAAGAAGTTTTAATGGTCGAGGAGAGCTATTTTGCTAGTCCTTTGCAAGCAAGACCATTTTTCAGTCGATGACGTTCTTTCTACATTTTCCGCGCAATCAGCAGGTCACTGCATCCACGATAAACGATATCCCTTCGTTCTATTAAAAAACCGGCGCTACGAAATGCATCTGCGAATTCGTCGCCCGAATGGGTCCAGTATTGGTGCGCCCGCTGCATTTCAGAAATCTTTTTATTAGCACCAAAAATGCCGCGGGTCCTCCACATGATGGTCATGGCCTTAAGCCAACCATGTTCACGGATCAATTCACGCCGCAGATATTCCTTCCAGTCGGAAGTATCCATAACACGCCCGGCATCGCAGGCAAAAAACAAAGCTCCAGGGCGTAGCCATCCATGCAATTTTTTCAAAAAATCGATTGGATTGGGAATGGCGTAGAGCACATGCACCGCAATCGCCGCATCCAATGCTTCGCAAGGAAATGACAACTCGTCGGCGCGCGCCGAGATAAACTGGATGTTGGAAATGCCCATTCGCATTGCCTTTTCCATTGCGTGTCGTTGCATGCCTTTTTCAGGTTCGCTATGAATGATCGTCGCACTGGGATGCAACTTCGCCGCCTCCAATGCAAAATTTCCAGTGCCCGCTCCGATTTCAAGAATAGTAGCGTCGTCAGCGAGCCTCCATTGGCGGATATCCTCCCTAAAACGCTGTACCAAATCCCTGTAGGCGGGCGTCACTGACGCCATTAAATCGTAGGTTTTTGAATAGTCATTCCAGTTCGTCATAAATAATAAAAAAAGTTAAAGCTATTTTAAGCTATGATTTTCGCCACAGCTTTCCTGTAGTGACGTTGCCTTTCCATAGCCCATCGACAACTTCAATATCTCCGATCTCCGAGAGTCGTTTCTGCAATCTCTCGATGAGAGGCGTGGAAATGGCTGGATATCCTGATGCGATGGATTTCGAGATCTGGTATGCCTGGGTAAGATGTAGCTGCATTAACGTCATGAGCTCAACTTCCTGAGAGGTAAAAATCGTGTCACGATTCACAGAAACCGCCAAGACACGGTCGTGAAGTGGCACAACTGCAGACAATTGATGCCGTATGCCAAGCAGCTTCCAAAACTCGTTGTAAAACGAGGTTTTCATAAATTGGCGGTCCGTAATGAAATCGCTGATTTGGAGCACGGTCCGAGTGCCGCCTGCTCGACGGTAAATAATACACGGATGTTCAGTAGACCATTGCTTCCACCTCTCAAGGAGGTATTCTTCGGTTACGGGCAATGGCTTATCAATTGCATTCGTGACGACGCCCGTTCGATAATCGATTTCATCGTAAGAAATGCATCGATTTGGAAACAGGATGCCGAAAGCTCTGTGCGCCCTTGCGGCAAAGTCATCGGCGTCATTGGCGGGGGTGTTTGCATAAAGGTAAATCAGTGCCTTGTTGAAAAGTGTTGCAATTTTTGAGATGTTTTTTTCTTGACGCTTCATTCCTTGCTATCTTCGAATCAATTTAGCTATAAGCCATATACCGAAAACTTCTCCAACCTAATTAAAAAAATGCGCGTTCCCTCAGAACTCCTCTCTCGTTTGTCCGATGGAATTCTGCGGTTGTATGCTCCCGCAGCTCCCAATGAAATTCCTACCAAGTTTCTTGGCGTTGTCAGAACGATGGTGGGATGTGAGAATTTGTCGTACAATGAGTTTGGAGATGGTCAATTTTCTTGTGTGCTCGACCCCATCGTTGCCCCTGCCCTAAGCGATGTTTTTGCCATTCTTGCTGACCAGCATCCGAGCATTTCCTATATCAGAAAGACAAAATCCCAACAGGTGGTAAAAATATCGGATTTTGTGACGACAAGCGAGTGGTACCGAACTGAGCTGTATAATGAATTCTTTCGGAAGCTTAATATTCGCCATCAAATTGGATTTATGTTTTTGGCGGGACGCATGGAAATAGGCTTCGCTGCGAATCGAAAGCAACGTGATTTTTCGGAAACGGATCGTTTTATCTTGGGCATTTTGGCGACTCACCTCTCGCAAGCCATTCAGAACGCCAAGACGTTTGTTAAGATTCAAGAAAGGATGCATCAGGTTGCCGATTCACCAGGAGGTGGCGGAACTATCGTGTTTTCCAGCGACGGAACCATTCTCTTCTGTTCTCACAAGGCAGCAGATTGTGTCGATCGGTATTTTGGCCCAATTATAGCCAACAAACTTCCTGATGTGCTCTATCGTTGGTTGAAGCCAGTGCTTAAGGACCCGACATTCGAACATCTCTCTTCAGGCGTAATGCACCCCTTTACTCAAGAGGGAGAGAATTCCAGCCTCAACGTTCGATTTGTACCCAACCATAGTGCTAATGAACACATGCTTGTTCTGGAGGAACAGCTCCGCGTAGTTCCATATTCGGTTTTTAAACAATATGGACTGACTGATCGTGAATCCGAAGTTTTGAGTTGGGTCATGCAGGGGAAGACCAATCCCGAAATCGCCATCATTTTGAACATCAGCGTTAAAACGGCAGGGCATCACATCGAGCATATCATGGAAAAACTGGGAGTTGAAAGGCGAGGCGGTGCAGCACTTTGGGCGCAGCAAACGCTGCGTTCGATCTACGCTTAATAGAAACTGACGTTTCTTTTCTGAGTCATCGGCTCCCCCTATGGGGAAGTCTCCCTATTGGATATCGTCATCGGGAGAGGTGTAATCACCCCCGGCGGAAATAAGCGCTCAATTGATTGGGTGTTGCTTCCAATATGGCTTCACGGAAGATTTCTAGTAATTACTAGGCAAAGCCCGGGTGATTTGCACGGATTGCAGTTCACCCGGGTCAGCCTACATTTTGAGGAGATCGCGCCTCCTCCCGGAACCCTCGTTTAGGAGAGAGCCTCTTCACTTGTTCCAACCTTGGGCGGAAACAGGCCCCGGCTAATCAGGATCTGCTGCACAAACGCAGGCCCTTCCACTGCCTCATAGAACTTCACATCCCGTTGGAGCTGCTCAATTTCATAGGTGTCAGTATAAGACCATCCTCCGTAGAGCTCCATCATGGCTCCAATGAAGCGATTGGCAACTTGGCCAGCATAAAGCTTCGCCATGTTGATGCGGTGTAGGCTGGGAGCATTATCGTCCCAATCCTGAGCGGCCGAGAGGACGAGCTGCCATGCGGCTTCCTTTTCAGTATTCAACTGGGTAAACAAATTGCGGATCACCGGTTGCGAAAGAAGACTCCTGCGAAGGATAATTCGTTTTGACAAATATTCTTTGGCAAGATCATACCCCCTTTCGCAAAGACCAATAGCTCCCGCCGCAAGAAAGCAGCGGCTCCTCTGCAAAACCCGGTAGGAAAGATCCTGGGCTGATCCCGGCTCGCCTATCCGATGCTGGTCGGGAACAAAAACATCGTGAAGCGAAATCGGGCATGTCTTCACTGCGTTTTGCCCGAATTTTTTGTAAGGCGCTTGGACCTCCAGGCCGGGGGTGCCGGCCGTAACGTAGAACATCGTCAGTCCCCGGCTCGCACGGCGTTCGTGCGCAAGACGTGCAAGGATGACAAAATGCTTAGCCTGATCGGCATTAGTCACAAAACATTTCTCACCTTGAAGAATATAACCTCCGGGAACGACCCTGGCGGTGGTTTGAATATTGGACAAGTCGCTGCCGCCTTCTTTTTCCGTCATGGCAAACGCAGAGATATCCCCGTGCTCCAAGACACGTTGTCCGTATCTCTGCCGCAGCGGGGCATTGGCGCCCAAAAAGATACACAAACCTGACATAATGCTGGCGGTGAGGGCAGTAGCCAGCGCGGAAGAACCATACGCCAGTTCCCGGATGATGGGAACGAGTGATAACGTGGATACCTGGCAGCCGCCCAAGTCTTTTGGAACCGCCAGCGCCCAAAGGCCCATGGAATGGAGGTCCGCCCACGCCGATTCAGGAATTTGCGCATTCTTTTCCCAATCCCGGAGATTAGGCACGATTTTTTGCGCAACGTATTCTTTTAACGCAGGAAAAAGGTCTTCCGTCGGCAAAAAACGCTGTCCAGTAAAGCTTTCAAAAACTGATTTCATATAAATAGGTAATTATGCTGCGATGGTGACTCGATCATCCCAAAGGGGTTGATATTTTTCGGCTAGCTTTGTTGCGAACTCGGAGAACCGGTCCAAATGGATCAAGGCAACTTCCGTTCCGGTGGGTGACTCGTAACCAAACGGCGGCAGCAGTTCCCCTTCGTTTGTTAACCGACGGAACCCAACGCGTTCGAAGAATTTGTCGGTTCGGACCCGGCAAGCTCCGAGGCCAAGAAGTTCGTGATGAGTGGACGCCGCCGTGTGCCAGTGCACTACATTTGCAATGAAAAGCTCCTGCAGAGTGTAGTGGATTAGCCGGTTTTTCTTTATTTCCGGAAGAACCGTCCATTGGCTGTCATACGCGAGCATGTTCCCTGATTCATCGCAGCTCTTGATAAGCGATGCTACCCTTTCGGCATGCTGCGGCATATTGCTGAGCGAGAGAATGTGGGAAGCTGTAAATGGAAGGCTGAATCGTTTGCAGCGCATCGAAGTTACCGATTTGAACCCGGTCAATGGCCGAAGTTCTCCTTCTTCGTCCTGGCAAACAAGAATGTGAGTCGCAATGAAATCATATGTATCCATTGGAAGCACCCCGTCCGGATAGTAGGATTTATAGCCTTCCAGTTTAAGATTTATAATACTACTGAATAATTTTTGGGTGGTTTCGTTGGACCACGTATCATAAGGACAGTCTAACACCACCACCTTATATTTAGGGTTTGTCATAGTGATTGTTTTGCATGGGCATCAATGTTCTCGGGACGATGGGTCCATTTCGAACGATGGTGTTTTTATGAGCCAAACCCTGGAAAAACTATGGGGAGAATTCCCTAGATGTATTCTGTCATTGATAAATACTAGGCATGTAAAATTAAGCGGGTGGTTCTTCGCGAAATATGCGTGGATCGAATACTGAGACGCCGCTCCAGCCCTATCCGCTGGGTTATGCCGAAGCTATCGCGGGTGAGGTAAACCCGAAGTCGCAGAATTGGACTCGGGAGGAGCTAGAAAAGCTGGCCTTGATGATTGGCGGGAAGCCTCGGGCAAACGTGGACAATGAGCGCCGGGCTCGCTGCCGCTCCCGCGATCACGGCGGAGCATCTGAGCGAACACCATTCAGTGCCGAACCCTAGACCGCAATTTGTGGATGTAATTCTTGGAACCTATTATACCAAGCGTCATCATCGGCTCATCGCCTTGGTTCAGCATCGCTTTTTGGGAAAGCCCAATGCGATGCCGGGTTCTGCATCGTCTCCTTCGCATGGGAGGTGAGCTTTAACCACCAGCCCGGGGAGCGGCCTTCGTTCGTGAGGAAACGTCCATAGCCCGGTTTGGGCGCGGGGGGATCGTCGCTCATGGGCATGATCGCCGTGCCTTCGTCATATTCGTCGAACATGCCGATGAAGAGCCGGTCGTTGCCCGCCCCTAGCGCCTGGGTTATCAAATTCCAATAAAACGCGCCGCCCTCGCGCGGGGTGTATTGATTGGAAACCTCCTTGAGATGCGACCAACTGAAGCCGGGCCAGACGTGGGGGTAATATTGAATGCCCAGCCGCTGGAAATCCTTCCGGTCCTTTTCGTATTCCCGTCCCTGCCATGTCAGGATGCTGTCGTAGCGGCGCAAGTGGTCCAGCCATTCGGGTTGTTTGCGCCATTGGGCGGGTACTCCGCCGATGACGTAGTTTTTCCCGTAAACTGGGTCGTTTTTAAAAAAATCCACCACCGCATCGGCGGCCTCGGGCGTGAAGCCCCGGCTTAAAACCGGCAGCCCCCAAATAAAAACCACGGGTCGCCCGTTTTCGCGGAGGTAACAGGGGTCGGCGGTGATTTTGAGCACGTCCACCAGCCAGCTCCAATCCCGCTTGAGCACCTCGAGCACGGTTTCGTTTTTGAGGCCGCTGACGTCATATTCAATGGCCCACAACCGCTGCTGTGCGAAGGCCGCTTTCCGAACGGCGTAGAGCACCCACTCGGGGGTGCCGTCATCACCCCCGGCCCGGTGGCTCAGGAAACGTTGCAGGAAAGCGCCGTCGATATGGGATTCGCGCATCCAGCGGAAGTGCTGATCCACCACCTCCTGCGATGCCGATGAAAACAGGTACGCCGGGCGGCCGCTTTGCGTCGTCAACGCTCCCGCCTGCACCCGCGTGGCGGGAGGGTAGGCGCTTACGTCGGGCCACATATCGATGGTATAATCCCCCGGCGTGCCATTCTTGAACCAATGCCGCCAGCCGCTGTCGTAGAGATCGTTGGGTGTGCGGAACCAGCCCTGGTAGCCCACCATCACGGTCCCTTTCAGCGAACGGGGCACGGCCACGCCGCCTGGAGGAAAGACCAGCGGCAGTTTCCACGGCTCCTGGATCACTTCCTGAAAAAGCGGCTCGGCAAACGGTTCGTCCTGTACCGTCACCTTTTCCACGGAAAGCGGCGTTCCCTGGGGTTGCAAAATCCGAAGGCGCAGCACCGCGCCGCTGCCGGAGAACGCCGGTTGTTTTAACTCATGGAACGATTCGACGAACTGCCCCGTGCCGATGCGGGAGGAGCGGAGATGGATTTCGGAGTCCGTCCAGCGATCCCCATCGCAACGGTAGGTGAGCTTGATTAAGCCAGCCCCTTCGTCCAGATAGCGCACGCGGACGTAGAGGGGGCGTTTGGAGCGGAGAACGTCATCGGCGGGGAGGCTGAACCCGATGTTGTCGTTGGTCCCCCACACAGGAACGGAGGCGGCGGTGCCGGCCTGGAAAGGTGGCATGGGCTGGAGATCGCGGGACTCGGCGGCAAGCCCGGGAAGTGCCGCCGCCATGGCCGCAGCCGCGATGGCGGCGCGAAGCCGAGGGAAAAAAACGCCAGGGGTCATCATTCCGGTGCGGCTTTATACCAAAGGAGCGCGGAGGGATCAACCGCTCCGGCAGTTTGTTCCCCGGATCTATTCCACGCTTTCCTCAATCCACCGCAGATACTCGGGCAGGCCGTCCTCGGGGCGTAATACGAGCATCTCGGGCACTTCGTAGGGGTGCAATGCCTTCAGCCGTGCTTGGAAACGGGCCTGCGCCGCTTCCGTGGTCTTGAATAGGACCATCACTTCGGCGGCGGTTTCCACTTTGCCCCGCCAGCGGTAGATCGACTGCACGCCGGGGAGCAGATTGGCGCATGCGGCCAGGCGCTCTTCCACCAGCGTGGCGGCCGCGCTCCGGGCCGTCCCGATGTCTCCAAAGGTGCTCAGGATCAATAGCGCGGCCATAAACGAAGGGATCGGGCTTCTATTTCTTTTTGCGGATTTTCGGGGCGCCGGCTTCCGTATCGCTTTGAATCTTTTGGCCCTGGCCATCGTAGGCGTCCATGCCCGCGAGCCGTCCGGTGGTGGGATCGTAGCGCATAACCACCCGGCGCGTGACGATGCCCGCGGCGTTTTTCTCGCTTTGCTCGTAGAGGCGCCCCTGGGCGTCATATTTGAAGGACGCGCCGCCCATCACTTTGTTCTGGCCGTTGTAAATCACGCCGTCGGTTTCCTTGCCCTGCTCGTTGAGGGAGAAGACGATGCGGCGGACGAGCTTATGGTTCTTGTCGTAGGTTTTGGTTTCGCTGGTGCCGGCCTCCAGATCCTTCTGGATGTCGGTGCGGTTCCCGTTCGCGTCGATGCGGGTGGTGACCTTGATGGAAGGCTGGTTGGCTTCCGGGGGAAGCTGGATGGCCTGCTGGGCGCTGGCGGAAACGGCGGCGGCGCAGCAGGCAAAGGCGACGGTCAGGGCAAAAGCGAGGGGTTTCATCGGGCAATGAAAATTAAGCAGCTTCGTCATGGGAGTTGAATTGCAAATCATAGAGCCGCCGGTAGTTGCCATCCAGGGCGAAGAGTTCTTCGTGGGTTCCCTTTTCGACAATGCGGCCGTCAGCCATGCTGACGATCTGGTCGGCGTTGAGGATGGTGGAAAGCCGGTGGGCGATGGCAATGACGGTACGCCCCTCAGCCAGCCGGTCAAGGGCAAGCTGGATTTGTTTTTCCGCCTCGGAATCGAGCGCGCTGGTGGCTTCGTCCAGGAGCAGGATGGGGGCGTTCTTGAGCAGCGCCCGGGCGATGGCCACGCGCTGCTGCTGGCCGCCGGAAAGCATGCACCCCTTGTCGCCCACCATCGTCTGGTAGCCTTCCGGCTGGGCGCAGATGAACTCGTGCGCGTAGGCCTGCTGCGCCGCCGCGTAGACTTCCTCGTCGGTGGCGTCGAGCCGCCCGTAGCGGATGTTCTCCATGATGGTGGTGTGGAAAAGGAACGTGTCCTGCGTCACAATGGCCATGTTTTTGCGCAGGCTGGCTTGGGAAACCTCCCGCAGGTCGTGACCGTCGATGCGGATCGTGCCGCATTGCGGATCGTAGAAGCGCATCAGGAGGCTTAGGATGGTGCTCTTGCCCGCGCCGCTCTGGCCCACGAGCGCATAGGTCTTGCCCGGCTCGATGTGGAGGTCGATGCCCTCCACGGCGGGCGCGAGATCGTCCCGGTAGCGGAAGCCGACGTTCTCGAAAGTGATCTCCCCGCGCACCCGGCCCAGTTCCACCGCGCCGGGGGTGTCCTGAATTTCCGGTCTCACGTGCATCAGTTCGAAAATGCGCTCGGTGGAGACCAGGGCTTTTTGAAGCTGCAGATGGATTTTCGAGAGCTTCTTGACCGGGTCGTACATCATGAAGAGGGCCGAAACCAGGGCCAGGAACGTGCCCGCGGAGATCCCGCGCACGCCCACGTACACCAGGGCCAGCATCACGCCTATGGCGGAAACGGCCTCGATGATGGGGCCGACGATTTCGATGGCCCGCCGCACCTTCATGGCCACGGTGAACTGCACGTCGCCGGATTCCTCGAAGCTCTTGATCTCGTGCGGCTCGCGCACCAGGGCCTTCACCACGCGGATGCCCGCGAAGGCTTCCTGGAGAATGACCATCATCATCCCCGCCCGGGCTTCTTCCGAACCGCCCTCTTTGCGCACTTTCTTGCCGAAAATGGCGATGGGCACCAGGCAAACGGGGAACAAAATGAGCGCGATGATGGTGAAGCGCCAGTCCAGGTGCAGCAGCACCGCGACGGAGGTGATGACGGTAACCGGCTGCGTCACCACATCGGCGCTGACTTGCGAAAGGGCCGTCTGGGCCATGCGCGAGTCGTTCATGATGTTGCCGATCAACATGCCCGAATGTCGGGTGTTAAAGAATGAGAGAGGCTGCGCGATGATCCGGCGGAACAGGTCGTTGCGGATGTCATTGAGCAGTTTGAGGCTCACCCACGTCACGCAATACGTGTTCAGGTAGCCAAAAATGCTGCGGGCGAGCATCACCACGGGGATGAGCGAACAGACGAGCACCATGGAGGAAACCGTCGGCCCCTGGGTGAGCATGTCGGCGCTCACGTGCTTTAAATTGGCCCCGCCGCCGCCGGGGAAAATGGTGTCGGCCACCTGTTTGAGGGTCAGCGGCACCAGGGAGTTGGTGACACCGGAAGCCACGCCGAAGAGCAACCCAGCGATGAAGCGCCATTTATAGTGGAGGAGGTAAGGGAGAAGCTGTTTGTAGGGCACCCACATGCGGCGCATCAGTTCGCGCATCGGCATTTTGGGCGTGGCCTCGTTTTTTTTGCTCATGTAAGGGAAAAATTCAGGAAAAAGGGTGAGGAGAGGGTGTCGATACCACGATTTGGGGTATCCGTCGATCTTTCCCTTCTCCCGTCCCGTTTCCCCCGTTGAAAAGATTAGGTATAAATCGGAGCCGTAAACCTTTATTCTGGGGCTTCGATGTTTTCCAGCGCGCGACTTCAGCTTCATCCCCAGGTTCCCTTCCGGGTTTCCCTTAATTCATGAAAACCGGCTCCATCCACATCGGCCTGGTGCGGCGCGGCTACTCCCCCACGGGCGGGGCCGAAACTTACTTGAAACGGTTCGCCCGGGCGCTCATTGGGGCCGGGCACGAATGCACGCTCTTTACCTCCTCAGACTGGCCCGCGGAGGAATGGCCCGGCGGCCGGGTGGAAGTCATCGGCGGCGGCACGCCCAAGACCTTCGACGCCGCGCTTCGGGCGGCGCGCCCACGGATGCGCACCCCGGGGGCTTGCGACTACCTTTTTTCCCTGGAGCGCGTCGGTTCCTGCGACGCCTACCGGGCCGGGGACGGCGTGCACCGGGCCTGGCTGCGCCGCCGCGACGCCTTCGAACCCGCCTGGAGGCGCTGGGCCCGCATCTTCAACCGCAAACACCGGGAATTGCTCGACCTGGAGGCGCGGCTTTTCTCCAGTGACGGCGCGGGCATCGTCATTGCCAACTGCCGGATGGTGAAGGAGGAAATCGTGCGCGAATATGGCTACCCCGCCTCGCGGATTTTCGTGGTCTATAACGGCTTGCCCACCCGGCCGCCGGGGGAGGGGTCTGCGCCGGACCTGCGTGAGCAAACCCGCGCACAATGGGGGCTCGCCCCCACGGATTTCGCCATTCTTTTCGCCGGAAGCGGCTGGCAGCGAAAAGGACTGCGCGCCGCCATCGAAGCCGTCAACCGCATGCCCGCCGCCCCCGGCGTACGCCCGTTACTTCTCGTGGCGGGCAAGGGGGACCCCAAGGCGTACCAGGCTTGCGGCGGCGGCAGCGAGCGCGTCCGCTTCCTGGGACCGGTCAAGCACATGTCCGCTTGCTACGCGGCGGCGGATCTCTTTCTGCTGCCCACGTTTTACGACCCGTTTTCCAACGCCTGCCTGGAAGCCCTGGCCGCCGGGCTGCCAGTGGTGACCACCACCGCCAACGGGGTATCGGAAGTCCTGCGCCCTGGCCGGGAGGGGGAAATCATCGAAGACCCCGCCGATTCCGCCGCGATCGCCCGGGCGCTGAAAGAGTGGAGCGACCCCGAGCGCCGCGCCAGCGCCCGTCCCGCCATTCTGGAACTGGCCTCGCGCTTCACCATCGAAGCCAACGTTCGCGCCACCCTGGAAGCCATGAGCACCAACTGCGCGAAGCCGCTGGTCTAAGGGCTCCAAAAATGAAACGGACGGCACCGATATACCCTTCGGTGCCGTCCGCCCAACCAAGGAACACCTATTTTTCGATTTTCACCACCCCGTAGGTCTTTTGTCCTTTGCGTTCGAGGAACAAAAGTACGGCTTTTTTCTCGTCGTGGCTGCCCAGCAGCTTGCGCGCGGCGGCCAGATCGGGGGCGGGTTTGGAGTCGATTTCGGTAATCACGTCGTCTTTTTGGATGCCCGCGATGGCGGCGGGGCTCTCCGGGGCCACCCCGGTGACCAGCACTCCGCTGGCGTTTTTCAGCCCAAGCTGGCTGGCCGTGGCCTGGGTTAGTTCACCGAGCCGCAGGCCCAGCCGGGCTTCCACTTCGCCGCCGGTTTGGGCGGTGGCCGGCTCCGGCGCGGCGGCGCCTTCCGCGGCAGCGCGGGGCATTTCGCCGGTGGTCAGTTCCATTTTAAGCTCCTTGCCCGCCCTGGAAACGGTGAGCGTGACTTTCTGCCCCACTCTTTTGGCCAACACTTGGCGGCGCAACTCCAGGGCGCTGCCCACGGGCACGCCGTCGATGGCGGTGATGACGTCCGCCGGGCGCAGATCGCTCTTATAAGCGGGGGTATCGGGCTCGATGGTGGTGATGACGGCTCCCTTTTCCACCCCGGTGATCTGTTCGCGCAGGCTGGAGTCGGCCCCCAGGGTTTCGATGCGAATGCCGAGCGCCGGGTGGGCCACTTTGCCGCTGGCGATGAGTTGCGCGGCGGTCTCCTTGAGCATGTTCGCGGGAATGGCGAAGGCGAGCCCCCGGTTGAGGCCGTTGACCAGCGTGTTCATGCCGATGACCCGGCCATCCACGTCGATGAGCGGACCGCCGGAGTTGCCGGGGTTGATGAGCGCGGAGGTTTGCAGGTAATCCTCGAACGGGGTGATCTCCGGCGTCAGCCCGGAGCGCCCTTTGCCGCTCACGCAGCCGATGGTGAACGAGTAGTCCAGGGCGTAGGGAACGCCGATGGCGCAGACGAGCTGGCCGGTGCGCACCTTGTCGCTGTCGCCCCACTCGGCCACGGGCAGCCCGGCGGCGTCGATTTTGATGACGGCGATGTCCGTCAGCTCGTCGGTGCCGATCACTTTCGCCGTGAACTGGCGGCCGTCCTTCAGCTTCACGGTCAGTTTTTCGGCCCCCTGGACGACGTGGGCGTTGGTGGCGATGTAGCCGTCGGCGCGAATCACGATGCCGGAGCCTTCCCCGCGCGTGGGCGGGTCTTTCATTTTCAAAGGGTTACGCAAGCCCGCGTCGGGGGAACGGAAGAAAAAATCGAACCCGCCGCCGCTTTCATCATCCAGGGGGGGCGCCTTTTTCGAAACGTCAATAACCACCACGCATGGAGCCACTTTCTCGAACACCTGAACAAAGCCTTCGTCGAGTTGGCGGAGAAGATTTCCGGAAGCCTGGGCCTCGGCGGGCAGCGGAGCGGCCAGCGCCAGGAGACCCAAAACCGGTAGCGCACGGGCTGCTTTGTGGAGAGATGCGATCATAAGCAATTGCCTTTTATGACAGAAAAAAGGGGCTTCTGTTCAACCCGAATCTGCCATTTTCCCCGAAAACCCGCAACCGTCGCGCGGGCAGTTGACAAAGGCCAACTCCGGGGTAACCTGCCCGAAAACCATGCATAAGAACCTGAAGGCGTTTGAGTCCCATGCGCCTGGCTGCTGGCCCTATGTGAGCGCCACTCAGTGGAATGACTGGAGATGGCAGCTCAAGAACCGCATTCATTCACTCGCCCAACTGGAGGCGCTCATGGAATTGACGCCCCAGGAGCGCGCGGGCACCATCCTCTCGGGCAGTAAACTGGCCCTGGCCATCACGCCCCATTTCTTCAACCTGATCGACCGGAACGACCCGGCGTGCCCCATCCGCCGCCAGGTGATTCCCCGGCTGGAGGAAACCCGGGTTTCGCCGCTCGAAATGGCCGATCCCTGCGGGGAGGACGCCGACATGGTGGCCCCCGGCCTGGTGCACCGCTACCCGGACCGCGTGCTGCTGCTGGCCACGGACCGCTGCGCCTCCTACTGCCGCTACTGCACCCGTAGTCGCGTGGTGAGCGGCGCGGGCGAGCAGGAACTGCATATCGATTTCGAGGCGGCCTACCGTTACCTGGAGGCCCACCATGAAGTGCGCGACGTGCTTATTTCCGGCGGCGACCCGCTGCTGCTTTCCGACGACCGCCTGGAGGGCATCCTCAAGCGGCTCCGTTCCATCGAGCACATCGAGTTGATCCGCATCGGCTCCCGCGTGCCGATCTTCCTGCCGCAGCGCGTGACGCCCGAACTCTGCGCCATGCTTAGGAAATACCACCCGCTTTGGATGAGCGTGCACGTGAACCACCCGCGCGAACTGACCGTGGAAACGCGCGATGCCCTGGGGCGGCTCGCGGATGCAGGCATTCCGCTGGGCAACCAGAGCGTGCTGCTGGCGGGCGTGAACGACAACCTGGAGACCATGCGCGCGCTGGTGCACAAGCTCATCCTATGCCGGGTGCGGCCTTATTACCTCTACCAGCTCGACTTGATCCTGGGCTCCTCCCACCTGCAAGTGCCGGTGAGCAAGGGCATCGAGTTGATCGAGGGCCTGCGCGGCCACACCTCCGGCTACGCCGTGCCGCAATACGTCATCGACGCCCCGGGCGGCGGCGGCAAGGTGCCCGTGAACCCGGATTACATCCTCTACCACGACGCTGAAAAAACGGTGATCCGCAACTACGAGGGCCGCACTTTTGAGTACCCCGAGCGCGAGGATGCGCCCGCCGAGTGCCATTGCTGCCACCGCTAACCGGGTTTAGCGCCGGTGAAGAGAAGCTGCGTGCTCTTGCAGGAAAAGCTGGAGTACCAACGCGCTGTTGTGCTCCTTGTCGTGGGCGCTGTAAAGCAACGTTACGGTGCCGTGAATCGCCTCGCCGAGCAGCGGCTCCCAGGCCCCGGGGTTCGCCTCCAGTTCCGCCCGGTAGCGTTCCTGGAAGTCCTCCCACCGGCGCGGGTCGTGGCCGAACCACCGCCGCAGTTCCGAGCTGGGGGCCGCATCTTTTAGCCAGCCCGCCAGCGGCAGCTCTTCCTTTTTAATGCCGCGAGGCCATAGACGCTCCACCAGGAACCGCTTGCCGTCGCCCGCCGCCGCCGGTTCATAAACCCGTTTGGTGCCGATCTTCACGCTTCTGGATACGGGCGGCGGTGCGGCTCTGGCCGCCGGATAGATGCACCGGTTTCCAGCGTTAACGTTACCGATACTTCATCGCTAGAAATATCTCGCGTCGCCTTCTTATTTATGGCTAAACAGCGTCCATGAAGCACTTCCCCCATCTCTTGTTGTGTTCCTTGTCGTGCCTGCTGGCGTTGACGCCTCTCGCCGCTTCCGCCGCGGATGAAAAACCGGGCCGACTCGACCGCCAGTGGTCTAAAATCGAAGCCGAAGGCCCGGAACTCGGAGTCCGTGATGTGATGGATTTCGTCCTGGAAGCCGTTGGAGACACGGACTGGCAGCGTTACCGCACGCAGGCCGAGACTTCCCTCAAACTCCTTGAAAAGAAGCAGGATCTCGACCCGGCCAGCAAAACGTATGGCAATTTCTGCTGGTATTGGCGCGAGGATACCCCCGGCGACTTGAACGCGGTGGAGTTCATCGCCCAAGCGGCCACGGTGGTGAAGCTCCGCTTCTACGACCGCCTTTCCCCCGAGGCCCGCACCACCCTGGACCGCATGCTCGAACACTGCATTGAGGGCATTCACCGGCAGAAGGTTTACGTGAACTACACGAACATCTTCCTGATGAAAACCTGGAACCTGCTGGCCATCGGCGAAGGGCTTAAAAAGCCCGAACTGACGCAGGAAGGCGCGGCCATGTTCGACGAGTGGCTTACTTACACCGGGAAAAACGGCATCCGCGAATACCTTAGCCCCACTTATTACGCCACTGACATCGACAGCCTGGGGCTGATGGCCAAGCTCTTGAGCGACCCCGTCTTGAAGGAAAAAGCCGAAGGGGCGCTGCGGCTGTTCTGGACGAACATCGCGGTCAACTGGTTTGAACCCGCCGGCCGCCTGGGCGGCGCGCATGGGCGTGATTACGATTACCTCACCGGCCACGGCTACCTCGACCAGCATTTGCTGCGGGCCGGGTGGATCAACGAAAGCCAAGCCAAGCTGGCCTATTACCACGTCTTCCTTGATACGGCCCACTGGACCCCGCCCGCCAACTTGCGGCAGGAAGCCCTTTCCAACATTCCCCGTTTTGTTTACCAAAAGTGGGACACCTTGCCCACCACCTGGGCCAGCCAGTACGTTGGCCACCGCTTCAGCATCGGCGTGACCGGGGAGAGCCACGGCCCAGAGGACAAGCCCTTCGCGCTGAACCTGGCCGGCCCCACCGGCTCCAAGATGGTGATGGTGAGCTACTTCATGGACGGACGCGGCGACCCCTACGGCAAAGGCAAAGTGGCCAGCGGCGCCAGCGGCCACAAAAAAGCGCACCACTTGATCCCGCAGTTCCGCGCCGTGCAGGCGGGGCCGGAAGTCCTCTTCATGGCCTCCTGCCCGCCGAACGACACGAAACCCTTCAAGCCCGAATACCCCCTGGCCTGCCTGCTTTCGCACTTGGTTCTCCCCACCGAAGCCGTTGTCTGGATCGGCGGACAGCCCGTCGCGGCGGACAAGCCCTCGCAACCGTTGACCAATAACGTTTGCTTCCTTCGCATCGGCGACGTCGTGGCGGGTATCCGTTTCGTCGCGGCTATCGACACCAACGGACAGCCCGTCACGGCGGAGATGATTAACGACGGGGGTGCCTACAATGCGCGCCGCCTGACGGTCACTCACAGCGCCGCCGCCCCCGAAACCAACGGACACGGTACGGTGGCCGTGTGGGTGCGGGTGGCCGAGGGGCTGGATGACGCCGGGTTCGCCGCCTTCCGCAAGAACTTCGAAGCGGCGTCTGCCACAGCCACGACGGAGGGGTCCACCCTTCGCGTAAAAACCGCGGGGCTGAAAGGCCCGCTGGCGCTGGATGTCGACCTGGCCAAAGGCGAGCTGCTGAGCAGCGAAGGCGCGGATCGCGCGAAGCAGACCGCCCCCATGTCCGTCAACGGCAAGGAATACTCCGCCGCGCTGCTGCAAAAGAAATAGCGGCGGAAGCCGCAGATTTCTCGGCTGGAGCAGATTCTTATCTGCTTCAGCCGGGCATCGTCGTGCGAACCGTAGACTAGTTAACTAGCCGCACCTTGGGATTACCGAGCCGCCACGCTCTGACTTCCGGCGCTCGACATCGTATCAACCCCTTGGATTAATCCTCTGCCTGGTTTATAAAGGTGATTCTTCCACTTCGCATGGGGAACAACCGATATATTGTAAGCCTATGGGCAGAATGATTAGCATTAAGGATATCGCAGCCAAAGTTGGCGTTCATTATTCGACGGTTTCCTTGGCGCTCCGGAATTCGCCGAAAATTCCCAAGGCTACACGGCAACGAATTCTGGAAGCGGCAGAGCAGCTTGGTTATGTTCCCGATCCCTTATTAAAGGCTCTTTCCGCTTACCGCAGGCAAACGCGTCCGATCAAATATCAGGGTGGCATCGCTCTTATTGCAGATACCTTTGCCGCCGATCAAAAAAAAGAGGAAGGCAATACCTGGCAGCCGGCGTACTCACGCATATCGAGCCAGTTTTTGATAGACTGCCGAACTTACGCGGAAAGGCTTGGCTTTTCTCTGCATTTATTTTCACTCGAATCATTGAAGCCTTCGCTGGCACAGGTCCCGAAGGTTCTCCAGGCACGAGGGATCGGTTGCGTGATACTGGCTCCCGTGAGGAATCCCCGCGACACTTGGAATCTGGATCTAAAGTCGTTCTCGGTTGTGGCGATGGGCTATACCGTTGGGGACGCGCCCTATCATCATGTCTCCCAGAATCAATTCGCCAATACGAGGCTTCACATTCACGAGCTTAAAAAGAGGGGGTTCAAACGAATCGGAATGCATCTCAATAGTCATTCCGATATGCGTACTCGAGGCAGAAACCGCGCGGCATATCTGCTGGAAGCTCAACAAGATCCCCGCGGGTTGATTCCCGAAATTTTGGATGAAGCCCACTACTCGCCCCAGCAATGGCGTTCCTGGATTAAGCGAGAACGCCCTGATGCGCTCATCTGTCTTGAATATACGATGGATGAATTGCAACAAGCCGGCATTCGTGTTCCCGAAACACTGGCTTGTTCCTCAATGTCGCTGCTGGACTCAAGCCGAATGGCCGGAATCGACGAGCGGTCTTCCCAGGTCATCAAGGAAACCATCGAGCGGGTGGTGGCTCTTTGGCAAAACGGCGAGCATGGCCAGCCAGCTTGCGCGACTCACCTTCTGGTGGACGGAATTTTTTGTGATGGACCAAGCCTTCCGCCGATCGTTCAGCCGCTGTAGCTCTACCCCGCTGCTGCCGACTTATTTTGATGGGGCTGCGATCGGACTGATGGTTACCGAGGTGGCGATGTTCAATGGCCATGAGCTTGAATCCAAAGAGATCCTAAGGACCGTCGCCTCCTGAATTTTGCCATAACCCGAGGAATACCAGCCGAGAATCGGTTCTTTTTCCCCTCGGGCAGTGCGAATCGTGAAGGGGCGGTCGCATTGAATATCGAGCGCGACCTTCCTGGTCTTTCCAATCAAGTCGATGCCGCCTTTCCGCACTTGCACCTCAATATCGGGGTGAACCTGCCACCGCAGTTCCACGGCATGCTGCCCTTCCCCCCGGAAGGTATCTTCGATTTGAAACGCGTCGCTCTTTTTCAGGTAGGTCACTTTTCTGGTTTGCTTTACGTTGACCTTACCTTCGGGACCATAACCGTAGGTGTAAGCCCCCTCGGCCGAAGCGAAGCTGTCCGCATCCTGCCAAAGATAGCTGCCGTTGGATAAATTGGGACCGCGCGAAGCGCCCCAAGGGTTGGCGATCTGGCCTTCGCCATCGACCAGCGCGGTATTATGCGCCGCGGTGGAATGAAGGTATTCGCTATATTCAACCACGCCTTTGGCATTCGAGTATGAATAGTAACCGGGATCGGCCAAAAATTCCTGTCCGCCTGCAATCAGTTGAAAGTTCAGGCACGCCAAATCCATGTGGCCGCTGCCTCTGGAGCCCGTCTCAAAAAACGCCCAGGTGGCGTCCTGCTGCCAGCCGCTGCGGAAAACGTGGTGGCCAGCCCACGAGAATGTATCGCACAAGGGCGGCGGCGTTCCGGCGGCGCCGTGCGTCGCGACAAACTCGGCTTCGGGTTCGTTGACAATGCCGCACATTTTATCGAGAAACGCCGTGATATCCTGGCCGCCTTTTGCAATGCGAGGCGTGCGTCCCAGCGGATCGCTGGTTCGCGCGAAATAAAGCAGCGCCTTTTTAAAGCGCGCCGCGAGCTGTTCGTTCATCTTTCCCGTACGCTGCTCAAGCTGCAATATCTGGCCTAAAAAACGGAGATCATTGACATCATAATTGGGTGAGCATTCCGCGAACGAACCATCCGGGTAAATTTCTGTTCCTACCAGATTGCGGTACCGCGCCCAGCCGATTTCCCCGGCTTCCACCGCGAGCGGGAAGTCGGGAAAGGCAGTTCCAATACAGATGAGCTGAACCGCGATATGTTGCGCTTGGTTCATCGCTCGCGGAAAATCCAGGAGATTCTGCCGGTGCTGTTTCAAAAGACTCACCAAGATGGTGGCTGTGCGCTCGTTGGTCAGCGCGGGAGAATCCCGGATTAATTGCAAGGCCTTGAGCCACGTTTCCACACGGAAGGATGTGGCCAGAGAGATCCACGGACCTCCATAACCCGGCTTGAGGCTTGGAAATGAGCCTTCATACGAAGTCGGAGCCCCATGCTGGTCCAGGTGAGCACTCGGGGTTGCGATCAGCCCCTTCGCCTGGCCATCCGGAAAATGCTTGATCCAATCCAGGGTGATTGAAACGAATCTTTCGGCATCTTCGTTGTTGTGATGGTAGTAATACGAATAGCACAACGGCAGCACCCAGTACATGTAGTGGAGATGCTGTGTCCATTGGATGTCATTTTCAGGGCAGATGAACCAATCGATGGGGTTCCCAACGTCCCTGGCCGGCTGTCCCAAAGGCAGTTCGATTCTGTGGTTCCGCAAATCATCGGCTTTCGCCGTCACCATCGCTTGATAGCGATCCTTGTTTTCCTCCAGGAATTGCGTCGTCATTATTCCGCGTTGATCGAGAGGAGAGATGAGCGCGGCGGCGAGTTCCCGGCCTTGGGGTTCCAACTGGTTGATGTCGCTGCCGAGCTTCTCCCGGCCTTGAGTGGAAAGAAGGCTCCACAGTTCCCGCATTTCGGGCGTCGGACCAGATGAAGCCGAAGACGCACCATTGACCAGCAAGGGAACGGAGACAAATACCGACGTGAGACAAACGAGGATCAGATTTCTCATAACGAGCAAAGCGGCGGTTGCTTATATTCGCTATAATTTATTCGGCAGACAATACGTCGGGAACAAACGTGATGCTGCCAACGGCCCATTGTCCGGATTCGGGCTGCTGAACTTTCCAGCCTGTGTTTAGGAACTGGATTTCCTTGAGTGGAGCAAAATGATCTTTGGGGAAATTGGGATCGCGGGCCACATAAGCCAACTTTTCCGCCGGGATCACAAAAGTCTTCCACCCGCTCCAATCGGCCGAAAGCTCGAACAGCCGATAGCTGTTGGCATAAGGCTCCCGCCCGACAAACTGAATGTTCAAGTGAGCGCCTGTCGCCTCAGGGCTGTAGATCACCAACTTCACAGCGGAGCAGCCCTCCCAATTGGCATTCAACTTGGAAAGGTCAAGTTTGGCCACGACGAGCGTGGGCTTGGTCTCTCGGGTGGTTAGTGTGAACCCCAGAGCGTCCGGTTTTTTGGGGTCTATCCCGCCAACCCAGCCCGCGGTTCCTTTTGCGATATCCTGCGTGGCGGCGGCTTCCGTTATGTTTACGGAAATACTGGCCGATGGATTTGCGCCGAGCGAGGCAAAGGCGCTGAACAGGAAGATGGCTGCGGTGCAGGGGAGAACGCGGGTAAACATAATGGAGGAAGGTTGCGCCAGCGTTCGTCTAAATTCAAGGTTAGGCGCAGTCAAACATTTGACCCTATGGCGACCCTATGGCCAGGCGTTGAGGGTAAGTAATCGATTCATAAGTCAAATGTTTGAAAACCGGGGCGATTGCGGTCGGAAAATGAGTGTCCTATACACGGGAAATATGAATACCCCGTCATTTTTTCAATCACTAGCGATCAAAAATACCCTCCTCGCGTTGTTTGCCTTGATGTCGTTGGCAAGCAGAGCCTCGGCTGCGACCACTTATACATGGACGGGGGGAGGAGCCAACAGCTATTGGTCAAACGGGACGAACTGGGGCGGTTCTGGCCCTTCCGGAACATTGGAGTCGGGGTCCAATGAAATTCTCTATTTTGGCCTCGCCTCAAATACAACGGCTGTTGTGGACAGCGCATGGTATCTTCAAAGCCTCACTTTTGGGGCTAATTCGGGCAACGTAACGCTTAGTGGAAATAACTTAACGATCACTGCGGCCACGGCGATCACCGCCAATGTGGCCGGGACTTTTGCAAACAACATATCCAATAATATTTCACTGCTTGCCGCGACAGCAACGATCTATAGCGGAAACACAGCTTCGGGAAATCTGAACCTCTCCGGCAACATCACGGGGGGCAATATGGTCGTTATCCGGGGGAGGGGAAATAATTCATCCATATCCGGGAACATCGCCGGAACAACCTCCACCGTAAATGTCACCAAGACCGATAGCGGCGTGTGGACGCTTGGCGGCAATAACAACAAGATCGCCAGCCTCTATATGTCCGGGGGGACGATAAAGCTGGGCGCCGCCAATGCGCTGGGCGTCAGCAATCCCAACCTCATTTTTGGTAACGCATATTCCTCCGGGACGATCTTTATCGATCTCAATGGATATAACCAAAAGATCGGCGGCCTCACGGTCTCGAATGACTACGCGACCAATATCGATCGAATCGGAAATAACGCCGCATCCCTCTCGACATTGACATATTCGAAATCGTCCGCAGAGACGTTTTCGGGGCAGATTACAGGCAACCTTACCTTTGACAAGCAAGGCGCTGGAACGTTGACGTTGTCTGGATCGAATAGTTATTCCGGTGGAACCATCGTTGAAGCGGGGGTCTTGAAGATCGGCGCCAACAATACCCTTGCGGTAAACACCTCCATCACTTTGGGTACAAAGACAACCAGCGGCACGTTGGACTTGGGTGGGTTCAATCAAACTGTGGGGAGTGTGGTGGTGGCCGCCGATGCCGCCGCCGCCAACCAAGTGATAACCAATAGCGCCACGGGCCTGGCGACGATTTCCTTTTCAGGCACAGGGTCTTCTGTCTTTTCAGGATGCATTAAGGATGGCGCTGGTTCCACCGGAGTCGCACTCACAAATGGAACTCTGGCTTTGTCAGGCAGCCATAACTATACAGGTGCGACAACGATTAGTGCGGGCGAACTCGATGTAAACGGTGTGGTTGCAAACAGCGCGATAAACGTTCAAGCGAGGGGCACCCTGGGTGGCAGCGGCACGGCTAATGGCACGGTGACGGTGCAGGACGGTGCCGTCACCGGCAGCGGGTTCCAATTGGGCGCAGCCATTTTCAGCGGCCAGAGCACGATCTCCGGCACCACGAAAGCCAGCAGCATCACGGTGGCTGGCGGCACAACGAGCGCAAGTGGGGTCACGACTTCCAATGGCAACCTTATCGTGAGCGCCAATGCGACCTTGACCAATTCTGGCACCACCTCGGCCACCACCATCAACGTGAACAACACGGGCACGTTAAACAACAACGGTTTGCTGAGTGGAACGGTGAATGTGAGCGGGCTGTTCAACGGCACCGGCAAGGTTAGCGGGGCCTTGATCATCAAGGCGAACGGCGAACTGGCCCCCGGCAACGGCTCAGGCACAACGGTGGAGGGCAATTTGACGGTGGAGAATGGGGCGAAAGTGACCGTGCAGCTTGCCGCGGGGCGGTATGACCAAATGATCGTAACGGGAGCGGGCAGCCTGGTGACGCTCAACGAAGGGAGCATTCTGAACTTGAGCTTGGACGCGGCGCTGAGCCCGGACCAAACGCTGCTGTTGATCGACAACCAAAGCGACAAGCAAATCGAAGGCACCTTCAGCACCGTCTTGATCGGCGGCACGAGCTACGACCTGAGCAGCACCCACAAATTCAGCTACGGCGGAGTGGAATATGAACTGAACTACAATGTGGACGCTGGGACGGGCTCGAGCGCAAATGACTTGGTGCTGGCAGTGGTGGTGCCGGAGCCGGGCACGTGGGCAATGCTGGCGGGCGGGCTCGGGATGCTGCTTGGGCTAAAGCGGTTTCTACGGCACAAAGCCTAACCTGGGGCCGCCCTCACATTCCCAGCCAAAGCGAAGCAAACTATGACAAAACCGAAGGGCATCTTTATCCTTGAACCGACTTTCTTCGAAACAATCTATGGTCCCCAAGAGCGACAAGAGATTCTAGAGTTGGTCGATTTGCCAGATCGCGCATTTTCACCTTCGGAAGCCGTAAAATTTCCGGAACTGTTGCATGGAATCGAATACATTTTCTCGGGCTGGGGCGGGCCGCGACTGGACCGGGCTTTTCTCGAAATGGTGCCTTCGCTCAAGGCTTTTTTTTATGGCGCAGGCTCCATTAAGGGCTGTGTGACCGATGAGCTGTGGGAAAAAAACATTTCCATTACATCGGCGTTATCCGCCAATGCGGTCCCGGTAGCGGAGTATGCTCATGCGCAGATAATTTTGTCGCTCAAAAGAGTCTGGTGGTACACGCGTGAGCTTCGCCACATCAAAGGCTGGCCGCGACGAAGCGGCTGCTGGGCCAATGGGGCAGGGGGTTACGGAGCTACCGTGGGCATTGTTGCTTTGGGGGTCATTGGCCGAATGGTTTGTGAGAAATTGAAACAGAACGACGTTCACGTCCTTGCCTACGATCCTTTGGTCGATGCCGAGTGCGCAAAAAAATTTGGGGCGGAGATCGTGAGCCTCGACGAACTCTTTCAACGTTCCGATGTTGTAAGCCTTCATGCCCCCTGGCTTCAGGAGACCGAAGGGATGGTGGACAAGCGGCTGCTCTCCATGATGAAAAAAGAGGCCACCTTGATTAACACAGCAAGGGGAGCCCTGATCCGGGAAGCGGATTTGATTGAAATTTTGGAGGAGCGGCCCGATTTGTTTGCAGTATTGGATGTGACAAACCCCGAGCCGCCTGAAAAGGAGTCGCTACTCTATTCGCTGCCGAACGTGGTATTGACCCCCCATATTGCGGGAAGTGCAGGAAACGAATGTCGCAGGATGGGGCGCTCGATGGTTGAGGAAATGAAACGCTATATCGCAGGGGAGCCGCTTTTGCATCAAGTAGATCCCAAAATGGTTCAAATATCCGCCTAAGTCAGATAGGCAGTTGGCTTGAGATGAACCGCTTCAGGACTTCGAGTGGGGGGAAGTCGCTGATTGTGAGAGTTGGAGCGGGTAGCGGGAATCGAACCCGCATGGCGATTCCGGCCTCTTGTTGCGTCATAAGTGCTTAATAACCAACACTACAAAATCTCTTCGACATAGGCAGACGTTGTTACTATTGTTGTTACCCGAAATGGCCAGCGTCCGCAAACACCCCAAGAGTAAATTCTGGTACGCCTGCTTCACGGACTCGAACGGAGTCCGAACCACCCGGTCCACCAAAACGAAGAACCGCACGACCGCGCTGAAAATGGCCGTGGAATGGGAAAAGGCGGCCACGCAAGCCTCCGAAGGACGGCTCACCGAGGCCCAGGCCCGCACCGTCATCAACTCCATCATGGAGCACGCCGGGCAGGAGCCGGTCACCTTCTACAAAATCCGGGACTGGTTCGAGGAGTGGATTGAAGAGAAAAAGAAATCCAGCCAGGACGCCACGTACAAGAAATACCAGCCGGTGGTCTGCCGCTTCCTCAAGCACCTCGGAGCCAAGGCCGAAATGGGGCTGGCCAGCCTCACCCCGGCAAACATCCGCTCATTCCGGGATCTCCTTGCCAAAGAAGGCCGCGCTGCCCGCACCGTCAACCATACCATCGCCAAAATCCTCTCCGCTCCTCTCTCCAAGGCCACCGTCCTCGGCTACATGCCCATCAATCCGTGTAAGGCCGTCGAGCCGATGAAAGAGGAAACCACCGAAGCGGGCGTCTTCACCCTGGATCAAATCTCTGACATCCTCAAAGCTGCCCCTTCCAAAGATTGGAAAGGCTTTATCCTGGCAGGCTTCTACACCGGTCAGCGCCTCCGGGATACCGCTGACCTCACATGGGGGCAGGTGAACCTCGCCGAACGCATGATCTTCCTGAAACAGCGGAAGAGCGGCAACCGGGTTGCCATCCCCATCCATCAAGACCTCCTCGATTTCCTCCTTACCCTCCCGGCGACGGACGATCCCAAGGCTCCGGTCTTCAAAACGCTTTTCGGTAAATCCGGTCCAGGGCGAACCGGCCTTAGCGAAGCCTTCAAGAGGATCATGGTCAAGGCGGGTATCGAGCTGAAAAAGCGCCTCGAATCGGCAGGCAAAGCAGGCCGTGGCCGAAACGAACTCAGCTTCCACAGCCTCCGCCATTCCTTCAACAGCGCCATGGCCAACGCCGGAATTTCCCAAGAAATCCGCCAAAAACTCACCGGCCACAAAGACGTGGACACCAACACGCTCTATACCCACCTCGACTTCCCTGCTCTGAAAGCAGCAGTTGATGCCGTGCCGTCGTTGAATCCCCCCTTACAAATACCTAAGGCTAGTGATTAGAAATCAGCGCCTATCGATTTGGTTATTATGAGAAATTACGTGCACTGTCGTTTGTCAATCAAGACACCATTGTCTCGAAAGTTCTCACATCACATCATATCATATGAAACTCAAGCTTCCCTTTCGATAGCCCCGGGTATAGAAGCAAAATCCATATTACTCCGCGCTCAGGCATACAGGCAGCGAGTACCAAATGGTTTGGTGCTGCGCGACCCAACTCACCAAAGAGGCGAAAAACATGCTATGGCAAAAAAATACAGAGGAACACTTGAAGAGCTAAAGGCTCTGATTGAATGTGCAGGCATCTGTGGTAATTGGGCTGATGATGCTCATGGCAAATATACATTCCGAAGCGAAGAAGACGGCGTACTGAATTGGTGGCCATCCACAGGAACAATGAATCTTCAAGGTTCCGATAATGCAAAAATGCGGCTAGAGACCGCAATAGCAACACCTGCTCTTGTACAAGCGTCCGGAGCAAGCGCCCCCTCGCAAGTTGCGACGCACAACCCCAAACACATTTTCATTGTTCATGGCCACGATAATGATGCACGTGATCAACTTGAACTCGCATTACATCGTTTAGGACTTCAGCCCTACATTATGATGAACAGCAGCAGTGGAGGAAAGACAATCATAGAATCCCTTGAAGGTCAGATTGGGCGAGACTACACTTCTGATTTCGGCATTGTGCTCATGACACCGGATGATTTCGGCTACTCAAAAATGGACGGCAAAGACAAAGCCGAACCTCGTGCCCGACAAAATGTCATTCTTGAGGCAGGTATGTTACTATCATCTTTGACTCGTTCACAAATGGCTATCGTAGTGAAAGGTCATCTTGAAATACCTTCTGATCTCCAAGGAATCATCTATCTTGGCTACAATGAGCATGTGAAAGAGATTGTTCCTAAGCTGTGTCAGCGATTGAAAGAAGCTGGATTTCATCTCGAACCAAACCAAATCGCAGCAGCAGCACAGTAAAGCATCGATATGATTGCCGATTCCGTCAGCTTCAAGGGACATCGCTGCTTCAAAAACGACTGGGCGGGCTTCGATGACATCAAACCGATAAACGTAATTATTGGCCGAAACAACTCCGGAAAATCACACCTTTTGGATCTTGCCGAAACATTATGCGAAGGGAATTTTAAAAAGGGTGGATGGCATTTTCGCTTTCGAGGAGTTCTCGATGAAGATTCCCTAAAGAAGGAGTTTCAGGAGGGTTGGCATGGCGGTCCAATTCAAGGAAGGCATTGGGATGATCACGGTCGTCATTTTGTAGGTGTAAAATTGACATGGGAAATGGATGAGCACGGAAATTCGACAGATCCGACATTTGCGAACCATTTTGATCCGACTTCTCCGTATGGTCAACGCTCTACAGATGCGCGAATTGCTGGCATTCGTAAAGTAATACAAGCAGTAACTCATCAACTTTCCGGTTCTGTATTTCGCCGTCTATTAGCTGATCGCGATATCCAAACAGAGCTCCCGGGAAATCAACTTACATTGCAACCTGATGGCACGGGCGCTACAAATATCATCAGACGCTACATCGTCACTTCAAATCAGAAATATCCCCGCGAAATTATTCAGAAGTCGCTACTGATGGCCCTTAACACTATCTGGGGGAATGATACTAGGTTCACCGAAATCCAAGTTAAACTTCATGACGACAAAGAAGCAGGGAAACCAGAGGGACACTGGGAAGTTTTCCTTGGAGAAGAAATGAAAGGGTTAATTCCATTGAGTCACTCAGGAAGTGGGCTGAAGACCGTTTTCTTGGTTTTGCTGAATTTGTTGGTTATTCCTGAGATTGAAGGAAAGCCAAAATCAAAATTTGCTTTCGCATTCGAGGAACTTGAAAACAACTTACATCCGGCATTACTCCGACGCCTTCTAAAATATTTGGAAGACTACGCTGTTACTGAGCAATCCAAAATATTTTTAACCACTCATTCCAGTACGGCTCTCGACCTTTTCGGCGTTTCAAAAAACGCCCAAATCATTCACGTAACCCATGATGGTGAAGCGGCTCACGTTAAAACGGTTTCAGCTCATTTCGATCACCTTGGCGTCATTTCTGAGCTTGGTGCAAAACCGTCAGATCTGCTTCAAGCTAATGGCATCATCTGGGTCGAGGGACCTTCCGATTGCATTTATATCAACCGATGGCTCGACCTTTACACAGAAGGACGCCTCCAAGAAGGGCGCGACTACCAATGCGCTTTCTATGGCGGCTCGCTTCTCGCGCGGACTCAATTCAAATCACCAGAGGAAGCCGAGGCTGAGTTGGTGAATTTATTTCGGGTAAATCCCAATATCATCGTCGTATGTGACGGCGATCGTACTGAAAGCGGCAAACGGGTTAAAAATCGCGTAAGGCGCATTCGAGCCGAAGTAAAAAAAATTCCAGGTGCCCACATCTGGGTTACCGATGCAAAAGAAATCGAAAACTACATTCCGGGTGGAGTGCTCACCCAGTCCTTGGAAATAGCAGCGCTTCCAGACCCGACACAATACGAAAATTTCTTCCCGCGCAAAGGTTCACCCGGTTCGTCATATATCGAAGCACGCATAAATCGCAAGGGGCTTGATAAGATGGATCTAGCAGTCATGAGCGCTCCCCATATGGACAAACTTATGATGCTAGGCCGTTTTGAATGGGCGGTTCAAATGCAACAAATCGTGGAGCGCATTGATTCTTGGAATCACTAATCTCCAATCCACCATTTATGCCAGTGCAATAGGTTGTTCTTTTTCCACAGGTTATGTCAGCGTCTTTTGAATAATTTGATCCAAATCAACCGTAGAGGTTCCCGCCCGGGGCCATCCAGCGGGTAGAGCAGCCGATACATCCAAAGCAACACTCAGTTCTTTTAACGTCCGCAGAACTAGGCCGATTTGTGCGGTTGGCTTCCCTTTTTCCACTTGGACGATCCAAAGACGGCTCACCCCTACCCGGCTTGCAAGTTCCTCCTGAGTCCAGTTGCACTGGGTACGCTGCTCGCGAATCAAAGCGCCGAGTTCTCTGGCTGTCTTGATCTGCACAACGAGAACCATGTCATGTACACGATCGCATACAATCCCGAAAGTATGTGATCGTATATATTTGCAGGATTTCAAAATCAGTGCTGGAAGCGGCGAAACTCTCAAATTTCGCACATGCGAATTTTCAACTTAACACAACCATACAATCATGGCGCACAATAAACTTGATTAGTGTATCGTGCATATGTAGTGTATCATCATGCCAATGCCTCTCAAAGACCGATTGCTGCGCTACCTGGAGACTCTCTCCGGAGAGCGCCTCGATTTGCTTCAGGAGGAAGCTGTTAGGCTCCCCCTGTTCCTGCGAGAGCGTTACAGCATTTTCTCTACGCGCCTCTTTGGGAAGCAGACTGTTTTGGCACTGGAACAGGGGCCATGGGAGGTTGGAACCCCGGGAGAGTATGAAAAGCACGAAGGGGTCTTGCGGAGCCAATTTGGGAGTCCCGTTATCCTGGTGCTGCCATCGGTGCCTTCCCATACTCGGAATCGGATGGTTCTGATGGGCCTGCCGTTCATTGTCCCCGGGAGCCAGATGTTTTTACCGGGCACGCTGATCGACTTGCGTGAACGGTTTCCACAACCCGCCGCCAAGCCTCGTAAAAGCCTTAGCCCGGCAGCGCAATGCACCTTGCTTTACCACTTGGTAAGGAAGCCCACTAACCAGACATCGCTCAAAGAATTGGCTGTGCGGTTGGGCTATTCACCGATGATGATGACGAAGGTCAAAGACGAACTGGAGGCTTCCGGGATTTGCGAAGCAGAGCGCAGTGGCCGTGCCCTCTTTCTTGGCTTTAAGGCGAAAGGCCGGGGTCTTTGGGAAGTCTCAAAACCAATGCTTGTCTCGCCGGTGAAAAAGGCCATCTGGGTTCGCTGGCCTAGTCCAGGCTATCCCGCTTTGCTTGCGGGGATCAGTGCCCTTAGCAAACGCACCGCTATCGCAGATGACCGCCTGCCGACGTATGCCCTCCCCAATCCGCTGTTTCACCAGTTCCTTGAAAAGGGTCTGATGGCTGGCTGTTTGGACGCGGAAGAGGCCAATGCTAAAATCGAGGTATGGTCTTATGACCCGAAACTCTTGAGTGACGAAGTGGTCGATCCGTTCTCGCTTTACCTCAGCCTGCGCTATTCTGCCGACGAGCGTGTGCAACAGCAAATCGAACGGCTGATCGAGGAGGTTCTATGATCAGGGGGTTGGACATTTTCCGAGAGCATTTTCGCGCTTTTGAAGGCGGCTTTATGCTCATTGGCGGCGCAGCCTGCGACCAGTGGTTTGCCGACCAGGGCTTGCAATTCCGCGCCACAAAAGACCTCGACATCGTCCTCCTTATCGAAGTGCTCAACCGGGAATTCGTCGCCGCCATGCGCTCGTTCATTACGGCGGGCGGTTATGAAATCCGGGAACGCGTGGACGGAGCGCCCGTTTTATACCGGTTTGCCAAGCCCCGGGACATCCGCTTCCCCTTTATGCTCGAACTCTTTAGCCGCACGCCGGAGAGCTTCGATTTGGCAGAGGGGCAGACCGTCGTTCCTATACCGATGGGCACCGACCATCATAGCCTGTCAGCCATTCTTTTGGATGAAGCCTATTACCAACTTCTGCAAACCCAGCAGCAGAGCCGGGAAGGGCTGCGTTTTGCATCCGCCGCTGCCCTGATCCCGCTGAAAGCAAGGGCGTGGCTCGATCTTACGGATCGACGTAACCGAGGGGAAATCATCGACTCAAAAGACATCGACAAGCACCGCAACGATGTCTTTCGCCTGGCTGCGACGCTCCCCGGAGAACCAGGGCCGGTGTTGGCAGAAAGCATTTTATCCGATTTGCAGCGGTTCCTTGCCGCCTACGCGGAAGATACCGGGGAATGGCCTCGTATCCTTGAGGCGCTCAAAGCAACGTTCGGTGGCGGCTTACGCCCTGCCGCCCTGCGAGATGCCATCCAAATCTATTTTCACCTCTCATAGGCGAAGTAAACGACAAATTTATCGCCACGGAAGAAGTCCGTATCGGCGGAGTCGTTGAACGAGATCGATTTGGCCCCGGGGCTATCCGGTTCCATCTCCTCGATCACGACCGGCCGTTCGGTATCCGGCAGTTCAGTCAGGTCCCCATCGGAGATCTGCTTGAACGGGATGATCAACCGTTGGAATCCGTTTTCACGGATGCGGCGGCGAACCATTTCCGAGCTGGCGTTCGAAGCCCGTTTCAGATGCCCATCAGGGGCCTCGTCAATGGCTTGGAGCAGCTGTTTGCTGAGCACCTCAGGTGCCTGCAGTTCGTTGTTTTCAGGATCCATATTATGTCCTTTGTCCTTTCAATTAGGCCGTAGGCGCGGACGCCTTGAAGCCGGTGGAGAAGACGATCACGTTCAGGTTCACAGCAGAGCTGTTGTGCCCCTGGAGCGAGACCGGGCCATGGATACGAGTGACGAAGCCGACCACCGGATCGCCGGTAGTAGCCGCCTTCAGGTTTCCAGTCGTGCCGTCGTACGTCAGCGGGGTATCCACATTGTAGGTATCCCCGGATTTGTAGTAGGCCGTCTGGATTTCGAACTGCCCGGCGCATGAGAGCGCGGGAAGCTTGCCAGCTTCGATGACGTCTTCGTCCGTGGAATCCTCCAAAGCGATGTACGGGGTGGCCGGGGCGGTAGCGCCCAGAACCCACTCGTAACGGCTGTTGGTAGCACTCCAGGCCAGGCTGATAGTCTGGCCGGACTTAATGACGACACCGTCCTTGACAGGAAACGCCTGCGTGAGGGTACGGGGCTCGTTAGGATCGTAGCCACGTAACACCACCACGCGAGGGTAGGACCGTTTGATCGTGCCGTAGGTAGGCATAGTCTTTGGTATCTCCTGTGTTTGGTTTTGGTTTACGCCGCCCCGAGGGCAATCACCGCGCTCCAACCATCACGGTCGGCATCGGGCTTTTGCTGGGTAGCGGTTTTCGGAAGCCCCGAGCCCTGGTCAGGACTCGGGACCGAAAGTTTTGCAACGGCCACTGCTAATTGCAGGGCCTGGTTGGGATCGCGGCGAAGCTCAGAAGCCAGCTTCTGGATGTTCTCTTCGCCACGAACCCGGATTCCCGGGGAATTTGAAAAAAGTGTTCCGTCCGCGTGAGATTTTGGCGGCTGTCCAGAAAAGGAATGTAAGGACACGTCTTGGTAGGGCCTCCACGGGGAGGGATTCAACAAAGCCGCGCCGGGTTGTTCCCCATACAAATCAAAGAACCATGAAACCTCATACTCCCGGGCAGGAAGAATTCCTCCACGCAACCGCCTTGATGAAGCGGTCGGCAGGCACGACGCCTACCGCTCACAGCCATTTCTTCGTATTGGCCCCGTACTAAGTACGCTCGGGCAAGGAGCCAAAGCACCATCTCATCATTTTTCGGACATGGATATTTACGTCTTTAAAGAAAACCAGACACTCGGCCCGTTTTTCCGGGAGTACCTCGTCAACGAGATCCACAACGGAGTGCTAAACGCCAACGATTTGTGTTGGTGCGATGGCATGACCGACTGGAAACCCCTTGGGGAAGTTCTGGCGGATGACCTTTGGCAAGAACCCGAGACGGAAGTGGCGATTGAAACACCCCGGTCCCTCAAATGGCTATTACTCCCGGCAACACTCGCCGTTGTGGGGATTGGAATTTACCTCCTCTGGCACTACCATGGGCAAGTGTCTGCTCCCTTGTCTCAGGTCCAGGAACCTGCCCCGGTGGCCACTGTGGAGAAAATTCAGCCAACGGCGACACCAACGCCAGCGCCCCCGGTTCCATCCATCCCCGTGGAAACACCAGAGACATCCCCCGCACCAATGCTTGCGGTCTCATCTCCAACTCCCGATACGCAGCCTTCCGCAGCAGAATCGAAACCCCGGGAAGAGGTGCCAGTGGTTGCCGACAAATCTCCCAATACGGATAAACCCGGCGAGGCCAAAGCCCCGGATGCCGTGAACAGCCAGCCAACCCCCACCGATGCGGAGAGCTTTTATTTGCAGGCTCGGAAGTTGGACAAGAGAAACGGCAGCAAGGACGACATTGCTCAAGCCATGGAGCTTTACCGCAAGTCCATTGACCTCGGCAATACTTTGGCAATGCTGGATCTGGCGGATCTTTTGCGGCGGACCGACTCTCAACAGAATCAACCCGAAATCTACGCCCTCTACACCCGGGCTGCCGCTCTTGGAAATCCAAGAGCACTGGTTGCAGCCGCAACCAAGGCCAGTTCCCAGCAGGAGTGTTTATCGCTTCTCTCCAAAGCGGCGGAGGGAGGCAGCATCAGTGCCTGCGATAAGCTCAAGCAGTTTTATCAAGGCAACAAAATCTCTGCCCGTTTGAAGGACTCGCCACAGCCGAATCTCGTGCTGGCACTTCAGTGGCATTTCGTTTTCGAGTTTCTGTTTCGCCATCCTCTGTCTCCACCACAGACGCTGATAAGCCAAATGTCCCAGGATGACATACAAGCCGCCCGCAATGGAGCGGACAAGTTTATCGAGGCACATGGACTCAAGAGGGGAGAATCGTTTGAAACCAAGAGCCTGAAAATCGCCTTTTATGCAAACCCGGAAGCCGGTGCTGATGTGCCGGACCCCGCCTCCTCGGTTAGCGCAAATCCGGTCGTTCCGTCACCAACACAACCCGCAGGTGCCCCGGAAGCTGTGGCAAAGCCGGAAACCGTTGCACTTACACTGGAGAAAAATTGGAAATTTCACTTCAAACAGGATGAAAAGGCGGCCATCGAATTGCGTGATCTCTTGGCCAGGAGCGGAAAACCCAATGTCGATCTGGAGCCTCATCCCCAATTGACCATTTATAAATCGGTCACCTATTTGATGCCGTTCAACGCGGCGGTTAAAGCGTTGGGCCTTGAAAAACAGGTACGCTCGAAAAATATGGTAGGCTGCCCCGGGTGGCCCAAAAGCTCTTTTGGCTATTTCAGTTTCGACGGGTTTTTTGATGGGCATTTCAACCGCCTCTTGCTCATCGTGGACAGGGCGGAACAAGTCGTGGGGGTTGAACTCGTTGATGAATCCCCCAAGGGCCGCAGTGATACGGTTGCCCGAAAAAAGGATCACTTGTTCACCTATGACTTCATTCAATATCAGCACCGGGTCGATTCGACCTGCTACGTCGCGCAGGGCGTAGAACAGAGCAAACGATACTCGTCGCTCCAGATTGACAGCCAGTTCTACGGACACAAGACCAGCCATGACGGTCCACCGGAGCTTCAGGAAGATGTCCGGCTGTATCTACCGCAACCGATGGTTGACCTGATCCTCTTCTATGCCCAATAGAGGCACCCGTGCAGCGGGCTATTGGCGGTTCCAATGGGACCGCAATAGAGAGGGGTTTCGCGTTATATATCTATGATAGGGGCGAGTTGCCTCTATCACTCCGCAAAGGAATCAGCGGCGGAGTTTAGTGGAATCAGCAAACAACTGGCCCGGCCCATCGCCGGGCTTTTTCGTGTACCGATTCGGCGCACGTACAACCAAGAAAGGACCAATCACATGGCCGTCATATTGCAGATGACCTACAGCAAAAAGCTGGGGCTGCCGAATTTCTCATCCCATTCGTGCAGCGTTAGCATCCAGAGCGAGATCCCGGACCTGGGCCAAGTTACCGGCGAGGTGAAGCGGCTCTACGCCCTAACCCAAGATGCCGTGGACCGTGAAATCCAGGAAGTCGGGTATCTGCCCGACGCCACCACCTACGGCATGCTTCCCGCCGAGGACGGAAACAACGAGGCTCGCGAAAGCAGGAACAAGGCCGATACGGCTTGGGTTTGCTCGGCCAAACAACGCGACCTGATTGAGAAAATCGTTCGCGAGAACGGCCTTGACCGGCACGAAGTCGATGAACTTGCCAAAGCCAGGTTCGACGGAGCCGGGGTGCGGCAATTGAACCGGCTGCAAGCCAGCGGCCTCATCGACGAACTCCTGGAACGTCACGGCGTTCAACGCCGAGGCGGCACGGTCAACGGCGGCAGGGGGCGGTATCAACGCGAGCAGAGGGGAGCTTCCCGATGATCGCGTTTGCCACTCCCCCACCTCCAACCGCCTCCGAAGCGGTTCCACCACAGGGGCGAAGCATTGAGGAGTTGACGCAAACCGTGTCAGCTTCCCGGCTCAACACCTGGCTCCAATGCCGCTTGAAGTTCCACCTGCGTTACGTCGCCGGGGTGCCCAAACCTCCCACGGCGGCGCTGCACGTTGGCAAAACCGTTCACGCGGTATTGGAGCAATGGAACCTTGCCCGGTGGCGCAATGCACCGCTTGATGCCGATGCCATTCCTGCCGTGTTCGAGCAGGCGTGGACGGCCCAGATGGCCGAAGCTCCCGTAGCATGGGGCGAAGATGAGGCGGAGAGCAAATCCAACGCTCTGGCCGTGATCCAAACCTACCTGCACGACACGCCCATTCCCGTGGACGAAAAGCCCGAGGGAGTGGAAGTCGCGGTGGAGATGGACCTGACCTCGCATGGATTGCCGACGCTGGTGGGCGTGCTTGACTTGGTGCGGGCCGGTGGCCGGATCGTCGATTTCAAGACGACTGGCCGGACGCCTTCGCCGGAAATGGTGCGCCACACGACCGAAGTCCAAACCACCGGCTACGCCTTGCTTTACCGCGAGGCTACCGGGAAACGCGAGTCCGGCATTGAACTTCATCATTTGGTGAAACTCAAAACGCCCAAGCTCGTGGTCACCGAGGCCGCTCCGGCAACCGATCAGCAAATCACCCGGCTCTTCCATATGATCGACGCTTATGTCGATGACTTGGACCGCCGCGACCCTGTGCCCGCCCCCGGGCTGCAATGCGCCAGTTGCGAGTTCTTTAACGAGTGTCGCGCCTGGAAATAGACCTGCAATGCCCGGAGTTCCCGGAAATTGCTCAACCCATCAACGTCTATGAAATTCTTCGATATCCTCGATAAATTCGGAATCGTCATGGCCTGGCTGATCATCCTGCTCGTGCTTTGGATCGTCGGCCCGATCATCGTCAAAATCCTGTGAGCCATCGCTCATCAACCCTTAACCAAGCCGGGCTTTCACCCGGCTTTTTTTATTGAACCCAAACGAAAGGAATCCTTATGCAAACCCAACAACCCCCAACGCCCGCAGATTGGAGCCGTACGGCTAGCAACGGTCTTCGGGCGACTCTCCGTGGCACCGCCTGGCTGCTTTCCGCCGCCAGCAAGCTCATGAAAATCAGCAGCAAAACGCTCGAACAACTCAGCCAACGACATTCGGCAGAGTCCCGAAAATCGGACGAGCAATAATTTCGAGCGGCGGTTCCATGGCTTACGTCCCGGGATCGCCGCACATTCAACTCAATCAGAAAGGAAAAATCATGATCGCATTACTCGAGCCCGCGCGGGCGGAAATCCCGCAACCAAAATTGATCTCCCAACGCCGCCACCCGAACCTTCTTATTCATTGCGGGGGTCGGGCTGTGAACCGCGAAGAAGTCATGGATGTTACCACCCCATGGCCCACTGACACCTGGACGCCCATTGCGCATATCGCATTGATTGCCCATGTCGAACAAACCATTCAAGCCAACGGACTCGTCATCGGCGCTCAGGCCCATAGCCTCAGCCACGATGGTGCCCGCTATTTCGGCCTCATGGAAATCCAGCGCAGTGAGTTTGACCAGGACTACTGCTGGGTCTTGGGCATTCGCAACAGCCACGACAAGACGTTTCCTGCGGGAATCGTGGCCGGTGCCCAAATATTTGTGTGCGATAATTTGTCGTTTTCGGGCGAGGTAAAGCTGGCCCGGAAACACACGCGGTTTATCACCCGGGATTTGCCCCGGTTGACACAGTCCGCCGTGGGCAGACTGATGGACCACTGGTATCATCAGGACACCCGGTTCGCCGCTTATCAGCAAACGGACATCGACGACCGCACCGCCCACGACCTTGTCGTCCGGGCCTGCGATGTCGGCGTGGTTCCCAACCGAACTATCCCCGCTGTCCTCCACGAATGGCGAGAACCGCGCCACGAGGAGTTCCAGCCTCGCACCGTTTGGAGTCTTTTCAATGCATTCACCGAGGCACTAAAAGGCAACCTGATAGAACTCCCTCGGCGAACGGAAGCCCTCCATGGTCTGCTCGACAGCCATGTCGGGATGGCCGCCCCGCTGCCAAACTGATCTAGCCGCAAAGTTTGGATGCAAGCGGATGAAAAAAGAATCTGCCCTCCGGGTGGGTTCTTTTTAGGTATCAGTTAGAGATTTCAATAGAGTTAAATTCAGTATTGGGTGTTTCTTATAACAACTCTCTCTCTGGAGGTAGTTTTATCGATATGTCATGTGCGTGAAATATGTGGGGATCACCCACATCAAAGATATGAGGACGACTAAAATCAAACCCAGAGTATACAGATCGAATTTCAATGGGTTCGACTGAAAGTATGCATGCCGACTCATCTGGCACCAGTCTCCAATTCTGTGGCACATGATTCATCCCAAAGTAATCAGTGCTTTTGAAGATGCACTCGATCCAAGATTTATCGAGTGGGTTATTACTGATGATTTCTGCGTACAAGCGCAGCACAGTCTCCTTATCAACACAGTAGGAAGCGTCGCACAACTTAAGGCTCTTTCGAGCAATAGCATTTCCAAAGGCGTACATGGTTAATCCTGCAATGGCTGCAAAGCCAAACGCAGGGGATACCGCAAATAGTCCTCCAACCACTCCAGCTCTACAACCGTTTAGCGCCGACTGCGGGAAAGAACTGGAAGCCACATATGAAGAAACTGTAAAACCAAAGATAGCCGAAATTAACGAATGCCCCAAAAAGTATATCGGACTGACCGCCATATAACCGCATACGCTGTTAAACGTTGCGATTAAACCCGCCAATAGTTTTTCTATGCCCCCCATCAGAGTAATCGGATTTTCCCATAAACATGACAATACGATCTCTGCACTCCCTTCGATGTACGTATGAAAAAATACATCGGGGTTCATGTGCAAGGAACCAGCCAAAGCAACCGCGAGATCGTGATGGCCATCTGCCACAGCAAGCACTCCAAATCCACCCTTCGAGATATTGATGCTTAGCCATCCCTTTCCTATTCCAAATGATTCAAGCCAGTGACCTAGACCGGATTGTGATAATCCTGGAAAAGGAATCCCAGCTCGTGTAGGAAAATCTGTCAATAAAATGTGACCTGCATGATGTAATGCGTATGCTGGTCCGTATTTGAATAAAGTTCTTGGAACGTCAACCAACAAGTCATGTCCGGCAACATATCGATGATTGAATCCGCTTGCTGTGTCAGCAAACGAACATTTTGCCAATTCGGGGAATATACCATCTACGAATCCTCGCAGTTGTTCTGATGGTATATTCAAATAGGCAACGCAAGCGGGGATGGCATAGTATGTGGCCTCCATCGTCAAAACTTATCCTGGGATAGCGCCTCCTGATACTCTTCCCAAATTTGGTCGATTGCCTTATCAAGGGCAGCCCTCAATGCATCCAAAAAACGTTGACTATCAATCTGGGGGTTGCCTGAAAGTACAAAGTATCCTGCAATGAACATTACAGCGAATCCCACCGTAAGGAGAGCAATAGGTCCACCAGTAGGACTTCCAATAAAAATAGCTACGACTATGGCTGTGATCCCTGCTCCCCAGTGAAGGATTGCGGCAATAGCAATTATGATCATTGCTATTCCGGCAGTGCCAAGGCCCAATGTGATAGCTGCACGTATCAGCCGTTTTTTCTCGCGGATTGTGGGGGCCAGAATGGCTTCACATAATAGCAATCCCTGTTCAATCAACCGCGGCAACTGGTTTGTTCTTGTGATAAATATCTCACGAACTGTTTGTGTGAGTGATTGCCCATCAAAGTAATTCAGATACTTCTCATCATCTGATTTTGACTCTAATATTCTGGCCGTCTTCGCTGAAATTGTAGCATTTAGCTTCGTTTTAAATTCATCTTTTGTCATACATTGTTTCCTTTAAATATAAATATCTGTTTTCGCAGCTTAATTATTACGCAGATTTACTTTCCTTGAAATTCCCAGCAGCCGGAGTGTGACAGAATCAGCTTTTTGCTGCCGGGGGGCTAATTCAGTTGCCATTTCAAATTAAGAACAAATGAGAAGTATTTCTGCAAGACCAAAACACGCCCATTATGGGCGTGGTCGTTTGAAGCCGCATTGGGGATGCTCATGGCCTTTTCCATGGCGTCTCCCCAAAAACCTTTTCCATCGCTCGGTCGCAATATTGAGCGGCTACGCTCTGAGCTTGGGCTGACGCAGGAACGCCTGGCGGAGTTGGTGGATGTCCACCCACGGTATTTGCAGAAACTCGAAGCTGGAGAAGCGTATCCATCTCTTAAGGTGCTGTCTCACTTGAGGGCGTCATTGAAGTGCGATTGGAACGCGCTGCTCCAGGATGTAGCCTGACGGCCACCTTAGCGGCTATACCGGTATCCGCCGCCATATATGGGGGTCATGGTGGAGCCGTTGCTAAACCGGAACCCTCCTCCGTAAATGGGCGTGGCCGTAGCGCCATTGCTAAAGCGATACCCACCGCCAAAGGCGGGGGTCACCGTCGATCCGTTGCTGTAGCGAAAGCCTCCCCCATAGATTGGCGTGGCAATCGAGCCATTACTGAAACGGAAGCCGCCACCAAAAATTGGGGTGACTGTTGATCCGTCACTGAACCGATAACCGCCGCCGTAGATCGGGGTGGCAAAACCCTGTGCCGATGCAACAGCGGCCAGGCAAAGCAGGGTGATTCCGGCAAGGAAAAGGGTGATTGTCTTCATTTTCTGGTTTTAGGGTTTCAGCCAAGGGAACCGGGAGGCTCCCCAGGCGGAGACGGTGCGGGGTCCATCTCCGGGGATGAACTCACCTGCCGTTGTCTCTATTTTCGAGACGGCGCGGCAAATCTCACGCGAAGGGCGTAGATTTTTGAAAAATACCGAATTCCAAAGGCCGCTTACCCCAAAAACCGGGATGGTACATGCAGGTAACTGGAGTCATCTGTCCCCATCCCCTCTTCAAATCCCCCGAGGGCTGCGTCGAACAACGTGAGCAACAAACGCAATCTTTCTACGGGGCTTTTACCAGCCCAGGCTGGAGCATCCGTATCGCCTCCCCACCGGGCTAGGAATTCCGCGAGCCGCTTAGCCGCAGCATCGGGCAGGGCGATGATCTTTTCGAAGAGCGCCTCAGTGTCCAAAATTACCGAGGCCAACCAGGATAGGGAGTTTTCGGGGTCACTCTTATTTCCCTCGCACAAGAACGCAGGGGCCTTCTCCTCCAAGGACGCTCCCAAAAGTGCTTCCGCCCCAGGGACGCCTCTCCTCATATCGATGACAATGCACCGATT
Source organism: uncultured Chthoniobacteraceae bacterium (assembly GCA_964513965.1). Taxonomy (GTDB): domain Bacteria; phylum Verrucomicrobiota; class Verrucomicrobiia; order Chthoniobacterales; family Chthoniobacteraceae; genus UBA695. Next base: position 529,332 of record CAZEOO010000001.1, read on the forward strand.
CAAACGAGCCTCCATTTGCTCCAGCCCGGCACGTAAAATCGCCTCCAGGTCGGAGCATGCTGGAGCCGCTTCCTCTCCCGACACTGAATCCCGGCGTTTCATGGCGCTTGAAATTTGGCGGCATCAAGGATGGACCAAAGATGCACGAGCCAGCCCAGCAGAAAAAACCAAAGCACCGATGCCAGGGCAAACATGAAGAGCGCCATCAAAAGGCGTCCCTGCAACAGTTGCCCCAAGCCGGGAACAAACAAGCTGCACAAAGCGGCAATGACATTGCCTGCTGAACCTTGACCTGTCATAGGGAAACATCTACCAGGGGTTTTGGAGCGGCGCAAGGGGAAGCCACGGGCGGCGGTTTCGGTGGGCCGGGATTAACTGATTCGCGTATCTCTTTTTGCAATGACTCGGTCCCCCCGGCAAACCATAAAACCCTCACGACCGGCCAGAGCCCCCCACATTCCCGCCCCCGAACAGTAAAACCATATTTCATCCCCCGGTTGCATGACCTTAAACAACGAGCGGTAGGATGAGTCCTGGCAAATCGCTTCGGATTCATCCGCCGTCAATTGATACCTAATGGGGAACCATCTCGGAGCTTTTGCGGCGACTTTTCTGCCGCATATAAAAAAGCGAATATATTCATCCTGCTGTTCCCGCCAAACCCAAATCAACACCCCGGCCAGCGAAATCGTGATCCAGGCAGAAAGAGATATGTGGAGTATTGTCCGCGAAAGCTCTGCACCATGCGGAGTTCCCGCATTTTTGGCTACGACAGAGGAGATCATCGCAGTGAAGGCGCATATCCACCAGAAAGCCTTGCGCCAAACGGCGTAATGGAGACTGCAAACGCAGCGAATCCAGAGACTCCTCACTTTGGAAATCCTACGCACCGCTTGTTCCATGAAACGCTCCTGCCATATCTTCCGATAGGCTCAACTTTTTTTGGATCGACAGCGCAATCCGCTGATGAGCCGGTTCGGTTTGCACCTTCGTCACATCGGCGACGGCATTGACGAGTTCTCGCAACGCTTGTTCCTGCTCATCTTTGGTAAGAGGAGCGTCCGAGTGGAATATTTTGTCCCAGGCAGATTTCATGCGTCGTACTCCTTTCGGTATTCGGGTCGCGAGGCCAGTTGTCGAAGTTTTTCCAAAACGCGGTAGGCGGCATTGTCCACCACGTTGCGCTTGATCTTGAAACGCCCCGCGACTTCGTTCGGGTTGCACCCCTGTATTTTGGTCATCTCGAATATCAGAAATGTTTGAGGGCTGACCTCTTTCCTGACGTCCTCCAGCATGGTGGCGAAAAGCGCGGCGCGATAGGATGCCTGCTCTTTGGATTCCAGTTCCCCAGCGGGCTGGCGGTCATCAACGGGGTCAGCCAGTTCGGCCTCATCCATCGCGTCCAGCGAGGCCGGGGGCGTTGATGGAAGTCTGCCGAACCGGTCTTTGATGCGCCACACGACAAGTTGCCGAAGATAGTTACGGAATTTCCCGCGCTTGGGATCATACGAAAACTCGGCTTTGAAAAACGAAACCACCACGTCCGTAATCACCTCTTCCAAAACGTCCTCGGGAACCTGCGTCCAGTTGTAATGCCGGAAGGTGCCTAGCGCCGCCGTCCGAAGCGGGCCGTGGTAAAGGTCAAAGAACAACCGCCAGTCATCCTGAAACGGCATGCCGGTTTTCCGCTCTTCCAAGCGGGAAAGCAGGGTTTGTGGGGTCTCGGGAAAGGCGTTGGGCATAGGTCTCTTTGTTTGCAGACTACATCTATTCCTTTCGACGGATTCAAAAAAATCTCACGCGCAACTTCAGTTATTTTCCATCGAGAATGGCGTAAATCCGATCCGAAATCTGGTTTAGCTCCATTGCTTCCGCTTGGCTAATGCCGAGGTCTTTCGCATAAGAATCACTAGCCATACCAACTATCAGCGTCATAATTTCGCCCTGTCGTACCGTCAAATCCGACATCGCACGGTTAGCGCGATTATATAGAGAAATTTGTACTTTATGAGCCTTGAAAAATTGATCGGCGTTTTCTGCCATCCTCTCCGGTTTACTAGCCAAATCTTCAAGACGGCTAATAAAATTTCCAGACGCGGTCAATCTCAGCCGTTTGTCAATTTCATAGATACCAGGAGCAGTAGATTTAATTTCTTCCAGCGTTCGCTTTACTTCTAGAAATGACACTTGATTTTTATGAGCGGTCAGGTCGTGGAACTCGCGAAGAAGCCGTTGGGCTTTATCAGTACACTCTTTATCCTTCTGTGTAAGACCACAGGCAAAAGGAACTTCCTTATAGGCATTGTCAAAGTCAGCAATGGCTTGATTGAGTTTCTGTTCAAACGTAGTGGCAGTTTTAATGGGTGCCTTGGCAGCTTCGACTGGCGTTGGGGTGGCTTCGGCTGGCGTTGGGGTGGCTTCGGCTGGCGTTGGATCCCACAGACGCCACCTCCCCGGTGAATGCCGAGGTGTGATGGCGGGCGTTGCAGCCACTTCGACCGGCGTTGGGGTGGCTTCGACTGGCGTTGGATCCCACAGACGCCACCTCCCCGGTGAATGCCGAGGTGTGATAGCGGGCGTTGCAGTAGCGACTACGGGCGGTGCAATTGCTGTGGAAGGTTGTTTAACAGAAAGAAGAGTGGATGACGGATTGGGTAGGCGTCTGAAAAAAATTCCTGACGCTGCCATAATGACAACCAACATCCCCGTAACAAGAACCAACGAAGGACCCCATTTCGCGATCTTTTTATCAGAATGCCTTTTATCGACCGAATACAAATCCTGGAGAGCACTTGCAAGCGCATCAAACCGCAAATATCGCTCACTGGCTTTTTCGTGTGTGGCCCTGAGGACGATTTGATGGAGGTGGTCCCAAATCTGCCCATCCACGGATTGCTTTCCTTGGGGCGGCCACAGAAACGCAGCCCTTCCAAGTTTGTCCGGCGCATTGCCGGTTAGCAGGGTGTAAAGAGTCGTCGCCACCCCCCACATATCCGGGTTACCGCTAGTTTCCAAATACCAACTTGGGGCGGCATAACCGGGGGTTCCACGTCGGGTGATTGCCACGCCGTCATCCGTCAGCAAACTGACGTCGCCCAAGCAAGGTCGGCCGCCAATAAAGAGAATGTTCTCGGGCTTGATGTCCCGATGAACCACCCCGACATCACTGAGTCGTTGCACCGCGTTTATCAATGGAATGATGATTCCTTGCACTTCCTCCGGGGTGAACCACTGGGGTACGGTCATGCGTTGCAGAATGACCGCCGCCAGCGTCTTTGGACACCACGAAGGGTCTTCGGGCAGTGTATCCGTCAGACCGTTCGCCAGGGGCATGACATAAAACAACCCATCGGATATCCGGTTGATGTGCTCGACCACAATCAGGTTGGGGCACTGGATTTCAGATGTTACCGAGCGGTAACGAATCAAAGACGCCAACTCCCGCTCCAATTGTCCCGGGTCCGACGAGGGAAGAAACTTGAGCGCCTTCATTTCCGCCGTTGCCTCCACCTGACATAGCCACACTTCGCCGAATCCACCTCGGCCAATGGGTCGGATGAGCCGGTAGCCATCGAGTATTTGCCCGGAACCTATCATTGTTTTGAGGTTATTTCCTGCTCCTTTGGATTTCGAGGGGAAAAGTCATACTTAATCTGAAGAGATATAAAAAATCCGACCACGATATACAAAACCACCTCCCCGATTGACGCCGGGGAGGTGGCTGTGACCATAACAGATCGACGCTCATCAGGGCGTATGACGACTGACACTAGCCGGTTCTCGACCTGCTGTGAGAAGGTGGTTTAGAATGTGCCTGATGAATTCTTGGATAATCCCGTGCGTGGTCGGATGTCTGCCGCTGCTGGCTCTGATAGCGAGCATACATTTGGCTTACAACCGGAGAAAAGAACGCTTCAAGACGCCGTTCACAGGAAAGCTCCTGCGCCCTCCCGGCGAAACCCTTCGGGAAAAGTTGCTGGAGTTGGATGAAAAGCTTCCCGAGGAAATCGTTTGCTTTCTGTTATCGTGCGCGGGTATTGGGATCGTAATTTTCAATTTGAAGCCCCTCAATTGGATCGGCTTGGGAATGGTTGTCCTGATTGGCTATGGCACTTGTGCCTTCTACGCCCTTCGAATTTTCCGGCTCGGGAGGCTGCGGCGAGACTACAATCTCGGTTTCCTGGGTGAACGCGCCGTTGGAGAAGAATTGAACCGGTTGATGGCAAAGGGCTATGAAGTCTTCCATGATGTTCAGTTTGAGGGACGGCCCGGATCGAAAAACTTCAACATTGACCACATCGTTGTGGGACCGTGCGGGATTTTCTCCATCGAAACCAAAACGCGCAGGAAGCAGGTGCGAAAAGGCTACAACTCGCCCCGCAACATTGTGGAATTCGATGGTTCGAGCCTCATCTATCCGTGGGGTAGCGAGGATTTTGGGGTCTTGCAGGCACGGGAAAATGCGCTTCATCTAGCCAAGTGGCTGCAACAGGCGACAGCCGGTGAGATCAGCGTGGTCCCGATCCTGGCTCTGCCCGGCTGGTCAGTGAACCGCAAGGGGCGCTCCGACGTAATGGTCGTCAGTGGGCGTGAAGTCTGTTCGGCTTTTCCAAAAGCGGGGTCGAAAGCCATGCTTACCCCGGAGCAGGTGCAGCGAATTGCGTTCCAACTGGAGCAGCGGTGCAGGACTGTTGAGGTAGAGTGACGGGCAACCTAAAAATTATGGGTTTTTCGGAAGGAGGCCCAGTTTTTTCAACCGGCTGCTAATCGCGCCAGGCTGGCGTTGCAATTTGTGGGCGATTATCACGACGGTTAACCCTGCTTTAAAAAACCGTGTAAGGTCGGCGTCCTCCTCCTCTTCCCACGGTTCATAAGCACGAGGGTGTTTGGCGTGGATTTCCGCCATGCGTTCTTCGTAACTTTTTGCGGCCTTTGCTTCTGAAGCAACTGCTTGTTCTTGGCCCATGCAGTCCAGGGCTGCCATGGCTTCGGCAGCGGCGGCAAAGATGTCCACGTAGGTAAGGTTAGGATTTGCCACAAGGATCTGCTCGTAGGAGCGCCCTTTGGCGATAGCCTGGAGAATATCCCGGGATTTAGGGGCGAGTTTCATGACAATTCCCTTGTCTCATTCCTTTCTTCCAGTGCGGATCGCGTTATCCAAGCGACGATGAAGCATTGAGACGAGCGTAAGTAGATCCATTGCGTCTCGCTCGGTAACTTCCCAGCTTATTTTAGCTCCGTGGGCTGTTGTATTGCGGAACGTGCCAAACATCCCCAAGCAAAGGTTCATCAATCCGGTCTGTTCGCTTCGTTCGGTTTCTGTCTCCAATAAATTAAAGGCGATTAGTGGAATACCGCTTTTCCCTGGACTAAGTGCCTTCATAGCCAGATCTCCAGCGTCGCACGTCAGCCCCGATTTCTGCCGAATCTTCTCCGAGAGGCTTTTCGTTGCTTCCAGCACGGCGTGGAAATAGTTCTCCTGAATCAGTTCCGGACGACAATAGGCCAGCACATCGGCGTGAACCTCACGCTTTTCAAGTTCTGCCCGCAAACGATTGGCACGGGCGCGCGCTTCATCAATCGTGTTTGCTGCAACGATTTTCTGGAATTTTCCATCTGGCTGAAGGAAATATCCGCGAAAAGCAAGGAGCCGGTTTACAGCTTCCCGCGTCGTTTCATACTCATCCTGACGATCCACATAGCGGCGGGGCGAAAGGGCCGTCTGGATAAACTTCATCGCAAAGTTTCCAGTCTGCGTCTGGTTTTGCGCTTCGGCCAAGGCATTGTAAATCCTCGTCCATTTTGAAAGCCCGGCGCTGTTGGGCGGGTCCGTCAAACCAACATCTCGGAATAGCCCTCCAAGCTCTAAATGGGTTCCCGCTGACGCCAACGCTTTCGCCAAAGTCCGCAAGTCGGACTCACTAAATGGAGGGGCCTTGCTCATAACTCTCCTTTAAAGGCGCGGTAGAGGATGGCGGGAAGCAGGGCGTCCAGTTCGCCGACGATGGTGCGTTGTTCGGAAAGGGGGTGCTCTTGGGATATGGCTTTAGGCATCAACTCTACTGTGTATCAATCGTTGTCCACTCATTTCAACCCAGCTAGACGTAATATTTGAAATTTGGCAAAAAAGTTTTCGTTCCACGGTTTGCGACAAGAATTTCGCCAACCGCATCAGAAAAATGAACGGTAACTGGTTGGCTCTCGCCGAGTTTGCAGGCATTATAATTCAGCTTTGTAAGTCCGAAAATATCGACCGCTACCTGCCGGATGTCTGCATCTCCGTATTGAATTTCAATCCGCAATGGTTCAGGAATGTCCCACCCATCATAGGTCCGCAGAAATGGTTTGAATCCAGAAGCCCACAGGTAGCCGACCCGATCCGATACCCTCCAGAATGTTCCACGCACAACCGGACGGGTACCTGTGCGATAAGCTCTCAGCCCGCGATGATCTGGCGCAACACGGATGCCGACCAGTTCCACGCCGTCAGGACAAGCCTTTTGATATCCTTTCCATTCCTCTTCATCAATTGTCGAGCGGCAATGAAGAAAAACCTCTTTCAACTTCTTCCCGTGTTGTTCTTCGTATGTTGCGAGCACGCCAGAAAGAAGCTTCTGTGCTGCTTCTCTGGACAGATGGCACTGTTTTAGTTCGGGCGAATACCACGGGCCATAGTCTCCAAGAAACACTATTCCGTCACCATCATCGAGGAACATTTGTGCAGCACTGCAAGCGGTTCGCCCCTCTTGATCTGTACGTTTGAATGCAATCCCGACATAGCAGACCCCATCTCGCGCGCTTGGCAGTTTCCATGGCTTACGCCCGCTCTTGTAATACAGTGCTGTGGAAAGGTTCCACGCGCGGTCCGATAAGGGAGTAAGCACTCGTTCACCCCATGGCGCCTTTGTGTCAGACAAGTTAAGTGTGGATTCCCGCACAATCTGAATCGGCATTTTACACTCCATTGCGCGTGCTTTGATTTGCCGACGAAAATCGAGAGAAAAGTCATACAGTTGAGAATTGTATTCCCCGAAAAGGTCTGCGGTCTGTCGGCGCATTCTTACCTCTTTGGCCTTTAGCCGTTTTCCTATCCCCTTGGGAACATGCGACAACGGGCGGCAGTTCTTGTAAACAATTTCCGGAACAATGCAGATAGCCACGTTGATGTCGGCATCCTTCTTTTCAAGTGCGCGAATAGCCCTTAGGTAGAGACAGGTAACATCAAATACTCTTTTATAATCGTCGCCTTGATTTGCTGCGGTATCAATTTCTGTCGAATTAAGCACCTCGCATAGTGGAGCAGATGGGGGAAATACTGCATGCAATGCCTCTTCAAAACCTGGGAAATGAGGCCAAAGCACGTCGCTCATTTCCGGAGGAGGATCAACTGGCGAGTTTAACCGCTTAGCAAACGCTTCAAAACGTACAATCCCGTCGCGCTTCCCAATAAGCGCATAATTGATACGGCTCGGTTTTTCAATGCCATTGCTCTCTACAGGCCCGAACAAGGTAAGACCGGTCGCAGGATGCTCAATTTGCTGGTGAGAGGCAAACTCCATCTCCGGCTCCGGTAAGACCTCTGCACAAATCAACGGCTCATTCATTTGCTGTCTCCTCCATTTCCTCATTTGTTACCTGAATATCTCTTTGCTGGGGTTCTTCAGGCTCAGCAACGGTAGTGCCCGCGAGCAACGTTTCATCCAATGATGAATTCGCCGATAGCGTAATTAGCTTACCGAGCTTCAACGAGGTTTGTTTATCCTCAGCTGCGGCTTGGGTCAGCAACTGGTAGAATGCCATCAACCTCTTACGCCACTTCTCGTTGAAATACGCCTGGGTGACCTTCTTGGTTCGAGGGCCGACCTTGCGGCCTGTGATCGGCTTGTGAGTGGCGTCAAACAATGTCACGCTGGGGCGGAGCCTAATTACAAAACCTCCCCAGTCTGCTTTTCGAATTGCGTAACGAATAGCCGGGTGATGGATCACTTCTTCCGGTGTGGCGTTTGGCCGGTAAAGGCGAATGCTTCCTATGACGCGAATGTAGCTTGAGCTGTCGTCCACGTCTTTGAATCGATAAATGGATCCTCCCTTAAAAGGTGCGGGCAAATAGTACGCGTGGTTATCTTCGGCGAGGAGACAACCTGCGCGGATCAGCCATGAATGAACCGAGCGATTTAGCAGCCGCGAAACGATATTGTGTGTCGACGTATCATAAATTGAATCATACGAGGGCCAATGAAAGGCGGCCTTGGTTGATTTTACAACCTTTTCAAGTTCAGGCGGAGGAGGAGAAAAAGCCACAGCCTTACCCGGGTCAAGACCGTAATTTGGCCACAGGGCACTTGCCGTTTTCTCCTGTTTCTTATCCATTGCCGATGTGTCGAAAACGTGGAGAGTTTCCGGAACCGCAATGAAAGGCAGTAAATTTGTTGTGAGAGGCTCGGGTGCTGGGACCAGTAATGAACCCCCACATTCCAACGCTGCCTTTGCAATGGAGGAATTGCCCGCATGAATTTTCGGCGCATTAAGCGATTCAAGTTTCTTGAGTAGACGGCGCAAGCCATCTGCCCAGCTTTCGCGGAAGGAAATCCACGAAATATCCGACAAAGTCCAGTCTGGCTGAACTCCGTCGAGATTCAACGTGATTAGGAAATCATCCGTTTTTCGCTGTTTGGCAAGTTGGAGTGCAAGCGTGCGCTCTTTACGCGGGTTCTCTTTGTCGATGGAGGCTTTGGAAAGAAGAGCAAGCACTCGAAACGAGCGTTCCTTGATGGCAACATCTACCTCTTTGACCCACGATTCGCCACCGAGGATTTGAATTTGGTCAATCCAGACGCCATAACCGTAAAATGCGAGCTTTCGAGCTAACCACTTTGCGCAAATTTGATCCTCGTAAGCATAGCTGATGAATAGTAGCTTGCGATTGTCGTTTTCGATCGGATTGATAGGCTGCATTGTTAAACAATGTACTATGCGTTTAAAAAAGCGGACGTCCTGTGATACTGTGCAAGTGCCTGTTGATAGCATTGTCCGTGAACTCAACTAAACGTGTTACATGCTTTAGGAAGCCAGTCGCGTCGTATTTGTAAACGGTCTTTCCAGGCATCAATCGGTGAGCAATCCCACCACGTAAAACAACATAATCGTCCAATTTTTTCCGGGCCTTTGCAATGGTTAGGGCCTTGCGCTTCCAATAACTGCTCACTTGAGGTAAACCAAGTGCCTTCTCAATCAACAAGTCTACATTCCCCCACTTTGGCGTATTCCAGTTCTGAACGTAGAGTCCCTTTAGGCGCGACAAATTATTCCGCAACTCGGTTTGCCAACCATTTGCAGCAAGCTTCCAAGGGGATACAGGGTTTGTGTTGCTCTGACGTTTAATTTCGTCGGCAATTTCCCGTTGAAGGTTAACAGGGAGCTGCGTTGGGTTCGGACAGTACAAACAGATATGTTCGACCCCTTCTTGGACTAAATCTTCGACATACGCTTCCCAAGTAGCACAAATCAGAACGATGGCAGATTTGTTCAGAACTTCGACACCCCACTTTCTGCCAGCTTCATCACCTGCAACATCAGAATGAATTTTGACGAGCCTTTCAATATCTTTGCGGTTTTCGGAAAAGCTTTGTCCTGCTTGTGATGGCATAAGAATTTTTAGGCTGCATACAGCAGCGTTTGCAGTTTCGTCACCGCCTCCCGCAGTTTCTCCGCTCCCCCAAACGTCTCGATGATCTCGCTGATATTCCCATACTCGGAAATCGGCGGGCTTTTGAGGACGTCGGGGATGAGGAACTGGGCGGTACCGTGTTCGGTGTGTTTGGTTAAAAGTTCTTCCAGGATGGCCCTGGCCGCCGGGGCGTAGTGGTCGAAAAAGTCCGCCTTTTCTTCGCGGAGGCGTTGGGCGCGCTCACGCCGGGTGCGGAGCGGGGCGTTGAAGGCCAGGTAGCAAAGGAGGTCGAACGGATCGACGTCGGGCTGGTCGGCTTCTACGGCCAGTTCGTCGAAGGCACTGCTGTGCTTGGCCAAGGTCGCGATGATTTCCGACCGCTGCGCTGGGTCGGCCCAGCGTTTGCGGAGTTCCGGGGCGTTGGGGTAGATGGTGGGGACTTTCTCGGCCGTGGCATCGGTGAACCGGACGACGCGGAGCTGCTTGCCGTCCGGAGCGAGTTTGTAGACCAGGTGGACGGCGGCGGTGTCGGCGGCGAGGCACGCCCCGGCGCGATACCGTTGCCAGAGGCCCTCCGGGTAGGGGAAGGCGTCGAGCGCGGTTTCCTGGCCGCTGAAGTAGTCGAATTCCAGGATGTCGTGGCCGTTGGTGGCGTAGGCAAACTTCAGCCCGAGCATCTCGGCGTATTGCTTCGCCTGTTGCATCCCATCGGCGGCGGTCTTGTAGCTGGCCTTGGCCTCGACGACCGCCAGGGAGAAATCGCGCCGGAGGCGGAGGAGGTAATCGACGCGCTTGGGAGGCTTGCGCAGGAAGCCTTTCCCCACAGGCACGATGCGGCCGTCCGTGATCGAACGCTGCTCGGCAATGGAATACGGCTCCGTGTCCCACCCCGCAGATTGCAGCTTCGGAACCACGAGCTTCCGACACGTATCTGCCTCGGTATCCGACATTTCCCCGATTCAAATACCAGAGGAGGGCCGATGGCGAGCAAAATACAGAGTAAGTTCTCTAGGTTAGCTGCTGGGCCACTCGCTGACCCGGCTCCACCAGGAGTTTATCCAGGCGACGTACCCAGAGGGATCGGATTGTTCAGCAACCGCCGCTTTGGATGCCAAGGAAGGATCGGGCCAGAGGTGAAGTTGGCTTTTTAAGCCGACCTCTGCCGCAATCCGTTCAACAAGCCGGAGGGACTCGCAGGCGTACCGACGCCACGCTTGCGGCGAAGCGAACACGTCTGTTCGTAGATCAATGGGAGCCGATGCGGCTTGTGCGGCAATCCGGGCTACATTGTCAGCCCTGATGTTGATCGGCTCATGGAAGACGGTCAGGGGTTTCAGGTCAGCGATAGATTGGAGGGTACGCCGCAGATCCGCTTCATCGCACTCGGGGAATGTTGGGGCCATCGCTACAAACACATGCAGACCGGCGGACTTGGCCTTTCGAAGTGTTTGAAACCGTCTGGCCGGGCCTGGAGCGTTCGGCTCATAGACTTTCGACAGCTGATCGTTGAGGGTCGGCAGACTCATACCGAATACGAGCCGGTTTCCGAAGGATTTGAACAGGTCAAAGTCCCGTTCAGCCAGGGGACTCCGCGTGAGAATACGGACATTGAGAGTGGACCGATCCCGGATCAACTCCAAAGCCCGCCGCACTGTAAACCGAGCGCAAACCTCCAAGTCACGCCGCACCGACAGGTCGGGGTGGCGAAAGACTTGGTACGGGTCGCTGGTCGAGCAGAACAAGACCGCGCGGTTACCATCTGGCTTCAAGTGCTCCCTGGGAATGTCCTCAGCAAGCTCCAAAGACCTCACGAAGCGCATTTCGTCCCAGGGGCGTAACAGTACATATCGCCCCCACTCTGCGTCAGGATTGGCGATGCCATACACTGCCAAGCTCCGCTTCTGCTTAATGGTCGACACTTCTGGCACGTAGCAAAAGCGGCAGCCATGGCCGCAGCCTACCGCAATATTGCAGGCGAAGCTAGACAGGCTCTTGTGGACGAAATTGTTGACGTGAATCTCCACCGGCGAATCTGCATAACCGATAGGGATACGGCCTTTATTTGGAATCATAGGGCTAGGTGCTTATTCATCACTCTTGCCGGGCGCTTCGTTCGGCGGGTCAGGGATACCGCCATCCGTAAGCAGGCGCAGGATCTCGACCAGTTCGCGCAACTCCATGCGCAGCTGGGACTTGGTTTCCATGCTAAGGCTTTCGGCTTTGTTCTTGGTCAGAAACAAGCGCATGGACTTTCGCGTTTCCTGCGCTTGGGTCAGAATGCCCTCAATAGACCCGCGCCCTGAAAATTTGTGCAACTTGACCACTTGCGAGGACTTATCAGGTTCTTTGATGAGTCCGCATGCGAGATAAAGCTGTCGTACGGACTGGATGGCGTCCAAATTTCGCACGTGCGAAATTTGTTTCGCTACAGCTATGTAACGCGATATGCGGCTAGGTGGAATATCAGGAAGGTATCGCTTCTGCCACGGCCCCCACTCGCCATGAGAGCACCGGCCCCTTGCTGCCAACAAAGCATTCCCTGCAATGATGACCCGTTCTAGCGATTGGCTGACCGTATTATTGGCGATTTCAGCCAAATCACGAGCCTCCTTGTCGTTGACTCGAATTTCTTTGGCCAATTCCTCGTCCTTCAACGTTGATAGATCAGATGCCATTTTTAGCAATCTCCTTTGGTTTCTTCAGGGGCTTAATTGCCACAAACACGCGCTCCAGAAATTCTGAAGTTAGCGAAAAGGGTTCCCATTTTTCTATCTGCGTATGGAGATCCTTGGTCAAATTCTCGCGTGAACGGCTCCTTGCAATATCGTAAAGGGAATCGGGACTTACTTTGTATTTCGAAGACACAAACTTCCTAAGAAACAGGCGGTCAGCTTTCGTTAAGGCAATGCCGTTAAGGAAAAAATATAGTTTCACCAGGGTCACAGACATTTTTGCCTTGGGATGAATATCTCCAGAGGTACCATGCTGATGAATTTCCAACTCTGAAATATCCAGAGCCATTCCTGGGGCGTCTTTAATTTCTGCATACCCTCGGCCTTGGCGATGAACAACGCTCGAAACGACACATTCCTTAAGGCTAAAGCGCTGAGCCAATGCGGCTATTACGCCGGTTTTGTCTCCTGCTACCTTATCATAGGTTGCACGTAAAACCTGGACGAGTTTCGGATCCTTAATTTGAGCCCGGGGATGACCGATACCCCTGGGACGAGCTTCAGGGTGCGTGCGGGAACCATTTTTATCCCCGTACCACATGGTGCCATAGACAACCAGATCCATAAAATTGTCCCTAATGCTCCCCTCGTGAAGGTGGAGGGGGGTGCTGCAGATGGGATTTTCATGATCCGGGCAGCGATGACATATTACTTTCCCCTTGATAAGGCGACGGTGGTGATAGAGGCCGTACGCTACACGGTAGGCGTAGTGGTTAGTGCCGCAATCATAAATAATGCCGCGCGATTTAGGGTTCTTAACAACCATTCCCTTCCAGCCCCAGCACTTTTTAACTTGATCTTCTCCCGATCCCGTAGGCACGACCACATTCTTAAGAAATCCGTCACGCAACTTGGGTGTCAAACCGATAGCTATCAGTTCCTCTTGGGACATAGCCTCGAATTTTTGCAGCATGTTACGAAGGGTGGGGTTTTGAATTTCCGCTAAATTCATTAGTCCCTCCCTTTCTGCGCATTCTTTTTAGCAACGAAATGGTCGCTGCAGCGGTTGATAAATTCGAGTACGCCCGACAACAAAAAAAGTCTGGTTCCTTTAGTTTGCCCCGGTTCACGAATCGAAACCGAACGAAAATGTCCGGCTGCGGCACCCTCGTAGAGCTTCGAACGAGAAAGTCCCGTGTAGAACTCCGTACCTTTTTTGGGGGCTCTGATCCAGATGGGAAGGCCCCGATCATGATCTGCCAACAGTTCATCCGCACGAGTCGCTACGCTCGTTTTCAGTCGCGCTGAAGGAAGCGCACTGCGGGCCAAAACATCCCGTTGCTTTTTGGTTTGCATAGACTGAGTTCATCAGATCTACGCAAATCGCGCAAAAGTACGACCTGCCATAAATCAACTATGTCGTAGTATTGACAATCACTTTCTCCAAGCCCGACCGCCAATCCACTTTCCGTTCTCACCATAGTTTGGAACAATCGTGGCACCTTGCATCTGATTCGTAATATACTGTCCAAACTTAACCCCATGAAAACGATATCGACCCCCTGTTTTCTCCAAATCTAGACTTTGAATTGGTTTACGTTTAAATCGAGCAAGCCCCAATCTGCACATTCGTTGATGAAGGGCCTTATCAACAACGGTCTGCCCACCGGTCAAATATTCAATCGCTTGCTGAAGCGCCCGATCCTGCATTAACCACAAAGGAAAATCTGGATTTGTCCAGTTTCTGCACATCTCGGTGATTCCATTAAGCTCCGGCAGCATGCTATCTGATGGTATGTTTATGGGGGCTTCTGCCGCTTGTTCGAGATATTGACAAATCGTTCTAAAAAATTTGACATTCCGATTGATAAGGGCTGTTGCCAGTATGTCTCCATCGCAATTCAGCAATTCGGGAATATTACTAAATTGTTTAATCTGTTTGAGCAGGAATAGCTGATGCAGGTTCTCCGGACATTTGCGCCACTCCGAGCCGAATACATCGTTGCATGCAAGTTGAAACCCAGCAAAGAGGCGACGTTCCTCTTGCACTTGGAACTCATCGAAGTCACCGTATTTCTCTGTAAAAAAAGCAATGATTCGTCGCTGAATGGAATCTGCCTCAAAATCATAATCAGGGCAATACAAGCCCACTGTGAAGCGGAAGGAATGCAAAACTTTCGCCTCCAATGAGGGGAGGACGGAAACAAACCTCTGAAAGGCATCAAATACCGTTACTACATCCTCCCATCGATTGCATTTGGTCAAGTCTGACAGATGAACAGAATGTTTATGTTGAGCTTTTTTCACGTGAATCTGAAACCCTTCTACACTAACCCGTAGGCTCCTTCTAAATCAACCTCCCCGGACCTCTCCAAACACCACCGAAATAGAAAGCGGCGTTGTTACTTTTGTTGTTACTTTGGGCCAATCAGCACCCCAAATTGATGTAAGTAGCTGATTTTGAGAGTTGGAGCGGGTAGCGGGAATCGAACCCGCATGGCCAACTTGGAAGGATGGAGCTTTACCACTAAGCTATACCCGCTTTTCACGGCCATACCGCTAAGGTATGCCACACTGCGAAGAGGTTAGCCGCGCCCCGGCTTTTACGCAAGTTTAACTTCCCGCCGGTCGTTTTTTCGCTAGTGGATTGCTCGGGCATTTGATAAGAATCCCCCATGCGCCTGATCCCCCGTCTGATCGCTATTGCCCTCATGTTGACCGGGATGTACTGCCTGGTCGAACACGTCAAATACCTCCAAGCCACCGGCGTTGCCGATAATGCCACGGTTTCCACTTATTTCCTCGGAATTGTGGTGGCCGGGGCGGCTATTGCCGTCATCAGCGGGATTCTGCTGCTGCCCATCATCGGCGAATTGGCGGGAAATTTCATTTTCACGCCCAATGTGAAGATCGAGAAGAGCCCGCATGCCGCCGCTTTGGCCAAGATAGCCGCCGGGGATTACGAGGCTGCCGTGGAAGAGTATCAAAAGGTTTTCGAGGAAAACCCCGAGGATACGCACGCGGTCAACGAGGTGGTGCGCCTCTATTGCGAGAAGCTTCAAACTCCTGAGGCCGCCGCCGATTTCCTCGTGCAGGCGCTTGCCGCCGTCGAATGGACGCCCGTGCAGCAGGCTTACCTCTCAGAGCGCCTGGTGGATGTTTGCTGGAATTACCAGCGCGATGCTGCCCGGGCGGTGGCCATTTTGACCAAGATCGCCGAGGATATGCCCGAAACGCGCGAGGCGGCCAATGCCGCGCACCGCATCGTGGAGATCCAGCGGATTTCCAGCGAAGAGGCTTACCTTGCGGCCCAGGCGCAGCAACAGCCGGAGGAACAGGACGGCTCGCGGCAGGGGTAGGCGGGTAATATCCGAGTTAGCCGGTGCTTCGCGAGGGTATTCCCAGCGCGGAGGGCGCCGGTAATTTCTCCCCTTTCCCCGGGGGAGGTTCTGCGCCATAGTAGGAACCATGCTCCTTAATTTCGACCTGCACACTCACTCGTTCTTCTCAGGGGACGGGGTGAGTACGCCGGAGGAGTTGATCGCCACCGCGAAAGCGCGCGGGCTGCAAGGCCTGGCGCTGACGGATCACAATACCTGCGAGGGCATGGATTACCTGTTGCGCAAGGGGTTGATCCGGCCCGACGGCCTGCCGGTGAACGGTTTTCTGGTAATCCCCGGAGTGGAGGTCTCCACGGCCGAGGGCCATTTGATTTGCCTGGGCGTCACGCTGCCCAATATGAAGGGCCGCCCGGCGCTCGAAGTCTGCCGGGCGATCCACGAGCGAGGGGGGCTGGCCATTCCGCCGCATCCCTACGATTATTTCCGCGCGGGCATCCGCGAATCCGTGCTCAAGGTGCTGGATGCGGACGCCATCGAGGTTTACAACGCGGCCACCACGTTCCAGTTCTGTAATAAGAAGGCGTTGGAATATGCCAAGGCGCGCGGCTATGCCATGACGGCGGGCAGCGACGGCCACCACGAGAACTCGATGGGGGTGGCCTACACCACGCTGGAGGTGGAGGAATTTACGCTCGCGGCGGTGTTGCGGCAGATCGTCAAGCCGGGCAACCGGCTCGTTTGCAACCCCTTGACGCCGAGCGACAAGCTCCGCAAGACGTGGAATAACTGGATGCGCCTGCGCTGGCGGCACCGCATGCGGCTCAAAAAGCTGTAATCACTTCGCTAAAACACCATCGGCACGCCCTCGGTCATCACCGAGATGCGGTTTTCCAGGCCGAGCTTTCTCGCGGCGGCGCGCAGCCGTTGCAGCGGCTCTTCGGGCGGCTCATAGCTTAGGCGAAAGGTGCCGTAGTGCATGGGCACCATTTTTTTTGCGCCGAGATCCTGGAACGCTTGCAACGCCTCCTCCGGGTTCATGTGAACCGAGCGGCCGCTGGGCGGGTCGTAAGCGCCGATGGGCAGCAGGGCGAGGTCGATTTTGAACCGCTGGCCGATCTCCTTGAAGCCGTCGAAAAAAGCCGTGTCGCCGCAATGGTAAATCGTGCGCCCGTCGATCTCCACAATGTAGCCGCCGAAGCCCCGGTGGGAATCGTGCAGCATCCGCGCCCCCCAGTGGCGGCACGGCGTGAGCGTGATGCGCATGGGGCCGCGCTGGAAACTGTCCCAGTAGTCCAGTTCATGTACGCTGCGGAAGCCGAGGTCGTGGACGAGGTTGCCCACCTCGAAGGGAACCACGATGGGCTGCTTCTCGGCCACTTTGCGCAGGGTGCGGCGGTCCAGGTGGTCAAAATGGGCATGGGTGACGAGCACGAGGTCGATGTCGGGCAGGTCGTCGATCTCAAAAGCCGGGTTGCGCAGCCGCTTGATGCCTTTGATCCACTTGGCCCAGATAGGGTCCACGAGGAAGTTCATCTTGCGCGTCTGAATGAGGAAGGAGGAGTGGCCGATCCACGTGAGCCCCACCTCGCCCGGCTTCGGCTTGGGGAAGGAGGGGGCCGCCTTGGGCGTGCGCGGGCCGCTGCGTTTAGTGAAGATGGAGGGAATCCAGACTTCCGTGACGAAATTGCGCTTATGCCAGCCCCGGGCCGGTTTGAGGCCCACTTTGCGCGCCGGTGCGGCCGGTTTATGTTCCCCGGGCTCCTTGAGCTTCTTATGCGCCGGAGCCGGTTCCGTTGGCAGCCGTTGGGTTAAAGGTGAATGGTCCACAAGTAGGCTCCTATTGTAGCTCGAAACGGGCCAAAATCAAAAGAACAGCTTCTTTTTAACCGATTCCAGCCCCTTTTCGGCCCCCGAAACCGGCAGTTGTTTCCCGAGCCGAAATACCGCAAACTTTCTCCCCATGAACTTCGGCAACAGTTGGCAGCTTTGGGCGCTCCTCTCCGCCTTTTTTGCGGGTCTCACGGCGGTGCTGGCCAAGGTGGGCGTGGCGGGTGTGGATTCCAACCTCGCCACCGCCATCCGCACCACGGTCGTGTGGGGCTTTGCGTGGCTCATTGCCTACACCGCCGCCCGGCCTTGGAACCTGGGGGCGCTTTCGGCCAAAACCTGGAGCTTTCTCGCCCTCTCGGGCCTGGCCACCGGGCTCTCGTGGCTCTGCTACTTCCGGGCGCTGCAACTGGGGCCAGCCTCGCGGGTCGCGCCCATCGACAAACTGAGCGTGGTCCTGGTCATTCTGCTTTCGGTCGCTTTTCTGGGCGAACGGCTCAATTTCCGCGAAGGCTGCGGCGCGGCGCTCATCGCCGCCGGGGCGCTGCTTTTGGCGTGGAAATAAGGCTGCTCTTTACGCCAGTGCCGCGTGGCACTCTTTGAGTTGCTCGCGGATCTGGATTTTCTGCGGGCAATACCCTTCGCACAGGCCGCATTCGAGGCATTCGTTGGCTTTGTGCCCGTCCTTATCCCACGGCGAAGCGCCGATGGCCCGGTATTGCTCGCGCGCGTACTCGGTGATGCCGTAGACGCGGTGGTAGTTCATCAACTGGAAGATTTTGGGAATTGAGATGCCCTGGGGGCAGTGCGGTGCGCAGTAATTGCAGCCGGTGCAGTAAAGGTCCGAAAGCCGCTGGTTTTCCTGCATCGCGGCGGCGATGCCCTGCAACTCCGCCTCGCCCAGCGGGGCCGCGTTGGAGGCGATGGCCGCGTTCTCCTCCGCCTGTTCGAGCGTGGACATGCCCGAGAGGGCCACGTTCACATTTGGGTTGGTCATCACGAAGCGCAGCGCCAGTTCCGCGTTGCTTTTCGCGGAAACGCCGAAACGCCGGGCCACCTCCGGAGGCATCCCGGAAATCCGGCCGCCGCCCACCGGCCCCATCACCGCCGTGCCGAGCCCGTGGGCCTGGGCATAGGCCAGGCTTTCTTCGTTGGCCCGGTCCAGGAGGTTGTACTGGCAAAGGACGGAGGAAAAGAGGCCGGTATCCACCAGCTTGCGCATCACCTCCGGCTTGTCGTGAAAGGAGAATGAAAGATGGCGGATCAGCCCTTCCTCCTTGGCTTGCAAGGCTCCGCGCACCGCTTCGTCGTGGAGTCGGTGCGTGAAGAACCAGTCGCCGATGCCGTGGAAGTGGTAAAAGTCGATGTGGTCCGTATCCAGCTTTTTAAGCTGCGTTTCCAGCGTGGCCCGGAAGGAGGGCTGGTCGAAAGGGAACTTGGTCGAGAGTGTCACCTGGTCGCGCCAGCCTTTCAGCGCCTTGCCCACGGTGATCTCGCTCAATCCGTCGCAGTAGAAAAGCGCCGTGTCGATGTAATTGACGCCCAGTTCGAAGGCGCGGTGGATCATGGCGATGGCGCGGTCCTCGTCGATGACGCGCTTTTCGTTCACCGTGACCATGGGCAGCCGCATGGAGCCGAAGCCGAGGCGGGAAACCCGCACGCCCGTATTGCCGAAGGCAGTGTATTGCATAAAAAAGGGGGAAGAAATAAGCAGTGAAGTCTCCAAAGGAGTCCTCAAGGAGTCTCAAGGGAGTAACCAAAAACACCGGGCGAACACAAGCGCGGCTTTATCTGCCGCCATTCAAAGAGGACCGGAATGTCACGTATTAGCAAATCTTTCAGTTTATTATTTACGGTTCCAACGATGTGTGAGAGGCTGTTTGGCTTTCTGGCGTGTCGGCATTTCTTGCGCCCAAGTCCATGAGAGCCGCTGATGGCTGCCACATGACGTAGCGATTCCATCAGTGTTTCCAAGGCGGCTCGAAAGCCCCGGCATTCCGAAAAAAACAGCGCCCGTTTTTAAACCCTGGCCGCGTAAAAGCCGGGATTTTCAACTAACTGAAATCAATATGCCCAAACAAACGAAGTCATCCCGCAAGGCGGCTCCTAAAAAGGCCCCTGCGAAGAAATCCCCCGCCAAGGCAGTGAAAGCTGCCGCGAAAAAAGCTCCTGCCAAGAAAGCTCCCGCCAAAGGCCGCAAAACCAAGTACGTCTATACTTGGGGCGCCGGCAAAGCCGACGGCAACGGCACCATGAAAGCCCTCCTGGGCGGCAAAGGCGCGAACCTTGCCGAAATGACGCGCATCGGTCTGCCCGTGCCCGCCGGTTTCACCATCACCACCGAAGTTTGCACGTACTTCTACGACAACAAGCTCACTTATCCCGTGGAACTCCAGGGCCAGATCGAGGCCGGTGTGAAGAACATGGAGAAGCTCATGGGCGCCAAGTTCGGCGACACCACCAAGTTCCCGCTGCTCGTTTCCGTCCGCTCCGGCGCGCGTGAATCCATGCCGGGCATGATGGACACCATTTTGAACCTCGGCCTCAACGACGAAACCGTCGTCGCTGTGGCCAAGGCCACCAACAACGAACGCTTCGCGTGGGATTGCTACCGCCGCTTCGTCCAGATGTACGGCGACGTCGTCATGGGCGTCCAGAAGCTCCCCGGCGAAGACCACGAACCCTTCGAAACCATCATCGACGCCGTCAAGCACGAGCGTTATGGCAAACAAATCGTCGACAGCCAGCTCACCGCCGCCGACCAGCAGGAACTCGTCAAACGCTTCAAGGCTCTCATTAAAGAGCGCACCGGCAAAGCCTTCCCGGCTGACCCGTGGCAGCAGTTGATGGGCGCCATCGGGGCCGTGTTCGGTTCCTGGAACAATGACCGCGCTATCGTTTACCGTCACAAGTACGGCATCCCCAGCGAATGGGGCACCGCCGTCAACGTCCAGGCCATGGTGTTCGGCAACCTGAGCGACAACTCCGGTTCCGGCGTGGCCTTCACGCGTGACCCGGCCACCGGCGAAAAGGTGTTCTACGGGGAATTCCTCATGAACGCCCAGGGCGAAGACGTCGTCGCGGGTGTCCGCACCCCCGAGCCCGTCCGCCAGTTGAAGAACCACCTGCCCAAGGCCCTGGCCGAACTCGAGCGCATCCGCAAGGTGCTCGAAAACCACTTCAAGGACGTGCAGGACTTCGAATTCACCATTCAGGACGGCACCGTCTTCATGCTCCAGACCCGCAATGGCAAGCGCACCGGCGTCGCCGCCGTCCGCATCGCCGTGGAAATGGAGAAAGAGAAGCTGATCGACTGGAAGACCGCCGTGAAGCGCGTTCCCGCCGACCAGTTGGAACAAGTGCTGGCCCCGATCTTCGACCGCAACGCGATCAAGAGCGCCAAGGCGATCGGCAAAGGCCTCCCGGCCGGCCCCGGCGCCGCCACGGGCATCATCTACTTCAACGCCGAGCGCGCTGTCGCCGCCGCCGCGAAGGGTGAAAAAGTGCTCCTCGTCCGCATCGAAACCTCGCCTGAAGATCTGCGCGGCATGATCGCCGCCGAGGGCATCCTCACCGCTCGCGGTGGTGTTTCCTCGCACGCGGCTCTCGTTGCCCGCCAGATGGGCAAGGTGTGCGTCTGCGGCGCGGCCGAACTCCAGATCGACTACGCCAAGAAGACCCTCACCGCCGACGGCCAGACCTTCACCGAAGGCAAGGACTACCTCTCCATCGACGGCACCAGCGGCACCATCTATGCCGGCGAAGTCAAAACGGCTCCCTCGGAAGTCATCCAAGGCTTGCTGCACAATGACGCCGCCGCCAAGAAGAGCGCCAGCTACAAGAACTTCGTCAAGCTCATGGATTGGTGCAAAAAGGCCACCAAGCTTGAGGTTCGCACCAACGCCGACCGGCCCGACCAGGTCGCCAACGCCGTTGCTTTCGGCGCGACCGGCGTGGGTCTGACCCGCACCGAGCACATGTTCTTCGAAGGCGACCGCATCGACGCCATGCGCGAGATGATTATCGCCGAGAAGATCGATGACCGCCAGAAGGCGCTTGCCAAGATCCTGCCCTACCAGAAGGGCGACTTCGCGGGCATCTTCAAGACCCTCAAGGGTCTCCCGGCCATCATCCGCCTGCTCGATCCTCCTCTCCACGAATTCCTGCCCAACGACGCCACCGCCCAAAACGCGCTGGCCGAGAAGCTGGGCGTGAGCGCGGACTTGATCGCCAAGCGCGTGCACGAACTCCACGAGCAGAACCCGATGCTCGGCCACCGCGGCTGCCGTCTCGGCATCTCCTTCCCGGAGATCACCGAAATGCAGGCGCGCGCCGTCTTCGAAGCGGCCGCTGAAGTTCAGAAGAGCGGCACCAAGGTGAAGCCCGAAGTCATGATCCCCTTGGTCGGCTTCAAGAAGGAACTCGACCTCCAGGTTGCCATCGTTCATCGCGTGGCCGCCGAGGTTCAGAAGGAAAAGAAGGTCAAGATCAACTACATGGTCGGCACCATGATCGAAGTGCCCCGCGGCGCCATCACCGCTGACGAAATCGCGCAGACCGCGCAGTTCTTCAGCTTCGGCACCAACGACCTTACCCAGACCACCCTCGGCATGAGCCGTGACGACTCCGGGTCCTTCCTGGGCGACTACGTGAACAACGAAATCGTGAAGCGCAACCCGTTTGCCACGATCGACCAGGGCGGCGTTGGCCAGCTCATGGCCCTCGCGGTGGAAAAGGGCCGCAAGACCCGCCCCGACCTCGAAGTGGGTATCTGCGGCGAACACGGCGGCGATCCCGAGAGCGTCAAGTTCTGCCATCGCCTCGGCCTCACCTACGTGAGCTGCTCGCCGTTCCGCGTGCCGGTGGCCCGTTTGGCCGCCGCGCAAGCCGCGCTGGCGTAATACCAATCAAGGCATACTGATTAACACAGTTGAAAGGCCGTCCGGAGCGATCCGGGCGGCCTTTTTTTGTTTGCCCAGGGCGCAGGGCCAAAGGCCCGCAAGCATACCAGCCTGGGCCAAAGGCCCAGGACAAAGAAGAGAGGGCGCCAGGGCTGAAAGCCCGGCGCATCAGCAGGGTCCATGCTTCGGGCTTTCAGCCCTAAAATGAGATTTGCATTGGGTTCGTGGGGCGTTGCCCCACGCTGGTATGCGGCCGGGCCTTTGGCCCTTCCCGGACGCTCAGCTTAAGGCCCTAAACATCCCATTCGCTCCAGGCGAACTGGGCGGTTTTGCCTTGCAGCTTCCAGCGGGCGGGGACGGCGGTTTGCAGCCAGTCCAGCGGCTCGGCCACGGGCGCGACTTTCGCGGCGCTTTCCAGGGCCGCTTGGATGGCGGCGTCCCGGCGCGGGTGTTCCGTGGCCGGGTCCATGGAAAGGAAAAGCGGGGTGCCGCTTTCGGCCACCAGTTTCAGCCAGTCCTCGGTGAGCGGCCACGGGATGTTGGGGGAAATGGGCACGCAATCGGCATCCACGGCGTAGAAAGTGCCCTGCTGCGGCGCGCGGAAGGCCAGGGTATTGACGCCCATCCGGCGGGTGCGGTCCCACTCCGAGGCGGAGGTGTCGTCGCCGGTGCGCTGGATTTCCACCAACCCCGCCGCCAGGTGCGAGACGGTGTTGCAGCCCAGGATGAGCGTTTCCGGTCCCGCCGCTTCGCGAATGGCCCGGTAGAGACCGAGGATCGCCTCGGCGGTGGTCATGGAGCGGTTCGCCAGCGCCCAGCCGTCGGCGGTGAAGCCGTCGAGGGTTCGATCCATCTCGAAGCCCCAGCGGCCCGTCACGTCGAAGGTGGAAAAATCGTGCTTAATCAACTCATAGCCCCAGCCGCGAATGCGGGCCACATCCGCCCGCACCAGTTCCAGCACCTCCGGCACGGAGGGGTCCAGCCGGTGGGAACCCGAAGGTGGCGTGAAGCCCGGGGTTTCGAGCGTCCACTGCGCGGGCACGTCCGCGTAGGTGAAGAGCGGGCGCATCCAAATGCCCGGGCGGGCTCCGGTTTCCTTGATGCCCGCCGCCAGCCCGGCCATATCCGGGAACTGCGCGTTGCTTTTGGCCCACGGGCCGCCGGGGTGGCCGCAATTTTTGGAACTGAAATCCTGCCAGCCGTCGTCGATCACCGACCAGGGCCGGGGCGCGTTGGGCGTGGTGGGGTAGAGGTCCATGAAGCGCCGGGTGGCATCGAGGATCAGCTCGGCGGAGTTCTTGCCATAGAGCCAGTACCAGTCGTTGTGGCCCACCACCGGCTCCTTGGGCATCAGCGGGGCGGGGCACATTTCCCGGCAAAAAGCGCACGCGGCGGCATACGGGGTTTCCCCGGCTTGCGGGGGGCGCTGGAGGATCGTGGCCGCTTTGAGTTGGCGCGCGCCAAGCTCCACGCCCACGCCGCCCGCGCGAACGTCCAGTTCCAGCGTGAAGCCGTCCACGTCCACGCGCCAGCAGGCGATGGAGGCGGCGCCCGTTTCCACGCCCCAGGCGGCGGTGGCGGTTCCGTCGCTCAAGAGGAAGTACCACGGCAGGGGCCGGTGGGGATTCGGGCCGCGCCATTCCAGCAAGCCGTAGCTGCGTTCCCAGGCATCACCGAGGATCAGCGCACCCGCTTCGAGCGGCGCTTTCCAGCGCAGGAAAACCCGGCGCACCGGTTCGCTGGAAGCGAGGGTGACGGCCAGGCGGCGCGGCGTTTCCGCGCGGAGTTCCACGCGGCTGGCCCCGGCTTCCCAGACCAGGTGTTCCGAGTTGGCCGGGGCGGCTTTGAGCGCGGCGGCGGCGGTTTTGAGAATGAAAAGGGAATCCGGCGGGCGAAGAGAGGGAAAATTCATGGCGAGAGCGTGAAAACCGGCAGGGTAACAAAGGGGCGGAAGCTGTCTATCTTATACCATTCCCTGCGGGGGATTGCCCCGCCCTCCGTAACTCTCCCCGCATTTCCATGGGGGAATGCCGGGTATTCGGCGAAAGGTCCATTTTTCCCTTCATCCCGGGGCGTTCCTCCTGCATCCTTCGCCCCATGGCCAGCGGCTATCTTGCATTGATCCTCCACGCGCATCTTCCCTATGTGCGGCACCCGGAATACCCGGAATTTCTGGAGGAGGACTGGTTTTTCGAGGCGATGACGGAAACGTACATCCCGCTGCTGCAAATGATGCGAGGCCTCGCCGCCGATACCGTGCCCTTCGCGCTCACGATGTCCATTACGCCGCCCTTGTGCGCCATGATGCGCGACCCTCTTTTGCAGGAACGCTACGTGCGCTACCTGGACCGCGCCATCGAGCTGGCCACCCGCGAACTCGACCGCACGCGGGACGACTCCCGGCTCCAAACGCTGGCCCGGTTTTACCTGGAGCGGTTCCAGGCATGCCGCTGCCTTTTCGTGGACGAGTGCCAGGGGCGGCTGCTCCCGGCGTTCGCCAAGTTGCAACATGAGGGGCTGCTGGAAATCATCACCTGCGGGGCCACCCACGGTTTTCTCCCCTTGATGCAGAACTTCCAGGAGGCGGTGCGGGCGCAGGTGATGGTGGCGCGCGACGACTACGAGGAATGCTTCGGGCGCACCCCATCGGGCATTTGGCTGCCCGAGTGCGGCTATGTGTCGGGCATCGAGGCGGTGCTGGCCGAGGCGAATATCCGCTGGTTTGTCATCGACTCCCACGGGCTCATGTTTGGCAGCCCCAGGCCGCGCTACGCCATCTTTGCCCCGTGCTTCACCCCGGCGGGCCCGGCGGTGTTTGCCCGCGACCGCGAATCGAGCCGCCAGGTTTGGAGCCAGGAGGACGGCTACCCGGGCGACCCGGCTTACCGCGACTTTTACCGCGACATCGGCTTCGACCTTCCCCCCGAGCAGCTTGGGCCCTGGCTCACCCCGGGCGGGCCGCGCAAGTTTTCGGGCATCAAATACCACCGCATCACCGGGGCCACGGCGGACAAGGACGTTTACAACCGCGCCTGGGCCACGGGGGCCGCCGACGCCCACGCGGGCCACTTCCTCCAATCCCGCGTCCGCCAGGTGGGCGAACTTTTGGAAAACACCAACATCGACCCCATCGTGGTGAGCCCGTACGACGCC
This sequence comes from uncultured Chthoniobacteraceae bacterium, assembly GCA_964513965.1. Lineage (GTDB taxonomy): Bacteria > Verrucomicrobiota > Verrucomicrobiia > Chthoniobacterales > Chthoniobacteraceae > UBA695. Next base: position 554,893 of record CAZEOO010000001.1, read on the forward strand.
GAGCTTTTCGGCCACTGGTGGTTCGAGGGCCCGGAATTTTTGAACCTCTTCATCCGCAAGGCGGCCTACGACCAGCAGACCTTCCGGCTCACCACCCCCAGCCGGTTCCTGGAAGGCCACCCCACGCAGCAGCTTGTCGTCCCATCGGCTTCCAGTTGGGGCCACAAGGGCTATTGGGAGGTGTGGCTCGACGAGAGCAATTCGTGGATCTACCCCCACCTGCACACCGCCGCCCGCCGCATGACGGAGCTGGCCACCGAGTTCGCCGCGCAGCCCACGCCGTTGCCCGCCCTGCACGAGCGGACGCTGCGGCAGCTTGCGCGCGAACTGCTGCTGGCGCAGTCCAGCGACTGGGCCTTTCTCATGAAAACCGGCACCGCCTCCACTTACGCCTCCAAGCGGACCAAGGACCACATTTTGCGCTTCACGCGGCTCTACGACCAGCTCCGGGGCCGCAATATTGATGAGAAATTTCTCGCAAATTGCGAATGGCGCGACAACCTGTTCCCCAATGTCCAATGGCGGCACTATGTTCGCAAACCTTCGGCGTAAAAGCGCCCTCGCGTGCGCTTGTCTTTTAGCGGCTTCGGTTTCGGTGACCTGGGCCGAGCCCGTCAAAATCAGCTTCCTGCCTCCGCCCATGGAGGGGACGATCTCGCTGGGCATCTACGACCCCGCCGGAAAACTCGTGCGCGTGCTGGCCCGCGAGGCCGAGCCGGAAACCTTCGCCCAGGCCGACGACGCCTTGCAAACCGAGTGGGACGGCAAGGACGACGCGGGCAACGTGCTCCCCGCCGGAACCTACCGCGCCAAGGGCGTGGCGGTGGGCGACTTGGGCGTTTCGGGCGAGGAATACATCGGCAACGATTGGGTGAGCGATGACGATTCGCCGCACCTGAGCCGGATCGCGGATCTGGCCGTCGATGCGAACGGCGCCCTGGTCTTGAGCGGCACGCTGCCGGGCGAGGCGGCGCCGAAATTTTACGAGGTTGTGCTGAAAGCGGCGGTTCCCGGCGAAGAGCCCGAGGTGAAGCTTTCGGCCCGGCCCGAATTTCCGAAACCTGCCCCCGTCGGCCTTTTCAAAGAGTGGGGGGTGAAGGGGCAGCCGGACGATCCGGCCGCCGTCAAATCCGCCGCAGCCAAGGACAAGCTCTACGTCCTCTACGAAAACGATAAAATGCAACGCCTGCGCGCTTACGACTTCACGGGCGTCAAGCCGGGCGACGCGCCGAAGGTGCTCTTTCAAAGCGACATCGTTTTCAGCGGCAGCTACGAGCAAGCCGCGCCGCAGTTGAAATTCCCGGACGGCCAGCCCTTCGCTCCCTCGCCGGTTCTCAACGTCGCGCTCGTGCGCAACCCGCTCCTCAAAAAGAAGCAGGCGGCAGCACTCCAAATCGCCGCCGTGGTCAATAAAGAGGGGGCGTGGATCGCCACCGCCGACGGCCTGCTGCTCTGCAAAGTGAGCGACACGCCGCACCTGCGCTGGGCCGCCCTGGGTTCCCCCGCGCCGAAAAAGCCGGTCACTTTTTTTGACAGCGACGGCGCGGTGGTGGAGGCGTTCCAAGTTTCCGGCATCGCCAACATGATGACCTTCGATGCCGGAGCCTACCCGTGGACGCCGCCCGCCCCTTCGCCATCGGCCAGCCCGGCCCCGAGCGCCTCCCCGGCGGCTTCGGCGCGGCCATAGCCTCTCTCCGCGTCTTGCCTCTCGTGCCCAAGTTGCACTTGGGCACGCACGGATTCGCGGCAGTTGAACTGCCGCACGCGCAGCATGAACTGTGGCCCCGATGCGAAGTGCAACTTCGCGGAAAGCCGGGTGTTCCCAAGTGCAACTTGGGAACAAGGAGAAAGGGCGTGTGGCAACCCACGTCTCATGGCGCGGGAGCGCCTTCGCCGCGTCCCCCTTTCCCCGCGTCCCCGCGTCTTCCCCTACTCCTCCAGGTTGTCGATTTTTTCCGCCACTCGGATGTCCAGGTCCGTCACGCCGCCCTCGGCATGCGTGGAAAGCGCGAGGCGCACTTTGTTGTAGCGGATGTCGATGTCCGGGTGGTGACTCTCCTCTTCGGCGATCTCGGCCACCTCGTTCACGAAATCGACGGCTTGGTCGAAGTCGTCGAACTCGAAGGTCCGTTCGAGGGTGGCATTCCCGTCGGCCTCCCATTCCGGGATGCGTTTCATCATTTCAAACAACTGCGATGGTGCAATAAGCGTGGCCATAGGTTTAGACATTTGCTTGCTTGTGGGGCATCTCTTTTAATCGTCCGCCCCGCAACGGTGACATCGCCCTTGAACCAAAAGGTGCGCGGGTGTAAAAACGCGAGACACTCCCATGGCAAGCCTCCAAAGCAGCATTGTCGATACCGTTGGGCAGACGCCCCTGGTCCGCCTTAACCGCCTCTCCGCCGGGCTTCCGGCCACCGTCGCCGTGAAGTGCGAGTATTTCAACCCCTTGAGCAGCATCAAGGACCGCGTGGGCAAGGCGCTCATCGAAGCGGCGGAAAAAGAGGGCCGCATCGGGGCGGGTACGCTCATCGTCGAGCCCACCAGCGGCAACATGGGCATCGCCCTGGCCTTTATGGCCGCCGCGCGCGGTTACCGGCTCACGCTCACCATGCCTGAGACGATGTCGGTGGAGCGCCGCGTGCTTTTGCTGATGCTCGGCGCCAAGCTGGTGCTGACCCCCGGGGCCGAAGGGATGCCGGGCGCCATCGCCAAAGCGCAGGAAATCGTGCGCAACACTCCCGGCGCGTGGATGCCGAGCCAGTTCGATAACCCCGTCAACCCCGAGGCCCACCGCATTACCACCGGGCGCGAGATCTGGGAGCAGACCGGCGGCATGGTGGACCTATTCGTGGCCGCCGTCGGCACGGGCGGCACGCTCACCGGCGTGGCCGAGGCCATCAAGCCGCTTAAAAAAGGTTTCAAAGCCGTCGCCGTGGAGCCGAAGGACTCCGCCGTCATCAGCCAAACGCTGGCGGGCAAGCCGTTGAAGCCGGGCCTGCACAGCATCATGGGCGCGGGGGCCGGTTTTGTTCCCAAAAATCTTCATCTGAATATCGTGGACGAGGTGCTGGGCGTCACCAACGAGGACGCTTTCACCGTCGCCCGCCGTCTTGCCAAGGAAGAAGGCATTCTCGCGGGGATTACCTCCGGCGCGAATGTCTGGGCCGCCCTCCAACTGGCCCAAAGGCCGGAAAACAAGGGCAAGCTGATCGTGACGGTGGCCGCATCGTGCGGGGAGAGGTACCTCTCCACGCCGCTCGCGGCCGAAGCCGTCGCGGAGGCTTCGGGGCGCTAAGCCGTCCAGAGCCAGTTGAACTTCCCTTGACACCGGTGGGAAATGAACGACCGGTGAGTTGGTCACTCCTCTCTCTCAATACATGCGTTTTGCAGCAGGTCAGCGTTGGATCAGTGAGCCCGAACCGGAACTCGGGCTCGGAATCGTGCTCGGCATCGAGCCGGGCCGGGTGAAAATGTTTTTCCCGGCCAGCAATGCCATGCGCCTTTATGCCGAAGCCGCCGCCCCGTTGCGGCGCATTCGCTTTAAGGTGGGCGACAAAATCCATTCCCACGATGGCGTGAGCTTCGTGGTCACGGTTGTCAACGAGCGTTCCGACGGCGTCGTCACCTACGGCAGCCCCACGGGCGAACGGCTCGTGGAAACCCAGCTTTCCGACACCCTCACCTGGGACAAACCCGCCGAGCGTATCGCCGGGGCGCAGGTCGATGGCAACGACGCCTTCGCGCTGCGCCTGGAAGCCCTGGACCACCAGCACCGCATCCTGCAATCGCCCGCCTACGGCTTCACCGGCGCGCGGATCGACTTGATCCCCCACCAGCTTGCCATCGCCAGCGAGGTGGCCGCCCGGCAAAAGCCCCGCGTGCTTCTGGCCGACGAAGTGGGCCTGGGCAAGACCATCGAGGCGGGCCTCATTTTGCACCGGCTCCATTTCACGGGCCGCGCCGACCGCGTGTTGATCCTCCTGCCCGAGGCGCTCATTCACCAGTGGTTTGTGGAACTGCTGCGCCGGTTTAATTTGCGGTTCTCCATTTTCGACGAAGCCCGCTGCGCTTCCATCGAGGAAAACGAGCCCGCCGCCAATCCGTTCCTGGACGACCAGCTCATCCTGGCTCCGCTGGGGTGGGTCGCGCACGACGAAAAGCGCCGCGCCCAGGCCGTCGCCGCCGGGTGGAACCTCCTCATCGTGGACGAAGCCCACCACCTCGCGTGGCACCCGGATGCCGCCAGCCCCGAATACGCGCTGGTGGAGGCGCTGGCCGCCGCGACCCCGGGCCTCCTGCTTTTGACCGCCACCCCGCAGCAACTCGGGGCCGAGGGGCACTTTGCCCGCCTGCGGTTGCTCGATCCCGAGCGTTACCCTTCGCTGGAAGCCTTCCAGGCCGAGGCCAAGGAGTACGCCCCCATTGCCCAGCTTGCCGGGAAGCTCGCCGACGCAAAGAAACTCACCGCCAAGGAACAAACCAAGCTGGCGTCGCTGAAGGAAGGCAAGGGAAAAGCCGCCGAAGCCGCCCGCGAGGCGCTGCTGGCCGAATTGATCGACCAGCACGGCACGGGCCGGGTCATCTTCCGTAATACTCGTGCGGAATTGACCGGCTTCCCCAAGCGCACCGTCAAGCTCGTCCCGTTGGAAGGCGACACCGCCGCGGCACTCGCCGAATTCCAGGGCGAAGCCATCGATTTAAGCTCCGATCCCCGCGTGGAGTGGCTCGTTGGTTTCCTCAAAAAACTTAAAGGGGCCAAGGCGCTGCTCATTTGCCGCACCCGCGAAAAAGCCGAGGCGCTCGACGCCGCGTTGCGCGAGAAGATCAATCTGCGCACCGCGCTTTTCCACGAAGAGCTGAGCCTGCTTCAGCGCGACCGCAACGCCGCCTACTTCGCCGAGGAAGAGGAGGGCGCGCAGCTTCTCATCTGCTCCGAGATCGGCAGCGAAGGGCGCAATTTCCAATTCGCGCACCATTTGGTGCTGTTCGATCTTCCCGAAAACCCGGAACTGCTGGAGCAGCGCATCGGGCGGCTCGACCGCATCGGGCAAACGGCCACCATTCAAATTCACGTCCCCTACGTCGAGGGCGGCCCTTACGGCATCCTCGCCCGCTGGTTTAGCGAGGGGCTCAACGCCTTCGAGGAAAGCCTGCACGGCGGCTCGGAGCTTTTCGAGCGATTCTGTGAGCCGGTGCGCACGCTGGCCGTGGCCTGCGGCGGAGCGGAGCCGAAAGCCAAAAAGAAGCCCGCCAAGGCCGCGAAATCCGCCGCGAAAACAGCCAAAGCGACCAAAACGAAAAAGGCGGCGGTTGCAAAACCGGACGCTCCCGCGCTGGAGGAGTTGATTGCCGAAACCAAGGCGGTCCACGACGACATTAAAGAACGCCTTGCCGCCGGGGAGGACCGCCTGCTGGCGCTTCAAAACCGGCGCACCGACGCGTCCGCCATTATCGAGGCCATCCAGGCCGCCGACGCCGACACTTCGCTGGACGATTTCCTGCTCGTCGCCTTCGAGGTTTTCGGGGCCTCCGTGGAGGACATCGCGCCGCGCACGTGGATCGTTAAGCCCGGCTCGGAACTGGGTGATGGCCTGCCTGGCATTCCCAAGGAGGGCGTTACGCTCACGGCCGACCGCCAGCGGGCGCTGAGCCGCGAGGATGTCACGTTCCTCACCTGGGATCACCCGGTCGTGAGGGGCGTTTTTGAAATGTTACTCGGTACGATCAAAGGCAACGCCGCCCTGGCCACGACGAACAACCCAGGCCCGGACGCCGTATTTGCCGAGGCCGTGCACGTGCTCGAAGTGGTCGCTCCCGCCGATCTTCACGCGGACCGCTTCCTTTCCGCCACCCCCATCCGGGTGGTCGTGGACAACCGCCAGGGGGAGGAGACGGAGCCGCTGGGGTCGGTTTCGGACGCCCCGGTGCAGAAAGTGCTGGGCAAGACGGAGCTTTGTTACAAGCTGCTCCCGCGCATGCTGGAAACCGCCGAGGCGCTGGCCAACGAGCGCGCCATGCAGTTGATCGCCGCCGCGATTGCCGCCATGGAAGAGCGGGTCGGCGGCGAGTTGCAGCGGATGCGCTCTCTCCAGGCCGTCAACCCGAACATCACCGAAAAGGAGGTCGAGGCGATGCAGACTCAGTATTACGACCTGCGCGACCACCTGGCCGACGCCCGGCTGCGGCTCGACTCCGTGCGGCTGATCTTCCGCGCGCCGTAGAGGGGGAATGGGACTAATAAGACGTATGGGACTTATAGGACGGCTCGCCGCCGCCCTATTCGTCCCATCAGTCCCATTAGTCCCCAAAAACCGCTCTACCCGAGCACCGCGACCACCCGCACCTCGCTGCCCTTCGGCGCGACGGGGATCACGTTGCCCGCCACGACCTGGCCGTTCACGGTGAGGCTCTTTACGCCTTTGCTCGCACCCGCGGGGTTCTGCACTTCGATGTGGTATTGCGCGCCGCGGTATTGCCGGTGCACCGTGTAGCCCTTCCACGCCTTCGGGATGCACGGGTCGACGATGAGCCCGTTCGCGCCGGGCCGCACGCCCAGGATGTATTGCGAGATCGAGACGAAGCACCACGCGGCGGTGCCGGTGAGCCACGAATTCTTGCCCTCGCCGGGCGTCATCGCGTCGCGGCCCGCCGTCATTTGGTTATAGACGTACGGTTCGCAGCGGAAGGTGTCGATTTGGTCCTCCTTGCCGCTCGGGCAGACGCTCATGTAGTAGCCGAACGCCCGGTCGCCCCGGCCCACGAGCGCCTCGGCGATTTGAATCCAGGTGTTGTTGTGCGTGAAGATGCCCGCGTTCTCTTTGTAGCCGGGAGGGTAGCTCGAAATCTCGCCTAGGCGCGGCTGGTAGGTGGAGTAAGCGGGCTGTTGCAGGATGATGCCGTTGGGCGTGGCCAGCCGTTCGGCCACGGAATTGAGCGCGGAGAGCGCGTGGCCGTTTTCCAGCCCAACGCCGCCCAGTACGCCCCAGCCCTGGCTCTCGATGAAGATCTGGCCCTCGTCATTCTTCGCGGAACCGATCGCTTCGCCAAAGGCGTCGTAGGCGCGCAGGAACCACTGGCCGTCCCAGCCGTGAGCCTCGATGACTTCCTGCATCGCCTTGCGCTGGGCCAGCGACTCGGCGGCTTTCGCGGGCTGGCCGAGCTGTTCGTAAATGCCCGCCATGCTTTCCGTGGCCGCGCAGAAAAGGCCCGCGATCATGACGGACTCCGCCACGCGCGCCGCCGCTCCGGAAACGTCGCCCGCAAGCTGGAAGCTCTCGCCCGGCGTGGTCGAGTGGCAGTTGAGGTTCAAACAGTCGTTCCAATCGGCGTGGCCGATCAGCGGCAGCCCATGCGGGCCGCGTTCGCGCAGCGTGTAGGCGATGGAAATTTCCAGGTGGTCGAGCAGCGTCGCGCCGTCCTGGTTATCCTTGTTTGCATAGCCGATTTTTTCCGAGAGGATCGAGACGTCGCCCGTCTCGTTGAGGTAAGCCGCCACGGCCAGCGGCAGCCACAGCGGATCGTCGTTGAAACCGCTGCCGAGGGCTGTGTTGCCCTTCTTGGTGAGCGGTTGGTATTGGTGGTAGCAAGCGCCGTCACTGCATTGCGTGGCGGCGAGGTCCAGGAGCCGTTCGCGGGAGCGCCCGGGCTGGATGTGCACCACGCCCAGCAAATCCTGGTTGCTGTCGCGGTAGCCCATGCCGCGCCCGATGCCGCTCTCGTAGAACGACGCCGAGCGGGAAAGGTTCAGCGTGGTCATGCACTGGTACTGGTTCCAAATGTTGACCATGCGCGAGACGTTCGGTTCGTCGATCTCCACGCGGTAGATCGAAAGCAGCCGATCCCAGTGGGCCTGGAGTTTTGCGAACGCCTCGTCCACCGCCGCGCTGGTGCCCAGGCGGCTGGCGACGGCGCGGAAAGGCGCTTTGTTCGCCACGCCGGGAGCCTCAAATTTCTGGTCCTGCGGGTTCTCCGCGCATCCCAAAAGGAAGTGGAAGCGGGTTTCCGCGCCGGGCGCAAGGGTGAGGTCGAGTTGCTGCGCGGCCACAGGCGCCCAGCCGAGCGTCACTTGGCTGGAACACTTGCCCGCCAACACCGCGTGCGGGGCTTCGAGCCCCTCGTGAACGCCCACGAACCGGTCGCGGCTCACATCGAAGCCGCTCGCTTTCGCGCCGAAGAGGGAGAAATAGGCGAAATGGTCGCGGCGCTCGCGGTATTCCGTCACATGGAATATGGTATTGGGTTCCACCTCCACCTGGCCGGTGGAGAAGTTGCGCTGGAAGTTGGATTGGTCGTCCATGGCGTCCCAGAGGCACCATTCCACGAAGCCCCAGAGGCTCACCGATTTCTCAGCGGAACCCGTGTTGCGCACGCGCACGTCCCATACCTCGGTTTTTTCGCCCACGGGGATGAAATAGCGCACGCTTACTTCCAGGCCGTTCTTTTCGCCCGTAATGACGCTGTAGCCCATGCCGTGGCGGCATTCGTAACGGTCCAGCGCGGTGCGGGTCGGCTTCCAGCCGGGGTTCCAGATGGTGTCGCCATCCTTGATGTAAAGATAGCGCCCGTTGGAATCGAGCGGCGTGTTGTTGTAGCGGTAGCGCGTCAGGCGGCGCAACCGGGCGTCGCGGTCGAAGCAGTAGCCGCCCGCCGTGTTGGAAATAATGCCGAAAAACTCCTCGCAGCCGAGGTAGTTGATCCAGGGCAGGGGAGTGGCCGGGTTGGTGATGACGTATTCGCGCTGGGCGTCGTTGAAGTGACCGTACGGATTTTTCATGGGTGAGTTAGGAGTGGGGTGGAAAATTCCCGTCCGGCGTGATGCCGATGCCGGGGAGTTGGAGAGAAGCGTCGAGCTTGCCCCGCCCGCCGCAGGTGGCGCGCACGAGCAGCGTGGGCTGGGGAGGCGTGGGCGATTGGCCGGGTTCGTTGCGGGCCAGGCCCACAGCATTTTGCAAGAGCGCCCGGGCGATGGCCTCGAAATTCTGGTGCACGGTGGAGAGGGGCGGATCGCTGTAGCCGCTGCCCTCCGTGTCGTTGTAGCCGACGATGCGGTAGTCCCCGGGCGCGCTTAGGTTGAGCTTGTGCATGGCGGTCATGAACCGCAGCGCGTGCTCGTCGTCGTAGCTAATCACGGCCAGTTCGCCGCGAAAAGTGCTCCAGCGTTGCGCCAGCCGGTCCATGGAGGCCGCGCCCGTCTCTACGAAGCCGGAGAGTTGCGGCAAGTTCTCCCGCGAGGTGAAGCGCAGGTAAGTGTTCAGGCGCTGTTGCAGCACCGCGTCGCGCGTCGGGTCCGGGCCGAGAAAGGCGATGCGCCGCTGGCCCAGGTGGAGAAAATAGCGGCAGAGATCGTCAATGGCTCCGCTGGCCGTGACGGCGAAGGCGTCCGGCCGCAAGTGGCAGTGGCGCTCCAGCCCCGGGATGAGCATGGCCACGCTGATGGGCAGCGGGGAGCGTTGGATCAAGGCGCGCACTTCCTCGCTTTTTTCGTGCGGGAACCAGGGCAGCGTGAGCGCCACGCAGCCTTCTTTTTGGAAACGGTGCGCCAGCGCCAGCGCCTCCCCGGCGAGATCGGACACCCAGCCGGAGCGCAGCTCCACCCCTTCCGCCGCGCTGGTCTGGCCGAGCGCCTGCATCAAGCGGAAGGCGTAGGCGTCGGCATTCTGGCAAACGAGCATCCCCACCGTCTGCCTGGCGGGCGCGGAGGAGGCCCGCTTGCGGGCCACGAACGTGCCGCTGCCCACCCGGCGCACAATGCTCCCGTCCTCCACCAGCGGGGCCAGCGCCTTGCGCACGGTGAGGAAGTTGCAATGGCAAATCACGGCCAAATCCCGCTCCGGCGGCAGCTTGGCCCCCACCGGCAGGGTTTGCACCAACTGGCGCACATCGGCTTCAACGCGCTGGCATTTTAGAGGCGGCTTCAAGGCAGGGGCGGGGTGGAAAATCGAGTGGCGTAAACATAGCAATTGCTTTACTTGTGGCAAGAATTATTCACCACGCGAAATAGTTTGGAGGAAAACCCGAGTAAAAGGGTAGGATTCCCTTTGCCGAAAGAACGATTGCGTGTGGCTCCATATCGTATTTAAACTTTAACTCATGCCAGATATTGCACTCCAAACCGCTCCCACCGCGCCGCGCGAGCATTTCATCCAAGCTTTTCATTGGATGCTGCTGGCCCGTCTGCTGGAGGACAAACTGGCGAGCCTTTACCGCGGCGGCAAAATCAACGGCGGCGTTTTCGTTGGAAAAGGCCAGGAAGCCTTGAGCGCGTCGCTGGGCCTGGCGCTGCGGAAAGGGGATATTTTTGCCCCCTTGATCCGCGACCAGGCGGGCCGCTTTGCCTTTGGCGAGGATATTCTCGACGCGGTGCGCACCTATCTTGGCTCCGTGCTCGGCCCCATGCGAGGGCGCGACGGCAACGTGCACCGGGGCCGCCCGAAGGAAGGCTGCTACGCGATGATTAGCCACTTGGGCGCCATGATTTCCGTGGTCTGCGGCGGCTTGATGGCGCGCCGCTTCAAGGGCGAAACGGGTGTGGTGGGCGCCACGTGCATCGGCGACGGCGGCACCTCCACCGGAGCCTTCCATGAGGCGCTGAACCTCGCGGCCATTGAAAAACTGCCGCTCGTGCTCGTCGTCGCCAACAACCAGTACGCCTACTCCACCCCCAATGACCGTGAATTCGCCTGCCGCGACCTCGTGGACCGCGCCATCGGCTACGGCGTGGAAGGCCATAACGTGGACGGCACCAGCCTGGACGACTGCCTCAACGTCATTGGCGAAGCGGTTGCCCGCGCCCGTGAGGGGCACGGCCCGCAACTGGTCGTCGCCAAGCTGCTGCGGCTCTCCGGCCACGGCGAACACGACCCCGCCACTTACGTGCCCGAGGCGCTGAAGGCTTCCCCGGTGGGGCGCGATTGCCTTAAGACCGCCGAGTGCATGCTGCTGGAGCGCAAATGGGCCGCGCCCGAGGAAGTCCGGGAATGGCGCGAAGCCGCTCTGGCGCAGATCGAAACAGCCATCGCCACCGTCCAGCGCGAACCGGCTCCCGACCCGGACAGCGAGACGTGGTGCGCGCTTTCCACCCCCGGCCTCGACGATACGTTCCCCGCTTAATTTTTTGCAATGATTACCTACCTCGAAGCCATTCGCGAAGCCCAGGCCAAGGCGCTGGCGGACGATCCGCGCGTCTACATCTACGGCCAGGACATCGGCACGTTTGGCGGCGCTTTCAAAGCCACCAAAAACCTGGCGGTGGAATTCCCCGGGCGCGTGCTCGACGCCCCCATTAGCGAGGACGCCATGATCGGCTCCGCCGTCGGCGCGGCCATCGAGGGGATGCGGCCCATCATCGAAATCCAGTACGCGGATTTTTCCACGCCCGCCTTGAACCAGATCGTCAACCACGCCGCCACGCTCTACTGGCGCACGCAGGTCAAGTGCCCGATTACCGTGCGCCTGCCCTCCGGCGGCACCTCCGGCAGCGGCCCCTTCCACAGCCAGAGCATGGAAGGCGTCTACGGGCAGTACCCGGGCCTCGTCATCCTCACGCCCGCCACCGTGGAGGACGCCTACTCCATGCTGCTCGATGCCGTGGCCATCGACGACCCCGTGCTTTTCTGCGAGCACAAATACCTCTACTACCACCTCAAGGCCGAGGGGTTGCCCACCGAGGCGCTTCCCGTCGGCAAGGCCCGCATCGCCCGGCCCGGGCGCGATGTCACCGTGGTGGCCTACAGCGCCATGGTTCACGAAGCCCTCGCCGCCGCCGCCGAACTGGCTGCCGAAGGCCATGAAGTGGAAGTCGTGGACCTGCGCTCCATCAAACCCATCGACACCGACACCGTCCTGGCCAGCGTGGCCCGCACAGGCCGCCTGCTCGTGGTGGGCGAAGCGTGGCCGTGGGGCGGCGTCGCCGCCGAAGTGGTCGCTCGCGTCGCCAGCGAAGGGCTCCATTTGCTGGACGCTCCGCCCCGGCGGCTCAATTCCAAAAACACGCCGGTTCCGTTTCACCCAAATCTTTGGGGCACCCACCGCCCCACCGCCGCCACCGTGGCCGAAGCGTTGCGCGACCTGCTCCGGTTCTAAGAGCTTATCCCTAAATAACCATGGGCCATCTGCGAACGATTTTCGGCGTCTGGCGCCACCGCTCACGCCGTCAATATTTACAAATATTGCCGCCGTTCCCGGCGTCACCATCCACCAAAACTTGTTCGCATCTGTCTCCTGGTCTATTTACGGATAAGCTCTAAACCTTTCTTTTCCGATGCCGCAAATTCCCATCATCATGCCACAGCTCGGCGAATCCATCGCCGAGGCCACCATCGTCAACGTCGCCGTGCAGGTGGGCGACCAGGTCGAGGCCGACCAGGATGTCATTGAAGTGGAAACCAACAAAGCCGTGATGAGCGTCACCACCCCGTGCCCCGGCCGTGTCAGTTGCATCAACGTCCAGACCGGCCAGAGCTACGCCGTGGGCGCCACCCTGGGCTATTTGGAAGCCACCGTGGAAGACGCCCGCCGCCATGGCCTGGACGTGCCCGCTTCCGCCGACGGGGAACTGCCCGCCAGCGTCGATGGCAACGGCCTCGACGGCGTGGAAGCCGGAGCTCCGGCTCCGCTGGGGGTGGTCGATGTGGACCCCACCGTGCACGGCCTGCCCGTTCCGGCCCATGCCACGGGAGCCAGCTACATGTCTCCCCGGCTCAAAGCGCGCATGGCCGAACTGGGCCTTTGCGCCGCCGATCTCGCGGGCATTGCGGGTAGCGGCGCCGCGGGCCGAGTGACCATCGAGGATTTCGAAAAATTCCTGCAAGTGCTCGACCAATTGCCGATGACCCCGGCCTCGCCCATGCGTGTGGCCGTGGCCGACGCCATGCGCCGCAGCGCCCTGCGGCCCATCGCCACCGTGGCGCGTCCCCTTTCCATCGCGCCCATCCTGGCCCATCGCAAACAGTGCAGCCCCAAGGCCGGCCCCGCGCTTTACTTGATCCGCGCGCTCGGCATCGCTCTTTCCGAGGACAGCACCCCGGCGGGCCGCCTCATTGGCGACCGCATCGTGCACCCCGCCTCCATCGACATCGGCTTTGCCGTAGAAGCCGAGGACGGCGTGCTCGTGCCCGTCATCCACAACGCGGACAAGCGCACGTTTGCCGAGATGATCGGCGAGTACAACGACCTCATCGCCCAGGCCCGGCTGCGGCGCATCCCGCCGAGCGCGTCCGGTCCGTCGGCGGCCACCGTCACCAACTTCGGCAACTTCAACCTCACGTGGGCCACGCCCATTCCGCTGCCCGAGCAGAACCTCGTGCTGGGGTTAAGCTCCGCGCGGCAGGTGCCCAACTGGAACGCCCAGATCCGCGCCTTCGAGCCGATCATGGAATCCAACATGACCTTGAGTTTCGACCATCGCGTGCTCGACGGCGGCGCGGCGGGCCGGTTGCTCGGGCGCATCGCGGACCTGCTCAGCAAACCGGACCGGCTGTAGGCTCGAGCTAGCTTAGTACCGCTGGAGCAACTCCAGCATGGCGCGGTCCAGCTTGTGGCCGTGGTAATCCTCGTACTGCACGTCGGCGCGCTCGCTGTCCAGGATGCCGAAGCCGCCGTAGAGATTCCACAACGCCCAACCCCACCCGGCTTCCTGCCAGTTGCGCAGGCAATCTTCCATGAAGGCCAGCGTGACGGCGTGAGGCGTTTTGTTAAAAACACCCCACTCGCCCACGAACACGCCCACTCCCTGCGCTTCCAACGCTTTCCACGGAGCGATCATCGTGGTTTGCAGCCAGGCGCGGTCGTAGCTTCCGGTGATCTTGAACGGCTCGCTGGTGTTGGCGGGGTCGAAGCGAACGAGGGCGCTTGGCGCGTCCCAAAATTTCCAGAGCCGCAGCACGCAGGGCGCGCCTTCCTTGGGCTGGAGCGTGACGGTGGGGGCGCTGGCCCAGCCGGACTTGACGCTCAGCTTCAACGCCTGCGTGCCCGCCGGGATTTCCAGCCGCAGCGTTTGGGGCGCTTCCAGCGGCGCGCTCCAGGTTTGCGAGAGCAGCGGCTTGCCGTCGGCTTCGGCCAGGAACTGGCAGGTCGGCTGCACTTTGCCGATCAAAACGCTGGCTTCCGTGGCGGCGGCAAACGGCCCCTCGATGACGATCTCCTTCGCGGGATCGTTCGGCCCGGCGGCTTTGAGGATGGAGGTCAGCCGGGGCAGCGGCCAAACCGGCGCGGTGGTTACCGGGTCGTGATCGATCCAGCTCGCAAGGTAATGGCTGACGCTCATCGGGGTGTAGCCGCGCGTGGCCTGCGCGATGCCCAAGCCGCTCAACTCGGGGCAGGGGTCGTTGCCCCACCGGAGGCCGTCGGCGATGACGAGCCGCCGCGGGTCTTCGCGGTGAATGGCCTCCACAAGCTTTTGCACCACGGCGCGGTAAATTTCCGGGGCGACCTTTCCTGGTTCGTTGAGCAAATCGAAGCTCAGGCGGTTATTGGGGATGCCCTTGTAGCGGCGGGCAAAGCAGGCCCAATGCGCGGCGCAGACCTCCTGCGCTTCCGGGTCGGTCCAAAGGTCGTGCTCCTCCGGCGGCTTGGCGACGGTGTAGCCGGGCGCGCGGTGGAAATTGAGGCAAACGTGGACGCCGTATTTTTCGCCGTAGGCCACGGCCTGGTCGATCCCGGCCAGCGCGCTTTCGTCGATCTGCTTCCAGTCGCCGTTCTTGATCCAGATGCGGTAGTCCATCGGCAGCCGCACGAAGTTGAAGCCCAGCTCGGAGACGATTTGGAAATCCTCCTCGGCAAAGGGGCGGTTGCTGGCGACGTTGAATTTTTCAACGAGGTTGAACCCGCGCCAGCGGGGGAGATGCGCGGCGGTGGCTTCGGGCAAGGGCTTGGGCTCGGCGTGGCCCAGGGCGGCGAAGGCCAGCCCCAACGCGGCGGCGAGAAGGAGGGGGGAGGTTTTCATGGAGGGGAAGATTACTTGGTATTACGAATGCCAGTGGGGGTGCGCGTGCGCTTCGCCCCCGCCGTGACGGTGGCGGTGCACGTGCAGGAGGTGGGTTTGGCGCAAAAGCTCGTTGTCGGCAAGCAGCTCGTCCGCCGGGCCGAAGGCCGCGAGCCGCCCGGCGGCCAGCACGGCGCAGTGGTCGGCGATCTCCGAGGCCACATCCAGGCTGTGCGTGGCGATGACCACGGTTTGGCCGCCCAGGCCGCCGAAGAGGAAGTCAATGAGCTGCGCCTGGCTTTGCGGGTCGAGCGCGGCGGTCGGCTCATCCAGCAGCAGCACCTCCGGTTCGAGCACCAGCACGGAGGCCAGCGCGACCCGCTTTTTTTCGCCGCCGGAGAGCCGGTAGGGCGGGCGGTCTTTGAGCGCCTCAATGTCGAGCCGATGCAGCGCGGCGTGCGTGCGCTCCAGCACTTCCGCGCGACTCCAGCCCATTTGCAGCGGGCCAAAGGCGACTTCGTCGAACACGGTGGCGTTGAAAAGCTGCGCGTCCGGGTTCTGGAACACCACGCCCACCCGCCGCCGGAAGTCCAGCCCGAAAGCCGTCTCCGCCAGCGCGGCCTCGGTCAATTCGCGGCCCTGGAACCGGACCTGGCCGGTTTGCGGAAACGAAAGCCCCGCCAAGAGGCGCAGCAGCGTGGATTTGCCCGAACCGTTGGCCCCCAGCACGGCGACGCATTGCCCCTGGCCGATGGCGAGATTCACGCCGTCGAGCGCCGGTGCGCCGGAGTAGTGGAACCCGGCATTTTCCAGTTCGAAAACCGCGCTCATGCCCGGTACCCCCATTCCAAAGTCGCCACGGCCGCCGCCGTTGCAAGAAACAGCGCCGCGGCGGCCCAGTCGAAGCGGTTCATGCGGAACTCCGTGAGCGTCACGGCCTCACCCCGGAAGCCGCGCGCCAGCATGGCTTCATAGACCTCGCCGCTCAATTGCAAACTTTTGCCCAGCAGCATCGCCGCGCCGGAGGCCGTGACCTGCCGCCGCAGCGCCCACGAAAGCCGCCCCACGTGCCGCGCGCGCCGGGCTTCAAAGGCGTCGCGGGCGATGTTGAGCAGCACGAAAATGAACCGCGTGGCCATGGCGAACACCACGACCGCCAGCGCGGGCACCCGGAAAAACCGCAGCGCCCGCAAGAGGCTCGGCCAGGGCGTGGTGAGGGCCATGAGCGAGGCGAAGGTGGCGGTGGTTTCCGCGCGCACGAGCAGCCCGGCGGCGCTGCGCAGCCCGGGCGCGGTGACGGCCCAGGGCAGCCCCGGCGGTGTCCAGAGCGCCGGGCCGGGCGTGAGGAAAGCGGCGGGCAGCACGACGAGCCCGGTGAACAGCGCCACGCCCGCCCAAAGCCGCGTCAATGCGCCGCGCACTCCCGGGCCGGAGAGAAGAGCCAGCGCCACCCCCAGAGCCCAAAGCGCGAGCGTCATCGGCAGGTGCCGCGAGGCGGCGGCAATCAAAAGGAGCGTCATAAACCCGGCCAGCTTCACCCGGGGGTCGAGCCGCCCGAGCGGCCCCGCGTGTTCGGCGAGGCCCGCCTGCTCCAGCGCGCCCGCAAGGCGGCGGAGGGTTTGTTCAAGAAAGTCGCGGCGCATGGTTTGAATTGCTAATGGCTAATGCTTCAAGTGTCGATTGCTAATGGCGCGGGGGACACCGTCCTCACCGTCCTCGTTCCCAATCTCCAGATTGGGAACGCCGTTGTCTGCGAGACTCTGTTTCGTGAAGCAAGCCTACGGAATCAGAGATTCCAAGACAACTTGCGTTACGAATCTGGAGATTCGTAACGAGGAGGAAAGCGTGCCTTTTTGCGGTTAAATTTCCGGGAACTGCCGGATCATCCGTTCAAAGGCTTCCATGGGCAGGCCCACCACGTTCGTGCGCGAGCCTTCGATGCACTCGACGATGCTTTCTGCGCTGTCGTCCTGCGCGGCATACGCGCCCGCCTTGTCCAGCGGGTGGATGCGGGCGAGGTAGCGCCGCAGCGCCGGTTCGTCCAGCGCGCGGAACTTGACGCGGCTGACTTCCACGAGCGTGCGGCTCGCGGCGGGCTGGCCGCGCACGGCCCACACGGCGGAATAGACCTCGTGGATCTTGCCGTTCAAGCGCGAAATCATCGCGAAGGCTTCGTCCATGTCCGCCGGTTTGCCCAGACTTTGGCCGTCAAAGGCGACCAGCGTATCCACGCCCACGACGAGTTCGTCGGGATGGCTGGCGGAGACGGCCAGCGCCTTCTGGCGCGCGTTGTAGAGGGTGATCTCGGCCACGGTGAGGTCCGGCGGCGCGATTTCGTCCACGTCGGCGGGTTCCACGCGAAAGGTGTAGCCGTAGTCGGTGAGAAGCTGGCGTCGGCGGGGCGACGCGGAGGCAAGAATGAGCATTTACCGTGTTTTCCTGGTTGAAACCGGGGCGGTGGCTTGCGTGGCCGCCGCCGAGGGGGCGCTGTCGCGGTAGAACAGGACGCCGTGCCGCCGGATGTTGTAAATGAGGGAGCGCAAGTCGTCGGCGAGTTGGGGGTCCCGCAGCAGCATGGGGATGGCCCCGTTGCCGGTCTGGGTTTGCTTGAGCACGCCCTCGCCGATTTTGACCATGCCGCGAATGTCGGTGACCACGCCGCGCACGTCGGTGGCCGCGCCGTTGATGGTGACCATGGCGGCCTTGGCCTCCGTGAAGGTTTCCTTGGCGGTGTTGACGGCGCTCTCGGCCCCGGTGATGACCGGCCCGATTTTGGTGGAAGCCTCGGCGAGGTTGTCGCTGGTTTTTTTAATGTTGGTGAACGACGCCTGGAGGTTGCCCATGTTCTCGTCGCTGAGCACGCCGTTCTGGATTTTCTCCAGGGTTTCGCCCAGCCGCTTCATGTTTTTTTCGCCCTGGCTGGCCAGTTCGTTGAAGTCGGTTACGGGGGTGCCCTTTACGATGGCGTTTTTGGGGATGAGCTTGCTTTCGTCGGAGGCGTCGAATTTTTCGAGGTCGAAGCCGGTGGGCAGGGCGACCATCACGGAGGTGTCGCCCAGGAGGCCCGATTTGCCGATCATAAAGAAGCAGCCTTTGGGCAGGCGGAGGTCTGCGCGGATTTGCAGCTTCACCGGGATGATGCCGATCTGGCCGGGCATGGCCTTTGGAGCCTCGGCCACGACTCCGATGCGCGCGCCGGAGAGCTGCACGTCGGCGTTTTTGACGAGCCCGCTGGCGTTGGGGAAGTTGACCGTGAGGGTGTAGAAGTCGGAGAGCCCTTGCCCGACGCGGCCAAACTGGACGGCCATCGCGGCGATGATCGCGAGCCCGATGAGCACAAACACGCCGACTTTGATTTCGAGACCTTTGAATTCGTTAGCCATGGGAATGAAGCAGTGAAAATTTTAATCCGTGTCGCCGGAGCGGCCTTCGATGAAGTCCTGGATGAGCGGGTCGCTGGACGCCACCAGGTTTTGGAACGAGCCGTGGAAGTAGATGGCCCCCTCGTGCAAAAACGCCACGCGGTCGGCCACGTGGCCCGCGCATTTCATGTCGTGGGTGACGACGATGGAGGTGACGCCGAAGCGGTTCTGCATGCGGCGGATCAAGTGGTTGATGGAGTCCGATACCACGGGGTCCAACCCCGCCGTCGGCTCATCGTAAAGGATGCAGTTGGGCCGGGTGATGATGACGCGGGCCAGCGCGACGCGTTTTTTCATCCCGCCCGAAAGGTTGACGGGCAGCTTCTGTTCGTGCCCCGTCAGGTCCACGGATTCGAGCGCCTCGGCCACTTTTTCGCGGATCGTTTTCGGGTTGCGCTCCCCGGCTTCACGCAGGGGGAAGGCGACGTTTTCCTCCACCGTCATGGCGTCGAAAAGCGCGCAGCCCTGGAACATCATCCCGACGGTTTTGCGGATGGGCAGCAACTGGCGCTCCTTCAAGCCGACGATTTGCGTGCCTTCGATGAACACTTCGCCGGAGGTGGGGGTCATCAGGCCGATCAAGTGCTTCAAAAGCACGCTCTTGCCGCTGCCGGAGCGCCCGATGATGACGAGCGTTTCCCGCTCCGCCACGTCCAGGTCCACGCCGCGCAGGATCTGCTGCGCGCCGATGGTTTTGGTGAGCCCCTTCACGGAAAGCATGGATGGTTCGCTCATACGCTACACACCCGCCGGAAAGAAAATGTTAAGCACCATGGTGAGGAAGAAGTTCGCGACCAAAATGACCAGCGAGCCAATGACGACCGCCTCCGTGGTGGCGCGCCCCACGCCCACGGCCCCCTCTTTGGATTTCAGCCCCTCGTTGCAGGCGATGAAAACGATCATGATGCCAAAGACGAACCCCTTGGTGAGCGTGATCTCCAGGTCGCGCAGGGCGGTAAACTTCTGCATGTAGGTGACGTAGTAAACCTCCGCCACGCCCATCATTTTAACGGCCACGAACTGCCCCGCCGCGATGCCGATGCCCACGCACTCGGCCACCAGGATCGGCATGGAAACCATCAGCGCCACCATGCGCGGCACCACGAGGTAATCCACGGGGTGGACCCCCAGCGCGCGCAGAGCGTCGATCTGCTCGGTCACTTTCATGGTGCCGATCTCCGCGGACATCGCCGCGCCCACGCGCCCCGCGACCATCAGGCCCGTCAAGACCGGCCCCAGTTCGCGGAACATCGAGACGGCCACCACCGCCCCCACCGCCGTCTCCATCGAGAGCCGGTGGAATTGAAAGTAGGTCTGCGCCGCGAACACGGCCCCGGTGAACGCGCCCGTGACGACCACCACCAGTTGCGAGCGGTAGCCGACTTCGAGGATTTGCCGCAGCACCAGCCGCCAGCGCACCGGCACAGTGAACAGCGATCGGAACGTTTCGAGCACCAGGAACGTGAGTTCCCCGAGGTAGCCCAGAAGCGAAAGGGTGGTGGAGCCGATATAGCGTGTCAGCAGCATGAAGCCGGGTAGTATATCCCCCGATATGGGTGCCGTCCAGCGGCCTAGAGCAATTTAAAATGTTCCAGGCAAATTCCGGCGCATTGTTTTTTCTTCGGTTTTGAGCGGCGGCGGCTATGCTTTGCCCTGTTCGGCTCGCAACCGTCATTTTTTCTTATGACTATTTTTGAAAAAATCGCCCGGCGCGAAATTCCCGCCTCCATCGTCTACGAAGAGGAGGACTTTTTCGCCTTCAAAGACATCACGCCCCAGGCGCCGGTGCATGTGTTGATCGTCCCCAAGCGGGCCATTCCCGGGATTTCCGGCAGCCAGCCCGGCGATGCCGAATTGCTGGGCCGGATGCTCGTGGCCACCCCGAAGATCGCCAAGGAACTGGGCGTTTTTGAGAGCGGCTACCGGCTGGTCATCAACCACGGCGAAGACGCGGGCGAAACGGTGCCGCACGTGCACATCCACCTGCTTGGCGGCCGCAAACTCGCCTGGCCTCCGGGTTAAGCGAACAGATCGCTATGGCTTCCAAGGCGAATTAAACGCAGTTCATTCGCCGTCTGCACATAAATAAGAAGCAAATCGGGTTTGAGATGGCACTCGCGACATCCGGCGTAACCGCCCTTGAGCGTGTGGTCCCGGAACTTGGCTGGCAATGCATCTCCAATAACCAATTTGTCTACAACGGTTGTGAGGGCTTCATCAAGGCCGCTTTCACGGGAACGCTTTTTGTAATCGCGCTTGAACTGACTGGTGAAAACGATCTCACGCATCACGATTTAAGTGCCTTGAGCAATTGTCGGGAGGACTTATAGCGCCGGGCTTTGCCAGTGTTTTCATGCAAAGCCGCCTCGGTTTCTGGCGTGGGGATCCGCTTCGCATAGCGCCGTTCAATCTTTTCAAGCGATGCATTGCTCAAATCCAGACGCGGCTGGGTGGTGAGAGGGAAAGGAATGGCTTTCTGGATGCCCACTTGACTCAAAAAAAGCGTGATGGCATCGCTCAGAGAAATCCCCAACTGGGCCAAAACTTCCTCCGCTGCGATTTTTTTCTCGGAATCAACCCGGGCACGAAGAATAGCGGTTTTAGCCATGACACAAATGTGCCACAAATGTGTCGTATGTTCAAGAGGGAGTTTTCAGAACCCTGTTTTTGACACCCCTGAATGCGTTTGCGTTAGCCCCCTCCCGGCTGGAGGCGGTAAACGCGGCGGTAATCGCTGGGAGCCATGCCCGCTTCCTTGCGGAACCGGCGGGAGAAATACAACTCGTCCTCGAACCCCACCGTGCGGGCGATTTCACCGACGGGCAACGCGCTTTCCACCAGTAGGCGGCAGGCTTCCCGCAGCCGCAGTCGCTGGAGATAGCGCGCGGGGGGCAGCTTGCACGTCTCCAGCCAGCGCCGCCGGAAGGTGGAGAGGGACATGCCGTGCCGCCGGGCCAGCGCGTCAAAGTCGAAGTCCCGCCCCGGCTCGCGGCGCACTTCGGCGATCAGCCTCGCCAGAGCCAGTTCTTTCTCCGGCGGTTCCTCCGCCGGGCGGCGCGTTTCCACCAGCATCCGCTCGCAAACGCGGTCCGCCAGGTCCGCCATCCGCTCGGGGTGGGGTGATTGAGTAAGCTTGCGTAAATCCTCCGCCTGCCGCTGCACCGCCGCGAGGTTCGCGATGGACCAGACGCGCTGGCCGGGCACAATGAGGCGCGCCTGCTTGAAGCGTTCCATCAGCCGGGCGTCGTAGATCAGGTAAAGCTCGTCCCAGGTTTCCTTCGGGATGGGCGGGCCGTATTCAACGAACTCGCCGGGCCACTGGACGATCACGCACGGAGCCTGCACCGCCCACACGCGCCCCGAGAAGCGGTACTCGCCCCGGCCGCGCAGGATCAGCGAGAAGTTGCAGGACTGGAAGCGGTGCCGGACCCAGTGGTCCTTGGCGTGAATGTAATCCGTCGTGGCCAGGCGGAAAGGGGCCGGGAATTGGCGCGAAAACGCTCCCCAGTGTTTGACCAAAAAATCCATAGGTTTTGGATACGGTATCCATTCCAACGCCCAATGGAATCTTATATTTTCAGGGCCAATGAAACCAAAAGCACTCCTCTTCTGGGGCGGTTGGGATGGCCATAAGCCTGAACAAATCGCGCAGCTTCTCGCCCGCGAACTTTCCTCCCATCAATTCGATACCGAGGTGAAGCCCTCGCTCGACTGCCTCGACGACGCCGAGGCGCTCAAACAATATTCGCTCGTGATCCCGTGCTGGACCATGGGGGCGCTCAGCGAGCAACAATCCAAGAACCTCGTGGAAGCCGTCCGCGCCGGGGTGAACCTTGCGGGCATCCATGGCGGCATGGGCGACGCCTTCCGGGGCAACCTCGACTACGAATGGATGTGCGGCGGGCATTTCGTGGGCCACCCCCACGTGGGCGACTACACCGTGCGCATTCGGGATTTCGCCAGCCCCATCACCGCCGGGCTGCCGGGCGTTTTCCCGTACCGTTCGGAGCAATATTACGTGATGGTGGACCCGTCCATCCACGTGCTTGCCGACACTGAATATCTTTACGAGGGCCGCACGGTCACGATGCCGGTGGCGTGGCTCAAGCCGTGGGGCAAGGGCCGCGTGTTTTACTCTTCGCTGGGGCACGAACCGAAAGAATTCACGGATTTCCCCGAAGCCCTCACGCTGACGGTTCGCGGCCTGCTGTGGGCCGCCAAGGCGCTTTAAACCAGGAATCTCCCCAACTATGAAAACCTCTCCTGTCAAAATCGGCGTGATCGGCTGCGGCAACATCAGCGACGCCTATTTCAACGGCTGCAAGACGTTTCCCATGCTCGAAATCGTCCATTGCGCCGATCTCGACCTCTCCCGCGCCGAAGCCAAGGCCGCCCAGCATGGCATCCCGCGCCACGGCTCCGTGGAGCAGTTGCTTTGCGACCCCGAAGTGGAGGCCGTCGTCAATCTCACGATTCCACGCGCGCACGCCGCCGTGAACTTGGCCGTGCTCGCGGCGGGCAAACACCTCTATTGCGAAAAACCGTTCTCCATCACGCGCGAAGAGGGCTTGCCCGTGCTCAAGCTGGCCAGCGAAAAAGGGCTGCTCGTGGCCAGCGCGCCCGACACCTTCTTCGGCGAGGCGCACCAGACCTGCCGCAAGCTCATTGATGACGGCGCCATCGGCCAGCCCGTCGCCGCCACGGCGTTCATGGCCTGCCATGGGCACGAAACCTGGCACCCCAGCCCCGCGTTTTACTACGACATCGGCGGCGGGCCGATGTTCGACATGGGGCCGTACTACCTTACCGCGCTCGTGAACCTGATGGGACCGATGAAGCGGGTCAGCGGTTCGGCCCGGATCACGTTTCCCCAGCGGACCATCACCAGCCAGCCGCTCAACGGCACGGTGATCGACGTCAAAACGCCCACGCACCTCGCCGGGACCATCGATTTCCAAAACGGAGCCATCGCCAACGTCATCATGAGCTTCGACGTGTGGCAGCACCACCTGCCGCACATTGAAATCTACGGCACCGAGGGGACGCTGGCCGTGCCCGATCCCAACTGCACCAGCGGCCCCGTGCTGCTGCGGAAAAAGGACTACCGCGAGTGGCGCGACATCGCCCACACCCATGCGGCCATGCCCCACCGGGGTGCGGCGGTGGCGGACCTGGCCTGCGCGATTCGCGAGGGCCGCGTCCCCCGGGCTTGCGGCGATATGGCCGCCCACGTGGTCGATGCCATGCAGGCTTTTGGCGAATCCTCCAGCCAGGAGCGCCACATCCGCCTCGTCACCTCCTGCTGCCAACCTGCGCCGCTCTCGCCGGGGTTGGAAAAAGGCGTGATCGGGTAGCCAAATAGGTCTGCCGGGCCTGCGCCGGGGTTTTACAAAAAGCGGTTCGGGGTCTCCCGGACCGCTTTTGGTTTGCATTGGGCTTGGATGCTGCGTGAAAATCCCGCTTTCGAAGGAGCCACCCGAACCTATGATTCCCAAACAGCCCACCGTCGTCATCGAAGCCCTCTCCCCGTTGGTTGATTGCGGCCGTTACCCGATCAAGCGGGTCGTGGGGGACGACCTCATCGTGGAGGCCGACATTTTCAAGGAGGGTCACGACCTCGTGAGCGCGCTGCTTAAGTGGCGTAAAAAGGGCGAGGTGGCCTGGAACGAGACGCCCATGAAGCCGCTCCTCAACGACCGCTGGCGCGCCGCTTGTTCCCTTTTCGAAAACGCCACCTATGAATATACCATCGAGGCTTGGGGCGACGTGTTCCGCTCCTGGTGCGAGGAGTTTCGCAAGAAGTTCGAAGGGGGCGTGACGCCGCTGGAAAGCGAAACGCTGGAGGGGGCCGCCATCGTGCGGGCCGCCGCGGCGCGCGCGGCACTCGCTGCCGATAAACAGCGCCTGACGGAACTCGCCGACCTCATCGAAGCCTCGGCTCCGGCGCAAGTGGACGCCATCGCCCACTGGCCCGAGTTGGAAGCCTTGATGATGGCCTGGGCGGACCGCAGCCGCTCCACGGAGTACCTTCCCTATGCGCTGGTAAACGTGGACCGCGAGCGAGCCCGCTTCGCCGCGTGGTACGAGTTCTTCCCGCGTTCCGCCGAGGGCTTGCCGGACAAAGGCTCCACGTTCCGCACCACTCTGGGCCGCGTGGACGACGCCAAAGCCATGGGTTTCGACGTCATCTATTTCCCGCCCATCCACCCGATTGGCAAAACCCACCGCAAGGGCCGCAACAACTCTGTGAAATGCGAGCCGGGCGAACCCGGGGTGCCCTACGCCATCGGCAACCGTTCCCAGAAATGCCCCAACGGCGGCGGCCACCTCGACGTGGCCCCGGAGTTGGGCACACTGGAGGATTTCGACTGGCTCGTGGGCCAGATCCACCAGCGCGGCATGGAGGTGGCGCTCGACTTCGCCCTCAACTGCTCCCCGGATCACCCCTGGGTGCACGACCACCCCGAGTGGTTCTTCAAGCGGCCCGACGGCACCATGAAGTACGCCGAGAACCCGCCGAAGAAATACGAGGACGTATACCCGCTGGATTACCAGAACCCCAACTGGCGCGAACTTTGGGATGAACTGACCGGCGTCATCCTCTTCTGGTGCGGCCATGGCGTGCGCATCTTCCGCGTGGATAACCCCCACACCAAGCCCGTCGCCTTTTGGGAATACTTGATCGCCAAAGTGCGCGCGGAATTTCCCGACGTCATTTTCCTCTCTGAAGCCTTCACGCGGCCCAAAATGATGAAGGTGCTGGCCAAAGTGGGCTTCCACCAGAGCTACACCTACTTCACCTGGCGCACCAACAAGCACGAACTGACGGAATACTTCACCGAACTGGCGCAGACCAGCATGGTGGACTACTTCCGGGGCAATCTCTTCACCAACACGCCGGACATCCTCCCCTATTTTCTCCAGCAGGGAGGCCGCCCCGCGTTCATGATCCGGGCCGCGCTGGCCGCCACGCTTTCCCCGCTTTACGGCGTCTACAGCGGCTTCGAGCTTTGCGAAGCCGCGGCGGTGCCGGGGAAGGAAGAGTACCTCGACAGCGAAAAATACCAGTTCAAGGGCCGCGACTGGAACGCACCGGGTAATATCAAAGACTTTATTTCCAAGCTCAACCGCATTCGCGGCGAAAACCGGGCGTTGCACGAGTTCGCCAACCTGCGTTTCTACCGGGCCGAGAACGAAAACGTCCTCTTCTACGGCAAAATGACCGCCTCGCGGGACAACATCGTGCTCGTGGTCGTCAACCTCGACCCGTGGAACCGCCAGGAATCGTTCATCGACGTGCCCGTGGAAGCCTTCGGCTGGATGGAGAGCGACACCTACCAGGTGCACGATCTCTTGAGCGACGCCCGCTACCTCTGGCACGGCAGCCGCAACTTCGTCGTGCTTGACCCGCACACGAAGCCCGTGCACGTCTTCCGCGTCCGCCGTTGGATGAGCCGCGAGCAGGATTTCGACTACTATTTGTAGCCCCTCTATTTTGCTTTCACTGGTAGGCAAGCTTGACAGGGCTCGGGGTGCGGCTTACGCGTTGACGCACCGAGATGAAACGCCCCACCCTCAGAGATATCGCTACGCTTGCCGGAGTGAGCCATGTCACGGTTTCCATGGCGCTTCGCTGCCATCCACGCATCCCCGTTGTGACGCGGGAGCGCATTAAAAAGATCGCGGAGCAGATTGGCTATCGTCCCGACCCGGCGTTGGCCTCTCTCAACATGTACCGCCACGAGTCCCGGAAGTCGAATTACCATGCGACTTTGGCTTGGTTGAATTTTCACGAAGTTCCGTTAAAGGAACAGCCCTTCAATTATCTCATGTTCCTGGGGGCTCAAGAGCGATGCGACGAACTGGGCTATCAAATTGAGGAGTTTAAAATCACCAAGCT
Organism: uncultured Chthoniobacteraceae bacterium; assembly: GCA_964513965.1. GTDB lineage: Bacteria > Verrucomicrobiota > Verrucomicrobiia > Chthoniobacterales > Chthoniobacteraceae > UBA695. The sequence goes on from CAZEOO010000001.1 coordinate 581,138, forward strand.
GGGGATGAGCATTAGCCAGCTTTCAAAAATCCTCTATGCCAGGAATGTCCAGGGGGTTTTCTTCGCTCCGCAAAGCCGCCCCATGGGGCACGTTAGCGCAAAAGCGTTCGCATGGGATCATTTTTCCGTCATCTCGCTCGGGTTCAGTTTAGTAAACCCGAAGCTGGACGTGGTCATCGACGCACAGTACCGGGCGGCCCGGCTGGTGGTGCGAAAGCTTAAGTCACTCGGGTACCGCCGCATCGGCTTTGCAACCTGTCTTTGGTATAACGAGCGGACGGACGGAAACGTTTTGGCGGGCTACCTGAGCGAACAAATTCGTTTGCCAGAGGAAAGCCGCATTCCCCCGTTTATTTTTGAGGAGGGGGACGTTGTCCAGCAGTGCCGGGAGTGGTTTTGTCGATACCAGCCCGACAGTATCTTTGACGCCAATATCAATATTTACAGTATTTTGACTCCAGAGGAATTGAGCCGCTGCGGGGTGGCGATGCACGGGAGTGATCGCGATAAGAAAATCGCGGGGATCGATCAAAATGTTCCACTGATCGGTCGGGTTGCTGTCAACGAGATCGTGGGAATGATTAATGCGAACGTGAGGGGCATCCCGGCCATTCCGCGACGCATTCTGGTGGAGGGCACCTGGGTGGACGGCCCTTCGGCTCCACGGGTTGGTTACCAGAGAAAACATGGATGTCCTTGTGGAATCACGGGCAAATCCGCATAAGGGGCGAGTCGTTACTTCCCAAAAGTAATGTTGGCCCCATTTACCCCTTATGAAAACGCCCCTGAATTTCTCTCTCCTACTTGTTGGCTGCCTTGCGTTGTTTGCGGCACAGGCACAGGCGGAAACCTACACATGGATTGGAGCATCGAGCGGTTCTTGGTCCGTCGTTTCCAACTGGTCGCCGAATACCGCCGCGCCATCCACCAGCGACACGGCTAATATTCTTGATTCGGCCACCAACCAGAACATCTGGTACGATACTTCGGCCAGCGGCGCGCTCAACACGCTCAATATCATTGAAACGAGCGCCGCCTCGAACACGTTAAGCCTTTTGAGGAGCCTCACCGTAACCAACGCGATTACCTTGGGGGCGTCCGCTGGCGGTACCGCCACGCTTTACCTGGACGTATCGGATACGGGGACGGCGGGCCGGTCCATCACGCTGACCACCCCGAGCGTGACGGTGAATAGCGGTGGTGTTTTGGCGCTCTCCCTCGCGGGCACGAGCAGTCAATATCTCCCGACAATTTCGGGCAACGTGAGCGTCGATGGGGGCTTGGTGGTTTTGTACAGCAACACCATGCAAACGGTCACCAACGCGGGGCAGGCAAGCATTTCGGGAACTTTTGGAATGTCCCGCGGCACGTTATTGATCGGGGCCGTTATGAGCGGAAGTGTTTGGGACCCGCGTTTGGCCATCGGCGGCAACGCGAATATTACCGGCGGCGTTGTTTCCGGCTCAGGCGTTTACCTGTCTCTTAACGGCGCCACCAACAATATTACCGGGCTTTCGAGCTCAACGAGCAGGATTGGCCAGTTGGTTCTTGGGGGAAATAACCAGACGTTGACGTGCGATTCAATGGGGACAAACCTGTACGTCATTAATCTCGTCCTGCGGGCCGGTGGAAACTACACAAAAACCGTGGGCGCCGCCACTGCGGGAGGGACGGTGGGTGTGGGGCAGATTTCATATGGCCAATCCTCCAACGGGGGGACGACCACTCTCAAGCTGTCCAGCAATTTGGCGTCCACTTACTCCACGCCCTTTAGCTCCCAGTACCCGATCAACAGCGCAACCACTACGGTTGGCAATGCTATCGATCTGAATGGATATAACCTCTTTGCTCCCGGTGGAGCCATGACCCTTAGTAATTACGCTCCGAGCAATGGCACGGCCAGCACCTACTGGACTCTCCAGAATACCGGGGCGACTACGGGCACCATCTCGGCGCAGAGCTTCAACTTCTCCGGGGCCACTCAGGTGAACGTCGGGATCAGTTCCTCCAGCTCCATTGCGCTTGTGGCAACGGCAGCCGGAGCGACCAACAACCTGGGGTTGAGCACCAGCGGAACCATCACGGCCAACACCCTCTTTTCCTACGTGGGCACTGGGAATGCTTACTTGACGTCCGGGCGCATGGTCGGTGGGTTGTCGGTGGGCACCGGGTCCAACGCTTCCGTGTTGACGCTCTCCTCCAACATTACCACCGGCACCAACTGTTCGGTGACGATCAATAATGGCGCAAGCTTGGTGACGGGCGCTTACAGTTTGGCGCTCACTCCCGCTACGAGCGCGACGATCAGCATCGGCACCAATTCGACTTTCGATGTCAGCGGCCAAACCGGCGGCTATACGCTGCAAAGCGGCGTGACCATCGCCAACACTTCCGGCACGGTAAAAGGCAGCCTCAATCTTGGGGATGGCGCCACCATTTCCACGATGACCACGGGAACCAGCAACGGGTATCCAACGTACATCACCGGCAATCTCGTGATGACCGGCGGGCAGTTGATTGTCTACAGAGCCCAATCCAATACACAGGCCGGTTCAAGCTACATCACGGGAAACTTCATCATGAGCGGTGGCACGGTGAATATCGGCGCGGCCAGCAGCACCAGCGGAATCTGCACGGATAACCGGCTTTATATCGGCGGCTCTGCTAATATTACCGGGGGCGCTATCCTCAACACCAGCTATGCCAGCCTCAACTTCACCGGTAACAGCATCAGCATCACCGGGTTAAGCACCCCTTTCACAGGTGGGGTATCTCTTGCTGGAGGCAACCAGAGTTTCGTGACGGATGGCACGTCGATAGCGACGACCTCGAGTTTAACCATACGGGCGACCTCTTCGGGAACATCAACCAAATTGGTGGGCACCACCACAGGCCAGACGCTTAACATCGGTTCATTGGCCTTCGGCCAGCAAGCGGGCAATGGCACCACGGTGTTGAAGCTCACCAGCAATATCACGACGACTGCGACCGGCGGCGTTATATCGGCTTTCGGTGTGACGGGCACGAACGTCAACTATGGCATCGATACCAATAGCCTGACCTTGAACATGTCCTCTATGACGAGCGGGTTTAGCCCCCTCAATGTGAACGGCAGCAGCCCGGTGACGTGGTATTTCACGAACTCGGGCACCACGGGCGCGGGCACGATTATGGCCAGGTCGTTTGATTTGAGCCAGGCATCGCAAGTCAACGTGGCGGACAATGTCATTCTTGCGATGACCGGCACTGCCGGGGGCGCCAACCTCGGTTCCAACGGCACCATCGGGGCTAACTCCGTGTTTACCTACATCGGCACGGGCACTGGAACCGTGACCAGCGGGCGCGCTCTCGGGCGGTTGGCTGTGGGCGACGGCACCAACGCCTCCACCCTGGCTTTCGTAACGGCGGCGACCGAGACGATCCAAGGCGACATCACGGTCAACAAGAATGCCGTGCTGAACCTCTATGATAAGACCGTGACGCAAATCGCTGGCACGGGCGGAACCACGGGTGGCTTGAACGGTGCGGGGTC
>CAZEOO010000002.1:0-154751 GCA_964513965.1 uncultured Chthoniobacteraceae bacterium
CATGTGCTACGAAACAGGTTTTCGCACACACCTCCATTCCCAATCTGGAGATTGGGAACGAGGAAGCTAAAACACGAAAGCCCCTTGTTTCAGTCGCGGCGGCCGGACCGGTTTTACCGGTACGGCAGCCTGCGCTCGGCGAGCTGCGCGATTTTTTGCGACGCCAGGCGGCTCAAAAACGGTTTAAGCGCGTTGAAAAGAAACGCGGCGACGGCGAGCACGAGCCCGGCGGTGGTGTTCCGCGGAATTTCCAAATGGGCCTCGGCGACGGGCTGCTTCGACTTGCGGGCCGGTTTGCTTTTCTTTTTGCGGCCCAGGAGCCACGAAAGCAGGCCGCCGGTGATGGCAGCGCCCGTAAACCAGGCGGTTTTGCGCTCGGAAATGGAGTGGCGCAGGTGGTCGACGACATTCAGGTCGTGGAGCGTCTCCCGCAGGTTGGTGGAGAGGGTTTCCCGCGAAGCCGCCAGCGAGGCCGCCAGTTCCGCCTTGCGGGTTTCAGCGTCGCTCAGGTGTGACGGTTGAGCCATTCCTGGTCCTTTCTAAATTCTTCCATCGTGGCGGTGAACACCGGCTTTTTCCACAGGACGGCCATCCCCCACCCGGCCACGGCCACGGCCAGGAAATGCAGCACGGCGGCCAGCAGCACGAGCCAGCCCAAGTGGATGTGGAACAGGGCCGCGATGAGCGCAATGAGGCCGATCCAGAGCAACGCGTAACCGAACACGCCCAGGACCAGGGCGGCGAAGAGCAAAAGGAGGATTTTTAAATAAACCGAGGCTGCTTCCTTGCCCTCGATGCCCGCGAGTTCCACCCGGGCGCGCAGATACCCGAGCCCGGAGGCCAGAAACGCGAGCAAATGGGACGAAAGGCCGGGTTCCCCCGTGCCGCCTGGAGGAGGCGGCGGTGTGGTGGTGTTCATGGTGCTTTTGCTCGGGCGGGGCGTGCGCGCCCGCGCAAGCCAGCCCGGCTTTTTAGCGGCGGAAAAGAAGCCCGAGGACAAACCCGACGCCCAGCGCGGTGAGCACGCCGCGTAGCGGGTTCTGGCGAACGTATTCCTCGCCTTCCTCCTGGAGCGTGTGGGCGCGGTGCCGGGCCTGGTCGAAGGTTTCCCCGGCCTTGGTGCGGTATTCACCGGCTTTCTGTTCGGCGGCGGTGCGAAGCTGGGCGGCTTTTTCCTCGGCGGCGGCCCTCAATTCCTCGGCAGCTTGTTTGGCATGAGCTTTGCCGGCTTCGAATTTGCTTTCGCTTTCCTGGTTTGTGGAAGTTTCGTTCATAAGCTTATCCCGGTTGGAGTTGATTGAAGCGGATTTCTACCCCGCTGACAACTTTCTTCTTGCGGTTCGTAAAAATGAAACGGGCCGCCGGGATGCGTCGCGCTTGATTTTTGCGCCCGCCGTTTTTGCCGCTTTCGCGCGGCGGCGGGAATGCCTACACTCCGCTCCGCCATGTTCAATGTCGTTCTCGTCGAACCGGAAATTCCGCCCAACACGGGGAATATCGCCCGCCTTTGCCTTGCCACGGATTCCACGCTCCATTTGGTGCGCCCGCTCGGGTTCGTCATTAATGACAAGACGCTGAAACGCGCGGGGCTGGATTATTGGAAAGAGACGAAGGTGGTGATGTGGGACAGCCTGGCAGAACTGCAAGCGGCCCATGCGCAAGCGCGCTACTGGTATTTGACGACGAAGGCCACGCGAGCTTATTACGAGGAACGCTTCGAGCCGGGGGACTTCCTGGTGTTTGGCCGCGAGACGCGCGGGCTGCCCGAGCCGCTCTTGCACGAAAACGCCGCGCGCTGCCTGACGATTCCAATGACCAGCAAAACGAGGAGCCTCAATTTGGCGACTTCGGTGGGAATTGTGCTCTTTGAAGGGATGCGACAGGTAAGGGTCTTGAACGGGGATTTATAGGGCTGAATAACGGCGCACCCCACCACTCTGGTGCCCAAACTCTATTTGGGCACCCGCTTGTGCAGGCAACTCTATTGCCGTTCTTTCTTCGGCCACGCCCAGTTCCCCGCCCTCGCCCCCACCCGAAGAACCGACCACAAGACACACCGAAATATAGACGTTCCCAAATAGAGTTTGGGAACGAGTTTGAACTTTCATTGGCCAACAGGCCCATCGCTCGCTAAAGTTTTCCCATCCATGACTGCTTCCCACTCCCCTGCCCCCGCGGCGGACATCCACCTTGCCGCCTGCGATCTGCGCCGCTCGTTCCAGATCGGTTCCCGCAAAATCGACGTGCTGCGGGGGATTTCGCTCGACGTGCGCCGGGGGGAATCCGTGTTTCTCGTGGGGGCTTCGGGCGCGGGCAAGACGACGCTGCTCTACACGCTGGCGGGGCTGGAACGGCCTGACTCGGGCACGGTGAGCTTCGAGGGCCACGAGCTTTACAGCACCTCCTCCGGCGAGGCGGCCCGTTTGCGCAACGAGCGGATGGGGTTCGTGTTCCAGGGCTATTTCTTATTGCCCGAACTGACGGCCCTGGAAAACGTGATGCTGCCCACACTGATCGGCGGCAAGGGGTCCAAGGAAGCCGCAGAGATGGCCCTGGAGCGCGTGGGCCTGGCGGAGCGCCGGTTCCACCTACCTGCCGAAATGAGCGGCGGCGAACAGCAGCGCGTGGCCATCGCCCGGGCGCTGATTAATGACCCCACGATTCTCTTCGCGGACGAGCCGACGGGCAATCTGGATTCAAAGACCGGGGAAACGATCGTCGATTTGCTGCTTGCCTTGGTCAGGGAAAACCAGAAAACATTGCTGGTGGTAACTCATGACGCCCGGTTGGCCGAACGCGGTGACCGCAAGGTTGAAATCGTGGACGGTCTGCTGGCTGCCCGATAAGCGGCGACCCCTCGCCGGAACAGGTTTGAACGGGCGCTCAAAAGTTGCCCCAAGCAAGTGAATTTATGAACAAGATCTATATCGACGGTGTGTTTTATGCGAAGCAAGACGCGAAAATCTCGGTTTTCGATCACGGTCTTCTTTACGGGGACGGCATTTTTGAAGGCACGCGCTTTTACAATGGCCGCGTCTTCCGTCTCGAAGAACACGTGGACCGTCTGTATGATTCCGCCCGAGCCATTGGGCTGACGATCCCGATCAGCAAGGCGGAAATGACCGAAGCGACGCTGGAAAGCTGCCGCCAGAACAATCTCAGGGATGGCTATATCCGCACGGTGGTGACGCGCGGCGTGGGCGACTTGGGCCTCAACCCCAAGAACTGCCCCAAAGCCACGGTGATTATCATTGCCGACACCATCAAGCTCTACCCGGCGGAACTTTACCAAAACGGCCTTTCGGTGGTCACCTGCGCGACCCGCCGCGTGGCTCCCGGCGCGTTCAGCCCGGCGGTGAAGTCGCTCAATTACCTCAATAACATTCTCGCCAAGATGGAAGCGGGCAATGCGGGCGAGGGCTTGATGCTCAACGAGCAGGGCTACGTGGCCGAAGCCACCGGGGACAACGTTTTCATCGTGAAAAAAGGCGTGCTCCTCACGCCGCCCGTTTCCGCCGGTTCGCTCGGCGGCATCACCCGCAACGCGGTGATCGAACTGGCCCAGCAGGCCGGTATCGAGGTGAAGGAAGTGATGCTCACCCGCTACGATTGCTACACCGCCGACGAGTTTTTCCTCACCGGCACGGCGGCGGAAATCATCCCCGTGGTCCATTTGGACGAACGGCCCATCGGCGACGGCAAGCCCGGCTCGCTCACGGGCCAGTTGATTGCCAAATACAAGGAGTTGACACAAGCCTCCGGCACGTCGATCTATTGATTGAGGAAATAGGAAAACCACCATGGTCTGCGACGTTTGCAAAACCAATCAGGCGACGGTGTTCTTGACGCAAATCATTGACGGCAAGATGCAGAAGGTAAACCTCTGCGAAGCTTGCTCGAAAGAAAAAGGCGTCACGGACCCGCTCTCCTTTGCGCTCATCGACCTCCTGCCGGGGCTGGCCTCCGAGCAGCAGGTCGAATCGGGCGAATCCGTGCAACGTTGCCCGGCGTGCGGTTTTTCGCAGGCCGATTTCAAAAAAACGGGCCGCCTGGGCTGCCCGGTGTGCTACGACACGTTCGCCGAGGGCTTGGAAGGGCTCATCAAAGCCATGCACCGGCGCACCCTCCACACGGGGAAAATCCCCGCGCGGCTGAAGCGGACGCTCGAAATGGGCGCCCGCGTGAAACAACTCAAAGGCGACCTGGACAAGGCGATTTCGCAGGAAAACTACGAAACCGCCGCCCAGTTGCGCGATCAACTTCGGGAACTGGAACAAAACTCGTGAACTTAAGCAGTCTATTTTCGAGCGGGGCCGAATGGATCCGTCCGGACGGACCGCACCACGAGATCGTGATTTCCAGCCGCATCCGGCTGGCAAGGAACCTTCGTGGCCATCCGTTCCCGGGCTGGGCCAAAAAGAACGACCGGCTCCAGATCCTCGAATTGGTGAAGCCGGAAGTGGAGGCGTTGCCGGAAATGGGCGACGCTTATTCCTCCTTTTTGCAGGAGCTTTCCCCGCTGGAAAAGCAACTGCTGGTGGAGCGCCACTTGATTAGCCGCGAACACGCCGCCAAGGGAGCCGGGAGCGCGGTGGTCATCGACGGCAAGGCGGCCCTGAGCATCATGATTAACGAGGAGGACCATCTGCGCATGCAGTTGCTCCGGCCCGGCTTGCAGTTGGTCAGCGCGTTCAAGGCGCTCGACAAGGTGGATAGCGCGCTCGAAACCAAGCTCGACTACGCCTTTCACCCGCAGCTTGGCTACCTCACCGCCTGCCCCACCAACGTCGGCACGGGAATGCGCGCTTCGGCGATGCTTCACCTGCCCGGGCTGGTGCTAAGCGAGCAGATCAACCAGGTGATCCAAGCCGTGAACAAGATCGGCCTGGCGGTGCGCGGCCTTTATGGCGAAGGCACCGAGGCGATGGGCAACCTCTTCCAGATCTCCAACCAGATCACCCTGGGCGAGCCGGAGGGGGAAATCATCTCGCAATTGAACAAGGTGATCGAAAAGATCATCGAAAACGAGGAGAACGCCCGCCAGGTGCTGCTCCAAAAGCGGCCCGAAAGCCTGCTCGACAACATCGGGCGCGGCTTCGGCATTCTCTCTTACGCCTATACGATGACCTCCAAGGAGGCGCTGAACCTCCTGTCGTTCCTCAAGCTGGGCGTCGATCTCGGCATTTTTCCGGTTGAACGGCAAAAGGAAATCGACGAACTTTTTATCGCGACCCAGCCCGCACACTTGCAAAGCAACGCCGCGCAAAAGAAGCTGGCGCCCGAGGAACGTGATATATTACGGGCGGAGATTATCCGCCAGAAATTGAAGGTTTTTCCCACCCCGAACACGAGCAAGGTTAAGCCAAGGCCTCCAACCCAAGAAACTTGAACCATGAATAACTTCACTCCACGCGCCCAACAAGTACTTGCTCTCGCCCGGAAAGAAGCCGAGCAGTTCAACCACAACTACGTCGGCACCGAGCACCTGCTCCTGGGGCTGATTAAACTCGGCCAGGGGGTGGCCGTCAACGTGCTTCAGAAAATGGGGCTCGACCTGGACACCGTCCGGGCCGAGGTGGCCAAACAGGTGGAACCCGGCCCCGAGGGGAAGATCATCGGGAACATCCCGTATACCCCGCGCGTGAAAAAAGTGCTCGCGCTGGCCGGGAAGGAAGCCAAATCGCTGAACCACTCCTACGTGGGCACCGAGCACATTCTGCTGGGCCTCTTGCGCGAGGGCGAGGGTGTTGCCGCCATCGTGCTCAAGAATCTCGATGTAGATATTGAGAAAACCCGCAACGAAATTTTGAAAGAACTCGATCCCAGCTTTACGCCGCCCGAAGGCGAGGCCGAGGAGGAACCGCCGGTTTCGAGCGCCGGAGGCGGCGCGGCGGAACCGATGGCCCGCAAGGGGGACGTGAAAACGCCCGCACTGCGCGCCTTTGGCCGCGATTTAACCGAACTGGCCCGCAAGGGTGAGCTGGACCCGGTGATCGGCCGCCGCAACGAGATCGAGCGCGTGATCCAAATCCTCTGCCGCCGCACCAAGAACAACCCGGTGCTGCTGGGCGAAGCGGGCGTGGGCAAAACCGCGATCGTCGAGGGGCTGGCGGAGGAAATCGCCGCCGGGAACGTGCCGGAGATTTTGCGCGACAAAAAAGTCGTGACCCTCGACCTCGCCTTGATGGTCGCCGGGACAAAATACCGGGGCCAATTCGAAGAGCGCATCAAGGCCGTAATGGACGAGATTCGCCGCAGCAAGAACATCCTGCTCTTCATCGACGAACTCCATACCATCGTGGGCGCGGGTTCGGCGGAAGGGGCGATGGACGCTTCCAACATTATCAAGCCGTCACTGAGCCGGGGCGAACTGCAATGCATCGGCGCGACAACGTTGAACGAATACCGCAAGCACATCGAGAAGGACGCCGCACTGGAACGCCGCTTCCAAACCGTCAAGGTGGAAGCGCCCAACGTGGAGGACACCATCGAGATTTTGAAGGGGCTTCGGCCCAAGTACGAGGCGCACCACCGCGCCAAGATCAGCGACGACGCCCTGGAGCTTTGCGCGAAACTTTCCGACCGCTACATCACGGGCCGCTTCCTGCCGGACAAGGCCATCGACGTGATGGACGAGGCCGGGGCAAAGGCGCGCATCGCCGCGATGACCCGTCCTCCGGATGTGAAGCACATCGAGACCGAGATCGAGGAGATTCGGGGCCAAAAGGAAGCTGCCATCAAGGCGCAAGACTTCGAAAAAGCCGCCGCGCTGCGCGATACCGAGAAGCAGACGAAGGAGAAGCTCGAACAAATCTTGAACGAGTGGCGCGAAGCCCGTGAAGAGAAGGAAGTGGTCGTGACCGAAGACGACATTCTCTCGGTGGTTTCGAAGACCACGGGCGTGCCGCTGCACCGCATGGAGCAGGCCGAGGCCGCGAAGTTGCTCGCCATGGAGGACGACCTCAAGAAGCGCGTCATCGGCCAGGACGAAGCGATCACCGCCATCTCCAAGGCGCTGCGCCGTTCGCGCGCGGACTTGAAGGACCCGCGGCGGCCCATTGGGTCGTTCCTGTTCCTTGGGCCGACGGGCGTGGGCAAGACGTTTCTCACCGCCAGCCTTGCCGAGTTCATGTTTGGCGATCGCGATGCGCTGATCCAAATCGACATGTCCGAGTACATGGAGAAGTTCACCGCCTCGCGCCTCATCGGCTCGCCTCCCGGCTACGTCGGTTACGAAGAAGGCGGCCAGCTTTCGGAAGCGGTCCGCCGCCGTCCGTATTCGGTGGTCCTCTTCGACGAAGTGGAAAAGGCGCACCCGGATGTGATGCACCTCCTGCTCCAAATTTTGGAGGAAGGCAAGGTGACCGATTCGCTCGGGCGCAAGATCGACTTCCGCAACACGATCATCATCATGACTTCCAACGTCGGGGCCGAGTTGCTCAAGAAGCAGACCTCCTTGGGTTTCGGTGCGACCGGCCCCGCCGACGCGGCGGGTTACGAGGCCATGCGCGACAAGATCCTTGAGGAATCGAAGCGCGTCTTCAAGCCGGAGTTCATCAACCGCCTGGACGACTTGATCGTGTTCCACACGCTCACCAAGCCCGACCTCGTCAAGATCGTCGAGCTTGAGGTGAGCAAGGTGCGCGACCGCCTGAAGGTCAAGGAGATCACCATGGTGCTCGACCCGAGCGCGCAGGAATTCCTGATCGAAAAAGGCTACGACCCGGCCTACGGGGCGCGCCCGATGCGCCGCGCGGTGGAACGCTACCTGGAAGACCCGCTGGCGGAGGAACTCCTTCGCGGGCAGATCAAACCGGGCGGCACCGTCACCGTGAGCGCCGAAGGCAGCAAGCTCGGCTTCCACGCCAGCGAAAGCGGCTCGGAAAGCCAGGGCAAAGAGGCCACGGCGGGGAAATAGCAAGCCGCACCAAAGCGCAAAAAATTCAAAAGCCCGGAAGAACATGTGTTCTTCCGGGCTTTTCACATCTCGTTCCCAAACTCTATTTGGGAACGTCCATATTTTGGTGTGTGTCTTGTGGCAGGTTCTTTGGGCGGGGGTGAGGGTGGGATAAAGGCCGCAATAGGAGTTGCGAGCGCAAGTGCGTGCCGAAATGGAGTTTCGGCACGAGATGCGGCCAAACCATCTCCGGGGATCAACGAGAATCGGCTACTATCCGATATTACTTCTCAATCGTTACCAGCGTACCCAGGTCCACTTCATCAAAGAGTCCCTGCGCTTGTTCCAGGGGCACGCGAATGCAGCCATGGGAATCCGGGTGGTCGGGCACGACGCCCGCGTGGATGCCGTATTCGCTGCCGCTCAGGCGCATGAAAAACGGCATGCAGGCCCACGTGTAAATGGTGGACATCCGCATTTGATCCTTGTCCGTCACCACAAAGCGGCCCAGCGGCGTTTCGTAACCGTGTTTGCCTGTGGAAACCGGCACGACTCGTTCGGGCGCGTCGTTTTTGTAAATCGTGAGCTGCTGGGTCTTCACGGAAATCTCCAGCCGCACTTTACGATTTTGCGCTTCCGGGTTTTTGCCCAAAAGGACTTGGAAAATTTCCGGCGGCGCTTTGAGTGCGGTGGCCAGTTCCAGCGCGGTTTTGTGGCCGGGCTGAGTGGATAGATCCGTCCGGGCATTGTGTGCCATCAGCGCCTCCAGGCATTCCAGACGGCCCGCCGCCACCGCCAGCAGCAGCAAGGTAACGCCGCTCTCCTGCTCCACAAAGGCTCGGGCGCGCTCGTCTTTAATGAGGCTCAACAACCCCTTCTCCACGGGATGCGGAAGGGTCTGGTCCGGGTTCGCGCCACCATCCAGGAGCAGCGCGAAGGCGGCGTGATCCCCGCGCGCCAGCAGCCAGGCCGCCAGCGGTTGACGCGAGCCCTCGGGCACCGGCGGCCCGTTATGGGCCAGGAGCAACGTGGAAACCATCGGTTTGCTTCGGGCTTGGAGCGCCTGATTAAGCAAGGCCAACGTCACCGGGCTCCAGCGCCGAGGCGCGCGCGCCCACAAGAGCGGCTTGAAAAGCGTGATGTCCCCGGTTTGGAACGCCAGTTCCAGCGGGGTTTTGCCCTGCGCGTTGGGCTGGTCAGGGTCGGCTCCCTTGCCAAGCAGCCAGTTGATCGCGGGAACGGACTTGCTTTGCAGGGCGCTGGAAAGAGCTGTGCGCCCCTGGGCGTCGGTCGCGTTGACATCCACCCCAAGGGTTAGCTGCTGCTGCATGCCCACGTAGTCCGAATCCGCCACGGCTTTGATGAGCGGAACCACGCCCTCTTCCTGTCCGGCGGCGCGGCCCGGGAAGGGCAGCCCGAGAAACACGGCGGCGCAGAGAATCCGCAATCGTTTGCGGTTTGATTGAGCGAAATAAGCTATCACGGGATGACCCGCTAAAATAGCTCCATCGCGTAGGATTGCAACTTACCCGGCCCCCGAGGTTTACCCTACAACCCCGCGAGCGAGATGCCGCTCAGCTTTTTGTAAAGCGCGACGGCGGGGGAATCCGCCATGCCGGAAACGTAGTCCGTCATCCGCAGCAGCCTTGTGTAGGCATCGGGCGCCGGTTTTCTCCCCCACCCCACGAACGGCTCGGGGACGAGCTTGAGCAGGTTTTTCCAGCGCGGGGGAAGCTTGAACTCGGGGTCCGCAGTCGAACGGGCCAGAGCTTCCACGGCTTCGACGAAGAGGTCCAACACCCCACCCACAACTTCAAAACCGGCGGCCTCGATCTCCAGCCCGCGCGGGTTGGAGTAAAGCGACGGGATGGAGCGCCGCACGATGGCTTCCATGGGCTGCGCCACGGGCGTGCAGAGCAGGAGCGACTGCTCGAATTTGCCATCGAGAATCGCCTCCTCGTGGTCGAGGAAAACAGTGCTGACGTGCTCGATGGACCGCCCGATGGCCACAGCGCGCAGGAATTCCACGCGAGCTTCGTCGCCGTGCATCCGGGCGGCGATATCGAGGAATTTGGGGTCGCCAATGACTTCGGCGAAGAGTTCCGCCGCCTCCTCGTAGCGAAGCAGGCCGAGCCGCACGCCATCCTCGAAATCCACCAGCCGATAGCAGATGTCATCGGCGGCTTCCACAAGAAACGAGAGCGGGTGCCGCCGCCAGCCCGCGCCATCGCGGATCATGCCGGTGCGCTCAGCCACTTCTTCGAACAGCTCGGCCTCGGATTGGAAAAAGGAATGCTTTTTGGTGCTAACGCGGTGGTCTTTTCCATCGCGTTTGGGGAAAGCGGGGCGCGGGTATTTGGCGAAAGCGCCGAGCGTGGCGCAGGTGAGTTGCAGGCCGCCCCGGTTGTCTGGCATTTGCAGACGCGTGAGCACGCGGAACCCCTGGGCGTTGCCCTCGAAGGCCTCGAAATCGAGCCGCTGCGCCTCGGTCAGGGTCTCGGCGGCCCGTTCGGAGACGGCGGAGTTGACGAACCAGTGGCGAATGGCGTCCTCGCCGGAATGGCCGAAGGGCGGATTGCCGATGTCGTGCGCCAGGCAGGCCGCCGCGACGATGGCCCCCACGTCGGAGGGATGCACCGCCTTAAGCCGGTGACGCTTGACCACCTCCGCGCCGATCATCGTGCCCAGCGAGCGGCCCACGCAGGCGGCCTCCAGGCTGTGGGTGAGCCGGGTGCGCACGTAGTCGCCCCCTGCCAGCGGAAACACCTGCGTTTTATCCTGAAGCCGCCGGAACGCGGAGGAAAACGCGATGCGGTCGTAATCGCGTTGAAACGCCGAACGCTGCGCTTCCAGCGATTCGGGTTCGCGTTTGCCCAGCCGGGCCGGAGAAAGGAGGGATTCCCACTGCATCCGCCATCTGTAGCATCGCGCGCGCCCCGGGTCACGCAGGGATTCCCTGATATTCGTGAAAATAGAGCGTGTGTTCCTTCCCGCCCCCGGCGATGATGACCCCTTATGCCATTTAACACTCTCGGCCTTGGTCCCAACATTTTGAAAGCAATCGAGGAGGCCGGGTATAAAGAACCGACGCCGATCCAGGCGAAATCCATCCCGCTCGTGATGGCAGGCGGTGATTTGATCGGCATCGCGCAGACGGGCACCGGCAAGACCGCCGCGTTCGTGCTGCCCATTCTCGCCAAGCTGATGGCTTCCGAGGGCGATGGCAAGCGGCGCGGCACGCGCGCCCTGGTGCTGGCTCCCACGCGCGAACTGGCGGCGCAGATCGAGGAGAACGCGAAGGCTTACGCCAAGTATCTCCCGCTGCGGGTGGCCACGGTGTTTGGAGGCGTGGGCGAGCGGCCTCAAATCAAGGCGTTGCGCGAGGGCGTGGAGCTCATCATCGCCACGCCGGGCCGGTTGCTCGATTTGACCAAGCAGGGCTACGGCAATTTCTCAGGCGTTCGCACCTTGGTGCTGGATGAGGCCGACCGGATGCTCGACATGGGCTTTTTGCCGGACATCCGGCGCATCGTGCGCGGCCTGCCGGTGCAGCGGCAGACCATGCTCTTCTCGGCCACGCTTTCCAGGGAAATCGAGACGCTCACCCAGGAATTTCTGCAAGCGCCCAAGCTCGTGGAAATCGGGCGGCGCTCCAACCCCGCGGAAACGGTGACACAGTTCGTCCACGAAGTGCCCCGGCACCTCAAACCGGCGCTGCTGCTGCATTTGCTCAACACGCCCTCGCTGGAAATGAACACGGTGCTGGTGTTTTCGCGCACCAAACACGGCGCGGACCGGATCGCCCGCTCGTTGGAACACGCGGGCATCACCGTCGGCACGCTGCATTCCAACCGTTCGCAGAACCAGAGGATTCGGGCGCTGAAGGACTTCAAGTCGGGCGTGATTCGCGTGCTGGTGGCCACAGACATCGCCGCGCGCGGCATTGACGTGGACGGCATTTCGCACGTGGTAAATTTCGATTTTCCCATGCACTCGGAGGATTACGTGCACCGCATTGGCCGCACGGGCCGGGCGCACCAAGTGGGTGTGGCGACCAGCTTCGTGACGGACGAGGACCGCTCGGCGTTGAGAAGCCTGGAGCGGTTCATTGGCCGGGGCATCGTGCGGAAAAAAGCCGAGGGGTTCAATTACGGCGCGTCGATTTCGCAATCTTCGCCCAATGGCAACAACGGCAGCCAGGGCAACCAGAGGAACAACGGCGGCAACGGATCGAACGGGCAGCGGTTTGGCCGGGATCGTTCACAACCCTATCGCGGCGACCTCGGCGGCGGCAGGGACGGCAGGGATGGCCAGCGCGACCACCCCAAGGACAACAGGCCGCGCCACGACAAACCGCAGGGTAATGGAACGGGCGCGGCACACCATGGCGGCAAGCCCAAGAGAAAACCCGGGAAAGCGGTGCCCGGCGTGCGGGGCGTCCCCGGCGGCCGGACCTGGAAACCGGCGGGGCGGCGGCGGTAAATCAGCCCTGGCGACCCAACGAGCGCCTCTTGCAAAATACCCAGGCGAGCGCAATGATAAGGCCGACAAGTCCGCCGAGATAACCTCCGTTGTGGATGTAGGCGACTTGAACAAAGGCGGGAATGTCCCGAATGCTCAAAAGCGAACAGAGTTCCCGCCAATTGGAATAATCCGATGAATGCCACGCTCCCAGGCAGTACCCCACGACTGCGGCGCTGAGAGCGAATCCAAAGACCATCGCAAAACCGCGGAGGCATTGACGAAAAGCCACGCCGACCGGCCACGCGGGAAGCGCGATCCTAGCCAGGAACCATCCCGCGAACAATCCGACCCACCATGTCGCGAGAAAGCCGATCTCTCCAACAAAGACACGCACGGGAAACCCGAAATCGGCGTAATCGAACTGGCTAAATTTCAAGTTTGTAAAATACTCGGGTGATATCGAGTAGGTAATTTGGTCATGGAGAATGCCGTAGCTCCCGGCGATCACGGCACCAAGACATGCGATGCCAAGCAAGGGAGGAAACAGGCGCCAGCGGACGCGGGGAATCACAAGATCGATGAGTTTCATGGATAACCTCTTGCGTAGGTTGAAACGGATCTCTTGATTTGTCACGCTGGTTATCTTCCGCTTCTCGTGCGGGGTCTACTCCGGAGCTTCCACTGCCTCTTTTCCTTGCGTCTTTGTGTGAGGCTATTCTACACAATCTCCACCGGGCACTTCGGCAACGCTCTCAAAAAGGCGTTGCCGTAGCCTTTGGTGAGAATGCGCGGGTCCAAGATGGCCACGATGCCTTTGTCCGACTTGGTGCGGATGAGCCGCCCCACGCCCTGGCGCAATTTCAAGATAGCTTCGGGCAGGGAATATTCCGAAAACGGATCGCCACCGCGCGCTTGGATGACTTCGAGCCGCGCCTCAATCAACGGGTGATCCGGCACCGCGAAAGGCAGCCGCGTGATAATCACATTGGATAGCGCCTCGCCGGGCACGTCCACGCCGCTCCAAAAGCTGTCGGTGCCAAAGAGGACGTTGGGTTCCCCTTCTTTTTTGAAGTCCTCCACCAGCCGGTGACGCGAAGTTCCCTGCCCTTGCATAAGCAGGTTCCACCCTTTTTTGACGAACGTTTTTTCCAGCCGCTCGGCCATGGCTTGCATGGATTTGTACGAAGTGAACAGGACGAACGCCCGGCCATTGGTGAGGCCCACAAAATGCTCGATCTGCCCGGCAAGCGCCTCTTCGTAGCCGGAGTCGCGCGGGTCGGGCATTTTGCGGGTGACGTAAAGCCGCATTTGCTTTTCGTAATCGAACGGGCTGCCGACTTGCAGCGGTTCCACCTCTTCGGCTCCGACGCGGTTGCGAAAGTAGTTCAATTCCGCGGTGCCCACGGAGAGCGTGGCGCTGGTCATCACGCAGGTGGAGCCTTCTTTAAAAAGCATGGCGCGCAGATGCGCGGCGATGTCCACGGGGGCGGCGTTGAGCGCGCAGAACTGGCCCTGGCGGCCCGTTTTTTCGACCCAGTAGACGTACTCCTCGGCGGTTTGCGAAAGGAAGGTGGCGATGCCCAGGCGCGCGTCACGGACGCGACGGCCCATGTCTTGGAGTTCGCCTTTGGTGAGGTCGTCGTTGACGTTTTTCAGCACGTTGACGATCAATTCCTGCAAGCGGCCCAGGTCGCCGGTAATGGTGTCGGGCACGAAATCGGGCTGGCGAATGCGCACCTCGCGTCCCTTCGGGTTGAAGGGGGCTTTTTCGGAGACGGTGCTAAAAAATTCGTCCACCTGGCCCATGAGCGAGGTGATTTCGCGCACGCCTTCCGGGTTGCGCAATTGGGTGAAGAGCCCTTTCTTTGTGCGCTCGTTGTAGAGACGCTGGAGGGCGTATTTGAGGCCGAATTGCGAGACGTTCATGCCGATCTCGCGGGCGGCCACGCCCTCGACGGTGTGGGCTTCGTCGAAGATCACGAAGTCATTGGCAAAAATGTAGCCCTCCTGCTCGTCGGCTTCGTCGGCGGACCCGGCGTTGAGGAAGAAGAGCGTGTGATTCATCACCACAACGTCCGCCGCGATCATCCGCTTTTTGGCCTGTTGGTAGAAACAGTGGCTCTCCGGGCCGCCGCAGGTGCGCTTGGTGCAGAGGTGGGGTTCGCTGCAAACCTGCGCCCAAACGGCGGGGTCGGGCTCGACCGCGAAGTCCGCAAGCGAGCCGTCCTTGGTGGTTTGGGCCCACTCGTAAATACGTTTGAGTTCCTCCTGCTCCGGCGAGGTGAAGAGATCGCCCTGCGCCTGCATGGCTCGCTCCAGCCGCCGGGGGCAAAGGTAATTCTGGCGGCCTTTCCAGAGGGCGACCTCGAACTCCACGGGCAGGATTTTTTGCAGGATGGGGATATCCTTGTAAACGAGCTGCTCCTGGAGGTTGATGGTGTAAGTGGAAATGACGGCTTTTTTGCCGTGGGCCAGGGCAAAGAGGACGGCGGGGACCAGGTAGGCCAGGGATTTGCCCACGCCGGTGCCCGCTTCGACGACGAGGTGCCGCTCCTCGGAGAGCGCCTTGGCGACGGCGACGGCCATTTCCTGTTGCTCGGGGCGATATTCGAAATTGCGCGCGACCGCGAGCAGCCCGTCCGGCGCGAAGATCTGCCGGACGCGCTCGACAAATTCATCACCAACTTCGTCGCGGAACGCAATCATGGGAAGGGATAAAATGACCCATGGGGGGCATGGGGTTCAAGACCGCTTGCAGAAAAATTTGAGTTATTTGCCGCATCCCACTAGGCTCCCACCCACGAATGAACCGCGCCGACATCCAAAACGCCCTCGACTCGCTCCATACCCGCCCCACGAAGAGCCTTGGCCAGAATTTTCTCCACGATGAGGAGACGGCCCGCTGGATTGTGGATCAGTTGGAGCTTGGCCCCACGGATCACTTGGTCGAGGTGGGGCCGGGCCTGGGCGCGCTCACCGAGTTCGCGGTGCCGAAATGCGGCTCGGCGACCTTGATCGAAAAGGATGGGCGGCTGGCGGATTATCTCAAAGCATCCTATTCCAACCGGCCCGCCGTGGAGATTCTCCACCAGGACGCGCTGGAGTACGATTTGCGCGAGCTTTTCCCGCGCGGCCCGGTGAAGGTGCTCGGGAACCTGCCGTACTACGTTTCCAGCCAGGTGTTGCTGGCGTTCACGGCGGAACCCTCCCCCGTCGGGCGGTTGGTTTTCACGCTGCAAAAGGAGATGGCGGAGCGGCTTTCGGCCAAGCCTTCGACGAAGGATTACGGGGCTATTACGCTGATTATCGGCCGCCGCTGGAAGGTGCAGTATGCGCGCACCATCCCGGGGAGCGCCTTTTTGCCCGCGCCGAACGTGGAAAGCGGCGTCATTGTGCTCACGCCGCGGGATGCGGACGAGTTCCCGGACTGCGATGCGCGCCTTTTCAACAAGCTGGTGAAAGCGGGCTTTTCCCAGCGCCGGAAGATGCTCCGCAAGATGCTGGCTCCCTACGAACTGGACTGGCCCGCTTTGTGCGCGGCCATCGGCGCGGAGGAGACGGTGCGCGGGGAGGCGCTTTCTCTTGCCCAGTGGATCGACCTGACGCGGTTTGTGGAGGAAGCGAAGTCGCCCGAGACGTTCCATGCGCAAGCGCAGGATGTCCACGGGGAACAGTTCGATGTGGTCGATGAAGCCAACGAGGTGGTGCGCCAGGCCAGCCGCCACGAGGTGCATACGCAGAAGCTGCGGCACCGCTCGGTGCATATTTTCGTGTTCAACAAGAAGGGCGACCTCTTTTTGCAAAAACGCTCCCGCTGGAAGGACGCCAACCCGGGCCGTTGGGATTCGTCCGCCGCCGGGCACGTGAACGCGGGGTGCGGGTACGACGAGACCGCCGCGCGCGAGTTGCAGGAGGAACTGGGCGTGGAAGCACCGTTGACACCCCTGGGCGCGCTGGAGGCCGGGCCTGAAACCGGCTGGGAATTCGTGCGCCTTTACCGGACGGAGCATGACGGGCCGCTGCGCTGGCCGCGCGCGGAGATCGAGAGCGGGCTTTTCTTCCCCATCCCGCTCTTGGAACGCTGGATGGCCGCCCGTCCCCAGGATTTTTGCCGCAGTTTCCTGCGGGTATACCGTCTTTGGAAGCCCCAGTAGCGGGAATCGGGTTTTCCTTGAATAAAAAAGGGACTCCCGATAATAAATTTCCCGTTGTTCGCGCCCATTTTCCATAAATGCAGGGGCTCTTTGCGCTTCCCGCGGGTGGTGCTGTTTTTGCTGCTGCTGATCTGCCATGCGGCCCCGCTGCATGCCGGCTCTTTTTGGGAAGGCAGCCTGACGCCCACGTTTTATGGGTACAGCAGCGACGAGGATTTCCTGAACCTGGCAGAGGTCACGGGAGCCACGACGTTTTACAGCTACGGCATCACGGGCCAAAACACGACCTCGTGGGTGGTGGACGCCCAATTGACGGGCACCGACGTTTTTCCCGCCGAGGGGTTCACCAATCTCGCCTATACCTACGCCACTTCCGATGTGCTGACGGAAACAGGCTATCACGCCACGTTTTGCGCGGCGCTGCTGGGCGGCAACACCGGCTCGAATTATTATCTGAACACCGGCCTCGCTTATGGGACCACGCTGGGGTCCGCCGCGATTGCCACCGGGACGTATGCCGACGGCTCGTTCGATTTTTCCATGCAGAGCCTTGCGGCCTACACCTATGCGGTGCAGCACGGGGACGTGGTTTCGACCAGCATCGGCGATTCCTCCGACAATGCCGGGACGGGCGTTCTAAGCGGCTTGCTCGATTCGCTGGCCGTGGCCAACACGCACACCACCATCGTCGCGTCCGCCGGGAATGACGGCCCCACGGGGCTGGTGGGCGGCCCGGCCTCGGGTTACAACGTCATTTCCGTAGGCGCGCTGGAGGGGACCACGGGCTACACGACGGTGGCCGATTTTTCGTCCGTTGGGCCATTGCAGACGGCGTGGACCGACGGCACCACCACCTATTACTACAACAACGGAGCCGCAACGCGCCCGGGGGTGGATATCGTCGCGCCGGGGTCCAACATCATCATTCCCGAGACGATGACGGTGGGCACCAGTTCCATCAGTTTCAGTTATTACTCGGTGGCCGGGACGAGTTTCGCCGCGCCGCTGGTGGCGGCCGGAGCCTCGCTGCTTGTGAGCACCGCAAAGACGGCCTTCACGAACCTCGACGAATCGGTTCAAAGCGCCGCGACGCAAAGCCTGGTGGTGAAAGCGGTCTTGATGAACTCCGCGACGAAGTTGACGGGCTGGGATAATGGCCAAAAGACAGTCAATGGGGTCATCACCACAGACCAGGCGCTGGATTATACGATGGGCGCCGGAGCGATGAACCTGGACAAGGCTTTCACCCAATACACGACCAGCGCATACGTGACCACGTATGCGGATTTTTACTACACGAGCTTCAATCTTGCCGTGGAGAAGGTTGGCTGGGCCTATGGGACGGCGCTGCTGGGCGGCACCAACTCCTACACTTTTTCCGACCAACTCACAGCGGGCGAACAGCTCTCCGTAACGCTCGCCTGGTTCCGCAACCGCACTTGGGACAGCGAGACCGAAAGTTACCTGGACGTGAAGCAGGCCGAACTCGATTTGTATATTTATGAATTGGTCGGCGAATCCCGCCAACTGGTCGCGGAAAGCGTCAGCCCCGTCAGCACGACCCAACTGCTTTATTTTACCATCAAGAACACGGGCAACTACATGCTTGAAATCGTTTACACGAAGGATCTTTTTAGCAGCGATAGCGCGTCGAATTCCGAGAACTATGGCATGGCGTGGTCCGTGGAAGATGTGCCCGAACCGGGCACCTGGGTTCTCATGATATGCGGAACGCTGCTGGTGGCTTGCTTCCGGAAAAAGCACGCAAGGCTCGCATAAAAATTCGCGATATGCGCCCCGCCCATGAACTGGTCCAGGTCGGCTGTTATCTGCGGCAGAATCAGGCCGAGGAACGCGGGCTGGTGATCCTGGCGATGCGGCGGCCCTATTGGATTCTGGAGGATGAGGGGCTTTACTGCCTTTATGTGGAAGGCGGCGACGCGGAGACGGTGACCCGGGAACTCGAAAATTTCGAAATGGAAAAATCCGCCGAGTTGGCGGCGCTAAGGGAAGCGGAGGCGGAACCGGTCCCGGGAATGGGCAAGGCGAACCCGTTCTCACTGCACGCTTTCGTCTGGGCCATGCTGGTCACCTTTGCGGTGCAAACGCTCGCGGGCGAGGCATGGGTCACGAGGGGGGAAGCCGACGCCCGCGCCATCCTTGGGGGCGAGCTTTGGCGAACCGTGACGGCGCTGACGCTGCACGCGGACTTCGGGCACCTCGCGGCCAATATCGGCTGCGGGCTGGTGTTCGCGTGGTCGCTCCTGCCGCTCTTGGGCACCGGCTGGACGTGGATGGGGATTCTGGCAAGCGGCGCGGCGGGCAACCTGCTCAACGCGTTGGCGCACCGGGGCGGCGAACATTTATCCATCGGCGCGTCCACGGCGGTGTTTGGCGGTTTGGGGCTGCTGGTGGGCTACCAGATCGCGGCCACGCTGAAACGCAGGGGCAAGCACCGCTGGCGCTCGCGGGAGGTTTTGTTGCCATTCGCCGCCGGGTTGGCATTGCTGGCTTTTCTGGGAGTAGGTGACGGCACCACTGAGCGCGTGGACATCCTGGCCCATGGGCTGGGGATGCTGAGCGGGCTGGGAATTGGCGCGGGGCTGGGATGGGCACGGCTGCCGGAGCGGACCACGCCGCGAGTGCAGAAGGCGCTGGCCATCGGGGCGCTGGTGGTTCCCGCGCTGGCATGGGCGTGGGCCTGGCTTTAGCAAGATGGGGTGCAGGGGAGCTTGCTCCCCTGACGGAGGGTTTGGGAGGCAGAGCCTCCCATTGCCTTTTGCAAGGCGGGCATTGAATTGACTTCGAAGCGGCGCGTTTTGATGGAACCCGCGCGTTGCACCCATAGGCCCGCCTTGCTCCCCCGAAAACAGCGAAGCGTCTTTTCGGGGGCAAGCGTCTCGGTGGCAACGGATTCAAGATAAGCGCCTGCGGCGCTTGGCGGAAACGCTTCGCTGTCCGATATAGGCAAGGCGGGTTTATCGCGGCGGCCTAACGCCACGCTCGGTCTGCTTTTCGCCCGCCTTGCTTTTTGTTTTGGCTTCTGGGGCTCTGCCCCAGTTCCCCGGCAAGGGGGCTTGCCCCCTTGCATCCCATCTAGATGTGTTGCACCACGTCCGCTGCCTCAAAACGCACTTTCGCCAGCGTCGCGTATTTGTCCTCCGCCGAACGGTAGCCCACCGGGCACGCCGCGCAGGTGGCAAAATCGCTTCCCGCCAACCCCAGGATGCGGTCGTATTCCACCGGGTTGAGCCCTTCCATGGGGCAGGCGTCAATGCCCATGGTCGCCGCCGCGGTGAGGAAGTTCCCCAGCGCAATGAAGGTCTGCCTCCGGCTCCAGGAGCCCAGCGCATTCCGCTCCGGCCCTTCAATGAGGGACGCGCCCATCATTTGCCGGTACGCCGCCAGCGATTCGATGGGCACGCCGCGCACCTGCGCGGTGCGTTCCAAAAAACGGTCCACGTAGGCCATGTCAAGGTTCCGCCGATGGGTAAAGACGACGAGATGGGAGCAGTCCAACACCTGCCGCTGGTTCCAGGACACAGAGACGAGTTGCTCCCGGGTGGCCGGGTCCGTGATGACGATGAATTTCCACGGCTGGAGGCCAAAAGCGGAGGGCGACAGGATCAATGCCTCCTCCAGCGCCTGCCAATCGCTCTCGGAGATTTTCCGGGCGGGATCGAACTGCTTGGTGGCGTACCGCCAGTGGAGTGCGCCGAGGACGGTGTCGCGGGAAACGAACGAGGGCTTTTCCATAGGAGGCAATTATACCTCCTTTTGGTAAAAAGGCTAGGCGCTGTATTGCGTGAGGGCGGCAAAGAGCACCGCCGCGCCATAGACGATCCCGGCTCCGGCGGCCAGCCGCCAACGCCACGGGACGCGGCAAACCCAGTCGATCTGGTCGCGCAGCAGGTATGGTTTGCCAACCCAGAACATGCCCAGCACGGCCCAAACGTATGCGAGCACGGTGAGCAGGAGGCGGCTGGTTTCGGGCCGCAGGAAGGCGGCTTCGATCAACGGTTCGGCGGCCAAAAGGAGCAGCATGCCCAGGGCTCGGGCGGCCAGAAATTCCCGCACGAACAGGAGCGTGAGCACGTAGCCCGCGGCAATGACGATGAGGAAAATGTTGCGGTAGCCGCTGAATTCGCCCAGGTCCATGGTCCACACGAGCGCCATGGCCCACGCGGTGGCGGCGGTGAGAAGGAGGGCCCCGGCTTCACCGGAACGCGGGAGGCCGCGCATGAGCTTTTGGACCAGGGGCGCGAAGAGAAGCGCGCCCAGGTGCGATAAAAGCAGCCAGATGCCAACGACCAGCCCCACGGTTTGCAGACTCAGTGAATAGATCATGTGCGGTGAAAGGGAGGAGGTTATGGGAGCACCACGTCGCCGTACAAGCAGAACCCGCTGGTGCGGTGAATCTTGACGTTGACCAATCGGCCGATGAGCGACTCAGGGCCTTCAAAAAGGACGATTTTGTTGGTGCGGGTGCGCCCGGTGAGGCGCTTGGCGTTGTGTTTGCTGGGGCCTTCGCAAAGGACTTCGGCCTGGGTGCCGACGTAGTCCGCGAGGGTCTCGGCGATAATGCCGTTGGTGAGTTCCAGCAAGTCCTGGTTGCGGGCTTCGAGGGTGGCGTCGTCGATCTGCCCTTCCATGGCCGCCGCCGGGGTGTCTTTGCGCCGCGAGTAACGAAAGATGAAGGCGTTGTCGAAGCGCACCTGGCGGCAGACTTCCCGCGTGGCCTGGAAGTCCTCCTCGGTTTCGCCGGGAAAACCGACGATGATGTCGGTGGTAATGGCGAGCCCGGGCCGCGCGGCGCGCATTTTGGCGGCGAGTTCGACGAAGGCTTCGGCGGTGTAGCCCCGGTGCATGGCTTTCAAAATGCGGTTGGAGCCGCTTTGCAACGGGAGGTGAACGTGTTCGGCAAGCTTGGGCAGCCGGGCGAAGGCTTCAATCAAGTCGGCCCGGTAGCCGATGGGGTGCGGCGAGGTGAACCGCAGCCGCTCCAAGCCCTCGACGGCGTGGACGGCTTCCAGGAGTTGGACAAAGGGCGATTTGCCGTCGATTTTGGGCAATTCGTGCCGCCCGTAGAGGTTGACGATTTGCCCCAGCAGCGTGATCTCTTTGACACCGCCCGCAACGAGGCGCTCGACTTCCGCGACGATTTCCGGGATGGCGCGGCTGCGCTCGGTGCCGCGCGTTTGGGGCACGATGCAGAAGGTGCAGCGCATGTTGCAGCCCTGCATGACGGAGACAAACGCGCTGGATTGCCGGGGCCGCAGGGCGTGGTCGCGGATTGACTCCTGGGAGCCCGGCTCGGGCTCGACGTCGACGATGGAAAACCGGGCGTCGTCAATTGGGCCGGAGCGTTGGCGGGCGAGGAGTTCGTCCACGTAGTCGGCCACGCGATGAAATTTTTGGGTTCCGACGACGAGATCGGCCTTGCCGGAAAGCTCCGCCCCCCTGCTCTGCGCCATGCAACCGAGGAAGCCGTAGATTTTGCCTTCCTGCCGGTGCTGATGGCGCAGGAGCCGCATTTTGCCAAGCGCCTTCTGCTCGGCCATGTCGCGGACGCTGCACGTGTTCAGCAAAATGACGTCGGCCTCAGTCTCACTGGATGTGATTTCGTAACCCCTGGCCGCAAGCATCTGGGCGACTTGCTCGGAGTCGCGCTCGTTCATCTGGCAGCCGTAGGTTTTGATGAGAACTTTGGGCATGGGCTAGACTAAAGCAGCCGGGTGACTTTATCGACGATGGCTTCGACGGTGAGGCCATGCTTTTTCCGCAACACGGAGACGCTGCCGTGCTCGATGAATTCGTCGGGCCAGCCGATGCGCACCACGGGCGTCGTGAGCCCCGCGGTATTGAGGTGTTCCAGCACCGCGCTGCCAAAGCCGTTGGCCAGCACGTGATCCTCCACAGTGCAGATGACGCGCGCTTTGCGGGCGTAGGCTTCGATGAGCGCGGTGTCCAGCGGCTTGATCCAGCGCGGGTTGATGACGGCTGTGGAAATCCCCTGCTCTTCAAGGCGGCACGCGGCGGCCTGGGCGAGTTCGAGCATGTTGCCCAGGCCCAGGATGGCGACGGTTTCACCCTCTTTGACGACCTCGGCCTTGCCGATTTCCAGCAGCTTCGGCTCGGCTTTGGGGGTCACGCCGGTGCCGGGACCGCGCGGGTAGCGGATGGCGGCGGGGCCGTCGTGGTTGAGGATGGTCCAGAGCATGTCCACGAATTCGTCCTCGTCCTTGGGCTGCATGTGGATGAGGCCGGGAATGGAGCGCAAAAAGCTGATGTCGAAGAGGCCGTGGTGGGTGGGGCCGTCGTCGCCGCTCAAGCCCGCGCGGTCCATGCAAATGGCGACGTTGAGGCGCTGCAAGGCGATGTCGTGCACGATCATGTCGTAGGCCCGCTGCATGAAGGTGGAGTAGATGGCCAAAAACGGGCGGAAGCCCTGGACGGCCAGGCCGCTGGCGAAGATGGCGGCGTGTTCTTCGGCGATGCCCACGTCGTAGTATCGGTCTGGGTGTTTGTCGGCGAAATGGACGAGGCCGGTGCCGGTGGGCATGGCGCCGGTGATGGCGCAAACGGCGGGGTTAACGTCGGCAAATTTTGCGAGCGCCTTGCCGAAGATTTCGGAGTAGGTGGGCGTGGCCGAGGGAACGGTTTCCCCGGTGTCGTGGTTAAACCGGCCCAGGCCGTGGAATTTGTCGGGCCGCTGCATGGCCGGCGGGTAGCCCCTGCCCTTTTGCGTGAGGACGTGGAGCAGCACGGGGGCGTTCTGCGTTTTGAGGAATTCGAAGGCGCGAATCAAACGCGGGAGGTCGTGGCCGTCGATGGGGCCGTAGTAGCGCAGCCCAAGTTCCTCGAAGATGACGTTGGGCAGCACGAGGCCCTTCAAGCCTTCCTCGACTTTCTTGCCGAGGTTGCGGGCCAACTGGCCGCCAAGGCGCTCGACGATTTGCGCGGTCTTTTCGTGCAACCGGAAGTAGAGCGGGTTGGTGGCGATTTTGTTGAAGTAGTTGGCGATGGCACCGACGTTGCGGGCGATGCTCCACTCGTTGTCGTTCAAGACGACGATGAGGCGCTTGGTGGAGTCGGCCACGTTGTTGAGCGCCTCGTAGCTGACGCCGCAGGTAAACGCGCCGTCGCCCGCCACGCAGACGACGTTTTCATCCGAACCCCGGCGGTCGCGGCCCACGGCAAGCCCCAAGGCGGCGGAGAGCGCGGTGCCCGCGTGGCCCGCGCCGTAGCAGTCGTGCTCGCTTTCGTCGCGAAGCAAAAAGCCGTTAAGGCCCTGGTACTGCCGAATGGTGTTGAGGCGGGTCAGCCGCCCGGTGAGCATTTTGTGGACGTAACCCTGGTGGCCGACGTCGAAGAGGAGCTTGTCCTTGGGGGTGTCGAAGACGCGGTGAAGGGCGATGGTCAGTTCAACCACGCCGAGGTTCGGCCCGAGGTGACCGCCCACGGAATGCGGGTTTTCCTCCGACAAAGTGTCGATGAGGGTGTTGCGGATTTCCTGGGCGAGTTCTGGCAGCGCGCTTTCGGGCAATGCCTTCAAGTCGGCTGGACTCTTGATCGTTTCGAGATACCCCATGCTGTACGTTACAACGGCTTAAAAAAGGCTGACTTCGTCCCCGGCGGAGGCCTTTTTGGACCTTGCGGGCGAGCGGGAAAGGGCGGGAGCGGCGGCTTCGGCGGCAGTGGCGGCCCCGGGTTCAAATTCCGCGATCTCCGGTTTGCCGGCGGCGTTGCGGGCCACGATTTCGATGCGTTTCTCGGCGGCGGCAAGTTTTTCACCGCAAAGCTGCACCAGCCGGGTGCCCTCTTCGTATCGCTCCAGCATTTCCTCCAGCGGAAGCTGGCCGCCCTCCATGGCGTCAACCAGGGCTTCCAGCCGCTGCAAGGCTTCTTCAAAGGTAATGTTCTTTTGTTCGGCCATTTTTCCAGTATGCGCTTAATCGACGTGCTCCGTCCAGCGGTCGTGATCGCTATAGAAAATACATTGGGCGTCAATGGGCAGCGGGGTGACGTAGCGCATGGGGAACTCTTTGACGTTCACGTTGCGCAGAACAAAGGGAGCCCAGTTGCGGAAGTCGCCCTTGACGATTTCGCTAATCAGCCCCTTGTTACCGCTCACGGGCGTAAGGAAAATCCCGGCCACGGGGCCGCCAAGCTTCTTGTAATCGTTGATGTCCAAAAATTGCTGGATGGTCCAGGGCAGCCAGAGCCCTTTGCGGTCCCCATACCAAGCCACGGCCCAGGGCATGTCGGAAGCGATGATTTCACGCGGCTGGGTCCACGTCCGCAGCAGGCCAAGCGTGGGAGGATAATAAGGCGGCCAACTGACAGCAAGCCGGTCCAAGGTGGTCAGCGCGCTCATCATTGGGAAAACCGATGCGAAGAAAATAAGCATGTAGAACGCGTATTTGGCAAACGCCACATAAATCTCCATGCGCCGCCAAAGCACGAGCAGGAACGCCATGCCGAACGCGGTGAAGAGCGGGATGAAAAGGACGTTCAAGTCGTTGGATGACAAGGTGCAGCCGCTGGTTTCTTCACTCAGCGCGAAAAGGCCCATGCCAAAGGAGGCAAACAACCACATGGATAATAGCGCCCAACGGAAACTCCGCGGACCGGCGCTTTTAAAGGGATGGAGCAGGGAAAGGAAAAAGAGCGGGGCCACCAGGATGTTGCCCATCAGCGAGATGAAGTTGGAAAACTGATCGATTAATGCGAACTGGATTTTTCGGCGAAATACGCTCGGCGAGAATTTGAAATCCGCGTCGCTGGAGCGCATGATGCTGTTTTCAGAGCCGCGAACCTGTTCCAAGGCGGTATAGAGACTGGTCCCGAAGCAATTGCCCGAAACGCGGTAAGTGTGCACCAACCACGGCAGGGTGAAGAGGAGGTAAATCAACGTCATCACCACCACCGTCTTGCGCCACCCTTTAAAATGGAAGGCACAGAAAACGAGCGTGCCAAGGAATACCCAAAAAGCGATGCCGTGGGCCAGCGTGAGCAACCCGAGAGCGGCGGAAGTTCCTACGAGCCAGTTGAAGGGCCAACGCTGCTTTTCTTCCTGAAATTCGATGGCCCGCACGAGCGAATACATGGCGCAACTGAACAGGAAGAGCATTTCCATTTGAGGCAGACCGCTCTGAGCCCACCGCCACAAATAGACACACCCCAGCATCAATACCACGGTCCAGACGGCCACGTGGTTATCGAAGAGCCGCCTCGTCGTAAAGTAAGCGAGGATAATGGAAAGCAACAGGAACAACGCGCCGACGGCGGAAATGGCGCGGTCGCAGCAATAGATATAATCACGCATCGACAAGACCCATCGATCCTTCTGGACGGACCGGAAGGGAATGATCGACTCAGGCCAATGCTTGACGGCCAGCAGGAACGGCGCGGTAGTCACCGGCCAGAGCGGCGCATAAAAGGTGTCGGGAATCTTTCCTACGGGATAGGCTCCGTTGCGATCTTTAAATTGATCCAGCGCCAGAGGGCGGATCATTTGGGTTGAAAAGCCGTTGCCCCGGGCCAGTTCTCGGGCGATCTGGGCCTGATCCATAGCTTTGGGGTGCTGGAGCCCCTTGTAAAGCCCCCAATAGCACGGGTCCAGGATGAACACGAGGAAGAGGGCAAACGCTACGGCGATAAAGACGGTCAGACGCACCCATTTGGTCCATTTTCCCAATTCCATTTGATAGACCAGTTCCTGTACTTTTTGTTCAGAAGGCATTTAAGATGTCGTGGTTTTAATTTCCTGGAGGCGGCGATGAAGCGTGCGGCGGCTGATCCCTAGGCGTCTGGCCGCCTCGGTCCGGTTCCCCTTGCTTTCATCGAGGGCCCGCATGATGAGCCGGTGCTCGGTTTCGTGTAAATTCAAATAGTTGCTGTTTCCAGCCAAAGCGGCTGGTTTGCCTGAAAAACTGGTTTTTGCCTGCCGTAATGACGCTGGGAAATCGCGCAAGCCGATCTTCGCGCCCGTGGCCATCACGACGCCGTGCTCGATGGCGGTGCGCAGTTCGCGGACGTTGCCGGGCCAGTCGTAAGCGACAATGGCGTCCATGGCCTCGCTGGTGATTTCGCGCGGCGGTTTGCTATTTTCCTGGGCGAACTGTTTTAAAAAGGCGCTGACGAGCAGTGGGAGATCCTCCTTGCGCTCCCGCAGGGGCGGCAGCGTGATCTGGACGACGTTGAGGCGGTAAAAAAGGTCGTCGCGGAATTTCCCCTCCGCCACCATTTTTTCGAGGTTCTTGTTAGTGGCCGCGACGAGCCGGACATCGACTTTGATGGGTTGGTTGCCCCCCACCCGCTCAAACGAGCGGTCTTCGCCCAGCACCCGCAGGACTTTGATTTGAAGGTTGGCGTCAATTTCGCCGATTTCGTCCAGGAACAGCGTGCCTCCGTTGGCGGCTTCGAACCGGCCGATGCGGCGGTCGATGGCTCCGGTGAAGGCGCCGCGTTCGTGGCCGAAGAGTTCGCTTTCCAGTAACTGCGCCGAAAGGGCCGCGCAATGCACGGGCACGAATTTCTGCTTGGGCCGCCCGCTCAGGTTGTGAATGGCGCGGGCCACGAGTTCCTTGCCGGTGCCGCTTTCCCCGAGGATCAAAACCGTGGCGCGAGAGGGGGCCACCTGGCGGATGACATCAAACACCTCGTTCATCGCGGGGGAGTTGCCAATGAGGCTCTCCAGGCCGTAACGCCGGTCCACCTGCTGGCGGAGTTCCGTGTTTTCCTGCTCGGTTTGGCGGCTCCGCAGCGCGCGCTGGATCAAGATTTCCAGCCGGTCGATGTTGAGCGGCTTGGTGATGAAGTCGTAAGCGCCGTGTTTCATCGCCTCCACCGCGGTATCCACGGAGCCGTAGGCGGTCATCATGATGCAAACCGGCGGGTGCGGCAAAGCCAGGGCGCGGTCGATCAATTTCATGCCATCCTCGCCGCCCAGCCGCAGGTCGGTGACCATCACATCCACGGGGTCGGCTTCGAGAATGTTGAGCGCCCCCTGGATGTCCGCCGCGACATAGACCTCGTAATTGTCCTCGAACGAACTGCGCAACCCATCGCGGGTATGCTTTTCGTCATCAACAATCAGAAGAGTCGGGTTCATTAGGGGTGAAACCTAAAAATAACGGCCGTGTTCACCGGCTGCAATCACGAAGGAGCAAATTCCGCGCCAAAATGGCGCTACCGGGCCATTCTAGGCCGGTACTTCGGCGAGGAGGGCGTCGATGACGTCGCGCGCGGAGTAAGTGGACTGCCCAGGCTTGAGGAAACGCCGGATATTGACCACGTCGTCCCCAGCGGTGAGCAGCACCGGTTCCAGCGCGCCGCCAGAAAGCCGCTGCGGATAACCGGCGGTGGCCACCAGGCCGTTGCAGACGCAAATGCGCCCCTGGACGTCGTCTTTCGCCCCGCCTTTTTTCTCAAAAACGGGAACGGATTCAGCAGGACAACGGTAGCCGAGGGTGCCATCGGGCTTCTCGTAGGCATGCCGCAGGTACCCCAGGTCACAAATGCGGCAACGCTGGGCATAGACCGCCGGATCGGCTATGCTGCCGGGGAACTGAATGACCTTGAACGGGAAACCGGTGGGCGATGCCAGAGGGTCGGTCTTGACCTTCAAGCCCTCCGTGGAGGCCTCTGTCAAAACGGAGGCTTTGAGTTCGGCAGGGATGCCGGATTCTTCGCAAAACGCAAAAGCCGTCCCGACCTGGATGCCCGCAGCTCCGAGCTTAAGCGCATCGGCCAATTTGCCGGGAATGCCGTAGGAACCGGCAAGCCAGAAGGGCAAGCCCAGGCTGGCGATTTTATCGAGATCGGGGATATCGCGGTCGCCGTAGATCGGCTCGCCCTTGGTGTCAAGCTGCATGACCCCCCGGGGCGGCGCGTTATGGCCCCCGGCGGTCGCGCCTTCGATCACAAAGCCGTCCACCTTGCCGCTCGCCTTTTTCGCAAGCGTGAGCGCGAGGGTGGCCGAAGTGATGATGGCCAGGAAATTAGGCCGTTTCAACTCGGGCGCTTTGCCGCCGCAGAAGCTTGCCGGGTCGAACTCGGTAGTGAACTCCTTGGTGGCCCCCTCGACGTCCAGCTTCAAGCGGACCGTCTGACCTTGGGCGAACTGGTCGAGCACGCCGGGGATGGCCCGCGGGATGCCCGCGCCCATCAGAATGAAATCCACCCCCGCGAGCATGGCCCCGAAAATGCAGGCCAGAGAGGGAAGCTGGATTTTTTCCATGAAATTGATGCCGACGGCACCGGCGTGGCCCGCTTTGGCCAGGAAAACTTCCGCGAAATTGGCCAGCGTGTGCAGTTCCAGGATGCTTTGGTGCGGGGGCGCGGTGATTTGGGGAACCGTTTTATACGGCTGGCCCTGGGGAATGCCGCCCTCGACAAAATAAGTGTCCCAAACGCGTTTGGCGATTTCCGGGAACGGGAAATGGGAAAAGGCGCGGCGAACGTGCCCCTCGGGGTCGCCCAATTGGAGTCGGCGAGCAAGGACGACGTCCAGCGCGGTTCCGGAGACGACTCCAAGCTGTCCGGCGAGCGAAACGGCACGGGCGAGCACCCAGTTGGATACTCCAACGCCCATGCCACCCTGGATGATTTTGGGATAAAACATGCGGATTGAGCTCGATACCCTCTCATAATTGGGAAGAAAAGTCCCAGCTATTTTTTTGGGAAAAACAATGGGGCCCAAAAGGTTGGGTAAAATGAATGGGATGCAAGGGGTAATGCCCCTTGCCGGGGGCTGGGGCATAGCCCCAGAAGCCAAAACAATAGCAAGGCGGGGCTGAAACACCCCGAGCGTGGAATAAAAACCGGCGCTTACAATCCGCCTTGCCTATATCGGACAGCGAAGCGTTTCCGCCAAGCGCACAAGTCCCCTTGGGCGCTTATCTAGAGCATTTTCTGCTTAAGGTGGCGCAATGATCTGAGAGCGCCGTGGGTTGGTGCGGGGCTTTTTGAGCGCAGCGGCTGTGTTTGTAAACACAGCCCAAGCTCGAAATGCCGCGCAACGGCCCGCGCCGCCGAAGAGCATGCGACAGATTAAACAGAAACTGCTCTAGTAACGTTGCCCCGAGACGCTTGCCCCCGAAAAAACGCTGCGCTGTTTTCGGGGGGAGCAAGGCGGGCCAATGGGTGCGTAGCTCGGGCTTGGCTTGAGCGCGCCGCTTCGAAATCAATTCAATGCCCGCCTTGCAAGGGAAAGGCATCGGGAGGCTCCGCCTCCCATACCCTCCGGCAGGGGAGCTTGCTCCCCTGCACCCCATCTTTTTAAAACCGGATTTCAAACCCGCCGTTGACGCTTTGATCGTCGTAGGCGTTGCGACCCAACTTCGTTTCGTAGAACAGGTTCATCGCCACAAACGGGCTGAACTGAACGGTAACCCCCGTTTCCAATTGCAGACAGTCAGCCCCGGTCTCAGGCCCGTAAACGGTGAAGTCACCCCCCGGCAGGAACCCCGCACCGATGGCGCGCGTGGTATCGAAGTATTCATGGCTCCACTGGAGCCGCACTTGCGGTTTGACGGCAACGGTGCCGGTTTGAATCACGTAGGCCACCTGCCCACCCAAAAGGGAGCGCAAAGAGTTTTCACTCTGGTCGCCGTAGTGCAGCGGTGCAAGCGAGCCATGTTCGGTGAAGCTGTCGATGCCAACGGTGCTGTAGCGCAGGGAACCGATGGGGCCGAAACTCCAGCCCCGCGCGGCATAGGTGTAGCCGGTGCCGATGGAGGCGTTGAATTCGTTGCCGTTGGTGCTGCCCCGGGCTTGGCCGCCAACGGTGTCGCGCTTGGTGTCGTAGCTTTCCAGGCCGCCGCCGAGGCCCGCATTGACGAAGAGCCCCTCGCCGTAAAAGCTGCCGTAAAGGGCGAGTTTGCCGCTGTCGGTCCGCACGGCGGAATCGGTGTAGCCGTTGCCGGTGGTGTTGGCGTACCCGGCCATCGCGCCGATGACGGCGTGGTCGCCCAGGCGGTAATCGACGCCACTCGATACGCCCGCGGTGCGGAAGTCGGTGCCATGGGCGTCAGACGAGCTGTCGATGTCCACAAATTCGCCGGAGCCGTTGACGAAGAAGCCCCAGCGGTCGCTGATGGGCTGCGAGGCAGGGGTTGCGTCTTTGCCGTCGGGTTTGATGGTTCTCCCCTCTCCCACGGGGTTGGGCCGGTTGCCAAGGCTCAGCCCGGCGCAGCTCCAGCCCACGGCGCCCGCGCGGACTTCTTCCAAGCGGCGCTCAATGTTGTTCTGCTGGACGTCCGCCGAGGCGATGGCGGCATCGAACATGGGGAGCAGATCGGTGGGCGCGATGCGGTCCAGCGCGGCTTTGATCTGGGACTTCGTCATGGCGTCGAGGGTTTCGACGAGCGGTGCAACGCGGCTGTTGCCAACGACGCTATCCAGGGCGGTGGCGACGGCTTTCTGGTTGGGCGTAAGGCCGCTGATCTCGTTGGCAAACGAGCCTTGGACCAACGTGACGGTGAGGTTGGTGCCGTCGCTGGTGGCAATGCCGTCCACAAGGTAATTCAAGCCGATGATGCTCGACCAGGAGCCGGAGATGCCGGCCGTGGCGGAAAGGAAGGTGTAGCTCTGGCCGATTTGGAGCACAAAGCCGTCGTAGCCTTCAATAACAAGCCCACCATCCAGGTACGCATGGCCGCCAACGATCAACTGGTCATAGACGCTGGTGGACTGGATTTGGATGAGCAAATAGCCGTTGGAGGTTTGGGAATAGTCGCCCGCAATGGTAAGCACGCCAGGGGAATTGCCGGGGCTGACGAGGGAGTTGTTCAAAACGCTGCCCCCGATGGTGCCGCCGCCGCCGAGATAACCGCCCCATACGTAAACATCCCCGGAGACGGTGCCGTTCACCAGCAACGCGCCGTTGGCGACGGTCGTCATGCCGTCAGAAGTGTTGAGGCCGGTGAAGTTCCAGGTGCCCGTGCCGGTTTTGATAACCTGGCCGTGGCCGCTGATGGTGCCGGAGTAAATGGTATTGAGATTGTCGTTGCCGGTGATGAGTACGCCATTGCCAGTGGAGGTGAGCGTGGGCTCGGGGGCATAAAAGGAACGCATGGCCAGCAGCGGAGTGACAACTGGGGCGGACCATATCGTAAAGGTGGAGCCGCTAAGCGTGGAGCCCAGAATGGTGGAGCCGCTGGTAAACGTGAGCACGCCGTCGCTCCCGCTACACGAAACGGATGAGCCGGGAGCCAGTGAGATGGAACCCGCAAGCACCAGAGCACTCGAGGTTCTGTTGGTAATGATACCCGAAAGGCAGGGCAGGTTCGAAGTGCCGGAAAACGTTGCGGCAATCACAATATTGACGGTGCCGGAACTCAAGCTAAAGTTTCCATTGATGATGGGATTGAAGCTTAGGGTCCCTCCTGCGCCAGTAGAGATCACGGCTCCCCCGCTAGAACCGCCATTGCCTAAAACCAAGGTGCCTCCACCAAGATCATAGGTATTGCCAGCGGTTACACTACCGAAAATAGAGGCAGATCCGGAGAGAATGCCTCCCGTGCCGCCGATGACACTGATCTTTCCACCTCCAAGCGTCAGGGTGGATCCCGCATAGTAATTGTTGGCTGTACTAATTACACCCCCGCTGTAGGTCGAACCGCTGAATCCGCTGTTGGTGCCCACGGTCAGGGAACTGCCCGAGTTGACCAGCCTCGCCCCCTCCGGCAGCGCGTTGTCCCCCATCAAAATGGCCCCGCTGCCCGAAATGGAGCCGACGGATTGCTGGAAGTTGTTCAGGTCCAGCGTGCCGCTACCGGCGATAAATACGGCGGAGTTTTTCGAAAGCGTATTTGATGTGCCGGTTTGCAATACCCCGGAATCAATAACCGTAACGCCCCGGTAGGTATTGCTGCCGGTGAATACCGTGGCCGAGGTTCCACCTTTAAAATACGCCCCAGAACCGCTGATGGACGCGCCGATAAAGGTGGTGCCGGCCGAATAATCGCAAAACGCGCCGCTATTGGCGACGGATGCCCCAATGTTGCCGGAGTTGACCTGCAAATAGAGGATGCCGCCTTGGTTGATGGTAATATTGTCGCTGCCGGAAGAGGTGATGTATTGGGTGGAACCCGCCGGAATGGTGACGTCAGCCAGAGAGAACGCGCCAAGAAACGCGCTCAGGAGAAGGATGATGGAAATCCGTTTCATACGAGGGAGATTTAGTACTACCAGAAGTTTTAGTAATATAACTTCGCTCTCCAAGGTCAATGAATAAAACGGCGCTATGCCATTGACCGCCGCGACCGCCAAGATTACTTGCCCAGTACTTTTTTCAAAAATGGCGCGGTGCGGCTTTCCTTGCTCCGCGCGACTTTTTCGGGCGTGCCGCAGGCGACGAGTTGGCCGCCTTCCGGACCGGCTTCGGGGCCGATGTCCACGAGGTAATCCGCCTCGGCGATGAGGTCGAGGTTATGCTCGATGACGATGACGGTCTGGCCGTCGTCCACGAGCCGGTGCAGCACATCCAGGAGCCGCTCAACGTCAGCCATGTGGAGGCCGATGGTCGGTTCTTCGAGCAGATAAACGGTCGATTTCGGCTGGCGCTGCCGGCGGAGGCGGTCATTGGCGGCGCGGGTGACGCCCCGGGTCAATTCGCTGACCAGTTTAAGCCGCTGCGCCTCGCCGCCGCTCAAGGTGGGGCTGGGCTGGCCGAGTTTCAGGTAGCCGAGACCGGTTTCGCACAGGAGCGAGAGCGGGCGGGCGATTTTCGGGTTGGCGGAGAAGAACGCGGCGGCGTCCTCAAGCGTCATGTCCATCACGTCGCCGATGCTCTTGTTGTTATAGAGCACTTCCAGCGTCGCGCCGTTGTAGCGTTTGCCGTGGCAATCCACGCACGGAATGTAGCTGGCGGGCAGGAAGTTCATTTCGATTTTGATGACCCCCTGCCCCGCGCATGTTTCGCAGCGCCCCCCGGCGGCGTTGAACGAAAAGCGCGAGGCGGTGTAGCCGCGCATGCGGGCCAGCGGCAGCGACGCAAACTGTTTGCGGATTTCGTCGAAAACCTTGATGTAGGTCGCGGGCGTGGAACGCGAGGTTTTGCCGATGGGCGACTGGTCCACCTCGTAGACCGTCTCCACCTGCTCCGCGCCTTTGATATGATCGAATAATTTTTCTTTCCCCGCGACGTGGTGGCCCGCTTTTTTAAGCTTGGCCTCCAGCGCGGGCCGCAGCACGCCGCGCATCAGCGAGCTTTTGCCGGAGCCGGAGATGCCGGTCAAGACGGTGAGGCGGCCCAGCGGAATGCGCACGTCAATGGAGCGCAGGTTGTGGGCGCGCGCGCCTTCCAGTTCGAGCCAGCCGGGGGCGGTTTCCAGCGGACGGCGCTCTCCGCGCATGGGGTGGCGCATCGGTTCGCGCAGGCAGCGGCCCGTTTGGGAATCCGGGTTGCGCTTCAATTCTTCGAGTTTGCCAATGGCGACCACCTGGCCGCCGCGCATGCCCGCACCGGGGCCGAGATCCACGATGGTGTCCGCGCGGCGCATCGTCTCCTCGTCATGCTCGACGACGACGAGCGAGTTGCCTTTCGCGCGCAGGGCTTCGAGGGTTTCCAGGAGCGCGGCGTTGTCGCGCGGGTGCAGGCCGATGGTCGGTTCGTCCAGGACGTAAAGGACGCCGCGCAGGTTGGAGCCAAGCTGCGCCGCGAGCCGGATGCGCTGGGATTCGCCGCCGCTCAGGGTCTTGGCGCTGCGGTCCAGGCCCAGGTAGTCGAGACCCACGCGCCCCATGAATTCCAGGCGCTGGCGGATCTCCGGGATGATGTCGCCGGAGATGAGCTTTTCGTGCGCGTCAAACTTGAAGCCGCTCACGACTTCCAGCGCGCCGCTCGCGGGCATGTGGACCAGTTCGCCCAAGGTGCGGCCTTGGAGCCGGACGTTGCGGGCCAGTTCGTTCAAGCGCGTGCCGTGGCATTCGGGACACGGTTGCGCTTCGCCTTCTTCGAGCCATTCGTGGCGGCGCTCCTCGTCCATCTCGGCTTCGAGCGCGGACTCGGCCTCCACTGCCGGACCTTCCCAGATTTCGCCGAAGCCGTGGCAGAGATCGCACCAGCCGTGCGGCGAGTTAAAGGAGAAAAGGCGCGGGTCGAGTTCCTCAAAGGAGCGGCCACAGCCGGGGCAGCTCATTTCGGAACTGAGCACGGTGAGCTTGCCGTAGGCGTCACGCAGTTTGGCGGTGCCTTTGCCGATTTCCAGCGCGCGCCGCAGGATTTGTTCGATGCGGCCCGGGGTGCGGCGTTCGCCCACCACAACGTCGATGGAGTGTTCGCGGAAACGCTCCAGTTTTTTGAAGGTGGAAACCTGCGTGAGCCGCCCGTCAACGACGAGTTCCTGGTAGCCCTCGCGCGCGGCCCAGCGGGCGATTTCGCTATGAAAACCTTTTCGCGCCTTCACGAGCGAGGCGAGCACTTTCACCGGCCCCGCGCTTTTGCGCACGACGGATTCCGCCTTTTTGAGCAGCGCGGTGAAGCTCTGCTTTTGCACGGGAACCTGGCACTCGGGGCAATATTGCACGCCGAGCTTAGCGTAAAGGAGGCGCAGGAAATGGTAGACTTCCGTGACGGTGGCGACGGTCGATTTGCCGCCACCGCGCGTGACGCGCTGCTCGATGGCAACCGCCGGGGGCAGGCCCGTGACGAGATCGACATCGGGGCGCTCAAGCTGCTCAACGAATTGCCGCGCATAGACGGACATGCTGTCCAGGAAGCGGCGCTGGCCCTCGGCGAAAAGGATGTCGAAGGCAAGCGTGCTTTTGCCCGAACCGCTCAAGCCCGTGACGACCACAAGCTGGTCACGCGGAATTTCGAGCGAGATGTTTTTGAGGTTGTGCTCGCGCGCGCCGTAGACGGCAATGTCCTTGGGAAGACGCGGGGAGACGGAGACGCGGGGACGCGGAGAGGCTTTGTTCGCACGCCGGGGACGAAAGACGCTCTTTAATGCCGCGCCGGTATGCGAGGCGACCACTTTGACGACCTCCTCGGGCGTGCCCGTGGCGACGACGAGGCCGCCATCGACGCCCGCTTCGGGGCCGAGATCAAGGAGGTAATCAGCGCACTTGATGACTTCCAGGTTGTGCTCGATAACGATGAGGCTGTTTCCCTGCTCCACCAGGCGATCAAAGACGCGCAATAGCTGCGCCACATCATCGAAGTGCAGGCCGGTGGTGGGTTCGTCCAATATGAGCAGGGAGCCCTTGGTATCACCCGCATCCGCCTGGCGCAGCCCACGCGCGAGGTGCTCAACGAGCTTGAGCCGCTGGGATTCGCCGCCGGAGAGGACGTTCAAAGGCTGGCCCAGGCGCAGGTAACCGAGGCCGACGTCCGCGAGGAGCTTGAGCGAACCGATCATCGCCCGGATGGGGCGCGACTCCTCCGGCTCGAAGAACGTGATGGCGTCATCGACCGTCATTTCGAGCACGTCGGCGATGGATTTGCCCCGCAAGCGGATTTTGAGAACGTGCGGCTGGTAGCGTTTGCCGTCGCACTCGGGGCAGCGCACAAAGAGGTCGCTCAAAAACTGCATTTCGATCTTCTCAAACCCCATGCCGCCGCAACGGTCGCAGCGGCCCGTGCCGGAGTTGAACGAGAAGGCGCTGGCGGTCATCCCGGCGGCCATGGCCTCGGGCTGCATGGCAAAAATTTCGCGGATGGCGTCGAAGTGCTCCAGGTAAACGACGGGGCTGGAACGCGGCGTTTTCGAGAGCGACGACTGGTCCACCATCACGACGTTGCCGATCTCCCCCGCCCCGGTGATGCGGCGGCACGCGCCCGCTTCCTCGCTCTCCAGGTTCTCGCGAAGCTTGAGCAGGTTGCGGTAGAGAACGTCATTAACCAGCGTGCTTTTGCCCGAGCCGGAAACGCCGGTGACACAGGTGAAGACGCCCAGCGGAAAAGCGGCGTCGATTTTGCGCAGGTTGTTTTGCGAGGCGCCCTCGACTTTCAGCCAGCCTTTGGGAGCGCGCCGTTTGGCGGGGATGGGAATGGACTTGGCGCCGTCTAGATAATCGGCGGTGAGCGTGCCGCGCAGCTTGGAAAGCGGGCCGCTGTAGACCAATTCGCCGCCGCCTTCGCCGCGCCCGGGGCCGATTTCCACGAGGTTGTCGGCGGCGCGCAAGACGGCTTCCTCATGCTCGACAACAACAAGCGTGTTGCCGCGGTCCCGCAAATCGCGCATGACGGCAAGCAACCGCCCCACGTCGCGCGGGTGCAGGCCCACGGTCGGCTCGTCCATGACAAAAAGGGTGTTCACAAGCGACGCGCCGAGGCAGGTGGTCAAATTGACGCGCTCGACCTCGCCGCCGCTCAAAGTGCGCGTGGGGCGGTCCAGGCTCAGGTAGCTTAAGCCGACTTCGTTCAAATAGCGCAGCCGCGCGCAGACTTCGCCCCGCAGCATGGCGGTGGTGGCGTCCTCGGAATGCTTGCCGGGCTTCGGTTCGAAAAGCGCGAGCAGTTCGTTGACGGGCAGCGCCATCAGCTCCGGCAGCGTGCGGCCCGCGACCTTGTAATGGAGCGCCTCCGGCTGAAAACGCCCGCCGTGACAATCCGGGCAGGCCGCGTAGTTGCGGTAGCGGCTCAGCAGCACGCGGATGTGCATTTTGTAGCTCTTGGATTCGAGCCAGCTAAAGAAACCCCGGATGCCGTACCAGCGGCCTTCGCGCCAGAGTTCCTCGGTGGTGGCCTTGGGGTCGGCCCCCTGGAAAACGAAGTCGCGGTCGGCCTTGGGGAGTTCGTCGAAGGGAGTATTAATGTCAATCTCCTCGGCGGCGCAGGCGCGCAGGAGATCCCGCTGGCACTCGTGGCCGCTTTCGGTCTGGAACGGTTTGACAGCCCCGGCTTTGAGGCTGAGCGAGCGGTCCGGCACGGCGCGTTCAAGATCGATGCCGATGACGCGCCCGAAGCCTTTGCACGTGGGGCAGGCTCCCAGCGGGTTGTTGAAGCTGAAGAGGCCGGGAGTGGGCGGCGCGATGTGGAGATCGCAATGGGCACAATGCCAGCCCCAGGAGTGCGGGTAAACGTGGTCATCGACGATGAGCGCGATCTGCCCCTTGCCGAAGCGGAGCGCGGTTTCGATGGCTTCGTAGAGCCGGGCATGGTTCTCCCGCGTGATGGCCAGGCGATCCTGAATGACGCGAACCATGGCGGGCAGCCGAGCGGGGCCGGACTCGTCGGTGCGGTGGATCACGCCGTCGATCCAAACGCGCAGGTAGCCCTGGCCCTGCAGGAATTTGAAAAAGTCGGCTGGTTTCGTTCCGGCGGGCGCGGGCACGCCGAAGGTGATGAGCGCCGTTTTGCCCTCGGCTTCCGCCAGGGCCAGATCGACCACGCTGGCCGCCGTTTCGGGCCGGATAGGCCGGCCGCACGAGGGGCAGAAGGCTTTGGCGATGTGAGGAAAGAGGAGTTTTAAATAGTCGTTGATCTCCGTCATCGTGCCGACGGTCGAGCGCGTGGTGCGCACGGCGTTTTGCTGGTCGATGGCGATAGCGGGCGGAATGCCGCGGATTTCATCCACCTGCGGCTTGTCCATGCGCTCCAGGAACTGGCGCGTGTAGGGGCTGAAGGTCTCCACGTAACGGCGCTGGCCCTCGGCGTAGAGGGTGTCGAAGGCGAGGCTCGATTTGCCGCTGCCGCTCGGGCCGGAAACGACGGTCAGTTGCCCCAGGGGGATGTCGAGGTCGATCCCCTTGAGGTTGTTCTGCCGCGCGCCGCGGATGTGGATGGAATGTTCGGTGCTCTTCAATCTATAGGTTCCCCCTTCCCCGGGCCGGCTGGCCCAAGGTTCTCTATTTTCGCCCAAAGGAGCGCGTGTGGCAAGAAATGCCGGTGCCAAGCCTGAGACACGGCTCGGGGTTTCCTCCAAATCCCGGCATTCCACTAAAATGGAATCGGCAAGTTTCCGCGTTTCTGGCCAGGATTTCCGCCTAGCTTTTGAAACTTCTTTTTAACTCCTTATCCATGCGTGCTGCACTTCGTTTTCTCGCTTCCGCCCGGTTCATGGCGGCGGTTCTGTTCATTGCCGGGCTGGCGCTCTACACCACCCGCAACGACTTCCCTTACTATTACCACCCGGACGAGCGGGGCAAGGTGCTGCAAATCAAGAACCACACCCGCAATTGCAACCACCCGTTGATGATGCTGAGCGCCTCCGCCGTGGCCAGCGCGTTCCATTGGGGGCCGCTGACGGAGCAGCAGATCGTGCAACGCGGGCGCGATGTTTCGGCGCTGTTCGCGACCGTGGCGGTGATTGCCCTGGCGCTGCTGGCGCGGCGGATGGCCGAGGCGACCGGCGGCCCGCTGGCTGGACTGCTGGGCGGCTGGTGCACGGGGGTGATCTGCCTGCTGGACGCCACGGCTTTCGACTTCGCCCATTTGATGAAGGAGGACCCGGCGCTGGCCATGGGGCTGGCGCTCGCATTTCTCTCGCTGCACGTATTTTGGAAACGGCGCGACGATTTTTCGGTCATCCTCGTGGGAATTGGCACAGCCTCGGCGGTTTCGGGCAAGTACGTGGGGTGGCTGGTTTTCCCGTTCGCCGTTGGGATTCTCTACGCGGGAACGGCCGCGGCGGAGCGGCCCGCACGCCGCAAGCTCTTTTTGAAGAGCTTTTTTATCGCCTTCCTGGTGCTGAATTACTCGCTGATTTTTAACCCCTTCAAACCATTCCACTCCATCCTGCGCGAAACCAGTGGAGTGGTCATCGGCCATCACGGGCTGACAAAACAGGTGCCGCACGCGGATTACCTGCGCATCTTCTGGGGGCTGCCCCGGGTGGTGCTCGCGCTCTTCGCGGTCTACGTGGCGGGACTGCTGGTGCGGTTCAAAAAAGTGACGCCGCCCGAGTGGCTGGTGCTGGGCTTTAGCGTGACGCTGACGGCGCTGATGTCTTTTTCCCCGAAAGTGAGCCTGCGCTATTTCCTGCCGGTGGAGATGGCGGTTTACTTCGGCGCGGGCCTGGGGCTCGTCTGGCTGGCGACCGCCGCGGCCTCCCTTTGCGGGCGGCTGCGGCCCGCGGTGCTCGTGGTTTTTTCGCTGGGAATACTGGCGGTGGTGGTTCGGGATTGCGCGCCGTTGGTGGCCGGGAAATACGCGGCGCTGGGGCACGACGACCACCTCGTGCTGCGCCAATGGATCGCCGACAACCTGCCGCCAAACGCGATCATTGCCGAGGACGACCGGGTGCGGCTTTCCTGCGAGGACGCGCGCTTCGGCACGCTGGGCAAGACGAGTTGCCAGGTCATCAAGAAAGGCTTCGTGGCCGATCTCGGTTCGCTTCCCCGGCAGCGCGCGCAAGGCGTGACACACGTGGCGGTGGTGAATACGAAATTCATGATTTTCAACCATTTCGTGCCCACCGCAAAGGTGAAGAACGAATATGACGCCCGCAAGGAGTTCTACGCT
Organism: uncultured Chthoniobacteraceae bacterium; assembly: GCA_964513965.1. Classification (GTDB taxonomy): domain Bacteria; phylum Verrucomicrobiota; class Verrucomicrobiia; order Chthoniobacterales; family Chthoniobacteraceae; genus UBA695. The sequence continues at coordinate 39,932 of CAZEOO010000002.1, forward strand.
TCGCTCGGGTTGCTCAAAGGGACGAGCCCGGCGGAGGGGGTGCGCGAGGTATGGCGCTCCGAGGTGGGCGACAACATTTATCTCCAGCCCGGGTTTGTGTTATTCGATATTACCGGCGTACAGGCTGACCCGGCGGGCGCGCAATAACCCTACTTCCCGTTGCCGCCGCCGGAACGCGTCTGGTAAACGGTCTCCGCGACTTTGCGGCTGGCGGCGGTCAACTCGGGGTACGGGGTGTCCGCGACATCGACGAAGCCGACTTGAAAGTTTTCCTCTTCGTAGGAGCGGCCCGTCACCGGCTGGTCAGACCACTGGAACCAATGCGCGCCGACCAGCGCCGGATTCCTGGCGGCTCCCAGCATGTAGCTCGTGTACGCCGCCGCCCGCTCGGTTTGGTTGCCCACGGCAACGAGCCCCTGGCCGAAAAGGCCGCGGTCCAGCGCCCCGAAATGGAACTCGCCGATGATGACCGGCTTGTCACAGCCCGGGAAACGGCAGGTCTCCACTTCGCGCCGGTAGAGGTTGTAGCTGACGACATCGCAATATTTGGCCGCCGCCCGGACCGCAACGTCGTTTGAGGTGGCGAACCGGCAGCCGAGGTAGAGCCGCTTGGGCGCGACCTCTTTGACAATGTCGCGCACGGTGCGAAAATAGGTCTCCGCAATCTTGGCGTTAAAAGCGAGCAGATCCTCCCGCGCCTTGTCCATATCCGGCGCTAGCTGGGTTTGCGCGAGCGCCTCCCAAGAGGCATGGGCCACGCCCCACACGGCATTGAGCTTTTCGATGGAGCCGTATTTCGCGCGCAGATCGGCAAGGAAAACCTGCTTGGCGGGCTGGTCCGCGGGCGATTGCAGCGTACCGATCGCAAGCGATATGTCGGAGCTCCAGGTGAGTTCGTTATCGACAAAGTAGCCGATGCACCACGGGTCATCGGCGCTCTTGCCCGCTTTGGTGGCCATCTTGCGGCGCAGCGTTGCCGCAAAGCCGGGGTCGAACACGTCGGCAAACTTACCCCAAGCCCCCTTGCCGCCGCCTTGGATGCGCTTCACGTCCCCGGTGAAGATGTCTTCGACATAGGGCGTCAAGCGCAGCCGCAAAATGGGGGCTTCGGACCAATTGCCGATGGTGTTGATGCCCCAGGCTTTGAGGCGTTCGTGAACCACCGCCGGGTACTTCTTTTCCCAATCGGCGCCATATTTGCGGAACAGATTGGCCTTGAAAAACGAGAAGCACTTCGGCTGGCGGCCCAAGTAATACCCCGCAACCGGGATATCCTTGCGGTAAAACTGGAGATATTCCGGCTGCTCTCCCGGAAAAGCTTCAAACCAGCTTTCCCTATCATCGGTGGGCGTGGTGTCGTAATGCCCCACGCAGTCGATGCCCTGCGAAAAGAAGAGCCGCCCCTCGGGATCGACCAACCACCATTTTCCCCCCACTTTTTCCGTGCGGAAAGCGCCGGTGGCCGCGAGCGCCGGGCCTTCCGCCCAGCCCCCAAACTTATCCCACAAAGCGGGCGGCCGGGCCCTCTTCAAAGCCGATGCCTCGGCGTCGCGCCGCGCCACAAGATCGGCATCCGATTTCGTCTTGCCGGGCCAGTCCTTGTGTTTGTATTGGCCAAAGGCGTCAATGAACGGGAAAAAGGGCTTGGCGTCGCCAACGCTTGCGGTGGGCGCCCGATATTCGCCCGTGGCGCGGATGCCAAGGATTTCGAAATGCTGATCGGCGCTGGGGTCGGCCACGAAAACCACAAGGGCATTGACGTTCGAGGGCTCGAAATCCGTAGCGGGGGTTCCCGCCGGGGCGGCGGGGTAGTTTTCCATGCCAAAAAGCAGGCCGCCAAGGTTATCGCTGCTCCTCAACGACACTTGCAGTGTGCCCGATCTGCCAGGCTCGAGGGGGAGCGAAGCTTTGAGGCAATGCTTGCTGCCGTCGGTCTTGGGATTATCCACGCGGCAGTAGATTCGCGCGGCAGTTTTGCCCGTGTTTTTGAGTTCGAGAATGAGCTGCGCGTTGGCTGCCAGGTTCCAATGCTTTCCTTGAGTGGGGAGCAGCGTAATCCCCGGCCACTGCTGCCGGTGGCCCGTGGTCACGCACAGAATTTCAGCAGCTCCCTCTTTTTTAACCGTGGCGGAAGCGTCCCGATGTTCGATTTTTTCGATGCCCCACGGAAGGCCGGGGCCGAAAAGCGGTTGATCGGCGGCTTGAAGACTAGGAGCGGCAGCCAGCGCTGTCACCAAAGCCATGGCGGCAAACCAGTGAAGCGGAAATGAGGATAGAGTGGCTTTCATTTTGGTAGGGGAACAGGGACTCTCTCGCTGTGCATTATTACTAAACAGCGATTGTTAGCCAGAGCCGAAGATAAGAACCCCCATTCGGTTCACAAGCTTTTTTTACTAAATATGATGTTTATTTTTACTAAACATCTACTATAACCAAAAGAGGCGCTATCGCAGATAGAGGCCAATCTGATGGACAAAATCGCTAACGCCCGCCGCCGCTACCGGAGCGCGTCTGGTAAAGGGCCTCCGCGGCTTTGCGGCTTGCGGCAACCATCTCGGGGTACGGCGTGTCCGCGACATCGACAAACCCGATCTGGTAATTCTCCTCGTCGTAGGAGCGGCCCGTCACCGGCTCATCAACCCACTGGAACCAATGCGCGCCGACGAGCGCCGGATTCCTCGCGGCTCCCAGCATGTAATTCGCATACGCCGCCGCCCGGTCGGCCTGGTTGGCCATGGGAACCAAGCCCTGGTGGAAAAGCCCGCGGTCCAGGGCCCCGAAGTGGAACTCGCCGATGATGACGGGCTTGTCGCCGCCCGGAAAACGGAAGCTCTCCACTTCATGACGGTAGAGATTGTAGCTGACGACATCGCAATACTGAGCCGCCGCACGAGCCGCGACGTCGTTTGAGGTGGCGAACCGGCAGCCGAGGTAGAGCCGCTTGGGCGCGACCGCTTTGACGGCGTCGCGCGCGGTGCGGAAATAGGTCTCCGCAAGCTTGGCGTTGAAGGCCAGCAGGTCCTCCCTCGCCCGCTCCTTGTCCGGCGGCTGCTGGGTTTGCGCGAGCGCCTCCCATGAGGCGTGGGCCCCGCTCCATGCGGCGTTGAGCTTTTCAATGGAGCCGTATTTCGCGCGCAGATCGGCGAGGAAGGCTTGCTTGGCGGGCTGGTCCGCGGGCGATTGCAACGCGCCGAGCGCGAGCGAAGTGGCGTCGCCCCAGGAAAGTTCGTTATCGACGAAATAGCCGATGCACCACGGGTCATCGGCGCTCTTGCCCGTTTTCGCCGCCATGTGCTTGCGCAGCAATTCGGCAAAGCCGGGATCGAATACGTCGGGAAACTTCCCCCAAGAGCCGCCGCCGCCTCCCTGGATGGGCTTCGCGCCCCAGGAACCGATGTTGTCAACGTAAGGCGTCAAGCGCAGCCGGAAAATGGAGGCTTCGGACCAATTGCCCAGCGTGTTGACGCCCCAGGCTTTGAGCCGGTCGTGCACGAGCGCCGGGTATTTCTTTTCCCAATCGGGGCCGTACTTTCGGAACAGATTGGCTGCGATAAACGAGAAGCAATTCGTCTCGCGGCCCGCGTAATGGCCCAGGAGCGGCGTCTGCTTGCGGGAAAATGGGCGGAATTCCGGCTGACTGCCGGGGAAGGCGTCGAACCAGCTTTCTCTTTCATCGATGGGCGTCGTATCCCTCTGCCCCACGCAGTCGATGCCCTGGGAAAAGAAGAGCCGCCCTTCGGGATCGACCAGCCACCACTTGCCCGCCACTTTTTCCGCGCGGAAAGCGCCGGTGGCCGCCAGCGCCGGACCTCCGGCCCAGCCTCCAAACTTGTCCCACGAAGCGGGCGGCCGGGCCATGCGCAACGCGGAGGCTTCGGCGTCGCGCCGCGTCGTAAGGTCGGCGGGCGATTTCGTTTTGCCGGGCCAATCCCTGTGCTTGTATTGGCCAAAGGCGTCGATGAAGGGGAAAAAGGGCTTGGCGTCGGTGACGCTCGCGGTGGGCGCCCGATATTCGCCCGTGGCGCGGACGCCGAGGATTTCGAAGCGATGATCGGCGCTGGGGTTCACCACGAAAACCACGAGAGCGTTGACTTGCGCGGCGTCGAAATCCGAAGCGGGGGTTCCGGCTGCGGCGGCGGGGTTGCCCTTCATGCCAAAGAGCCGCCCGCCGAGGTTGTCGCCGCCCGCCGAGAGCAGCGAAATTTGCAGAGCGCCCGATTTTCCCGGTTCAAGGGAAAGCGAGGCGTTGAGGCAATGCTTGAGGCCGTCGGCCTTGGGGTTATCGACGCGGCAACGGATTTCCACGGGATTTTCGCCCGTGTTTTTGAGTTCGAGAACGACTTGCGCGTTGGCGGCCAGGTTCCAGCATCCCTGCCCTTCGGGAGGCAGCAGCGTGATTCCCGGCCACGGCTTGCGGTGCCCCGTGGCGACGCTCAGGACATCGGCGCTCCCATCTTTGACCACCGTGGCGGAGGCGTCCCGCTGGTCGATTTTTTCAACACCCCACGGGAGGCCGGGGCCGAAGAGCGGTTGATCGGCGGCCCGAAGACTGGGGACGACGGCCAGCAGCGCCAATAAAAGCGGAAGGGCGAGGTTCATAGGGGGATGAATATGGGGATTTGATTGAAGCTTTACCGCTCGGTGCTGAGCCGTCGTCGCAAGCTGACGTAGAGCGCCCCGAGCGAGGCTGCCGAGAACCCCAGCATGACGAGCATGTTCACCGTGAGCACGCCGAAGTGGAGCGAATATTCGTGGCCCAAAAGCTCGAAGTTGAAGAATTTGTCCGGCCCGAAAAAGACGTTGATGCGGTGGAGGGGCTGGCGGCGGTAGTCAAGCTGCTCGCTTTCAGCCTTGGAGACCAGATCGGTGATTTTCTGGTTCACGTAGAGACGTTCGGCGGTGACTCCTTCGTTCCGGGTTTCCAGGGATTCCGGCTTCAACACGCCGCCACGGAGCACGGCGTCCACGCGGCGGAAGCGCCGCCGCATCTCTTCGGGCGTGGGGGCTTCCAGACCGGAGAGCAGCGCCAGCGTATCCTTCAAATCCTCCAGGCGGTTGACTTCCGCTTCGGTGAGCTTGCGCGTTTTCAGGATTTCCTTGAGCGCGTCGATCTGCCGCTGCGCCTCGTCCTGGCGCTTGGTGAGCGGGTTCAATTTGTACTGCGCCACGACGATGGCCTCGTAGCTCCAGCGCATCGGCATGAATTCGCAAACAAACGGCACCTGCAAGGCGCTTTCGGGCTTGTCCTTGACGCGGTCGGGATGCACGGCGAACCAGCGATAGAAGGCGTAGGCGAGGTTCAGGTTGCGGTTCATGTCCTCGTATTTGATGAGGGCGCCGCTCAAGAGAATCTGCGGGATCAAGATGAACGGGACGATGTTCGCCGCCGCCTTGCCGTCCGCGACGAAGGAGGAGACGAGCAGGCCGATGCAAACGCCGGTGAACGCGGTGATGAAGTTGAAGAGGAAGTAGATCCAGAACATCCCGCGAATCTCCAGGACGGCGTTGCCGATCAAGGTGAACATGGCGCATTGCAGCGCGGCGAAGAGGGCCAGGGTGAGCGCCTTGGCCAGGATGTAGTACGGCAGCCGGATGTTGAGGTTGCGTTCGCGCTGGAGCGTGGCGCGGTCCAGGATGATGTCGTCGGCGGAGTTGGTGAGGCCCAGGAACATCACCACCACCAGCGAGAAAAAGAGGTAGGTGGGGATGTGGTAGGCGCTGGCGAAGTCGTATTTGCCGCTCTCGTTATAGTAGAGCACGCAGCCGATCAACGTGGCCAGCACGGGCGCGGCCACGATGGTGATGAGCAGGTTGCCCCGGTTGCGCATTTTGCTCAAGAAAGCGCGGCGCAGCAGCGTCTGGAACTGCGTCCATTCGTCGCGCCAGCGGATGCGCTCCTTGCCGGAGGAATACGAGCGCGGGCTGGGATCTGGCAGCGGCACCACGGGCTGTTTGCGCAGGGCCACCTGGCGCACGTCCTGGAGCAGCCGGAAGCTTTCGTATTTGTCGCGCCAGTAATCCGGGGAATAGCGCCGGGCAGGAACCAACTGGCCCTGGAGGTTCTCCTCGTAAATGATGTCGCCGGAGAAGTCGCGCAACGGGGTTTCGAGCACGTCGAAAATGAACTCGGGGCGCGTGGTGCCGCAGGAGGGGCAGCCGCCCAATTCGGTGCCGAAACGCTGTTCGTGCTCGGCCCCGGCGAAGTATTCCAGCATTTCGTGCGGTGTGCCGCAAAAGACGAGCTTGCCCCCTTTGTCCAGAAGCAGCGCCTTGTGGAACATCTGGAAGAGCTTGGAAGTAGGCTGGTGGATGGTGACGAGCACGATTTTGTTGTGCGACATGGAACGAATGATTTCCATGACGTGCTCGGCATCCTTGGAGGAAAGGCCGCTGGTGGGTTCGTCGAAAAGGAACACGTCGGCCCCGCCGATCATGTCGAGGCCGATGTTGAGCCGCTTGCGCTCGCCGCCGGAGAGGATTTTGCGCACGGGCGAGCCAACGATGGAGTTGCGCCGTTCGCTTAAACCCAGTTCCACGAGCTTGGTGTCGATGCGCCGGGCCCGGTCGCGCGCCGAAAGGTGCGGCGAACGAATGGCGGCGGCGAAGTCGAGGTTCTCGGCAATGGTGAGATGCTCGTCGAAGGCGTCGTCCTGCGGAATGTAGGCGATGTGCTGTTTGAGGCGCTCCACGTCCTCGTAAAGCGGGGCGTTGTTGAGCAGCACCTCGCCGTGCAACGGCTGCAACTGCCCGGCCAGCACGCGCAGGAGCGTCGATTTGCCCGAACCGCTGGCCCCCATCACGCAAACCATTTCGCCACGGCTGACGGAGAACGAAATGCCGTCGAGCCCGGTGGTGCCCTGCGCGAAGCGGTGGCTTAGGTCGCGGGCTTCAAGTTGCGAGATGATGTTGCGCTCTTCTTCGATGATCCGCTCGGAAAAATCGCAGCGCAGGATTTGCCCGGTGTCGATGAGAATGGTGTCGCCGTCCGCCAGCGGGGCGGAGTTGCGCACGGGGGTTTCGCCCACGAGGATGGGCCGGTCCGCCTGCAAGACTTCGAGGCGTCCCACGCGGTTTTCGTAATCACACTGGATACGCAGCAGCACGTCGCCGCCCGTGCCCGGGGAAAGCAGGATGTCATCCTCCTCCAGCAGCGAGGAGTTGTTGGAAACCAAGTATTCGCTTTTGTGCGCCTTGAGTTGGAAACGGCCGCCCAGGGCGCGCGCCTTGCGCCGGAGATCGTCCAGGGAAAGCTGAAAGCCGTTCTTGAATTTGACGATGTCCTCCAGCGTCCCTTCGGCGGTGGCCCCGGCCTTGAGTTGCGTGCCGTTGAGGATGGCGTCCACGTTTTTGAGCGCCCGGACGCGGACTTTGAGGCCGAACTTGACCTCCATGCGCGAATCGCGGCTGCGCTGCTTTTCCATTTCGACTTCGCCGTCTTGGTCGATGGAAAGGAAAATGCTGGTGACGACGACGTTCTTTTTGGCGTCGAAGTACCACGCCAAGTCTTGGTAGGTGAGCACCTGCTCGCCGATGACGATGCGTTGGCCGGAATAGACGCGGCAGAATTCCCCGGGGTTGAGCGGGCGGCCCCGGACGGAAACCGGCTTCTGCGTCTGGTTTTTGAAAAGGATGAGCTCGTGATAGCGGTAGGCCATCAGCCGCTCGCCGGGCGCAAGCCCCTTGATGGCCACTTCGCAGGCAGGGCCGCAGCCAAAACAGATGGATTCCAGCGGCGAAGAGCCTTTCTGGTAAATGGAAGGGTCGGCGTCCTCGGAGCCGTTGAGCTGGTAAACGATGTCGATGGCCTGGGCGGCCATGCCGAGCTGCGACATGAAGGCATAAAAGTCCACGAGCTGCTCGCTCTTGTTCATGTCGGCCTTGGCGATCAAATCGTAGAGCTGCACGCCGAGCATGATCTTGCGGTCGTCGCTCAGTTGCGTGGAGAGCTTCTGGGCCATGCCGTTCAAGTCCTGCTGCTCGTTAAGGGCCTGGCGGAAGAGTTTGCGGAGTTCGGAATAGACCGCCTCCGGGTAATCGTAGCGCAGGAAGCCGAGCGAGGAGTCCAAGTCCTCCTCCATGACCTCGCCATTGACCTTGGAAAAAGCCGCGAGCACCTGGATCAAAAGCGGCAACAGGTTCGGCCCCTCGGTGACGGTTCGAGGGGTGCGCATGGCCCGCCGGACCACGGTGCGGCCGGTGCTGTTGAGCCGGTGCAGGAACGGAGTGAAGCTCCGCACCCAGTCGACAAATTTTCCAAGGTACTCAGTCATTCAAGCGAAGGCTCAAACTTCTCACGTTTTTCGCGTTTCGAAAATGAAAAGAGAGCGGAAAGGCATGAAAAGACGGAAACTTAGCGTCCCCCACCTACGAACCCGGAGTTTCGCAGCGCATCACTTCCGCGGCGCCGGGAACTCGGCCTTGACCCACGCGAGGGCTTCCTCCCGGCTCTTGAGCGCGCCTTCAAGCTGGCGGGTTTGCACGGCTTCCAGGATTTCGCCGATTTTCGGCCCCGGCTTCCAGCCCATGGCCATGACATCCCGCCCGTTGAGCAGCGGCGGCGGGATGAGCGGCTCGCTGGCAAATTCGACACGCTTTTCCTTAAGAAACTCGTAGTTGTCGAGCATGCCGTGGCTGCTGGCGCAATCGACGCGGTGCAGCTCCATTTGCTCGTCGAAATGCGGGTGCGCCATGAAGCGTTTGAGCCGCGCGACGCGCATGGATTGCACATCCTTGAAAATCATGTGGTTGGCCACGGCGTCCACGGTGGCCTCGATGGTTTCGCGCGGGAACCGCAGCCGCTCCATGACGCGGAGGGTCATTTCGGCCCCGGCTTTGTCGTGCCCGCTGAAGCGGATGCGCTTTTCCTCCTCGTTGTAGGTGTAGGTGGAGGGCTTGCCGATGTCGTGCAGGAGGACGGAAAAGACCAGGCTGGGCGCAAGCGGCACGGCGGGCAGCAGTTCCAGCATAATGCGGGTGTGAACATAGACGTCCCCCTCGGGGTGGAACTGCGGCGGTTGCTGGACGCCCCGGAGCACGGCGACTTCCGGGAGCACGGCGGCAAGCAGCCCGCTTTCTTCCAGCAGATCCAGCCCGCGCACCCGGCTGGGAGCGGTGAAGATGCGCACGAGTTCCTCCCGGATGCGCTCGGCGCTGACAGCGTGGATCTCGGGGGCATTGGCCCGCACGGCGGCCCAGGTGGCGGGGTCGATGTGCAGCCCAAAAGTGGCGGCGAACCGGACGGCGCGCAGCAGGCGCAAGCGGTCCTCGCGGAAACGCTGCGCCGGGTCGCCGATGGCCCGCAATACCTTCGCCTCAAGGTCGGCCCGGCCCCCGACGTAGTCGATGACTTCGCCCACTTCGCCCTTGAGCGGGTCGAAGAACATGCCGTTGACGGTGAAGTCCCGCCGCTCGGCATCCATTTGCGGAGTCGAAAAAACGACGCCTTCGGGATGGCGGCCATCCACGTAGGCTTGGTCGGAGCGGAAGGTGGCGACTTCGAAGTTGAAGCCGCTTTCTACGACACAAATGACGCCAAAATGCGCCCCCACGGCGACGGTTCGCGGGAAAAGCCGTTGAACCGCCTCGGGCGGCGCACTGGTGGCGATGTCGTAATCCTTGGGCTCAAGGCCCAGCAGGCGGTCGCGAACGCAACCGCCCGCATAAAAAGCGACGTACCCGGCTCTGACGAGCTTTTCGACAATAGCCCGGGCGTGCGCTTCCATCCCCGCTTATTTGGCGGCGGGAGCAGCGCCGTTGGGGCGCACAGAGATGTTGTACTTGGCGATGATCGCTTGGGCGTCTTTGTTGTCCTTGCTGATGTTCACCAGGTCCTCAACGATCTTTTGCAGCTTGCCTTGAACTTCCCGGGACTGGGCCACGGCTTGTTCATTTTGCGTGATGATGCGCTGCAACTGCGTGCGCTGCGGCAGGAGCATCGAAAGCTGGAAGAGGTTGAAAAGCAGCACAGCGATGCCAAGCAGCACGATGGGCAGAAAGGCGCTGGTTTGCTGCTCAGAAATGGGGTCAAATTGGTCGTTCATTTCGCGGGGGTGTTGGCGGGGGTTGAAGCGGGGGCGGGAGCGGTGCTGACGCTGAAACCGTTCTTGGCCAGCGCGTCCTTGATTTCAGCGTTATGGACGGAAGCCTCCGCCATATCGCGCAACAGGTTTTGCATGACTTGCACGCTCATGTTGCCGCGGTTGATTTCTTCCTGCTGGGCTTGCTGGGTTTGCATCAGGCCGTTGTTGGTCTTACCCAATACGATACCTGCGATCGTAAGGATAACACACAACGCGCCGAGCGCCGACGATATGTAGAGTTGCGGGGCTTTCATTGGGAGAGTGCGACGTATAGGCAATTTACCCCACCCTTGTCAACTTTTGTGTGGTTCCCGGCAGGAACCGTTCTCCGTGAGGACCGGCGGAATGACGATGCGGCGGGTGGCGGTCAAATCCTGCGTTTGGATGCGTTGGGCCAGGTCTTCAAGCGCCTTGGCGACGATTTCCCCGGCGGGAATGGAAACCGTGGTCAGCGGCGGGTGCAGCAGCGGCCCAAAGGCGGTTTCGCCATAGGCGATCACACTCAGTTCCTCGGGAATGCGCACCCCCCTCTCCTGCGCGCGGTGCATAACCCCGGCGGCGGTGAGCGGGTGGAAGCAGAAGATGCCCGTGGGTTTTTCCGGGCGGTCCAGCAGAAGATCGACGGAGGAAACCCCGTGCTCGAAACCGGGGTCGCCATGAATGACGTTGCGGGCTTCCACCGGGATGTGCGCCGCGTCGTAGGCCGCCCGGATGCCGTAGTTCAACTCCACGGTGACGGGGTCGGTGGAACCGAAGGGCCCGGCGAGGATGGCGATTTGGCGGTGCCCCAGGTGCAGAAGCTCTTCGATGGCCAGGCGCGAAGCGCGCGCATACTCCGGCACAACGGAGGTGTAGCCGGGAACGCCCGCTTCGACCCCCAGGTGGACCCCGGCGAATTCCCTGCCGAGGATGGCCGAGAGCAGCGAGGCGTTGGGAGCGCCCAGCGTCAAAAACCGCGAGGCCACGCCGGAGGTCACCGGCTGCGGTAGCGCCTCGGGGTGCGGGCCGTAATCAAGCTGCGGATCGTAGGAGGCGATGGAAAGGTGATGCGCGGGGGTTTGCGCCAGAAGGGTTGTGGCCAGGCGGTTGCTGATGGGGTCCTCCAGGCCGAGATCGCTCGCCACCAGCAGGGCAAATTCCCCCAACTCCGGGTACATCCGCACCACGGCCCGCAGGTCGTTGGGCATGTAACCCATTTCCCGGCAAACGCGAAACACCCGCTCCCGGGTCTTGGGGCTGACCCGGATTCCGTAGTCACGATCATTGAGCAGGGACGAGATGGCTCCTTGGGAAACACCGGCGGCTTTCGCGATCATCGCCATCGTGATCGTCTTGCCCTCGGGGCGATTCCCTCCCATCCCTGCACCTTGGTCGGGTGCATCCAGGTTCACATTCATTGCCGGATTAAGTAACGATTCGCGCAGGGCGCGCAAAGGAAAAAACGCGAGTTTGTGTGCTTTCGCGAAAATGGTTTCGGATCACATCGCGCAGGTGCGTTTCCTCCTGTGTGGAAGGCGTTGGAAAGGAAGCCATTGACACCACAAGATGTTGTGGTTCAATGGCCAGAGTCCCACAATTCAACGCCATGCGCTGCCCCAAGTGCGGAAATCAAGAAGATCGCGTGATCGACTCGCGCTCCTCCAAAGATGGAGCGTCGATCCGCCGTCGTCGCGAGTGTACGGGCTGCCAGCACCGGTTTACCACCTACGAGGTCATCGAGCGGGAACTGGTGCGGGTCATCAAGCGCGACGGCCGCAGCGAGCCGTTTGACCGCCACAAACTGGTGGGCGGCATGATGAAAGCCTGCGAAAAGCGGCCCATCTCCATCGAAATGGTGGAAAAGGCGGTCGACGAAATCGAAAACGAGATCGAGGGCGAGGGCATCCGCGAGGCCGCCTCCAACCTCATCGGGGCGAAGGTGATGGAGAAACTCCACGCGCTCGACCAGGTGGCCTATGTGCGCTACGCCTCGGTTTACCGCCAGTTCCAGGACATCGGCGAATTTCTTGACGAGATACAAAACATGAGTCGCCACGTGAAAACGAGCACTCTTCAACCGGAGCTATTCAAATGATCGCACTTGCCGACGGAATGCCTTTGGTACGCTTGGATGACGGGCGCGTGATCCGCTTCGAGCCCGCGTGGATCTTCAGGGCGCTATGGAAAGCCGCCGCGAAAGCCGGTTACCAAAAATGGTGGATGGCCAGCTACACCGTGGAGGCGGCGGCACACCATTTGCGCACCAGCTACCCCCGCAACACCGTCTCGGCGGAGCAAATGCGGCGGCTGCTTTGCGATATTTTGCAGGTCACGGGCTATGGCGAGATCGCGCCGCACCTGGAACTGGGCCGACCCGGCGAACGGCTGGACTTGATGGACCTGGCCAAGGAAGCGGGCGCGGGCTACGAACTGGCGTTCTTCAATCGGCTGCGCGAGCGGCTGCAAACGCTGATCGGCTCGGGCACCACCGACGTGGATTTGGTGGGGCTGGCCCCGTGCGTCAAAAAGCTGCGCTCCCGCAAGCTTTGGACCCGCGAATGCGACGATTTGCAGGAGGAAATCGTTTCCTTCGTACGCACGCAAACGGCGGCGGCACCGGCCCGGCGGGAGATTTCCGTGCAGATGAGGTAGTGATGGAAAGGCAATAGAGTTGCTTGGACAAGTGCGTGCCGAAATAGAGTTTCGGCACGAGATGATGCGGGGCCTGGTTTGAATGGGGCCCCCACTTCAAAAATTTCACGTTTTCCACCGCAAAAGCACCCCGCAAAACCCTCGTGCCCAAACTCCATTTGGGCACGCCATTGCTCCGGCAACTCCTATTGCCGCATTTGAGGCGACGCACGAGTATGATTTACTTCGCCACAAAGATCATCAATCCAGCAATTGATACCTCGTATTCCGTGTGCGTGGATCATACCCGGCGTCGCGGATAATCGCGCTGATTTCCTCCTTCTGCAACCGGAAGTGCGCTCCGGCGCTGGCCACGACGTTCTCCTCCATCATCACGGAGCCGAAATCGTTCGCGCCGTATTCCAGCGCGATTTGCCCGATCTTCGGCCCCTGCGTGACCCAACTCGCCTGGATGTTTTCGAAGTTGTCCAAATAGACGCGCGCCAGGGCCAGCGTGCGCAGGTATTCCATGGGGCCGACGGTAGCGGCTTTAAGCCGCGTGTGCTCGCTCTGGAAGGTCCAGCAGATAAACGCCGTGAAGCCGCCGCTGCGGTCCTGCTGCCGGCGCAGCCGCTCCAGATGCTCGATGCGCTCCTCAATGGTTTCGATATGCCCAAACATCATCGTGGCGCTGGAGGTGAGGCCCAGACCGTGGGCCACGTCCATCACTTCGAGCCACTGGTCGGTGTTGCATTTTGCCGGCGCGACTTGCTCGCGAACGCGGTCCACGAGGATCTCCGCGCCGCCGCCGGGGATGGAGGCGAGGCCCGCTTCCTTGAATTTGACGAGCACGTCCTTGAGCGGCATGCCGAAAGTTTTGGCGAAGTGTTGGAACTCGGGCGGGCTGAAACCGTGGATGGCGACCTGCGGGAAACGCTCGCGCAGGTGGGCGAGCAGATCGAGGTACCAATCGAGCGGCAGCGAAGGGTGGTGACCGCCTTGGAGAAGCACCTGCACGCCGCCATTATCGGCGAGTTCCTGCATTTTCTGGTCCATTTCCTCGCGGGTGATGACGTAGCTCCCAGGCGCGCCTTCCTTGCGGCAGAAGGCGCAGAATTTGCAGAAAACGTTGCAGACGTTGGTATAGTTGATGTTGCGATCAACGATGTAGGTAACAATCTCGTTGCCCCGGCCGCCGTAGGCCGCGCCCTTGATCTGTTTGCGCCGCGCATTGGCCAGCGCGCCCAATTCCTGCAACGGCGCATGGTAAAGGGCCAGCGCCTCGGCGGGCGTGATTCTTTCCCCGGCGAGCACTTTATCGGCCAGGGATTCGCAAAGGGGAGCGGCGTTCATGGTTTGCTTAATTTGTTTTCACCAAAGCGCGGCAGATTTCGCCCAGCAGCACCGGGCCGCGGTAGATGAACCCGGTGTAAAGCTGGATGAGGGCGGCCCCGGCGTCCAATTTCTCCTTCGCTCCGTCGGCGTCGAAGATGCCCCCGACGCCGATCACCGGCAATTCCAGGTGCTTGCAGACGTAGCGGATGATTTCCGTGGAGCGGTCCCGCAGCGGGCGTCCGCTAAGCCCTCCCTGCTGGTCGCGGCCCGCCGGGACGGGCGAGTGGTCGAGCGTGGTGTTGGTGGCGATGAGACCCGCCAGCCCGTGGCTGACGACGAGTTCCAGGATTTCGTCGATCTGCGCCCATTCAAGGTCAGGAGCGATTTTCAAAAGCAACGGTTTGGGGGCCGGTTTCGTCCGGTTGGCGGCCATGATGGTGCCCAGGAGTTCGTTGAGTTCCGCCTTGCCTTGCAGGGTACGCAAGCCCGGCGTGTTGGGCGAACTGACGTTGAGCACAAAGTAATCCCCCAGCGCAAAGAGGCGATCAAAGGCTTTGAGGTAATTCTGTGGCGCTTCTTCCAGCGGGGTGACTTTGTTTTTGCCCAGATTGATGCCGACGGGAACGCCGGGCCAACGCCCCGCCTTTTTCAACGCCTCCAGCCGCCGCGCCACGGCGTCCGCGCCCTCGTTGTTGAAGCCCATGCGGTTAATCAAGCCCCCCATTTCCGGCAGGCGGAAGATGCGCGGCTTGGGGTTGCCTGGCTGCGGCTCGGCGGTAATCGTCCCGGCCTCGACAAAGCCGAACCCGAGCGTTTGCCAGGCGGAGAGCACCTCGGCATTTTTGTCGAACCCGGCGGCCAGCCCGATGGGGTTGGGGAAATTGAGGCCAAAAACCGTTCGCGCCAGCCGCGGATCGTGCTTGGGGTAAACGCGCACCTGCGAAAGCGCCTTGAGGCCCACCATCACGAGGTCGTGGATCGTTTCCGGGTTGACCTGGAAGAGCAGCGGGCGAATGAGGTGGTCGTAGAGCAGCGGCGGGATCATGGTTTCCATCTATTTAAGCCACAGACCGCGCGCCAAACGAAGTTTTTTTCAACTCCGCCCAGGAGACTGGGAAGAGGCCGCTTCTTCCCGCCGCCGCTGGCGCTGGTTATGGGAATTGCGCGCGAGGTTGGCCTGTCGCGCGGCGGGTTCGCTGTTCCAGGGGGCGCGGCCCGCATTGGCGAAGTCCTCCTGAATGCTGGCCACCACTTCCGTGCGGGGCTGCCCGGCGGGTCCGGAAAGATAATCGGCGAGCGTGCGCGCCCAGGTGTCCAGCGCGATGGAATCCGTGCGACGGAGCCGCTGGTAAGCCCAATCGGTAAATGCCATGAAGGCGTGAAACGGCGACGTGCCGAGAGCGGCCCATAGCCGCCGGACGGTGCCGGTGAAGTTGCCGCTGTTGGCGACGTGGTCCCAGTAGCTCGCGAACCGGCGGATGCGTTGCATCGCAGGGAAATCCAAATCGCGGTTGGCGAGCAGTTCGTAGGGGGCGGTGTCGCTATAGATCATCCCCCACTCCGCCGTGTGCCGGGTGATGGGCGCGCCGCGCAGCCGCTTCAAAATACCGACCTGGATTTCGTGCGGGGTCAGGGCCAGGAGGCGGTCGAATCCGGCGGCGAAGCTCTCATAGGATTCGCCGGGCAGACCCGCGATGAGATCAGCGTGCAGGTAGGCGTGGGTGTGGCCGCGCAACCAGCGCAAATTCTCCTCAAGCCGCGGATAATCCTGGAGCCGGTGAATGCGCGCGGCCACCTCGGGGTTGAAGGTTTGGATTCCGGCTTCGAGTTGCACGGTGCCGGGCGGGAAAGCGGCCAGGGCTTCGCGCAACGGCTCCGGCACGCGGTCGGGGACGATCTCGAAATGCAGGAAGAGGCCCGGGCCAAGATGTTGGCGGAAGAAATCGAGGATGGCGAGCGCGGTGGGCAGGTGGAGGTTGAAGGTGCGGTCCACGAACTTGAACTGCCGTGCGCCGCGCCTTATCAACGCCTCCATTTCAGCCAGAAACGGCTCCAGTGGGAAGGCGCGAACGGCGGTCTCCAGCGAGGAAAGGCAGAACTCGCACCCGAAGGGGCAGCCACGCGAAGCTTCCACGTAAAGGAGCCGGTGGGCGAGGTCGTCGTCCAAATAGAGTGAATAAGGCAGCCGCAGCGAGGCGAGGTCCGGCTGCTCGGCCTGGATGAAATGAGGAGGCGGAGTTCCGGCAAAAATCGCGCGGCAGGTTTCCGCAAAAACAAGATCCCCCTCGCCCGCGGTGACGTGGTCGGCCAGGGCGCAAATCTCTTGTTGCTCCGGCTCGTGGCTGACCTCCGGTCCGCCCAGAATGAGCCGGATGGCCGGGGCGATGCGCTTGAGCACCCGGGCCACTTCCAGGCATGGGCGGGCGTTCCAAACATAGACGCCCATGCCGACGATGGCCGGGGAGCGGGCGAGAATCTGCTCGGCGATGTCGAGCGGCCTCTGGTTGATGTCGAACTCCGCAAGCTGCGTTTGCCCGCTCAGGTCCCCCATGTTCGCGGCCAGGTAGCGCAGCCCGAAGCCGCTGTGGATATACTTGGCGTTGAGCGTGGTGAGCAGGATACGAGGCGACATGGGCACGGGCTCTCTTTTGTGGCAAAAGAAGGCCGAAAGCAAGCGGCGGCTTTTGGAGCGCGAGGGCGGCAAGCGCGGCGGCTGGACATTTTTGGCGCATGGGGTTTAGCTCATCTCCATGACTTTTTTCAGAAAACCGATCCGCCCGGCGTATGTGATCTTGGCGCTGTGCCTGCTGGTGGCGGTGTGGAAAACCTCGCAAATTACCTCCATGGAACGCGAGGTGGCCCTGGCCCTCACCGAATTGCAGCCCGGCCAGCCCCCGTTGACGATCTCCCGGTTCAGCCGCGAATACCTCGCCGATCCCTTCGGCAAGGCCATGGGGCTTTCGCATCGGCAGTTGCAGCTTTGCCAGCAGATATCGGCCCGCGTGCCGATGTACGAAGCGGCGGGCGCGTGGCGCAATGACGCGGTTTTCGCCGCTTTCGTGACGCTGCTTTACATCCTCTTCCAACGCTACCGCGCGCGGCTGCCCATCGACCGCTGGCGCGCGGGGGTTCGCGGCTGGTTCCAACGGCTGGCCCTGCGCATGGCGCCGCTGGTCGCCGAAGCGCGGCGGCGGGCCGAGGAGAAACGCCGGGGCAAGGGCGCGCCCGGCGGCGGTTCCGCTCCAGCGGGCTCGGGCGCGGTCTATGACATCGTGGCCTGCCCCACATGCGGCCAGAAACTGCGGCTGCCCACCGGCAAGGGATCGCTGCGGGTGAAGTGTTCCGGCTGCGGGAACCTCTTCGAGTGCCGCACGTAGAAATGCGCGAGGTTATTTGCCCGAGCCAGTCCGCTTGACGAGCACGGAGGCGTTGGGGCGCAGTTTGAGGAGGTCGGAGGTGACCACTTCGTCCCCGTCGGCCAGGCCGTTGACGATTTCGACGGCGGCGGCGTGCTTTTCGCCCACCTGCACGGCGCAGGGCACCACTTGTTTCTCCAGCTTGCCTTCGAAGGATTTGATTTCTTTAACGACGAACACGGTGGTCTCCCCGGTGGAGGCGGTGTTGACGGCGGAGGGCGGCACGGAGAGCACGCCTTTTCTTTCCGGCAGAAACACTTCCACTCTCACGAACATCCCGGGCCGCAGCAGCCCCTGGGGATCGTGAATGGCGGCTTCCACGTGGACGCAATGGCTGGCTTCATTAAGCAGGGAATCGATGGCCGTGATTTCGCCCGGGAACTCCTTGTTCTCAACCCCCTCGGCGGCCACCTTGATTTTTTCTTGCAGGGCAATGCGCGCATAATCCTGCTGCCGGACGGCGAACTCGACGTAAATGGGGTCGTTCGACTTCGATTCGAGCGCGACGATGGGCGTGCCGGTGTTGATGAACTGCCCCAGGGAAACCCGCCGGATGCCGAGCACGCCGTCAAAGGGAGCCGTGATGGTTTTGCGCGCGATGGCCGCCAGGGATTCGTTGACCGCCGCCTCGGATTGGCGCACTTCGGCTTCGAAATTCTCAAACTCGGCCTGCGAGGTCGCTTTTTTCTGAAGCAGTTCGGTCCGGCGCTTGAGGTTCGACTTCGCGAGATCGAACCGGGCTTGCGCGGATTGCAGCTTGGCCTGCTCGGCGCGGGTGTCGAGTTCCACCAGCAAATCCCCCTTTTTGACGGTTCTGCCGGATTCAAAAGCGATTTTCGAAATGATACCCTGCACATCGGCGCTGACCTGCACCCCGTTGAGCGCCTTCAACGCGCCGGTGGCGCTCAAGATCGGCTGCCAAGACCCGGCTTTGACCACGGCGGTGGTCACGGCGACCGGCGGGGCAGGCGTTTCAACCGCATCGGCACTCCCGGCGGCTCCGGCCGGGCCCGCAAAAAGCCCAAAGCACACCACGGCGCAAGCAAGGAACGCAAGGCGGGAAACGCCGGGCGCTTGTCGGAGGGGGAAACTCGATGTTGGTTGCAACATGCTCTGTCCTCGTTACCAAAGAGCGCGCCATTGTCAAGAGGGGTGCTAAATTTATCAGTTAAATAACGGGATTGGGAAAAAGCAGCCGCCCCAGGCATCCCGTTTTTCGATGATGTTCTTTCCACGGATTTGGCTATAATTTTCCGTTTCCGATGAAATTCACGCCATCCCAGACGCCCATCCATTCCGTGACGCTGCCGCAGTTGCAGGAGACGCTGCGCGCGGCGGGTCAGCCCGCCTACCGGGCCAAGCAGGTGATGGAGTGGCTTTACCAAAAGCGGGCGAAGTCGTTCGCGGAGATGACAAATCTGCCCGCCGCCCTGCGCGGTTCGCTGGAGGAGAATTTCACGTTTGGCTCGCTGGAGCCCGTCCGCACGCTCGGCAGCGCGGACACCACGCGCAAGTTCCTTTTCAAGCTCCAGGACGGCTCGCTCATCGAAACGGTCTTAATCCCGGCCTCCCCCGCCCTTTACGGCGAAGGCTCGGACCGCCGGACGATCTGCATTTCCTCGCAGGTGGGCTGCGCCTTCGGGTGCAAATTTTGCGCCAGCGGCTTGAACGGTTTTTCGCGGGATCTGCACGCGGGCGAAATCGTCGAGGAGTTCCTCAAAGTGGAGGAGATCAGCGGGGAGAAGATCAACAACATCGTGTTCATGGGGATGGGCGAGCCGCTGGCCAATTACGACGAGGTGCTGCGGGCGATAGCGATCATCAACGCGCCGTGGGGCATCGGCCTCGGGGCGCGGCACATCACGCTTTCCACCAGCGGCTTTGCCCCGCGCATCCGCGACTTGGCCGAGCAGCCGCTGCAACTGCGGCTGGCCATTTCGCTGCATGGGGCCACGGACGAGGTGCGCGAGCGCATCATGCCGATCAACCGCCGCTTTCCGTTGACCGAACTGCTGGACGCCTGCGACGAGTACATCGCGAAGAAAAAGCAGCGCATTACGCTGGAGTTCATTTTGATCGAGGGCGTGAACGATTCGCTGGAACAGGCCGCGGAGCTGGGGAAAATCGCCCGTCGGCTGGACGCCAAGATCAACTGCATCCCCTACAACCCCGTAGCCGGGCTGGAGTGGAAACGCCCCTCTCTGCGCCGCCAGGACGCCTTCATGGCCACGCTGGAACGGACGGGAGCTGACGCGACCATCCGCCGCGAAAAAGGCACGGACATCCAGGCCGCCTGCGGGCAGTTGCGCTTGCAAGTGAGCCGCGAAAACGCGGCAAGTTAGTATATTTGCAAGCCCGTCGCACGCCTCCGGGCCGATGCTGTTGCGATGAACGGGTTTAAGGGGTTATTGGAACTGATCGGCAACGGGATTGATGTGGCGGGCGTGGCCGCGATTGTCGTCGGGGCGCTTTATGCCGCCTTCATTTTTGGGCGCAACCTGCATGCCGATGGAAATTACCGGCGATTCCGCCAGAACCTCGGGCGAGCCATTTTGCTGGGCCTGGAATTTCTCGTGGCCGGGGACATTATTCGAACGGTGGCGGTTTCCCCCACGGCGGCCAACGTCGCGGTGCTGGGCGGCATCGTGCTGATCCGGACGTTCCTGAGCACGGCGCTGGAACTGGAACTCGAAGGCCGCTGGCCCTGGGAAAAACCGCAGCCGGTGGCGAAGGAATAGTTA
This sequence comes from uncultured Chthoniobacteraceae bacterium, assembly GCA_964513965.1. Taxonomy (GTDB): domain Bacteria; phylum Verrucomicrobiota; class Verrucomicrobiia; order Chthoniobacterales; family Chthoniobacteraceae; genus UBA695. The sequence continues at coordinate 60,113 of CAZEOO010000002.1, forward strand.
TAAAAAAAGGCGCGAAAGGAAGCTCCTCTCGCGCCTTGGTAAAACGTTGCCGCCTATTCGAACCGCTTGCTACGCGGTTCGCGGTCGCGGGCGCCGCCGGTGCAGGGCGTGGTGACGTAGGGGCCGCCTTCGAGCGGGGCCGCCTTGGTGAAGGCGACGTCGGCCACTTCGCTGGGCCGCCCCGCGAGCGGAAAATCTTTCCTCATCGGGTGGAAGGGATAGCCGTCCCACATCAGGATGCGGCGCAGGTCCGGGTGCCCGGTGAACGTGACGCCCATGAGGTCATAGGCTTCGCGTTCGAACCAGTCGGCGGATTTCCAAACGCCCGTGACCGTGGGGACTTGGGCGTCCTCCTCGGAAACGGCGACTTTCAGCCGCAGATAAACGTTGTTCGCCAGGGAATAGAGCACATAGATGACTTCGAAGCGCGGGTCGGCCCCGAAGTTGTCCACGGAGGTGATGCAATGGAGCAGATCGAACCCCAGTTCTTTCTTGGCGGCGGTGCAAAGCGCAACGAGTTCCTCGCGAGTGACCGTGAGGGTCGTGTCTCCCCGAAATTCGGTTTTCGCGAGAACTTTGAAACGGCTCTCGATGGCGGTGATGGCTTCGGAAAGCGTCATGACAAATTGGGGTTGGTTTTGCGTTTGAGGGCCAGGAGCGAGTGGTTTTTCTCCAGTTTGCGCTGGAGCGTCATGAGGCCTTCGAGAAGGGCTTCGGGCCGGGGCGGACAGCCGGAAATGTAAACGTCCACGGGGATGATCTGGTCAAGCCCCTGGAGGGTGGAATAGCTGCGGTACATGCCGCCGGAGGAGGCGCAGGCGCCCATGGCGATGACCCATTTCGGCTCGGGCATCTGGTCGTAGATGCGCTTGACGGCGGCGGCCATTTTATAAGTGACGGTGCCCGCGACGATCATGCAGTCCGACTGGCGCGGCGAGAAGCGCATGACTTCCGCTCCGAAGCGGGAAATGTCGTAACGCGAGGCTGCGGTGCCCATCAGTTCGATGGCGCAACAGGCGAGGCCCATCGGCTGGGGCCACACGGAGTTCTTGTGCACCCAGTTGATGACCTCGTCGAGTTTAGTAACGATGACGTTGTCTTCGAGCTTGGGATCAAGGGCAACGTTTGTCTGAGAAACCATGGCCAATGACTCTACGATGCCTGCTTTGCGGGGCAAGCCGAAACTTGTGAAAAAAAGCACAAGCCCCCTTTTTTAGGGTTCTTAAGCGTGCCGGGCGATGAATTCCTTGGCCAGGCCGTTGTAGGCGATGGAACCGGCCCCGATCGGCTCGTATTCGATGATCGGCTTGCCAAAGCTGGGGGCTTCACCCAGCCGGACGGTGCGCGGGATCATGGTTTTGTAAACCTTTTCCCCGAAATGGTTGCGAACCTCGGCCACAACCTGCGAACTCAGGTTGGTGCGGGCGTCGAACATCGTCATCACAATTCCGGTCATTTCCAGGCCGGGGTTGATGCCGCCGTCGGCGATTTGATGGATGACGTTGTCGATTTTGCTCAAGCCTTCCAGGGCGAAATATTCACACTGGATGGGAACGAGGATTTCGTCCGCGGCGGCGAGCGCGTTGGTCATCAAAATGCCGAGCGAAGGGGGGCAATCGAGAATGATGTAATCGAGCGGAGCCTGGGTTTTGAGCGGCTCCAGGGCGACTTTGAGGCGCGTAAGGTGGTCCTCCTGGCGGGCGACCTCGATTTCGGCCCCGGCCAGGTTGATGTCGCCCGGGATCATCCAAAGGCTGTTGAAGCGCGTGGCGATGATGTTGTCGGCGGCGGCGCTTTGGCCGATGAGGGAGCCGTACATGCTTTTGCCCCCGGTTTCGGTGACGCCGAGAGCGGAGGTTGCGTTAGCCTGGGGGTCGAGATCGACCAGGAGGATCTGCTTGCGCTTGGCGGCGAGGCAGGCGGCAAGGTTTACGGCGGTGGTGGTCTTACCGACGCCGCCTTTCTGGTTGGCGATGGCGATGATCTTCATGGAAGCGTGCGCGAGCTTAGCGGTTTTTTGGCGGTTGAACAGGAAGGATTTACCGAAAGAAAGGAATCCGCAGATTTCGCAGAAAGACGCAGATTATAAATCCTGAAAATCTGCGATCATCTGCGAAATCTGCGGATCAATGCCTTTATTTTTTTACCAATCCCCGCAAAAAGCTGATCCCCTGCCCCACGCGGTACTTGGCCATTTTGCAGGCGAAGCGCCAGCCGCTGGGCCGCCAGCCTTTCCAGGCGCTACGCGCCAGAACACCGTAAAAACGCCGGGCGCTGGCGTTGCTGTCGTGCCCGTGGAGCCACGGTTTGTCCGGGCCGACGAAGTGGAGAATGGGGGCGTCCAGTTGGCAACCTTCCCGGCCCTGGTCGGCCCACCACGCGGGGGTGTTCCATTCGTCCGGGAGCCGTTTCCAGCGTCCGTGGAGGACGACGTTCAACGCGCTTTGGTCCCAGTAACGGCAGTGGTCCGGGTTTTCCCGCAAGTAGGCGAGCACTTGCTCACTGACGCACGTTTCCCGCCACTGGCGCAGGTCCATCAAGAGAAACCCGGCTTGGAAATAGGGAGCCGCGGGGTCGAGGTGATATTTATCAAGGTCGAGGTGTTCTGCTCCAAGCGTTTTGGTGACGATATCCACGGAAGCGCCGATGACGGCTCCCTCCAAGTCGGTTTCCCAGATGCAGCCCCAGGGGGCTTGGACGATCATGTCGGCATCCACGTAAAGCATTCGCTCTTCCTGGACCATTTGCGGCAGGGCCAGCCGGGCATAGGTCATGACGCTGGAACCCCAATCCTGCGGCAGCCCGGCGAAGGTCTGCATATCGGGCCGCAGCCGCGTGACTTCGCACGGGCGGCCCAGGCGTTCCAGGCTGCTTTGTAGCTTGCGCCAGGAGCGTTCGCGCATGCCGCCGTCGAGCACGTAGACTTTGCAGACAACGTCCGCCGGAGCGTTGAGCACGGCGGAAACCAGGGCGGCGGTGGCCCCGATGGCGTAGGTTTCGTTGGAGGCGGTGCAGAGGGCGGAGTGGGAGGGCATGGGAAGGAGGGGCTAAACCAGGGATAACTCTTTTTCCAGGGCGCGGAGGGCTTCGTCGCTTTCGTCGCTCACGGCCGCGTCGAATTTGCGGGCAAAGAGGCGGCCCTCGTTGCGCTGCTGCCAAAGCCAGGGGAGATCGGCGGCGGTGAGGGTAACGGGGCTGGGGTCGCCCAAGTTATTCCAGCGGATGGCGCGCCGGTCGTCGTTGACCATTTTCCCGGCCAACGGGCTGTTGAAGAGGACGGTTTGAAAGAGGCTTTCGTCCGGGATTTCGCTGTGCCGCAGCCAGGCGATGATGCGGCGGGCCGTGGTATCGCCGGTAATGTATTCAGCCGCAGCGCGAGAGAGGATGACGTGGTTGGAGCCGCCCCGGTATTGGAACCAAGGGGGCACGGTGCGCCGGATGCCGGGCACAAAGGGCAGCCGTTGCGACCACCCCATCAGCGCCCGGAGCCGCCGCCCGAGGTAACGCACGTTCAGGAGCGCCTCCAGCCACGGCCATTCGAAGTAGTAGCGGCCAATGCGGTCATCGAGGTTTTTCCACCAGGAGGTGGTGAAGGGGTCGAAGCAGCTAAGATAGGAAGCTTGGGAAGTGGCCAACTCCGCCGCGAGCGCGGCCTGGGGAATCAACGGAAAATCCTGGCCGCTCAAGGTGATGAAATGCGTCCACGAGGCGTCCACTTCCAGGGCACGCCGCAGGGCTTCAAGCTGCGCGCCCACGACGCTAAAGTGCCCCCAAAGAATGCGCCGGGGCGGCAGCAGAAGCGCGCCATGTTCGCGCGCGAGCCGCTCAAGCGCTTCGTGTTCGGCCCGGGGGGCGCGGCGTTCGTAGTGAATGACGCAGACGTTGCCGGGCGCTTGCAGCGCGCGCAAAAGCCGGGCAAGCTGGGCCGGGTTTTTGTGAGCCAGTATGCAGTAGGCGAGGCTCATGGGGGTGGATTGGAATGACTAAGTGCTACTTTTCAAACACCCAGGAGTAGATCCGCAGGCCGATGATCCAGAGTTGGACGGTGAACCGGGGCTGGATGCTCCAGGCGCGGTAGAGGTACTCGGAGGCTTCCATGGGGTGCTCGCGCTGGAGGATGCGGCCCGCCGCGATCCAGGCTCCGGCGGCGTAATCCTCGCGCACTTCCTTCGGGATGGCGTTCCATTTGAGGTGCTTGTCGAACACGCGGGCGCACGCGACGGCCATTTGCGCGGCATGGGTGGAAAGGGCGTCGCCATGCTTGCGGTAGCGGCAGGTGACGGAACCGGTATAGACGAAGCGGCCGCCGACGCGGGCGCAGCGCAGCCACATTTCGCGGTCCTCCACGTAGCGGAAGGAGGGGTCGAAGCCTCCGGCGCGCTCCCAAAGCGATTTGCGCATGACGACCGATGAGGGTTGGATGACGTAGCTGCCTTCGAAAAGCGAAAGAGGGAAAGCCGCGAGGATTTCCTGGTTCGGGGCGCGGCGTTCGAGTTCCCGGCCCGTGTCGCTGTCGAAAAGCAGCGAGCCGCCATGGGCCAGATCGGCCCCCGTGGAAAGCAGGCGCCCCACGGTGGCTTCGAGGTGGTTCGGTTCCCAAACGTCGTCGGCATCCAGGAACGCGACGACCTCCGCCCGGCTTGCGGTGATGCCCGCGTTGCGCGTGGCAGGCAGGCCCAGGTTGGTCTCGTTGCGGAGGTAGCGCACAGGCTGCGGCACGCTGGCGGCAAAGTCGGTGACAATCTGCTCGGCGCCGTCGCGGGAGCCGTCCTCAGTGACGATCAATTCCCAATCCTTGAACGTCTGGTTACGAACGGATTCCAGCGCCGCCGGGAGGAATTGTTCTGCATTGTAAGCCGGGACGCAGATGCTCACACGCGGGATGGCGATAGGCGCGACCGAGGGCTCTTCCCCGGCTTCCGCCACGTCTTCGTAGACCGGGGCGGTCTGCTGCTCGGCGGTGCCGAAGTGCCACGGCGTTTTGTAAGTCGTGCCGGCGGTTTTAGTCCAGCGAGCAAAAATGCCGCAGGGCAGGAACCGGCCGCCGCGGGATTCGCGGATGGTCAGTTCGCCGGATTCCACCTCGCCGCCTCGGTCGCGCGCCAGTTCCGCGAGGTTGAAGCGGTAGGCGAGCTGCGAATAGCCGGAGGCGTAGCCGTTAAGCAGGAAAAAGAGGGGGGTATCGCTCAGCAGGTTGCGGCAGGCTTCCAAGAGCGGCACGAAGTCGGTTTCAATCTGCCACACGTCGCCCTCGGGGCCGCGCCCGAAGGCCGGGGGGTCCATGACGATGGCGTCGTAGCGGTGGCCGCGCCGGATTTCGCGGGCCACGAAGGCCTTGGCGTCGTCAACGATCCAGCGGATGGGCTTGTCCGCAAGGCCCGAGACCGCCGCGTTTTCGCGCGCCCAGCCAACGGCGGCCTTGGAAGCGTCCACGTGGCAGACGGCGGCCCCCGCTTGCGCGCAAGCGAGCGTGGCTCCGCCGGTGTAGCCGAAGAGGTTCAGCACGGTGACCTTGCGGCCCGCGCCGCGGATGGCGTCGCGCATCCACGTCCAGTTGGGGGCTTGTTCGGGAAAAATGCCGGTGTGCTTGAAGGCGGTGGGCCGAATGTGGAAGGAGAGGCCGCCAAAGGTGATGGTCCACTTCTCGGGCACGGGGCGGGTGAAGTTCCAGCCGCCTTCGCGGCCCTCGCGCACGAAGGTTCCGTGGGCTTGTTTCCAGCGGGCGGGCTCGGATTTGTGCCAAAGCGCCTGGGGATCGGGCCTGCGCAGGAAAACGCCGCCGTACCGCTCCAGCTTCTCCCCGTCGCCACTGTCGATCAGTTCATAATCGGCGGACGGTTCGGTGACGAGGATTTGCGGGTTCATGGAAAAGCGTGGGAAAGGGTTACATTAGCAGCGGGGAGGTGGCCGTTGGCAATCTCTTTCGCTGCGGAAGAAGGGTCAAAAAAACCGCAAGCTTACCTGATATGCAGCCAGAGGGTGCGGGCTCCCTCGCCTTCGGGGAAGTCCGGCAGCGGCGGCTCGTGGTGGAAATCCCCGCCGCGATGGGCGATTTTCAAAACAAACCGCGCGGTACGCTCCAGCACGGGGCGTTCCAGCCGGGTGCAGTTGGTGGAGATGAGGATGGAAGCCTCGGGCGCGGCCAGTTCCACGGCGGCCCCGAGCAGCGTTTCGATCTGCTCCTCCACCTGCCATTTGCGGCCTTTGTTGCCGCGCGAAAACGTGGGCGGGTCGAGAATAATGGCGTCGAATTTCTCCCCCCTCCGCTCCAGCCGGGGCAGCACTTCCAGCACGTCATCGGCGATGAAGCGGTGGCCTTCCAGCGGCAAGTCGTTCAGGCCAAAATTGGCGCGGCCGCGTTCCAGGGATTTTTTGGAAAGATCGACGCTCACCGTCTGCGCTCCGGCCAGGGCCGCGACGACGGAAAAGGAGCAGGTGTAGGCAAACGTATTGAGCAGCCTCTGCGGGGCGCGCATCCGCACGAAGGAGCGGTTGGCCCGCTGGTCCATGAAAAGCCCGGCGGAGTAGCCCGCGCCGAAGTCGATGCCGTAGCGCACGCCCCGCTCGGTGACGGTGGTTTGCAGCGGCGCGGCAGGGTCGCCCTCGGCCAGCACGGGCGAGACGCGCTCGGCGTTCTGTTTGGGCAAAAAGCGGGTGAAAAGCCGCTCGATGTTGAACCCCGTGCGCTCGGCCCACTCCTTCGCGCCCGCCGCAACGGCGTCGCGGGCGAAATCGGTTTTGTAGGAAACCAGCAGATCGGGGCCGAAGCGTTCCACCCAGGCGTTGGGCGTGGTGTAAAGGCGGTGGGCGGTGGTTTGCTCAGCCGCAAAGGCGGCCAGTTGTTCGGCGGTAATCCAGCGGTTCATGGAGAAGCGGCGAGCTTAACGCAAGCCGCGCCGGAAGGCCAGAGGGTTTCGGTTACTTGCCGTCCGTGAAACGGAAGCTTTCGGCTACCCGGCTCATCACCGGAGCGTAGTAGTCGAAGAGTTGCGCGCCAGTCCAGCAGATGATCTGAATCGTCCGGTCCTTATCGGCATAAACGTAATAGCGGTATTTGCAATGGATGTTCTGGAAGGTGGATTCCGCATCAAATTGCAGCCATTTTTGGGAACTGATTTCGATTTCCCGCGCTTCTTCAAATTTACTATCAGTGGTTTTGGTAGAGAGATTTTTTTGGGCGAATTCACAGGCCGCCCGAGAGGAACCAATGCCAATGCCCTCCGCTATGACGCCGATGTAGAGTTCCCGGTAGCTGAAAACATAGTCGTAAGGAGCCAAATCGGCCGTCTTTTTCCACGCTGAAATCGTGGGGATGGAAATCGAGTATGGAAGCACGGAGCCTTGCACGGGCGTCATCAGACCCGTTTGCAACATGGAGGGCACCCCCTTCCTTGCCGATTGAATTTCCTTGGAGCGCGCCGCAGCCTGGTGAACTCCCATGTAGATGCCATAAAAGAACGCCCCGACGATTGCCAAGACGGGCAACCCCGTAATCGAAGCAGCGATAATCCACCCCTTTTTCCCGGTGTTGATCGCTTTTACCAGCGCGACAATGAAAAACACCAATCCACCGAACAAAACAACGATCCCAAAAATTGCCCCGGCGATTTGCCCCATTTGGTACGCGACAGTTGGTTCATTCATAGAAGGTAACTTTGGCCGGAAAGAAAATGCAACAGACCCAGGCCCACATTGCCAAACCGCATGGCCGGTTGTCAATTTTCCCGGCAGCAGCGGAAATTATTTCGAAGCGGTGATGGAACCAAGCTTACCCGTCCTGGCCCAGTTCGACGTTCCAATACGCCACGTCGAGGAAGTGTTTCCAGGCTTCCTGCTGCGCGCCGTTGTATTTGAATTGGAGAAAGGGCCGCCACTTGGGCCGCTCGGGCTTTTTGATGAGCCGCATGCCCGCCTCGTGCGGCAGACGGTTGGCCTTGCGGCTGTTGCATGGAATGCACGAGCAGACGATGTTTTCCCAAGTGGTTTTGCCGCCCCGGTCGCGCGGCAACACGTGGTCGAGGTTCAGGTCGTTGCGGTCAAAGACCTTGCCGCAATATTGGCAGGTGTTCTTGTCCCGCTCGAAGATGTTGTTGCGCGTGAATTTGATCTCCTTGTGGAGCATCCGGTCGAAAAAGAGGAGCACGATGACGCGCGGCACGCGCACTTTGAAGGAGACGGCGTTGACCATCTCCGGTTCCGGCTCCCGCTGGGAGAAATCCCGCCAACTCTCGAAGTCGTGGGTGGTGTACGTGTTGCCGCCATCAGAGGCGACGATCTGTGCGTGGCCTTGGCAGAGAAGCGAAAAGGCCCTACGAACGGTGGTGACATTGACGGCTTGCCACAGCCGGTTCAACACCAACACCTGACGGTTAAGCAGGGAAAGATTCGGGTTGAAGATGCGCGAAAATAGCACTCCCCCTCTGACGCGTCAATAAAGAGAAATCACGTCTTCGCGTCTTGCTTTTAGTGCACCACTTCCACCGGGGTGCCGACTTTGACACGCTGGTAGAACATGGGGGCGACGTCGCCGGGCATGCGGATGCAGCCGTGCGAGGCTGGGTAGCCAGGCAGGTAGCCCGCGTGCAGGCCCACGCCTTCGGAGATGCGCATGAAGTAGGCCATGGAGGCGCCTTGGAAACGGGTGCCGCTGGGGGCGGAGTCGATGCGGGAACTGACGCCCGCGCGCACTACGCGGCCCTGGCCGTCCACGAAGTCGCCGTAGACGCTGGAATGGTGATCCGGGTCTTTCTCCTGCACCTGGAAGTTGCCCGTGGGAGTCATGCCCGAGGCTTTGCCGGAGGAAATGGGGGTGTCGATGGCGATTTCGTTGCCCGAGAGGAGGTACGCTCTTTGTTTGCTCAAAGAAACCAGCACGCGGGCGTTGGAGGCCGAGACGTGCTCAAGCACACGGGGGGATACTTGCGGCGGTTCCTGTCGTTTGATGGATTCGCTGGCCTTTTTCACGCCGAAGAGTCCGAAGAAAAACCCGGAGGCGGGAGCGGCGGCGCTGGACCACGCCAGCAGCCCCCCGGCAAGCAGCGGGGCGATATAGCGTAAGGTCGAATATCTCATTTTGAGGCGGTCGTTGTTTCTTAAATGGAGAGAGTGGCGTATTCAATCGAAAACTCGATTTGTTTGCCTCCCTCTTCAACCCAATGGCGCATGAAGGGAACGTTTTGGATGGGACGGGTTTGCCGTGCGCCACTGAAGGCGCTCCAGCGCCCAACGGGCGTGCTCGGCAATGAGCGGTTCGGGATCCGCCGCCGCTTTTTCGAGCGCGGGAAGATCCGCCGCCTCGCCCGTGTTGCCAAGGGCCACGCAGACGTTGCGCAGGAAGCCGCGCCGCTTGATGCGCCGGATGGGCGAGCCTTTGAAGCACGCCCGAAAGCTCTCGTCGTCCATGGCCAGCCAGTCGCGTAATTCCAGGTTCACGGCGGGCCGGGCCGCGAAGGCCGCCTCGCGGGAGGCTTGTGCGAAGCGATTCCACGGGCAGGCGGCAGCGCAGGCGTCGCAGCCATAAACGCGCCCGCCTAAAAGCGGCCGCAATTCCACGGGAATCGCCCCTTTGTTCTCGATGGTCTGGTAAGCCAAGCAGCGCCGGGCATCCAGCCGGTGCGGTGCGGTGATGGCCCCCGTGGGGCACGCCGCCATGCAGCGCGAGCAGGTGCCGCAGCGGTCAGGGAGAGGCTCATCGGGCTCCAGTTCCAGCGTGGTAAGCACTTCCGCGAGAAAGAACCATGCGCCCAGCTTGGGGCTGATGAGCATGTTGCTCTTGCCCTGCCAGCCGATGCCGGCAAACGCGGCGAAATCGCGTTCCAGCACCGGCCCCGTATCGGCATAGCTGCGCTGAACGCCGCCGCGCGCTTCCAAAAAAGCTTCGATCTGTCGCAGTTTGGGCGTGATCCAATCGTGGTAATCCCCTCCCCAGGCATAGCGTGCAATGCGGCCCTCGGCGGGCGCGGGTTGCGCCCCCTGCCAATAATTCAGCCCGAGGACAATGACGCTTTTCGCACCTGGGAGCACCGCTTGCGGATCGGTGCGACGCTCGGCGTTGCGGCCCATCCAGGCCATCTCCGCCGCGCATCCATCCGCCAGCCATTGCTGGAAATGGGCCGCGTGGGGCGGCGGCACCGCCGGTGCGATGCGGCACCCATCGAACCCCAGCGAGCGGGCCAGTTCGGCAAGCGCCGTTTTCATTGAAGAAGGATGGGACGAATGCGACTTACGGGACCAATGGGGTCATTCGTCCTATTAGTCCCATAACACTCCCTACCCCGGGATTTCCCGCAGCATCTGCGCGTTGGTCGGGAATTTGTTCAGGAAAAAGAGCAGCCGCTCGATGGCTTCCGACGGTTTGTGGCCGGAGAGGCCGCGCCGAATGATGTTGATCTTGTGCAGGTCGGCCTCGGGCAGGAGCAACTCCTCACGGCGGGTGCCGGAGAGGAAGATGTCCACCGCCGGGTAGATGCGCAGGTCGGAAATCTTGCGGTCGAGCACCAACTCCATGTTGCCGGTGCCCTTGAACTCCTGGAAAATCAGGTCGTCCATGCGGCTGCCGGTCTCAATCAAGGCCGTGGCCACGATGGTGAGCGAACCCGCTTCTTCCGTATTACGGGCGGAGGCGAAAAGCTTGCGCGGGATTTCCAGCGCGCGGGCGTCCACGCCGCCGGACATGGTGCGGCCCCCGCCGCCCATGGCGTTGTTGAAGGCGCGGCCAAGGCGGGTGATGGAGTCGAGCAGCACAAAGACGTGCTTACCCATTTCCACCAGCCTCCGGGCGCGCTCGATGGCGAGCTGCGAGATGCGCGTGTGGCTCTTGATTTCCTGGTCGTTGGAGCTGGCCATGACCTCGGCTTGCGGGAAGGAACGCTTGATGTCGGTGACTTCCTCGGGCCGCTCGTCCACGAGCAGGATGATGAGCTTCATGTCGGGGTGGTTTTTCACCACCGCGTCCGCAATGTGCTGCAAATAGGTCGTTTTGCCGGTACGGGGCGGCGCGACGATGAGGCCGCGCTGGCCGCGCCCGATGGGGGCCATCAGGTCGATCACGCGGGTCGTGTTGCGCTCGGGCGTGGTTTCAAGCCGGATGAAGTGGTTCGGGTTGACGGTGGTCAACTCGTCGAACATCGGCAGCTTGCGGTATTGCTCCGGATCTTCGCCTTCGATTTCGGTGAGCCGGAAAAGCTGTGCGCCGCGGTTGCCCCGGCGGATTTCGCCTTTGATCCAGGTGCCGTCCCGGAGGCCGTAGCGGCGGCACACTTCGGGCGTTACGAAAATGTCATTGGGGTGCTGCGCGTAGCTGCGCTTCGGGTCGCGCAGGAAGCCGAACCCCTTGCCGGAAACTTCGACGAGACCTTCGGCATAAATCGGTTCGGGCCGGGGCGCTTCGGGCGCGGGCTCGGCGGGTTCGCCATATTCACGCTGGGGCTGCGCCTGAGCGGGCGCTCCGGCCTGGAGCGGCGGCTCGGAAGTCTGGAATTGCTGGCGGGCCGCTGCGATGCGTTCCTCGCGGCTGAGCCCCTGCTCTCTGAGCATGGCGGCGCGCCGGGGAATGACAAGTTCCTCCGGTTTGTTGGGAACGGTGGCCGGCCCGTTGGCCTGTTGAGGCGCGGCGGGTTCCGCAGGCGCTTCGGGGCGGTGGGCGCGGGGCGTCCATTCTTCCACGGGCGCACCGGCGTAAGCGGGGGCGATGGGAGACTGGGGCTGCTGCTGTTGAGAATAAGGCTGGCGCGGTTCATTGCGGCGCTGGTGGCGGCCATTGTCGCGGTTGCGTCGGTTGCGATTGCCACCACGGTTGTCAAGGTTGCCATGGTTGCCACGTTGATCCTCGCGGCCAGGGCGCGGCCCGCGGGGTTCATTATAACCGCTAACCGGCTCGTTCACAGGCTGGCGCGGTTCGACGGGAACCGGCGCGGCAGCTTCGGGAGCCGGGGCAACGACGGGTTCGGGCGCGGGCTGAGTCGGGGCGGCGGGCGCTTCAACGGCGGGAGCCGGTGCTTCGGCGGCGGCTGGAGTGGGCTCGGGAGCGATTTCCGGGGCGGCCTTTGCGGTGGATTTGGCCGTGGACTTACGGCGGGGGGTCGTTTTGGCGGCAGCCGTTTTCGCCGTTTTGCGGGGCTTGGCCGCGGGTTTGGCGGGAGCCTCCTCCACAGTTTCGGGCGCTTCCGGGGCGACGGCTTTCGCTTTCACGGCGCGGGGCTTGCGCGTCGTAGCGGAGGCGGCCGTCTTGCGCCGCACCGGCTTCTTGGCGGGCTTGGCAGTCTTGGGAGCTTCCTCGTCGGGAAACAAGGAGGGCGTTTCGGTCTGTTCGCTCATATCAAAATCAGGGATTAAAAAAAGGGAAATGGAATATGGAATTAGTGGCGGAGCGCCGCCTCGCAAACCTCCGACTTAAGAGGATTTAATAACATCCAATCCTTTTCACTCCCGCTTGCCGGAAGTGGATGGAAATGGATTTAGTCGGAGATACGCGCGAGGCACTCTTCGGAAATATCAAAATTGGCATGAACCGCCTGTACGTCGTCGCATTCGTCCAGAGCGTCGCAAAGATGGACGATCTGCGCGGCGACGTTGTCGTCGGGCACCTGGACGGTGTTTTCGGGGATGTAGGTCAGTTTCATGGATTCCACCGGAACGTTCGCTTTGCGAAGCGCCTCGCCGACGGCGTAGAGCCGGTCGGGCGCGGTGGTGACGAGGAACGAGTCCTCTTCGTTGGTAAACTCTTCGGCTTCCGCCTCCAAGGCGAGTTCGAGCAAGCGGTCCTCGTCGGCCGCCTTCACCTTGTCGCCGAACGGGATCACGATCTGCCCCTTTTTGTGGAACATATACGCGACGGAGCCGCTGGTGGCCAGGTTGCCGTGGTATTTGGAAAAAATGGTGCGCAAATCGGCGGCCGTGCGGTTCTTGTTGTCGGTCATTGCCTCCAGGAGCACGGCCACGCCGCCCGCGGCATAGCCTTCGTAGACCAGCTCCTCCAAAGCCTGGCCTGCCAGCTCGCCGGTGCCTTTCTTGATGGCCCGCTCGATGGTGTCGCCCGGCATGTTGACCCCGCGGGCAGCCGTCACCGCACCGCGAAGCCGGAAGTTCGTGTCGAGATCCCCGCCGCCGGTCCTCGCCGCCATGGTGATTTCCCGGGAGAGCTTGGAAAACAAACTGCCACGCTTTGCATCGAGAGCGCCTTTGAGGCGCTTCACTTTAGACCATTTATTATGACCCGACATATGGGGTGATAAGGGGTGAAATTACGGGATAAAAAAACTTAAAAAACGCGCCATAAACCGCCGGATACGCATACCGCCGCCAGCATTTGAAGGGCTACGGTAAAAAAGCTACCGTGCAATTGACCGCTTGCTGCGAAGGAGGTTTTGGCCAAGCAAAAGGCCAATCGTGAACGCGAACTTGGGAATAAATAGAACAGAAACGCCCCCCTTTGTCAACGGGCCAAATGCAAAATCGAGCAAATCTCCCCTCGCCCGTTGGTTTCAAAGCCCTCGGCGGGGCCTCGCGGGCACGAGAGATTCGGAACGAGGACGGGAACGAGAATGGAAAAGGCCGCAATGGAATTGCGGGGACAAGCGCGTGCCCAAATAGAGTTTGGGCACGAGAGTGATGGAAAATTCCCTCCTAGAAGGGGGAATGGACCGCGAACACAAAGATCAACGCCACGACCAGGGCGGCCAGCGCCACGGCGCCCGCCGCGATGGCGGCCGATTTCATCGGGTTCTTCTGGACGGCCTTGCGCTTGAAGGGCGAGGAGTTGCCAAAATCGCTCGGTTTCTGGCTCTGGCTGGCCGGAACGCTCTCCTGCGGGGGCAGCGGCTGCGTATCGCGCTTGGCTGCGTCGGGCTCGAACACCCCTTCCACGCTGCCGAAACGGACCCGGTCGCCGGGGGTGAGCACCGCCTCAGAAACCGCTTTGCCATTGACGCGGATGCCGTTGGTGGAGCCGAGGTCGCGCAAAGTGTACTGGCCGCCGGTCAGCACAAATTCGGCGTGGTGCACCGAAACGCTGGCGTCATCAATGCAAATGGCGCTTTCGGCGGTGCGGCCCACGGAAATTTGAGCTTCCGTCAGGTCATGGACGACTTCACCGACATCAGGGAGAAAAATGACGATCTTGGACATGGGAGGAATAAGAGGGTTCTATCAGGCCCGGCGGCTTTCTTCAATGAGTTTGCTGAATTCGCCGAAAAAGTAATCGGCATCGTGCGGCCCGGGAGCCGCCTCGGGGTGATATTGGACGCTGAAAATCGGCATTTCCGTGTGGCGCAACCCTTCCACGGTGCCGTCGTTCAGGTTGATGTGGGTCACCTTGACGTTGGAAGGTAGGGTGTCGGGATCGGTCGCGTAGTTGTGGTTCTGCGAGGTGATCGCCACTTTGCCGGTGATGAGGTCCTTCACCGGCTGGTTGCCGCCGTGATGGCCGAATTTCAGTTTGAAGGTCTTGCCGCCGAAGGCGTAGCTCAGAATCTGGTGGCCCAGGCAGATGCCGAAAATCGGTTTGCGGCCCATCAAGCCCTTCACGATCTTGTGGATATAATCGAGCGCCGCCGGGTCGCCGGGGCCGTTGGAAAGGAAAATGCCGTCCGGGTTGAGCGCCAGGGTATCCTCCGCCGGGGTGCCCGCCGGGACGACCGTGACCTCAAAGCCTTCCTGCCGAAGCTGGCGCAGGATGTTGTGCTTGATGCCGAAATCGTAGGCCACCACTTTGTAGCGCACGGGGGTCAGCTTTTCATAAACTTCGCCGTCCGCGTCGCGCACAACGCCCTGGCCGTCGCCCTTCACGATGGTCCAGCGGCGGGAGAGCTTCCCTTCCGGGTCCCAGTTGAAAAGCTTGGGCGTGGTCACTTCCTTCACGAAATCCATGCCGGTGACGCCGGTGCCGCTCTTGGCAAGCTCCACGGCTTGTTCGTTGGAAAGGCTCGGATCGGTGGAGATGCAGCACTTCATGGCGCCGCGCTCGCGCAGGTGGCGAGTTAACGCGCGGGTATCGACCCCCTGGATGCCGGGGATGTTCCACTTGGCAAGGTATTCGCCCAGCCCGAGCTTGGAGCGCCAGTTGCTGGTGCGGGGGCTCAATTCTTCGATAATGAAGCCGCGAACGTGCGGCTGCGTGCTTTCTTCGTCGGTTTCGTTCACCCCGTAGTTACCGATCAAGGGATAGGTCATCGCCACCATCTGGCCCCGGTAAGAGGGGTCGGTGAGCACTTCCTGGTAGCCCGTCATCGAGGTGTTGAAAACGACTTCGCCCAGACTCGTCCCGGTTGCCCCGAACGATTCTCCCTCAAATAACCGGCCATCTTCTAAAGCCAAAATTGCACGCATTGCGAGGCAAATTACGCGTTCAAGGCCAACCGGAAAAGCGGAAAATATTTCTTTCCTCGTTTTCGCCGCCGGTGAGAGGGAGATCACAGAAGAAACGCGGAAGAAAAACAAAACTTCCATGGCATTTTTGTCTCACCTGCGCTTTGCTAACGCGGCAATGAACCACGGCATTCAACACATCCATTTTCTCGGTATTTGCGGCACGGCCATGGGGTCGGTCGCGGCGGCTTTGCAGGAGCGCGGCTTTGACGTGACCGGCTCGGACGAGAACGTTTACCCCCCGATGTCCACTTTCCTGGAGCAGAAGGGCGTCAAAATCACGCCCGGTTACAAGCCCGAGGACATTCCCGCCGAGGCTCAGTTGATCGTGGTGGGCAACGCGATGAAGCGCGGAAACCCGGCGGTGGAGGCTGTTTTGAACCGCAAGCTCTATTACCTTTCCCTGCCGGAGACGCTGAAGGAGTTTTTCCTGCGCGGACGGCATAACCTCGTGGTCTGCGGCACCCACGGCAAGACGACGACGACTTCGCTGCTCACGTGGATTCTCGAAACGGCGGAGTTCAACCCGAGCTATTTGATCGGCGGCATCCCGAAGAACCTCGGCCAGGGGGCCAAGTTCCGCGATTCGGCCTATGTGGTGCTTGAAGGCGACGAATACGACACGGCGTTTTTCGACAAGCGCAGCAAGTTCGTTCACTACATGCCGGAGGTGGCGATTGTGAACAACATCGAGTTCGACCACGCCGATATTTTCAACAACATCGACGAGATCAAACTGAGCTTCCGCCGGATGCTCAATATCGTGCCCAGCAACGGCCTGGCGCTGCTCAACGCGGACGATGCGAACTGCCTCGATGTGCAAAAAACCTGCCCCGCGCCGACCAAGACCCTCGGGTTCGGCCCGGCGGCGGATTTCCGCATCGAAGCCGCCGAATATTGCCCCGAAGGGTCGGCTTTCACGCTTTTTGGAACGCGCTTTAACCTGCGACTCGCGGGCGAGTACAACGTGCGCAACGCCGCCATGGCGATCTCCGCGGCCCGGTTTTACGGCATTCCGCTGGAGACGATCCAGAAGGCCGTGGCCAGCTTTGAAGGAGTGATGCGCCGCCAGGAAATGCGCGGAGAGGTGCGCGGCATCAAGGTGATCGACGACTTCGGCCACCACCCGACGGCCATCAAGCAGACGCTCGCGGGGCTGCGCAATCAATACCCCGGGGCGCGGCTCTGGGCCGTTTTCGAACCGCGCTCGAACACGACGCGGCGAGCGGTGTTCCAGCACGAATTGCCCAAGGCGTTCGCGGATGCCGACGGGGTGATTATCGCCAAGGTGGCACGGGCCGACCAGTTGCCGGAGGACCAGCGACTGAACCCGGAGCAGGTGATCGCGGATATCGCCGCGACCGGCAAACCGGCGTTTTACGAACCGGGCGTGACGGAGATCATCGCGCGGCTCAAACCGCTGGCGCAAAGCGGGGATGTGGTGGCCGTGTTCAGCAACGGCGGCTTTGACGGCATCCACAAGCGGCTGTTGGCGGAGTTATAAGATTGGAGTCCAGGGGGGCTTGCCCCCTTGGCGGAGGGTATGGGAGGCAGCGCCTCCCATTGCCTTTGCAAGGCGGGCATTAAATTGATTTTGAAGCGGCTCAGCCGAGCCGAGTCCGAGCTTTGCACCCATAGGCCCGCCTTGCTCCCCCGAAAACAGCGCAGCGTCTTTTCGGGGGGCAAGCGTCTCGGTGGCACCGTTATCAGATAAGCGCCTGCGGCGCTTGGCGGAGACGCTTCGCTGTCCGATATAGGCAAGGCGGGTTAAAGCGCCGACTTTACGCCACGCGCGGTCTATTTCTGCCTCGCCTTGCTTTTTGTTTTTGGCTTCTGGGGCTCTGCCCCAGCACCCCGGCAAGGGGGCAAGCCCCCTTGCATCCCATCTATTTTTACCTCGCTACGCCGTGCTGCACGCCGTTGGCAAGGAAGGTGTCGATTTCCTGCCGTGTGCTCTTGGCGAAGTCGCCCGGAATGGTGTGCTTGAGGCACGCCGCCGCGACGGCAAACTCCACCGCATGGCGCGGTTCGTGTTTCTCCCACAACGAGGCAATCAGCGCCCCGGCAAAGGCGTCGCCACCTCCCAGCGGTTCCAGAATGGCGCAGCGAAAACGCTCCGTGGTAAAGACGGTTTGCTCATCCGCCCACGCCGCGGCCCGGAAATGGCGCTCGTAACGGTCGGTATGGCGGACGGCAAAGGCGACGGCTTTGATGCCGAATTGCCGCCGGGTTTTGTCGGCGACTTCCTCCGGCGTTTCGCCTTCGATGCCGAACAAATCCTTAAGCTGCCCCGCGTTGGCGATGAAGAGGTCCAGCCCACCGAGCATCGGCTCCATGGTTTTGCGCGCTTTCTCCTTGGTCCAGAGCTTGGCGCGGTAGTTGAGGTCCAGACTGGTATGGATGCCCAGCTTGCGGGCGGTGGCGAGGGCTTCGGCGGTCGCCTGGGCGCATTTTGGGGAAAGGGCGGCGGTGATGCCGCTGGTGTGGAACCAGTCGATGCCCCCCAGCAACTCCGGCCAGCAATAGCTTGCCGGGTCGGCCTCGGCAATGGCGGAGCCTTCCCGGTCGTAAATGACTTCCGAGGTGCGCTGGCCAAAGCCGTTTTCAAAAAAGTAGATGCCGAGCCGACGACCGCCCCGCAGCACGCGGCTGGTCTGCACGCCCCAGAAGTTGAGGTGATGCAGGGCCGTGTCCCCCACTTCGTTGGCGGGCAGGATGGAAAGGAACTCGACTTGATGCCCCAGGGCGGCCGCCGCGACGGCCACGTTGGCTTCCGCTCCGGCAAAGATGGCTTCAAATGAGGTGGATTGGGCGATCCGGGAATGACCGGGAGGGCTTAGACGCAGCAGGATTTCTCCAAAGGTGGCGAGTTTCACGTTTTCCCGATTGTGCAAAAAAACCGAAATTTTTTCAGCCTAAAACGTCAATAAATCAGTGCCCGGCGGCGCGGAATTCGCTGGGGGTCATGCCCGTCCAACGGCGGAAGGCGGTGGAAAAAACGGCCGGTTCGGCATAGCCGCAGAGCTTGCCGATGACCTGGACGCTTTGGCCGGTGGTACGCAAGAGCGTTTCCGCCCGCTCGCGCCGCAGCGTTTGCAGGTAGAGCGCGGGACTTGCCCCCAGGGTGCTTTGCATGGCGTTTTCGAAGGAGCGCCGCGACATGCCCGCCATGCGGCAGAGGTCGGCCACCTGCAACGGCTCCTCCAGGTTGCTGCGGGCGTAGATCAAGGCCCGCTCCAGGCCGGTGGGCGAGCGCAGACTGCTTTGGCGCTCGTGAAGGACGCCCATGGGGCGCAAACCGTCACTCGCGGTATCCCCCAAAAGCCGCCGCGCCGCCAGGCGGCCCAGTTCGCGCCCCGGCAGGGCAAAGCTGGAGAGCGGCAGCCCGGCATAGAGGGCTTCCAGGCGGTTGTCCCCCACCCCGATCACGGCCACGTCAGTGGGAACCTTCAGGCCCAGTTCCCGCGCGGCGCAGACGGCAAAGCGAGCCAGGCGGTCGGAAGCCGCAAAAACGCCCAGCGGCACGGACAGCCGCCGTAGCGCCTGGAAAATTTGCGCCTCGGAGACGCCCGAAATCGAGCTAACCGGCCCCGCTTCCCCCACGAACCCCTCCAGCAGCCGTTCGGAGGCGTACTGGCCGGGAGAGCCGATGAAAGCGAAGGTTTTGGCCCCATTGGCGCGCAACGCCTGGGCGGCGCTCCGGCCCATCGCGGCGAAATCCGGCTCAATATTGGGCACCGAGGGGATATAAGAGCAATGGGCCAGTTGAACGACTCGCACGCCGTTCTCCAGGAGCGGCCGCAGCCAGGCTTCGCTGACGAAATCCCCAATCGCGCCCGCCAACTCCTTCATCCCGGCCAGCCGCCGCAGGGCCGGTTCGTAACCGCCGGAAAGCACCAGCAACTCCAGGTTGCGAGACCGGGAAAGCCCTTCGCGGATGCCTTCCAGCACGCGCAACTCCGCTTCCGTGATGGCGGGAAACGCGGCGGCGACGATCCCTGAAAATGGCGTGCGGTTTTGCATGAGGCTTGCGCATATTCTAAAGCAATATTTGCGCGTTTGCGCAATTACAAAACCACAGGCTTCCGCTTGAATGCGGCCCATGAAGAAAGCACTCATTACCGGCATCACGGGCCAGGACGGCTCCTACCTCGCGGAGTTGCTGCTCCAGAAAGGCTACGAAGTCCACGGCGTCATTCGGCGGGCCTCGACGTTCAACACGAGCCGCATCGAGCACATTTACAACGATCCGCACGCCAAGGGGGCGCATCTTTTCCTTCATTACGGCGACTTGGCCGACTCGGTGCAGATGGTCAAGCTGCTCTACGATTTGAAGCCGGACGAAATCTACAACCTCGGCGCGCAGAGCCACGTGCGTGTTTCCTTCGACGTGCCGGAATACACCGGCGACGTGACAGGCCTCGGGGCCGTCCGTATTTTGGAGGCCATTCGCGAATCCGGCATCACCAAGGACGTGCGTTATTACCAGGCCTCCTCTTCCGAAATGTTCGGCAAGGTGGCCGAGGTGCCGCAGCGCGAGACCACGCCGTTTCACCCCCGCTCCCCCTACGGCTGCGCGAAGGTGTTCGCCTATTGGCTGACGGTGAACTACCGCGAGGCGTACAATCTGCACGCTTCCAACGGCATCCTGTTCAACCACGAAAGCCCGCGCCGGGGCGAAACGTTCGTGACCCGCAAGATCACCCGGGCCGCCACGCGCATCAAGATGGGCCTGCAAAATGAGCTTTACCTGGGCAACCTGGACGCCAAGCGCGACTGGGGTTACGCCAAGGAATACGTGGAAGTGATGTGGCTGATGCTCCAGCAGGACCAGCCGGACGATTACGTTTGCGCCACGGGCGAGACGCACACCATCCGCGAGTTTTGCGAAGAGTGCTTCGGGCTGCTTGGCCTGGACTGGCAGAAATACGTGAAGCACGACGCCCGCTACGAGCGCCCAAGCGAAGTGGACCTTCTTATCGGCGACCCGTGCAAGCTCAAGCGCCAGCTCGACTGGGAACCCAAGGTGCGCTTCAAGGAACTGGTTCAAATTATGACCGAAGCCGACCTGGAACTGGCCCGCCGGGAACTGGCTTACCAGCAGACCGCGGGGAAGTAGGCCTTTTATGAAACTCGATCCCTCGAAACGCATCTATGTCGCCGGGCACCGGGGCATGGTCGGCTCGGCCATTACCCGCGCGCTCCAGGCTCGCGGGTGCCGCAACCTCGTGTTGCGCACCCACGCGGAACTGGACCTCTGCGAGCAGGCCGCCGTTCGCGAATTTTACGCCAAAGAAAAGCCGGAAGTGGTCATCGTCGCGGCGGCCAAGGTGGGCGGCATTCACGCCAACGCCACGTATCCCGCCGACTTTATCCACATCAACCTCGCCAGCGCGCACAACGTCATCCACGAAGCGTACGCCCACGGGGTAAAACACCTCTTTTTCCTGGGCAGCTCGTGCATTTACCCGCGCGAAGCGCCGCAGCCGATGAAGGAAGAATGCCTCCTCACCTCGCCGTTGGAGCAAACCAACGAGGCGTATGCCATCGCGAAAATCGCGGGCCTCAAGCTTTGCCAGTATTACCGCAAGCAATACGGCGTCCTTTTCCACTCCGGCATGCCGACAAACCTCTACGGCCCCGGGGACAATTACCACCCGGAAAATTCCCACGTGCTGCCCGCGCTGCTGCGGCGCTTCCACGAGGCCGCGCAAGCCAACGCCCCGGCGGTGACGCTGTGGGGAACGGGCATCGCGCACCGCGAGTTCCTGCACGTGGACGACCTTGCCGAAGCCACCGTGGCCGCGCTTGAAATGGACACCCCGCCGGACTGGGTGAACATGGGCAGCGGCTCGGACATCACCATTGCCGAATTGGCCCGGATCATCGCGAAGGTGACGGGGTTCAAGGGCGAGTTGCTCTGGGATTCCAGCAAACCGGATGGCACCCCGCGCAAGTTCATGGACAGCGGCAAACTGCTCGCCACCGGCTGGCGGCCCAAGCACGACTTGGAAAGCGGCATCCGCAATACCTACGCGGATTTCCTCGCCCGGCTGAAAAGCGGGGAATTGCGGGAAAAATAAAAAAAGGAAACGAAGTTTCCGTGGGATGCAAGGGGCAAGCCCCTTGCCGGGGTGCTGGGGCAGAGCCCCAGAAGCCAAAAACAATAGCAAGGCGGGGCTTAAACAGACCGAGCGATCCAATAAACCGCCGCACTAACCCGCCTTGCTCATTCTTGGACAGCGAAGCGTCTCCGCCAAGCGCCCAGTCATGGGCGCTTATCTCAAAGCCGCCTGAAGGCAGCTTCTACCTTCGCATTTGTTCGAGCGCCTTTTTTGCTGGTTCGTAACCTTGGTCCGCCGCCTTGCGATACCACTTCGCAGCTTCCTCTTGATCTTTGGGCACACTTCCGCCTGCGGAACCAACAGAACATAAAACTCCCATGGCGTTTTGGGCTTCGGCATCGCCTTGGTCCGCCGCCTTGCGGAACCACGTTACCGCCTCCTCTTCATTTTTGGCTACGCCTTCGCCCTTGAGATAACTTAATGCAAGGTGGAATTGCGCTCTAGCATTACCCTTATCCGCCGCCTTGCGCATCCAATTCACCGCTTCCTCTTTATCAACGGGCACACCCATCCCCTGGCTATAACAAAGCGAGAGAGAGCCTTGCGCATAGAGGTTGCCTTGATCCGCCGCTTTGCGGAACCACTTCACCGCTTCCGTTGCATCTTTGGCCACGCCCGTGCCATGGGCATACGCAAGGCCAAGAATATATTGCGCCACGGCATCGCCCTGATCCGCAGACTTGCGAATCAACTTCGCCCCCTCCGCTTCATCTTTGGGCAAACTCACGCCATACATATAATCATATCCAAGCGTATACTGCGCCCCTGCATGGCCTTGATCCGCCGCCTTGCGAAACCACTTCACCCCTTCCATTTTATCTGTGGGTACGCCATCTCCATTGTAATAATAAGATCCAACACAATATTGCCCCTTGGCATTGCCTTGTTCCGCCGCCAAGCGATACCACTTCATCGCTTCCTGGGCATCTCTGGGCACACCTTGGCCATAGCCATAGATATCTCCGAGGGTGTTTTGCGACCGAATGTCACCCGCTTCCGCCTTTGCTTCCAGCGCCACAATATCCACCTTTGACGTAGTTTGAGCGTTAACGGCCAAGCCGTGGCACAATATCAGGCACAAAACCAGCAACCCCGGATATTTTTTCATAAAATACAGAGCAACGCCCCCTTCTGAACCTGAGCCGCCCATTTTGCAACAATCTTTTAACAACAGTGGCATACAGTCACGAAGTAATTTTCGCATTTTCCTTGCTAAACTGGAAAGCGGCGAGTTTTTTCCGTCGATCAGATTTTCACAATTCGATCACGGCAATCTCGGGGCGGCACATGAACCGCACGTTCAGGTAAAAGGTGCCAATCCCGGGATTGACATAGAGCGGCCCAACCGGCGTTCGGTAAAGCCCGCGCACGTAAGGACCCAGGTGAGTATTAGGGAAAAAAGGAATCCGCACCTGGCCGCCATGGGTGTGCCCCGCCAGCATCACCTCGAAGGGAACGCCGCCAAGGGCATCCACATCCGTCGGGTAGTGATCGAGAATGATTCGCTTGTATCCCTCCGGGGTTCGCATTTTGGCGGCTCCAAAGGGCACCAGAGCCAGATGACTGGCGGGCAACAGCGCCGGCTTGGCAATCAACCAATCGCCCCCGGTTGCCCGGCATCCCGCCTCGCATATTTTGAAGGAACGCAAGGCCCAGCGGTCATGGTTCCCCTCGACGCCATACATCGGCTTGTTGAGCTTGGAGAAAATCTCCATTACTTCCGCCAGAAAAGCGGCGTCCTCCACCATGTCCCCCGTAAAGCAAACCGCGGCAGCATCAATCGCGTTGATTTTCCGCACCACCTTTTCCATGTACGCCCGGTCGCCTTTGTAGTGAACGTCCGTAATATGGACAACGCGGACCGTGGGGTGATCCGAAACCCGGACATGCCTGATGCGCACCCAATGCGGCTCGATGAAAAACGCGTAGAGAGCGCACACCGCTCCCGCCAGGCCAATGGCACAAAGCACTAGAAAGACGCGCCTCAGTGAACGAAGCAAGATTTCAGCAAACGATGGGCTGGGCCGGGATTCCTGCTGAACTTGCATATTCCAGGAAAAGTAGGCTGAAACGGAGGACCTGTTCAAGCACAGGCCTGCTTGCTTTCCCAAGTTTCGGCTTCTCTTCCCGGCCATTTTGCGGGATTCTGGCGAGGCGTTTATGAAAGCACATTCTCTCTGGGACCGCTACACCGCCACCTTGCTCCGCTACGAAGACCTCGGCTTTTCTCTCGACATCAGCCGGATGCGTTTCGCCGACGACTTTTTTGCAACCATGGCCCCCAAGGCGCAGGCCGCCTTCGCCGCCATGGAGAAGCTGGAGGCGGGCGCCATCGCCAACCCCGACGAAGACCGCATGGTGGGCCACTATTGGCTTCGCACCCCCGCGCTGGCTCCCAGCGCCGAGTTGCGCAAGGTCATCCTTGAAACCAAGGAAGCCATCAACCTGTTCGCGGCGGCGGTTCACTCGGGCAATATCGCCGCCCCGAGCGGCAAGAAATTCACCGACGTGCTCGTCGTGGGCATCGGCGGCTCCGCCCTCGGGCCGCAGTTCGTGGCCGACGCGCTCGGCTCCACCACGGACCCGATGGCCATCCATTTCCTGGACAACACGGACCCGGACGGCATCGACCGCGTGCTCGACGGCCTCGCCGACAAGCTCGCCACCACGCTCGTGGTTGTCATTTCCAAGAGCGGCGGCACCAAGGAAACCCGCAACGGCATGGTGGAAACCCAGGCCGCCTACGAGGAGCGGGGCCTGGATTTCGCCAAACACGCGGTAGCCATTACCGGCGAGGAGAGCCAGTTGGACCAAGTGGCCGTGAAAGCCGGGTGGCTGAAACGTTTTCCGATGTGGGACTGGGTGGGCGGCCGCACCTCCGTGATGAGCGCGGTGGGCCTGCTGCCGATGGCGCTCCAGGGGCTCGACATCGACGCCTTCCTTTCCGGCGCGGCGGCAATGGACGCCAAGACGCGCTCCAAAAACGTCGCGGACAACGCCGCGATGAAGCTCGCTTTGATGTGGTACTACGCCACGGACGGCAAGGGCAAAAAAGACATGGTGCTTTTGCCTTACAAAGACCGCCTGGTGCTTTTCTCCAAATACCTCCAGCAGCTCATCATGGAATCCATTGGCAAGCAGCTTGACCTCGACGGCAAGAAGGTCAACCAGGGGCTCACGGTTTACGGCAACAAAGGCTCGACCGATCAGCACGCCTACGTGCAGCAGCTTCGCGACGGCGTGGCGAATTTCTTCGTCACCTTCGTGGAAGTGCGCCAGGGCCGCCAGGGCCAGCCGGTGCAAGTGGAGCCCGGAGTGACCAGCGGGGACTACCTGCAAGGGTTCCTGCGCGGAACCCGGACGGCCTTGTACGAGGGCGGGCGCGATTCCATGACGATCTCAATCCCGCAAGTCAACGCATTCCAGGTGGGTCTCCTGGTGGCGCTCTTCGAGCGGGCCGTCGGGTTCTACGCCACCCTTGTGAACGTCAACGCTTACCATCAGCCCGGGGTTGAAGCCGGAAAGAAAGCCGCCACCGCCGTGCTGGCGCTCCAGCAAACGGTGCGCGAGACCGTCGGAGCGGAGCCGAAAACGGCGGCGCAGATTGCCGAGGGGCTCAAGGCCGATGCCGAGGAGGTGTTCCACGTGTTGACCCACCTTGCCGCGAATGACCGCGGCGTAAAACGGCTCACCGGGGCGAACGCCGCCGAAGACCGGTTCGCCGCCGCTGTGTAAATAAGGCGCATTTTCCATGAATACCCCGACCCCAACCGACGATGGCATAACGATCCCGTTGGAACGGGTCGGGAAGTTCGTGCGGCAATTAACGCACGATGTCCGCAACGGGTTGAGCGCCATCGACCTGGAAACAGCGTTCATCGCGGAAATCGCCACCGATGACGAGGTGCTCGCGGAGTTGCACAAGCTTCGCGAGATGATCGCCGACACGGCCAAAATGCTCCGGCGAACCTCGCAATATTTTCACCCCGTTGCGGTGCATCCCATCCCCTGGCCCGCCGCCACGGTGTTGCAGGAATTTTGGAAAACGGCTGGGGCGGAATTTCCCGAGGAGCCGATGGAACTGGAAAACCGCTTCACCGCCGAGACGGTGGAGATCGATCTCCAGCAAACCGCCACGGCGCTGCTGGCCGTGCTTCGCAACGCCCTGCAATTCCGGCGCGGCGACCTGCCGGTGACGATCGTGGGCACACTTTGGAATGGGCATCCAGCGGTGGAGGTGCGCCAGGCGCGGATGGAAACGGAAAACCCGCTGCCGCCCGGCGAGTGGGGCTTGCAACCGCTGCTCTCCACGCGGCCCGGCGGTTACGGGCTGGAACTTTACCAGGCGCGCCAAATGATGACGGCGCAGGGCGGCGGGTTGGAGATCGTGGTCGAAGGAGAAGAAATCGTGACGCGGCTCACGCTGCCGGTGGAAAAGCCGAAGGATTTTGAGGAATAGGTCGATTGGAACACCTATCCAGACCAATGAGCGGAGGGGAAACAAGGGATGTTGGCTCACCACAAAGAGATGGCGGAAGCGGGCCGCCGGATTCTCGTCATTGACGACGACCGGGCGGTGCAGACAACGCTCGGAGGGTGGCTGGAGCGCAACGGCTTTCTGGTCACGCCCGCTGGCACCGCCGCCGCAGGGCTCTCGGCAATTGCCCGGGAGGAACCCGACGTGGTGCTGCTGGACCTCGTGCTGCCCGATGCGCCTGGGCTCGAAACGCTAGCGGAAATTCATTCCCGCAAGCCGCAGGTGGCCGTCATCATCGTCACGGCGCAGGACAGCCTGGACAACGCCATCGAGTCGATCAAGCGCGGGGCGTTCCACTTCATCAGCAAACCATACGTGCCCGAGGAATTGCTCTCGCTGATCCGCCGGGCGGCTGAAAAACGGGAACTGGTGCGCGAAACCGCCACGTTGCGCTCGCGCGCCGAGCAGCTTTCACGGCGGCTGGAGGCGGCGGAACAGCAGCTCGCCGTTGCTTTCCCCAGCGCGCAGATGAAGGAGGTGGAGGCGCTCATTTGCCGCGTGGCCCCGACGGATGCGAACGTGCTCCTGGTGGGCGAGAGCGGCGTGGGCAAGGAGGTGATGGCCAACCGGCTCCAGCGCCTGAGCTGCCGCGCGGACCGGCCCATGGTCCGGCTCAATTGCGCCGCCTTTCCCGCGAACCTCATCGAGGGGGAGCTTTTCGGTTACAAAAAAGGGGCGTTTACCGGCGCGGTGAACGACTTTCCCGGCATGATCTCCCAGGCCCAGGGCGGGACGCTCTTTTTGGACGAGATCGTCGAGATGCCGCCGGACCTGCAAACGCGCTTCCTACGGGCGCTGCAAGAGCGGGAGTTCCGCCCACTGGGCAGCACGCAAACGTTCCAGGCGGATTTCCGGCTCATCGCCGCCACCAACCGGCCTATTCCAGAGGCGATCAAAGAAGGCCGCCTGCGTCCGGATTTGTACTACCGCATCAATACATTCCAGATTGAAATTCCCCCGCTGCGAGAGCGCAAGGAGGATATTCCCTCGCTGGTGACGGCGTTTTTGAAACAGTTCGCCGGGCGGCTCGGCAAGCCCGTGCCCGGGATCGACCCAGCGGTGTTCGCGCGGCTCAAGGCCTACGACTGGCCGGGCAATATCCGCGAATTGCAGAACGCCATCGAATACGGCGTGGTGCTGGCCCATGGCGACCGGCTCACCGAGCGGGAGTTGCCCAAGGAATTGCTGGCCCCCTCCCCGCGCCCGGGAACGGCGGCGGGCGGCACGCCGGGCACGCTGAACCTGGAGGCGCTGGAGCGCGAGGCCATCGTGGCGGCACTGGCGAAGGCCGCCGGGAACAAGAAGAAGGCCGCGCTGCTCCTGGGCATCCACCGCCCCACGCTTTATAATAAAATGAAGCGGCTCGGGCTGGAGGGGCGCTCTTCCGCTCCCCTGTGAACGGGACGGTTGCATCCCGGAATACGCGGCATATTTTTCCTTGCTTGGCTTGCAAGCCACTTCCCGTAAAATGACGCCCACCGTGAGCCCTTTTCTACGCCGCCGCCCAAAACCCGTCGCGAAAGCCGAGCCGAAATCCGATCCCAAGGCCGAACAGAAGTCCGAGCCGGTTTCCCCGCTTTTTTCCCCGATGGCGGCCCGTTCCGCCCGTCACCGCGAACTGGTGCTGGCCCATGCGGAAAACGAACTGGCCACCCAGGGCATGGACGACGAGCCGGGGCTCATCGCGCTTTATAAAAAATTCCTGCGCATCGAGAACCACCGGCTGCGCCTCAAACACCAGGCGGGCGGCGGAGGGCGCGAGATCGCCCAACAACGGGCCGTGCTGGTGGACATCGTGCTGCGGCATCTTTACCAGGCGGCAGAGAAGTTATCAGGCTCGCAAAACAGCGGCTGCGGCGTGGCGCTGGCGGCCATCGGCGGTTTTGGCCGGGGCGAACTTTGCCCGTGCAGCGACGTGGATTTGATGTTCCTGCACGACGATTGCTCGCACGTGCCGGAGCAGATCGGCACGCTCATTGAGGCGCTTTTGCGCACGCTTTGGGACGTGGGGTTCAAAGTGGGCCATTCCACGCGCTCGGCCTCGGAGGCCATTCGGCAGGCCAACGCCGATATGCAGTCCAAGACCTCGCTACTGGAGTCGCGCTTCATCGCGGGGGACCGGCGCCTTTACGACAACTTCCGCGCGGAGTTCGAAAAGAAGTGCATCCAGGGGCACGAGAAGGAGTACGTGGCGCAGCGCATCGAGAACCAGCGGGACCGGCACACCAAGGCGGGCGGGAAGATCACGATGCAGGAGCCGAACGTGAAGAACGGCTGCGGCTCGCTGCGGGATTACCAGAACCTCATCTGGGTTTCCATTTTCACCCAGCATGCCAGCAGCACTGCGCAACTGGTGGCCAAAAAGCTGCTCTCCGAATCGGAGCGCCGCCTGCTGGACCGCGCTTACGACTTCCTGCTGCGCGTGCGCACGGAACTGCACTACCACACCAAGCGCGAGATCGACACGCTGAACTTGATCTACCAACTCCCCGTGGCCACGAAGCTGGGCTATAGCCAGAAGAGCCCGCTGCGGCGCATCGAGGCATTCATGCGCGATTACTACATGCATTCGCGCAATATTTTCCTCATCACGGAGAGCACGGCGGCCAAGTTCTCCCTGCCCGGTGAGCCGAAACGGGGCGTGCTTTCGTTCCTTAAACGCAAGAAGAAGCGCGAGTGCTTCGACGGGTTCTACCTCGCGGACGGGATGCTTTTCCCGGAGACGCGCGAGGTATTTAAAGAGGACCCCTTCCGCATGATGCGCGCCTTCCAGCACGCGCAGCAGCGGCAGGCGAAGTTCTCACCGGAACTGGAGATCCTGGTGCGCCGCCACCTGCAACTGGTGGACCGCACCTACTGCTACTCGCGCGCGGCGCGGGAGACGTTCGAGGCCATTTTCAGCCGAAAGGGCGAAGTGGGGCGCATCGTGCGGATGATGCACGAGTACAATTTCCTGGGCAAATACATCCCGGAATTCGCGCCGATGACCTGCCTCGTGCAGCACGAGTTTTTCCACCGCTACACGGCGGACGAACACACGCTGGTCTGCCTGGAGAAGCTCGATGAATTGATCGACACCACCGAGGAGCGCCTGCTCGGCTACCGGGAGCTTTTCAAAAAAATCGAGGACCCCTTCATTCTTTACCTCACGATGCTCTTGCACGACGTGGGCAAGGCTTCCGTGGCCCGCTACCACGCGGAGGCCAGCGCCATGGCCGCTTCCCGCGTTTCGGCCCGGCTCCAGCTTTCCTCCGGACGGCGCAAAATGCTGCTCCTATTGGTCGATCAACACAACCTGCTTTCGGACACCGCCCAGCGGCGCAACATCGAGGACCCCGCGACGATTTCGGAGTTCGCCGACGCGCTCCATAACCAGGCGAACCTGGACATGCTGATGCTCATCACGCTGGCCGACGGCATGGGCGTGGGCGACAACGCGGTGTGGAGCGACTGGAAGGAGTCGCTCGTGTGGCAGCTTTACCGCAGCGCCTCGCGGTATCTGGCCGACGGCGAGGCGTTCTTTGCGGAGCGCGCCCAGCGCCGCCAAACGATCCTGGGTGCCGTGCTCAAGCGCCTCGGCGCTCCGTATGCCGCCGAGGTGGAAGCGCATTTCGAGTTCATGCCGGAGAATTATTTCAGCACGTTCGAGGAGAACGCGATCGCTTCCCACATCCGGCTTTTCCACACGTTCTTTGAGGGGCGCGGCACGGACGGGCTGGCCCCGGCGGTCCGCTGGGTGCCGCACCCGGACCGCGGCCACAGCGAACTGTGGGTTTGCACCTGGGACCGCAAGAATCTGCTGGCCAAGATCGCGGGGGCGCTGGCCATCGCGCACTTGAACATCTTGAGCGCGGATATTTACACGAGGGAGGACAATCTCGTGTTCGACATTTTCCGCGTGTGCGACACCCGTTTCCAGGCGGTGACCAACGCCAAGGACACCCAACTGGTGGAGGCAACCCTGGGCGAGGCGCTCTCGCGGGAGGACTTCGATTTTCCGCAGGCACTGCAAAAAGCGATGGGCAAGAAGTCGCAGCTTTTGCAGGAGATCGACTTCCCCACCCGCATCGGCATCGACAACGACGCCCACCCCATTTACACGGTGGTGGACATCCAGACGCCGGACCGGCTGGGGCTGCTCTACAACATTCTGCGCGGCTTCGGCGAAGCGGGCTTGAACATCGGCCTTTCGCGCATCGCGACGGAGAAAGGCGGAGCCATCGACAGCTTCTACGTGACCAACGCCGAAGGCGAAAAGCTCAAAGACGGCAAGAGCATGGAGCGGCTCCAGCAGTTGTTGGAAAAAGCGACAGAGCGCGCCCGCTTGCAGGCGATGGAAGCAGCGAAGGGGTAAAAACCGCAATGGGAGTTGAACGTCCTCGTTCCCAATCTCCAGATTGGGAACGCAAGTTGTCTGCGAATCTCTGATTCGTTAAGCACGTCCATGGAATCAGAGATTCCAAGACACTCGCGTTACGAATCTGGAGATTCGTAACGAGGGCCAAACAAGGAAGGGATAATCCCCCGCATCCTTTGAATTCTCTGCCTTTTCCTCTGTGCTCTCTGTGCCCTCTGTGGTGAATCCTCAGTATTTCTCCACCGGCGAACGCTTCCCGTTTTCCGGGCTGCGCTCCCGGGCTCTTTCTTCTCCCAGGGTGTCCACGCGGAGTTGCCACACGTCGGCGTCGCGGCGGCGGAATTCCTCGTCGCTGAACGCGTCCGGCGGCGCGAGCTTCGTTTTAAAGGCGGCGACGTTCTCCAGGGCGCGGTCGAGATCGGCGGCAGGCACGCTTTGCAGAATTTTCCACGCTTCTTCCACGCACTGGACGCGGTGGCAAATCATGGCCAGGTCGTTCCCGGCGGTGATGGCCAGCGGGATCACTTTTTCCAGTCCGCCGAAGTTGAGGATGGCCCCCATATCGAGGTCGTCCGTCATGGAGAGCCGCTTGAAACCAAGCTCCTCGCGCAGCAGCCCGTTGATGATGGCGCGCGAAAGGGACGTGGGCGTGCGGCTCGGGTCGAGCTTCGGGTAGAAAGCGTGGCCGATCATCATGGAGTCGAGCTGATCCTTGGCCACGAAGTGCCGGAACACGGCCAGTTCGTGGGCCTCCATGTCGTCGCGGGAAAGGTCGATTTCCGGCAATTCGTGATGGGCGTCCAGCGGCGCGCGGGAGTAGCCGGGGAAATGTTTGCCGCAACTGGCGATGCCCTCGGCGCGCAGACCGTCGTTGAATGCCGCGGCATTGCGGATGACCTCGGCCACATCGCGCCCGTAACAGCGCCCGCGCAGGGAGTTGTCGGCCTCGTCGTCGAAAGAAATATCGAGCACGGGGCAGAGGTCGAGGTTGAAGCCGAAGAGGCGCAGGAGCCGACCGGTGATGTGCCCGTGGCGCGCGATGAGCGCCGCATCGCCCTTGTCGCGCAATTGCTGGGCGTTGGGCGGTTCGCTGCCGATCTCGCGCAGCCGCGAAACGCGGCCCCCTTCCTGGTCGATGGTGATGATGGGCTCCACGCTGGAAATGGCGCGCAGATCATCGATCAACTTGCGAAGTTGCGAAGGTGTTTTAATGTTGCGCGTAAACAAAATAAACCCGCCTGGCTGAACCCGCCGAAAAACCGCGGCGGTTTCGGAATCCAGTTCGGGGCCGGGTACGCCGGAGAGCAAGAGTTGACCAATATTAGACCGTTCCATAGAATTGCTAAAGGCTGCTTCCCTTAAAGGGTGCCCTCAAGGGGTTCCTCAAGCCTAAATTTTTATGTTCCGCATTCAATCGAAATTCCGTCCGTTTTTCCCCGTTCTTTTCCCGGTTCTTTTGGGCGTGCTTTTATGCGCCCTCGGGGGAACCCTTCACGCCGAGCGCGTTGAACTCGGCATCGATGTGCTCAAACAGCACGATTTTTCCATCCTCCAGGGCAAGCGGGTGGGCTTGGTGACCAACCACACCGGCATCGACGGCAATGGGGTGAAAACGCGCGTGGTGCTTGCCCACGCGCCCGGGGTGAAGCTGGTGGCGCTTTACGCGCCGGAGCACGGCCTCGACGGCGTGGTGGGCGCGGGCAAATACGTGGCCGCCTCGCGCGACCGCGTGACAGGTCTGCCGGTTTATTCCCTCTACGGGCCGACGCGCAAGCCCTCGCCCGCGATGCTCAAGGGCATCGACGTGCTGGTCTACGACATGCAGGACATCGGGAGCCGTTCCTACACGTATATTTCCACGATGGTGAAATGCATGGAGGCGACCGCCGAGGCTGGCATCCCCTTTGTGGTGCTCGACCGCCCGAACCCGCTGGGCGGCCTGCGCGTGGAAGGCCCGCCCATGGAACCAGGCTGGATTTCCTTCGTGGGCCAGTTGCCGGTGCCCTACATCCACGGCATGACCGCCGGGGAGCTTGCCCAAATGGCTAACGGCAAGGGCTGGGTGCAGCCGAAGTGCAACCTGACGGTCATCAAAATGCACAACTGGCAGCGCAATATGACCTGGAATGATACAGGATTACGGTGGGTGGCCACTTCCCCCAACATCCCCTACGCCAACTCGCCCTTCTACTACGCGGCGACGGGCCTGGCCGGTGAGGTGGGCGGCATTGAAACCGGCTGCGGCGGCCCGGAGCCCTTCCAAGTGGCCGCTTGCAAGTGGACGGACGCGGGGCGCTTTACGTCCTACATGCGCTCGCAAAACCTGCCGGGCGTAACGTTCACGGAATACACGAAAAACGGCTTCCAGGGGGCCAAACTGCGCATCGACCCGAAGGCCGAGGCGGATATTTGCTCCATCGGCGTCTACATCCTGGCCGCCGCGCAGAAATCGACCCCGCACAGCATCTTCACGGGGCCGGATTCGAAGTACGATATTTTCTATAAATGCTACGGCAGCCGCTCCATCCGCGCCGACATCGAGCGCGGCGTGCCTCCCTCGCGCATCGTGGCCAGTTGGGCGCCGTACAACCAGCGGTTTGTAAACGACCGCAAGCCGTATCTGATTTACCCCTAAGTTCTCTTGTCGCTTGCGGCGGTTTGAAAAGGGCGGGCTTTAATGGGCCCGCCTTTTTTATGGGCGCTTTTTCTGAAGCAGTTCGCGGGGCGAAACGCCCGTGTGCTTGCGCACAAAACGGGAAAAGGTGAAGGGGTCGGGAAAGCCGAGCGCCTCGGCGATTTGCCCCGCCTGGAGATCCGAGTAACACAGCAAATCCACAGCCCGCCGGACGCGCTCACCGTCGAGATAGGCCTTGAGGGATTGCCCCTCGGCGGCCCGAAAGCGCGCGCTCAGGTAGCCTGCCGAAACCCCCAGACGTTTGGCAAGGGAAGCCACCGTCACCTTCGCGCCCATTTGCTCCGCGACGAACCGCCGGACACGCCCGCTCCAAAAATCGCCGATCTCCCTTTCTTGTGTCGATTCTGACATATCGAGCATCAACGCTCTTAACAAGTGGCGCAGAACGCCGTGAACCGACGCCAGCGGAGCGGGTGTCTTTGCCAGAACCGGCAGAGCCTGACGGATTACCCGGGCGGCCAGACTTCCCGGCAGGAGGCCGGAGGGAATTTGCGCGGGAAACCCACCGGACATGACGAATTTGGTGGAAATATACTCGCAGTGCTCGGAAATATAGGAAAAGCCATGAACTACGGACGGAGGAATAAAGAGGAGATCGCCGGGGCTCATGCAAAGCTTTTCACCGGGCAGGAAGCACTCCGCGCGGCCGCGCCGGATCATTTCGAATTGCCAAAAAGGGTGGCAGTGCGCCGGAACGCGCACCCCTGCCGCGGGGGTTCCGAATTCAAAAAGCAATACTTTGATCTCGGAATTTCCCCGGAATGGAAGATTCGATTTTGACATCTTTTTTCGCCGAAAATGCTATGGCCCCCCGCCCGCGTGTTCAATACGATTCGCCCCATGAATCAGAACGCGTTTCCCCCTTACCGCGAATTTGACCCGCTTGTGCCCGTGTGGTGCGTCACGCCGGACGTGCCGGGGTGCATCCACCGCTTTTTCGACACCTCGCCCATCAGCCCTTCCGGGCGCTACCTGGCGGTTTTCCAATTCCCGTTCGAGCATCGCCAACCGCTGCCAGGGGAAGCCGGCACGGTGCGGATTGTCGATCTCGCAACGGGCGAAAACCGGCCCGTGGGCGAAAGCCGTGGATGGGAGCCGCAGATGGGCGCAAACCTCAATTGGGGGGCGAGCGATCACGAGCTTTACTTCAACGATGTGGAGCCGTCGGATTGGAAACCGTTTGCCTGGCGGCTCGATCCGCTGACCGGCGTGCGGGTGCGGATGGAGGGAACGGTTTACCATGCCTCACCCGACGGGCGCTGGCTCATTTCGGCGAACATGGCCACCATGCGCAAAACGCAGCCGGGCTATGGGGTCGTGGTTCCAGATGAAGCCGTGCGGGACAACGCGGGGCCGGTGGATGACGACGGTTTCTTCATCACCGATACACGGACGGGCAAAAGGCGGCGGCTGGTTTCAATTCGGCAATTGCTCGCGCAAGCGCGGCCCGCCGTGCAGATCGGCGACGCGGAGCAGTTCGAGATCTACGGTTTTCACAGCAAGTTCAACCCGCAATCGGACCGCGTGATGGTGAGCCTGCGCTGGTTTCCACGGGCACGCCATCGCCAGTGGGATCTCTTCAAACACGCCTACCAGGCCGTCCGGTATGCCTGGGTTACCCTGAAGCTCGACGGCAGCGAAATGTGCTGTGCCGTGGGGCCGGAACAATGGGAAAAAGGGGGCCACCACGCGACGTGGTTTCCCGATGGCAAGCGGATCTCCATGAATCTGGACATCGATCGCGAGGGCGGTGTGCGCTTCGTGCAGGTGAATGCCGATGGCACGGGACTCGCCAAAATGACGGATAAGGTGCGGGGCTCGGGGCATCCAACCATTCACCCCGACGGCCACCACCTCGTCACGGATTGTTATACGCACGAACCGCTGGCGTTTGGCGACGGCACCGTGCCGCTGCGCTGGCTGGACACTCGCACATGGCAGGAAGAAACCGCCGTCCGCGTCAACGTGGCGCAACCTTACGCGGACGCGGTGCTGCGCATCGACCCCCACCCCGCTTGGGACCGCACCTGGCGCTACGTGACGTTCAACGGCTACGTGGGTGGCACGCGCCGGGTTTTCATGGCGGATATGAAGCCGTTGCTGGAGGCGTGAACACTTGAGGCCGCCGGGGGAAAATCGCCCCGGCAAGGGTAAGTTCTAATTGCTGGCGTTCTTATGCTGGCGTCTTGTGGCCGGGGTGGGTACATTACCCTCCTATGAAGCTCGGTTTTTACGGAGGCACCTTCGACCCCATTCACCACGGCCATTTGATTTTGGCTCGCGAGGCGGTCGAAAAGCTTGGGCTGGACCGGCTTTACTTCATCCCGAACGCCGTTTCGCCCCACAAACTTTCCACCCTGCCCGCGCCCGACACGCTGCGGCTGGAAATGCTGCGCGCCGCGATTGAAAACGAGCCCCGCTTCGACGTGGAGGATCTGGAGGTCAGCCGCTCGGGGGTTTCCTACACCATCGACACGATGGTGGAGATGCGGGAACGCTTCGGCCCCAAGGCGAAGCTGTTTTACCTCGTGGGCGAGGATAACCTGCCCAAGCTCTCCACCTGGCGGCGCTTCGACGAACTCCAGAAAATGGTGACCTTCGTGGTGCTCTGCCGCAGCGAGCACACCACGCCGTTCCCCTACCCCTCCATTCAACGGCGGGTGGATATTTCTTCGACCGAAATTCGCAAGCGCATTGCCAACGGGCAGTCAATCCGCTATTTGGTGCCCGACAAGGTCCACGACCTTATTATCAACAACGACCTCTACAGATGACCTCAGAAGAACTCGCCCGGCACATCGCCGCTTTCGCCTCCGACAAACAAGCTGAAAATATCGTGGTCCTGGACCTGCGCGATATTTCCACATTCACAGATTTTTTCGTGATTTGCTCCGGCGGCTCCGAACCGCAACTGAAAGCCATCGCGGGCGGCATCACCGACGGGCTCCGCAAGGATTACGGCGTGAAGTCGCACGCCCAGGATGGCTTCCCCATGAGCCAATGGGTGGTGATCGATTACGGGGACGTGGTGGTGCACATTTTCCACGACTCCAAACGCGAAATCTACAGCCTGGAGGACCTTTGGAACGACGCTCCCAGGCTGGAATTGGCGGTGTAAGGCGCGATTACTTCTTCACCCGCACGCCTTTGGGCACTTTGTAGCTGACTTCCACCTGGCTGCCCTTGCGCCGCGCGCTGACTTCGATGAGGCCGTGCGGCGTCGGCATGGCCCCGCGCACGAATTGCAGGTCGCCCAGCTTGGGCGCGATGCGCACTTCCGCGAAACCCGGCTTGAGCGGTTCCACGCCCAGGACG
Source organism: uncultured Chthoniobacteraceae bacterium (assembly GCA_964513965.1). GTDB lineage: Bacteria > Verrucomicrobiota > Verrucomicrobiia > Chthoniobacterales > Chthoniobacteraceae > UBA695. The sequence goes on from CAZEOO010000002.1 coordinate 96,505, forward strand.
GTGTTGGATAGGAAGAAGGTGGGCGCGGCGGACCACCCGTGGCAATGGCTGCGGGTCAACCGCCCGTGGCGCTGGCTCCACATTTCCCAGAAAGTGCTGGCCCCCTGCTCCACCATAAAGCCCCAGTCGCGCCGGATGACGTCGAGGAAGGCGCGGTCTTTGTTTTCCAACTTGAGCACTTCGAGCAGGAAGAATTCGAAGAACGGGCTGCCGGCTTTGACGAAGCCCTTGGGCGGGTTGTGGATGATTTCGCGGCAGCGTTTTTCGCGCTCGCCCTGGGCGACGCCGGAGATCAGCGCGACGGTGGCGGTTTGCTGGCTTAAAACGGCGCTCTTGGTGCCGTCGGCGTGGATGCAATCGATGTAGGCGCGCTTCTCGGCGTCCCAAAGATGCGTGTTGATCGCGGTTTCGATGCTTTTGGCCAGACGCTCGAAGCGTGTGGCGGCCTTGGGATTTTTGAGCCAGCGGGCCATCTCGGCGCATTCGCGCAGGGCCACGACGGCGAAGCAGTTGAGGTGCGTGATGACGCCCTGGTCCGGGGTGTCCATCTCCGCCCAGTCGAAGAGATTCCACGATTGGAGCTCGAAGAGGCCGTCGGCGTTGATGTGCCGCTCGACGCCGTCCACGTTGCGGATCACCCATTTGAGGAGCTTGGCCGAACCGGCGTAGTCGCCTGTCCAGAGCAGGTACTCACGGCAGGAGCGCATCCAAAGGAAGCTCCAGGTGGAGAGGATGTTGCTCCAGGAGCTGGGCACCTGGCTGGCGGTGATGTCGGCGAAGTCGAGTTCCAGGCTTTGACCGATCTGCTCGGCGCAGCGGAACCAGAGGCGCGGGTCGCCGTTGATGACCCAGTCGATCAAGGCTTCGTTGCGGGAATCGCCGACCCAGTGGGTTTGCTCGTAAGTGGGGCAGTCGGTATACGTATCCTCGGCGCAGCAGCGCAGGGTGTGGGCGCCGACTTTCCAGATTTCGTTGAGCTTGAAGTCGTCGCACGTGAACCACCCCTGATGCGTTTGCGGGTAGGAGATGAAATGAACGTCGGCGGAGCGCAGGCGCACGGGACCGCTGATATTTCTAAAGATGATGTAGGAATATTGGAAGCCTCGCCGTTGCAGGGAGCGGTAACGCTGGCGGCCGCCTTTGCAGATGTAGCGCAGGCTGTTGTTCATGCCTTCGGCGTAGTTCTCACGCCCGTCGGGCTGGATGAACTCGAAGTTGAAGAAATCGACGACGGTTCCCTCGGCGGCTTCGATTTCAAACTCGTGCGCGCCGACGACTTCGCGGCCATAGTCCACGAGCACTCTCACGGCGTCGCCCTTGTCACCTTTGGCGGGCGCGGGGATGAGCGCCCACTCCGCGTTGCCGGAGAGAAGCGCCTGCGCGTTTTCGATGGCGAGCGGGGCGGTGACGCGATCTCCCCAGGCGAACGCGAAGGCGTCGTTGTTGAGAACGTATTCGTCGCTGAACGGCGCAAAATAAGGCAGCGCGGGGATGTCGATGCTTTGCCCGCCGTCGGCGTAAAGTTTCTCAAAGGCTTCGGCGCTGGCCTCGGGGTGCGTGGGCTCGGCGATGGTGAGGCGGGGAAAATCCCGGTCCGCGCGGATGCGTTCACGCTGGGCTTGCGTGAACTCGAATGGGCCGACGAAAGCCCACGCGGGGCCGCCCTTCTTTCCGGTGGCCGACCAGACGAGCGGAGCCGAGGCGCGCACGGTGAGGACGAATTGCGCCATGTGCACGTAGCCGCAATCGTTGGCGTTCGTGTCCGGGTAGGAGACGAGCAACTGGTTCCAACCCGCCTTCAACGGCACGGGCTGCATTTGCTCGTCGGTGATGAGGCCGCCCGCGAGCGCGGGGTAGACCTTCCCGTTCAGCTTGATTTCACCGGAGTGGTGGTGGGGCCGGATCAGCTCGATTTTCTGCGCTTTGTCGCTCCAGATTTGCGTGGTGATGAAACCCCGGAGCTTCATCAGTTCGGAACCGACATCGCCGGGAAACACCTGGCGGTGGAGGTCGAGCGTCCACGTTTGGGAGGGGCTGGAAACCTGCTCGGCGCGCACGATCCGCTGCGGATAGACCCGTTCTTCGGTGAGCAGCGCGATGCCGCTCGGCTCCAGCGACGGGTGCGGCGGCGGCACCTGGACGGCGTCGCTCCAGGCTTTGTCGTTGAAGTTCTCCGTGAGCCACGGCTCATCCGCGCGGGCGTCAAACTGTTCCTCGAACCACTCCTGCACGGAAACGCGCGGCACATTGGAGACGTGCGCGGGGGATTCGGAGCACTTCCAGCCCCGGCCCGTGGTGACGATGGGAGCGGCTTCACCGCTCAATTCCAGCCACAGCCCGGGCGCGGCCACGAGGTATTGGAAGTTGCCCGTGCCCCAGGAGTTGACGAGCACGGCCAGGGTGTTCTTACCCGGCTTGAGGGTGACTTCGTATTGATCGAATTTCCAATGATTGACCCAGCTCCGCACGGGGCCGCTGCCGAGCAACTCGCCGTTGAGCCAAAGCCAGTAGCGCGAATCGGCGCTGATGCGCAGGGTGGCCCGGGTTTCCTTTGCGGCGTTGAAGCTTTTGCGAAAACGCACGAAAGCGTTGCGTTCGGGGAACAGATCCGGCGTCCAGATCCATGGAGTGTTCTTTGCGGTCTTCATTGGAGAATTCTTTACGATTTGAAGCGGTGATTACTTGGCTTCGGCGGCCGGAGCGGGAACGGCTCCGTTGATTTCGCGAATGACCTTCCCTTTTTTGGTGACTTCGCGGACTTTGATCGCGCCGTTTTCCGCCGTGGAAATCCGGAACCGGCGGCCATCCGCGAACCGCACCGCGACGTACTTGGCCTGTGCTTCAACAGCGGCCACGGGGTTCTTCTCGTCGGCTTTGAGCGGCAGAAGCAAGGTGAGGAACTGCTGCGGCCCGGCGGCATACTTGGTATGCAAGACGGTGGTGGCGGGCAGGTTTTGCGGGCTCATGTCCTTGCGGCAGTTCCAGCCGAGGATCTCCGGCGTTTCCTGCGCGGAAGCGGAGCGGACTTCGAGGCCGGAGGTGATGAGCGGCACAACGGCCAGGTTCGGCTGCCCGGCGTCCACGGTGGTGACGGCGGCGGTTTTGGGGTCCTGCGCCGTTTCGGTGGAAAGAAGCTGCCAGCGGGCCTGGTAGGTGTGGGGCTCGGCGTCGACGGGCGTCATGCGGTCGGCGACGATGTAGAGGTCCGGCTTGATGAAGAGCACGCTGCGCTGCTGGGCGGCGATGCGGGTTTTCTGCGGGCCGTAAGGGTCATCGTAGGTGCCGGTGGCGAAGTCGTACACGGGCGTGGATTGCCAATTGGCCTGGATGGGCGCCTGGCTGACGAAGTTCGGGTCGCGATCCCGGCTCAGCTTGGGATCGCTGGCACCGCGGTTCTGCCCCAGGCCATCGACGAGGATGCAGTTGTGGGAAAAGGTGTTCACGGACCAACTGCGCCATTTGTCATTGGCGTAGCTGCTGCCGCCGTTGTCGTAGAGGAGTTCGCGGCCATGAGACCAGATGCAGACGTTGAGCTTGTCCTGATGCCAATGGCCGTAGCCCAGGGGAGCTACGTTGAAGATGAGGTAATTGGCGTCCTCTTCCCACCCGGAACGCTGGACAACCTGGCCGGACCAGTCGAGAAAGATCGACGTTTTTTCGGGCGCATGGCCTTCCTTGCCGTCGGTGGCGAACCAGTGGAAATCCTCGCGCTGCGGATAAAGCGAGAAGGCTTTGCGCATCAGCGGCCGCACGTCGCCAGGCCATGAGTCGTTCTTTTTCGGCCGGTTGCGGTTGGGGGTGGTGAGGTACATCGTCCACTCGTAGGCTTTTTCAATGGAAGCCAGGTAACTGGCGGGCACTTCATTGTCATGGCCGGTGTTGATTGCCGTCTCCCGAATGCCGATGAAGTTTGAGATGACCACGTCGGGGTGGTAGCCGGTGGAGAGTTCGTACTGCGCGCCATCGGGCAGCAGCTGACGCTTGGCTTCGGCAGCCATCCGCTCGAAAGCGTGGGCGCGCCAATCGGCGGCATCGCGGAACTCGGGGAAATAGCACCCGGCGGTGCAGAGGCCGTTCATTTCCATGAGCAGCCAGTTGCCGCTGGTTTCGTTGGTCCGCAGGTAGTGGGAGTGATCGTAGACGGAACGGGTGAAGGCGACGATGTCCGCGTCCGTAAGCGATGGCGAGGGCAGCATCAAGAAAAACGTGTAGGGAAAGCTTCCCAGCATGCGGATGCCCGCTTCAATGGTACGCCAGGCATCGAAAGGACCGTTCTTGGCCTTGGCAGGCACGGGACATTGCTCCATCCACGAGTGCAACTGCTGGGCGAAAGCTTTGGGGTAGCGTTCGTCTTTGGTAAAATAGTAGGCGTTGGCCATGTCGTTCCAGAAGGACATGCGGTTGAGTTGCCACTGCCATTCGTGGTTGAAGGATTGGCCGGGGTTGTCTTTGGTGGCGTTGTAGAGCCAGTCAATTTTTCCGTCGGGAAAGGCGTAGGTGTATTGCACCATGCCGCCCTGAACCTTGCCATTGACGGCATTGTCGGCGGCTTTCACGTTGTATTTTTTGGGGACGACGGGGTTTTTGCCGCCCCAGTAAAGGTTCTTCCGCTCGCGCAGATACACGGCCCAGGCATGGGAGGCCGCGTCGTAATCCCCCGCGTTGACGGCGGCGGCCACGGCGGCGAGTTCCGGGCGGGTCAAGTCCAGCGCGTTGAATAAGACGGACTCATCCTGCGTAGCCGCGCGTTTGGCGGGAGCGGCGGCGGGAGACGACGCCACCACCGGCGCGCTGGATGGGTCTTTGGGCTCACGGGGCTGGGCGCTGACCGGGCAACCCATGGCAAAGACGAGGCCAGCCGAGCAAAGGAGCGTCCATGTTTGCGTAAAACCGAATGAAGGAGAAAAGGAGGAACAACGCATAGTTTGTTTGTAGTTTTGGGGATTCCTAGATCAACAGGATTCCACGGGAACTGCAACCGGGAAATCCCCCCCTGCCCGACACCGGACTTCTTCTCGTTCCCAGGCCGAACCTGGGAACGAGAATGAAAAGCGGGGTGGCCTCCGCGCTGGAACAATGGCTCCTTACGGGGCGAATTGTTTGCTGTTGATGACCCGCCAGCGATAATACATGTCCATCGTCGGAGAGCCCGTGTCGGCAGTGAAGGCGAAATCGCCGCCAGACGTGAACACTGAATTATTGAGATCGAGGAAGCGCTGGATGGTCGTGGAACCGCGATACTCGCCGGTGACTTGATCCTTGGTTTCATCCCACGTCTGCCAACTTGCGTCGGTGCTGCGGCCCGAGGGCACTTGCTTGAGGGTCTGCACCCGGTAATGCACCGTGTAGGTGTTCGATTTTGTGGTCAACCGCGGGATGATGGTGGTGTAAGGCCGCTCCCGAATGTTGTCACCGGTGAGTTTGTTGTCATTCCAAAAACCCGTCATATTCTCCAGCGTTTTGCCCTCTGGAACCAGCCACAAATCGCAGAGTTCGGAAGGCGAGACAAAGAGGCGGCCGCCCATGGTGCCGGAGGTAAAGCGGCCAATGGGGCCATCAAACTGCCTGAGCGTTTCCGCAGGGTTGATGTTATAGTGTATTTTGAAATTATGGCTGGCATCGCCGCCCGTCGCATAATAATCCGAATCCTTGTACATCGGGAACGCAGTACCGGAAACCGCCGCGAGCTTTTCCCGCTCCAGGACGGCATACATGGCGGTGGGCCGCTTGATGTAGGTGAAGGGCTGGATCTGGTAATTCATGTTTACCTTGCCCGCGGTCGCGAAGGATTCGCTGATGGCGTAAGGCTCCACAACGGGCATCCAGAAGAGGTCCATCAAGAGATGATCCGGCGGGTTTGACATCAAGGTTCCACCGGAATTCCACTTCACGGCTTCAGGATGGCTGGGCTGATTGCGGAACAAGAGCGTTTTCCAGGCGCAATTTGGCGCGTTGGATCCAGTATACCGTTTGACATGGGTTGGCAGCGAACCAAACATCCCGGGGCCGGGCATCATGCGGTTGGGGCTGAAATACCCCGTGGCATCAGCCGCGCTCTCTTCATCATTTTGGAAGTATGGAATCGCCCTGCTGGTGCCCGAAGTGTTGATGTTCCCTTCATCGGGCTTGTTGATGTAGGCGCCATCCGGCCAATAGCTGGTGGGGGTGTCGAAATCCAGGGACTGCGAGAGCTTGTTGTAGATGTTACTATCAAGATCGCTGCGGAAATTCGGCGCATATTTGCCCCCACCCCCATCGTAGGCATCCGTTCCCGACATCGCCGTGGTGGCAAAATGCCGGCGGTACTTGGCGCAACCCGGAACATAGAATGAAAGGGTATAGCCCGAGTTGAGGTTGTGCTCCATCGAAGTGGGGGTTGGGTTGTTCGGATCATACGCCCAACCATTGATCGGGGAAAACGCCCCGAGAGGAACACTGTTCATGGCGCTGATGAGGCGACCATCCCCGCTGTTCAGCCCGACCGAGCGAACAACGTCGGTATAATAGAAACTGCCTTTATCACGGGTGTAATTATAGTTCCCCGAACTGGATACCCCGTACAGGGAACCGCGAATCAAGGTGCCGCACAAAGTCGATGAGTCGACATCCTTGGGAATACCCACACTGGAAACCGTGCTTGAGACACTGTACCACCCGGGATGCGCCCAAAGGCGCGCAAGGCGTCCGCAGGAATCTGAGGTAACAACGGAGTTTCCATCGATCGTCACGGTGGGCATACTGGCTTTGGAGGCGGCCCCGGCATTACTAAAGGACCACCAGCATCCCGCGCCAGTCGATGGAGCCGTGGGGCCGCCAGTGGGGCTGGACCCATCCGTACCGCTCGTGCCCATGTAAACCAGATTGGGAATGGGAATCGTCGAGCTTGTCGGCACCGCGAAATGAAGCGTTTGCAAGACTTTGGAATCCGACAAACTGGTGATTGTAACCGTCAACTCACCGGAAGATTGAAAAGCCATCCCTCCGGGGTTGCTGCTGGCAAGATAAGACGAGGAGGAACCGGTGGTGCCGACGGTAATGGGAACGCGAACAAAAGTGCTGATAAACGGATAGGTTTGTTTTTGGTCCGATTTTTCAAACGGAACATTGTGAATCAGCGCCTCATCACTGCCATTGATGCTGTTTGTAAGGCTCAGGTATTTGCCGGTGCCATCTACGAATGCACGGTAATCATACGTACCGCCAAGATCCCGATGGTGCCAACCGATATTGAATCTGAAATCCGTCTTGCCGTCGAGTCGCCGCCCCCCCGAGCCTTGTGCACTGATGATGGTCTTCCCCTTAACCGTGGTGGTTTTGGGGGGAAACAGGTCTTTACCAGCAAGTGTAAGGGTGTCGAGATTGGAGATATCCACGCGGACTTTTGGGTTGACGAGGTGGATGTTCCCCATGGCCGGAGAAAAAAACTTCGGGATGATCATCATCTGCACCAGACGTTCATTGGGTTGTAGCAGAGTGCCACTCAGAGCTGCGTTATAGCTCGTATTATTGCTGCGCAAGAAGCCATCCGTGCCGGCGGTCACTGGAGTATTGGTGCCGGAACCGGCAGTCGTGCCAGTGCTGGAGGTGGTGCCTGTAACGGCGGCGAGTGCTACTTTATCCAATGGATCCCCCGCGCAGATAAAGACAAATGCGAGTTCCGTGACGGTGAGGCTGCGGCCAAAGCCCTGGCATCCATTCACCTGCAAGGGAGCGACATAGCCGGTGCCCACCTTACCCGTGGGATAGGTCACATCATTGGTATCCGCCGTGAATGCTTTGCCCGCTGTTGTCAGCAGGTTGGGGTCGGCGAGGTTGGTGCAGCGGATGTAGTCCCAGATTTCGGTGAGGATCTGGTCGCGGTCTGTGTCATATTTTTGGCTGAAACTCCCCCCGCCATAACCAGGCTCCGACAGGTTGGTCAAATACTGAAGATACTGAAAGATCGTCTGGTTCCGGCCGATATTGGCATCTTCGGTAGAACTCAACGCGTTTTTACGCGTGAAAAAATAGGCTTTAAAGCTGCTACTCCCCATGCTTCCCGTAGAGGCGCAGCGGGCGATGAGCTGGTCATATGGCGTGAGATAACTGCTGCTCGAACTGGTTAGGATGTCGGAATGAACGGGCCAGCAGGCGATGCGGGGGAGACCCCAAAGGTTGAGTTCCGGTGCCTGGCTGTTCGTGGAGAGGAAGAACCGGGCCTGCTCCACGGTGTCACGGGTGAAGTAGGGATTCTGAGTCCGGCCGCTGTTGGTGGAGGTAAAAACGATTTCATCGATATCCTGGTAGAACGGATTGGTGGGCGATGTTCCACTGAACAAAGCTTGCGTCATGGTGAAGACCGTGTCCGTCGCACCCATTTGGGAACTCTGGTCAGACCAGCCGTAACGAGGCGTGACGGTGGAGAGAATTCTCTGCGGTTCCAGTTTGGGAAACACGGCATTCAGCGTGGTGGTGGCAGGGTGCCCCGGGTAACGCTGGAACTCGCCTCTGAGGGGCTGGCTGGTGGCCAGCTTGTAATCCTCGGGGATGGAGTACCGTGGAATATCCCAATAGCCGTTGGAGCCGGTAACCTGGGTGCTGGTGCCGCTCGCCCCGGCCCCAGCCGTGTTAACGTTCACTTTGCAGCTTTCATCATCGGTCCAGAAGGCAATTCTCCCCTTGACCGGGTTGGCTTTGCTGGCGCCGTTGATAACGACTTGAGTGCCCACGGCCGTGGGGGCGACAATTTGCCCATCTTGCAAGACGTAAAGCCAACGCACCGGCATGGGGAGAGGATTGTTTCCAGCGGAGGAAGTGGTGCCGGTATTGACCGTCGAATAATCAAAGCCTTCTGGCACGCCCAATGGCGAATTTTTGACGTTAGGGTCAATAATGGGAAAGACATTAGCAGACCCATCGGTGACGACAGGAGCGTTAAGATCGGTCCAAAGGGCTGGCGCTGCACTCCATTTGTCCTTGGATGGATAATCCGTGGCATCCGCGCCGCCGGTCAGTTCTGAAAGGTTGGTGGTTGTTAAGGTGGAAGCGGAGTAAAGCTTGTATGCGGTGGCAAACAGGCTGTCAGTGCCCGCCTCCGAATTGTAGGTGCGGATCATGCCGGGCTGGGATGCCCAGGCATATTGGCTTCCAAGAGTCGTGGCGGTGTTGATTTGCGCCTGCACGATGCCCACGGCGCTATCGCTCAACTGTCTGAGCCCCTCACTGACGAGGAACACGGAGGCGGATTTTCGCTCGGTTTTCGCGAGGTTAAGGAGGGCCACCACAAGGCCCATAACGAGAACCAGAATCGCCAGCACCGTAACGATGGCGACACCGGAACGGGATGCAGATGAACGCAGGGAGGAAGAACGAGGAGTCATATTCAAGGCTGGAACGTGCTCACTTCACCCGTTACCGGGTTGATGAAAATGGAGTAGAAGTTGGCGGGAACCGTGTCGGTGGGCGCGGAGGCGTCCCCCGGCCTTTCTTTCACCAGCGTGAGGTAGCTGGAAGTGCTCGGAAGTGCGCTGGTGGGGGCTCCGCTGGCCAGGATGCGTAAATTAAGGGAGGAATAGACCGCCTTGCCAATGGAGTTGGTGCCCGTGGTTAACGCAGTGGCCTGTAGAATGGGGGAAAGCGTCGCTGATTCCGAAATGATGACGCCGTTGGGGAACATGACGGCTTTGGACAATGGAACTGAAAATTTCACGTCGTAATCGTTGCGCTTGACCCAGGCCTGCGCGCCGCGGTAACGCAACACGTTGCCTGCGCCGGGCATTTTAATGAGCCGGAATTCCACCTGGCGGTTTCGGGCCATGGCCTCCTGGCGCGCCAGGTTAAAGGTTTCATTAAGTTCCTGCCCCGCCCGGGTGAGGGAAGAGCCCCCGATCAAGTTGTTAAACGAGGGAACAATCATCGACGCCAGGAAGGCGAAGATGGCCATGACAACCAGAAGCTCCAGCAGGGTGAAGCCGTCCCGCAAGGAAGAACGAAAAGGAAGGGAAGCTTTCATTTGGTCCATTTGGTTTCGCGCAGGGGCACGGTGCTGTTGAAGATTTGGTAGCCGATGTGTTTCTCCGTGAGCCGGCTCTCAAGCAAGGCGAGATCGCCTTGGAAAGTGCCGGCCGTATCGGCATCCCCCTCTTTGGCCACGGTGAAAAGATCTTTGAGGGCGTCGGAAATCGCGGTCGGCACGTCGGTGGTGTTGGGCAGGCGGTCGGCGTTGACTTTATCGAGGACAACCATGGTCACCTGGACCAAGGGTGGCTGCTGGTTGGCGGTAATCGGCTGGGGGATATCGGTGGCTCCAGTTTGCGAATTGTAACGGTACGCATTATTGAAAGACCCGGTGAGCGCGGTGCCGGTGGGGTCTTCCTCTTTGGAAAGCCGCGGCCAGCAGAGAAGGAGGATCACGTTGTCCGCGATGACGGTGGAATACTGGTCCAGCAGGGTCTTATCGGGGTAGAGGGAAGAGTTTCCCGTGTACCAAGCGCCATTGGAGCCGCTGACCATATAGACCTTCATGTCTTCCGTTGGCGCCAGGAATTGCATCAACCGGAAGCGGTTGCGGTCGTACGTTTTTAAAAAATCCGGCAAGCTGGGATTTGGCCCATAGGTGACATAATAGCCGAGAGAGTTGAGCAACCCCGGCATGCCTCCGTAACTCCCGGTGTTGGCCACCCGGCCCAAAGGAGCCTGGAAGAAGATGGCATTGCCCTGCCCGAAATCGGTGATCGAGGACGTCGTGGGGATGGCGCTCACCACGAAGTTCAGGTCAGATTTGCGAAGATAAGCCTTGGGGTTGGTTTGGTCATTGTAGTCGTTGTAAACCCCCATCCGCGATTGGCTGAGGTTGCGGGTCATCATCGTGAAGGCCAGGCGCGCCGACTGGTAGGAGTTCACGTCATTTTGCGTTCGCTGCAAAATGGAACTGGACTGGCCGATGAGGGAAAACAAGATGCCCATGAGAACCAGGAACACGGACATCGCGACCAACACCTCCAGCAAGGTGAAGCCGCGGCGGATTTTACCCGCGCGCACCGCATTCACCCAATGGGGGGCACTTTTGCATCTGTCACTTTGGGGGATAAACATTAGCGATATTAGTTTATAGCTAACTTCAAAAACCTCCATAGAAAAATGGGGCTTTTTATCGGTTCAGCTAGATGATTTCTATTTTCCCTTCTTGGAGAGGAATTGGTTTGTGGCCCAGCAGAAGTTCGCCTTCCACGCCTTTGGGCAGTTCGACGGAGCCGCAAAGCCGCCCGTCTTTTTGCGAAAAATCGACCCGGATTTTGCCGCCCCGATAAACCATTTCGCAGCGGGCCGCCTCCAGCGAGCCAAGGCAGGGCCGGATGTGGACCCGCTTGCTTCCCAGGCCCGCGGGCCGGATGCCAAGGATGGAGGCAAACGCGTGGTAGATGGGATGCGCCCCCCAGGCGTGGCAATCCGAGCGCGAGGGCTCGGGGCATTCGAGCGAAGTTTTGAGGCCCATTTTTCTCATGCCATACCAAAGCTCCATCCGTTTGAGAATCTCCTCGGTGCGGCCCAACCCGGCGAACACATCGAAGAGGTAATGGCGGAAATAAACCGTCGCCCGCGCGAGGTCGGGCCGGTTGGCAAGCGCCTGCGCAAACCGTTCCAGGTGGTCCGGGGGCACCAGGCCGCTTAAATAAGCATAGCATTGGGCGTGCTCGGAATAGAGCGCATGGGCGGTGGTGTCGGCAAAAAGCGCGGCGGGCTCATCCCAGAACATTTCTTGAATGAGCTTGCCTAGTCTTTCGGCTTTCTTTTCGAGCCGCGCGGCCAGCTCCGGTTCGCCCAGCCATTGCTCCAACCCGCTCATCAGCTTCAGGGTCATGAGCAGTTGCAGGTTGTTGATGGCACTGAGGCCGTCGGCTTCCGTGGGCGGCGTGCCGATCCTGAATTTTCCGTCGGACCATTCCGGCACCCAGTCCACCCAATCCCACCCGGCGGGCAGCCGCAGCAAGCCGTCGTCGCTGGAGAGGTGGGTCAAGAAGGTCTCCATGACGCAGCGGGCCGTGGGCATGAGCTTGCGAACGAAAGCGCGGTCGCCACGCCATAGCGCGAAGTCGTGGAGCATGGCGATCCAGAACAACGAAAACTGCGGGATGATCTGCGGCACCGCCGAGGGGTGCCGGGAACGGGTCAGGCCCGAAGCCGAAAGCGACGAGGCAAACAACGTCAGCGCCTTGCGCGGCAGGCGGTCGTCATGGGTGGTGACGTAATAGACGAGCGTCTCCAGGCGGGTATCGCCCGTGTACATCAGCTCCTCGTAAAAGGGGCAATCCATGAAGGTCTCGTGCGAACACATCTGGAGCGTGCGCCACATGAGGGGCACGGCGCCCATGAAGTCTTCGCTGGAAAGCGAAAGGGTGCTCTCCATTTCGAGCGGGTAGCGGGTTTCCTTGAGAACGAAACGCTCCAGCGTCAACGGCGCGCCCGCGGTTTGCACGGTGAACTCGATATAGCGGCCGCAACGCCACCAGAGCGTGGAAAAGACGCGGCGCTCACCGCCGTCGGCGATGAACTGGTCTTGAGTTCCCTGGAAATGTTTGCCGTAAATCTCGTCCCGGTTTTCTTTGACGATTTCGTCGGCGGAAAGCTGCAACGCTTCGCACCAGCGCACTCCGCTCACAGCCCCCTCGCCGCCGGATAGCTCCAGCTCGGGAAAGGCGCAGAAATAGTTCTCCAGGTCGAGGATGACGGTTTGCCGCGAGTTCGCGGGGATCACCAGCGCGCCTTCGCCGTCAATGAACCGCTGCCAATCGGCGGCCAGCGGTTCGCGGTGGCTGGCTTGCCGCACGGGCTCGGCGGGGGTAAGCAGCCCCTCCTGCGCATGCCGCACGCACCCCGCGCGGCGCTCGGCGCGCATCTGCGGCGGCAGGGTCGTGGGAACCAGCACTTGCCTGCGTTCCTCGCCCCAACCAAGCGGAGACCGGGCGGAATGGCCCTGGCTCTCTTTGACGGCTGGAGCCCAGCACTCCCCTGCCCCTCGCTCGTAACCCCAGGGCACCAGGCGGCCGTCCACCACAAGCTGCCCGCCGGCATACGCCGCGGGCGGAAAATTGTCCGTCGGAGTGAAACCCGGCAGGAACCTGGCTTCCCATGGACCGACGCCGGTGTTGAGTTGCGCGTTTTTGGAGGCAAGGATGAACCCGTGCGCGACGGTGAGTTGCGCGTAGGGAGCCTTTCGTGTCCCAACATCGAACGACCAGACGCGAGCCACGAGGACGTTGGCGCCGGGGTTCGGCTTCAAATCATAGGTTTCGTAGAACCACTGGTTCAAATCGCCGCGCGAGGGGCCGAAGCCGATCCACTCCCCGTTCAAATAGAGGTCGTAGCGTTGATCGGCGGAAACATGGACGCGAAAAGTCTCCCCGGCGGCGGCTTCAAACGGCAGCCGGTATGCGGCCACGGCGTTGAGCGCGGGCTTTTCGGCGGGGGCCACCCACCAGGCGTTCCAAACGGGAGAGGCGGTTGAGGGAAAAAGGTCGATGCTCACGGTGTATATTGAGTATTATTAGTGAAGCAGCCAGAAAGGAGACTCGCCGCGAAGGAAACGCACCGCGTCGATAAAGACCCCCGCGGTCCAGCCCATCATCGAGGGCATTTCGATGCTCGCGTCCATTTGCTTTGCCTCGCCGGTATTCTCGTCCAGCAGATAACCGGCCTCACCCTGCGTGCGGACGGAGCCGTCGAGGACGTTGTATTTCTCCCAAAGATCCCCGGTGCTCTCAAAGATGCCAGCCATGGCGGCGGCATATTTTCCGGCGATGCGCCGGGCCTCATCGAGGAAGCCGTAGCGTTCCAGCCCGCGATAGGCGATGTTCTGCAGGCAAGGCCAGGCGTTGGGGTAATCCCACTGGCCCACGCGGTCCCGCGCGCCCGGTTGCGCCGTGGCGATGCCGTGGGGGTATTCCAACAAGGGCAACGCTTTTTGCACCATCGCCGCAGCCTGGCGCTCATCGGCCAGCCCCGCCCAGAGCGGCTGAAAGGTGGAGGCGGCCAGCAAACCGCCTTGCCGCTGGTTGACAAAGTCGTAATCGAAATAAGCGCCGCGCTCCTCGTTCCAGCAAAGGGCGTTCACCCGCTCCCTCCGCTGCGACGCGCGCTCCTGCCATGTGGCGCTGGCGTCCCCCGTGGTCCACTTCGCCAGGAGGGTCTCCATGAGAAAGAGAGTGCTGTTGAGATCGACGGGGCAAAAATCGAGGCAACGATGATCGAAGCGGTGATTGAAATCCCAACCCGACTCGGCCTCGGCCATCGTGTGGGCCAGCGTCTCCAGCACGTCCTCGGCGCGTTGGCCCTCCAGACCCACCCGCCGTTGCACACCAGGGAAAAACTCGATCAACTCCTCGCGCGAGGCGTTGTGCCCAAAGCGCGCCAGGCCCGTTGGGGTGGAGCGGCGCGTGAGCCAGAACTCATACTCGCGCTCCAAAAGCGGCAACGCTTCGCGGATCAAGGCATCGTTGCCTTCGCTGGCGGCCACGAGCCCCACCAGTGCCGCGAGGTACGGCGGCTGCGAACGCGTGATGTAGTAGGTGCGGTTGCCGTTGGGGACGTACCCGAAACGCTGCGCTTGCGCCAGCAGGTTGCGGGCGTTGTCGCGGGCCAAATTCCCCCGGCCGGAACCGACGAGCCCGAGGGAGGTGAAATAGGTGTCCCAGTAATAAAGCTCCTGGAAGGCGTCCTTGCGGCTCGGGATGGTGTAGGGAAACGGCAGGCCCAGCAACGTTCCCGCATCCTCCTTTTCAAAGCGAACCGTATCCTCCCAATGGCCGAGAATATAGGCTTCGGTTTTCGCCAGGCTTGCGGAATCAAAAGGGGGAGTGGGCATGAATGGGGAGGCAGGGAATGGGGAGATTACTGACGGAGCGGCCGGGATTCAAAGGTTGAATCGCTTAAACTGTTAATCACCTTTGATTTGCGGACAGGTTTCCAAACTTGCGCAGGGTTGTCACGGCAAATAACGATTGGACTAGCGTTACTCTACTCGAAATGTCGTCGCCACCTTGTAATCGCTTGGGCCGCCGCATCTTCGTCCGCACCTCGCCTCGGCGTGGATATAAAAATTGGCGCGGCAATCCGGCTTGGGCCTCCCAATTTCGTTTACCCGCCGGGGCCTTGATGTTTCAACCTTGGGAGTTCAACGCTTTACCCCAATGACTCCCATCGAAGCTTACCTCAATTCCAGCGTCCCTACGATTTTGCGCGACCCGGCGGGCAGTTTGAAGCACCCGTTCCTGGTGCCCGGCGGGAGTTACACCGACCAACTGTGGGACTGGGACAGCTTCTGGATTACCAAGGGTCTCCTGGGAGGCCGGGCCTGGATGGACGAGGCGCTCTACGCGAAAGTGCTGCAACACGCCCAGGGAAGCTGGATGGATTTCTTTGAAGCCCAGGCGGCCAACGGGGCCATTCCCATCATGGTGCAAGGAGGAGAGCGGGATGCCTTCGGTTGCACGGAAGATACCGGCGTGGAGCACAACCACGCGAAGCCGGTGTTCGGGCAATTCGCGCTCGATATTGCCAAAGCCACGGGCGACTTCGGCTGGATCGCCCCCTATTTCGATGGCCTGCTGCGCTTTTACGGCCGCTGGACCTCGCGTTACCGGAGCCGCTGCGGGCTGCTGGTGTGGGGCTCGGACGTGGCCGTGGGGGTGGACAACGACCCGGCCACTTACGGCAGGCCGGAATTTTCCAGCGCGAACCTGCTGCTCAACTGCCTTTACATCCAGGATCTCCAGGCCGCAATTGAAATCGCCGAAGCCCTGGGCCGCCCTGCCGACGCCGAGCGCCTGCGCGGGGATTTGGAGGCAATAAAGACCGCTCTCTTGCGGGAGTGCTGGGACCCCATCGACGGTTTCTTCTACAGCGTGGACGTGCAATGCGAGGACCGGAGGGATTATTACCTGCCGGGGTTCAAGCAAGGCATGGCGATGTCCTGGCAAACGCTGCCGCTCAAGGTCAAGACGTTCACCGGCTTCCTCCCCCTGTGGTGCGGCATCGCCACCCCGGAGCAAGCCCGCATTTTGGTCGAACGGCACCTCAACAATGGCGCGGAGTTTGACTGCTCCTGGGGCGTTCGCACCCTGGCCAGGAATGAACGGATGTATGCGCCGGAGATCAACAGCGGCAACCCCAGCAACTGGCTCGGGCCGATCTGGATCGTGGCGAACTACGTGGTGTACGAAGGGCTGAAACGCTACGGTTTCACGCTCGAAGCCGCCATCCTGGCCGGAAAAACGAAGGGGCTGCTAACGGGCGACCTGGAAAAAACCGGCACGCTCCACGAGTGCTACCACCCCGACACGGCGGTGCCGAATTTTAACGCGGGCTTCCTGAGCTGGAACGTGCTGGCTCCGCTGATGGAATAATACCATCTCACAGAAATAAAAGGACTCTATGACGCAGGGATTTTTGTGCTGGGCAAGGAGCCGAGCGCAGCGCCTGTATTCGAGGAATACAGGCCAAGCGAGCGACGCCGCCCAGCGCGAAAAGACCAAGTCAGAGGGTCCGGTTATTTCTGGGAGTTGGTATAATCACCATGCCAGTTCGGCATGTCCGTTCACGACGGGCACGGGCTTGCCGTCCCACGTGACTTCCTTCACGCCTTCCGGCACGGCGAGGCTTACGGGCACTTGGCGCAGGTACGGGTGAACCCACGGCAGCTTGACGGTGAACGCTCCCTGGGCGGGCTCGATCTTCGCGTGGTCGCGGATGAATTGCCACGTCATCAACTGCCCAAGCGTGGCGTACCAAACGTCGTCCCGCCCGCCGACGGTGGACAGGTCATCCTCAAGGATTTTGTCGCCGCCGCCCGCCAGTTCGTAACTGTGCCCCCAGAAATAGAAAACGGAGCCGGGCTTTTGCAGCAGTTCGTCCAGCTTGGCCTTCATTTTTTCCGGCCCGGCTTTGAAATGGAAATTGGACCGCATGACGAGCGGCTCGGCGAAGCCGTCGATGCGGTTGTCGCCGGTTTTGGCGGATCGCGCCGACCAGTAACCGGCCTCGCGCAGGCTGCGCAGCACGTAATCCCCGCCGGCGTCATAGGCGGGCTGGTAATCGAAGGGATAAGCGAAAGAAATGACGGGATGGCCCAGCTTGCTTTCGAGGAAGCGGCGCATCTCGGCGGTTTCGGCCAGGCAGCGTTTGGGCGAAACGTTCGCCAGCAGCGGGTGGCTCCAGGTGTGCGAGCCGACTTCCATTCCGCGCGATTCCAGTTCGCCCATGCGGGCGACCATCTCGGAAGGGTGATTCATGTAGAAGGTGCCCTTCACTCCATGTTTTTGCAGCATGTCCGCGACCGGGATATCCGTAGCGCGGCCATCGTCCCAACTGGTGACGAGCGCGATGGTCTTGCCGCCCGGCACGAGATCCAGTTTCGGGGCGTCCTTGCCGCGCGCTCCCTTCAGCACCAGGCGGTGCGTCTCCACCTTGGCCAAATCCGAGGTTTTCATCAACTCGGGGTTGCCTTCCACCGCGATGGAGGCGTCCTCCTGCGGCGGGTAGCGGAACGCGCTCAACTCAGTCACCGCGGCACTCTCTGCCAGTGACGGCGTGGCGGGCTGGTCCAGGAAAACGCGGATTTCGGCCGCTTGCGGGGTATCGAAGCTCTTTCCCTCGGGAACATCCCAATGGATGGCGACGGGCTGGCGCGTGTTGACGAGGTAAATGCCCGGGATCAACGCGGAAGGCACGCCCACTTTTCCGCCATTGACGGCGAAGTGATAGCTGGTCTGGCAATTGACAAGCTCGGCGGGAGCGGCGGGGGTAATTTTGATGCCGCTGACGGCCACGGTGTCGAGGTTGCGCTGGCCGCTCTTCAGAAGCGAGAGCGCCGTGACGGGCTTGTCGCTATAGAAACCGGCGTTGCGGGAGAAGGTTTTCGAGCCGTAGCCGATGTAATACAAATTCACATTCCCTAATACCGACCCACCCTCGCCTTCCAGGAGCAACGCTTCGTCCGGGGAAAAGCCGTTCTTGGGGTCGCGGAAAAAGTCGAGGTCCAGCCGGTGGAACCCGGGTTCGAGCGGCTTCTCCAGCGTCCAGGTGATCTTGTCTTTGATCGGCGCCGCAGCCGGGAAGAGCACGGCGGGCTTGCCCTGGTCGGTCTGAACCATGGCGCCCCCTTTGGCCTGGGCGGGTTCAAGAGTCACGGGAGCGGCGGGCTCCCCGGCGGTTGCGGAAGAGGTGTTGAACATGGGGGCAAGCGCCAATGTGGCCATCAGCGCCATTTTGCGAAAGGTGGAGTGGAGGGTGTGCATGAGAGGAAAGCGCCGGGGGGCGAAGCCTCGCATTATACGATTTTAACGAGCTTCTACTACAAAATAGCGGGGTTATCTGGCGGGGGTTGCCCGCATGAACAGCCCCACCAACCCGGCGGCCAGCGGCAGGCAGCCCAGCAGACAAACCGTGGGCGCAAGGCCCGCTTTCTCCGCAAACACCCCAAGGAGGCCGACTCCCAGGCCGCCGATGCCGGTGCCGAAACCCAGCATGATCCCCGAGGCCAGCCCTGCATTTTGTTTCAGCACCGAATGCGCCGCGGTGACGGTGACGGAGAAGGAGGCCAGCAAAAACGCACCTCCCAGCCCCAGGCAAAAATAGCGCGCCCATCCGGTGGCGATCAATGCCCCCAGTAGCAAAGGCGGCGCCGCCAGGAGCGAGCCGACGATGACCGCTTTGCCGCCCCAGCGGTCCGCCAGGAAGCCGCCCAAGAGCCCGCCCAGCGAGCCGGTCAGCAGCATCAAGAACACAGCGCGGCTGCCCGTAAGGAGCGGAACATTCCGCTGCTGCAAATATAGAGGGATAAAGGCGATCAGCCCGAAATAGGTGAGCGAACGCAGGGCGACGACGGACATGATGCGGCCCAGCTCTCCCGAACCCGCCTTCAATGCCTGCCAGGCCGAGCCCTCCGGAGTCGCCGCCCTGGCGCGCGCCGGTGGCCGAAGGGAATGCATGGTGTACCACAAAAAGAAACTCATCAGCGCCCCCGGCAGGATGAACCATGGCGTGACCCGAAGCCCGAAGTGCTCCACCAGTGGTGCGGCGAAAAGCGGCGTGAGCGCCCAACCCGCGTTGCCAGCGGCAATAAAGATAGCCTGCGCAAAGGATTTGTTTTTTCCCGCGCTCGCGGCCACCAGCGCCGAGGCTTTGGGGTGAAAGGCCGCCGTCCCGAACCCGGCAAGAGCCACGACAAGAAGCAGCGCGGGGTAACTCCCCACCCGGCCCACCAGCCCCAGCAAAAGCGCCATCCAGAGCGTGCCGGTGTATACCATCGCCCCCCACCCCTCTCCCAGCAACCCAAAGAACGGTTGCACGAGAGACGAGGTAAGCGTGAAGGCGGAAACCAAAAACGCGCCTCGGCTGACGCTGATGCCGGTCAGGACGAAATAGGGCAGCAACACCTGCATTTGGTTCATGTAGGCGTCGTTGACCATATGCCCCAGCGACAGACAGCCAATGCGGCGAAGATTGCCGCCGCCCGGGGTTGAATTTGTTTCCATGGCTCCATTACCACCCCGGCCCGCGCTTTTTCCAAGGGCGCGCCCATGGCAAAACGGCGGCAACAGTGGGCAAAATCACGGGGCTTTCCCGCGAAACTCCCGTACGGAAAGGCCCGAGGCGGTTTTGAAAAACCGGCTGAAAAGCGAGGGCTCCGCAAACCCGAGGTCAAACCCGATTTCTTTGACCGACCTATCCGTGAAGAGCAACTGGCGCTTGGCTTCCATGAGCAGGCGGTCCTGGATGTACTCCTTGGGCGCTTGGTTCAGCCCCCGGTGCATGACCTCGCTCAAATGGTTGGCGGATATGCCAAGGGCGCGCGCGTAATCCCCGACGTGGTGCGCCCGGCGAAAACGCTCCTCCACCAGCCGCTTGAACTCCCGCACAAGCCGCCCGCCGGGCACCGCAGCGACGGAGGTCGAGGCGGACTGCCGGTTGCATTCGATGAGAAAGAGGCGCAAGTAAGCCGCGATGGTTTCGAGCCGGAACGGGTCCGCCGAACGGAAGGCGTCCATCATGCCGTTGGCGCTGGCCATCAAAGGCTTGATCGAGGACGGGGCCAGCATTAACGGAGGGCGTCCACCCGCGGGGTCGAAGAGAGGATCAAGAAGCGCGGCGCGGCTGGAACCGGCGGCGAATTCCGGTTCGAAGAGAATGAGGAGCCCCTCGGGGTTCGCTTCCATGCAATGCACCTGGTGCGGAGCAATAAAAAAGATGCTGTGCGGCAAAATATCGTATTCCTGGCAGTCGATAACGTGTTTGCCCACGCCGCTGAAAGCCCAGAGGATCACGCAATAAGTATGCCGGTGCGGCACTGAGGCCAACCCGGTCATCCGGGCGGCATTTTTGATAAAAAATGGAGCGGGTTCGGGCGCATACCGCACTTTCCCATGGCTCTGGCGCATGGGCGCATGATGGCCCGGCGGGGCCGCAGCTTCAATACCGGAACACCCAATCCAGAGGGCACAGCGAGCCCAAGCGGAAACCGCGCCGCAAACGAAACCATTGTGGGAGGCTGTATATGAACAAAGCAAACCGCTGTTTGCTCCATCTTGCCTGCATTGCAAGGAAGCTTCCAAGGGGAACGCCCGTCCGGTGGCATGTGGACCACTTGATGCGGGAGTTCGGAATGGGAGTGTATTGCAAAAGGCCGATCAACCACCGCGCGGATGGCCGCCACGGGTGCTGAAACGGCCAGCCCGCCGGGCGCCGAAAACGGCTGCGGCGGCGCTACTTTTTCGCCGAGGCGTAGAGGATCACGCCCTTGAGGGCGTCGGCGGCCCGCTCCAACTGGGTGTCGCGGAACCCGGCAAGCTGCCGCTGCTCCTCTTCGTCGGGCGGGGTGTCGCGGTATTGCAGCACGAGCAGGTTTTCCTGTTCGCTCGTCATGGTGGCGCGGATGTTCGGGGCGATCCCCTTTTCGTGAATGACCTGCTTGCCGGGCGTGTAGTATTTGGCCGTGGTCAGCCGCACGCCCGCACCGTCCTGAAGCTCGATGACGCTTTGCACGCTGCCTTTGCCGAAGCTGGTTTCGCCCACGAGAATGGCCCGCTTCAAATCCCGCAGCGCGCCCGCGACAATTTCCGCCGCGCTGGCGCTGCCGCCGTTAATCAAAATGGCCATGGGGTAGCGGGGCCGCTCTTTGGTGTCGGCGGCGGTTTTGTAAACCTTGCGCGAGGAAGGCACGCGGCCTTCGGTGGAAACGACCTGCGTGTTCGGCCCCACGAATTCCCCGCAGACATCCACGGCTCCCTCCAGGATGCCGCCGGGGTTGTTGCGAAGGTCGAGAACCAGCGCCTGCATCCCCTTGGCTTCCAGTTCGTCGAGCTTGGCGCGAAGCTCCGCCGCAGTCGGCTCGTTAAATTGCGTGATGCGCAGGTAGCCGATCTTGGCGTCTCCGGCCAGCTTGGACGGCAGAAGATGGGCGTCTTTGACGCTGGCGACTTTGATGATGGCGCGCTCGATCACGTAGTCCTTCATCTGGCGGGTCGAGGGCCGCATGACGGTGAGCGAGACTTTTTCGCCGGGGTTGCCGCGAAGCCGGTCGATGGAAGTGGAGAGGTCCAGTTGTTCGGTGGCTTCGCCGTTGATTTTGAGGATCTGGTCCCCCGGCAGAAGCCCGGCGCGGAAGCCGGGGGTGTCCTCCATGGGCGAGACGATGGTGAGCATGCCGTCGCGCCAGGTGACGGTGACGCCCAGGCCGCCGAACTCGCTGCGGGTGTCGTCCTCCATCCCCTTGAGTTCCTTGGGGTCCATGAACCGGCTGTGCGGGTCGAGGGAATTAAACATCCCCTTCAAAGCCGCGTAGGTAAGCGAGCGGTAGCTGACCTTTTTCTCGTCCACGTAGTCCTGCCGGATCAACTGCATGGCCCGGGTGAGGACGGCGATGTTTTCATACGCGCTATCCTCCCCGGAATTGCCGGAACCGGCCCCCATGACGACGCGCAGGCCCACCGCGGCGTTGAAGCCGAGGAGCAGGAGCGCCGCTGTCAGTAGAAACCGGTTTTTTTTCACAGGCTTTTTTAGAGCAATGCTCTATGAACGGCGCTCGCCGGGAATGTGGATGGGCTTGGGTGCGCTATTTTACGCGGCGTCTTTATCCTGCTTTTTGCGGATAAGGGGGGCTTTTTTGCCCTCCACGACGGCGCGGTTGATCGTCACCTCAGCCACATCTTCCCGGCTGGGCAGTTCATACATCAGCTCCAGCATAATGCGCTCCATCATGCTCCGCAGAGCGCGCGCGCCGGTCTTTTTGGAAATGGCCTGGGTGGCCAGGGCTTTCAAAGCGTCGCGGGTAAGGTTGAGGTGCACCCCTTCCATGGCCATCAGCTTGGTGTACTGCTTGACCATCGCGTTCTTGGTGTCGGTCAAAATGGCCACGAGTTCGTCCTCGGAGAGGGCCGAAAGCGCGGTGACAACGGGGAGCCGCCCGATAAATTCGGGGATCATGCCGAAGGCCAGCAAATCTTCCGGCTCGACCAGGGCCAGAGCGTCCTTGGCGGCTTTTTCCTCGGTTTCGGGCGTGGCTTCGGCACCGAAGCCGAGCACGCGCTTGCTCAAGCGGCGCTGGACCAGCTTGTCCAAGCCGACGAACGCGCCGCCGCAAATGAAGAGGATTTTTTCGGTGTTGACCTGGATGTACTCCTGGTGCGGGTGCTTGCGGCCGCCTTGCGGCGGGACGTTGCAAACCGTGCCTTCGAGAATTTTTAAGAGCGCCTGCTGGACGCCTTCGCCGGAGACGTCGCGCGTGATGGAGACGTTCTCGGTTTTGCGCCCGATTTTGTCGATTTCGTCAATGTAAACGATGCCGATTTCAGCCCGCTTGACGTCGTAATCGGCGTTTTGCAGAAGGCGCAGGATGATGTTCTCCACGTCCTCGCCCACGTAACCAGCTTCGGTCAGCGTGGTGGCGTCGGCGATGCAGAACGGAACGTCCAGAACGCGGGCAAGCGTTTTGGCCAGCAAGGTTTTGCCGCTGCCGGTGGGGCCGATTAAGAGGATGTTGCTCTTTTCGATCTCCACGTCGGGCATGGAGTCGGAGCCTTCCTGGAGGATGCGTTTGTAGTGGTTATGAACCGCCACGGAGAGGACTTTTTTGGCCCGCTCCTGCCCGATGACGTGCTGGTCCAGGGCGCGGCGGATTTCGACCGGCTTGGGCACTTGGAGCACCGGCATCTGGCGCTGGATCTCGTCGTGGAGTTCTTTCTCAAGAATCCCCTTGCAGACGTTGATGCAGGAATCGCAGATGTAGACGCCGGGTCCGGCGATGAGTTTTTTCACTTCCGCGTGGCTTTTGCCGCAGAAGGAACACATGGTCGTGTTGTTGGTTCGCCCCATTTTCTAATTACGCTTCAGGCTTGGGCTCGGAGGTTTCAGGTTTCGCCTCTTTGCGGGATTCAATGACGTGGTCCACCAGGCCGTAGGTCGCGGCTTCGGCGGCGGTCATGTAGTAGTCGCGGTCGGAGTCGATGTTGACTTGCTCCTCGGATTTGCCGGTGTGGTGGGCAAGGATGCGGATCAGGCGCTTCTTCAGCTTGAACATGAAGTCCACTTGCCGCTCGACGTCGCTGGCCGGGCCTTGGGCGCCGCCGGAGACCTGGTGGATCATGATGTCCGAGTTGGGCAGCGCGTAACGCTTGCCCGCCGTGCCCGCGGCCAGGAGCACCGCCCCCATGCTGGCGGCCATGCCCAGGCAGTAGGTGGTCACGTCGCAGGTGACGAACTGCATGGTGTCGTAAATCGCCAGGCCCGCCGAGACGGAGCCGCCCGGCGAGTTGATGTAGAGGTTGATGTCCTTTTTGCCGTCCTCCATCTGGAGGAAAAGCATTTGCGCGATGACCAGGTTGGCCACGTGGTCGTCAATCGCGGTGCCGATAAAAATGATGCGGTCCTTGAGCAACCGCGAATAAATGTCGTAGCTGCGTTCGCCACGGCCGGTTTGTTCGATCACCATTGGTATCAGCATAGGAATGAAAAGGTAGAGTTAAGGTCTTAAAAGGGTGAGCTTTAAAGGATGGCTTTTCTGACGGCGTCCATGGTGGGCCATCATGGACGCCGGCCCGCCCGTAGGCCGCTCGGTTTAAGCGGCGGCCGGGGCAACGGTTTCAACGCTAGCATTGGCAGCAAGGAAATCAAGGGTCTTGCCCGTGAGGATTTCCTCGTTGATGGACTCCAGCGCCTCCCGTTTCTCAAGCTCCTTGCGGAGTTTATCCACGGGCATGTTGTAGCGGATGGCCATCATGGCCACGCGCTGGTCGACTTCCTGGGAAGTGACGGTCAATTTCTCGGCCTGGGCGATGCGCAGGAGAACGAACGTCCCCTTGATGCGGTCGCGGGCGTTGGTCTTGGCGTTGGCCTCGATCTCCTGGTGCTTCTCGGCGAGCACGGAATCCGGGATGCCACGGCTCTGGTTTTCGCGGATGATGTTGTCCACTTCACGGCGAGCTTCGTTGGCCACGAGGTTCTCGGGCAATTCGCATTCCACCTTGGAGAGCAGCTCCTTCATAATGAGGTTGCGCTTTTCGTTCTCCTGCTCGGCGGTCTTTTGGCGGGCCAGTTCGCCCTTGATGAGGTCGCGAAGTTCTTCGAGCTTCTTGCCGGGGGCCACGGTGGCGGCGAATTCGTCGTTCACCTCGGGCAGCACCTGCGCCTTGATGGTGTTGAGCGTCACGCTGTAGTGGATGGTCTTGCCCGCGAGTTCCTTGACGGCGAAGTCGGCGGCGATGGTGATGTCAAATTCGCGGGTTTCGCCGGTCTTTTGCCCCACGATCTGCTCGCTAAAGCCGGGCAGGAAGGTCTCGGGGGTCACTTTGATCCAGAAATCGGTGTTGCCAGCCAGGACTTTGGCGACCGGGATGACTTCGTCGGCCGGTTTGCCGTCGATGGTGCCGGTGTAGGTGATGACGGCGAAGTCATTCATGGCCAGGGCGCGGTCGGTCACGTCGCTGTAGGTGCAAGCCTGCTCGCGGAGGCGGTCGATGCTTTCGTCGATGTCCTTGTCCGCCACTTCGGCGGAGGGAATCTGCACTTTGATGCCCTTGTACTCGGGAAGCTGGAACTCCGGCAGGGTAACGACGGTGGCGGTGTAGCGCAGCACTTGGTCGTCGCCGAATTCCACGTCCTCGACCTTCGAAATGTTGAGCACCTTCAAGTTCTTTTCCACGATGGCCTCGCGGCAGGAGTCGGAGAGCACCCGCTTTTGCAGCTCTTCTTTGATCTCGTTCTTGAATTTGGCTTCGATGATGCCGCGAGGAGCCTTGCCGGGGCGGAAGCCGGGCATCTTGGCAAACTGGGCGTATTCCCGCACAATGGCTTCGCGGGCTTGGGAAACTTTGTCGGCGGGCACTTCAACACGCAGGGTGGCAAGGCAGTTCGGCAAGTTCTCGAGTTGGACGTTCATGGAGTATTTTCTTGGATGGTTAAAAAAATCGAAATGCGGGGTGGGAGATTACAGAGTGTCAGCGCGATTTAGGCAACCGCAAATGCAAGAAAGCGCAAAAAAACGGTCATTTTTCCCGGGCTGCGGGTAGGCGGGAGGCGGGCGGGGTCCGAGCCGATAATCCGATTGACCGCTGGGCACTCCGGTTTTAATAATAATATTTGCAAGTTCCTGCTCCGCCTCCCCTGAATAAAGATCGGAGGCCCGATCTCCGTGAATTATCTCAAAAAAATCCTCTTTGTGGGCTTTTTGGCCCAATTTCCAATCTCGGGGTTTGCCGGATACCCCGCTCAGGGAATCCTCCAAAACCAACCGGCTCCCGCTCTAAATGAAGTGAACTTCCTGGTGGACCAAACCTTCCAGAGCAGCTTCAAAGACGGCCACGGGTACAACCCGGCTTACCAATTCAACAACGTCACCAACACCTGGCACTATGACGTGAACGCCGCGCGGTGGTTCCCTCTCGGCGACGGCTGGCGCTTCAAAGGCGGCTTCGAGGCGGCGCGCTACGACTTTGGCGATAACCGCTCCATCGCGCCCAACATTCTCCAAAGCTATGCGGCGGTGCTGGGCTGGGAACACTCCACCGGCGGCCGGGTGGATTTCAGTTTGAAAACGAGCCCCGGCCTTTACTTCTCACACCGGCTCGACGGGCGCGATCTCGATGTGCCCACGGTGGGCACGTTCTTTTATCCGGTGAGCCGGGAGGTCTCGTTGATGGCGGGGGCGCGGCTTGCGATGCAAAGCCATTACCCAGTAATCCCCCTTGCCGGAGTGCTATGGCACATCGACGAGAATTGGGATCTCCAGGCCTGCCTGCCCGACCCGCGGCTCATCTATCACTATAGCGACCGGCTCGAATTCTGGAGCGGCGGCGACTTGACCGGCGGCTCCTTCCGTTACGATGACCACGGGAAGGTGGATTATTATGAGCTCCGTACCGGGGCCGGGATGGATTACCAGATCAACCGCAACCTGAACGCGAAGCTGGAAACGGGTTGTGCGCTGGTCCGCAACTACCGGCTTTCGCACTACACCGCCGAAACCCAACCGGCCCCGTATCTCACGGCCAGCCTGGGCGCGGTGTTTTAGGGCAACAGCCCGCCGTGCAAATGTTCGCATCGCGGTTGACATTGCCGAAAAGCGTCGGTTAGTTTGTTATTTAACGTCGTTTTACAAAAAGCTGCCGCGCCGGTGCGGAATGCCCCTAAACCCTCGCTCCCTCATCCATGTCCATCCATCTCTCGTTCCCCGATTACCTGATCCTGGCCATCTATTTCATTTTTGTCCTCGGCATCGGGTTTGTTCTAAAACGGTTTATGAAGGGGAGCAGCGACTTTTTCCAGTCGGGGCGCTCCATTCCGGCGTGGATCACGGGGCTGGCGTTTCTTTCGGCGAACCTCGGCGCGCAGGAGGTCATCGGCATGGCCGCCTCGGGCGCGAAGTACGGCATTATGACCTCCCACTTCTACTGGGTAGGAGCCATCCCGGCCATGGTGTTTTTGGCGATTTTCATGATGCCGTTCTACTACGGCTCCAAGGCGCGCTCGGTGCCGGAATACCTGAAACTGCGCTTTGACGAAAAAACGCGCGGGTTCAACGCCGCCTCGTTTGCCGTAATGACGGTTTTCTCCTCCGGCATTTCGCTGCACGCCCTGGCGAAGCTGCTGGAAACGCTGGTAAGCTGGGACTACTGGACCTGCATTTTCGTTTCCGCCGTCATCGTGCTGGCCTACATCTTCATGGGCGGGTTGACCTCGGCGATTTACAACGAAGTGCTGCAATTCTTCATGATCGTGCTCGGGTTCGCCCCGCTGGTATTCCTGGCACTGAAAGGGATCGGCGGCTGGGAAGGCTTGAAGGCGAAGCTCGTCACGGTTTCCGTGGATCACGGCTACGCCGCCAACGCCTGGACGCAATCCTGGGCCAACATGGGCGACCCCGCGCAGAACCCGATGGGCATCGGCTGGTTTGGCATGGTGATGGGCCTCGGCTTCGTGCTCTCCTTCGGCTACTGGTGTACGGACTTCCTGGTGGTACAGCGCGCCATGGCGGCGGATTCCATGTCGGCGGCCCGGCGCACGCCGCTCATCGCCGCGGTGCCAAAGATGCTCTTCCCGGCGCTGGTCATCCTGCCCGGCATGATCGCCATCGCCATCCAACAGCAGAACGGCTCTTTCCTGCCCGTCGACGCCCATGGGCAGATCGACTACAACATGACCATCCCGGCGCTGCTGGCGCACTACTTCCCGACGGGCCTGCTTGGCATCGGGTTCACGGCGCTGATGGCCTCCTTTATGTCCGGCATGGCGGGCAACGTCACGGCCTTCAACACGGTCTGGACCTACGACATTTACCAGAGCTACATCGCCAAGAATAAATCCGACGCGCACTACCTGCACATGGGCCGCTGGGCCACGGTGGGCGGCATTTTGCTAAGCATCGCGGCGGCGGCCATGGCCAAGAACTTCAACAACATCATGGACATGCTCCAGTTGGTGTTCGGGTTCGTGAACGCGCCGCTTTTCGCCACGTTCCTCTTGGGCATGTTCTGGAAACGGACCACCGGCCACGGCGCTTTCTTCGGCCTGCTGGGTGGCACGCTCGGGGCGGTCATTTTCCACGGGCTCTCGCTGGCCCGGGGTAATACGCCCGGCATCAAAGGCGGCTGGATTTGCCAGGAATTCCATTTCTCCAGCGACATGAGCCAGAACTTCTGGATCGCCATCGTCGCCTGGACCACCTGCATGGTGCTCACCCTGGGTATTTCCCTGGCCACCAAGCGGACCAAGACCGACGCCGAACTCACGGGCCTAGTCTATTCGCTCACGCCGAAGCCGGAATCCGGCCATGAACCGTGGCTGCAACGCCCGGCAGTTTTGGGCGCCCTTGTGCTGGCCGCAGCCCTCATCCTCAACCTGATCTTCCGCTAACCTATCGCTCATTATGCAACTCGATCTCCGCATTCCCCTTGGGCTGATGTTCGGCATTTTTGGCATCATTCTCGCCGCCGTCGGCATCTTCGGCCCCGCCAACCAGACGGACATTTCGCTGGGCATCAACATCAACCTGCAATGGGGCGCGGTGCTCATCGTGTTTGCCGCGCTGATGCTCTTCCTGGCACTTCGGAAAAAGCCCGCTTCAAACGCGGGAAAGCCCAGTGAAGAGGCGAGTTCCCATCTCCAGGGCCGCTAGTTCCAGCAAGCGCGGCGCTTCCCGCATCGCCTCGGCCAGCGGCATTCCCAGCGGCGTGATGGCGAATACTCCGTCAAAGGTTTGCCCAATGCGCGGGTCGTCGGCCACTCTTCCCGCAAACGCGTAAACCGGCTTGCCCTGCCGCCGCGCCATCGCGGCCACGCCCGCCGGACCTTTGCCCGAGAGCGTTTGGGCGTCGAGACTCCCCTCGCCCGTCACCACGGCATCGCACGCGCCGAGTTGCGCCTCCATACCCAGGATGCGCGCGACGGTTTCGAACCCTGGCTGCACCGTGGCACCGCAAAAACTCATCAGCCCGAACCCGAGACCGCCCGCCGCTCCCGCTCCGGGGGCTTCGCGAAAATCGCAGCCCAAATCGCGCCGCGCCAGGTCCGCCAACCGGGCCAGCCCGGCATCGAGCGCCGCAACCGCCGCTGGGTCCGCTCCTTTTTGCGGCCCGAAAACGCGGGACGCCCCCTGCTCGCCCGTCAGCGGGTTGGTCACGTCGCTCAAAGCCACAATTTCCACCGCGATGGGGGCGGATGGCGCGACGATGCGGGCCATTGATAGAAAATTCGCCGGAACCGGCGGCAGTTCGCGGCCCGTACTGTCCAAAAACCGGAATCCCAGCGCGGCGGCCATGCCAATGCCGCCGTCGTTGGTCGCGCTGCCGCCCAGGCCGACGAAAATCTTGCGGACGCCACCGCGCAGGGCGGCGAAAATCAGTTCGCCGGTGCCGAACGTGCTGGCGCGGAGCGGGTCGCGCTCGTCGAGAGCCAACCGCCACAGCCCCGAGGCTTCGCTCATATCGAGAATGGCGGCGTTTCCAGGCAGCACGCCGTAACGGGCCTCCACTTCCCGGCCCAGCGGGTCGTGGACGAGTTGCGTTTCCCAGCGACCGCCCAAAGCGGCCACGAGCGCCTCCGCCGTCCCCTCGCCTCCGTCGGCGATCGGCTTCGCGACCACCTCGCAACCCGGCAATGCCCGCGACAACCCGCGCCCGATGGCTTCCGCCGCCTCAAGCGCCGTCAGCGAGCCTTTGAATTTATCGGGACAAACGAGAAAGCGCATGGGGGGATTGTGGCCACGGCGGGCGGGGGAATCAAGGCAACGGCTTTACCTCGTATGCGGCTCCCCGGAGGGCGAAGAGTGGCCGCGCAGTTCGTTGAACTCCTCGGTGGCTTTGTCGGCAAACCAGCTCATGCGGGAATGGCTTCCCTCGGGCTGGCTCTCCCAGCCGGTGTGCAGGTCGTGGTCCCGCTCCGGCATTTGCGGCAGGGCGCGGTTGACCAGCGCCAGCGCCCGCTCCGTGAGGTTCGGGAAAAGCGCCGCCAAGCGCGCCAGCAGTTTCGCCTGCCAGGTAATGATCAATTGCGGTTGACCCAGGCGGCACGCCCGGACGATCTGCCGCGCGGCGCGACCCGCGCCGATGGAACTCGCGGGCGAGGCCACGCCCATGGAGAACCACCGGAATTCCTCGCGGTTTTTTCCTTTGAAAAGGGCGTTCAAGTGCGACCCGGTGCGCATGAGGCCGGGGAAAACCGTCGTAACCGGGATGTTCTCCTTGGCCAGTTCCGCGCGATAGGCGCAGGAAAGCCCGGCCAGCGCGAACTTGCTGGCGGTGTAGGGCGCGAGGTGAGGGATGGCCAGCTTGCCGCCAATGGAGACGATGTTGACGATGCGCCCGCCCCTTCCCTTCAGGAAAGGGATGGCGGCGTTCATGGCAAAATAAGGCGCCCAAAAATGGAGATCCAGCGCCCTGCCGAAGTCGTCGTCGCTCATGGATTCCAGCGGGCCGACGGTGATGATGCCCGCATTGTTGACCAGCACGTCGAGGCCGCCGAAGTAGCTGACGGTTTCGCGAATGGCCGCCGCGATTTGCTCGCGGTCGCGCAGGTCGCAAAGGCCGGTCCAGACTTCCGCGCCGCGTTTGGTGAGATCTTCCTTGGCCCGCTCCAGTTCGGCTTTGTCCCGGGCCACGATGGCGATGCGCGCGCCCTGCCGGGCAAATTCGCGGGCCAGGGCAAGCCCCAACCCCCGCGAGCCGCCGGTGATGAAAACCACTTTTCCCACCAGCGACACGCCCCGCCGCAGCCACCGCAGCGCCAGCCCCGTCGCCAGCAATCCCCCGGCCAATCCCGCGAAAGTGTTCAGAAGTCCCCTTGTTTTCATGTCTCCTCCCATGTTGGTGTTTGATGCAACTGCAACGGCTTTTCCCGCAAAAACACGGCTCCGTCAATTCTGGATTCGGAGTCCGGCGCGGGGACGCGCGGAGGGTGCGCCGCCGCCACGGGTTCCCCGTCCAAAGGGAACGCCTCGCGCGAAGTCCCTTTGCCCGGGTTGGTATCGCTCGGGCCGGAGCAGTTTATGCAACTAAGGCAGGACATCGAACGCCTGGCGGGGCAGATCGGGGAACGCCACGCCGCCTTTCACCCGGCGCTGCGGGAGGCGGCCGCATTCATAGAAGAGGCGTTCGCCACCACCGGCAAAAAACCGGCGCGCCAGGAGTTCCAGGCCATGGGCAAGCAGGTGGCGAACGTGGAACTGGAAATTCGCGGCACCCGCCGCCCGGCGGATATTTTTGTCATCGGGGCGCATTACGACACGGTTCGCGGTTCGCCCGGCGCGAACGGCAACGCCTCCGGGGTGGCGGCGCTGCTGGAACTGGCGCGGCACTTCGCAGCCCGCCCGGGCAAACGGACGCTGCGGCTGGTGGCCTTCGTGAATGAGGAGCGGCCTTTTACCCGCACGCCGCTGATGGGCAGCCATCTTTATGCCGCCCGCTGCCGCGAACGCATCGAGAACATCACAGGCATGCTCTCGCTGGACACCCTCGGCTTTTGTTCCGAGGAGCCCGGCAGCCAATGGCTCTCCTTCGGGGGTTATTTGCTGCCGCGCCAGGCGAATTTCGTGGCGATGATCGGCAACGGCCCCTCGCGCCCGCTGCTGGAACGCGTGCAGGGAATTTGGCAGCGGCGCACGCCCATCCCCGGCAAAGCGTTGACGCTGCCCACGAATTTCCCCGGCGCGCGAAGCTCCGATCACTGGTCTTTTTGGAAGGCGAACTACCCCGCCGTCATGCTTACGGACACCGCCCGGCTGCGCTACCCCCATTATCACAAGCCGACGGATACGCCGGATAAGATTCAGTATGAGTGGCTGGAAACCGTCGTCAACGGCATCGCCGCGACGGCAAGGGAGTTGATCGGCGGGACGGATTCGCCGGAGGACTCCAGGTAAGAGCCCCCCGGGAAAACATAAAGCTACGCCTTCTTGGCGGTGCTCTGGATGTAGATCTCGCGAAGCTGCTTGAAGTCCACCTTCACCGGCGAGTGGGTCATCAGATCCACGCCGCGGTTGTTCTTCGGGAAGGCGATGACTTCGCGGATCGACTCGGCACCGGCAATGAGCATGACCAGACGGTCGAGCCCGAGCGCCAGGCCGCCGTGGGGAGGCGCGCCGAAGCTGAACGCCTTGAGCAGATGGGCGAATTTCACTTCCTGCTCCTCGGGGCTGATGCCGAGCGCGGCGAACACCTTGGCTTGCAGTTCCTTCTCGTGGATACGGAGCGAACCGCCGCCGAGTTCCACGCCGTTCAAGACGACGTCGTAGGCCACGGCGCGGATTTTGCCCATCTTCTCGGCATCTTCCAGCATCGCCTGGTCCTCGGCCTTCGGGCGGGTGAAGGGATGATGCACGGCAACGTATTTGTTATCCTCGGCGCTCCAGGCGAGGAGCGGGAAATCAACGACCCACAGGAAGTTCAGCGCGGTGCTGTTTTCCAGGAGCTTGAGCAACTCGGCGCAGCGCAAGCGCACGCGGCCCAGGATTTCGCACACTTGTTCCCAAGCGCCCGCGCCGAAGAAGACGATGTCGCCTTCCTCGAAGTTCATGCGCTCGGCGAGAGCTTTCTTTTCCTCTTCGCCGAGGAACTTGACGATGGGCGAATCCCACACGCCGTCTTTGATGCGGATGTAGGCGAGCCCTTTCGCGCCGAACTCGACCTTGACCCACTCTTCCCATTTTTTGAGTTGTTCGCGGGAGAGCGCGGGCGAAGCGCCCTTGGCGTTGATGGCCTTGATGGTGCCGCCGGTTTCAACGATGGAGCGGAAAACCTTAAAGGCGGAGTTGGTGAAGATGTCGCTGAGTTCCGTCAGTTCGATGCCGAAACGGGTGTCGGGCTTGTCGCTGCCGAAGCGGTTCATGGCTTCGTTATACGACATGCGCGGGAACGGCGCGGGAATGTCGATCCCCTTGGCTTCCTTGAAGATGCGGACGATCAGCCCTTCGGTGAGGGTCTGGATGTCCTCGTCGGTAATGAACGAAGCCTCGATGTCGATTTGCGTGAACTCCGGCTGGCGATCGGCGCGCAAATCCTCGTCGCGGAAGCAACGAGCGATCTGGAAGTATTTCTCCATGCCGGCCACTTGCAGGAGTTGTTTGTACTGCTGCGGAGCCTGCGGCAACGCGTAGAACGTGCCGGGGTTGAGCCGCGAGGGGACCAGGAAGTCGCGCGCGCCTTCGGGCGTGGGGTTGGAAAGAATGGGCGTCTCGATTTCCAGGAACCCGTGCTCGTCGAGGTAATCCCGCGTGGTTTTGACGACGCGGTGGCGCAGCTTGATGTTCTGCGTCATTTCGGCGCGGCGAAGGTCCAGGTAGCGGTAAGCCAGGCGCAAATCCTCGTTGGCGATCTTGGAATCGAGCGGGAACGGGGGCACATCGGCCTTGTTAAGCACGGTCAACTCCGAGGCGATGACTTCGATCTCGCCGGTTTCGAGCTTCGGGTTGATGGTGCCTTCGAGCCGGGCGGCGACTTTGCCGGTGACGGTGATGACATCCTCGCCGCGCAGATCGTGCGAAGCGTCGGCCACCTGCGGATTCTCCTCGGGGCGGAACACCACCTGCGTCAACCCTTCGCGGTCGCGCAAATCAATGAAAATGACGCCGCCGTGGTCGCGGCGGGAGTTGACCCAGCCCGAAAGGGTGACGGTCTGGCCAATGTGTTCCTTGCGGAGAGCGTTGCAGAGGTGGGTGCGGTACATGAGGTGCGGTATTTTGAAAGATTTCGATGATGATTTTAAGCCTTTTTCAGCCGTTCGGGCAGTTCTTCAAGGGTAACGAGGGCTTCTTCGCGGGTGGCCAGGGTTTTCAGTTTGACCTGCGGCCATTCGGCGCCGATGACGACTGCGAATTTCGCCCCGGATTGCTCGGCGGCCTGGAATTGCTTGCCGACTTTGAGCGCGGAAAGCGGGTAATCGACCCTCGCCCCATGGCCGCGCAATTGCTGGACCAGCCCCAGGGCGTCGATGCGGCGGGCTTCGTCGGCGATCACGATATAAACGTCAGCAGCATGTTTCTTTTCGATCCACGCCTGCATTTTCGCCGCGGCGGCGGGAGTGGCGTCGATCAACTGACTCAGCACCACGTCCCCCATGCCGAAGCCGATGGCGGGCAACGTGCACTTGCCGTCGCTCATCAGGTTGAGCAGGTTGTCGTAACGGCCGCCGCCCGCGACGGCGCGCAGCGTTTTCTTGCGGTCAAAAACCTCGAACACCAAGCCGGTGTAGTAAGCCAGGCCGCGCACGATGGTGGGGTCAAGCTGGTAGAAGCCTTTCAAGCCCCGGGCGTCGAGTTCGGCGGCCAACGCGTTGAAACGCTCGAAGTGGGTTCCGGGGTTGGCAATGAAAGCCTGCACTTCGGACAGCGTGAGGTCAAAGCCTTTTAATTTTGCCTCGGTGATTTCGGGCGGGTTGCGTTCGATTTTGTCAATGACCTGGAGGAAATCAGTAACCTGAAGATCACTGTATATCCCATTAACTTCAAGAAACGCTTTCCAGGCGTCGCGGTCGCTCACGCGCACCACGAAATCCTCTGCCTGCAGCCCAAAAGCGCGCAGCATGTCGATGGCCATGGCCACCATCTCGGCGTCGGCGGCCACGTTGGATTCGCCGATCAAATCGCAGTTCAACTGGCCGAATTCGCGCAAGCGGCCCTTCTGCTGCTTCTCGTAGCGGAAAAATTGCGGCGCGCAGAACCACTTGATGGGCTTTTTGAAATCCCGCTCGCGGGCAATGACCATGCGGGCCAGGGTGGGTGTCATTTCCGGGCGCAGGGTGACGTGCCGCTCCCCTTTGTCCACAAAATCGAAAAGCTGGCCCACGAGTTCGCCGCCGCTTTTCTTCTCGTAAAGCTCCACGGGTTCCAGCATGGGGCCGTCGAACTCCACGAACCCGTAGCGGCGCGCCACTTCGCGCCACGTGGCCACGATGTAATTGCGGCGGGCGCAGTCCTCAGGGTAAAAGTCGCGGAAACCGGGTAAAAGTTGCATGGGAATGGCCAGCCTACCTTTCCCGGCGGTCATTTCAAGAATTACGTTACGGGGTCGGAATAGATGGGCCGCCATTTAGGACGCCTGGAGTCGAATCACGGTCCATGAGCTTCCAATACCGCCGCATTTCCCGGGATGACGCCGCCGCGCTGTTCATCGATCACCAGTCCGGCCTCATTTCGCTGGTCCAGGACTTCACGCCCGCCGAGTTCAAGAACAACGTGCTCGCCTTCGGGGACATCGCCAAATACTACCAACTCCCCACGATCCTCACCACGAGCTTTGAGGAAGGCCCGAACGGACCCATCGTGCCGGAATTGAAGGCGCTTTTCCCCGACGCCCCGCACATCGCGCGGCCCGGGCAGATCAACGCGTGGGACAACGAGGAATTCGTGGCGGCGGTAAAGGCCACCGGGCGCAGACAGTTGCTGGTGGCCGGGGTGGTCACGGATGTTTGCGTCGCCTTCCCCACCCTTTCCGCGCTGGAGGAAAACTTCGAGGTGTTTGTGATTACGGACGCCTCGGGCACGTTCAACGACGTGATGCGTCACGCCGCCTGGGCCCGGATGGCCGCCGCCGGGGCGCAGTTGATGAGCTGGTTTTCCGCCGCGAGCGAACTTCACCGCGACTGGCGCAACGACGTGGAGGGGCTCGGCAACCTGCTTTCCAACCACGTACCCAACTACCGCAACCTCATGACCAGCTATGCGGCCCGTGAGAAGGCCCGGGGCCATTAAATTGAGCAATCCAGGCCAAAAAGTGCGCAAGATGGCGCTTGGGGGATTTTGGGTCGCCTGCTAATTTGAGGGTTCATTTTGCTCTCAAGATAATGGCTTCACAATCTGACTTCCCACACCGCCGGTTCAACGCCCTCACGGGTGACTGGATTCTCGTCTCCCCCCACCGCACCAAGCGCCCCTGGCTGGGCAAACAAGAGACCGCCGCGCGCGAGATCCGTCCGCAGCACGACCCCAAGTGCCTTCTTTGCGCGGGCAACACCCGCATGAACGGGGAGAAGAACCCGGATTACAAAGAGACGTTCGTTTTCGACAACGACTTCGCCGCGATTTTGCCCGAGGCCGGTCCGGCCGATGAAGCGCTCGGGTTTCTTAAAAGCGAACCGGTAAAGGGGACGTGCCGCGTCATCTGCTTTTCCCCGCGCCACGACTGGACCCTGCCGGAAATGCCGGTGGCGGCCATTCGCGGAGTGGTCGACGTTTGGGCGGCGCAAGCGGAGGAACTGGGGCGCACTTACCAGTGGGTGCAAGTCTTTGAGAACAAAGGCGCGATCATGGGGTGCAGCAACCCCCACCCGCACGGGCAGATTTGGGCCAGCGACTTCCTGCCCAACGAACCCCGCAAAGAAGACGCCCGGCAACTTGAGCATTTCCAAAAGAACGGCACGCCGCTGCTGCTCGACTATTTGAAACTCGAAACCGGGGCTTGCGAACGGATTGTCGCCGAGAACGACCACTGGGTCGTCGTCGTCCCTTATTGGGCCACGTGGCCTTATGAAACGCTGCTCTTGCCGCGGCGGCACGTGCTGCGGTTGCAGGATTTGACCGGCGCTGAACGCGACGCGCTGGCGGATATTTTGAAACGCTTTCTCACGCGCTATGACAACCTGTTCGAATGCTCATTCCCGTACTCCATGGGGTGGCACGGCGCGCCGAACGGGCAGGAGAACACCGAGCACTGGCAACTACACGCCCACTTCTACCCGCCGCTGCTGCGGTCGGCCACCGTCAAGAAATTCATGGTGGGTTACGAGATGATGGCCGAAGCCCAGCGCGACCTTACGCCGGAACAGGCGGCGGACAAACTGCGCGGCCTCTCCGAAGTCCACTTCAAAGAACGGGCATAAAGTGGGATGCAAGGGGGCAAGCCCCCTTGCCGGGGTGCTGGGGCAGAGCCCCAGAAGCCAAAACAAATAGCAAGGCGGGCGAAAAACAGCCCGAGCTTTCGAATAAAGCCGGCGCGTAAACCCGCCTTGCCTATATCGGAGCGCGAAGCGTCGCCGCCAAGCGCCCAGTCCTGGGCGCTTATCTAAAAAAGGGTGCCCCCGAAAAGAGACGCTGCGCTGTTTATCTCGTGCCCAAACTCCATTTGGGCACGCCATTGCTCCGGCAACTCTTATTGCCGCAATAGAGTTGCGTGGACAAGCGCGTGCCGAAGTAGAGTTTCGGCACGAGATATAGCGGCTGCCAGTATCTTTAGGCAGCTTGCCCCCCCTGTACCCCATCTATAGCTTCACCACTTCCCACTTCGGCGGCTGGCCTTCCACCAATTCCAGCCAGGCATAGCTCGCCGGTGCCCCATGGCTCGGTTTGCCCACGCTCCCCGGGTTGTAAAAGCGCACATCCCCCACCCGCTCGTTGCGCGGCACATGCGTGTGCCCATGCACGACAATATCAATGGCAGGCGGCGCCATCAGCGGCGGAATGTGGACCAACCGGATGCGATACCCCTCCCGCTCCAGTTCGCGCACCCACGGCCAGCTCATGTTCCAATCCCCATTTCCGCGCACCACATGAAGCGGCAGCCCCAAATCCCAAAGCGGATCGAGCGTGCTCTCATCGGTGACGTCCCCCAAATGCCAGATCTCGTCGGCGTTGGCGATTTGCCCCAACAAGTGTTGAGGGATTCGGTTATGGGTGTCGGCTAGAACAGCGATGCGCATGGCCAATATGTGAGCGTTGCCGGGCCGCGATTGCAAGACCCTACTTTTTGATAAGTTTGTAAATCCACAGCAATAAGACCGCGCCCAGAATCGAGGTGGCGAACCCGGCGGGTTGCCCGGGCAGGTACCACCCCAAAGCCTGCCCCACCACCGCCGCCACGACGCTGCCCGCGATGCCCAGCAAGGCCGTGGGCAAACACCCCTGCGGGCCAGTCCCGGTCATAATCAGCTTGGCGATCAAGCCGACGATCAGCCCCATGACCACCGCGATGATGATGCTCATACACCCGAGTTCGAATGGGATGTCCGCGCCGCGCGGGAAGTCCCAGCCGCCACGGCGGCCCGGCGGCCCCCATGGTCATTTCTTTCCCACTTCTGCATTGAAACCGCGCCCGTTCCCCGCGAAACTCCCGCTTCATATGACCGATGAAAACATCCTTGTCGTGCGGCGTTCCCTTTTCGATGAGCTTGGCGCTTTCCAGGGCCTGAACTTTGATGTGGAGCACTATCTCCCCGCCCTGTTGGCCCGCGAAAACAATTTCTTCACCCCCCGCCCGGCAGCCGAAACCAACCCGGCCTTGAAGCAGATCATCCCCTACGCCCTGCTCGTCCATAACGGGCGCGTGCTGCATTATGTCCGCGGCAAAAAGGCGGGCGAACAACGCCTCGCGGCCAAGGGGTCCGTGGGCATCGGCGGGCATATGAACGACGGCGACGAAGGGCTCTTCGCGCTCGATAAAGACGCTTACCTCGCCGGGGTCCAACGCGAGGTGGCCGAGGAGCTGAACGTGCAAACGGAGTTCTCCAACCATATCGTGGCCCTGCTCAACGATGACGCCAACGCCGTGGGTCAGGTGCACCTCGGGGTGGTGCACATTTTCAGCCTCAAAACGGACGCGGTGACCAAGCGGGAACAGATGATTACCCAACTGGACTTCCTCACGCCGGAAGAATTGCGCGCCCGCCGGGAGAATCTCGAAAGCTGGTCCCAGATTTGCGTCGATAACCTCGACCGGCTGCTGGCCAAGATTTCTTAAAACGCCACGGCGGCATTCCGTGGATTTTTCCGCCTTGTTCGTTTATATTTTCGCAGGCTAAATGGGGATAGCCCCAGCGCCCCCGCGCATCTTTTGAGGCCGGTCCGATTTCATTTAAAGAGAACCCCCGCAAACCTTGAGCAAGTTCATGGAATTTGGAAACAGAACGGCCCCCCGGCGCTGGCCAGGCGGCGGCTATTCACTGGTCACAGTGCTGATCGCGCTGAACGTGGCGGTGTGGCTGCTCCAGGTGCTCGTCGATTCCGTCGCGGCGGGCTGGATGGAACGTACGTTCGCCCTCAGCCGCGAGGGCCTGGCGGAGGGTTATTACTGGCAGCTCCTCACCTACATGTTCCTGCACGGGGGCATCCTGCACCTGCTCGTCAACTGCCTGGGACTCTACTTCGTGGGGCCGGAGGTGGAAACCGTCTGCGGGCCGAGACACTTCCTGGGCATCTATTTCCTGGGCGGGATCTTTGGCGGCCTGGTGCAACTGCTTTTCGGCGCGCCGTTTACGATCCTGGGCGCTTCCGCCGGGGTCTGCGCCATCGTCCTCGCCTTCACGACGATGCTGCCCGATCTCGAAATCACGGCGCTGCTCTATTTCATCATCCCCATCCGCATGAAGGCCAAATGGCTGGGGCGGATCGTCATTGGCAGTTCCATTTTCTTTTTCCTGACCGGCTACGGCGGCAACGTCGCGCACCTCGCCCACCTGGGCGGCGCGTTCTTCGGCTGGTTCTATACCCGGCGGCTCGGTTTTGGCGGGCCGTTCTGGATGCAGCGTTATCTCAATGACCGCAAACGGCTGCGCGAACGCCAGGAACAGATGGACCCGAAGGAATTCATCAGCCAGGAAATCGACCCCATTCTGGACAAAATCGCCCGCGAAGGCATCCACAGCCTCACGCGCGCCGAACGCCACATCCTGGAAATGGGTCGCGAGAAAATCGCCAAAAAAACCGTCCCACCGCAGTTCCGGTAAGCGTGGAACTTGGCCCCGAGATCATGAAAAACTTTTCATGCGACGGGGTTGTGCTTTAATTTTCCCCAACACATGCACAACATCGGGATCATCGGCGGCAGCGGCCTGTACGAAATCGAGGGGCTTAGCAACACCACCGAGCTTCGGGTCGAAACCCCATGGGGCGATCCCAGCGACACCATCGTGCGTGGAACCCACTCGGGCCGAACCGTTTACTTCCTGCCCCGGCATGGGCGCGGCCACCGCATCCTGCCCACCGAAATCAACCACCGCGCCAACATCTACGCCCTGCGCTCCCTCGGCGTGCGCTGGATCGTCTCCGTCTCGGCGGTCGGCAGCCTCCAGCCGCAATACGAACCGCTCCACATCGTACTGCCGGACCAGTTTTACGACCGCACCAGCCGCCGCAGCGAACACACCTTCTTCGGCAACGGCATCGTGGCCCACATCGCCTTTGCCGACCCTACCTCCGCCCCGTTGCGCGCCTTGATCGCCGAAGCCGCCGGGGAAAGCGGAGCCACCGTCCACGAAGGCGGCACCTACGTCAACATGGACGGCCCCGCCTTCTCCACCCGCGCCGAAAGCGAAACCTACCGGCGGCTCGGCTTCGATTTAGTGGGCATGACCAACCTTGCCGAGGCCAAGCTCGCCCGCGAAGCCGAAATGGCCTACGCAACCATGGCCATGGTCACCGACTACGATTGCTGGCACCCCAGCGAAGCCTCCGTAACCGCTCAAAGCGTCATCGAAACCCTTTGCCAGAACGTCGCCACCGCCAAGGCGATCATCGCCCGGATCATCCCCAAGATGCCCACCGAGCCCACCTGGCCCGAACATTTTGCCCTGGATAACGCCCTCTCCACGGACAAGTCGGTTTGGCCCCCCGAGACCGTCAAAAAATTGGGCATTTTGATTCATCGACTGTTACCGCAATGATCCGTTCATTCCTGGCGCTTGCCGCGCTCGCGCTTCCCGCGCTCATTCCCACCGCCGTCGAGGCACAATATTCCGAAACCGCTCCCAAAGCGGAACCCGCCGCCGTACACCAGCGCCTTTCCTACAACCACGTCAACGTCGACGGACCCTACGTCGCCCTGACCTTCGACGACGGCCCGGCTAAAGCGAGCACGCCTCAGTTGCTCGACATCCTCGCCAAAAAAGGCGTGAAAGTGACCTTCTTCCTCGTTGGCGAAAACGTCAAAGCCAACCCCGAAATCGTCAAACGGGAACTCGCCGAAGGGCATGAACTCGGCAACCACTCCTGGAACCACCCCGACCTCGCCCGGAAATCCGACGACGTCGTGCGCTCCCAGATCCTGCAAACGCAGGACGCCGTCTTCACCGCCACCGGCACCAAACCGAAAGTCCTGCGCCCCCCGTATGGCGCCATGACCGACCACCAGAAAAAATGGGTGCATGACGAACTGGGTCTCAACGTCATCATCTGGGCCGTCGACCCGCTGGACTGGAAAAAGCCCGGCTCGGCTGTCGTCGCCCAACGAGTCATCTCGGAAACCAAACCCGGCGACATCATCCTCACCCACGACATCCACCAGGGCACCGTTGACGCCGTACCGGCCATCATCGACGCCCTTCAGGCCAAGGGGTACAAATTTGTCACTGTGAGCCAATTGATCGCCATGGAGAAACCCGCCGCGCCCAAGCCGAGCGCGAGTGAAACGCCTGCGGCATCGGCCACGGCGACCCCCACACCCGCCGCGACCCCCGTGGCGAAAAAAGCCGCCACCACGAAAAAGACGGCGAAGAAATAAGATAGATGGGATGCAAGGGGGCAAGCCCCCTTGCCGGGGTGCTGGGGCAGAGCCCCAGAAGCCAAAGCCAATAGCAAGGCGGGCGAAAAACAGCCCGAGCTTTCGAATAAAGCCGGCGCGCAAACCCGCCTTGCCTATATCGGAGCGCGAAGCGTCGCCGCCAAGCGCCCAGTCCTGGGCGCTTATCTGAACAGCGCACCACTGAGCCGAGTGCCCCCGAAAAACGCTGCGCTCTTTTCATCTCGTGCCGAAATAGAGTTTCGGCACGAGAGTTTGCCAAGCTTTTTACGCAAAAGAGATTCGTCATTTCTTTGCGTCTTTGCGTGAGAAATCCAAACGGCGGCTAATTTGAGTCACTTCGCCCCGTTCTCGAACCGGACGCCCTCGGTATATTGCCCGATCTCCACCGCCGGGCCTGCGCCATCCCGCGTCTTGCCATTAAAGCTCACGTTACGAAAGCTCACATCGCGCACGGCATGCTCCGCATCCGTCCCCTTTACCTGGATTTTAAGCGCCTCCGCCCCGGAACCCGACACCTGAATGCCGCTGAAAAGCACACCCTCAATGTGCCCAGGCTGCTGCAACTTCATGTATTGGTTCACCGTCGGAAAAAGCCGAACCAACTCCCGCTGTCCCGCAGCGCACTCCACGCGGAAATTCTCAAACCGGATGTTCGAAAGCGTCATCTCCTCCCCCGGTTCCAGCAAAAACGGCGTCATGCGGAAATGAATAATGTCGCAATCCGTCGCCTCCACCCGGTTCATCACGGGCGCAACCGACTCGTGCCCCAGCAGAAAAATACGCGCCCGGTCGCACCAAAAAACGCAATTGCGAATCTGGAGATTCTCCACCGTCAGCGCCGTCCCTTCTTTCAAAAGGCCCGCCAAACCTTTCACCGCGATGCAATCGTCATCGCTGCGCAGGAAACAACGCTCAATGGTGACCTCGCGTGAATTGCAGATATCGATGGCGTCGTCATTCTGCACCCGGCTATTGACCACCTTCACGTTGCGGATCGTCACGTTCTCCGAAGCCGCCGGAACCAGCGTCCAGCCCCAGGAGCCGCGCACCACCACATCCTC
Organism: uncultured Chthoniobacteraceae bacterium; assembly: GCA_964513965.1. Taxonomy (GTDB): domain Bacteria; phylum Verrucomicrobiota; class Verrucomicrobiia; order Chthoniobacterales; family Chthoniobacteraceae; genus UBA695. The sequence continues at coordinate 139,028 of CAZEOO010000002.1, forward strand.
CATCAGCACGTTGCGGCAATTTCGAAAACCGATCATCCACCCCGACGGGCCATGCTCCCAGGCCCAATCCGTACCGTCCAACATGCCGCGCCCGCAGATGCGGACATTCTCCGCATCTTTGGCAAAAACGGTGCCTTTGACCACCGCGCCCGCCGCAAGGTAAAGCGTCTGGTTGCTCTTGAGAACGATGCGCTCCGGCTTGTGAACCCCGGGACCGAAATAAACGACATTCGGCGCTCCCTCGCGGACCTGGGCTTCCTCTTTCTCCGGCGGGTTCGCGAAAAGCAGCAGCGGCGACTCGATCCCCGCCGGTTCCACGGAAACCTGGCACGGCTGCTTGAACACCACCGTGAGCTTGCCCAATTCCCGCTTCACCTCCACCGGGGCCGTGCGGGGCAACACCGCCGCTTTTTCAATCTGGCTGCGGCCGGTAATCACGGCAACCGCCGCCGAGGAGCCGCTCAAATCAAAGCTGCCGAACGCGTAATCGCCGCCATGCACGCTCTGAGCAGCGGAAAGCGGCAGCGCCTGGGAGTCGACCGTAACGCGGTAAGCCGAGGAAGGCAATTCGCCCTCCGGCACGGGAACGATCCGCACCCCGGCGCTCAAGCCAAAGACATTCAAGGCCAGCGTAAGCGCCAGGACAACCAGGGGGAGTTTCATGGCCGGTGAAAAACCGCTAAACCAAAAGCACCGTCAGCTTTTTCGGGCCGTGCGCGCCGAGCACGAGAATGCGCTCGATATCGCCCGTGCGGCTTGGGCCGGTGATGAACGAAATCATGCTCGGGTAGCCGGTGGCGGCATAGCGGTCCGATAAGAGTTCGTAAGCTTCCGTCATATCGGCCACCAGTTGCTCGCGCCGGGCGATGACGACGTGGTGTGGCGGCAGCACGGAAAGCGCGCGGCCCCCGGAACTGCGGCTGGTCACAAGCACGCTGCCGGTCTGGGCCACCAGCGCCTCGCAAGCGGTGATGCCCACGCTGCACTCGGCCAGCGCGGCTTTGTCGAACCCGCAATCCACGCGGACAATCGGCAGGCCCAGCGACGCGGCGGCGGCTTCGGTAAGCGATCCGCCGTGGGTGCCCACTTTCATCCAGCCTTCCTGCTTGGCAATAGCAGCCAGTTCAGCCAGCAGAGCGGATTCCCCGCCTTCAATGAAGCGGAAATCGGTGGTCAATTCCTTCGAATTCTTCGCGTAAAGAGCGACCCGTTCTTCAAACGTCTCCCCGACCTGCGGGAGCCAGTCGGCGGCGGTGTGTTCGCCCGCGACTTGCGGTTCGGAAGCGTGGTCGTGGCCGCCGCTCGGTTTTTCGGCGGGAATTTCCAGGGCATGGCGCACCCGGCTTAAGAGTTGTTCGCGATCGTCGTTCATTTTCTGTTTTTCCACCATTCTCTGAAGGTTTCGGGGGCGACTTCGGGCAGTTCGCGGGAGCGGGTCCAGGCGCGGGCCGGGTCGAGCGGGGTGTTCTTAATCAAGGGATGGAAGACCTGGCCGATGCGGCCCAGTTTCAGCCCCAGCGAGTAGATTCCCGCGTGGTTGAAGAGGAAGGCGCAAGCCTGGAAAGCGAGCTTCTCCCACCAGACGGGCTTTTGCTCCACGCAATCACGGCGGCTTTGCAGCAAGTGGTGGTGGAGGTCGATCTTGACCGGGCAAGCCTCGGTGCACGCGCCGCAAAGCGACGAGCAGAAAGCGAGGTGCTTGAACTCCTGCTTATCCCGCAGGTGCGGCGTAATGACGCAACCAATGGGCCCCTGATAGGTGGTGCCGTAGGTGTGCCCGCCGATGTTTTTGTAAACGGGGCAGGCGTTGAGGCACGCGCCGCAGCGCATGCATTGAAGGGCGTCGCGCTGTTCGGGGCTGGCCAGCAGGTCCGTGCGGCGGTTGTCGAGCAGAACAACGTGGAACTCCTCGGGGCCGTCCGGTTCGTCGGGCTGTTTCGGCCCGCCATACTGGGTATTATAACCAGTGAGGATCTGACCGCAACCGGCGGTGCCCAGCATCGGCAGGAAGAGGGCGAGGTCGGTGAGCTTGGGCAGGATTTTCTCGATGCCCAGCAGCGCGATGTGCGTTTTCGGCACGGCGCAGGTGAGCCGGGCGTTGCCTTCGTTCTCTGTGATGGAGATCATGCCCGTCTCGGCGATGGCGAAGTTGGCCCCGCTGATGCCGATGTCGGCGGTGAGGTATTTTTCGCGCAAGACCTTGCGGGCGATCATGGTCAACTCCTGCGGATTGTCCGAGGAGTCGGTGCCCAGCTTCTCGTGGAAGGTGTCGCGGATTTGCCCGCGCGTGAGGTGCATGGCGGGGAACACGAAATGGTAGGGCGCTTCGTGCCGGAGTTGGACGATGAATTCGCCCAAGTCGCTCTCGGTAACTTCGTAGCCTTCCTTCTCCAGGGCTTCGTTAATCTCGATTTCCTCGCCGGTCATCACCTTCGATTTGACGATGGTGCGCGCTTTCTTCTCCCGTACGATGCCGAGAATGATCTCGCGGGCCTGGGCGGCGTCGGCGGCCCAGTGGACCTTGCCCCCACGGGCTTCGAGGTTCTTCGCGAACTCGGCCAGATAGGAGTCAAGGTGGTTCACGGCGTCCCATTTGATGGAAGAAGCCAGGTAACGGGCCTGTTGCCAGTTTTGGAACCGGGCCTTCTTTTCGTCGCGGGTAACGGCGTATTTTTTAAGAGCTTCGCGGATGACGGAGCGGTGCCGCAAGTCTTTCGTGATGACGGTGGCGTCTTTTTTAAACTGTGCGGCGGCGGGACTGGTGCTCATGGGTCGAAAAGTGGGTTAGCGGTGGTTGAGCACTTCGGCGAGGTGGATGGTCTTGATCGGCTTGCCTTGCCGGTCGATCAACCCTTGCTGGTGCATGAGGCAGCTTGAATCGTTGGAGACGATGTACTCGGCCCCGGTTTCGAGAGCGGAGGCGATTTTCCCCTCGCCCATGGCGCTGGAGATCATCGGGAACTTGGCGGAGAAGGTGCCGCCGAAGCCGCAGCAGGTTTCGGCCTCTTCCATTTCCACGAGTTCGAGTCCTTTGACGTGGGCCATCAACTGGCGCGGCTGTTCCTTAATGCCCAGTTCGCGGCGGCCATGGCAGCCGTCATGGAAAGTGACTTTGTGAGGGAAGCTCGCGCCCAGGTCCGTGACGCCGAGCTTGGTGACGAGGAAGTCGGAAAACTCGTAGGTTTTCTCCGAAAGCGCCTTGGAGGCGGCTTCCTCGGGCTGGCCCGCGAAGAGTTCCGGGTAGAAGTTCTTCAGCATCGCCCCGCAGGAACCGGAGATGATGACGACCACCTCCGCATCCTTGAGCAACTCAATGACTTTGCGGGCGATGGGGCGCGTTTCCTCCCAGTACCCGGAGTTGAACGAGGGCTGGCCGCAACAGGTGATTTCCTTGGGGCAATCGACGGTGTGGCCGAGGCGCTCCAGAATTTCGACGGCGCAGCGCCCCACCTTGGGGTAACAGGCGTCGATGTAACAGGGAACAAACAGCGTGACGTTCATGTAGAAAGGCTAGTGGACGAGTTTCTCGAATTTCGCGTAGGCGCAATCCCACGCCGCAACGTCTTGCGGCTTGTATTCGTTGATGGGGAAGGAGGCGGCCACAGTTTGGCGCAATTCGTCGAGCGAAGCAAGATGACCGAGCGCGAGCGCCTGGATCAAAATATTGCCGCAAGCGGTGGCTTCCACGGGGCCGGTCAAAATGGTACGGCCCGTGCCGTTGGCGGCATAGCGATTGAGAAGCGGGCTCTTCGTGCCGCCGCCCACGATATGAACGCGGTCGATGGCCGTGCCAGTAAGCTCTTCCATTTTCTGAAGCATGAGCCGATAGGAGAAAGCGAGGCTTTCGAAAATGCAGCGCGTAACCTGGCCCGGCGTTTCGGGCACCGGCTGGCCGGTTTCGCGGCAGTAGGCGGCGATTTTCTGCGGCATCTGGTCCGGCTTGAGGAAGCACGGCGCGTTCGGGTCGATGAGCGAGCGGAACGGCTCTGAGGCTTCGGCCATCACGTCGAGGTCATCCCAGCTCATGCTCTGGCCCTGGCGAATCCATTCGCGGCGGCTCTCTTGCAGCAGCCACAGGCCGACGATGTTTTTAAGGAAACGAGTGGTGCCGCCGTAACCGGCCTCGTTGGTGAAGTTGTTTTCCAGCACCTTGGCGTTGATGAGCGGCTTGGGAAGTTCCACGCCGATGAGCGACCACGTGCCGGAGCTAAGGAACGCCCAGCCCGTGCCCTTGGCGGGAACGGCGGCCACGGCGGAGCCGGTGTCGTGCGAACAAGTCGCGATGACAGGAACAGCCCCCAGGCCGGTTTCCTCGGTGATGGCCGGGGTAAGCGCGCCAATCTTCGCGCCGGAGGGGACGATCTCCGGGAACAACCGCTCGGGCATGCCGATGGCCTTGATGAGTTCCGTGGACCACTGGCGCGTGGTGGGGTTGTAAATTTGCGTGGTGCTGGCGAGGCTTTCCTCGGCGCGGCTGACGCCCGAGAAGAGGTAGTTGAGGTAATCGGCGATACAGAGGAACTGGTCGGCGATGCCGATGACGTCCGCGTTGTGCTCCACGTCGTCGATCAACTGGTAAAGCGTGTTGATCGACATGAACTGGATGCCCGTTTCGGAGAAGATTTTCTCCTGGCCAATGGTTTCGAGCGCCTTGGCATACGGGGCGTCCGTGCGGGAATCGCGGTATTGATAAGGCAGCGCGAGCATCGGCTGGCGCTGGTTGAAATAGACGTAATCGACGCCCCAGGAATCGACGCTCAACCCCTCCGCCTCGACGTTTTTCGCCGCCACTTTGCGCAGGCCCGCTTTGAGTTCCTCGAAAATGCGCAGGATATTCCAGCGGAAGGAACCCTGGACTTTGGAAACGCCGTTGGAGAAGCGGTGAACTTCCTCAAGGGTGATCTTACCCTCTTTGAGGGTTCCGAGAATCACGCGGCCGCTATCGGCGCCGAGATCGCAGGCAATATAGTGGTGTTCGCTCATGGTCACAGGAGAAATAGGGGAGAGTGAGTGGGTTTTATGATTGAAGCCAATCGTGAACCAATCCCCAAAAGACCGCAAGCCCGGAGCGAAAAAAGTTTTTTCCTTATCCCCGCCGCTCGTTCTCGCCGTGCTCGATGTCGCCCAGGTGCAGATTCAGTGCGCGAACGGAAATCCAGATTTCCACGAGCGAAAGCCCCAGCGAAGCCAGCATGCACAGGAGGCTGACCGCAAAGATGAGGTTGCTGATCTCCCGCCAGCCCGCGAAAATCGTGAACATGCAGACCACGCACAAAAAGAGGCTCGAAATGCCCGCCGCCTGCATGTGCTTGATGAGGTCCACACGGTAGCGCAGATTCTTGATTTGCCCCATCAAGATGGCGTTCGGGTCATTTTTGTAACTCTCGTGAAGGTTGCGCACGAGGTTGGCCAGCGTGACGAAGCGGTTGGTGTAGGCCAGCAGCAACAGGGAAACCGCCGGAAAAAGCAACGCCGGGGTGCTCAGATTGAGAGCGTCGGATTCGAGCATACTGCCGGAAGATTAGGCCAACCCTCGGGAAAATGCAACCGGGGCCGCACCTTCCCGCCAACTCTGCTCTGGAAATTTCCGCACGCAACTGCTCTATTTAATGGCTCGCCCAACCTTTTCCGCCAGGGAAGCCGGAACGCCACCCCCAAGCGGACGCTCACTCGATCCATGAAAAAATATCTCGTCACCATCGGCCTTGAAGTTCATGTCCAGCTCAAGACGCGCAGCAAAATGTTCTGCGGCTGCCCCGTCGAATTTGGGTCGGAGCCGAATACGCACACCTGCCCCGTCTGCCTGGGGCTGCCCGGGGCGCTGCCGGTGATGAATGAGGAGGCCATCCGCCTCACCGTGCTCACCGGGTTGATGCTCGGCTGCAAAATTCCGCCCGTCTGCAAGTTCGACCGCAAGAACTACTTCTACCCGGACATGCCGAAGAACTACCAGATTTCCCAGTACGACCTGCCCCTTTGCCTGGGCGGCGGCGTTCCGCTGCACGAACTGGCGTTCCCGAAAGACGTGCAAAAGACCGTGGCCGAGCCGGACCGCGTGATCCCGCTCACCCGCATTCACCTGGAAGAGGACGTGGCCAAGAGCACGCACTTCGACGGCTCCAGCGGCATCGACTTCAACCGCGCGGGCACGCCGCTGATGGAAATCGTGAGCGAACCGGAAATGCACAGCCCGGAGGAGGCGTTCGCCTATCTCTCCTCGCTCCACCAAATCCTCGTTTACGGCAACGTAAGCGACGCCGACATGGAGAAGGGCCAGATGCGCGCCGATTGCAACATTTCCGTGCGCCCCGAGGGGCAGGAGAAACTGGGCACGAAGATCGAGATCAAGAACATGAACACGATCTCCGGGGTGCGCCGGGCGCTGGCCTTCGAAATCGAGCGCCAGATCGAAGTGCTTGAAAATGGCGGCAAGCTGCTCCAGGAAACCCGCCGCTGGGACGACGAAGCGGGCCAGACCTCGCTGATGCGCGTCAAGGAGACCGACGCCGATTACCGCTATTTTCCCGATCCCGATTTGCTCCCGGTCAAGACGGAGGAGATCGTGGCCGCCGTCAAGCCGCTGGTGCCGGAACTTCCCATCCAGAAGCGCGCCCGGTTTACTGAAAAATACTGCGTAAGCCCATACGACGCCGGGGTGCTGGCGAACGACCTGCCGCTGGCCGCCTATTTTGAAAAAGCCGCAGCCGGGGCCAGCAAGCCCAAGAACGTGGCCAACTGGGTCTTAAACGAACTGCCCGCGCTGCTCGGCACGGCGGCGCTGACCATCGAGGAATGCCCCGTGACGCCGGAGAACCTGCAAGAGCTGGTCAACGTCATTGACGCGGGCAAGATCAGCGGCAAGCAGGGCAAGGAGGTGTTTGCCGAGATGTTCCAAACGGGCAAAACGGCGGGAGCCATCATTGCGGAGAAGGGCTTGAGCCAGGTCAGCGACGTAGGGACCATCGAGACGCTTTGCGACCAGGTGATCGCTGCGAACCCCAAAGTAGTGGCCGAATACAAAGCGGGCAAGCTGGCTTCCATCAACTTCCTCAAGGGGCAGGTCATGAAGCTCTCGAAAGGCAAGGCCAACCCGGCCCTGGCGGGGGAAATCATGGAGCGCAAGTTGGCTTAAGATTTCACCACAGAGGACACAGAGTTCAGAAGAGAAATCCCTGGGGTGCTATAAAGGGTGCTATAAAATAATGCGAACCTGCGCTTCACCCTCGTTCCCAATCTCCAGATTGGGAACGCGATTGTCTGCGAAACTCTGTTTCGTAAGGCGAGCCCATGGAATCAGAGATTCCAAGACAACAGCGTTACGAATCTGGAGATTCGTAACGAGAGGGTTATCTCCCTCCTTTCGGTAAGGTAAGTATGCGCTTTCATCAGCTCACCCAAAACAGCCCCGGCTGGGAAACGCTGGAGGACCAAACGGCATTCGCGAATCCTTACCTGGAAGTGCATGCCGTGAAGGTCCGCACGCCCATGCGGCCCGGCGGCGCGGATTGGACGGTGGTTCACCGCAAGGCGGCGTGCGTGGTCGCGCCGATCACCGCCGATGGCCGCTTGCTTTTGGTGCGCCAGGAACGCGTGCCGGTGCGCAGCGCGCTGTGGGAGTTCCCTGCGGGGCAGATCGACACCGCGGAGCCGCACACGCCGGAAATTTGCCAGGCCACGGCCCTGCGCGAATTGCGCGAGGAGTGCGGCTACGAACTGGCTCCCGGCGGCGCGCTCACGCCCATGGGGATGTTCTTTTCTTCGCCGGGCTTCACCGACGAGCACGCTTATCTTTTCGCGGCGCGCCCCGTGGTCCCCTCGCCCAAGGGAACGGATTACGACGACTGCGAAGCCATCGCCGAATGCCGCGCTTTTTCGCCCAAGGAACTCCGCGATATGATCGCCAGCGGCGAACTCCACGACGCCAACACGCTCTGCTCCTTCGCCCGGCTCATGGCGCTGGGGTTTTTGTAGGGCTTTGCCTTCGCGCCTTGGTGTGAGATAATCAATTTCCAATGGCCTTGCTTGATCGCCTTTTCCAGCTTCGCGAGACGGATGAGCCGATGCCGTTTCTCCAGCACTTGGAGGAACTGCGTTGGATGCTCATCAAGATGGCCGTGGCGCTGGGGATCTGCATGTCGGCGTGCCTCGGGTTCCAAAAGGAACTGGTGGGGCTGATGGAGCGGCCGCTGGCCAGCGTGAACCCCTCGCTCGTTTCCAGCCTCCAAAACCTCGGGGTCATTGATCCGATCACGATTTCCATCTCCCTGGCGTTTTACGCCGGGCTGGTATTCGCGTTTCCCCTGCTCTTCTTTTTCGCGGCCCAGTTCGTGGTGCCCGCGTTGACGCGCCGGGAAAAAAGCGTCGTTCTTCCCGCCATTCTCGTCGGGTTCGCGCTGTTCCTGACCGGAGTGCTGGTCTGCTACTTCTACGTGCTCCCGGCGACGCTCCGGTTTTGCTTCGACTACTCCAAGTCGCTCAACTTCGCCCCTTCCTGGACGGTGCGCGAATATTTCTCCTTCGTGACCCGGATGCTCATTTCCTTCGGCGCGGCGTTCGAGCTGCCGGTGGCGGTGCTGGCGCTGGTTTACGTGGGGCTGGTTTCCTTCCAACTGCTCAACCGCACCCGTCCCTACGCTTACATTCTGGTGCTGGTGCTGGCGATGTTCCTCGCGCCGACGCCGGACCCGGTGACGTTCCTTTCGCTGGGCATTCCGATGTGTTTGGTTTATGAAGCTTGCATCTGGCTGGCCTGGGCGCTGGAAAAACGGCGGCGGCCCCAACCGCAACCGCCCGCACCGGAGCCCACGCTGCCCCCTCCCTCCAACGAACCATGAACACCCGCGTGCTCTTCTCCACTGAAACCATCGCCGCACGGCTGGATGAAATGGCGACGGAAATCACGGCGTTCTACACCGGCAAACCGCTGACGGTGCTCGCGATTCTAAACGGCAGCCTGGTGTTTGCCGCCGACCTGCTGCGGCGCATCCACCTGCCGCTCCACTTCGAGTGCCTGCAAGTGGCGAGCTACCACGGCGGGCTGGAGTCGAGCGGCGTGGTCACGTTTCTCCAAAACACGCTGCCGGATTTGAAGAAGCGCCACGTACTGGTGCTGGATGACATTCTCGACACGGGCCGCACGCTCCATGCGGTGAAGCTGAAGCTGCTTCAGGAGGCCAAGCCCGCCGACGTGCGCGTGGCGGTGCTTTTAAGCAAACGCAAGGAGCGGGCGGAACCGATGGAGGCCGACTACGTGGGGTTCCAGATTGAGGACGAGTTTGCTATCGGCTACGGCCTGGATTACGAGGGCCGCTACCGCAACCTGCCCGAAGTGCGCGTGCTGGAATTGGAATAGGAATTTTCCAGAGGACACAGAGACCATCCAGGAAAAGGCCGAGAGATTTTTAGTTAACTAAAGCTTTCCACCACTCTCGTGCCGAAACTCTATTTCGGCACGCAATTGTCTTCGCAACTCCCATTGCGGCTTTCATGGCGAATAATGGCAATAGAGTTGCCTGCACAAGTGGGTGCCCAAATAGAGTTTGGGTACCAGATTGGTAGGGAGGCTTTAAGTGATTAAATCCTCTTACCTTTTCTACACCTTCACGCGCTCGATCTGCGCGCCGAGGCCGTTCAACTTCTCGTCGATGGACTCATAGCCGCGATCGATGTGGTAAACGCGGTTCACTTCCGTGACGCCGCTCGCGCGCAACCCGGCCAGCACCAGCGCCGCGCTGGCCCGCAGATCCGACGCCATCACCGGCGCGCCGCTCAGGCGTTCCACGCCTTTGATGACGGCGCTTGCGCCTTCCAGCGTGATTTGCGCCCCCATGCGCTTCAACTCCGAAACATGCATGAAGCGTTGCGGGAAAATGGATTCCGTAATCACACTAATCCCCTCCCCCTCGCACAAAAGCGCGCACATTTGCGCCTGCATATCCGTGGGGAATGCCGGGTAGGGCTCGGTAACGAGTTCCAGCGGCTTCGGTTTTCCGTTGCCAATGACGGTGATGGTGTCGCGGCCGCATTCGATGCCAAAGCCCGCCTGCACCAGGGCGTCGCTGACGGCCTTGAGGTGATCCGGCACCACCCGGCGCAATGTCACGCGCGTGCCCGCGATGGCCGCGGCGGCCATGAACGTCCCGGCCTCGATGCGGTCCGGGATGACGGCGTGCTCCACCCCATGAAGCTCCTTCACGCCCTCGATGACGATCCGGCGGGTGCCCGCGCCTTCGACTTTCGCGCCCATTGCGTTGAGGAAATTGGCGAGATCGACCACCTCGGGTTCGGCGGCGGCCCCTTCGATGATCGTGGTGCCCTCGGCCAGCACGGCGGCCATCATCACGTTGTCGGTGCCAAGCACTGTGGAGCCGAATTTGCCCCGCAGGTTGATCTTGGCGCCGGTGAGCTTCGCCGCGAAAGTCTTGACGTTGCCGCACTCCACGCGCACCACCGCGCCGAGCGCCTCGAAGCCACGCAGGTGGAGGTCGATGGGGCGGTCGCCGATGACGCACCCTCCCGGCAGCGAAACGGTGGCCTCTTTTTCGCGCCCCAAGAGCGGCCCCAGGACGCAAACCGAGGCCCGCATTTTGCGCACGATCTCGTAGGGAGCCACGGTCTTAATTTTCTCCGCCCGCACGATCACGGTCCCGCTGGCGCGCTCCACCTCGGCCCCCATGTGGCTCATAATCTGGAGCATGTAATGCACGTCGCTTAAGTCGGGAACGTGGCGGATGGTGCACGGCTCCTTGGTAAGAAGGCACGCGGCGAGGATCGGGAGAGCGGAGTTTTTGGAACCGCTGATCCGCACCGAACCGTTCAAGCTGTGACCGCCATGCACGAGAATTTTATCCATAGACTGCGAAGAGAAAACGAAGGATTCCTTGATAATCCGCGACGGCCCGGATGTCGCGATAATTTTGCCGCGCCAGCTCGCTTTGAAGCGCCTCGGCCTGGCCCGCGCCGATTTCCAGAGCCAGCCGTCCGCCGGGCGCGAGATGGGGCCGGGCTTCATCGACGAGGCGTTCGATCAATTCCGTTCCCTTGGGGCCGCCGTCGAGCGCGAGGCGGGGGTCGCGCTGGACCTCCCGCGAAAGCGTCGGGATTTCCCCGGCGGGAATGTAGGGCAGGTTGGCCACGATGAGGTCAAAAACTCCCTCCACCGAGCCGAAAAGATCGCTTTGCAGGAACCGGACGCGCTCGCCCAGGTTGTGCCGGGCGGCGTTTTCCCCGGCCAGGGCCAGGGCGTCGGGCGAAACGTCCACCGCCGTGACAGTGGCCGCCGGAAGCTCCGCCGCCAGCGTGAGGGCGATGACGCCGCTGCCGGTGCCCACGTCCAGGATTTTGGGAGCTTCGGGAAGGTTCTCTTTAAGAATGAGTTCCATCAACAATTCGGTTTCGGGCCGGGGAATGAGCGCGCGCGCATCGGTGGCGAAAGCGCGGCCATGGAACTCGACGGTGCCGAGCAGGTGCTGGAGCGGCTCGCCCGTGGCGCGGCGGCGCACCAGTTCGCGCAGCGGGGCCAGTTCTTTCTCGCCCAGGGGGCGGTCGAACTCCATATAAAGCTCGATCCGCTTTTTCCCCAGCACATGGGCGATCAAATGCTCGGCATTGAGGCGCGGGCTTTCCACGCCATGCCGCGCGAAATACTGCGTGGTAGCCTGGAGCACCTCAAGGACGGTTTTCATAGTGGGGGTGCAATAGAACACGCAGGCGAAAAAATCACGAGGGAATTTTCGGAGGAAGAAAGGATGGGGTGGTCGACGGGACTCGAACCCGCAACAGCCAGAACCACAATCTGGAGCTCTACCATTGAACTACGACCACCATCATTCCCGAATCCACTGCGCCCGCTTGGGTGCGGTGAAGGGATGGTTAGAATATCGCGACTTTCAAATTTCGGAAACGAAAAAATTCGGGAATTTACGCAAGCCAGCGCAAGGAGAACCGGAAGGCGGCGGGGTCGGCGCTCCACATGGGGAAGTTGGTGCCCCAGAGGTTATTGAAAAGGTTGTACGCAATACCGTGGCGCAGTTCCGGCGCTTTGTCGTCGAAGTTCAGGAGGTGCGGCGTTCCCGGGCAGACCAGCACCGCGTCGGGCGAGGTGACGGAAAACCGCCCGGTGCCGACCGAGCCGGTTACGCCGTGAAGATTGCGGTTGCCTTTGCTCACCACGTCCAGCGGGTTCAAATCCAGGCCCATCTTGTTCAACCGCCAGCCCTCCCCCTTGCCTTTTTGCGGCGCGGGGTTGAACCCCAGCCAAATCGCCTCGGGGAGCCGGGTGGGAGTTTTCGAGGTCCACTGCAAGCGCAGGTCGAGGCCATCGTCAACGGCGGTGATTTCAAGCGAAAGCCCAGCGGGTGCTCCCTGGCGTTGCAAGGCGGGCTCGAACTCCAGGGCGGCAACGAGGGCGGGCCGGTTCTTCAACTGGATGAGGGACACGAGTCTGGGTTCGAGACGCTGGGATGGGGCGTCAGCGGGCAAGCCGGGCTTGGTGAAATCCTTGCGAGCCCAATCCATATCCATGGTGTTGTATTGACGATAAAAGCGGCGGTAGTCCCGCTCCGAAAAGGTCTGGTAAGAACAGACGGCCAGCCGGTGCCGGGCGTCGGCGAGCGGCTCCGCGCGATTCTCCCTCCGCAACCGCTGGATGGCTCCGTGCTCGTCGAGTTGAAGCTCGAAATCCCCAAGCCGGATCGGCTCGCCGGGGCGCGTGGTTATTTGGGAGGTTCCTTTTGAAACGCGGGGCCGCAGAGCTTTCAGGCGCGCTTGGGCTTCGTCGCGCAAGGCCGGGGGCAAACCCGCCACCGCGTCGGTGAGATAGCTCCGCTGCTCGGCCCAGGAACGCGCCGCTTTTTTGAAATTCGGCTTGGCCAGGGAACGCTGGAGTTGGCGGGCCGTGTAGGCGCGCCAATCGTGCAAGTGCGTCTTGATGTCCAGCCCCCAGGTGTGCTCGGCCACCAGGAGCAGCCGCTCAGCCAGGCGCAGGTCAGCTTCGGTGCCCAGTTTTCCGGCGCTCAGCCACTCCTCGCGCAGCCGGGTCAACTCCCGAAACCGCGCCACTTTGAGCGGATCGGTGCCGATGCCGTGAATCCACGTGTCGCCGATTTCCTCGGTGACCACGGGCAGCGCCCGGCGGCGCGCCCAAAGGTGTTCGGCGGCCTGGTCGAGCGAACCGGGCGTGATCGCCGCGCCGGGAAATTGCGCCCGCAACCGCTCGTAGGTCTGGTGAATCTCGTCGGTGCCCTGGGGGCCGAGGTTGTCGTTGGTCAGGTTGACCGAAAGAGTCAGCCCACCAGGCAGCGGCGTGGTGGCTCCATATTCTTTCTCGTAAACCACGACGATCTCGCTGCCGCCCGCTTTCCAGCGAAAGATGGGCGGCACGGCGGGCACGCTGGAAGCGGGGTTGACGCCGATGTGCAGGAGCTTCACCCCTGCTGCGGCCAGCAGCGGAACGATGCCGCGCGTGTGGCCGGGCACGTCCGTCATTTTGGCGGCGATGGTCTTTCGGCCAAAACGGGCGTCGAGCAGTTGGGAGAAGCGGAGGCCCGCTTCAAACAGCGCGGGCGTCATCAATTCGGAATGCGTTGTAAAAGGGAGCGCGTGCCAGTGGAAATCCCCGGCTTCAATGGCCTCCTCCATCACCTTGCGCTGCGCGGCCGGGGCGTCCTCCAAAAAGCGGTAAGCCAGCCACGACCCCGTGGTCCACACAAACCGCTCGGGGCTGTGCCGGGTTTCCTTCGCCAATTTCAGCGCGCCGGGAATGAAGTCGCTGGTATAGCGCGCCATGACGTTCTTGGCGAAGTCGGTGAAGCCAATATCCAGGTGGGTCTTGAAGATGACGAGGATTCGGGGATGCATCGTCCGCGATAGTGGCATGCAGGAGTTGCCGCGCGCCATTGAAAAGTGAATATCCCAACCATTGCGTGCCGCAACTCGCTCCTATTGCGGGGTTCGTCCCCCACCCTTGCCCTCACCCGAAGAACCCGCCAAAAGACACACACCTAAAGTTAGACGTGCCCAAATAGAGTTTGGGCACGAGTTTTAAAAACCGCTTGCATCCCCCGGTACGATTAGTGTAGGTGTTTCCCTATCGTGAAACTCTTCCTGCATTGGTGGCATTAGCAAACGGGCTCGCGGCTTTTGCCGTGGTCGATCGCTATCCTCCTTTGCATCGAACTCTTCGCCCGATGATTCAACTTTCCGAATCGTCGGGCTTTTTTTATACCCATTTTTAAAACCCAAAAACCAAACAACCAAAAGAACATGGACCTCAACCTCAAATTCAACAGTGACGGGCTCATCCCCGCCATCGTGCAACAAACCCAAAACGGCAAGGATACCGCAGGGCGCGTGGTAATGATGGCCTGGATGAACAAGCTCTCCATCGAAAAGACGCTCGAAACGGGGTTCATGCACTACTGGAGCCGCTCCCGGAGCAAGCTCTGGTTCAAGGGCGAGGAAAGCGGCCACACCCAGAAGGTGCTGCGATGGTGGGCCGACTGCGACAAAGACTGCCTGCTCTTCGAGGTGGACCAGGAAGGCGGCGCGTGCCACACCGGCTACGCCTCTTGTTTCTACCAGGAATTCGACCGGAGTGGATCGCCCCTGCCGATTACCGAAAACCGACTTTTCGATCCGGAAAGCGTTTATAAAAAGTGACTACCCATTTGATTAGCCCCAGCCGCGAGGAATTTCGCGAACTGGCCAAACAAGGCAACCTGATCCCCGTCAGCACGGAGCTGATTGCCGACGCCGAAACGCCGATTTCGGCTTTCCAAAAGCTCGACCGTGGAGGCTACACCTTCATGCTCGAGAGTGCTGAAAACGTGAACGAACGGGGCCGCTACTCGTTCGTCGGCACCGACCCGCGCATCCTCTTCCAGGCGCGCGGCGAGGCAGTGACGGTCACCGAAGCGGGCGAAACCCGCGCCATCCAGGCCGCGGGCGACCCGCTTTGCGAGTTGCAAAAGGTGATGGCCCGCTTCAAGCCCGTGAAGCTTCCCGGCCTGCCGCTCTTCACCGGCGGCGCCATGGGCTACATGGCCTATGACATGGTGCGCTTCTTCGAGCCGACCATCGGCCCGGTGCCGCAGGAACCGAACGCGCCCAACGACGTGCCGGATATGGTGTTCCTCGTCACGGATACGCTCCTGATTTTCGACCATTTACTACGCCGCTTGCGCCTCCTGTGCAACGCCGAGGTGGGGGGCGACCCCGATACCGCTTACGACATCGCTTGCGAGAAAATCGAGGCGATGCTGGAGCGGCTCGCCCGGCCCGCGTTCCTGCCGCCGGTCAACGTGCAGCCCACCGTGGAAGCGCCCCACCCGCACAGCAACATGACCAAGGAGGAGTTCCACCAGATGGTCCGCAACGGGCGGAAATACATCGAGGCGGGCGACATTTTCCAGGTGGTCTTTTCGCAACGCTTCGAGACGGATTACGACGGCGACGCGCTGCAAATCTACCGGGCGCTGCGCTACATCAACCCCTCGCCGTATCTCTTCTGCTTCAAGTTCGCCGACGAGTTCGCGCTGGTGGGCAGTTCGCCGGAGGTCCACGTGCGGGCCATCGACGGCAACATCACCATCCGCCCGATCGCGGGCACCCGCAAACGCGGCGCGACCCCGGAGGAAGACCAGGCCAACGAAAAGGAACTGCTCGCCGACCCCAAGGAGAAAGCCGAGCACCTCATGCTGGTGGACCTCGCCCGCAACGACCTGGG
>CAZEOO010000002.1:154761-386849 GCA_964513965.1 uncultured Chthoniobacteraceae bacterium
CGCGTCAGCGAATTCGGCTCCGTCAAAGTGACGGACTTCATGACCATCGAGCGCTACAGCCACGTGATGCACATCGTTTCCAACGTGGTGGGCAAGCTTCGCCCGGAGAACAACTCCTACGATGTGCTGCGGGCCACCTTCCCGGCGGGCACCGTCTCCGGTTCGCCCAAAGTGCGGGCCATGCAGATCATCAACGAGCAGGAAAAAAGCAGGCGGGCCACCTACGCGGGAGCGGTGGGCTATTTCGGCTTCGACGGCAACCACGACTCGTGCATTACGCTGCGCTCCGTGTTGCTCAAAGACGGCAAGGCGTTCATCCAGGCGGGCGGAGGTAATGTCGCCGACTCCACCCCGGAGGGCGAGTACCAGGAAACCGTGAACAAGGCCATGGCCGTGATGCGCGCCATCGAGCACGCCAAGAGCGTGGACACCAGTTGCCACCACCATTAACCGGAGGACTTTTCCATGCTTTTAGTCATCGATAACTACGATTCGTTCACCTACAACCTGGTGCAATATTTCGGCGAACTGGGCGCGGACCTGCTGGTTAAGCGCAACGACGAGATCACGCCCGACGAAATCGAGGCACTCAAGCCCGAGCGCATCTGCATTTCGCCGGGACCGGCCACGCCAAAGGAAGCGGGCATCAGTTGCGAAGTCATCCGCCGCTTCGGGCCGCGTGTGCCGCTCTTGGGCGTCTGCCTGGGCCACCAGGCCATCGGCGATGTCTTTGGCGGCGAAGTGGTGCGCGCGGGGCGGCTCATGCACGGCAAAACCTCTCCCATCCTGCACGACGGGAAGGGCGTTTTCGCCGGGCTGCCATGCCCATTCGAGGCCACGCGCTACCATTCGCTGCTGGTGAAGCGGGAAACCTTCCCCAACGACGTGCTGGAAATCAGCGCCGAAACCAAGGAAGGCGAGATCATGGGCTTGCGGCACCGCCAATACCCGATCCATGGCGTGCAGTTCCACCCGGAGTCGATCCTCACCCGCGAAGGCAAGCAGTTGCTCCAGAACTTTCTGGATATGTAGGCAGCCGGTTTTAAAAAAAGGCGCTGGCGGGGGACTTCCCTGCCAGCGCCTTTCTTGTTGGGAAGATTACTGCTGCGGTTGTGCCGCTTCCGGCGCGGCTTTCTCCACTTCCACGCCATAAACGTAGCTGGGGCCGAACATGTTCCCCGTGAAGAGGATCATCTTGTTGTCCGGCGTAAAGCGGACGTTCGGCTCGCAATGGTAATCATGCTTGGACATGTTCACCAGCCGCTCCGCCTTCAAAATACCTGGCTGGATGAACTCGGGCCGGGTGATGCCGTCCGTGGTTTTCAATTCGGGGCGGAAGAGTTTGATCCATGCTTCCTTTTCAGGATACACGGCCCGCTTCGGGTCGCTGCCGTCGCCGCAGAAAAGGAGCGGCTCCCCGTAGGCCACGTTGAAGTGCAGGGAGCGGTCCCAAAATTCGGCGTGATACCAGGTGCGCCGGCCCGTCTCGACTTCGTAACCCGCGAGCCAGTAGGTGGTGCCCTGGGGGAATTGCAGGTCGTACCAAATGGACTTGCCATCCTGCGCCCAGAACTCGTGCCCCACGACCTCCGCCGTCATCTGGCGCTTGTGGATGAGCCGGTTTCCCTTGCCGTCGGGGTGCACGAACCAGAGCCGGTCCACCTTCTGCCAGTGGCCCTCGTGGCAATACATGAGGAGGTTGGGATCGCTGGGCGAGAAAAGCAGGTGGTTGAGCCATGTGGTGGTGCGCATGCAGGTGCCCACCTTGCCCGTCTTGAGGTTCACGGTGAAGAGAACCAGCGGGATTTTCGCCTCCAGGCGGCGGTTCATCATCTCGTACTTGTTGTCGTGCTGCACCAATGGCCCCGTCATCGGTTTCCCGTTGGCGTCCAAATGGGGTTTGAAGTCATTCGGGTTGTAGTTGCTGCCGGGCGCGGGCGGGCCGTCCCGATAAATCCCCGCCGCAATGGTTTCGTCGGCGTTGATGGAAAGTTCGGAGGGTTTTTTCGGGATGTCAGCCAGCTTTTTCGTCTCGCCGCTGTAAACGTCCACTTTCCAAAGCGTGTAAGTCTTTTTCTCCGCGTCGGCAGCATCGGGCGTCTCGCGATAGTAAAAGATCGAATTGGTCTTGCGGCCGACAAAGACGCTGATGGCCCCCATCATCACGCTCCCGTCGCTGGCCAGCACCAGCCGAGTCTTGCGGGTGGCGAGGTCGATGGCGTGGAGGCCGTCCGCGGCGGTGTAGATGGCCATCTTCTTATCCGGCGTGAAGGAGTTGGCGTTGAAATAAAGCCCCGAGGAGTTCGGCTCGTTGGAAAGCCGCCAGACGCGGTGGCCGGTATCCTGGTCTATCCAAGTCACGGGCGGTTCGGGGGTTGCCTCGGGAGTGACGGGTTCCGCCGCGCCAAGCTGGCAAGCCAGGAAAATGGAAACGACGGCAGCAGGGAAAATTCTGGTCATGGGACCCCAAGTGATACCGTTAAGCAAAAATATATCCAGCAAAATTCTACCGTTAATTATCAACAAACACTCTCTCTATACCAGGATACCACTCAACAGATCCCAATCCGTCGTACCGAACTGCAAGTTGCTCTTGGCGGCGACTTGCAGGCTTTGCCCATCGAAGCGGCATTCGAAAGTGACCCGGAACGGCGTTTCGTAATAAACGCACACGATTTCGAGCAACGAAGGGTTCTTCCACGCCGCGCTCGCGGCCACCTTGCGCGGCTGCCCGTAATAGAGCGCCTCGGTGCCGGGAAGGTTCCTCCCCCACCCGGCCTGGAGCGTCTGCGCCTTGCCCCCGTGCAGGAACGTGACGAGGCACGTCTCTTCGCTCAACGCAAAGCCGATGCGGTCGAGCCCGGCGGCGTTCTTCTCCATTTTGTAGGCGAACCGGCGCGCGCCGGGAACCGGGTCGCCGCGCACTTCTCCGCACGGCTCCGCAATGGGCAGCGCCAAGCTTGCACAAAAATCGCGCAACTCGAGCAGCGCGGATGCGTTTTCGGGCAACGGCCCCTCCTGGACTTCGGGCAAAAGCACCTTCCACACCAGCGTGAGAACGTCCTGCATGTTTTGCAGGCCCGAGGTGGTGGCCAACACCAGATCGGCCCCAGGCACCACCAGCGCGTATTGGCCGAAAGCGCCGTCGCCCCGGAAGGAGCCATGCTGGCCGCGCCAGAACTGGAAACCGTAGCCCTGCTTCCAGTCCGGGTTCTCGTTCATTGAGTTATCGATCTGCCACGCGGTGGCCAGTTCCAGGTAGGCTTTGGGGATCAACTGCTGCCCCTGCCATTGGCCTTGGTTAAGCAAAAGCTGTCCAAACCGGGCGATCTCCTCGGTATTGAGGTAAAAGCCCCAGCCGCCCAGGTTGATCCCCGCCGGGCAGGTCTCCCAAAACGGGTTGTCGATGCCCAGGGGATCGAGCAGGCGCGGCTTCAAGTAATCCACCAGGCTCAGGCCCGTGACCTTGCTCACAATGGCCGAAAGCATGTAGCTGGCCGCCGAGTTGTAGGCGAAGCGCGAGCCCGGCTCATAAGCCAGTTCCGTCGAGAAAAAGGCGCTCACGTAGTCCTCGTCCGGCGGGCGGCGCAGTTGCGGCATGACGCAATCCGCATGGCCGCTGGACATCGTGAGCAAATGGCGCACGGTCATTCGCCGGAACGCCTCGGGCAGATTCGGCGGGAGTTTTTCAGGGAAGAACCCGGTCACCAGATCGTCCAATTTCACCAAGCCCTCTTCGATGGTCCAGCCGATGGCGACCGAGGTAAAGCTTTTGCTCAAGGAGTAAAGCTGATGCCGCTCAGCCGGGCTGTACGGAGCCCACCATCCTTCGGCGATCACCGCGCCGTGGCGCAGCAGCATGAAGCTGTTGGGGTATTCCAGATTGTTGATCGCGCGCAGCCAGTGGAGCACCGCCGCGGAGGAGATGCCTTGGGCTTCGGGCGTTGAACGGGGCAAGGAATGGGACATGGTAATGGAGAGCAGACTATTGCACATGCATGAGCCGTTGCATGGCTTTGATGACATTGGACGGGCTCGTGTATTTCCCGTTGACGAAGGTGTCCGCCAGCACCTGGCCCTTTTCGTCGATCAGCACCAGGCACGGGATCGATTCACCAAAGTAGTGCTTGAGCGTTCCGCCATTTTTGAAACCGACGGCGGGCCACTGCATGCCCGCGCTTTGGATGTAGTGCGACATGTCCGCCTCGGTATCGTCGCTGCTGAAAAAGATCACTTCGAATTCCGGATGCGCCGCCTTGTTCCGGTTGTAGAAGTCCACCAACTTCGGCGTGAAAGCACGACATGGGGAGCACCAGTGGGCCGAGTTGTAGAGGGCGTAATATTTCACCGTGCGAAGCCGGTTGAAGTCGTACATCCTCCGCTGTCCGGAGCTATAGATATACAAATTCCCCTGGAGCATCGAACTGACGGGATTAGGATAGACAGGCAGGGACGGCGGCGGCGGAGTGGACAATGGCCTGACGGGAGGTGTTGCGACGCGAGGTGCCGTCTGCACTTGTGGCTGCGGCTGCGGCGCTTGGGAGTCTTGTTGGGAAGCTTCCTGTTTTAATAACCAATAAATCCCGCCGCAGATCAGGAAAATAAGGAGCAGGCGAATCGGTGGAAACATGGATTTTGTAGAGTTGAAGTTAAACGCGCTGCACGGCGGCGACACGATACTGCGGCGCAAGCTCGGGCCGCGAGCGGCGCGCGACGATCTCGCCGCCTTCCCAGGCCAGTTCGACGACGTTCGTTTTCGCCTCGCTGAACGGCTTTTCCGGTTCGGCCTCCTCGGCCAGCATCGCCGGGAGGCTGCCGTCGCCGTAAACCCGCACCTCCAGTTGCAGCGAAGCCGGGTCTTCGGTGTGAAGCGTGGGCCGGGCCAGCGGGAGCACGCCGCCCTGCTTGACGTAAAGCGGCAGTTGCTCGTCAGGCGGAGCGATTTCGATAATCGACCCGCCTTCGAGCACCTCGCCGGTCCAGAAATCGACCCACTGCCCCGGCGGCAGCCAGACGTTGCGCGTTGCGTCGTCGCCGATCATCGGGGCGGCCAGGAGACGGTCGCCCATCAGGATTTGGTCATAGCAATCCCATGCCTCGGGCGCTTGCGGGTAATCCAGGACCACGGGCCGGAACGCGGGCACCCCTTCCACCGCATAGCGGTAAAACGCGCCTTGCAGATAGGGCACCAACCGCATGCGCAATTCCAGCGCGGCGCGGCATTTGGCCTCCCACTGGCGCCAATCCGGGAGGAACTCGTCGCGGTCGTTGGCCGCCTGGCTCCACTGCTTCCACGGGGCGTGCTTGATGTACCAGGCGTTGATGTTGAGCATGGGCGAGGCCACCCCGCTCAAAATGCGCCGCAGCAGGTCGCGCCCGGACTGAGCGTCGCGCACCTCCGGCGTCCAAAGCAGGCCGGCGCAGGCCGAAGTGGCCACGCCGCGCACGAACTGCCGGTGATCGTAGAGGTCGCTGTAGAGCACGAACGGGGAGCGGGCCGCGAAACCGTGTGAATTGCGCACGAGCCCCCAGGTGCGGCGGCCTTCCGAGTCGTAAAGCTCGGCCATCACGCGCTGTTGCAGGATGCCCAGCAAACTGTGCATCTGCTCGCCATCGGCCCCCGAAGGGAAGCGGGCGAACTCGGGGAAGGACCACGGGGCTTTGATGAAATCCGAGTTGTCGCACTCGTCCATTTTGAACCCGGAGATGCCCAGATTGAGCAGCGCCTTTTTGTAATGCCCGGCGAAGATCCGGCCCGCCTCGGGTTGCAAAAAGTCGGGCACCAACCCACTGAAAACGCTGTATTCGCCGGAATGTGGCTCCAGCGGCTTGAAGATGGGCGAGCCCGGGTCGGTGAAAACGTGGGTCCACAGGTTCACCTGGTAATGCTCGCCGCGAAGTTTGCCGACCATCCCCTCGGGGCTGGGGAATTTCGCGTTCCAAACATGGGTGCAGGCGTAAGCGTGGGTTTGCCAGCCGGGTTCCAGGCCCAGCACATCGCACGGCATATTCTCCTCGCGCAATTCCTGGGCCATCGCCTCCACCTGCCCCTGGTCGAACGTCGCGCAAACGCGGTACCAAACGCCCAGCGCCCAGCGGGGCGGCATCGCGCCGCCGCCGGAAAAGAGGTTGTAACGCTGGAGCGCCTCCCTCGGAGATGGCCCGCCGAAGATCAGAATCGTCGCCCCTTCCGCGCCGGGCACCTCCACCACCACTTCGCGAGGGAATTCCGCCGCGCGTTTGGCATAGAGCGCGTCGATGTCCGTGCTGGCCCCGCCTTCGTTAGCGGTTGCGGGCGCGGCAAGCTGGGAAGCCTTCCTCTCCAGGCCGGTGTAGAAAGTGGCGTAGCGGGCGGTATCCACGAAAATGCCGTACCCGGCAGTGCTGACATAAAAAGGCACCGGCGCGTGGGAATCGCCCAAGTCTGCCGTGGGGTCGCTATTGACCCGCAACGTCTTTTTCTTCCCGGTCTGGTTGAAGGAATGGAGTTGCAGCCCCAAGCCGTAGAGCTTCTCCTCCGCGCCCAGCGGCAGGTGGATCTCGAAACCGCGCTTCGTGGCCACGGCGGAAACCGCGCCGATGGGGCACCCCGGCACGGCGGGAAGGGCGTCCAAATTGCCAGCCGCCACTTTCAAGGCCGCCAGCGGCGTGATTTTTTCGGGCGTGCCCAGGGTAAGCTTCCAAACTCCCGGCGCGATTTCTGTAGGGGTGGCGTTCATGCGGTGAAAAGGCGAATTGTTACGCACGGGCCGGGGAAAAGGCACTCTGATTTTAAACATTTTAAAACCGCAACAGGAGTTGCCGGAGCCAAGTGCGTGCCGAAATGGAGTTTCGGCACGAGAATGGTGGGGCGCTTGTTGAGTATCCGAAAATTCCTTCGCCTCCTCTGTGTTCTCTGTGCCTCTGTAGTGAATCCCATGGAATTATTTTTCTTTCCTCCCTTCCCCCACCCCCTCAGACTCTCCCCCATGCGCCGCGCCGTATATCCAGGCAGTTTCGACCCCGTCACCAATGGCCACCTTGATGTCATTGACCGGGCCGCCCGCATTTTTGACGAAGTGGTCGTCACCGTGGCCTATAATGAGCAAAAAACGGGGGGGCTTTTCACCTTCCCTGAACGGATTTTACTCTTGGAAAAGACCGTGGCCGATTACTCGAACGTGAAAGTCACCCAGTTCGACGGCCTGCTGGTGGACTACACCCGCGCCATCGAGGCCAGCGTCATCATCCGGGGGCTGCGCGCCATTTCCGACTTCGAATACGAGTTCCAGATGGCCTTGATGAACCGGAAACTGGACCCCAGCGTGGAAACCATGTTCCTCATGCCCAAGGAGGAATACACCTACATCAGTTCCAAGTTAGTAAAAGAAATTGCGCGGTTGGGTGGCGATATCGACTCATTTGTGCCAGATTGTATCGCCCGGGCGCTCCGGGAAAAATTTCCCCGGTAAAACTCCCGCACCCGAGCCCCATTGCCATGAAAATTCACCTCAACCAGATTCCCCAGGGCAACACCCTCCATGTGGAGGGGCAAGAAGATCGCGACATTCTGGAAATACAAGACCCGGGCGTCCGCGTGCTCGGCCCCGTGCGCTACAGCCTGGACGTGGGCGTCTCCGAAGGCGGCCTTTTCGCCACCGGCTCGCTGGAAGCGGACCTGGAGCTGGAGTGCGTCCGCTGCTTGCAGCATTTCCCCTACACGATCGAAATCCCCGATTTCGCCACGCAGGTGGAACTCGGCACTTCTGAGACAGTGGACTTGACGGACGAAACCCGTGAAGATATTCTCCTCGCCCTGCCTCCCCATCCGCATTGTGACTGGAATGGCGCAAACCGTTGCGCCGGAGTGCTTAAAATCCATGAGTCGGCGTCGGCCGCGGAGCCCGGGAAAAAGAATCCCTGGGCAAAGCTCGACCAGCTCACCAAACCAAAGGCCGATTAAAAGGCCCGATAAATCAGACAGAAAGTTCGATAGATATGGGAGTCCCTAAACGCAAAACTTCGAAGATGCGCCTGCGCACCCGCAAGGCCGCCAACCGTTGGCATGCCGACCAGCTCGCGAAATGCGGCCAGTGCGGCAGCACCATTCGTTCTCACACCGTGTGCCCCTCCTGCGGGTATTACAGCGGCCGCCAGGTCGTTACCGTTGAGGCAGCCTAAGCCCCAATACCATCTTAATTCAGCCGTCCCGCAGACCCGTGGGACGGCTGTCTTTTTCTCTTCGGAACGAGTGTTCCGGGGAGCGTTGCGGACATTCGCGCTTTAACTTCGCACTTTAATTTAGTGCCCAATTTCGCGCTCAATTTCGTGCCAAACTCGGTTTCCAACTCGGTTTCAAAATTAGCCAGCCCCCTATGAAAATCGCGCTCGATGCCATGGGCCATGATGACGGTCCCGCCAAACTCGTGGAGGGAGCCGCCCTTGCGCTCGCCGAATTTCCGGAAATCGACCGCCTGTTTTTGACGGGCGACACGCCCAAAATCGAGGCCGAACTCAAGCGCCTGGGCTGCAACGACCGCCGCATCGAGATCGTCCACTGCACGCAAGTGGTGGAAATGAGCGACCATGCCGTGGACGCCGTGCGCCGCAAGCGGGACTCCTCCATCGCCCGCGCCGTGGACCTCGTCAAAAGCGGCGAGGCGGAAGCCGTGGTCAGCGCCGGGCACACCGGGGCCAGCGTGGCCGCCACAACCATCAAACTGCGCATGCTGCCGGGCATCGAACGCCCCGCCATTGCCGCCACCATCCCCACCGAGCAGAAACATTTCGTCTTGATCGACGCCGGGGCCAACACCGACCCCACCCCCGTCCAGATGCTGCACAACGCCATCATGGGCGCGGTCTATTCCCGGTGCATGTCCGGTGTCCAGCGGCCCGAAATCGGCCTGATGAGCGTCGGCACCGAGGATGAAAAAGGCAACGAGTGCACCCGTCACAGCTTTGAACTCATCAAAGGCAGCGGCCTCCATTTCCGGGGCAACATTGAGGGGCACGACCTTTTCCGCAACCCCGTGGAGGTCGTCGTCACCGACGGCTTCACCGGCAACGTCATGCTAAAGACCAGCGAGGCCATCGCCCACGCCATTTTCGGCTGGCTGAAGCACGAAATTTGCAAAAGCCCCGTGCGCAAAATGGGCGCGCTGCTCGCCAAGGGGGCTTTCATGAGCATTCGCAAAAGGACCAACGCCGACGAATATGGTGGGATGCCGCTTTTGGGCATCAACGGCGTTTGCATTATCGGGCACGGAGGCAGTTCGCCCATCGCCGTCAAAAACGCCATTCGGATGGCCATCAAGAGCATTTCCCATCAGGTCAACCCCCTGATCGTGGAACAAATTCAACGCTATAATGAACAAGCCGCAGCCTCGCACCACGCGCCTGCATAAACCCAAGCGCACCGCCTCCATCATCGCCACCGGCAGCTACGTTCCCGAAAAAATTCTGACCAACGCGGAGCTGGAAAAACTCGTCGAAACCAACGACGAGTGGATCACCACGCGTACCGGCATCAAAGAACGGCGCATCGCGGCCAAGGACGAGACGACCAGCAACATGGCCGCGAAAGCCGCCCTGGCCGCCATGGAACAAGGCGGGGTCACGCCCGAGGAGATCGACATGATTATCGTGGGGACCGTTACCCCGGACATGCAGTTTCCCAACACCGCCTGCCTCGTCCAGCACCAAATCGGCGCAAAACACGCCGTCTGCTTCGACCTTTCCGCCGCCTGCTCCGGCTTCGTTTACGGGCTCGAAATCGCCCAGCAGTTCGTCTCCAACCGCACTTGCGACACCGTGCTTGTCATCGGCGCGGATAAATTGAGCAACATCGTCGATTGGACGGACCGCAACACCTGCGTGCTCTTTGGCGACGGCGCGGGCGCGGCCATCGTGCGCCACCGCCCCGGCTCCCACGGCATTATCCACAACACCCTGGGCGCGAACGGCGAATATGGCGATATTCTCAACATGCCCGGCGGCGGCAGCAAAATGCCGCTCACCAAGGAGAACATCGGCGAACGTCCCAATACCATCAAGATGATGGGCAAGGACGTTTTCAAACACGCCGTAACCGCCATGGTGGGTGCCGCGCACCAGACGCTCGAAGCCGCGGGCCTCGACGCCAAGCAACTCACCTGCGTCATCCCTCACCAAGCCAATATTCGCATCATCGAGGCCATTGGCAGCCGCCTGGGCCTCGGGCCGGACAAGGTTTTCTGCAACATCGCCCACTACGGCAACACCAGCGCGGCCGCCGTGGCCATCGCGCTCGACGAAGCCAACCGCCAGGGCAAAATGAAGAAGGACGACTACATCATGCTCGTCGTTTTCGGCGGCGGGCTGACGTGGGCCTGCTCGGTGATTCAGTGGTAAAAGACGGAAGAATTGCGCAGATGGACGCAGATTCTTGCTTAGAGCAGCCTTTTCTCCTCGTTCCCAAACTCCATTTGGGAACGCCATTGCTCCGGCAACTCCATTGCCGCAATAGAGTTGCGTGGACAATTGTGTGCCGAAATAGAGTTTCGGCACGAGATAAAAATCTGCGTCCATCTGCGCAATCTGCGGATCGTCTTTAAAGGACCATGCTTACCGACAGCCACGCCCATCTCGATTTTCCCCAATACGCGGGGGGAATCGGCGAGGTGCTCGAACGGGCGGCGGCGGCAGGCGTCACCCGCGTGGTGACCATCGGAACCACCCTGGAAAGCAGCCGCCGGTCCGTGGAAATTGCCGAGCAATTTCCGCAGGTCTATGCCGCCGTGGGGATTCACCCGGAATACGCCCACGAAACCGACCTCGCCGATATGGAGGCGATGCGCGAGGTGGCCCGGCACCCCAAAGTGGTGGCCATTGGCGAAACAGGCCTCGATTATTTCTACCTGCCGGAGACCGATGCCGAGCCGATCAAGGCGGCGCAGGCCCGACTTTTCAAAGCCCATCTGGAACTGGCCGCCGAACTGGGGCTCAACGTCTCCATTCACCAGCGCAGCGGCAAAGCGGGCGGCGATTCCCTGCCCGACGCGCTCGCCATTCTGGAACCGTTCCAGGGCCGACTGCGCGCCGTATTCCACTGTTTCGGAGGCACGCCGGAGGTCGCCCGTGCGCTCGCTGCCCAGGGGCACCTGGTTTCCTTCACCGGAATCGTCACTTTCAAAAACGGCCAGCTTATGCAATCTTGTGCTGCTTCCGCTTCCGCCGGAAGCTATATGGTCGAGACCGACAGCCCTTACCTTGCGCCTGTGCCGTTCCGCGGCAAAACGTGCGAACCCGCCTTCACGCGCCAGACCGCCGAAAAAATTGCCACCCTCCGGGGGGAACCGCTGGAACGCGTGGCGGCAGAGACCACGGCGGCCGCCGACGCCTTTTTCCGGTTCGGCAGTAAGCTCTAAAGCCCCATGGCCTCCCCCAAACCGTTCATTTTCCACGATCCGGCGGGGAAACGCTGGCCGCGCCTGCGGGCGTTCGGCATTTTCGCCACGTTGCTTATTTTGGTGGGGCTCACCGGGTTCATCCAGTTGCTCTACGTCAAGCCGCAGCTTAAAGGGCTACCCCAGCAGGTGCGCCAGATGAAAGGGCAGTTGCGGGCCATCCAGCAGCAGGCGGAACTGGCCCAACCGAAGGTGAAGGACTGGCAGAAATTCACCAAACAGCCCCTGGGAACCAACACCACCGGCACGACCGGCATCGCCAACTCGCGCTCCGCCAGCCAGAAACCGGCGGCAGTGGCCCGGCCCAAGGAAGCGCAAGGCATTCGGGCCGCGTACTACACGGATTGGGACCCGGACAGCCTCCGCTCGCTCACCGAGCACGGGTCACAAATCACCCACCTTTTCGTGGACTGGGGCACGCTGACCGACGGCGAAGGCGGCGTTTTCTTCCAGGACGTTTCCAAAATCCATCGCACGGCCGCCAGCCAAAACGTAACGCTCATCCCCATCCTCACCAATCTCGTGGGCCGTCAATGGCAGCCCGAGGCGGTGGAGGGCCTGGCCAACGGGCCCGCCGAACGGCGCGCGAATTTCGTCATCAAGCTCCTCTCCGCCGTGCAGGAAACCAAGGCGGGCGGCATTCTCATTGACTGGCAGCAGGTGGACCCCGCCGCGCGGGGCAACTTGACGAGCTTGGTTGAGCAGATCGCCCAGGCGCTCCACGGCATCGGCAAGGAACTCTGGCTCCAGGTGCCGATGAACGAGGAGATCAACAACTTCGACCTGGGCCGGCTCACGGGCACCGTGGACCGCTTCGTGGCGGGCCTCTGCGACGAAACCTCGGATGACGAACCGGCCGGCCCCGTGGCCTCGCAGGACTGGTTCGAGGGGTGGTTGCAGGTCATCGACGAATACGATTGCTCGGACCGCTGGGTCGCCACGCTCGGCACTTACGGCTACGACTGGACCGAGGGCAAACGGCGCGGGGAGGAAATCTCCTTCCGCGATGCCATGAGCCGGGCCAGCTACGCCGGAGTGAAGGCCATCGAAACCGGCACGGTGAGCTTCAACCCGACCTTCAGTTACCAGGAACCGGGCGGCGATCACACGGTTTGCTTCCTGGATGCCGTCACGTTTTTGAACCAGCTTCGCGCGGTGAAAAAAATGGAGCTAGGCGGCGTGGCCATCCAGCGCCTGGGCGAGGAAGACCCGCAAGTGTGGGATGTGCTGGCGTGGAAAGACCCCGCGAATCCCTCCCCGGCGGCCCTCGCGGCCCTGGGCAAAATGCACGCCACCGACCACGTCACCAACGTGGGCCGGGGGGAACTTGTCTCCGTGGACGACACCCGCGACGACGGCGTGCGCGAGATCAAGAAAATGGACGACCGCTACGTGGTCCACTACACCTCCGATTTTCCCACCTACCCGACCATTTTTCACGATGGCGCGGGCGATGAACATTCTGTGACCCTGAGCTTCGACGATGGCCCGGACCCGAAGTGGACGCCGAAGATCCTCGATATTTTGAAGGCCCACAATATCAAAGCCGCCTTCTTCATGGTGGGAGCCCAGGCGGAAGCGTACCCCGACCTGGTGCGGCGGGTTCTGGCCGAGGGCCACGAAATCGGCAGCCACACCTACACGCACCCCAATATTTCCGAAACTTCGCCCAAGCAGATCGAGTTGGAGCTTAACGCCACGCAATTCCTGCTCCAAAGCATTACCGGGCGCACCATCCGCCTCTTCCGCCCGCCATACAACGCGGACGCCGGGCCTTCGCGGCTGAAGGACATTTTGCCGCTGCTGCAAGTGCAGGACGACCTGGGCTACCTGGTGGTGATGGAGAGCATCGACACCGAGGACTGGGCCAAGCCGGGCGTGGACGCCATTGTCGAACACGTCAAGGACGAGCGGGAACTGGGCAACATCATCCTGATGCACGACGCGGGCGGCAACCGCGCACAGACCGTCGAGGCGCTGCCGAAAATCATCGATTACCTCCAGGAGCGCGGCGACAAAATCGTACCCCTTTCCGAGCTGCTCCACATCCCGCGCGACGAACTGATGCCGCCGCTGGACAAAGGCCAGCAGCCGTACATCCGCATGGTCACGGGCATCGGGTTCGCCGTGTGGCACCGCGTGCTGCAAGGGTTGTGGGCGTTTATGATCGCCGCGACGGGGCTCGTCGTGTTGCGCAGCCTGGTCATCGCCGTGCTGGCGGCCTGGCACCACCGGCGTGTGGAGAGCCACATTGCCAAGGATTTTGCCCCGCCGATCAGCGTCATTATCGCGGCGTATAACGAAGCCAAGGTCATCGCCAGCACCATCGAATCCGTGCTTGCCTCCCGCTACACCGGCGCGATGGAGTTGATCGTGGTCGATGACGGCTCCACGGACGACACCGCCGCCATTGTCGAGTGCCTGGCGGCCGCTCACCCGTGCATCCGCTTCCGCAGCCAGCCCAACGGGGGCAAATCCCAGGCGCTGCGCACGGCGCTGGCAATGGCCCGCAGCGAGATTCTCGTTTTCCTGGACGCCGACACCCGCTTCGAACCGGGCACCATCGGCGAACTCGTCGCGCCGCTGGCCGACGACACCGTGGGCGCGGTTTCGGGCCACGCCAAAGTGGGCAATCTGCGCCGGTTCGTCGCCCGCTGCCAAAGCCTGGAATACACCTGCGGGTTCAACCTCGATCGCCGCGCTTACGCCGTCTGGGACTGCATCACCGTCGCCCCCGGGGCCGTGAGCGCCCTGCGCCGCTCCGCGCTGGACTCCGCGGGCGGGTTCACCGTGGACACGCTGGCCGAGGATACGGACCTGACGCTCTGCCTGCACCGCATCGGCTACCGCGTGGAGTACGCCCACAACGCCGTGGCTTGGACGGAAGCGCCCGAGACCCTGCGCGCGTTGGCCAAGCAGCGTTTCCGCTGGGCTTTCGGCACGCTGCAATGCCTTTGGAAACACGCGGACCTGCTCTTCAACCCCGAGTACAAGGCGCTGGGCTGGTTCGCCATCCCCAGCATCTGGTTTTGCCAAATCCTGCTGGTGGCCATCACCCCGATTATCGACCTCGTGCTGATCTACTCGATCCTGGCCGGAGACGCGGCCGCCATGGGCATTTTCTTCGCGGCGTTCCTCGGCATGGACATGCTGCTGGCCGTGGTGGCGTGCGCCCTGGACGGCGAACCGATCAAGGACTCGTGGTTGATCGTCCCGATGCGCTTCATCTACCGGCCGCTGCTAAGCTGGGTGGTGTGGATGTCCATTCTCAAAGCCTTCAAGGGAGCCTGGGTGACGTGGGGCAAACTGGAACGAACCGCCAGCGTGGAGGTGAAAATTTCATGAGGATGAGCAGGCTTCCCGTTTGGGCACTGTGCTTGGCCCTTTTCGTGGCTCTTCTTGCGGCATGCAAACCGCTGCCCTCGGCCCAGACCGAATTCAAGGAACCCAAAGGCCCGTGCACGCTGGCCGTCCCCGACAAGGGAGCGTATACCGGCGCTTACATCGACTTCGGCGAAAACGAGGACGAGGTGACGCTGGAAGGCATCGAGGGGTTTGAAAAAATGGTGGGCAAACACCAGGCCATCGTCGCCTCCTCCAGCTACTGGGGCGAGCAGACCTTCCCGCGCACCAACCTGGACATCATCCGCCGCCACCATTGCGTGCCCCTGGTGTTCTGGTCGCCCTGGGACAAGCCCTACGAGCAGGAACGCGGCCCGGACAAGTTCTCGCTGACCTCCATCATCGACGGCCAGTGGGATGCTTACATCGACCGCTGGGCCGACGGCGCGCGCGACTTCGGCTTCCCCATCTTCGTCTCCTTTTGCAACGAAATGAACGGCACCTGGTTCCCGTGGTCCGGCTGGTTCTACGGCGCGGGAACGAAAGTGCCCGGCACCCCCTCGCCCTATATCCAGCCCGGCAGAAAATTCCCGAACGGGCTGCCCGGGCCGTTCCAGGGGCCGGAGACGTTCAAAAAAGCCTACCGGCATGTGGTGGACCGCGTGCGGGCGCGCGGCGCGAGCAACGTCCTGTGGGTTTTCCACACGGTCAACTACTCCATGCCGCAGGACACCTGGAACATGATCGGCCAATATTACCCCGGGCCGGACTATGTGGACTGGCTGGGCTATAGCGTCTATGGGATGCAGTTCACCGATGAGGACTGGTGCGGCTTCGGGCCGTTGATCGACTGGCCGTATACGGAGCTTTGCGCGCTGGACCCTTCCAAGCCCGTGATGCTGGCCGAATGGGGCGTGGGCGAATACCCGCAATACGGCAGCAAACCCGCATTCATTAAGGAAGCCCTGGGCACCATCGAGAAGAAATACCCGCGCGTGAAAGCGGCGGTTTTCTGGCACGAACGCTGGCAAAACAACAACGGCGAGTATTCCAACCTGCGGGTCAATTCCTCGCCCGAAGCCCTGGCCACCTACCGGGCGGGCGTGGCGGACCCCTTCTGGCTGGATCATCCCATCTTGGTACCTTGTAACAAGTAAAGTGACGCATAAAGCGCCGGATTTTTGGTTCAGGGCAAGACGGAAGCCCGAGGCGCTATCTGTAGATAGCGACTTGGGCTGACAACGCAGCCCTGGGCCAAAAAGACAAGCTGGATGCGACATTTTATGCGTTACAAGGTACTGGTGCCGCTTTCTCCGGCGGCAAAGTAAGGCGGCTTTCGGGTTGAACTTCGGCGGAAGATCGTCCGTAATAGCGGCTTCGATGGATCAGCCCACCACCTCACCCATTTCCACGCACCAACCCATCGGTGTGTTCGATTCCGGCATCGGCGGCCTCACCGTGGTCGCCGAACTGCGGCGGCTTCTGCCCAGCGAGTCCATCTTTTACATCGGCGACACGGCGCGCGTGCCCTACGGCAACAAAAGCCCGGCAACCATCGAGAGGTATTCCGTGGAAATCAGCGAACTTCTTCTCACTCGGGGGGCAAAAATGATCGTGGTGGCTTGCAACACCGCCACGGCGCAGGCGCTGCCCCGGCTCGAAGCCCTCTTGCCCGTGCCCGTGACGGGCGTGATCCAGCCGGGAGCCAAGGCCGCCGTGGCCCGCACCCGCAACGGGCATATCGGCGTCATCGGCACGCGCGGCACCGTGCGCAGCGGAGCTTACGAGAAAGCCATCCACGCCCTCGCGCCGGAAGCCCGTGTGACCAGTAAAGCCTGTCCCATGCTGGTGCCCGCCATTGAGGAAGGCTGGCTGAAAAGCAGCATCACGGACGCAATCATCGCCGAATACCTTGGCGACTTAATCCACAGCGGCATCGATACCCTCGTGCTGGGCTGCACCCATTACCCGCTCTTGAAAAAAGCCCTCGCGCGCTACCTCGGGCCGGACATCGGGCTGGTGGATTCCGCCGAGAACTGCGCCATCGCCGTGCGCGAGCTTTTGCAAAGCCGCTGCCTGGGCGCGCCGAAGGGAGAGCGGGGTTCGCTGCAAGTGGCCCTTACCGACCCGGCGGACGGGTTTCTGCCCGTGGCCGAGGAAGCCCTCGGGCTGAGCGTGGGCGAGGTGCACATCGCGCAGGTTCAGAAATAGCCCGGCTTTACTGGAACTGTGGGTGTTCGCGGATGGCCCGTTCAAAGGCGGGCCGCTGCGCTTCGCCGATCTCCGGCGGGAACTGCGCGCCGCTGCGGCCCCATTTTTGAAGCCACGCTTCTCCCAGCCAATCGTACGTCCCATTCATTCCCGGCTCGCAAAACGCGGCGGGCGTGGCGGCGATGGTCGTCTCGGTTTTCTCGCCGGTGCTGCGGCCCTTGGCCACGTAGAAGCCGGCCTCCAACAACGCCGCGCGGATGGCCGTGGAGCAGGTGTAGGTGAACAACTCCGCGCGTTGCCGCCCGCACGCCGCGAAGAGGCGGTGGAAGGCGGCGGGCGTCCAGTGTTCTCCGTCGCTTTTGCTGGAAAACATGTCGTAGAAAATCAGGCCGGGCAGCGCGGGCGCCTGGTCTATGATTTGCAAAAAGTCGCCCTTCACGAGCGTCCATTCCAGGCCTGGAAATTTCTCGCTGCGCCAGGAGCCGGTTTTTAGGATCGCGTCCGGCCCGGCGTGGCGCAGATAAGGGAAAAGCGCGTTGTTGATGCGGGCCAGTTTGAGCGAATCGAGGTCGTTCTCAAAGCTCACGATATGCATGGGGCGCGGGGCTTCCACTTCCCCCGCCGCCGCTTCGTAGCAGGCGATGGCCGCCATGGCGTTGGCCGCCGCGCCCATGCCCACATCCCAGATGACCAGCGGCTCGGAGGTCGCTTCCTTCAACCGCTCGGCCAGCCGCGATTGCTCGATGTAAAGCCGCCGGGCCTCTTCGATGGGCGGCGTGCGCGAGTGCATGATCTCGCCCGAGGCGGCATGCCGAATGGACGAGAAGCCCTCCGGCGCGGTGTGGACTTCGTACGCCCCCAGCCGGAACGTCTTGCGGCGCTTGCCCGGCTTGGGCTTGTGCACCGGGTTATCAAGATCCTCCGCGTGCAGGAACTCGCGCTTGGCGTGGTAGAGCGCCAGGAAGCGGCCCTCCAAAATGCTCTGGCGGATTTCACGCATCATCCGGTGGTAAAAATGGATGTTGTGCTGGCCGAGCAATTGCCAGCCGAGCGTCTCCCCGGCCTTGGTCAAATGGTGCAGGTAAGCCCGCGAATACCGGGCGCACGTGGGACACGGGCAGGCGGGGTCGAGCGGCTCGTCCATCATTTTGTAAATGCCGCGCCGCAGTTGCAGGTAGCCGCGCGAGGTAAAACAGCCTCCACGTTGCGCCACCTGCGTGGGAATGATGCAGTCGAACATATCCACGCCGCGATGCACGGCTTCCAAAATATCCAGCGGCGTACCCACTCCCATCAAGTAGCGCGGCTTGTCAGCAGGAAGGAGCGCGGTGGTGAATTCACAGGTTGTCTCCCGCTCCTCGCGGCTTTCGCCCACGGCCAGGCCGCCGATGGCATAGCCGTCGAAGGGCATGGCGCACAGGCTTTCCGCGCTTTCGCGGCGCAGTTCCGGGAAAAGCGCCCCCTGGACGATGCCGAAAAGCGATTGCGGGCTCTCTCCCCTCGCCGCCAGGCTCCGCGCCGCCCAACGCTGGGTGATGCCCAGGGCCGCCCGCGCCTCCGCTTCTCCCGCCGTGGAGGGAATGCACTGGTCCAGGGCCATCATGATGTCGCTGCCGATGGCGCGTTGCGTTTCGATGCTCAGTTCCGGGCTAAGCAGAATGGTGCGCCCGTCCAGGTAGCTCTGGAACTCCGCCCCTTCCTCGCGCATCAGGCGCGCTTTGGGGAGCGAGAAAATTTGGAAACCGCCGGAATCTGTAAGCACGGAACGCGGCCAGCTCATGAACTTGTGGATGCCTCCGAATTTGCGGAACACCTCGGGCCCGGGCCGCAGGAGCAAGTGGTAAGTGTTGGCCAGCAAGATTTGCGAGCCCGAGTCCTCCAGGGATTGCGTCGCCTGCGCCTTCACCGTCGCCTGCGTGCCGACCGGCATGAAGAGCGGCGTTTGAACTTCGTTATGAAGCGTGCGGAAGGTCGCGGCGCGGGCTCGCGAACCGCTGGCGACGGCTTCGAGCTGAAAATGGAGGCGGGAGGCGGACATGAGCCGACCAACATAGCAATAGAACGATTTTTTATCCGCAGATTTCGCAGAGGAACGCGGTTTTTGTGCATTTTGCGCCTTTTTGCGGCTGAAAATCCAGGTAAGCTCGGGTTCCATGCAAACGCTTCCTTTCCAGCTTCGCCCAGACCAGGAGTTCATCGAACTCCACAAGCTCTTGAAATTCATGGGCGTGGCGGAGAGCGGCGGGGAGGCCAAGCTGCTCGTGGCGGAAGGGCTGGTGAAGGTGGACGGCGCGGTGGAATTGCGCAAGGCTTGCAAAATCCGCGCGGGCCAGGTGGTCGAAACCGGCGAGAGCCGCATCACCGTGGCAGCCAACGATCAGCCCAATCTGTCTTGACGCTCCCGTGCTCCAACGGGAATACTTCGGTCTCCATCTCCGCCTCGATGTCATCGCCCCGCATCGTTTATTTTGGCCAAGCGCCCAGCCAGGGCACCGGCAGCCCCATTATTTTGCTGCGCCACCTGCGGCGGCTCGCCGCCAATGGCTGGACGCCCGAACTCGTCACCGAAGCGGGCCAGGCGACGGACTGCGACTGGGCCACGCACCACTTGAGCTTGCGCAAACCGTGGTGGCCACCGTTCCGGCCCGGCAACCCATTTTTGCGCGGGCTGCGCATGCGCCTTTGGGCGCGCGAATGCGCCGGGTTCTTTCCCCCGCCCCAAGCGATTCTCTCTTACTTGAGCTTATACAGTGAGATGCACTCGGAGGTGGCGGCCCATTATGCCCGGCTTTGCGGCGCACCGCTGACGGTCATTATCCACGACTTTCCGCCCGACTTCCCCAACTTCGACCCACGGCAGACCCGCGCCGTGCTGCGGCGGCACCAATGGATTTTCGAGCAGGCCCACCAGCTTTGGTTTGTTTCGCCGGAACTGGCGGATCAATACGATCTGCCCGCCGCCCGGAAAAACGTGCTGCCGCCGATTCCCGAGGGCATCGAGGAACCGGCCCGATGGAACCCGGAGATCGCCCGGCGGCCGCTGATCGTCTATGCCGGGTTCGCCTACCCCGCCCAGATGCCGCTTTTCGCACGGCTGGGCCGGGCCATCGACGCCGCCGGTGGCCGCCTCCTTATTCTTTCGCGGCCCACGCCGGAACTGGCCAGCCTTTGCACCAGTGCCCCGGTGGACCACCGCGATTTGTTCCCGACGAACCGCGAGGCGCTCGATTTCATCCGCACCCAGGCTTCGGGGCTGCTGGTCAGCTACAGCGAACGCACCGACAAGATGCCCTGGACTCGCACCAGCTTCCCCAGCAAATGGGTGGAATTTTCGCAAACCCGGCTCCCCGCGCTGCTGGCGGCTCCGCGCGATACGGCGCTGGGGCATTGGGCCGAGCGCAATGGGTATGCGGACTACGTTGCGCCCGGCGGCCCCGGCGAACTGGAAAAAGTCGCCGCGTTTGTCGAGGCGCTCAAAACGGAGGCGGGCTGGCACGAAAAATCCGCCGCCGTCGCCCGTTTTGCCGAGACGGAATTCAACCCCGATGTTATAGAATCCGCATTCGAAGCGAAACTGGAAGCCTGAATCCATGAAACCCCTGCCCATCGTCCTCGCCGGTTGCGGCGCCGTCAGCCGGTTCTTTTATTCCCCGGCGCTGACCGCGCTGGAGCAGGCCGGAGTTCTCAAAGTTGAAGCCCTGGTGGACCCCTCGAAGCAAAGCCTGGCCCAGGTGGGAGAGGCTTTCCCCCGCGCCGCCCGCCATGCGAAGCTCGAAGACGCGCCGCTGGCTTCGCGGCTGGTGATCGTCGCCTCGCCGCCCAAATTCCACGCGCCGGCAGCCGTCCACGCTTTGAAGCAGGGAGCCGCCGTGCTTTGCGAAAAACCGATGGCCGATACGGTCGCTGATGCCGAGGCGATCCTGGAAGCGGCGCGCGCCTCGGGCTCGCTGCTGGCGGTGGGGCTTTACAAACGCTTTTTCCCGGCTTGCGAGAGCCTAAAGGGGATCATTGAAAAGCAGCCACTGGGCAGGTTGCAGAGTTTCCGCATCGAAGAAGGGGGCAAGTTCGGGTGGCAGGCGGCTTCGGATTCTTTTTTCCGCAAAAGCGTGACGCCCGGCGGCGTGCTGATGGATATCGGCGTGCACGTGCTCGACCTGCTTTTGTGGTGGCTGGGCGAACCCGGCTCGCTCATTTACCGAGACGACGCCATGGGCGGCCAGGAGGCCAACTGCCGCGTGGAGTTGCACTATGCGGGCGGGGTGAAAGGCGAGGTCCACTTGAGCCGCGACTGGCCCACCCGCAATGAGTACACTTTTTATTTCGAACGCGGCACGGTGCGCTACAAGGTCAACGACGCCGCGCACCTGGAAATCCAGGCCGACGGCATGCCCGCGCTGCTGGGGGGAACGCTGACCGGAGCCAGCGGCCGCCCGGCGCGGACTAATCCGCAGAGCTTCATCGCGCAGCTTGAGAACATCGCCGCCACCATTGAGGGCCGCGAACCGCTGCGGGTGCCCGGCGAAGAGGGCGTTCGCTCGCTCCGCTTGATCGAACGTTGCTACCGCGAGCGCCAGGGGCTCCTCGATATGCCCTGGCTCACCCCCGCCGAAACCGAAACCGCCCGCCGCTTATGAAAGTCGCCATCGTTGGAGCCAGTGGATTTGTCGGCACGCGCCTGCTGGAAAAGTGGCGCTTGGAAGGCGCGTTTGAGCCGGTCCCCGTGGTGCGCTCTTTCAGCAGCCTCGCGGTGATGGCCCGTTTTGAATTGCCGTGGCGCGTCTGCGGCTTGACGGACGCCGCCGCGCTGGCCCGCGCTTTTGACGGGTGCGAGGCCGTGGTGCATGCCGCGATTGGCGACCCGGCGCAGATCATTGAAATGGCCGGGAATATTTACCTTGCAGCAAAGGCCGCCGGGGTGAAGCGCCTCGTGGTGTTAAGCTCCTCCTCCGTTCACGGTCAAGCGCCGGAACCCGGCACCAACGAGGAAAGCCCGCTGCACGAACGGCACGCGATGGCTTACAACACCGCCAAAGTCCGCGCCGAGCGCCTGCTTAACCAGCTTGCCGCCGACGGCGCGGTGGAGGTGGTGATGCTGCGGCCCTCCGTGGTGTTCGGCCCCCGCTCCCGGTGGGTGGCGGACGTGGCCAGCCAGCTTTTGGAGGGGAGCGCCTGCCTCATTCGCAACGGCGGCGCGCTTTGCAACACCATTTACGTGGACAACCTCATCCATGCCATCGAACGCGCCCTCACGGTGCCCGAGGCGGCGGGCCAGGTGTTTTTGGTGGGCGATGCCGAGCGCGTGACGTGGCGCGATTTTTACGCCCCCATCGCCGCGGCGCTCGGGCTGAACATGGAGGCCGTCCGGTCCGTGGAACCGCCGGTTTTTTCCAAGCCGCTCAAGGAGCGGGTGGGCGCCATCACCTCGCGCCCCGCCGTGCAGCGGTTGCTGCCTCTTTTCCCCGGCAAATTGAAGCGGCTTTCCAAGCTGCTCATCGCCAACTGGCGCGACACACCGCCCCCGAACGCCTGGACCCTGCCGGGCGAGACCCCGTGCGCCGTCACCGAGGAGCTGGCGCTCCTGGGGCAATGCCAATGGCGGCTCCCCCTCGAAAAAGCCCGGCGCGTTCTCGGGTATGCCCCGGCGGTATCGTTCACCGAGGGGATGCGCCGCAGCATCGGCTGGCTGAAGTTCGCCGGTTATCCCGTGATTGATTCGCCCCGGGATTCCTGCTAAGCTCCATTACCCTGATGGCACCCCTGATCCCCAGCCCCGCGGAAGAGGCACCCAAAATCCCCGAGCTCGATCTCGCTTCGGCGTCGCTGCTCAACCGGGGCTTGATGTGGGCCGCCGTGGTTCTGCCGTGGGGGATGCTGATCGCTTATCTCCACGTTTTCTGGTCCTATTCGCCGCAATACCAGTATGGCTGGCTGGTCGTGCCGCTCGGGCTGCGGCTCTTTTGGCTGCGCTGGCATTCCCTGGCGGAAACCACCCGTGGCAGGGGCATCGGGGCCAGCGGCGCGACGTTGCTTTTCGCCTTTCTCATCACCCCGGTGTGGCTGATCCGGCAAGCCACCACCCACTGGAGCGTACCCGGCTACGGCCTCACGTTTTTGGTCGCGGCCTACACGTTTTCGCTGCTCGCCATTATGGGCGGCTGGCGGCTGGCGCGCCAGATGGTGATCCCCGTCCTGTTCCTCTTCTGCGCCGTAAAGCTGCCGCTCACCCCCGAGCAATGGCTCATCCAGGGGTTGAGCCGCTTTGTCGCCTCGGCGGCGGTGGAGATCCTGCACCTGCTGGGCGTCACGGCCATCGACAGCGGCAACCTGGTGATCCTGAATAACGGCGTCATCGGCATCAACGAGGCGTGCAGCGGCATCCACTCCCTGCAATCGCTTTTCATGGTGGCCATCTTCCTGGGTGAGGAACGGCGGATGCTCTTGAGCCTGCGCATTGGCATGGTGGGCCTCGGCGTGGCGCTTTCGCTGGCGTTCAACGTCCTGCGCATCTTGATTCTCTCCTTCGTTTGCCTCTACAACGGCATGACGGATTTCGAAACCTGGCACGACCGCGCCGGGTGGTCCATTCTGCTCATTTCGTTGGTGATTATGATTTTCGTCGCCAACGAGTTCGGCGGCAAACCGCGCGTGGATGGCAACGGCCCGCCCCCCAATCTCCGCAAAGTGCCCACGTGGATCGCGGGGCTGCTGACCTGCTGGTTCCTGGCGACGATTTCCGGCGTGGAGGCGTGGTATTCCATCCACGACACGGCGGCTCCGCAGACCCGGCGCGTGATGATCCAATGGCCGGAGGACCACCCGGGCTTCGCTCCGATTGAAATCGCCGACCGCATCCGCGACGTGACGCTCTGCTCCGATGGGCGCGGCGGCCAATGGCGCGAGAGCGACGGCGCCATGTGGCACCTTTCCGCCCTGCAATTCGGCGGCGGCCCGAAAGGGACCAGCCAATGGGCGCCCATGCACACGCCCGACATCTGCTTCCCTGCGGCGGGCATGCCGCTCCAAAAAGCGCACTTGCCACTCCGGCTGGAAGTCCAGGGGGGCGGCCGCCTGATGTTCCAGTGCTGGGAATTCGAACGCAAAGGCGCGCCGGTTTTCGTTTTCTACACCCGGCACGACGAAGGCCACACCGAGGATTTGGACGACGCCGTTTTGCAGGATACCTTCGGCGTAAATCGCGCCCTGCACGGCCAGCGCAACTTGGGCCAGCAAACCATCGAGTTCGCTCTGAGCGGCTACCCGAACTACGAGTCCGCCGTCATGGCTTTCAAAGCCAAAGCGCCTTACCTGCTGACGCTGCCCGCGCCCAAAGCGGAGAAATAACCGTCCGCATCAGCCCTTGCGGACGATGGGCGCGCGGTCGCGGTATTTCAAAAAGAGCCCAACCAGCCTGCGCGCCTTCCAATAGCGCGGAATGAAGCGCCCCGGGCAAGAGAGGCAGCGCGCCAGCCAGCCAAGGTAAAAATGGTCCGCCCACTTGGGAATGCGCACCTGATCCCCGGTGATGAACCCGATAGCCCCCCCCGTGCAATGCAAGGCGGGCCGGTAGCACGCGCCCATTTTCAAATAAAACGCCAGCTTCTCCTGCACGCCGCCGCCCACTGCCATGAACACGTGGGCCGGGCGGCGTTCATTAATCAGCGCGAGCAACTCCGGGTCCGCCACCCGCCCCTGGGCATAGACCGGCGCGATGTAGCAATCGTCGCGTGAGGTGGGAAAGCCCGCTTCATGCAGCCACGCCAGCGTTTTTTCCATGGTGGCGATGGAGGGCATGACCCAGAAGACGGCCCCCGGCTCGCGCAGAGAAGGTTCCTCCAACAGCAGCTTGAGGTATTCGAGGCCCGAAACCCGCTCGATGCGCCGCCGTTTGAACAAACGCCAGAGCAGCACCATGAGACCGCTGTCGGTGATCGCGAGGTCGCTGTTGATGAGCGCCTCGGCGGTATACTCGTCCTCTTCCATCGCCAGCAGCACCGGGGCTGAGGGAACCACGACGAGGCCGCCTTTCAAGGCGAGCCGCACCGCCTCCGGGGCCGGGCCGGTGAAAAAACGGACGCCCAGAATTTGCTGAAAATCACTCATGGTTGCTTGCTTGCGAACGTTCGCGCTGTTTCAACTCGAACGTCTTGGCCACGCTCAAAAATTCGTAAAAACCGTGCAGGCGCGCGAAGTAATACCCTTCCCTGCCGTCCAGGAAACCGCGCTGCCACACGTAGACGTACAAAAACCGGAGCCACTCGCGGCAGGGCAGGTGTTGCGAAAGCTGCTTCAAGCGCCGCCGCAAGCCCACGTTGCCCTTTTGCAAATGCCGCTCGCTGGCGTGGAGATAGCGGTCCAGCGCCACGCGGGCCTCCCAGTTGGAATAGCGGTTGTGCTTTTCCACGAACACATCCACGGAGGGAAACGCGAAGTGGTCCATCTCGCATTGGAGGAACCCGGTGCTCCCGCTGACGACCACGTGCTCATGCACCTCGTTGTCGCCGCTTTGCGTGTCCACGTTGGTGAGCTGCTCGTAGCGGCCCAGGCGGTGTTTGAAAAAGCGCAGGTTCCAGTTTGGGTAGTAGGCGTGTTTCAGCCAGCGCCCCATGAACATAAAGCGGCGGTTGATCCAATACCCTTCGAAGGGCGGTTGCGGATCACTGGCGATGGCGCACAACTCCGCCTCGGCCCCGGGCGGCAGCACCTCGTCCGCGTCGAGAATGAAAACCCAGTCGTACTTGAAGGGGAGATTCTCCAGCGCCCAGTTCTTCTTCTTGGGCCAGATGCCGTTGAACTGGAACTGCACCACTTTGGCCCCGGCGGCCTCGGCGATGGCCTGCGAGCCGTCCGTGCTGGCCGAATCGACCACGAAAACGTCGTCGCTCCACGCCACGGAAGCCAGGCAGCGGGGCAGATTTTTCGCCTCGTTTTTGATCGGGATGAGAATGCTTACGGACACGGGCGCACAGGGATTGCCGCAGATTGGCAAGCCCGCGCCTTTTCGTCAAGACTGCGTGTTTCTTGACATCTTCGCGCCCCCTCTCTAAATCTTGGGGCACCCCATTGCGCATGCAAAACCAAACCCCGGATTACGAGGTCGTCCTGCGGCCCGACCATAGCTGGCTCCAAGTCGAACTGAAGGGCATTTGGCAATACCGCGACCTGCTTTCCCTGCTCGTCTGGCGCGATTTCGTTTCCAAATACAAACAGACCATCCTCGGGCCGCTCTGGTTCATCATCCAGCCGCTCATCACGTCGGTGGTTTTTACGGTGATCTTCGGCAACGTGGCCAAGCTCTCCACCGACGGCCTCCCGCCGCTGCTCTTCTACCTTTGCGGCCAGTTGGGCTGGAATTATTTTTCGCAAAACTTCGGGGCGAACTCCACCTCGCTCGTAAGCAACGCCGGGCTGTTCAGCAAGGTCTATTTTCCACGGCTCGTCGTCCCGCTTTCCTCGCTCGTCTCCAGCCTGCTGACGTTCGTTATCCAGGCCGCGACGTTCTTCGCCTTTTTCGTCTATTTCAAATACGGCCTGCACGCCGGGGGCTTCCATCTCGACTGGCGCGTGGTCTTCCTGCCGCTCCTGGTGCTGCAAAGCGCCGCGCTGAGCCTCGGCCTGGGGCTCATCATGTCGTCGCTGACGGCCAAATACCGCGACCTCGTGCACCTCACGCCGCTTTTGATTCAGCTCTGGATGTACGCCACACCGGTCATCATCCCGCTCTCGAAATTCCCCGAGCAATGGCAATGGGTGGTGGCCCTGAACCCGATGACCAGTGTGGTGGAATGCTTCCGCCTGATGCTGCTGGGCACCGGCACCGTCTCCGCGCTGCACCTCGTCATTTCCATCGTCTTCACCCTCGTCTCGCTCTTCGCCGGAATGGTTCTCTTCGGCAAAGTGGAAAAAACCTTTGTTGATACGGTCTAGCCATGTCCCGCCCCGCCATTGAAATCCGCAACATCTCCAAGGTTTACCAGTTGGGAGCCATTGGAGCGACCTCGCTGAAGGAAGAACTGGGCCGCGCATGGAACCAATTGCGAGGCCGGTCCGTTCCCCGCAAGACCGGGGAATTCGCCGCTCTGCGCGATGTGAGTTTCGACGTGCAACCGGGGCAGGTCATCGGCATCATCGGCCGCAACGGCGCGGGCAAATCGACGCTGCTTAAAATCCTTTCCCGTATTACCCAGCAAACCAGCGGCGAAATCCGCATCCGGGGCCGGGTGGGCAGCCTGCTCGAAGTCGGCACCGGCTTCCACCCCGACCTGACGGGGCGCGAAAACGTTTTTCTGAACGGGGCCATCCTCGGCATGACGAAGGCGGAAATCCGCGGCAAGTTCGATGAAATCGTCGCCTTCGCGGAAATCGAAAAATTCATCGATACGCCCGTCAAACGCTACTCCAGCGGCATGTATGTGCGCCTGGCCTTCGCCGTCGCCGCCCACTTGGAGCCGGAAATTCTAATTCTCGACGAAGTGCTGGCCGTGGGCGACCAGCAGTTCCAGAACAAGTGCCTCGGCAAAATGCAGGAGATTTCCTCCGGCGACGGGCGCACAATCCTTTTCGTCAGCCACAGCATGGCGGCCATCCGGCGGCTTTGCGAAAAATGCGTGGTCCTGAAAAACGGTGTGGGCACGCAACCACTGGACATCGAACCCGCCATCGAAATGTACACGGAGAACCTCAAGGAATCCGTGTACGACCTGGACGTAACCGACGCCCCGCGCAGTTGGGGAGCCGAGGCGCGCATCTGCCGCATGCGGCGTATCCGCGTCACCTCGCCCCATTTGCTCGCCTACGGCAAGCCGATGGAGATCGAAATCACTCTCGATGTGCACCGGCCCATCGCCAAAGGGATGATCGGCATGGGCTTCAACAACGTGGAAGGCACCCGCATTCTGACGCTCGATTCCGACATCAACGACCACTGCTTCGAACTCCAGCCCGGCACTTACGTCATCCGCGCCCGCATGGAGAGCCTGCCCCTGCACCCGGCGTTCTACAATTTCTGCGTCACCATCGGCGGCGGCGGAGCATTCTACGAC
The DNA here is from genome assembly GCA_964513965.1 of uncultured Chthoniobacteraceae bacterium. Taxonomy (GTDB): domain Bacteria; phylum Verrucomicrobiota; class Verrucomicrobiia; order Chthoniobacterales; family Chthoniobacteraceae; genus UBA695. Next base: position 182,780 of record CAZEOO010000002.1, read on the forward strand.
ATGCTCGACCCGGCCACGTGGGAAGTCAAAACCAGCAGCGAGGACCGCTGGAGCGACCGCGGGGCCGCCGGTTGCCGCGTGGAGCCACAGCTTTGCATCACCAGCGTTAAGGGCCAAGCCGACGTTTATGACTCCACCCGTTTCAACTAGTTCCGGCGAACCGGCGGGCGTTTACATCCTGGCCAACGACCGCGTGCTGGAGTTCGCGAAGTGCCTCTTCCAGAGCCTGCGCCATTTCAACCCCACGCTGCCCGCTTACCTGATCCCGTTCGACGACCGCATGGAGGAGATCACGCGTTTGGCCGCGACGTTCCACATCGGCGTTTACGACGCCCCCCATGCGGCGGAACTCGACGCCATGGCGGCGGAGCGTTTCGGCGAAACCGGCGCGGGCCAGCGCATGTTCCGCAAGTTCACCGCCTACTGGGGGCCGCTGGAAACCTTCCTCTACCTCGACGTGGACATCGCCATTCTCGACGACCCCGCGAAGCTGCTGGCTGACTTTCAAAAGGCGCAATGCGATTTCCTCTCCTTCGACCGCGACGAAACCCGCGCCTACCGGCCCGGCCCCTTCCGGGAGCAAATGGAGCGGGAATACCATTCGCAATCCTTCAACGCCGGGGCGTTCATCTCGCGGCGCGGACTTTTTGACCTGGAGGCCGTGAAGCGGCTGGCCCGCGAGGCGGTGCCAATTAAGAACGAATTCGCCATCTACGGCGACCAATCCTTCTTCAACTTCGCCGTGGACCGCGCCCGGCTCCACCAGCGGCGGCTCCCGGATGCTGTCCCCGGCACGCCGGAAAAAACATGGGGCGACCAGTTTCCCATCGACTGGAAAAACGGCGCTTACCGCATTCTGGACCCGCGTTCGGGCGACTTCGAGAAGCCGATCCCCTTCATCCACTGGTCGGGGCACACCGAGCGCGACAACTTTCCCAACCGCGAGATCTTTTACCGCTTCCGGCTGGCCGACGCCACGGCCTGGGAGAAATGCCGCTACCGCATGGCCGACCAATGGCGCTGGAAAGTGCTTCCAAAGTATTACCGGATAAAGCACCTCTGCCGCCGGGCGCTGCAACGGCTCCACATCATCCCCACATGAAGGCGCGGCGTCATTTGCTGGTGGTGACGCGCTTCAACCCCTTGAACGGCGTCTCCGGCACCGGCACGTATGTTTGCTCGATTTTTGAATACCTCCGGCGCAACGGCATCCGCGTCACCCTTTGCTGGAGCGAACGCCCCGAAGCCGCCGCGCGCCGGGGCTGGTGGCTCGTGCCAAAGGATACCGCCGCCGTGGCCACGCTGCTGATGCCGGGCGCGCTATGCCTCGGGCGGCTGCGCGTTTTCCCGGGCGTGTGGACCGGGCCGCTGAAGGCCTCCATCCGGCGCTGGGGCAAAGCCGCCCTGGTCGCGCTGGGGCTGCGAAAGCCATCGCAACCCGCCGCCCCCGAACCAACGGCAGCGCCGGAAAATCCGTACCGCTGGGATCGCCCGCCGGACCCGTATGAATTCGAGTTCTTCGGCAACGCCGTCGCCCGGCTCCGGCCCGACGCCGTGCTCTTCAATTTTTGCTGGATGACGCCCATTGCCGCGCTGCTCCCTGACGGGCCGCGCACGTTCACGCTCACCCACGATCTGCGCCACCTCTACAGCACGCTCGTGGAGGGGAAAATCCGCCACACCGAGGGCGAGTTGATGACCAAGGCTCTGGAAACGGATTACTTGCGGCAAACCGCCGTCGCCGTGGCCATTCGTGAAGACGACGCCGAGACTTTCCGCGAAATGCTGCCGGAGAAAGTCGTCCTTACGGCGCTCCCATCCATCGCTCCGCGCCCGTCCAAGGGAAACAAGGGCCGCCCCGTGCCGGGCCGCTGCCTCTTCGTCGCCGCCGCGAATGTGGCCAACCAGGAGGGCATCGAGTGGTTCCTGCGCGAAGCCTGGCCGCAAGTCCGGGCCGCGCACCCAGCCGCCGAAGTTCACCTCTGCGGCTCGCTTTGCCAAACGCTCCCGCCCGAAACATGGGAACTGCCGGGCGTGGTGCGCCGGGGATTCGTGGCCGACCTCGACGCCGCGTATGACGAGGCGGCGGTGGTCATCGTCCCGCTTCTGCGCGGCAGCGGCGTCAAAATCAAGCTGATGGAGGCGCTGGCCCATGGCAAAGCCTGCGTGAGCACCCCCATCGGCACCGAGGGCGTGCCCGCGCTGGAAGATTCCCTCCGCGTGGCCGGGACCGCCGGGGAGTTTGCGGCCCACGTGGCCGAACTGCTCGCCGACGATGTGGCACGCGAAGCATTGGAAACGAGTGCGCTGGAAACCGTTCGCGCCCGGTTCTCCCCCGAAATCTGTTACCGCCCGCTCTTGAAAGAACTGCTCCGATGAACCCCGCCGTCAGCATTCTCATGCCGGTTTACAACCCGGGCCGCTACCTCACGCAGGCGCTGGAGAGCATCGCCGCGCAGACGTTTCGCGATTTCGAGTTGATCGCCATCGACGACGGCTCCACGGACGGCTCGCTGGCCGCGCTGCAACGCTTCGCCCAACGCGAACCGAGGTTGCGCATCCTGAGCCGCCCCAACACCGGCATCGTTGGCGCGCTCAATGACGGCCTGGCCGCCGCGCGGGGCGAATGGATCGCCCGCATGGACGCCGACGACATCGCTCTGCCCACGCGACTCGCCGTCCAGCTTGATTTCCTCGCGGCGCACCCGGAAATCGTGGCCGTGGGCAGCAGCGTCGCGATGGTGGACCCCGCAGGGCGTCCGCTCAAAGACTTCAACGCGCAGACCGACCCCGGCGCGATCCGGCAAGGGCTCGTCAACGCCACGGACATCGGCATCATCCACCCCACGCTCGTCGTCCGGCGGGCCGTGCTGGAGCGGATCGGCGGCTACCGGAGGGAATACCAGCTCGTGGAGGATTTTGACCTCTTCCAGCGGCTGCTCGACGTGGGCGAACTGGCCAATGTGCCCGAAATTTTGCTCCATTACCGCCAGCACCCGGCGAGCACCAACTTCACCCGTTACCGCACGCAGCATGAATTGATGGACCGCTGCCTGGCCGAGCACCGCGCCCGCCGCAACCTCCCTCCCCTGGAGCGCCCGCTCCAGCATCCGCCCGTGCAGGGCCGGGGCGCGCAGCATCTCCTTTGGGCCTATTGGGCGGTGGAAGGCGGCCACCTTGGGCCGGCGTTGCGCCACGCTTTGGCGGGCTGCATCGAAAGCGGCCTTGCCCGCGACGCGCGCAAATGCCTAAACTACGTCCTTTCCCGCCTATGCCGCAGATGAATCCGCCCGCCACGAGCGAGCCTCCAGTCGTTTTCGTTCACACCGGTCCCTCACAGGTCATCGTCACGGCCTGCGTGGCCCAGGCGAAGGCGGCGGGCTGTAAAAAAATCTTTGTCATCAGCGACCGGCTCGGCCCCTGGAACGTGCTTCCGGGCGTGAAAAGCTTCCCCGTCTGGAACGGCGAACGCTTTGGCGCGGCGAAGTTCCGCTCCGTGTTCGCGAATTACAGCAGCTATGGCGCGGGTTACGCCGCCATCATCTTCGAAAAATTCTTTGCGCTGCGGGCGCTTTTCGAAACCTACGGCTTCGAGCGGGTGCTTTATCTCGATTCCGACTTGCTGCTCTTCCGGTCCGTTCAGGCGCTTGCCACGACTTATGGCGGTGACTTCACCGGCACCGACTCCGACGCCGATAACCACGAAACCGTTTCACCCCATTTCCTCTTCCTCACGCCGCGCGTTTGCAACCGGCTTTGCGACGACTTCCTGGCCACCTACGGCTCCCCCGAGGGGCACGAGCGGATGCTCAAGCTCTGGGCGCACAAGAAAACGATGAACCCGGCCTGGGGCGTGGGCGAAATGGATTTCCTGGCCACCTTGCGCGACAGCGGCGAGTTCCAGTTCACGCGCGTCAACCAGGGCAACCCGCGCGTGGATGCTTCCATTCAGGACCGCGAGGGCTTCGTTTATTCCAACGGCATGAAGGTCATCCAGTTTGAACAAGGCGTCCCCTACGGGACCATGGAAGCCACGGGGGAACGCGTCAGCTTCTACGCGCTGCATTTGCAGGGATATTTGAAGCACCTCGTACTCCATTACGCGCAGTTGCCCCGGTTTTTCAAAAAGCTGCTCTACCTGCTTTGGCGGCTGGAAGGGCGCGGCTGGATCAAGTGGCCCCGCATCACCGCACCGGCAACCGAACCGGTCGCACCGCCCTCTTCCCAAGCATGAACACGCCCGTTGTTTTTCTGGTTTTCAGCCGTCCGGAGACTACGGCCCGCGTGCTGGAGCGCATCCGGGGGGCGCGCCCGCCAAAGCTCCTCGTCGTATGCGACGCCGCGCGGCCCGACCGCCCCGGCGAAGCGGAACGCGTGGCCGAGGTGCGCAAACTGATCGCCGAAGGCGTGGACTGGCCCTGCGAAGTGCAGACCAACTACGCCGAGCGCAACCTGGGCTGTCGCGAACGGGTTTTCAGCGGGCTCGACTGGGCTTTTTCGCTGGTTGAGGAGGCGATCATCCTGGAAGACGACTGCCTGCCGGACCCCACGTTTTTCACCTTCTGCGAAACGCTGCTGGCGCGCTACCGCAACGACACGCGGATCTTCCACATCGGCGCGAACAATTTCCAGGGCTGGCGGCGGCGCAGTTTTTCCAGCTATTTTTTCAGCAAATACAACCATATCTGGGGCTGGGCCACGTGGCGGCGGGCCTGGCAGTTGATCGACCGCGATGCCGAGTGCTGGATGGACGTCCGCCGCCGCCTCGTCATCAAACGCACCTTCGACACGCCCGAGGAACGCGCTTATTGGTCGGCGATATTCGATCTGATCCAGAACCCTGAGACGCGCCCCAACACCTGGGACTACTCCTGGATGCTCACCTGCTGGAACCACCGCGCGCTGGCCGTTTACCCGGAGCGCAACCTGGTCGAAAACATCGGTTTCGGCGAAGGGGCCACCCACACGGCGGAGAAAAAGTCGGAGCGGCAACTCCCGGCTCAGCCCATCGAGAAAATCCATTTCCCGAGGAGCATCAAGCGGTGTGTTGCCGCCGACATGTTCACCTTCAAGACGGTTTTCATGCGGGAAGCCACGTTCCCCTTAAGCTGGTGGTACCAACTCAGAATTTTCGCGGGCTGGCTCAAACAGGAAATCACTTAGCGACCGACCCATGGGCTCGAAAAGCGCCGTTCACATCCCGTTTTTGGACCAGGTGCGCGGTTTTGCCGTGCTCTTCGTGCTGGTCTATCACGCCCTCGGCGCATCCTACGGCGTGGGCCTCCAGTGGAACGGCGGCTGGATGCGGGACTTCGCCGCACTGCCGCGCACTTATCTCCCCTTCCTGCCGCTTTCGCTGGGCTGGAGCGGCGTGGCGATTTTCTTCGTTGTCAGCGGCTTCTGCATTCACTTGAGCCACGAGCAGTCGCAGCGCAAGGAATGGAAGGTCTTTTTCCTCCGGCGGCTGTTCCGCATTTATCCGCCTTATCTCGTCGCGTTTCTTTTCTTCGCCCTCATTTTCCCCACCACGCGGCTGCATTGGCAGGGAACCGAAGGGCTGGCGCAGATCGTCAGCCATGGGCTGGTGCTTCACAATTTAAAGGAGGAGTGGTTCTACGGCGTGAACGGCTCCCTCTGGAGCATCGCCGTGGAGGCCCAGCTTTACCTGCTCTACCCGGCGCTTTGCTGGCTCGTGCGCAAGGCGGGCTGGCGCGGTGCGCTGCTCGCCGCCGCCGCCTGCGAACTGCCGCTGCGGGCCATCATGTCATTCCACGCCCTGCCCTGCTGGTTGTGGGCTTCGCCGTTTTATTACTGGCTGAGCTGGTCGCTGGGGGCAAAGTTGGCCGACGATTTTCTGAAAAAACGCCCGCTGGGCTGGACAGGGCGCACTTTCCCGCTATGGGTTCTCTTGACTGTGACCGCCGATTTCTTTTGCCGCCCGCTTGCCAGCTTCTCGTTCCTTTTCGCGGCGCTTGCCGCCACGGAGGCCGTCGCCTGGCTGTTGCAACACCCCGAAGCCCGCGCACCGCGGTGGTTCCCTTCCGCCGGGCTGCAATGGGCGGGTGTGGTGAGCTACAGCGTGTATTTGATCCACCAACCGCTGGTCCTGTGGGTGGGGCAGTCGCTCACCTATCTCCGCGCTCCCTACCGGCTGCACACGAGCCTGATTTTTTTGTGCACGCTGGCCTTCGGCGCTGTTATTCTTTGGCTAGCCCGCCTTTTCTATCGCCGCGTGGAGCGCCCAAGCATTGAAGCGGGCAAACGATTGATCGCCCGCCACGCTCCCCCGCTCGCCCCCGCCACGTTCGATTTCAAAACCTGATCCAGCGAATGAAGCTTCTCGTTATTTCCGATCTCGAAGCCACCGGCGGCGCGGCCATCGCCTGCACCCGGCTCACCCAGGGCTTGACTCAACAAGGCGTGGAGTGCGTCCGCACCATGGCATGCATGGAGGGCGGCGCGCCCGACCAGGAAAAATTCCTGCTCTCGCCGGGCCGCCGACTTGAAGGCCTCACCGGGCTGGTCCGCGCCTTCGACCTCCCGCGCGTGGCGGAGGCGCTTTTCTCCGGCGGCACCCGGCGGCAATTGCGCCAGGCCATCCAACGCCTGAAGCCGGACGCCATCCACATTCACAACCTGCACAAAGCCTATTGGGATATCGGGCTCGTGGAGGAATGCGCGGCGCACGTTCCGGTAGTCTGGACGCTGCACGACATGTGGAGCATGACGGGCCGCTGCTGCTACGCCTACGATTGCCCGAAGTTCACCACGGGCTGCGATGCCACCTGCCCCACTCCCACCGAGTATCCTCCGCTGGCCCCGCGCCGCATCGCCGGGGCCTGGGCCGCGCGCAAGGCGTTGCTGGAAGGCCACCCCAACATCGCCGCCGCCTGCCCTTCCTGCTGGATGGCCGATGAAGCCCGCAAAGGCATTTGGAAAAAGAACCGCGTGGAAGTCATTGCCAACGGGCTCGACCTCGCCGTTTACAAACCGGCGGAAGCCGCCGCCGCGCAAACCGCCCTCGGCCTCGACCCGAACCTGCCCACCGTCCTGCTCGTGGCCGATTATTTGAAAGAACGCCGCAAGGGCGGCAACCTCGTGGACGGCATTTTGGCCGCCGCCAAAACGCGCCCGTTGCAACTCCTCACGCTGGGTCACTTCCCGCCCGAGATCAACCACCCCGGCGTGCGCCACCTCCATTGCGGCTACATTTCAAGCGACGTGATGAAGGCGCTCATCTACTCTGCCGCCGATGTGCTTCTCCACATGGCTCCCGTGGACAACCTGCCCAATACCGTCGCCGAAGCCATCGCCTGCGGCACCCCCGCCGTGGCCTATGCGACCGGCGGCGTGCCGGAGATGGTCGTTCCCGGGCGCACCGGCTGGCTGACGCACGATTTCACGCCCGCCGCCTTTGCCGCAACGCTGGACGAGGCGCTGGCGGCCATCAAAGGCGGCGCATGGCTGCGGCCCGCCTGCCGCGAATTTGCCGAAGTTCATTTTGACCTTAAACAACAGGCCGCGCAGTATGTGGCCCTGTTCGAGTCGCTGCTAAAAAAGTAACCCCCGTGAAAACCTTCGCCCAAGCCACCGCCTACAGCTCCCCGTGGTCCGTTCGCGAACGCGTGGGGATGCTGCTTTGGGATTACGCCTGGGCCGTTTTCTGCCGCTGGACGCCGAAGCCCTTCAACCGCTGGCGGCTTTTCTGGCTGCGGCTCTTTGGCGCGAAACTTGAAGGCATCCCCTTCGTTCACCAGCGCGCGCGCATCCAGATTCCGTGGAACCTGACGCTGCACGACCGCGCCTGCCTGGGCGACCGCGCCAACGCCTATACGCTGGGCGAAATCGAAATCGGCGCGCGCAGCATCGTGGCCCAGGAAGCCTACCTTTGCACCGGCACGCACGACCTCGGCGACCCGAAGGTGCCCCTGCAAGTGGCGAAGATCACCGTGGGCGAGGACGTCTTCATCGGAGCCCGCGCATTCATCATGCCGGGCGTAAAGCTGGGGGACCGCTGCGTGGTGGGGGCTTGCTCACTCGTCACCCGCGACGTTCCGCCGGAGATGGTCGCCGTCGGCCACCCCGCCCGAGCCATTCGCAAGCGCGACGGCTCGGCGCTGTAACGCCTACTTCGCCGCCGGTTCCATTGCGGAATCCAGCGCCTTGAACCGGCGCAGTTGCGGCCAGATGGTGGCCACTCCCAGCACCACCAGGATCGTTCCGATGCCGCCGCCGACCACCGATGCCACCGGCCCGAAGAGTCCCGCCGTCAGCCCGCTCTCGAACGCCCCGATTTCGTTGGAACTGCCGATGAAAACGTTGTTCACCGCCGATACCCGGCCCCGCAGGGCGTCCGGCGTGGCCAATTGCACCAGCGAATGGCGAATGACGACGTTCACCGCGTCAAAGCAGCCCGAGAAGAAGAGGCAGACGAACGAGAGCCAGTAAAACGGAGAGAGACCAAAACCGATGATGCAGACGCCAAACGCCGCCACGGCGCAAAGGAACGTCCGCCCGGCATGCTTCATCGGCGGCAGGTGCGCAATCAAGAGGCACATCGAAATGGAGCCCATGGCATCGGCGGCCCGCAGCCAGCCCAGGCCCACGCCGCCCACATGCAGACGCTCCGCGAAAACGGGCAGCAGCGCCGTGGCCCCGCCCAAGAGCACCGCGAAAAGGTCCGCCGTCATTGCGGCGAGCACGAGCTTCGTGCGAAACACGAACCGCAGCCCGGAGAGAACGTCCCCCTTGGCGACGCCCGTTTTGGCGTCCTCAAGGCCCGGTTGGCGCACCGGCACGGGCAGGAGCAGCAGCAGAAACCAAAAGGCGCAAACGGCGTCCAGAGTGTAGACCACCCAAAAGCTGGCCTTGGCCACAAGCAGCCCGCACAGCGCCGGGCCGGCGGCGGCGGCGGCCTGGAACGTGCTGGAATTCCACGTAATCGCGTTGGAAAGCACGGCTTTGGGCACCAGGAGCGGCACCAGCGCCGTGCGCGCCGCCCAGCCGAACGTCCGCGCGATGCCCGAAAGCACCAGCAGCGCAAACATCACGGGGATGCCCCGGTCAATCACCGGCATGGCGGTGTGATCCAGCCGCCCGGCGATCCACTCCAGGCCGTAGCGGGCATGTTCCAGCACCGGCCACGCGGGTAAATTGAGGTGCCACGCCGAAAGGAGGGCCAATCCGGCGGAGGCGAAAATGGCCAGCACTTGCGTAACCAGGATGATCGTTTTCCGCGGCCAGCGGTCGGCCCATTGGCCCGCGGGCATGGTGAAAAAGAGCAGCGGCAGGGCCGAAGCCAGCCCCACGAAGCCCAAAAGCGTGGGCGAATGCGTGCGGCGGTAGATCTCCCAGCCCACGGCGAGACCCGTCATCTGGCGGCCTACCACCGAGGCCACGTTGCCCGTCAAAAACCGGCGGAAGCCTTTGATTTTCAGCGCGGCGTAAGGGTTTGGAGACGATTCGCCGGAGCTTTCACCGGGGTCGGACGGCTCGGAGGAATCGGTGGAAGCGGATGAATGGGACATGGCGGTAATTTTTAATTTTGCCATACCACGCAAGAGGTCAAAGTTTTTTTGGACGCGCCCGAGTCTCCCGTCCGCGCCAAACCGTGCTTTGCCCCATCCCCGCCCCAGCCGCACCTTGAGCTTGCACACGGGGCGTTTCTCATTGAAAATCAAGGGCTCTACACAGCCGTGCCCGCAACAACCAAACCATCGCTCTTTACCCGCATTCGCATCGCCCTTCTGATCCTCGCCGGGGCCATTGCCATTGCGCTCGTTGAACCGCACTCGTTTTGTTTTCTGGTCAAAAGGGCCATGCTCCTCCAGGCCGCCCGCCATGGGGTGGAACTGCATATCGCCAGCGTCGAGGGGAGCCTCTTCGAGCCGGTGCTGCTGCGCGACGTGGTGCTGAAGGCTTCCTGCGGCGCGGTGGATTCCAACCTGGCCGCCGGGTCGGCCCGCATGACGTTCGACTGGCGGGCGCTGCTTCCCTTTTACAAAGGCGGCGCGTTTTTCGACCGCCTGGTGCTGGACCATACCGTGGGCAACTTCTCCTTCCAGCCCCACCGGAAGGCAGCCGCCGAGGGAGAGAACCCCGCCGTTGGCCCCGACCCGTGGTTCCCCGCGCCCGCCCGCATCGGCGTGGCCAATTCGACGTTCATTTTCCACATGGGCAAGCGCAAGGTGACGTTTGCCGATGTCCGCTTCACCATCAGCCCCGTGGAACCGGGGGTGGTGGCCATCGAAAAACTGACGTTTGAAAACGAGCACGCCCAGCGCAGCTTCGAGCGCCTGCGCGGCACCACCGCCCTCCAAGGCGCCCGCTGGCGCGTGGCGGACCTGAACCTGTGCGACGGCGTGGTCTTAAGCAGCATTTCCAGCAACCTCGATGACATGGTGAAGGGCAAGCCGCAGGTCGATTTCGACTTCGCCGCCTTTGGGGGAACCGTGCGCGGCGATCTGCTGAAAAACGCGGGCCAGCCCGACGAGCCGGAGTACCAGATCGCGGGCGTTTTCTCCAACATTTCCGTGGAGGCGCTGGGGAAATTCCTCCACGTGCCCGAGAAAACCGGCGGGACGATCAAGGAAGGCAAGTTCACCTTCCAGGGCTCCCCTTACGAACTGGAAAACGCCACCGTTTCCACCCGGTTCGAAGCCACGGACTTCCTCTGGGGCCACCGCCAATGGAACTCGCTGGCCATGGGGGCCACGGTCGTCAACCGCCGGGTGCAAATCCCCGAATTGAAGCTCCGGCAGGCGCATAACACGCTGCAACTCGACGGCGAAATGATGCTCCCCGAGGACGAAAAGATCCCGTGGTGGCTCACCGATTTCAATTTCAACATCCAGGCCAAAATCAACAACCTGGGCGAACTTTCCGCGCTCTTCGGTCCGGAATTTGCCGACGCCTCGGGCAACATGACCGTGGACGGCTCCATTCGCGCGACCGCCAAAGCTTACTCGGGGCAACTGATCGTCAGCGGCAACAAGCTCTCCTGGCGCGGCGTCCCCTTCGACCTGCTCAACGCCGGGATCAAGCTCGACGGCAACGAACTCCAAATCCTCAACCTCGAAGCGGCGCAAGGCCGGGATTTCGTGCGCGGCCGGGGCAACGTGACCATCCTGGGCGAGCGGCGCTACCGGGGGGAACTCAACGCTTCCATCGAGGAACTGGCCGTCTATAAACCGCTTTTGCAAAAGCCGATCGTCCCCGCGCCGCTGACCGGCGGCCTCAACGTCACGTGGTCCGGCGACGGCGCCACCGGCGCGCACTCCGGGGCTTTTACCGCCCACTTCCGCAAGCTGCGCAAGCTGGGAGCGGAGGACGCCCCCGGCACGCTTCCCATCGACGCCGACCTCGAAGGCACCTATGCGCCCGGCGGCCTTTCGATCAGCCAATGCGTGCTGGCCAACGGCGATACGCGGCTGGAAGGGCGGCTCGCGGCGGACGAAAAGACGCTCAACCTCCAGGGCTTGAAGCTGACGCAAAAGAAAACGCTCTGGCTGGAAGGCGACGCCACGCTCCCCTTCAACCTTTTCCAATGGTGGGTGAACCCGAGTTTCGACGCCCTGGCCCCGGACGCTCCGTTCAAGGCGCAGATCGCGGCGAAAGGCGTCCAGCTTGAGGATGTGGCCCGACTCACGGGCCGCCCCGTTCCCGTGCGCGGGCTGCTCACCGGCACGATCAAAACGGAAAGCACCCTGCGCGATTTGCACATGACCGGCTCGGTGAAGCTGACGAAGGGGCAAATCCCCGCTTCCGGCTTCACCCCGGCGCTCGAAAAAGTGGAGGCCGAGGCGGACATCGACGGCAACGTGCTCCGCTTCTCCAAGCTCTCCGCCAACCATTCGGCGGGCGACTTTTCCGCCACCGGTTCGCTGGATCTCTCCAAGTTCGACGCCCCGGTGTTCGATTTCCTGGTTCACGGCGAGAAGGTCCATTTCAACGCCGGCCCCGCCTGGGAAGGCACCGCAAAGCTCGACCTCTCCGTGACCGGCACCAACGAAAACGGCACCGCCGTGGGCACCGCCGAAATCCTCGCCCTCTCCGCCGCGCCGCAGCCGGACTTCGGGGCGCTCATTTCCAGCGGCAACCCCGAAACCATCGGTGTGCCCGCGCCCGCCATCACCTTGGAACCGCCGTTCGACCGCTGGGCCTACCGCATCGGCGCGGCAACCGCCAAATCGCTCGCTTTTAAAAAGAGCACGCTGGTCGCGGACCTTCGTTTCGACGGCACCGGCAGCCCGCTCACCGCGACGGGCAGCGTGGCCATCGCGGGCCTGCCCGTCACACTTCCCTACGCCTCCGGCAAGCTGGAAAGCGGCACATGGTATCTCGGCCCCGAGCCGCGCTTTGTGGCGCACGTGACCGGCACGATGGACGGCAAACCTTTCGACACCTACTACCTGGGCGATCCCAACCAACCTTCCGCAGTCTCTCCCAACGACCATCCCGCTTTGACCCCGGGCGTCCAGAACCTGCCGGATGATTTCGCAACCCTTCCCCTGGAGCCTGGCCTGAACATCCCGCCCGCCGCGCCCGAACCGCCGCAACCCGCCGCCCCCTCGCCTTCCGCCGCCCCGCAACCCACGCCATGAACCGTGAGCCGCCACCCGATCCCCCTCCTCCGCCTCCCGGCGAAGAGAAAGATCGCGGTCGGCCCGGCGTCTTTCTCGGCACATTTTGCGGCATCCGGTTTTACCTCGATTACTCGTGGTTCCTCATCGTCGCGCTGGTCATCTATTCCCTGGCGACTTATCTCTTTCCCCAGGAACTCGCCGGGCGCGACCCCGCCGTTTACATCGCCATGGCCACGGCGGCCACGCTGCTCTTCTTCCTCTCCATTCTGCTGCATGAGCTGGGCCACAGCGTGGTAAGCCAGCGCCACGGCATCCCCGTGCCCGCCATCACGCTGCTCTTTATCGGCGGCGTGGCGGAGATTTCCCGCGAGCCGGACGATCCCCGCACGGAACTCAAAATCGCGCTCGCGGGGCCGTTGGTGTCGCTGGCGCTCGTGGGGCTTTACACGCTCATCGCCCTGCTTTGCAAAGTCGCGGAGTTTCCCGAAGGAACGCTCGTTTTCCGGTGGCTGGCGGCGGTCAATTTGCTGCTGGTGATTTTCAACGCGATCCCCGGCTACCCGCTCGATGGCGGCCGCGTGCTGCGGGCGCTGCTCTGGATGCGCAGCGGCGGGTTCCGGCGGGCCACTTTCATTACCTCGCGCGTGGGCGTCGGGTTTAGCTGGCTGCTGATTTTCCTGGGCATCCTGACGATCCTTGGCGGCCAATGGGGCCAGGGGCTCATCTTTCTCGTCATCGGCATCTTTTTAAAAAGCGCGGCGGAAACCGGCTACAACCAGGCGCTTTCCCGCGAAATCCTGGAGGGCCTGGGCGTGGCCGACCTGATGACACGCGACCCCGTTTGCATCCCGGCTTCCGTGCCGCTGAACCTCGCCGTGGACGAATATTTCCTGACTCACCACCACGTGGCCTACCCGGTGATCGACGAGGACGGGCGCTTCCGGGGGCTGATGCGCCTGGAATTCCTGAAAACCGTGCCCCGGGAAAAATGGCCCTACACGCTCGCCGGGGAAGTGGCGGAATCCAACGACGGGCGGCTCGTGGTGCCGGTGGAAACCAGCGCCGAAAACGCCCTGCGCATTCTCCTGGTGGCGGGCCAGGGCCGCCTGGCCGTGGTGGATGACGCCCGCAAGCTGGTGGGCATCATCACCCGTCACGACCTGCTCCACTTCATCCACATCCACACGGAACTGGATGGGAAATAGCGGCTGCGTCCAGCAGGGGCTCCAAGGCGCGTTTCCTCCGGTGGGATGCACGACGTCTGCGCCACCCTTTGGGACGAAGCGTTCAATAGCGAACTGGCGGAATTTTCCCTCGATGGCTCCCGGACCCTCACGGAGCGGCGGCGCGGCATTCCGTTTTTCTACAACGAATTCTGGACGGCGCGGCAACGGCAGGCGGCACGGATTCACGAGATCAGCTACCGCGCCTGTTTCAAGCCGCAGTTGCCCGGGTTCTTCATCGAACGGCTGACGCGCCCCGGCGAAGCCGTCTATGACCCTTTCATGGGGCGCGGAACCACCCCCATCCAGGCGGCGCTGATGGGGCGCCGCCCGATGGGCAGCGACATCAACCCCTTAAGCCTGATGCTGGCGCGCCCCAGGCTGCGCCCCCCGGCCCTGCCCGCCATCGAGGAGCGGCTACAGCGGATCGACTGGCATTTCAACGGGGAGTCACAGGATGATTTACTCGTATTTTATCATCCCGAGACGCTCCGTGAACTCAACGCGCTGAAGCGGTGGTTCGAGCGGCGCGAAAAGGCCGGGCTCTTCGACGAAACCGACGACTGGGTCCGCATGGTGGCTCTCAACCGCCTCAGCGGCCACTCCCCGGGCTTTTTTTCCGTGTATACCCTGCCGCCCAACCAGGCCGTCACCGTCGAGGCCCAGCGAAAGATCAACGACCGGCGCGCACAAGCGCCGCCGCGACGGTCCGTCCCCGCGATCATCCTGAAAAAAAGCCGGGCGCTGTTGAGCGGCGCTCCTGCTGCCCGGCTGCACCGCGACGATTTCCTGCTCTGCACCGCTCCCGGTGCGAACGCCCCGCAAATTCCGACGGGGGCGGTTTCGCTGGTCGTCACTTCGCCGCCCTTTTTGGATGTCGTCGATTACGCGCGGGACAACTGGCTCCGATGCTGGTTTGCCGGGATCGACCCCGCCGAGGTTTCCATCGCCGCTTGCAAAAAACTGGAGGAATGGGAACGCTTCGTCCGCTCAACCTTCCGGGAACTGGCCCGGGTGGTTCGCAAAGGGGGCTGCGTGGCGTTCGAGGTGGGCGAAGTGAAGCACGGGAGCGTGAAGCTCGAGGAAACCGTGCTCGACGTTCTTGGCGGCCTGCCCTTCACCCCGCTTTGCGTGGTGGTCAACCGCCAGCACTTCACGAAAACTTCCAACTGCTGGGGCATCGACAACAACCGCAAAGGCACGAACACCAATCGCATCGTGGTTTGCCGCCGGGCTTGACGGCAGCGCGTCATCCCCTCCATTGAACGCAAAAAAACCGCCACCCCCTTTCGGGGATGGCGGCTTGAAACACAATCAGTATGACTATGAATTACAAAACGTGACTAGAAGGTCACGCCGATACCAGCCTGCCACACGAAGCGGTTGTTGTCGCCGCCGGTGAGGTCGGCGTTCTCGTCACCGAGGTACCAGTAGGTCAAGCCGGTGTTGAAGGCCCAAGCGCCGTACTGGGTCGGGATGCAGGAGAGGGCCACCGCGGCGTTCACGCCAGCGTTGATGTAGCCGAAGCCTTTGTTGTCAGCATAGAAGCCGTTGCTGCCGAAGCCAGCGTTGATCGGGAAGGTCACCGTCACCGGGCCGTAAGCAGGCAGGGCCGGAGCCACGCCGAGTTCATAGTAGTTGCCATGGCCGATGCCCGCGCCGGAACCGCAGGAACCCTGGAGTTCACGCAGGTAAGCGGCATGCGGGTGCAGAGCGAACGCGCCGAGGAGATCGGTGTCGTTGTAGGCCAGGTTGAAGTTAAGATTGCGGGAAGCGTCCCAAGCGGCATTCGGGGCGAAGTACTCAAGGTAGCTGGTGGTCAGCGTCCAGTTCTTCAGGAAGGTAACGGAAACGCCGGGGATGATGTCGCACTCGTACCAGGAGGCGGCGTCATTACCAGGCTGAGCGCCCGTGTGCTTGGAGTGGAAGCTGCTCCAACCGGAGAGGTTCAGCGTCACTTTGTCGATGAAGCTGTCTTTGGCCTCATACACGTTGAGGAAGAGGTCCAAATAAGGCTGGGCAATAACGCCTTGTTTTTCCTGCATCACGCCGCGGGAAATATACTCCGTGACGAAGTTCACTCCGAGGTCGCCGGTCAGGATGGAAGGAGCCGCAGCGGGTTCAACCGTTGCTTTCTTATCCGTGCCTGCAAACAGCGAAGCGGGAACGAGGATCCCGGCGATTGCACCGAGGGTCAGTGTTTTGAGTAGGGCCATAATATATTAGGTTGTTGAGTTGGCAGTATAAGTGCCGTTGTCGGCACCGGGACCTTTAGCAGATTCCTTGCCAACGGTTTTGACATTACAAAGTATCATTTTCAAAAACCAGAAATTATAGAGGGAAAACCCTAAAAAAAATTACTGGATACAATGAAAGCACATCCGGTTTACCCGGGCATATTGTCCAGATTTATCCACAAAACGGGGCAAATGTACAAAATACGCCACGGCGGTTTGCTCCCCGCGCCCCGAACGGTTTACAGACCCTGCTTTACTGCCGAATCCAACCAGCGATTTCCCAGAAAGAAACAAAGATCAGGTTTTTATTGCAAATCAATCTCAGTCTCATTAATATCAAAAACCTATGGCAACACTTGTTGGTAAACCGGCACCGCTATTCACCACACGCGCCGTCGTTAACGGCCGCATTGAGGAAACCTTCGCGCTCGACCAGTTCAAGGGGCAGAGTTATGTGCTCCTCTTCTTTTACCCGAAGGACTTCACGTTTGTATGCCCCACGGAATTGCACGCCTTCCAGGCCAAGCTCGCCGAATTCAAAGCCCGCAACGTGCAGGTGATCGGCGCTTCTACGGATACCGTGGAAACCCACTGGGGCTGGCAGCAAGTGCCCAAGGCGCACGGCGGCATCAAGGGCGTGGAATACCCCATCATCGCCGACGCCAACAAGACCATCTCCTCGGCCTATGGTGTGCTCAGCGGGGACTACTCCGTGGACGAAGAGGGCAATTTGAAAGCGGAAAATGAAATGGTGGCCTTCCGCGGGCTTTTCGTCATCGACAAGAAAGGCATCGTGCGCCACGAGCTGGTCAACGACTTCCCGCTGGGCCGCTCCGTTGATGAAGCCCTGCGCATCATCGACGCCCTGCAATTCTTCGAGACGCACGGCGAAGTCTGCCCTGCCAACTGGCATGCGGGCAAGGAGGGCTTAAAGGCCACCTTTGACGGCGTGGCCACCTACCTCGCCAAGAACTGATTCGATTTCACAGGAGTAGCCGAACGCGCGGCGGGGTGGTGCGAAAGCGCCAATGAAGGAGCCCCGTCGCCGTTCGGTTCTTTTTTGGGGGAGGAAATTCTACTCCTGCCGACCCGGCCACTTCTCAAGCGGCTCCACGGCGGGGGCTGGGGCGTTGCCGCAGGAACCGGGCACGGCCAGCACGCGGAAGCTCCCCTCTTTGCCCGCCTCAGTGTGAGCTTTGATGGCGATCCGCTTCACGCCGGGGTTGTTGGCGTCCATCCATTGCTGGAAATCCTGCACAGGGCGCACCTCCACCTCGGCATTGGCCGGGGCCAGGATGCGCAAGGTGAGCCGTTTGCCGTCCTGGGTCAACTCGACCCCGCCCGGAATGACCTTCGCCTCGGCCTTGGTGATCCATTGCCAGGCGACGTCCACGGGTTCGCCGCCGGGGGTCCATTCGTCCTGGAAAAGCACCGCGCGCGAGGGGAGAAGCGCCACGCCGCGCCACACTTTCGCCATGCCCGGGTAGAGCGAAGTGAGATCCGCGACGCTGCTGCCCTGGGCACCATCGGCATGGAAGCGCACGAACTGGCCGTCACCCTTCACCAACTGCTTCCCGCCGTTAAAACGCAGAATGCTGTGCCCCTCCGGCCCGAGCCGGAAAATATCCCAGCGTTGCCCTTCCTGCCGTCCGTCCCACAGGCCCACGCCGCTGGTTTCCAGGCGGGTGTAGTCGTCGGAGCCAAGGTCGATGGCCCAGCGCACGCCGTCGGCGTCCATCACGAAAGTGCCGCCGTCCATATGGGCGTGGCTGCACGAGGGGCTGCCCCCTTTAAGCGCCACAAAGGTGGCCTCCTTGTCCCCAAACGCGGACCGATGCGCGACCACCGGGTTTTTTCCTTTCCCGAGCCACTGCAACGGGAGCGATACCTTATGGTTTGCGTGAGGGGCATCGTACCAAAGGAGCGTGAAAGAGAAAAGCCGCACACCCAGGTTCCAGGGGTCCTCGCGCGGCCCCTGGGTAAGCTTGAGGCGCTCGATCTCCGCCTGTTGCAAGCCCGGCTGGCCAAAACGCTGCGCGAACCAGAACATCGGCACGATGAAATCGCGTTTCGTGCCGCAGTCCGAATAGTTGAAATACAGATCGCTTGGACCGGTCATCTCGGCGACATAGAGTGGTGTTTTCGGGAACCCCTCCAGCGTATCCAGGCCGCAGGCATTCCCGCAAAACCGCTGCAACGCGGCTGCGAGCAGCACATGGAAGCTCGTGCCGTAGCCCCAATAACCCGGCCCTTCCTCACAAACGCCGTCGGGTGCGAAAGTGGCCACCGCCTTGGGCAGATTGGCCACGGCGCGTTCAAGGATTTTCTGCGCCAACTGCGGCTCGCGGTCGGCCAGGGCAATCGCGGCCGCGCTCAGCCCCCCATGGCACACCTGGGTCCAGTTGTTATCCCCGGTGACCCACCACGCCGCTTTTCTCCCCGCCGCCGGGATGGAGGGCAGGATTCCCTTTTCCACCAGCGCCTTCTCGCACATCGCGCGGTCCTCGGGCGTAAGCTTGTCGTAAAGCCAGTCGTAGCCGACGGCCACCGCCAGCGACATCTCCGCCACGTCGAGGAAATGCGACGGGTTCCAGTCCGCGAAGGCGCACACCGCGCGCATTTCGGCGATGGCCCGCTGCGCGTAGGCCGGGTCGTCCGTGAGATTGGCCAGCATGGAAAGAGCCATCACGCGGTCCCCCGCCGTCACCGAGGTGCCCAGCATCCGCATCCCGATCATCACGCGCTCCACCGGCGGCCGCGTCAGGATGGTTTTGCCGTGCTTCTCCAGCGTATTGAAGAGCAGCATGAAGTCGGGGTCGCCGCTCTTGAGCTGGCCGCGAAGGCGCGTCCAGTCCGCTTTCGAAACGATCAGGCGCGGATGCTCCGGCAGCGGAGACGGCATCGCGAACGGCTCGGCGGCCCGGGTTGTCCATGAAAACAGCACCGCCATTAACAGTACGATCCAGTGTGAGTAACGCATATTATAGTGAATGGTTATTTCCCGGGCCAGTTCTCCAACGGCTGGAGAGCTGGCGCTTCAGCGGCGGCGCAGGAACCGGGTACGGCCAGCACGCGGAAGCTCCCTTCCTTGCCCGGCTCCGCATGGGCCTTGATGACGATCCGCTTCACCCCGGGGTTGTCGGTGTCATACCACTGCTGAAAATCCTGCGCAGGTTTCACCTCCACCTCGGCATTGGCCGGGGCGAGGATGCGCAAGGTGAGCTGTTTGCCGTTTTGCGTGAGCTTAATTTCCCCCGGCTGCACCGTCACGTCCGCCTTGGTGATCCATTGCCAGCCCGCGTCCACGGCCTTGCCAGCCGGGGTCCATTCGTCCTGGAAAAGCACCGCGCGCGAAGGCAGGAGCGCGATGCCGCGCCGCACGCTCTTCATGCCGGGGTAAAGCGAGGTCAACTCCACCACGCTGCATCCCTGCGCGCCGTCGGCGTTAAAGCGAACGAACTGGGCGTTGCCCTTGATCGCCTGCTTCGCCCCGTTGAAACGCAAAATGCTGTGCCCTTCCGACCCGAGCCGGAAGATGTCCCAGCGTTGCCCGTCCTGCTTCCCATCCCACAGGCCGACGCCGCTGGTTTCCAACTTGTTGTAATTTTCGGCGCCGAGGTCCAGCGCCCAACGCACGCCATCGGCTTCCATCACAAATACGCCGCCGTCCATGTGGGCGTGGTTGCAGGAAGGGCTGCCGCCTTTGAGCGCGATGAAGGTGGCATTCGCGTCGTCAAACGCGGAACGGTGGACCGCCACGGGGTTCACGCCTTTGCCCAGCCATTGCAGCGGAAGCGAAGCCTTCCCCTTGGCGTGGGCCGCGTCATACCAAAGCACCGCGAAGGGGAAAAGCCGCCCCCCGAAGCCGCCGGGGTTTTTCTTCCCCTGGAGACTGCGCGCCATGAAGTCGAGTTCCGACCGCTGCAAGGCGGGCTGCTCAAAACGGCGAGCGAACCAGAACATCGGCACGCTGAAATCGCGCTTGTCCCCGCAGTCGGAGTAGTTGAAACAACGGTCACCGGGGGAAATCACCTCGGTGAGGTAAACGGGCGTTTTTTCAAACCCCTCCAGCGTATCCAGCCCGTGGGCGCTCCCGCAAAAACGCTGCAACTCGGCAGCCATCAGCACGTGGAAGCTGGTGCCGTATTCCCAATAGCCCGGCCCTTCCAGGTAAACCCCGTCCGGCGCGTACGTCAGCCCCGCCTTGGGCACGTTGTCGATGGCGCGTTGCAGCACCTGCGCAGCCAGCTCCGGCTTGGAATCGGCCACGGCGATGGCCGCCGCGCTCAACCCCGCGTGGCACACTTGCGTCCAGTTGTTGTTGCCCGAAACCCAGAACTGCGGCTTTTCCCCCGGTCCGGGATAGGAAGGCTGGATGCCCTTCTCCACCAAAGCGCGCTCGATCTCGGAGCGGTCCTCGGACGAAAGCTTGTCGTAGAGCCAATCGTAGCCGATGGCGATGGCGAGCGACATTTCGCCGACATCAAGGAAGTGCGACGGGTTCCAATCCGTGAAATGACACACGGCGCGCATTTCGGCGATGGCCCGCTCCGCGTAAGCCGGGTCGTCGGACAAGTTCGCCATCGCCGCGAGAATGGTCACGCGCTCCAGCGCCTTGCGCGAGGTGCCCAGGAGCCGGCGCCCCTCCATCACGCGCTCCGCCGGGGGCTGCGAGAGGATGGACTTGGCGCGAAACTCCAGGGTCTTGTAGAGCATCTGGAAATCGGCGTCGTCGCTTTTCTCCAGAGCGCGCAGGCGCTCCCAGTCCGCCTTGGCCACGATCACGCGGGGGTGGGCTGGCAGCGGATTGGGCATCGCGAACGGTTCGGCGGCCCGCCCCAGCAAGGGAAGCACGGCGGCGGAAATCAAGGTTAACCAGTATGAGTAACGCATATTTTTAAAATGAGAGGTGGGTTGAGTGGAAAGTTATTTTTCGGCGAAATCCCGCAACGGCTTCAACGCGGGCGCTTCCGTTCCCGGGCAGGAACCGGGCACGGCCAGCACGCGGAAGGAGCCGGTTTCGCCCGCGGCGGTGCGGGTCTTGAGGTCGATCCGCTTCACGCCGGGGTTGTCGGCGTCGGCCCATTGCTGCAAATCCTGAGCGGGCCTTACTTCCACGCGGACATCGGCGGGAGCCAGGAGTCGCAACGTCAGGCGCTTGCCATTTTGGGTCAGCTCGATCTCGCCGGGACGCACCTGCACTGCCGCCTTGGTGATCCATTGCCAGGAGACGTCCACGGCTTCCGCGCCCGCCGTCCATTCGTCCTGGAACAAGACCGCGCGCGAGGGCAGCAGGACCACGTCGCGCTGCACGCTCGCCAGGCCGGGGTAGAGCGAGGTCAGGTCGAGCACGCTATGCCCCTGGGCGCCGTCGGCATGGAAGCGGACGAATTGCCCGTTGCCTTTGACCGCCTGTTTCGCGCCGTTGAAACGCAACAGATTGTGGGACTCGGCCCCCAGCCGGAAAAGCTCCCAACGCTGGCTCTCCTGCTTCATGTTCCAGAGGTCCACCCCAAGGGTTTCCACGCGGTTGTAGTCCTCCATGCCAAGATCCAGCGCCCACCGCACGCCGTCGGCTTCCATGATGAACGAGCCGCCGTCCATGTGGGCGTGGTTGCCGGACGGGGAACCGCCCTTGATGCCGACGTACGTGGCCGAAACGTCGCCCAAGGCGCTGCGGTGAACCGCCACGGGGTTTTCTCCCCTCCCCAGCCATTGCAGCGGAATCGGGGCCGCGCCGCCCCCTTCCGGGCTTTCGGGCTTGTACCATAGCAGCGCAAACGGGAACAACCGCCCGCCCATGCCGTTCACTTTCCCGTTGGCGGGAGGAAAACGCTTTTTGAGCCAATCGAGTTCCCCGCGCGCCCACTCCGGGTGCCCCAGACGCTGGGAAAACCAAAAGAACGGGACATTGAAAAACCGGCCCACCCCCACGTCGGAGTAGTTGTAAAGCTGCTCGCTGGGGGACGTCATTTCGGAAAGATAAAGCGGGGTCTGCGCGAAGCCGGGGAGCGCGTCGAGGCCGTAGTTGCGCCCGCAGAGCCGGTCCAACGCCGCAATGAGCAACACCTCAAAACTGGTGCCGTAGTCCCAATAGCCGACGCCCTCGGGGTAAACGCCGTCGGGACCGTAGCAACGAGCCGCGATGGGCACGTTGTCGATGGCCCGTTGGACAATCTGGCGGCCCAATTCCGGCTCCCGGTCCGCCACGGCGATGGCGGCGGCAGCCAGGCTCGCGTGGCACACCTGGTTCCAGTTGTTGTTGCCGGTGACCCACCATTGCGCTTTTTGCCCCGCCGCCGGAATCGAGGGCTTGATGCCTTTTTCAATCAACGCCGTCTCAATTTCCGCGCGGTCGGCGGGGATGAGCTTCTCATAAAGCCAGTCGTAGCCGATGGCCACCGCCAGCGCCAACTCCGCCGTATCGAGAAAGACCTCCGGGTGCCAATCGGAAAACCGCACCGCCGCGCGCAGTTCAGCAATGGCGCGAGCCGCATAGGCATCATCCTCCGTAATATTAGCCAGCGTGGAGAGGACGCAGATGCGCTCCAGCATCAGGCGCGAAATCGGCAGCAACCGGCGGCCTTCCAGCACGCGTTCGGCGGGCGGCTGCTCCAGCATCCGTTTGCCCCGCTCTTGGAGCACATCAAAAAGCAGGGCCGCCCCCGGGTCCCCGCTTTTCACCAGCGCCCGCGCGCGCTCCCAGTCCGCGCCGTTGACCAACAGGCGCGGATGCCCCGGCAGCGGGGACGGCATGGCAAACGGCTCGGCGGCGGGGCAAAGCAAGGGAATCAGCAGGGATAGAATCCATGCCAGCCAAAGGGAATGGCGATGCCGCGTCATAGGGGGTGTTTTTGGAAAATTGATGAACGGCTACTTGCCCACCCACTTCTCCAGCTTTTCGGGCGCGGGAGGCTCGACCCCGGCGCAGGAACCGGGCACGGCCAGCACGCGGAAGGTGCCCGGCGCATGCGCCGCACTGTGGGTTTTGAGGGTGATCCGCCGCGCTTCCTTGTTGTAGGAATCGTACCACTGAGTAAGCTTCCACGCCTCTTCGACCACCACTTCGGCGTTGGCGGGTTCCAGGATGCGCAACGTCAGTTTTTGATCCTTCTGCGTCAGCTCGATCTCCCCGGGGCGCACCACCGTCACCTGCGCCCGGGTCATCATTTGCCAGGAGACATCGACAGCGGTTTTGGCGGTCCACTCATCCTGGAAAAGCACGGCATGCGAAGGCAAGAGCCGCACGCCGCGCCGCGCGGAACTCACCTCGCCCGGGTAGAGCGCCGTGAGGTCGATGACACTCGCTCCGCCCTCGGCACCGTTGTCCTGGAAGCCCAGGAAAGGAGCGGTCGCCTTGACGGTTTGCTTGCCGGAGTTGAACCGCAGGAGGTTGTGAGACTCGGCCCCGAGGCGGAAAACATCCCACCGCTGCCCTTCCTGGCGGCCGTCCCAAAGGCCGACGCCGCTGGTTTCGAGCTTGTTGTAATTCTCCATGCCGAGATCGACGCCCCAGCGGATGCCGTCGGCGTCGAGCACGAAGGAACCGGCGTCCATGTGGCCGTGGCTGCACGAGGGGCTGCCCCCTTTGATGGCCACAAAGGTGGCCGAGGTGTCGCCAAACGCGGAGCGGTGCACCGAGAGCGGGTTATCGCCCCGGGCGTGCCATTGCAGCGGCAGCTTCACGCTTTCGCCAATGTCTTTTGGGTAATACCAAAGAAGCGCCAGCGGGGTGAGCCGTTCGCCGGGCCACCAGGTATCGCCGCGGTCGTCCAGCCTGCGGCCCAGCCATTCCAGTTCGTGCCGGGCCAGTTCCGGGTGGCCGAAGCGGTGGGCAAACCAGAAGAGCGGCACGCCGAAGGTGTAGAACTCGGGGCTGTCGGAATAGTTGAAATAGATGTCCGTGGGCGAAGCGATCTCGAAGAGATAAACGGGCGTCTCGGGGAACCCGGGCAGCGTGTCCAGGCCGTAGGCGTCGCCGCAAAAACGCTGCAACTCAGCCGCCAGAACCACGTGAAAGCTCGTGCCGTAGTGCCAGTAGTTCGGCCCCTCCTGGTAAGCGCCGTCAGGAGCATAGCTTTTCGCCGATTTGGGGATATTGGCCACGGCCCGCTCCATGATTTGCGTTGCGAGGCCCGCCTTGCGGTCCGCAATGGCAATCGCCGCCGCGCACATTCCTGCATGGCATACCTGCGTCCAGTTGTTCGCGCCGTCGATCCACGAGTTCTTTTGGATTTCGGGCGCGAGCGAAGGCTTGATGCCCTTTTCCAGCAGCGCCTTTTCAATCTGCTCGCGATCCGCCGGGGTGAGCTTGTCGTAGAGCCAGTCGTAACCGATCGCAATGCCCAGCGCCATCTCCCCCACGTCGAGGAAATGCGCAGGGTGCCAGTCCGAAAAATCGCATACGGCCTTCATTTCGGCAATGGCGCGCTCGGCGTAAGCAGGGTCGTCGGTCAGATTGGCCAGCATGGCAAGAACGCACAGACGCTCCAGAACGGTTCGGGAGGTGCCCAATAGACGGCGGCCCTCCATTACCCGTTGGGAAGGCGGCTGCGTGAGGATTTTCTTCCCCTGCGCTTCGATAATGCTGAAGAGCGCGCCGGACCACGGGTCTTCTTTGATTTGAACGCGCAGGCGCTCCCAATCCCCCTTCGTGGCGAGCAGGCGCGGATGCTCCGGAATGGGCGACGGCATGGCCACCGGCTTCGCGGCCATCGCAGGCCAGGCCTGAAGGAGAAAAAACAGCCCAAGCAGAAACAAACGGATCTTTTTCATGTAGAGGGGAACTCTGGAGGGATAAGGCCACTCCAGGGTGAAAAAGAAACGAAACAAAAGCCCTGGGGAATGTCAACGACCCCAATGCTGAACCTGTTAACCAACTGCTCTAACTACTAGAGCAGCTTGTATTCGATGGCGTCCACCAGCGCGAGCCAGCTTGCCTCAATGACGTTGTCCGAAACGCCCACCGTGCCCCAATCGCTCTTGCCGTCGGTGAACGTGATGAGCACGCGGGTGCGCGCTCCGGTTCCCTTGCGGCTGTCGAGGATGCGGACTTTGTAATCCTCAAGCTGGATTTCGTCGATTTGCGGGTAGAACGGGCGCAGCGATTTGCGCAACGCGCCGTCCAGGGCGTTCACGGGGCCGTCCCCCTCGTCCACGGTATAAACCCGCTCATCGTTGACGAGCATCTTCACCGTGGCTTCGCAGGTATCGTGGCTGCGGAAACTGGAGCCGAAGCGCCGGAAGGTGCAGTGGTATTCCAGCAACTCGAAGGGCAATTTCACCGGCTGGAGCGTTTTGCGAATGAGCAGATCCAGCGACCCGTCGGCGGCCTCGTATTCGAAGCCGAGGGATTCGCGCCGCTTGATCTCCTGGAGGATTTTTTTAACCTCGGGGGAGCCTTTTTCCAGCGGGATGCCCAGCGCCTCGGCCTTGAGCAGAATGTTGCTTTGGCCGGAAAGCTCGGAGACGAGGATGTTCTGGTGGTTGCCCACTTCCTCGGGCCGGATGTGCTCGTAGCTGCGCGCCAGCTTCTGGACGGCGTTGACGTGAATGCCCCCCTTGTGGGCAAACGCCGTGGAGCCGACATAAGGCGCGCGGATGGCGTGCTGACTGTTGGCCACGCCATCGACAAAAAGGGAGACTTCGCGCAGGCGGGTGAGGTCCGGCACGACGGGGATGCCCATCTTAAGCTGCAAATTGGGAATGACGGTGGTGAGGTTGCAATTGCCGACGCGCTCGCCATAGCCGTTGAAGGTTCCCTGCACCTGGCTCGCTCCGGCGCGAACGGCTGCCAGCGCGTTGGCCACGCCCAGGCCGCAATCGTCGTGAGTGTGGATGCCGATGGGACGCGGAACGCTGGCCACCACGTCGCGGGTGATGCGCTCCACTTCGTCGGTCATGGTGCCGCCGTTGGTATCGCAAAGGACGATGAAATCCACGCCCCCTTCCACGGCGGCATGAAGCGCCCCGAGCGCGTGCTCGCGGTCCTCCTTGTAGCCGTCAAAGAAGTGCTCCGCGTCCAGGCAGACCTCGCGGCCCTGGGCTTTCAAATAAGCGACGGTTTCGCGGATCATGGCCCGGTTCTCCCCGGGCGTGACGTTCAATACCTCTCGCACGTGCAAAAGGGAGCTTTTTCCCACGAGCGCGATGACGGGCGCCTGGGAATCCAGCAACGCCTGCACCTGCGGGTCTTTCTCCACCTTCGTGTGAGCGCGGCGGGTGCTGCCGAAAGCGGCGATCTTCGCGTGCTTCCACGTGCGCTTGGCGGCGTCCTGGAAGAACTCGGCGTCCTTCGGGTTCGAGCCGGGCCAGCCGCCTTCGATGTAGTGGACGCCAAAGGCGTCGAGCTTCTCCGCCACGCGAATCTTGTCCAGGACGCTGAACGAAATTCCTGTCCCTTGCGTGCCATCGCGCAGGGTGGTGTCGTAGATCGTAACCTGGGGCTTATTCATGGTGAAAAGAGAAGCAGTTTAGCTTGTGGAAGGCCCGGTGGCAAGGCCGGGGAACATGCCTACCGCAGCGTCAACGAAGCCACGCCGAAGTAGAAAAAGAGCGTGGCCACGTCGGCCACGGCCAGAGTAATGGGCCCGGCGGCGATTTTGGGGTCGAGCTTCAAAGCGTGAAGCAGCGTTGGCACCCCCAGCCCGAGCAGGCACGAGGTTTCAAACGAAAGGAGCACGCTCAGGCCGATGGCCGCCCCCGCGCCCGGCTGCCGTTGCCAGCCCCAGACGATCAAAAAGACCGCAAAGCCGCAAGCCAGCCCGAGCAGCGCGGCGGTGGCCGCCTCCCGCCGCAGCGCGGTGAGAAACCAGGCCAGCGTGGGCCGGTTGGCGCGCAGGTTCTGGATGGAAAGCGTCATGGACTGCATGCTGACGCTTTCCCCCATGCCCAGCACCAACGGCAGGAAAAACGCGAGCACCAGCAACTCCTGGAGCGTGCCTTCGAAGAACCCCGTGATGACCGCGCAAATGGTGCCGCAAACGATGGTGGCGATGAGCCATGGGAAGCGATAGCGGAACGCCTTGAGCGGTCCGGCGTTGCGTGCCTGGGCCATATGGAAGCCGAGCATTTCGAACACGTCCTCCATCTGCTCCGGCTCGGGTTCGTCGAGCACTTCTTCGGTGACGAGGTTGATCTCCACCACGCCCAGGATGTGCCGCTGTTCATCGACCACCGGCAGCGCGAAAAATTTATGGAGCACGAAGAACTCGCACGCGTCGAAAACCGTGGCCGTGTGCGGAATGGCCAGCACCCGGCGGAGCATGATATCCCCGAGCCTTTCGTCGGCGCGGGAAAGGAGCAGCTTGCGCGTGGGGATGACCCCAACCAGGCGGTCGTCGTTGTTGGCGACGTAGAAGTAGATGATCTTGTCCCCCACATCGAGCTGGCGCAAGTGGTCGAGCGTCTGCTGGACGGTCCAGTCCTCGCGCAGCAACCCGAAATCACGCCGAATGTGATTCAGGATCGGCTCTTCGAATCGTTTTTGCTTTGCGCTGCTCGTCACAGGGCAAATTTACCGGCTTTGCCTCGCGCGGACAAGCTATTGAGACGAGGGATGCAAGAAAGGCGCTCAAAGCTCCAGCGGCACGCCGGGAACCGAGATGATGACTTCCGTGCCGGGCAGATCCTCGGCGAGCGTGGCGCGGAACCACTCCTCAGAGGCGGCATCCCCATGCACGAGCACGATTTTCTTCGGCTTCACGCGGTTGACCCAGGCCCGGATGCTTTCGCGGGAGGCATGGGCGCTGAAATTGAAGGTCTCGATGGCGCAGCCGATCTTTTGAGGCCGCTGGCGCGAATCGAGCTGAACCATGTCGCCCGGCTTGAGGTGGCGGATCTTGCCGCCGGGCGAATCCGGGTCCGCATAGCCCACGAAGTAAAGCGAGTTGGCCGGGTCGGTAATGAACCGGGAGGCGAAGAGGTTCGAAAGCGTGTTTTCCGTCATCATGCCGCTAGTGAGGGCGTAAATGCGGCCCGGTTTGACGGGGATGGTCTCGATGTCGCCGCCGCCGACCACGAAAGGGGCCACGGCGTCGAGCAGTTGCAGGCACGGGTCGCGGCGGTAGGTCTGCCCGGCCAGCTTGTCGTAAAGTTCCGTCAATTTGGCGCTCAAGCCACCGATATAAACCGGCATCCCGGCCTCCAACATGCCCCGGCGCTGCATCCCGGCCAGCAGGGCCAGGAATTCCTGCGTTTTGCCGAGCGCGAAAACCGGCACCAGGATGGAACCGCCGCGCGCCAGGCCGTCCACGAGCGCCTGGGCAAACCGCGCCTCTTCACAGGAACGCTGGAAACCGGGTTCCAGGGGGCTGTCCCCGCGCGTGGTCTCCATGACGAGCACGTCCAGCGGCTCCTCGGGGAAGCGCGCGGCGGCGGTCAGCGTTTGGTCTTCGAAATTCACGTCGCCGGTGTAAAAAACGCTCCGGCCCTCGCCACGAATGAGTACCCCGGTGGAGCCGAGCACGTGCCCGGCATCGAAAAGCTCGAAGCTTAAAGGGGCGTTCTCCAACGCTCCGAGGCGTTCGCCATCAATGCTCCAACGCTGGCGCAACGGCACCGGCTGGCAGCGTTTGATGACGCCGTCCGCCTCGCGGTGCGTGAAGAGCGGGTAGGAAGTCACGTTCTGCTCCTCGCGGATGCGCATCATGACGTTCACGGAATTGTGCAGCATGACGTCGCCGACCTGCCGGGTGGCTTCCGTGGCAAAAAGGGGCGCGCGCGGCTGGCGGCGCATCAGCACGGGCATGGAGCCGAGGTGATCCTGGTGGGCGTGGGAGAGCAAAATGGCGTCCACGCTGTCGTTGGGCAGCGCCTCCAGGTCCGGGAGCGCCTCCAGCCCTTCCAGCCGGGGGTGCATCCCGCAATCGAGCACCAGCCGTTTGCCCGCGATTTCCAGAGAGTAACAGTTGGCCCCGATTTCGGCCACGCGGGTATGGTTGGTGAAGCGCATTTTAGAACTAATTCTACGATTAATGATCTATTGAATCAGGAACTCATCAACTCCAGCGTCTCTTTTCTGGAGTTCGCAAATTCCCGATCTCTATTCGGCTTGGCGGAAAACGGCGAGAAAGGCAAGAAGTCCGGCGGGCAGCCCCAGAGGCAATGCCACCTGCCACAATGAAAAAATCCCAAGTGCGCCGAGAAGATACAATGCAAAACCGCCGAAGCAAATCACCGTCGCCGCAAAGCGGCCCGCGCGAGCGACCAGCCAGCCCACGCCCAGCCCTGCGGCGATGAGGCCCAGCGAAACGGCCAGCGGGGCTTGGTGTGGAAAACGCTTCTGCTGCAAAGTGGCGATGGCCGCCGCCGCGAGATCGCCGCGAGAACCGGCGCGTCCGTTGGCCAGCGGGAGGTCGCGGGCACTGCGGTCCGTGCGCGTCAAGAGCACCAGCGAATGGTTCAGCCGTTCCAGCGGAATGGCCGTGACATGGCCCGAACCGCGCTGCTCGGCGGAAAGGATCAGGTCAGGGAACGAAAACCGCTGCACGGGAATGGAGAAGTCCACCTGCATCGTCCCGGCGGCGTCGATGGGAATGCGCACGGCCGTTCCAAGGTCGATGGAGCGCCCCACCGTCACGCGCACTTCCTCGGGCGTAACGCCATACCAAAGCATGGCCGCCTGGAGCGCGAACGAGGGCACGACCTGCCCGCAATAACGGAAAAGAAGCGGCGCGCGCCGAAGGGCCCCCTTCCCCGCCGGACCGGTGCCAAAGAAACCGAGCGCGGCGGAATGCCGGAGCTCCTCACCCGGCTGGGCGGCGACGAGCGGAAACTCAGCCAGCCCGTTCACTTTGCCCTCCACGTACCGTAGGACGGGCACTTCCTGGATCGGCTGCACCAGCGCCGGGTCTTCCGGGAACCCGAACTCGGCACCCAGGAGCAGCTTGGGCGCGCGCAACACCTGGTGGTGGAGCGTCGGCTGCCCCTCGGTCTCCTTCGGCCACGCCAGCACGGGCTCGACGGCCAGCACCGAGGGTTGGAAAGGGAGCGCGGCGTTGAGGAACAAAGAGTAATCCACCGGCTTCCAGGGCCAGGGGGTCACGTAGAGATCGTCATCCGCGATTTGGATCACCGTCAACGGAGCCGTGGCGGGCCGGGGAGAATAAGCCGCAAGCCACGACGCGAACGCCGTTTCCACCTTCGCGAAGGGAGCCGTGCGCGTTTCGTGCAACAAGACGAGCCCCATCAGGAGCGTAACGAAAAGGAACTGCCGGGAGCTGCAATGCATCGGTAAAGGTTCGACCATAGAACGAAAAATGCACGGGGAAAAGCAGGAAGTGGAGCCTTCCCATTCGCGGCGATACGTGATATGCAGGTGCAAATGGGCAATCATACCGCCATCCCGGGGGCGACCCCGCTCTCCCCTTTGTCTTCCGCTGCTCCCGAGCCTTCTGCCGGCGCCGCCGCAGAGCCGAAATTCGAGATCGTCCGCAGCGCCACGGAGAAAGCCGAGCCGCTTTCCACCGAGGAACGCCGCCGCCTGGAACTGTGCGAAAAAACGATCCGCGAAGGCATGGGAACCTTCGTTGCCGTCGGCACCGCGCTCATGGAAATCCGTGACGCCCGCCTTTACCGGCAGACCCACCCCAGCTTTGGTGATTATGTACGCTCGGTGCTCGCCCTGAGCCGTCCCCGCGCCTATGAATTGATCGACAGCACCCAGGTGATGCGCGATCTCTCCGGTGTCGAAGACATCACGGCGCTGCCGCAAAACGAGGCTCAGGCCCGCGAATTGCGCCGCTGGCGAACCCCTGCCGAACGGGTCAAAAAATGGAAGGCCGTGCTGAAAAGGGCCGACGACCAGCCGCTCACCGCGCAGTATATCCGCCGGGTGCTTACCCCCGCCTCGGCCCGGCAGAATCTTCCCGATCCCGCCCAGGCCTGCCTCAAGCGCCTGCGCAAGCTCGCTTCCAACAGCCGCAACGAACTCACCGCCCTGAAACTGATCGGGCGGCTTGAGGAACTCTTCGTGGCGGAGCCCGGCGCGGACGCCACCGCCCCCAAGAACGAGATGTGGCTGCCGGGGTTCTAAAGAAACTGCGTTGAAAGCAAAAACATGACCGTGTTCCTAATTTGAAGTTTCCCCGGATTTAGCATCATTACGTTTTCTCTGTAAGAGGTGGATAGGAGGTAGAGGAAATCGAACCAGTTCATCACTAGGCAAGCGCAGAACGAAACCACCCCTTTCCTTATCAGATGATGCTAACAAGATATTTTAACTCCCGTTGGTATCTTTCAGCTGAAGAGTTGACCTGCAATCTCTGCCCTTCCACCGTATGGAAGCTTCCAACCTTGAGATTTGCTATCGGAATGCTTTTTGCACCACTGATACGCCCAGTGCTCACAAAATCATCCGTGATTACAAACGCATCGCGTGGGTCTTCAAAATCGAAAAGCGAATTGTATTTCTCTGCGATAGCTAATGCGCGCTCGATATACATGCGCGAAGCTCTATCCGGAGTGGATTTTTTCTGACTTTTAGACCCGGCCATCGTCATCACGATTGCAGCGACTTTCGGGGTCGAAAGTCCTCCCGCCCTCGAATTCCATTGCCCAAAGTCTTTGGCTTGACTGGATATAAGTTCCAGCGTCAAATCCAATGACTCAATGGAATGCTCATCCACGCGAACCGGGATAATAACTGCATCGGCTGCACACCAAGCAAGGTGAGTCCCACCGGCATAAAAGGGGCTCGTATCCATCAAAACCTTGTCGGTCTTTTTTTCCTCGGCCTCATTTTTCAAAATAAGCTTCAGGGATTCCAATAGTTTTTTGACAGCTCCTGGGTTGGCTTGTGCATTTGCAATTTGCAACTGTTGATACATTGTTGACGGAAATGCGAACATCAGGGCGTCTCCGGGGATAAAAAAACAATTTTTTCCACCTTTAAATGAGTCGCAATACTGACTAACACGATAAGATATATCCTCTGGAATATCGCCAAATGCAGGCCCAAGCATTACGGGTTGCAAAGCGGTTAATATCGAAACCTGGGTTTCAACCCCTCGCATCATGTTTTCAGTAAGATTGCGCTGCGGGCACAAATCCGCCACTAGTAATGAATGAAGGCGAGAAATCTCGTAGGATAAATTAAAAGCGAGTGTCGATTTTCCTACCCCGCCCCGCAGGGTAGTTACGGCGTATCGATTATATCGGAATTCATTTTTCCCGATGTGTCCTTCTTCAACGACGCGAGCATGGTTATCTAGAATTTTTTGGATTGTATCAGGCATAAAGGCTGGAAGTTAAAGATTACTGCTCTTAGTGCAGGTTCATCAAAACACAGCAGGTGGTGCAGGTCAATTAAAATTAAGCAGGACTTGCAATTTAATGCAGGCGATGCAGGTTTTGAATTTTACACCATGGCAAACGTCCTTCCCTAAGAAAAACAGGTCAGATTATCAGCAATCTCGCAAGAAAAGGAAAAGCATCCAAATTCAGAGCACATTACAGGAATTCACCGCGACACGATCCAAAGACGCTCCTCCTTGCCTTGGGAACGGCGTTACCCTAGTCTCAGGGGCTTGAACCCATGAAACTGGCCGACCTTCAACGCATTTACGAACAACCTTTTTTCCAATTGATCCAGCAGGCGCGCGAGGTTTACCTCCGGCACTGGAAGGCGGATCAAGTGCAGCTTTGCTCGCTGCTCTCCATTAAAACGGGCGGCTGTTCGGAAGATTGCGGCTACTGCTCGCAAAGCGCGCGCAACGGCGGCCACCTCCCTGTGATGCCGCTCATGCCGAAGGAGGAAGTGCTCGCCAACGCCCGGGCCGCCGTGGCCGCGGGAGCCACGCGTTTCTGCATGGGCGCGGCCTGGCGCGGCGTGCGCGACGGCGAGAAGAAGTTCGAGCAAGTTCTCGACATCATTCGCGGCGTGGCGGCGCTCGGCATTGAAGTCTGCGTGACCTTGGGCGACCTCACACCCGTGGAGGCCCGCAAACTCAAGGAAGCCGGGGTGACTTCCTACAATCACAACATCGACACCTCGCCCGAGTTTTACAAAACCATCACCACCTCCCACACCTTCGAGGACCGGCTGCGCACCATCAGCGCAGTGCAGGGCGAAGGCATGGCCCTCTGCTGCGGCGGCATTGTCGGCATGGGCGAGACGGAAACTGACCGGCTCAAAATGTTGGAAGTGCTCGCCACCCTCCCCAAGCCGCCGGAAAGCGTGCCGATCAACTGCCTCGTGCCGCTTTCCACCGCCAAGATCGGGCAACAGGAGCCGGTGGATATTTTCGAATTGATCCGGCTCATCGCCACCGCGCGCATCGCCTTCCCGAAAGCGAAAGTGCGCCTCTCCGCCGGGCGCAAGACGCTCACCCGCGAAGCCCAGGCGCTGGCATTCTTCGCCGGGGCCAACTCCATTTTCTACGGAGAACGGCTCCTGACCAGCGACAACGCGGACGCCCAGGAGGACCAGGCACTACTCAATGACCTCGACCTTAAACCCCAGCGGCCCCACGAAAGCATGGCCCTTGCGTAGTCTAGTATGACCACTTCGTCCGAACCCATCGCCGGGCTGATCGCCAGCCTGAAAGCCCGTTGCCACCTCGACCCGGAGCAAGTGGAGGCGGCCGCCGCCTACCTGCTGGACCCCGAGGCCGACCCGCAGTTGAAGGCTGATTTTCTGCAATCCCTCACCGAAAAGGGGGAAACCAACGCGGAAATCGCGGCGTTTGCAGAGGCTTTTCTGGCCCGCTCCGTCAATCCCGGGCTCGACCCGGCGCAGATGCCCGGCCCGCTGCTCGACTGCTGCGGCACGGGCGGCGACAAGCTCGACCTTTTCAACGTCTCCACCACCTCCATGTTTGTGATGGCGGCGGGCGGCGTTTGCGTGGTCAAACACGGCAACCGGAGCATCACCTCCAAATGCGGCGCGGCCGACGTGCTCGAAACCCTCGGCATTCGCATCGATCTGACCCCGGTGGAATTCAAGCAATGTGAGGAGACGCTTGGGTGCGGCTTCATGTTCGCGCCGTATTACCACCCCGCGTTCAAAGCCATCGCCCCGGTGCGGAAGGCGCTCGGAGCCAAAGGCATCCCCACCATTTTCAACCTGCTGGGGCCGATTTTGAACCCCGTGCGGCCTGATTACCAACTCGTGGGCGTTTTCACCCCGGCGGCGCTGCCCAGCTTCGGCGCGGTCTTGAAACAGCTTGGCCGCAAGCGCGCGTGGGCGGTGCACGGGCACGTGGGCGACGCAAACGACGCCCGGGGCATGGATGAAATGTCCACCCTGGGGCTCACGGAAGTTTGTTCCGTGAGCGACGGCGAGGTGCATCAATTTTCCGTGGACCCGGAGGTGCTCGGCTTCCGCAAAGCGCCGCTCTCGGAACTCAAAGGCGGCGACGCCGCAGCCAACGCCGCCATTCTGCGCGATGTGCTGAGCGGCAAACCTGGCCCGAAGCGCGACCTGACGCTCTTGAATTCCGCCGCGGGGTTTGTGGTCACCCGGATTGCGCCCGACCTGGAAACGGGCCTGGCGCTCGCGACGGAGATGATCGACTCCGGCAAGGCGCTGGCGAAGCTCAAGGCGCTGCGGGAGTTCGGGACGAAATAGATGGGGTGAAGGGGGGCAAGCCCCCCTTCCGGAGGGTTTGGGAGGCGGCGCCTCCCATTGCCTTTGCAAGGCGGGCATTGAATTGCTATCGAAGCGGCGCGCCCGGGTTAAGCCCGAGCTTTGCACCCATAGGCCCGCCTTGCTCCCCCGAAAACAGCGCAGCGTTTTTTCGGGGGCAAGCGTCTCGGTGGCAGCCTTTTCAGATAAGCGTCTGCGGCGCTTGGCGGAAACGCTTCGCTGTCCAAGAATGAGCAAGGCGGGTTAAAGCGCCGGTTTGATTCGATCGCTCGGGCTGTTCAGGCCCGCCTTGCTGTTTGTTTTTTGGCTTCTGGGGCTCTGCCCCAGTTCCCCGGCAAGGGGCATTGCCCCTTGCATCCTTTCTGGAAACTGCGTTTCCCTTTTTTTTACTGCCCCACGTACTTCGCGGGCGTGGGCTGGCTGCCCGCGTTTTTCAACCAGTGGAGGGTGACGGCTCCCACGGTTTGCAGGCTCTCGGGGCTCAGCTTGTCGAGCGTGTCGTCCGCCGTGTGCCAGTAGGGGTAGTCGAACCCGATCAAGTCCAGCACCGGTATGCCCGCTTCGTTCAACGGCGAATGGTCGTCCAAAATGGTCCGGTCATAAACGGAGAACGCGCTGCGGGAATGCAACTGGTCCGCCGAGGCCAGGATGCCTTGCATCAGCGCCGAGGGGGAATCGGGCGAAAGGGTGATGTTCAGGGCTTTGTTGCCGATCATGTCCCACAGGATGCCGCCCCGGAATTGCTTGGCCCGGCCCGTGGAGGCGAGGTTCTTGGCGTAGTAGCGGCTGCCATAAAGGCCGTCGGTCAAAACGCCGTTGCTTTGGCTGTACTGCACCACGGCTTCCTCGCCATCGAAAAAGACGAGTTCCACCCGCTTGGCCAGCGCCGGGTCCAGGGCCAGCACGCGGGAAAGTTCCATGAGCGCGCCGGTGCTGGAGGCGCCGTCGCTGGCGCCCACGAACCGGATGGTGTCAAACACTTTGGTGTCGTAGTGCGAGCAGACGATGTACTGCTGCGTTTTATCGCTGCCGCCAAAGCGGGCGACTAGGTTGACGAAAGTCACTTTGCCCCGGGGAGTGGTGTCGATGAAGGTCTGCCGATCCACCTGCCAGCCGTTGCGCTGGAGTTCGGCGGCGATCAACTCGCGCGCTTTTTCGAGTTCGGCGGAACCCGAGGGGCGCGGCCCGATGTCGCACTGGGCTTTGACGTGGGCAAAGGCTTTGTCGCCGGAAAATACCCTCCAGATCTCGGCGGGCACCGGAGCGGTGGAGCCCGAGGGAGTCTGCGTCGTGGTGTCAGCCCCGGATTGCCGTTTGCAGCCCGGCGCGCCGCAGAAGAGCAGCGCGAAGAGGGCAAGAAGAAGGAGCGGGTTTTTCAAAAACAAATTTCTATTCCTTTTCCAACCCGAAGAGCGCGAGCAGCCGTTGCAGGTCATCGTTGCCATAATACTCAATTTCGATTTTGCCGCGCTTTTCGCCGTGGGAAATCACCACATGGGTGGAAAGATGTTGTTGTAACCGGTTTTGCAGATGGAGCACCGCCGGGGCAACCCCGGAGGCGGGAGCGGCGGCTGCGCGCGCGGCGCGGGGGTTGTTTTGCTGGGCCAGGTGGCTCGCGAGCAGCTTTTCCGTGGCGCGGACGGTCAGGTTGCCCCGGAGGATGGCGTCGGCAAGCAGGGTCTGTTCCTCGTGGGTCTTGGCCCCGAGCAGCACTTTGGCGTGGCCGACGGAGATGCGCCCCTGGGTCAGCCAGCTTTGCACGCTGGGAGCGAGTTCGAGCAGCCGCATGGAGTTGGCCACGGCGGCGCGGCTTTTGCCCACCTTCTGGGCAATGTCGTCCTGCTTGAGCCCGAATTCCTTGGCCAGCCGCTGGTAGGCGACGGCTTCTTCAATGGGGTTTAAGTCCTCGCGCTGGATGTTTTCGATCAACGCGAGTTCCAGCACTTCCTGGTCCTGCGCCTCACGTACGATTACGGGGGCTTCCTTCAAGCCCAACTGCTCGGCGGCCCGCCAGCGGCGTTCGCCCGCGATCAGTTCATACTTGTTGTCCCGCTTGCGGACGATGAGCGGCTGGATGATGCCGTGCTCGCGAATCGATTCGACCAGTTCCAAGAGCCGTTCGCCGCGAAATTCGGAACGGGGCTGAAAGGGGCTGGCGACGATTTCGGAAGTGGGGATTTTCTGGACCCGCTCACCGGGTTCAGGCTGGGGGGCGGCCACGCGAGGCTGAATGAGGGCCCCGAGACCTTTTCCGAGAGCGACTTTGGACATAGGCGGCAATTATGGCACTGCACGCCCCCAATGCCAATGGCCAAAAAACACAACTTCGCAATTTTCTGCCTTTTATGTCAGTCTCGGGGGGTGATTTTCGACGAAATTGAACTTCTGAACGAACCCGATGGGGAACCCGGGGTGCTCCCCCACTCCGCGCCGGTGAATATGGCGGTGGACGAGGTGCTCCTCAAAGGAGCGCGCAAAGCTATTTTGCGTGTTTACGGCTGGCAGCGCCCCGCGATCACCTACGGGTATTTCGAGAAATGGGAGCCGCTCGCCGCCGAATACCCCACGCTGGACCGGGTGCGCCGCTGGACGGGCGGGGGCGTGGTGCCGCATGGGCAGGACTGGACCTATTCGCTGATCGTGCCGCGCGAGGAGCCGTTCGCGCGCGTGCCCACGGCGGAATCCTACCGGTTGATCCACGAGTTGCTGGGCCAGGCGATGCGCACGGGCGGGGTGCAGGCGCAGGTGACGCCCGAGGCCGCGCCGAAGGTCTCCCAGGCGTGCTTCGAAAACCCGGCTCAATACGACCTGCTGGCGGGCGATCACAAAATCGCCGGAGCTGCCCAGCGCCGTTCGCGGTTCGGGATGCTCCACCAAGGCAGCGTGCAAGCGACGGCGATCCCCGAGGGGCTGGCCGGGTGTCTCGCGGCGATGCTGGCCCAGCGCGTAGTGCCGCGCGCGTTGCAGCCCGGCGAACTCACCGCCGCAGAAGAGTTGGCGGCGGCAAAGTACGCCACCGAGGCATGGAACCGGAAGTTTTAGCGGAGGCCACATTGAGCCTCCCTCGCTTTATTTCAGCAGCCCTTTTAAGCCGCCTGCGGCCTTGTTGAGGTTCTCAAGCCCCTTCTCTTTGACCTGCTCTTTAACCTGCTCGACGGCCTTGTTGAGGTTCTTGCTGGAAACCGAGCCCGAGGCTTTGAAAATTTCGTTCAGCACGAGATTGGATAGCTCGCTCCAGGACACGCCTTTGGTCCCCTCGCCAATGTTTTGCAGGTGGATGTCGGGTAATTGGAGCAACACTTCCTGGCCCAGCGTGAGCGAGGAGGTCCAGTGGACTTTGGCCCCGGTGATGAGGAGATCCTTAACCACGACTTTTTTGCTCTCCTTGGCCGGTTTCTCTGGAGCTTTCTCCGCTTTGTCCGCCGGGGCTTTGGCTCCGCTCGCGGTGAACGCCTTGATGTTCTGGTTGATGGCCATCAGGTTGTTTTTTTCCGTGAGGCCGCCTTCGATGAAGATGTCCGGGGCTTGAATGCGGACGGAGGGGATGACCAGGGTATCGGTCTTGATGGAGGGCAGGTTCACGCGGACGCGAATGGAGTCCACTTTCAGCGCATAGGGCGTTTTGAAACCTTCGGGGTTGCCCACGAAAAGGCCGTCGAGTTTGCCGCTGCCGGTGAAGGGCAGGATGTCGGCGCTGTCCAGCCGGGTTTCCACTTTCATCGCCAGGGGACCGGCGCTGCGCACGGCTTTTTTAACCAGCGTGTTGATGGAGAAAAACGCGGCGGCCAATGCGGCTACCAGCGCCAGTACAGCAAGAATGATGAGGTTTCTTACGATCTTCATACGGGTGCTCTGCGGGGTGGTTTGGTGGTTTCGTAGATCCCAAAAACGGTGGGATTGCATACCACGCTACCCTACTTTTGCTGCGCAGGCACGTCTTTTTGTCCCGTCAGCCTGCGCCAGGGCAGGTCTTGAATGTCGAAGAAGGTGACGTAGAGAATGAAGCCGAAAAGGAGCAGCCCGCAGACGCTCTGGATTTTCTCCAGCACGACAATGCTGACGGGTTTGCGCCGGATGGACTCGATCGCCGCAAGCAGGATGTGGCCGCCGTCCAGGATGGGCAGCGGGATCATGTTCAATAGCGCCAGGTTGACGTTCAAAAAGACGCTGAATGCCAGCGCCATGCGCCAGCCGTGCTCGGCCTCGAACATTTGGTAATACAGCCGCCCGATGCCCACGGGGCCGCTGAAATGCTCGGCTTTCACGCCGCTCTTGGGCGAGAAGAGCGCGCCGACCATGTTGCCGATGGAGCTGACGCTATCGACAATCTGCTGCATGGGCGCGGGGTGTTCGAGCGTGACGGTGTCCATGTCCCACATGATGCCGATGCGCGGGCGGCTTTTGCCTTCCTCGGAAGGAAGCGGCTTTGGCTGGATGCTGAAATCAAGCGGCTTCCCGGCCCGTTCCACTTCCAGGGCCACCGGGGTCTGCGGCGCTTTGGCGATGGTTTCCATCAGCACGGCGGGGGTGAAAATGCGCTCGCCGTTGACCTTGGTAATGAGGTCGCCCGGCTTCAACCCGGCATTCGCCGCCGGGGTGCCCGGCTCGACGCTCTTGATGCGGGTGGGCATGGCCGGGGAGATGCGGACTTCGCGCAGGC
The DNA here is from genome assembly GCA_964513965.1 of uncultured Chthoniobacteraceae bacterium. GTDB lineage: Bacteria > Verrucomicrobiota > Verrucomicrobiia > Chthoniobacterales > Chthoniobacteraceae > UBA695. Next base: position 222,070 of record CAZEOO010000002.1, read on the forward strand.
CGGAGCGTTGCCACGCTTTTTTAGGCTGCTTCACCCAGCCGGAATCAATGGTCAGCACCTGCCCGCCGCGTTCCACGGTAAAGGGAATTTTTTCCCCTTCGCTGCGGACGACGAACCAGACGACGCTGTTAATCATGCCATGGAAGCGCTTCACTTTATGGCCGTCCACCTCCAGGATTTTGTCGCCCGGCTTCAACCCGGCGGTTTCGGCGGGCGAACCCGGCTCGACGTAGCCGATGGTGGTGGTTTTTTCCAGTTCGGAGACGGGTTTGCCGACCCAGTAAACGCCGAAGGCCATGACGATGGCCAAAAGGAAGCTGAAGAGCGGCCCGGCGAAGGCCACAATGGCTTTATCCAGCGCGGAGATATTGGGCAACTGCTCGCGCGGGGTGTCGCTTTCCCCTTCGATGATGTCCATGGGGGCCAGTTGCGGCAACTTCACAAAACCGCCCGCGGGAATGGTGCCCAGGGAATAGACCACGCCGCCGATCTCCTTTTTCCAGAGCGGCTTGCCGAACCAGACGCCGAATTCCTCAATTTTGAGCCCCCGCCACCGGGCAGCCAGGAAGTGGCCCCACTCGTGGACGATGATGATGGCGTTGAAGAGAACAATGACTTCCAGGAGGACGAAGAGGAAATTCAGGATGTGGAGCATGGTGGACATGAGAAGAAATTGTAACTCGTTCCCAAGTTGTACTTGGGAATGCCTAACTTTCGGTGGGTTCTTCGGGTGGTTAAGCTTTGGAATTTAAGCGGATTTGATCCTTTCGGCGGCCCGGAGGCGGGCCCAGTGGTCAGCTTCGATTATAGCATCGAGCGGCGCCCGGGCAATGGTGCGGTGTTCGTCCATGACGGCGGCCACGGTTTCCCAGATGCCGGGGAAGGAAAGGGTTCCTTTGAGGAAAGCGGCCACGGCGACTTCGTTGGCCGCATTGAGAACGGCGGGCAGCGTGCCGCCCACCTCCCCCGCCCTGCGAGCGAGGTTCAGCGCCGGGAAGACCTCCAGGCGAGGGGCTTCGAACTCCAGGCGGGCCAGTTCCGCGAAATTGAGCGATTGGAGGCTGTTGGCCACGCGCTCGGGCCACGTGACGGCGTACTGGATGGGGAAGCACATGTCCGAGCGGCTCAGTTGCGCCAGCACGGACCCGTCCACAAATTCCACCATGGAATGGACGACGCTCTGCGGGTGCACCACCACATCGATGCGGTCCATGCCGACATCGAAAAGCCACCGGGCCTCGATCATTTCGAGCCCTTTGTTGAAAAGCGTGGCGCAATCGACGGTGATTTTGGAGCCCATACACCAGGTAGGGTGTTTGAGCGCCTGGGCGGGGGTGACCTTGGCCAGAGCTTCGGCGCTGCTGCGGCGGAACGGGCCGCCGCTGGCGGTCAAAATGAGGCGGCTCACATGCGCGGGGTCGCGGCCTTCGAGGCATTGGAAAATGGCGTTGTGCTCGCTATCGACGGGCAGGATTTTCACCCCTTTGCGCCGGGCCGCCTCCATCACGGCTTCGCCCGCCATGACGAGAATCTCCTTGCTGGCGATGGCCAGGTCTTTCCCGGCTTCGATGGCGGCGAGGGCCGGTTTCAAACCGCCGGTGCCGACGATGGCAATAAGAACCATGTCCGCCTCGGGCAGCGTAGCCAGTTCCACCAAGCCCTCTTCACCCCGGAAAATGCGCCGGTTGCACCCCAGGCCGCCGGGCACGGGTTGGCTTTCGTCCGTAAAGCAAAGCGCGGCATCCGGGAACTCCGCCGCCGTCTCGCTCATTTTTGCCAGGTTACGATGCGCCGAGAGGCCGACGATCCGCATCCGCTGCGGAATGTCGCGGGCCACTTTGACGGCGCTTTGACCAATGGAGCCCGTGGCCCCCAGAACAACAACGTTTCTCATCCCACTTTGATGATGACTCGCAGATAGAAAAATAACAATGGCGCGGTGAAGAGCAGGCTGTCAATCAAGTCCAGCGCGCCGCCGATGCCCGGCAAAAAGTGCCCCGAATCCTTAGTATCGGTGCTCCGCTTGAGGATGGATTCCGCGAGATCCCCCACCACGGCGGCAAACCCAAGGAGCAGCCCCAGCACGGTGGCGTGGGTCCAGGTTAAAAGCATCAGGTGCCGGGGGTGCATCAAGGCGTACATGGCGTAGCTGCCCAGGAGCGAAAAGAAAAGCGCCCCCACGAAGCCCTCCCAGGTTTTTCCGGGGCTGATCTGAGGCACCATCTTGTGTTTGCCGATGGCGCTGCCCGTCAAATACGCCCCCATGTCGCTGAATTTCGTCACCACGATCAAGTAAAGCACGTAGAACTGCCCCATCACGTGCCCGTCCGCCGAGAGCGGCAGCACGTAGACGATTTTGTTCACGAAATTGAACATCCAGATGACGTAGAGCAGCCCAAAAAGCGTGTAGGCCATGGTGGGCAGCGGCTCCACCTCACGGAGCCCCTTGAACATCTGGCGGGTAAAAACGGTGAAAAGGAAGCCCAAAAGCGAGATCATTTCCCAGTCATAGGAGCGGGAAACGCCCACGTTGCTGTAGTAATAAAATGACCCGACGAGCATCACCGTGCCGCAGATCATCCCCACGAGCTTGAAATTCGGGAGCCCCTTGTGGTCGAGCATTTTGTAATACTCCCACAGCCCCGCCAGGCCCACGGCGGAGAGCATGATGAAAAACCCCAGCTCGAAGCCGGAGAAGATGGTCCACAGCACCACGGCCCACAGGACAAGGGTGCTGATTGATCTGGAGAGGAAGACTTGGGTCATGCCGAACTTGCCGACAATCCGGAAATGCGTCGGCGATGGCAAGACCAAAGGGCTTTTATAGAGCAAAAAGGGCTAATCCGAGGTCACTTCCCGGGCAAAAATCGTCACCTGGCCGTTGGCGTCCTTGCGAACGCTGGTGACTTCAAACGGGCGGTCCTCGCTGCGGGAGAATGTTTTGTTTTGCGTGGGAGGAGCGGTTCCCGCTGGGTACTCGACCACCACGCGCGGGGGCGGCGCAGCGGTGGTGACGGCGGAAAACGCGTTGCCCAGCGAACTGCTGGAACGCAGCACGGCCCGGTTTTCACCACTGATGGAAACCACGAAGCTGCCGTGCAGGTAAAGGCGCTCGCCGCCGGTGCCGCGTTTCGCAAGGTCCGCCGCGTCGGAAAGGCTGACCAAGCGGCCCCGGGGCATTTTGCCGGGGGCATACGTGCGCCAGTTGCCTCCGCCGGAAGCGACGGCGCCGGGCGTGGGCGAGGAAACCAGGAAGGGCTTCAAAGCCACTTTGGCCGGCGTCGGGCTGACCACGGCCACAGGGCCGGGCGTAGGTGAAGGCACTGCCGGAGTGGCGGAGGCCACGACGGTGGGCTCCGGCTTGGGAGTTGCCTTGGGCGTCGCCTCCGGAGTGGGCGGCGGGGTCATGCGCGCAATCCCCGAAGCTGCGGAAGCCGCCGGGGTGGGCGTGGGAGCGGGCGTGGGCGACGGGCTTTCCACGCGCACAATGGTGGTCGCCGGGACGCCGGGGGCCACCGGCACCATGCCGCCCGCGGTGGGCGAAGGCACCGGCGCGAATTTCTTGGTATAGGCAGCGTAGGTTTTAAGCGCGTCCTGGTAAAGCTGGCCGCGCACGATGGGCAGGCCCGCGCCGGGCTTCAACTGCGGCGGCGGCTCCAGGCTAAACGTGCCGCTGCCCTGCTTGACGGAATAGGAGCCGTAGAGCAGCGGGACGACGGTGAAAAGCAGGCGGCCGTCCGGGGTGCGCTCGATGTGGATGACGGCGGAGAGGTCGAGCGACTTCTCCAGCTTGATATCGAGCCCGCTCCGCAGCATGTCCTCCAAAATGGGGAGCGCCTGCGGCGTGGCCGGGTATAGATGCTCAATAATGACCTGCGGGTTATCCACCGCCTGGGCCAGCGCCACCATGCCGACGCCCATGAAGTCGCTCTCCTTGAGTTCATAGGAACTCATGATGCTGTAGCGGCCTGTCAGGTAGGGCACCAGGTTTTTGGTGTTCTGGTAGTTGTTGATGTAGTCGCGCAGCAGCGCCTCGTTTTGCCGGTTCAGCTCGTAGCGGGACATGCTCCCGTAGGTCTCGAACGCCTTCTGCGGGTTGAGGAAATTGCCGGGAGGCGCGGCAGTCAGTTCGAAGCGTTTGGGCGCGTCGAGCTTGTGAAGCACGTCCTTCAAAATGTGGTAGCTATCCGGCTTCTCCGGGTGGCCGAAGATGTAATAAGTGCCCAGCCAGCACGTCAGGGCGATGCCGATCAAAAGAATGATGCCGACCGTCCAGATGAACAGGTTGTCCTTTCGGTGCGGCCCCGGCACGGTGCGGAATTCACGGCTGAAGAGATCCTCGTTCATGGGCTTCAGACCTGAATCGAAAAAATAAGAGGTGTGGTTTGGGCAACGGTCATTTTCAACGGGTCGCGGGTTTGCAAAACTAGCGATTGATCCACGCTAAGTCAAACCGGGCGGCCGGGTTATCTGCAACGCTTGTTCAAAAAGATACGCAACAAGGCCATCGGCACCATGGCCACCACCCCCATCACCAGCGCCACTTTCCAACCGGGGACGACCCGTGCGGCATCCCGCTCCACGCCCCGGAGCGCCTCGGCGACCACTTTCTCCGCGGGTACGTAAAGCTCGCCCACGGGTTCGACCGGCTCAGGCGCTTCCATCCGCTCGGCCACGCGCCCAAACTCCGTGGGCACCGGCCCGGGGCAAAGCGTGGTGACGCGCACGCCGCTGGCGCGCAATTCCGCCCGCAGCCCCTCGGAAAAGCTGGTGACGTACGCCTTGGTGGCGGCATAGACGGAGAGCTTCGGGATGGGAATGAAGCTGGCCACCGAGGAGACGTTCAAAATGGCCGCCCCGGCCTGTCCCTTCATGGTCGGAAGGAGCGCGTGGGTGAGCCGGGTGAGCGCGCCGATGTTGACCTCCAGCATTTGCCGGGTGCGCTCCCAATCCGCCGTCTCGAAACGCCCATGGTCCCCCAGCCCGGCGTTATTGATGAGGAAGTTGATCTCCAGGCCGGTTTCGGTGAGCCAGCCGATCAAGCCCTCCACCTCGCCCGGGTCCGAAAGGTCCGTGGGGCGGCAGTGAATGGTGAGCCCGGGGCGCTCCAGTTCCGCTTTGAGGGCTTCCAGGCGTTCGCCGCGCCGGGCCACAAGCACGAGGGTGGCGGCCCGGGGGGCCACTTGCCGCGCAAACTCACGGCCAAGGCCGGAGGAAGCCCCGGTAATCAGCACATTGCAATGGTCGAGCAAATTGGTCATTCCTTTTTCTCCTCTGTTAAATCTGCGCGCATTTTCTCTCTTTCAATCGCGCGCGGCAAACCCTTTTGTCCCAACCTCAATTTTTCCGCACGTAGCGGCGCACTTCGAATTCCGGGTGCGTCAGCAAGGTTTCGGCAAAATCGAAAAGCGCCTCGAACTCGGGGAAAAAAGTGTCCGCTTCCACGTCGCGGGGGATGAGGGTGAGGTAAAGCTCCGCGCAGCGCGGCAGCAGTTGCTCGTAAATTTTGCCGCCGCCCATGACAAACACATCGCACCCCGGCGCGGCGTAGTCGGCGGGATTGAAGCGGTCCAGGTCGCGGATCACCTCCACGCCCTCAATCTCAGGCCCGCCGGTGACGACCAGATTGCGCCGGTTCGGCAGCGGACGGCCCAGGGAGGCCCAGGTTTTGCGGCCCATCAGGACGGTGTGGCCGGTGGTGGCGCGCTTGAACCAGCGCAGTTCGTCGGAAATGCGCCACGGGATCTGGCCGCCGCGCCCGATGGCCCGGTTGCGCGCCATGGCGGCGATGGCTTTAAGCTGGGGGGCGTGGGAGTCGCTCATCGAAAAGAAATGGCTCAGACCGCCACGGGGGCTTTGATGGCGGGGTGCGGGTCGTACTCACTCAAGGTGAAATCCTCGTACCGGAAGCCGTGGATATCCTTCACCTCGGGGTTGAGCGTCATCAGCGGCAATTGGCGCGGTTCGCGCGAAAGTTGCTCCTTCACCTGCTCCATGTGGTTGGAGTATATATGCAGGTCCCCAAAGGTATGCACGAAATCACCCGCTTTGAGGCCGCACACCTGGGCCACCATCTTCGTCAACAGCGCGTAGGAGGCGATGTTGAAGGGTACGCCCAAAAAGAGATCCGCGCTGCGCTGGTAAAGCTGGCAGGAGAGCACGCCCTCGTGCACGTAGAACTGGAAAAGCACGTGGCAGGGCGGCAGCTTCATCGTCTCGATTTCGCCCGGGTTCCAGGCGGAAACGATGAGGCGGCGGCTGTCCGGGTTGCGCCGGATTTCGTTGATGAGCCAGTCGATCTGGTTGATGGAGCGCCCGTCCGCCGTGCGCCAGTCGCACCATTGCGCGCCATACACGCGGCCCAGGTTGCCCTCGGCGTCCGCCCATTCGTCCCAAATCGTCACCCCGGCCTGCTGGAGCGAGCGAACATTGGTTTCACCCCGCAAGAACCAAAGCAGCTCGTGGATGATGGACTTGAGGTGCAGCTTTTTGGTGGTCAGGAGCGGGAAACGCTCGCTCAAGTTAAAGCGGGCCTGCGCGCCGAAAACCGAGAGCGTGCCGGTGCCGGTGCGGTCAGATTTGAACCGGCCTTCTTCAAGAACGAGACGGAGGAGATCGAGGTATGCGCGCACGGGAAGGGTAAAAGCAAAAGTTACGAAAGAGCCGGCAGCGGCGCAAGCTTTGGAACCGGCGAATTTTACGCCAAAGGACGGGGTAATAAGGCAATTGGCACGCCCGATGCTCAAAATGAAGGGGAGGATCTATGATCTCCCCCAAAAACTACGCCTCCAAAGTCCCTCATGCCTCCCGCACCCACGGGTTCACCATGTTAGAGGTCTGCGTGACGGTCACGCTTTCGATCCTCCTCGCCGCAGCCGTGACCGGCAGCCTGGTGCAATGCATGCGCTTCGCGGCCGCCGCCCGGCTGCTGACCAACGCCCGGGCCATCGTGCACCGCAACCTCAATGCCGCCTCCGGGGTGGCTTTCTCCAGCACCACCGGCGCCCCCACGATCCTGCAGATTACTTCCGGGGCGGTCTGTGACGATGACGGCGTGGCCACCGGTGGAACGCCCGTTGAAAATATCGAGCTGGGGTCCAATGGCGGCGTCATCGTCTCGGGCACGCTCAACCGGGTGGTGAGCCGGGAAACCGTCAGCGAGACCAATGCCACCACCGCCGTGGTTTACCGGATCATCTTCACGCTGAACTACAGCTTTGCGAACCGGTCGTACAGCTATTCGGAATCCACGCTCCGCGCGCAAGACAGTAATTGATCCCCCTTTCCATGCAACGCCCCCGGCAATCCTCGGCCTATACCCTCGTCGAAGTGCTCATCTCTTCGCTGCTCTCGCTCATTGTGGTCGCGGGCATCTTCGCCGTCATTAACACCACCAATATTCTCACCACCAAAATCACGGGCATTAACGCCACCAACATCGCCATTCAAAACGCCCTGGACCGCGTTCAACTCTACCTGCAACAGTCCTACTCCACGGCCTACCCGTTGCAAATCTCCGGCACCAAAATCCTGGTCGTCTCGGCCACCGCCCCCCTCTCCGGCACGATTGCCTACAGTCGCGGCATGGTTCCCGTTGTGGCCGGTACGGGAGCCACGGTCACGGGCACGGGCATCGGCGTGAAATTCTACCGCTACGTCAACGGCCCCTACCTGGCCACCATCCCCGCCACGGGGCTCCTGGCCACCTCCTCTTCCATTACCCTTAAAGCGTATACGGGAAGCGACGGCATTTGCTCGAGCTCCTCGGTCCCCCAGCCCGGCGACGTGCTGCTCATCTACACCACGGCGCAGATGGGCAACTTTAGCGGCTCCGCCACGCAAACTTACGAGTGCTGGGCCAACGTGGCCGGCGTCAACAGCACCTCCAGCCTTGGCGGCGGCACGACGCAATATGTGATCGCCCTTACCGGAACGATGAGAACGGCCGAAGTCGAGGGCACCAACGGGGCCTATTTTACGGGCACGGCCATCTCCTATATGTACGACTACTCCCGGGGGGCCGCCATTATGTGGAGCACTTACCTGCTGCGGCCGACAGCCGTCTTTCTCTCCTATCGCAATTCCAGTACGGAACTTGGGGTTCTGGAGCCCTGCTCCACCACGGGAACGGTGGTCAATACCAGCACGAACTACAGCACGCTGGCCCGGCTTTGCAGCGGCAGTTCTCCGCTGTTGACCAGCGGCGTCCCCTCGCCGTTCGCCGTCGTAAGCCTCAGCAACAGCAAGTTTGTAAGCGTCACCCTGCAAGCCACCACCGACAGCACCGCCTACCTCACCGGCAAACAGGACGCCAACGGCTTTTCAACCTTCATGGGCATCCGCTCCATGATTCACCTTAAATCGAGACCCTCCAAACGTGACCAATAAGACGATCCCTACCGTCAAACACCCCTTCAGGACGGAGCGGGGCGACACCTTTATCGTCGTCTTGTTCCTGCTCTTGATCGCGGGCACCGTGATCGGGGTGGTTTGCACCCAGACGGCCAGCATGGCCCGCAATGCCAACCGGAGCTATCAATTTGAGATGGCGCAAGTGGCTGCCAACGGCGCGATGGAGTATGCCTATGCTGTATGGCTCAAGCGCACGGCCAACAAGCACAACCTGCTTTCCAGCACCAGCGATCTCGCGCTCAACTACACGCCACAATTTTCGACCGTCAACAGCGTCACCGGGGGGACAACTGTGCTTTCCTGCTCCGTCGGCATCTGCGCGCTCGATAAATATGGCCGGCAGCTTGGCTCGGGCAACTCGCCCGACCCCGTCATTGGGCCGGTGTGGGGGTTCCCTGGCTGGTGGGGGCGCGCCTACACCTACGCGGCCACGGCCACGGTGCTCACCAGCGACAGCACCGTTTCGGCTACCGTGCGGCAGTTCTTCACCTACACGGAAGTGCCCCTCTTCCAGTGCATGTACTTCTTCCAGCACGATCTGGAAATCTACAATCCCGCCCAGATGAGCCTCTACGGCCTCGTTCACACCAATGGCAATCTTTACCTTTCCGCCCAGCAATCGAGCATGCTGAACATCGGGGGCAACGTCACCTACTCCGGCACGTACTTCTCCGTGGCCGCCTACGGCACCGGCAGCATTCCCCCCGGGTCCATCAATACCGATTCCAATATCGGCAAACTGCAAGACCCCAACTGGCTCAATAGCGCCACGGCTACAAAAGTAAGCGCCATCTCGGCCATGGGAGAAAACTTCGAAGCTGTTTTTAGCGACACGAATAATATCGGCAACCCCAATGTCAGCGGCAGCTACCACGAACTGATCGAACCGGCCCAATCGGGGACCGATCCTCTCGGCGAAAAGCGCCTCTGCAACATCGCCGCCAATTCCGACAACCAAACGGGGCAGGTCGGCGGGCTCTTGATTTACATCACCGGCAGCACCATCAGCGCCAATTCCATTGAAATCACCTCGCTGGACCCCATCACCAAACTGCCCACCGTGAGCGATTCCAACGCCTATACCGTGCACATCGGCGTGGGAACTGGCGCGAGCATTTCCAACACGGCGGCCTTCATCAGCGCCCTGGTTTCCACCAGCGCCTCCTCCACGGCCATCAGCAAAAAGCTCGCAAACTCCGGCTCCAGCATCATCAGCGGCACCTCCCGCCTATTTGACGCCCGCGAAGGCACGTACATGAACGTTGTGGACATCAACATGGCGGCCCTCCAGACAGCTCTCCAGAACGTCAACAATTTCTCCAACATCATCTACATCAACGATTCTTCATCAGATACCAAGTATTATACCGTCACTTCCACCACCAACTCGTATACCCACGCCGTTACCACTTCCACCACCACCTACACCACGGAAAACACCATCCGTTTACTTAACGGCTCGACGATTACCGGCAGCGACGGCCTGACCATCGCCAGCTATAACCCGGTTTATCTTCAAGGGGACTTCAACACGGGGGGCACCGGCAACAGCGTGCCCTCAAACGTCGCCGGTTCCAGCGGAACCGCCTACACCACGAGCACCTACGCGAACAAACCCACGGCTCTCATTGCGGACGCCATTTCGCTGCTCTCCAACAACTGGAGCGACGTTACTTCCACCAACTCACTTTCTTCACGAAACCCATCCAACACCACCTACAACGTGGCGCTCCTGGGCGGCTACATCACTTCCGGCACCAAAGGCGATTATTCCGGGGGCGCGATCAATTACCCTCGTTTTCTGGAAGACTGGAACGACGGCAGCTCTCCCAGCAAATATTACTGCACCTACTATGGTTCCATGGTGGAACTCTTCCCCAGCCTTACCTCCACGGACCACTGGGTTTATCCGGGCAGCTCGAGTGCCTATTACACCGCGCCCCAGCGGCGCTTCAACTTCGACACGCTCTTTTCCTACAAATCCCCACCCGGCTCCGTCAACGCGGTGTTCCTGAGCCGCGGCATCTGGTCCCCTGCTTCCAAATAATCTTTAGCTATGTTCGCCTTCCGCAGTTTCGCTCCCTTCTGCCTCGCAGGAATGCTCGCCGCCACCACATGCCCCGCGCTGGATCTGCCGCCCAAAATCATCGCGCGAACCACGGGAGTGGGCGTGGTGCAGGTGCCCTGCTTTATCGACGGCGGCGTAAAATACACGTTCGGCCTGGCCCGGGGCATGTCCGCCACCGAAGAGGACGGCGGCATCTGCTTTTCTTTCAGCACGCCGGAGGGGGCTTCGCTGCTCTTGAAGGCGTCTCCTCTTTCCCCGGCAGCCGCTTCTTTTGATAATATTGAAGCGTACCGAAAGCAGGCGCTGTTGGCGCTTCCTCCGGGGGCCGAAGAGCCGCAATGGCAAAAGGAACAGCCCTTCTCGCTCTCCCTGCCCGGCAAGCCCAGTCTGGGGTTTGTCCATACCTACAAGCTGCCGGGGCGGCGCTTTATCCAGGCCGTCTCGTTTGTAAACTACGGCGAACGCCAGCAGCTCATGTTCATCCTGACGGCTCCGGCGGACGGTTTCGGCGAAGCTGCTTCGCTTTCCGCCGGGGCTCTGCGCTCCTGGCGCCCCGTGGGCAAGGACGAGGACTTGAAGGCCATCCCCGCTTCCTGACCGCCTAAAAATCGAGCCCCAGGTCTTGCTGGCTCGGTGCGGCTTTGGGCAACGCCGACGGTTTCTTGCCGTTGCCGTTTTCTTGGGGACTTGCTTTGGAGCTGTCTTTTGGGCTGGTTTTTGGGGATGGGTTTTCCGGCGGACGTTGCGGGATTTCCTCAAGCTCGGCTTGCACGGGCTCGCCGCCGTTGCCGATGATGAGTTCGCCCAGAAAAACGCCCCCCTTTTCAACGACGATGCCCCGGGCCTGGATATTGCCCTGGAGCCGCCCGCGCTTGGTGATGGTGACGGTGCCGTCGATCTTGAGATTGGCGAAAACCGTGCCTGCGATTTCGATGGATTTCGCTTTGAGCGGGCGCACAAATTCCACCTCGGAACGCTTCTCGATGACAATGTGGCGGGCTTCGACGGCTCCCGTGATCTTCCCCTTCAGGTTGAAGCGGGCGGTGCCGGTACACAGGAGGTTGCCCCGCACTTTGCCTTTGATGGTGGCTTCACGGCAGGCAACCCGGGAACTGGTGACATCCGCTTTGGCGCCAACGCTGACAACGCCCTGCGTTTGGATCAAGCGGCTGTAAGCACCGTTGATCTTGAAATCGCTGAGGTCAATGTACGCGCTGCACTGGGGGCAGAGGCTCGAGGTGGACGAGCTGCTGACCGTTTGGACCGCGCCGCAATCGAAACAGGTGATCTCGCGCGTTTTACTGCCCGCGATCAACTTGCTCACCCGCGCAAGGAACGAGGGACGTTCGTTGCGCAGGATCGGTTTCGTTCTGCCCGGTTCGTAGTGCTCTCCGCATTTGCGGCAAAAAGTGCTCTTGGCGTAAGGCGATTCGAGCTGCTTAAAGCCGCAAAACGGGCACGTCAGGGCAACCTTGCCAGCGGATGGTGGCGTCTGGCCTGACACTTTGGGTGGCTAAGTTTTACGAGGTTTAGCGCCCGAGGATGGAGGATTGCTTGACGGGTTCCGCGGCTCGGGGCGCTTCGATTTTCACCCCGCCCTTGGGCGACACTTCGGATTTGCCGACGAAGGTGGCGCCTTCCTCGATGACGAGGCGGGCGGCCTTGAGGTCGCCAATCAACTGGGCGCGGCCTTTGAGCTCGCAGCGTTCTTCCACGGTGATGTTGCCCTGCACTTTGCCGTGCACGGTCACGGATTTGGTTTTGATCTCGCCCCGGACTTCGGAGTTTTCGCCAATGGTAAGCACGCCGCCAGGAGAGGTGATTTCCCCTTCGATTTTGCCGTCAATGGTCAGTTCGGTCTGGAATTTGATCGAGCCCTTGATTTCGACATCGGCGGAAAGATGATTCTTTGCGGAGGTTAGGTCTGCCATATTTTCTAGAGTTTCAGAGATTTCGGGTGGTTCGGTGGCCTCAGGTGTTTGTGGTTTCTGGGGCAAAATTCGGTTAAACACCCGCGACTATCGCGACACCCCCAGGCGATGTCAACCGGGTTTCAAACGAATTACAACCTGAGGCGGGCGATCCCGTTTTAGCTGAGATTTGGAAATGCTTGATAATATTTTTCTCACCTCATTGCAATAGTCCCAGCGAGCGCAGGAGGTCGATGCCGATGACGCCGCCGGTGGCAGGCAGCCCCGCGCTGGATTCATAGGCGCGGATGGCGGTGCGGGTGTTGCAGTCGCTGACGCCGTTGATGAGACCTCCGTAAAAGCCTTTCCGGCGCAATTCCCGCTGGACGACGACCACGATGTCATTGCCCGCAAGCCTCACGGATGGGGAGGCCATGGCGTAACCCGCCTCCGGGGTGACCAGTTCGGGAGCGCCCCCGTTGGCAAGGTAGGGCGTGGGCATGCCGCCGCAGGCGGCGGGTGCGCCGCAGCCATTCGCGGCGAGCCATTTGTAGTAACCCGAGGGCATGGTGTTGCAGCAGGAGGGCATGCCGTAGCCTTCAGCGGCGTGGGAACTGGGGATGTTGGTCCAGGCGGTGCCGTTGCGGTAATCGCTCATCCAGGGGGCATAGTAATTGAGCCGATACCAGGGCGGGTAGCCGAGGTAATTGGAGTTGTTGTAGTTGGGCACGGGGTTGTCCTGGGTGATGACAATGGGGTTGTTATCCCTGTAATGCCGCCGCCCACCATCGCGGTTTCCGGAGCGCCAGTTGCCGTCCCCGGCGAAGGCCGGAGGGCTGAAAAAGGCCAGGGCAAACAGGGCGGCCAATCCAAAGGTAAAATAGCTTTTCATCTTACCTTTGGTTTCGGCGTTGGAGGCGCTCTCTGAGTGCGTGCGCCCGCACGATCACCCCCAACTGGGTATTATTTGCCGTTTTTTTCGGGCGCGGCATTTTTGCCGTAGAGCAGCGAGACGACGGAAGTGACCAGCTGCCGCGCGCTGAAGGGCTTTCTTAAGAACAAATTGACGCCCAGTTCCTCGAGTTCGCCCCGGCTTTCCTCGGTGCTAAAGCCGCTGGCGACCAGGATGGGCAGTTCGGGAGCGAGCTTGCGCACCGAGCGGATGAGGCCGAGGCCGTCCATATTGGGCATGACCATATCCGTAAGGACGCCCCGGATTTCGCCGGAGTGCATGAGGAAGGAGGCGACGCCTTCCACGCCGTCGCTGGCCGGGAGGGTGTTCCAGCCGTTCTGTTGCAGAATGCTGCAAATGATTTCCAGGATCTCGGGTTCATCATCGACGACGAGCAGCACTTCGCCGCGGCCCCGGCTAATCGGCGGGTGCTCGGGCTTTTGCGGCTTGCCGGCGGCGCTGTTGGTGGCGGGAATGAAGACGCGGAAGGTGGAGCCTTTGCCGGGCTCGGAGTCCACTTTCATAAAGCCGCCGTGGCTGCGCACGATGCCAACGGCGGTGGAAAGACCCAGCCCGGTGCCCTTGCCCTGTTCCTTGGTGGTGAAGAAGGGCTCGAAGATGCGGTCGAGCAGTTTGCGGGGAATGCCGGTGCCGGTGTCCTTGACGCTGAACTGAACGTAACGGCCCGGCACGGCGGAAGGGACCATGCGGGCAAAGGCTTCGTCGATTTCGATGTTATCCACGTCGAACGTCAGCATGCCGCCGTCGAGCATGGCGTCGCGGGAGTTGACGCACAGGTTCAAAAAGACCTGCTGCAACTGCGTGGAATCCCCCCGGATGTTCCATGACGCCTTGTTGACGTGCCAATCGAACACGATGGATTTCGGGAAAATCTCGCGCACCATTTTACTGATTTCGCGCGCCAGCTCGGCTGTATTAATGACGGTGTGCCTGCCTTTGACGCCGCGAGCGAAGGTGAGCACCTGGTTGACGATGTTGGCTCCGCGCTGGGCAGCCTCCTCAATGCCGACGACAAGCTGCTTGCGGGAGGCGGCGGAGACTTTATCCTCCCGGAGCATGGAGGCGGACATGAGGATGGGTGAGAGGATGTTATTAAGGTCGTGCGCCATGCCCCCGGCGAGCGCCCCGATGCTCTCCATGCGCTGCACGCGGAGAAATTGCTCCTCCATTTGCTTGCGCTCGGTGATGTCGAGCATGGTGGCGATGACGCATTCCGTGCCGCCGATTTCAATGAGATCGGCGGAGAGAAGCCCGGTAAGGGTCTCCCCGTTTTTCTTGGTCGCCACGCACTCCTCGTTGCGCAGCTCCTTCTGCTGCATGAGTTTTTCGCCGAATTCATCGAGCACCCGCTGCTCCATGATCCCCAATTCCGGCAAGGTGTGGCCAAGCGCCTCGGCGCGGGTGTAGCCGGAGGCTTCCACGAAGGCGTTGTTAACCTCCACGCAGCGCACATCCTCGAAGGTGAAGATGAGCATGATGACGGGGGCGGTGTTGAAGGCTTTGACGAATTTGCCCTCCGACTCCACCAGCGCCGCCTCGGTGCGCTTTTGCTCGGTGATGTCCTGCTCGATGGCGAGGAACTGCGTAATGGCCCCGGATTTGTTGAAGATGGGGGAGATGCTTGCCGATTGCCAGAAGAGTTCCCCATTCTTTTTCCGGTCGCAAAACTCGCCGCGCCATTCCTGCCCCGAGGCGATGGCTTTCCACATGTTATCGTAGAGCGCGGGCGGCGTCTGCCCGGACTGGAGAATGCGGGGGTTTTCGCCGATGATCTCTTCCTTGGTGTAGCCGGTGTCTTCCGAAAACCTCGGGTTCACATACTGGATATTCCCAAATATATCCGTAATGACAACCGACACGGGGCACTGCTCCACCACGCGGGAAAGCTGCCAGAGCTGCTGCTCGGCCTGCCTGCGCCAGGAAATATCGCGCACGACAGCCTGGACCACCGTGCGCCCACGGAACGCGACGGGCGCGAGGGCCAGCTCCGCGATAAATTCCGTGCCGTCGAAACGTTTGCACATCCACTGGAAGGCGGCCATGCTGGAGAAGACAGCTTTTTCGACGAGTTGCGGCGCGATTTGGGCGGAATAGTTCCCGCCCGGCTGCCGGATGGCGGAGAGCTCCCCCAGTTTCCGTTTTAGAAATTCCTTTTTGTCGGGGCAGCGGAACATTTCCAGCGCGGCCTGGTTGCAGTCGAAGTAATTTTTGCCCTCCATCAGCAGGATGGCGTCGCGAGAGGCGGAAAAGAGGGTGCGGAATTTCTCTTCGCTTTCGCTTAAGGCTTCCATGGCCTGTTTATGGGCGGAAATGTCGACAAAGGTGACGATGACCTGCCGCAATGCGCCGCTGCCGTCCCGCTCGGGGAAGGCGTTGGCATGGAGCCACAGCAGCCCCTCGCCGCCGGGCCGCTCAATGCCCACGATGCTGCTCTCGATGGGCTGCCCCGTGGCCAGGACTCTCGTGGATGGAAACTCGTTGGCGGGCAGCGGCTCGCCGCTTTCATTGAGCAGATGAAAACCAAACTCGGCCGGGGTGCGGGCCAGGATCTTGTCGCGGGAACTGTCCACCAGCCGCATGATTTCCGAGTTGAGCAGCGTGACTTTGTTCTCCGGGCTAAAGACCATGACCCCGGCGTGAAGGTGGTTGACGAGGAAGCGCAGGTGCTCCTCGCTTTTGGTCAGTTCCTCCTGGGTCTTGCGCCGGAGCGTCTCCTCGGCAAGGCGGTCGAGGGCGAAGGAGACGTCCATGGCCACTTCCTCGAGCAGTTTGACTTCCGCGCGCTGGAAAAAGTTGGGCTCGCCGGCGCAGACGCCCAGGACGCCGCAGATGACGCGATGGCGGCGAATGGGCAGGCAGATCGCGGAACGCCAGCCGTGGGCTTCCGCCGTGGATTGCTGCGGGAGGCCGCACAGTTCGGCGGGAAAGTCGTTGGCAATGCAGGTGCGGCCGCGCACCACCGCCCGGGCCACGATGTTGACCCCGGGCTTGTCCTGCGAAGCGACTTCGAAGCGCAACCGGCGGTCGGCTCCCTCCCCGGACCAGGCCACGGGCGCGACTTCGTTTTTGCCCGAATCGAACCACCCCACCCACGCGCAACTAAACCCGCCTTGCTGGGTGATGATGTCGCACACGTGCGCGAAGAGTTTTTCGCTGGACGAGCAGCGGACCACGGTTTGGTTGACCTGGCTCAAGACCCCGTAAATGCGGTTGAGCCGCCGGATTTCGCGGTTCTTTTGGATGGTCTCGGAAATATCGCGAACGATGTGCTTCACGCACGGGCCTTCGGCGTCGGAATAGGCGACTGATGAGGTTTCCACGTCGCGCTCCACGCCGTCGATGCGCTTGATTTTGCGCCTCGTGTGCGGCCCGTGAAGTTCATCGCCCGTTTCGGGGTCGTGCGCGGGGTCCGGGAGGAAGAAATCCGAAAATGCCCGGCCGAGAAGCTGCGCGTCATGGGCCGCGCCGAAAAGCTCGAGCGCCGCGGGATTGACGAAGGCGATGACTCCGTCGCGCTCGATGAGAATGGCGTCGGGCGAGTTTTCGATGAGCAGGCGGTACTTGGTTTCGCTGGCCCGCAGGGATTCGCTGATGTGGTTGAGGCGCGAGGCGAGCCGGAAGATGAGGATATAGAGCATGGCGCCCGTAAAGCCCACGAACATGAGGCTTTTCGACACCGACCATTTTTCCCCGGCAAAGGTTTCGGCCCCCATGCCGATGCGGTCCGCAACGAGAATCCAGCTAATGGCGACGGCCATGTAGAGCAGAACGATGAGGCGGACCCGGAAAGCGGGTCCGCGGTCGCGGCTAAGAGTTCGCCGTAGGGGAGGCATGGGTTATCGGGGGCGCCGAAGTCCCGCAGGGATCGCGAAGAAAAAACCTTGCCATGCCATACGGATGAGTTCTTCGCGGCGAGCGGAATACGAACGGGTGACGCCCTCCGTTATAGTAAATTCGAGCTTGCAAAGGCAAGGTGCGAATTCCTTTTGCGCCGAAGGCCGGGCTGCCATTTGGAGCGGACGCCGTCTCACGCGAATACGATCCGGTTCCAGCGTTCCAGTTGGTGAAAATTGGGCTCCGTAAGCGGAGCCGTGGAGGAGAGCACGGGCTGGGGCTGGCCCCGGGTATAGTCGTAACGGCAAACGGCCACGCGCCATTGCTGACCCGGCGCGGGCGCGGCTTCGGCCAGTTCGAAGGGAATTTCAAGATAGGCGGACCACCCCTCCCCCGTCTTGCGAGTGACCGCGCGCGCCGCAGGCGAAGCGATGAAGGCGAGCGATTCTCGAGGCCGTTCGGCAAGAAAACGCACCTGGTACACGGTAGCCCCGGGTGTGGAATGGACTTCGCAGTAATGGCGACCGCCCGGGGCCAGGGCGAAGATTTCCACCACGTCGCCTTTCAAAAACGCAGGCTCGTTAAACCGGGTGACGGGGTTGAATACATCGTCGTCCTGAAGGTCCACCTTCACGCAAAGGCAGCCCTCGCGCCAGGCGAACCGGGCCGAGGCGGGGCGGAAGCGGGGTTCGAGTTCCCCGAGCCACGCCTGCCCAAACGGGAGCGCGGGGAGTCCGGCGAAAGCGGCGTCGATGGCAGGCCAGCCCTCGGGGGCGCTTGCCAGCCGGGGACATGGGGATGGGGTATGATCCAATGACATCATGGCGCTCCTGTTGTCCTACATGCCGCCGTTGATGTCAACCTGCCGCCGCCATTCGTCGAGGCTCTCCATGTTGCCGAGGGAATCGTCCCAGGAAACCAGGGGCGATTCCACGCGGCCCAGGGCGATTTGTTCGGCCACGTGGTCGGCCTCCATGGCGTAGAGGCCGCGGTCGCTTTCGATGACGATTTCCTCGGGGATATGCCCCCTGAAAACGAGGATCTTCGAAAAACCGGGCCCGTCGCTGTTCATCGTCCACGGTTCGGGCACGAGGATGCTGCCTTCGGTGCCGACCAGGCGGACGTTGTTCTCCAGGTCAAGCTGCACGCCCGCGGCCACCTGGGCCAGAACGCCGCCGGGGAACTTAAGGGAGGCCACGGCGTATTCGTCCACGCCGGTGGCGCCCACAACGCCGGTGCCCTTGAGCGAGACGGGGTCTTCAAAGCGGCCTTCATACACGGCCCCCGCCACCAGCCGCGCCAGGGAGATGCAATAGCACCCCACATCCAGGATGCCCCCGCCGCCCAGCGACGGATCGAAGAGGCGATGGCCCGGATCGAAGGGGTAGCTGAAGCTGAAGGTGGCCCGGATCAACTTGAGTTCGCCCACGGCGCGGTTGCGCACCAGTTCCACCAGGCGCGCGGTCTGGGGGTGGCAGCGGTACATGAAGCCTTCCATCAAAAAGACGCCGTTTTTGCGGGCGGCCTCCACGGCGCCCAGCGCCTCGCCGTGGTTCATGGCCAGCGGCTTTTCGCAAAGCACGTGCTTGCCCGCCCCGGCGGCGCGGATGATCCATTCGGCGTGCAGGCAATGGGGCGTGGAAATATAGACGGCCTGGACTTTGGGGTCGGCGATGAGGGCCGCGTACCCGACGTGCCATGGGACGGGGTATTCCGAGGTAAAACTCAACGCGGCCTCCTTGGACCGGCTGCCGACGGCCACGAGCCGCCCGGCGCGGGATTCCCGCAGCCCCCTTGCGAAGCACCGCGCCATGCGCCCGGTGCCGATGATTCCCCATTGAAGTTTTTCGCTCATGTTCGGAGCGCATCGTAGCACGATGGGGTGCGATGGGAAGAATGACCGGACTACCGGGAAGCGCCTGATGGAGAATCGCTGGGGGTCTATAACGATTCGAGCCAGTTGAGCAGCGGGGCGAGCAAATCGAGATCGGCTGCGGTGAACGGTTCGGCTTGAGGAGGGCGCGGGCGGCCGCTCTCGGCTTCCGCAAAGGCATCCCGCTGGGCCGCAATGAGCCTGAGCAGGGCGCCGCGGGCTCGCGAACCAAGGGCAAACGGACGCCTGGGCACCTGGCAGGGAGCCTGGATCAACACGCTTTTTCCATAGCAGCCACTATGGCGCTGTAAGGCTTCTACTGAATGGATCATGGATAACTTCCTTGTTTAAATATTCCTGCGGATGCTGTTTGGCACATCCGGTAAAGCTTCTTTTTACAATAATGTTTCCTTGCGCTTAGCGGCGTGGGAGTTTTTTGGTTATTTTTGATGATGCTTGGGTACAAAATGGGACTTCTTCGGCGTTGACATCCCCCACCGCCGTCAGCCGCACAGGGATCTCTCCCCGCGACTTCATCCCGCGAAGCGTTTTCCGGTTAACCCCACGCAGCACGGCTTCCTCCTGCTGCGTCAGCATCACATAGGGGTTGATCAGTTTGACGAGCAAGAGTCCAATTTGCTCGTCTGTGAGATGTTTATGGACCACCTCCAGCACTTGGGGCGTAATGCGTGGGCGGATGATCTCGAAAAGTTGTTGGATCATTGAATGGCTATTCGGTGCAATGAGAGAAAGCCGTTCCTGGATCAGACCGCGAGTCAACGCCGCGAGGTTGAACTTCGCGTCGTGTTTTTTAGAATTGCCCTCTCTCCTGAATTAAGAGAACCATGCCCTGTAAAGAAAGCAACCCAGAGCAGGGCTCGCGCAGCCGGTTTACACCCCCTGCTTTTTCCGGCGTACGGGGCGTTTGCGCGATTCGAAAGCCTCCCGGGCCAGTTTGTCCAGGTCGAGCCCCACGGGGTTGCCCGCGTCGTCGAGCGTAAAGCCCATTTTATCCGCCAACGCTTCGAGAATGAACCGCGTTAGCGTGGTGTCGCTCACCTTGGTGACGATCCCCAACGCGGTGTAGATGTCTTTGTGCATCCAAAAGGAGGCCAAAGCTTTGTTGGTATCGCGAACCCCGGGCATGGGGAAGGTTAATACACCCCCCGGGAGCGGTGTTCAATGACGAATCCACAAGGATTCGAAAGGAGGCCTCAAAGGGGCCGGGACCGGGCTTTTTTGGAAAAAACCGGCGGTTCGCTATTTGCGCTCCCGGGGATTTTCGTTTTAATTGGCGGCCTCCATGCCGACCCTCTCCTCCATCTCCCAAGCTTTCGTGCTCGGCGCGGGGCTGGGCACCCGCCTTAAAACGCTGACGCTCCGCCGCCCCAAGCCGCTCATTCCCGTGGCCGGGCGGCCGCTGATCGCCCATGCGTTTGACCAGTTGCTCCAGGCGGGCGTGCGGCGGCTGGTGGTGAACACGCACCACTGCGCCCCGGTTTACCGGCGGTTTTTCCCGAACGGCCAATACGAAAACGCCCACGGAACGGCTTCGCTGGAGTTCCGGCACGAGCCGGAGCTGCTGGAAACCGGCGGGGGCATCAAGAACGTGGAGGACTTACTCGGGGCGGCTCCGTTTTTCGTCTACAACGGCGACATTCTGACGACACTCCCGCTGCAACCCGCGGTAGATTACCACTTTGCCCATGGCAACGAAGTCACGCTCATCCTGCGCAGCGGCGGCGGACGGCTCGACATCGCGTTTGACCCCGCCACCGGGACGATTCCCGACATCGGCTTCCGCCTGGGCCGCGTGCCCAACTCCCATGTCTTTACGGGCATCTATCTCGTGAATCCTTCGTTTTTCCGCCGCTTGAAGCGGGAGAAGATTTCGGTGATCCCAAGCTTTCTGGCGATGGTCGCCGAGGGCAGCCTTGGGGGCGTCGTGGTGGATGAAGGCGATTGGTGGGAACTCGGCACTCGGGAAAAATACCTGGGCGCGTGCCAAGACCTGCGCTCCGCCGATCCCACGGCAAGCTGGATCGACCCCACCGCGGAAGTCCATCCTTCGGCGCGGCTCACGGGGGCCACTTTTGTGGGGGCCGGGGCAAAAATCGGCGCTCAAGCCCATTTGCACGATTGCGTTCTTTGGGAAGGCGCGCACATTGCTCCCGAAAGTTCGCTCACCCGCTGCATCGTCACCGACGGCCAAACCGCGTGCGGCACCCACGCGGACGAAGATTTTTAGTTTCCCCCCATTTTCCCACTCCTGCCTCAATGATTCCCGACACGCTTCTCGACCAGACCGCCGCCCATTTCCCGAAATTCTTCCGCGACGGCATCCGCATCGAACCGCTCCTCAATGGCGGCTCGGACCGCAAGTACTACCGCATCAGTCTTTCCGGCGAGGGGTCGCTCATTCTCGTCAAATACGGCGATCAGCGGGAGGAGAACCGGCATTACTGCGAGATCGCGGCCTTCCTGCGCGGCATCGGCGTGCGGGTGCCGGAGATTTTTTTCCACGACACGAATGAGGGGTTGATCTGGATGGAGGATCTCGGAGCGGTCGATTTGTGGCAATTCCGCAACGCGCCCTGGGGCCAGCGCAAACCGCTCTACCTCGGCGCGCTGGAGCAAGCGGTGCGGCTGCATACGCGGGGCCACAAGGTCACGGGGCCGTCCGTGCCGCGCTTCCAGACAGCCTTTGACACCGAGCTCTACCGCTGGGAACAGCATTACTTTTTCGAGAACTGCGCGCAACGTTACTTTGGGCTGGCCCCCGCCGCGCTGGAAAACGGCTGTGGCCGCGCCCGGCTGGACGACATCGCCCAGCGGCTGGCGACGCTACCGCGCGTGCTGGTGCACCGCGATTTCCAGTCGCAGAACATCATGGTGCTCGAAGGCAAGGCGTGCCTCATTGATTTCCAGGGGATGCGCCCCGGCCTGGCTCCCTACGACCTGGCCTCGCTGCTCTACGACCCGTATGTGGAGCTTGCGGAAACCGAGCGCCACGAACTGCTCGGGGAAGCCGCCGCGCTCTACGAAGCCGAGGGCGCCCCGGCCCCGGAGAACTTCCGCGAACTTTTTGACCTCTGCGCGCTCCAACGGCTGATGCAGGCGCTGGGTGCCTATGGGTTCCTGGGGCTGGTGAAAAACCACCCCAAATTCCTCGCCCACATCCCGCCCGCGCTGGCCTCGCTCAAGAAAGTGTCCGCGCGCATCGACGGGCTCGGCGATTTTTGCCGCCTGCTGGACCGGCTGGAACCCAAAAACTGAGTTCGGGCTTGAAACCGGGCCGGGACTTCTTTGCAATATCCGCCCACATGTCCGACACCTCTCCCTCCCCTCGCCCCTGGCAACGCGCGGCGCAATGGGCCGTCGTGGCGCTGGCTCTGGCGCTGCGCCTGCTCTGGCTGCGGATGAAGCCGCCGCACTTCGACGAAGGCGTCAACGGCTGGTTCATCGACCAGATGCGGCTGCACGGTTACTACAGCTACGACCCGACGAACTACCACGGGCCGTTCCATTTCTATATCCTGTTCCTTTCGCAAACGTTGCTGGGCCGCGACATCCTGGCGCTGCGGCTGCCGCTCGTGCTCGTCAACACCGCAACGGTGTGGCTCGTGTTCCAATTCCGCCGGTTCATCCCCTGGCGCGCCTGCCTGGTGGCCGCGCTGGCGTTTGCCGTTTCGCCGGGCATGATGTTTTACAGCCGGTACGCGATTCACGAAGCCTGGCTCGTTTTCGGCATGATGCTCGCGCTCTGGGGCGCGGCGGAACTCTGGACGCGCGGCACGGTGCGCGGGCTCTGGGCGGCGGCGCTTGGGGCGACGTTGATGATCCTCAACAAGGAAACGCATATCATCCACTTCGCGGCGTTCGCGCTGGCGGTGCCCACGCTGGCGCTACTAGAACGGTTCGCGCCCTCGGCGGAAGACGGCGTTCCAGCAAGGCCCGTCGCGCAGGGGTGGTCTTGGAAAACGCTGGCCGACGCGGTCGCGGGCTGCCTGTTTTTGCTGCTCTTTTTCTATTCCGGCGGTTTTCTGGACCCCGCGCCTTGGGGCAAGCTCTTGGGCAACTTCTTCACGGCGTTTATGGCCTGGGGCCACACGGGCGTGAAAGACGAGGGGCACGTGAAGGTATGGTATTACTGGATACAACTCTTTTTGCGCTATGAATGGCCCGCGCTCATCGGCCTGCTCTGGAGCGTGCGCGCGCTTTGGCCGGGCATGAACCGGCTCGCGCGCTACCTGGCCATCTACGGCTGCGGCGTGCTGGTGGGCTACAGCCTCGTGCCGTACAAAACGCCCTGGTGCGTCATCTCGCTCATCTGGCCGTTTTTCTTTGTGTTCGGCGCGGCGGTGGAGGAGGCCTTCCGCAAGGGTCGCGCCGCCGCCTGGAGCGCGGGCGTTGTCGCCGCCGCGCTCGTGGCGGGCTCGTTCGCGGTTTCGGCGGACCTCAATTACCGCCGCCCGACGGTAGAGCCGGGCACGGTGGCGGAACTCGATATTTCGCCTTCGCCGCAACTCCCCAAGGGTTGCCAAAGGGCGCTAATGCTGCCTTCTTACGTGTACGTGCAGACGGACAACGATTATTTCAAACTGATGCGGCCTCTAGCGCGCATGGCCAAGCTCGACGCCGAGGCGCGGCACCTGCCCATCCACATCCTGCTTTCCAGCTACCATCCGCTGCCCTGGGCGCTGGGGGATTTCACAGACGTGGGCTATTACGACAAGACCCCGCCGGAGGAAGCGGACGCCTCGGTGATCGTGGCCGAAAATTCGCAGCTCAAGAAACTCGAAGCGAGCTTGAAGGAAGCCTACTTTGTCGAACCCTTCCAGCTTCGCGACGCGATGGACGGTGGCAAAATTTATTTCAACGCCGCGAATTTCGGCCCGGTGTTCCCCGGGCGGGCCCCGGAATTCGTTCCGAATCCAACCCCTAACGCGGCATCAACCCCGGCCTCCGCACCCGCCCCATGAGAACGACTGTGGCGGCTCTGGTGGCCTTTTGCGCGGCTACAGTTGCGGGGTTGCTCCTTGCCGGACACGGCCTGGACGCCGCGCTCGCCGCCGTGGCGCTCACGCTGGGGGTGATCGCGGGGATCGTGGCGTGGATTTCCCTGCGCGAGCTGCCGCCGGGCAAGCCGTTTCGCGGCTGGGCTGCTTGGAGCATGGCCACGGTGTTCACGCTTTTCGGGCTGCGGGCGTTTTGCTGGCTGATCTTCCCCAAAGAGGGGAACATCGCCTTCCTTTTGCCGAACAACCTGGGCGACCTTTCGCTCCACTTCACGTTCATCAACTACTTCGCCAACGGCGCGCCGTTCTGGCCCGCGAACCCCATCTTTGCCTCGGCGGCGCTCCATTACCCCTTCGGCGTGGACCTTTTCAACGCTCTCCTGACCGCCGCCAGGCTGGACCTCCAGCACGGGCTCGTGTGGGTGGGGCTGCTCGCCACGGTGGCGACGGCGATCGCGCTCTGGCGCTGGGGCGGCGCGTTTGCCATGGCTGGGTTTCTCTTCAACGGCGGCCTCGCGATTCTCGCGGTGCTGCACACGCACCGCCTCGAAGAGTTGCAGGAGCCCATTGACTGGAAAAGCATTCCGCTGGCCCTTTTCGTAACGCAACGCGGGCTGCTTTACGCCATTCCGGCGGGACTGGTGCTGCTCTGGAGCTGGCGGCAGCGGTTTTTCCGCGCCGAACGCGGGCTGCCGTTTTGGATCGAGTGGCTGCTTTACGCCACCATGCCGCTCTTCCACTTGCACACGTTCCTTTTCCTCTCGGCGATGCTCGGGGCGTGGGCTGCGGCAAGCTTTGCGGGGTGGTTGCGCGCAGGCGCCGCGCCGGGGAAGGAGATTCTCAAACTGGGCCTTGCCGCGTTTGTTCCCGCGACGCTGCTGATTTCGAAACTGACCGGCGGCGGCGCGGCGGGCGGGATGATCCATCTCAGCCGGGGGTGGATCGGCAAGGAGATGCCCTGGCTGGAAGCGGTGCTGCAAAACTTCGGCGTACTGCCGCTCTTGCTCCTGGCAATGCTGGGCTGGTTCTGGCTCCGCCGCCGCGAGCCGGGGATGGAAGAGCGCGTCGCAACGGTTCTGCCCGCGCTCGGGGTGGCCATCATCGCCAACTTTGTCATTTTCGCCCCGTGGGAATGGGACAACACGAAGCTGCTTATTTGGTGCTACTTGGCGGTACTCCCCTCCCTTGGCGCGTTTTTGTGCGAGGAAGGCGGCCCCGTGGTCTGCTCCATCGCGTGCGCCGCGCTCTTCGCTTCCGGCGCGCTGTCGCTGGTGACGGGGCTCGACGGCAGCCACCAGGGTTACACGCTGGCCGACCAGGAGGAACTCGACGCGCTGCGCCCGGCCTTGGAAGAAATTCCCGTCACGGCCACTTTCGCATGCCTGCCCACCTACAACCACCCGCTGCTGTTGCTTGGGCGCAAGGTGGTGGCCGGTTACGAAGGGCACCTTTACAGCCACGGCATCGATTACCAGCCGCGCTGGAAGGCGCTTGAAACCTTGCTGCGGGGTGGCCCCGGCTGGGAGGAAGCGGCGCGCATGGTGGAGGCGGACTATCTTTTCTGGGGACCGCGCGAGCGCGAAAAATACGGCAAAAACGGCGATCCCTGGCGGGACCGGCTTCCCCTGGTGACCGAGGGAAGCTGGGGCGCGATCTACGATTTGTCAGCCTTGCGGCGCTAGATTGCACCGGAAGCGGTGAAGCGTCTCATACCGAACCACACCGCGTTCCGGGTGGCTTTGCATCAGCGCGAAATGCGTCACTTTCCACGGCTGGGGGGCCGCGCCCACCGCCGCCGAAAGCTTTTCCAGGTTTCCGCGCCAGCGGCTTCCCCGGGGCACGCGGGCCAGCGTGAGGTGCGGCTCGAAACGGCGGCGATCCGGCTCGACCAGCGGGGATAGCGCCGCGCTGAGCTCGCCTTGCAAGCGCGCCAACGCCCCGGAGGCCTCCGATATCCCGGCCCACAACACGGCGGGCCGCCGCTCCTTGGGAAAAACGCCCACGCCGCCCACGGCGAGTTCCATGGGCGCGAAGCGGCAGGGCTTGAGCAACTCCACGACGGAAGCGGCATCGGGCAATTCACCCAAAAATACGAGGGTGAGGTGGACCTGGTCAGGAAGGACCCACCGCAAGCCGTGTGCGTCACGCCCCAAGGCTTTACGCAAGCGCGCCTGAGCCTCGGCAAGCCAGGTTTGCGTGGCCGTGTCGGGATGGATGGCAACGAAGAGTCTCATCGAGGGTCATGCGAGGCTCCCCGTTACCCCTGGCACTTCGGGTTACTTTACAACCAGCTTGAAGGCGGCCTTTTGGCCGGTGCTGGAGATGCCCGCGGCTTTGCCTTGTTCCTTGATTTTGTTCGCGATGGAAGCGGGGGAAGCGCCGAGCTTGGCGGCCACGGCCCGGTAGTTCGTGGCGCCGCCTTTGATGGCTTCCGCGATCTGGGCGATGGTCACCCGAATCCGCTTGCCCTTGGCTTTGCCCGGGGTCGCCTCGACTTCGCCCGAGAGCTTTTCGATCTGGGCTTGAAGCTCGGCCACGTGTGCCTTGGCTTCGCCCAGTTTGACCTTCAACTCCAAAATGGCGCGATGCTTTAGCTGCTCGATCTGGCGCTGAAGGTCTTCGATCTGTTCGGTGGCTTGGGTGGCGGGGGGAGGGTTGTTAGACATGGAAATTCCGGTTAAAAAAATTAGTGGTGCCAGTGGCCGCGCACAACGACGACGCCGGTGGGGCCATAATAGTACGGGTAGGGATACGGCCCCCAGGGGTAATAGGGATCGTAATAGTAAGGATAAGGAGCGGGATAATACCTCGGCCCGTAATAGGGGCGCGGCCCAAAGAGCGACGGCGTATCCACCAGGTATTTGACGACTTCCGGGCTCACCTTGGCCTTGTTGAGCCGGGCCATGGCGGGTTTATCGAGGTTATAGATGGCGCGGGTCGAGTAGAGATAATTGATGATTAACTGCGGCGGCACGTCACGGGTGGAAAGTTCAATCACATCCTCCAGCGAGAGCACCTCACCCTTCACCATCCGGTCGGTAAGCGAGGGCGAAACAGAATGCGCAACCAGGGTATTGCGCTCCGGGCGGCTGATATGGGCGCACCCGGCAAAAAGAGTCACTGAAAGCAAAGCCGCGATCAAAGCGAATCGTTTCATGGGGTATGTGGCATAAGCTTTTCCGGCCCGCGCTTCAATTCCAAAATGAGGCCACGGCCCGGCTCTCACTATTGCCCGCCAAAGGAATTGAGGAAGGCGGGCATGTCGTCCGAATCCCCTTCGAAGAGCACAATATAACCGTTCGCGTCGTCGCGGGTGACGGCCACGGCGTAATCGTCGTCCTGAAAGATGCGCCACTGGCGGCCCGGTTCGAAGCGTTCCTTTTTGAGATCCTCAAGGTGAAAAACGAGCAGCCGCGCGTTGCCCGTTTTGAGTTCCACCTCGGCCAACAGCACGCCCTCGTGCCGAAAGACGCGGCCGCCCACGGCCAGGGCTTTTTCCAACTGCGGGGGCACGTTGAACCCGGCGAAGCCCTTGAGCACGAACCAGTCGTCCAGGCTTCCCGCTTCCACGGGCGGGAAGGGTTCGTATTCCCCCGTGGTTCCGACGTATTCCACCAGTTCCTCGGCGGTGTCCCGGCCAGGGAAGTTGCCCATGCGGGTTTTGGCGAGGTAGGCAAACGTGCCCAGCACGACGATGATGGCCAGCAGAATGGCGAGCACCGCGGGTTGAAAAATGAGCACCCGCAGCCGGGGGCGGGCCGGAACGGCCAGCACGAGGTCGAGAATGTCCCGGGGCACCTCCGCCGCCGCGACTTCGCCCTGCAAACGGCGGTCTGCCTCCACCTGCGCGGCAAATTCAGGGGTATCCCCGGCCTTGCCGACGGCCTTGACCACTCTGGGCCGGTCGCCGCCCCAGGGCCGGTGCTCGGCCAGAAGCGGGTTCGAAGGCAGCGTCACGCCGGGGTAAAGGAGCCGCCGCGCTTCGGCAAGCGCGTTGATGAAAGCGTCCTGTTTAAGTTCCAGGAGCAGCGCCATTTCCTCCACCGGCATTTCGGCGCTGTAAAACAAAGCGGCCACGCTGCGCGAGGGCTCCGGCAGGGCAGCGATGCGCCCGGCGGCGGTGGCGGATTCCGGCACAGGCGAGGGCGAGGGCTGTGCCTCGCGCCATTTCGCGGCATAGGCCCGGATGTGGCGGACCAGGAGCGCCCGGCGGCGTTCCCGGCTGCGAAGCTGGCTCAGGGGCTCCGCCGTATCCGCCAGAACGGCCCGGAAAATGGCAGCGGCCGCTTCGGGGGCTCCGGTAAGGAGCAGGGCGAAGCGGTAACCGATCCCTTTAAGTCTCTGGGACGGCGTTGCTGGCGAGTCTGGGACGATGTTTTCCACGGCGGTTGGGTAGGTATAGCAGCCCGCGCGAAGATTGGAAGGACAGAGCGCGCGCACCTGCGGGAATCGCGGCCAGCCGCCTTGCCGGAGGCCGGAATCGACCGCCAAAAACTCTTGAGGGCACCTTGAACCTCGACACACCCAAAAATCCGTGAAATGTTGTACCTTTCGCTCCTGCCCCGCTATATGGCACACATGGCGGCGCGGGAGGGAGAAAGTGCCTGGTCCCGCAACTGTGAAACCCGTCCAACACATCCTTTTTGTCTGCACCGGAAACATCTGCCGCAGCCCCATGGCTGAGGCGCTCTTCCGGCAGGCCGTGGAGGGTCGTGCCGATATCAAGGTGATTTCCGCGGGCATCAGCGCCGCTCCCGGGTTTCCCGCCAGCGTCAATTCCGTCACCGCGCTGCGCGGCAAGGGCATTTCGCTCTCCAAATTCCGCAGCCAGCCCCTCACCGAAGCCCTCGTGGCCAAGGCCGATTACATTTTCGCCATGACTCGGGGGCATTTGGATGTCATTCTTACGTTCTTCCCTGAAGCCGCAGACAAAGCCTTCCTGGTCACCGAGTTCATGCCGGGCCCGCTGCGGGGGTCGGATATTCCCGACCCCATCGGGCAGGACGTGAACGTCTACATGAAGTGCCGCGACCGCATTCAGGCGGCCATTCCCAGCCTCCTTTCTCATATTCAAAAAACCAAGCCCATGCCTCAGCCCATGACCACCAACATCAGCCGCCCATCTCTCGCGCTTGCCGCCGACCACGGCGGGTTTGAACTCAAAACCGCCCTGCACCAGTACCTCACGGAAAAGGGCTACCCGGTCACCGATTTCGGCGTTTTCACCCCGGAATCCGTGGATTACCCCGATTACGCCGCCCAAGTGGCCAACGAAGTGATCGGTGGCAAGGCGCAGTTCGGCATTTTGATCTGCACCAGCGGCATCGGCATGACGATCGCCGCCAACCGCTACCCGCAAATCCGCGCCGCGCTGGTCGGTGACCCGGAAACGGCCGTGATTACCCGCCAGCACAATAACGCGAACGTCCTTTGCCTCGCCGCGAAGGGGGCGAAGCTGGATAACCTCAAGAAGGTGGTGGACGCGTTCCTTTCCACGACGTTCGAGGGGGGCAACCGCCACGAGCGCCGCGTCACCAAGCTCGGCCACGTGGGCGAGGAATTCCTGCCCGGCGGCTCGATTGCGAAGGTGGACCCGGAGTTGGCCAAGGCCATCGCCAATGAAGCCAAGCGCCAGGACGAGAATATCGAACTGATCGCCTCGGAAAACTTCACGAGCAAGGCCGTGATGGAGGCCCAGGGTTCCTGCCTGACCAACAAGTACGCCGAGGGTTACCCCGGGAAACGTTGGTACGGCGGTTGCGAAAACGTGGACGTGGTGGAGCAGCTCGCCATTGACCGCGCGAAGGCTCTTTTCGGGGCGGATCACGCGAATGTGCAGCCGCACTCCGGCAGCCAGGCGAACATGGCGGTTTATTTTTCGGTGCTGAAACCGGGCGACCGCATTTTGGCGATGAACCTGGCCCACGGCGGCCACCTCACTCACGGCCACAAGGCGAATTTCTCCGGCAAACTTTTCGAAGTGGCCGCTTACGGGGTGAATCCCGAGACGGAGACGATCGACTATGACGCTCTGGCCGCCCAGGCTGCCGAGTTCAAGCCGAAGATGATCGTGGCGGGGGCTTCGGCCTATCCGCGCGTGTTCGATTTCCCGCGGCTCCGCGAGATTGCGGATTCCGTGGGGGCGTATCTGTTTGTGGATATGGCGCACGTGGCGGGTTTGGTGGCGGGCGGGGCGCATCCCAACCCGGTGCCTTATTGCGATTTCGTGACGACGACGACGCACAAGAGTCTGCGCGGTCCGCGCGGCGGCATTATTCTTTGCAAGGAGCAATATGCGAAGGCGGTGGATTCCCAGGTGTTCCCGGGCATTCAGGGCGGTCCGTTGATGCATGTGGTGGCGGGCAAGGCGGTGTGCCTTTACGAGGCGCTGCAACCCGGCTTCAAGGCGTATGCGCAACAGATTGTGGCGAACGCGAAGGCGCTCGCGGCGCAGTTGACGCACCACGGTTACCGGCTGGTTTCCGGCGGCACGGATAATCACGTGATGCTGGTGGACCTGCGCCCGAAGGGCTTGAACGGCAAGGTGGCGAGCGAGACGCTGGATAAGGCGGGCATTACGGTGAATAAGAACGGCATTCCTTTCGATACGGAGAAGATTACGCTGACGGGCGGCATCCGGATCGGCACTCCCGCTGCGACGACGCGCGGGATGAAGGAGGAGCAGATGATGCAGATTGCCGATTTCATTCACGAGGCGCTGACGCACAAGGACGACGAGGCGGCTCTGGCGAAGATTCGCGCCCAAGTGCGCGACCTTACCCGCCACTACCCCCTCCCCCGCTAGCCGCCTGAGGCGGCTTGCGGCTCGCGCTACCGCGCGATAGCGGCGGCTACGCAGCCGCTTCGGTGGCTGCCAACGTTAAGCAGATCGTTTAAAAAGGCGGGCTGGAAACGGCCCGCCTTTTTTTGTGCATATGTCCAGCGTTCGCAGAAAAAACCCTCCTCGCTCCACGTCACGATTCGTAACGAACCGGCGAAGCTGCAACAGGTTGCATCTGAATAACAGCGGTAAAGATTGCCATGGCCATCACGGGGAGTAACATCCCCGTTCAAATCCTCCCATCCCATGAAGCATTCCCCCTCGCTTCCCGTGTTCCGTCGTTTCGGAACGTCCTCTCTGCTCCTTTCGCTTTGCCTGGCTTGCGGCGCTCTGGCGCAGGAACCCACGGCCACTCCGGCGGCACCTACCGCTCTGCTGCCGTATCAAAACAAAGCCCTTTCGCCGCAGCAGCGCACGGACGATTTGCTGGGCCGCTTGACGCTGGAGGAGAAAATCAAGCTCCTGGGCGGTTGGGAATTTTACACGATGCCCATTGAACGCCTGGGCGTGCCCGCTTTCGTGATGTCTGACGGGCCGCAGGGGGTGCGCAATTACGGCAATGCCTGCGCTTTCCCGTGCGGTGCGGCGCTGGCTTCCACGTGGGACCCGGCTTTGGCCAAACTCAATGGCGAGCAACTCGGCCTGGAAGCGCGCGCCCGGGGGGTGCATTACCTGCTGGGGCCGGGCATGAATATCGCCCGGGTGGCCGTGAACGGGCGCAATTTCGAGTATTTCGGCGAGGACCCCTTTCTGGCTTCGCTGATCGCCACGGGTTACGTGCAAGGGGTGCAGAGCAAGGGCGTGATTGCGACGGTGAAGCATTTCGCCGGGAACAACCAGGAATGGATGCGCGGCAGCGTGGACACGAAGATCAGCGAACGCGCGCTGCACGAAATCTATTTCCCCGCGTTCAAGCGTTGCATTACGGAAGGGGGCGCGTGGGCGGTGATGGACGCTTACAATCGCCTCAACGGCAGCTACTGCACGGATAACTCGTTTCTTCAAAAAGAGATCCTTCGCGACAGCTGGGGGTTTAAGGGGACGCTGATGTCCGACTGGGGCGCGAGCCACAGCGTCACCAATGTTCAGAACGGCCTGGACCTCGAAATGCCGAATGCCAAGAACCTCTCGGAGGCCGCCGTGAAAGCCGCGCTGGCCAGCGGCACGGTGAGCCAAGCGGCCCTGGACGCCGCCGTGAGTCACAATCTTTTCACGGAGTTCTCGATGGGCTTCTTCGATCGGCCTCAAAAGGATGCCAGCATCCCGGTCAATTCGCCCGAAGCCCGCAAGGCGGCCCTGGAGATCGCCCGCGCAGGGGTGGTTTTATTGAAGAATGACAAGCAAACGCTGCCGTTGGATGCGGCGAAGATCCGCTCCATCGCGGTCTATGGCGACTATGCTGCCAATACGCCCATTTCCGGCGGCGGCAGCGGCCACATCGTCCCGTTCCATCAAGTCAATTACCTGGAGGGCATCCGCGCGGCGGCGGGGGATCAAGTCACGGTGACTTACCACGAGCAGCCGAAGGCGGACCCCGCGATTTTCAAGTCGCTCGCCTGCGCTCGTGTGAACGCCGGGGGCGAAGCCGGGCTGCGCTTTACCGCGAAGCTTAAATCCAAACCTGCGGAGAGCGGCACGCTACCGCTGACCGGCGTCGAGACGGCCATCGACTACGCCTGGAGCGACGAGGCCCGGCCTTTCGCGATTCCCGCCGGGACCGAGGCCACGCTCACCTGGGAAGGCGTGCTTGTCACGCCGGAGGACGGCGATTGGGAACTGGTCACGCAATCCAGCAGTTCCGCCCGCTATTTTCCGAAGCCGGACATCCGCATCGGCAAGACACCGCCGCAATTTACCGGGAACGCTGAGCCGCAATGGGAGAAGGGCGACGGCATCCATCTTGTTAAAGGCGAGCCGGTGCCCGTGAGCATCCGCTGGCAGCTTGCCGCCCGGGGCAAACAGACGCTCAAAGTGGGGCTGCGGCCCGTGGCCATCGACGCCGCCGGAGCGAAGGAGGCCGATGTGGCCATCATTTGCACGGGGCGCTTCGCGGGCGAGTCGCACGACAGTTTCTTTGAGCTGCCGCTGGCGCAGCGCCGCTTGATTGACGCGGTTTGCGCCGCCAACCCACGCACGGTTATCGTCAATACCAGCGGCGCGGGCGTTGACCTGGCCCACGTGAGCAAGGAAGCTGCGGCCCTCATGCAAGCCTGGTTTCTCGGGCAGGAAGCAGGCACCGCCGTGGGCGAAGTGCTCTTTGGAAAAGTGAACCCCTCGGGCCGACTGCCGATGACGTTCGACCGCGAACTGGCCGACAACGCCGCGTTTGCGAACTACCCCGGCGTCCTTGCCGCCGAAAAAAACCAGCCGCCGCAGGTGGAATACAAAGAGGGCATTTTCGTGGGTTACCGGGGCTATGACAAAACGGGCAAAGCGCCGCTCTATCCATTCGGCTACGGCCTGAGTTACACGCAGTTCAAGTTCGCCGATTTGAAGGTGACCAAGGCCGGGGATGGCGCAAAGATCACACTAAAGGTTACCAACAGCGGCGCGCGCGACGGGGCCGAAGTGGTGCAGGTCTACGTGGGCCAGCCCAAAGCCCAAGTGGAGCGGCCTGTGCGCGAATTGAAGGGGTTTGCCAAGGTGGCGCTCAAGCCGGGGGAAACCCGGCAAGTCACGATTGACCTGCCCCGCGACGCCTTTGCCTACTGGAGCCCCGAGAAAAAGGGCTGGACGGTCGATCCGGGCAAGTTCGTTGTGGAAGCCGGAGCCTCCTCGCGCGATATCCGGCTCAAGCAGGCCGTGGAGATCGGCAAATAGCGCAAAGGGGTCTGTACTCTTTGCGCCTGTTATTCTCGCGCCGAAACTCTATTTCGGCACGAGATGGTGGGTAGCCCGGTCTACTTATAAAACGCCGCAATGGCCTCGACGACGGCGTGGATCTGCTCCGGCGAAAGCTCGGGGTAGATGGGCAGCGCGAGGGTTTCCTTGGCGGCTTTTTCGGACTCGGGGAGGTCGCCCTCTTTGTAGCCAAGGTAGGCGAAGCACTCCTGTAAGTGCAGCGGCAACGGGTAGTAAATGGCGTGGCCGATGCCCGTTTTATCCAGGTGCTCGAAGAGGGCGTCGCGCTGCGGCACGCGGACGATGAACTGGTTGAAGATGTGGTGGTTGGGGAGGCCGCTCGCCGAGTACGGCTCGAAGGGGAGCGTCACCTTGTCGCTCAACCCCGCCTGGGCAAATTCCCGGTGGTAGAGGGCGGCGTTTTCGCGGCGCTTGGCGGACCAGCTATCCAGGTGCGGCAGTTTGATGGCCAGCACCGCCGCTTGCAGGGCGTCGAGGCGGAAGTTGCCGCCGATCATTTTGTGGAAATAGCGCCGCTCGCCGCCGTGGTTGCGCAGGGAGCGCAGGCGGTCGGCCATGGCGGCGTCTTTGCAAACGACCATGCCGCCGTCGCCGAAGCCGCCGAGGTTCTTGGACGGGAAAAAGCTGAACGCGCCGAAGTCGCCCATCGCGCCCGCGCTCCCCTTGGCCAGCTTGCCGGGGTACTGCGCCCCGAGGGCTTGCGCAGCGTCCTCGATGACGGCGAGGCGGTATTGGGCGGCCACTTCGAGAATGCCGTCCATGTCGGCACAAAGGCCGTAGAGGTGGACGGGCATGATGGCGCGGATGACTTTGCCCGCGTGGCTGATGAGCTCGCCTTTGGCGTTCTTTTGGCAGCCGTCGAGGTAGCGGCGCAGGGCCGGAACGGAAAGGTTGTAGGTCGCGGCGTCGATGTCGATAAAGACGGGATCGGCCCCCGTGCGGGCGATGCTTCCGGCGGTTGCGAAGAAGGTGTAGGGCGTGGTCACGACGGCGTCGCCCGGCTTCAAATCGAGGGCCATCAGCGCGATCAAGAGCGCGTCGGTGCCGCTGGTGACACCCACGGCATGGGCGGCCCCGGTATAGTCGCAAATCGCCTTTTCAAACGCCTCCACCTTCGGCCCCCCGATGAAATACTGGGATTCCATGATCTGGTCCACCTCGGTGCGGATTTGATCGCGAAGGGTGGCGTACTGCGGCTTGAGGTCGAGAAGAGGCACTTGCATGATAAGCGGCAATTTTGGCAGGGTCGCGCGGCCCTGGCAATCGCGGAATACTCGAAAAACGGGCTTCGATCCCCGGCACAGGCGCTATGGTGATCTTTTCTCGCCTTCGGCTTCTGCAAATGCTCTAATCCGCGCCAGTTTTTCATCCTTCGTACCTTAAGAATTATGGCATACCAGCATGTGACCCCGCCCGCCGGGGAAAAAATCTCGATTCAGAACGGCAAACTGACGGTCCCGGCAAACCCGGTGATCCCGTTTATCCGGGGCGACGGCACCGGCCCCGACATTTGGGCGGCCTCCGAGCGCGTCTTGAACGCGGCGGTGGAAAAGGCATACGGCGGCCAGCGCAAGATTTCGTGGTTCGAGGTGTTTGCGGGCCAGGCGGCCAAGGACAAGTTCGACAACTGGTTGCCGGACGAGACCATCGAGGCTTTCCGCGAATATCTCGTGGGCATCAAAGGACCGCTGACCACGCCTGTGGGCGGCGGCATCCGTTCGCTCAACGTGGCGCTGCGCCAAATGCTGGACCTCTACGTTTGCCTGCGCCCGGTGCAATATTTCCAAGGCGTCCCCTCGCCCGTAAAGCACCCGGAGCGCGTGGATATGGTGATTTTCCGTGAAAACACGGAAGATATTTACGCGGGCATTGACTGGCCCGCCGGTTCGCCCGAGGCCATGGATTTCCTCAAATGGCTGGAAGCGCGCAGCCCGAAGGATTTCAAGAAGGCCCGGTTCGCAGGCGAGGTGCCGGAATGGGTCGGCGTGGGCGTGAAGCCGGTTTCCAAGCCGGGCACGGAGCGGCTCGTGCGCGCGGCCATTGAGTATGCTATTGAGCAAAAGCGCAAGAGCGTGACGTTCGTCCACAAGGGTAACATCATGAAATACACGGAAGGCGCGTTCCGCGACTGGGGCTATGACGTGGCCAAGCGCGAATACGGCGCGGAGCCCATCGACGGCGGTCCGTGGTGCAAAATCCCCGAGGGCAAGCGGGGCGCGGGCATCGTGTTCCAGGACATGATCGCCGACATCACGCTGCAAAACGTGCTCCTGCGCCCACAGGAAGTGGACGTGATCGCGACGCTTAACCTGAACGGCGACTACCTCTCCGACGCGCTCGCGGCGCAGGTGGGCGGCATCGGCATCGCCCCCGGCGGCAACATCAACTACGTGACCGGCCACGCCATTTTCGAAGCCACCCACGGCACCGCGCCGAAGTATGCCAACCTCGACAAGGTGAACCCCGGCTCGGTGGTGCTCTCCGGCGAGATGATGTTCCGCTACCTCGGTTGGAACGAAGCGGCCGACTTGATCCTGAAGGGATTGAACGGAGCCATCGCCGCCAAGCGCGTGACCTACGACTTCGCCCGCGGTATGGAGGGAGCCACGGAGATCAAGTGCTCCGAGTTCGGCACGGCGATCATTGAGCAGATGTAGGCCGTACGGATCGAAACTGAATCAACAAAAAGGCGCGATGGAGAAAACTCCTTCGCGCCTTTTTTGTGAACTGTTCTCCCGGCTTACCGCCAGTAGCCGTGAACCCATACCCAGTGGTGGCGACGCCACACCCATTCGCCGGAAACCCATACCGCGGTATGGTAAGGAGCGGGACCGCGGCGTTCGACGATCACGGCCGGGCGCGGAGGCCGTTCGGCCACGACAACACAGCCCGCCATAAGGGAGGCCGCGACGACGGAGAGAAGCAGAAGACTCAGGTTTTTCATGTGTGATTGCACATGAATACAGACGCCCGGCCGTCGGTTTTATTCAAAGTATTGGAAAACAAAAAACCTCGTTGCTGGATCGGCACAAGCAACGAGGTTTTAACAATCCTAAATCGCGACGGCTCCTAGTCGTTGCCCACGTTGGGCAGCCCGGCAAGCGCCATGGCGATTTCCTCCTCGGGGTAGGCGTAGTCCTTCAATTTGCCGCCCATGTAGTCGAGGTAGGCTTGCATATCGAAGTGGCCGTGGCCGGAGAGGTTGAAGAGAATGGCGCGGCTCTCGCCCGTTTCCTTGCATTGGAGCGCCTCACGAATGGCGACGGCGATGGCGTGGTTGGATTCCGGCGCGGGCACGATGCCTTCGGCCCGGGCAAACTGCACGCCCGCGGCGAAGGATTCAAGCTGCGCCACGGTGGTCGCTTCGGCCAGACCTTCCTCAATGACCTGGCTGACCAGCGGGGCCATGCCATGGTAGCGCAGGCCGCCCGCGTGGAAGCCCGGCGGCACAAACGTGCTGCCCAGGGTGTGCATTTTGGCGATGGGCGCGAGGTGCGCGGTGTCGCCGAAGTCGTAGGCATAGAGCCCTTTAGTGAGGCTGGGGCAGGCGGCGGGTTCCACGGCCACGATGCGTGTCTTTTTGCGTTCGCCGCGAAGCATTTCGCCAATGAAGGGAAAGGCCATGCCGCCGAAATTGGAGCCGCCGCCGGTGCAGGCGATGACGACATCCGGCTCGTCTCCGGCAAGCTTCATCTGGGCGATGGATTCCTTGCCGATAACGGTCTGGTGCAGCAGCACGTGGTTCAAGACGCTGCCGAGGGCATATTTGGTATCCGGGTTCTTGGCGGCGACCTCGACGGCTTCGGAAATGGCCATGCCCAGCGAGCCGGTCGATTCCGGGTTTTTATCAAGAATAGCGCGCCCGGCATCGGTGGTGTTGCTGGGGCTGGCGGTGACCTTGGCTCCGAAGGTTTCGATGAGCGCGCGGCGGTAGGGCTTCTGGTTGTAGCTCACCTTGACCATGTAAACTTCGCAGGCAAGCCCGAAGAAGTTGCAAGCCATGGAGAGCGCGCTGCCCCACTGGCCCGCGCCGGTTTCGGTGGAAAGCTTTTTCACACCGGCGACTTTGTTGTAATAAGCCTGCGCAATGGCGGAGTTGAGCTTGTGCGAACCGGCGGGGCTCACGCCTTCGTATTTGTAGTAAATGCGGGCGGGCGTGCCGAGTGCCTTCTCCAGGGCACGGGCGCGGAAAAGGGGCGCGGGCCGCCATTGCTTGTAAATTTCGCGAACCGGCTCGGGAATTTCGATGTCGCGCTGCGTGGAGACTTCCTGCTCAATGATGTTATCGGCAAAAATGGGCGCAAGATCAGCCGGGGTGAGCGGCGCCATCGTGCCGGGGTGCAGCACGGGAGCGGGCGGATGCGGCAAATCGGCCACAATGTTGTACCACGTTTGCGGGATCTCTGATTCGTTCAGTAGGAATTTGATTTGGTCGCTCATACGAGAGGGAAAGGCTTAATCTGTAGGCGTTGCGGCGGAGTCCGTCAATTTTGGAACACTCTTTTTCTCGCCTCGGGGGGATGCCGAGGCGACGCGTGCCGTGGTTGCCATGCGCGCCATGGTCCAGAGGTTGGAGGCGGCGATCACGGTTTCCAGCGCGGTGCCGCCGATGGAGCCGCTGGCAATGTTGTTGGCGAGCCAGCACATCGTAGCGATGAAAAAGCCGATCCGCATGGGGATGCCCTGCAAGGTAAACACGGCAAAAGTGGCCACACAGGAACCCCCCACCGGCACCCAGCCCATGGGGGACTTCACAAGCACAGCCCCCATGCCGAGATTGGCGACGATGAAGAGCACGGCCAGCCACGGCGAGCTGACCTTGATCGAAAGCATCGAGCGGATGCCCGAGATGGCGGCGCTAGCCGAAGCGGGCGGATAGCCCAGCAAGGCAAAATGGACGGCGTAAACGAAGGATTCGCTGGCGTTAAAGAATTTGAGCCGCTGATCGCTTTTTTGCAGAAACGCGGTGACGCCCAGTACAAAGGCGAGGTAGCCGAGGCATTGGGCCAGGGAAAACGCGTGCGCCATCGCTGTCTACCTCCCGGGCGCCAGCTCAAACAAATAGCCGCGCAGGTATTCCGTCTCGGGGAGATTCAAAATAACGGGGTGGTCCGCCGCCTGCCCAAACCGCACCAACTGACGGAGCGTCTTTTTGGCGTCCACGGCGGCTTCGCCAATGACGCCCCGGAAGAGTTCGTCGTTGACGTGGTGGGAGCAGGAGAAGGTGGCCAACAATCCGCCCGGGGTCAGCAGCTTGAGGGCGCGCAGGTGGATTTCCTTATAGCCGCGCAGGGCATCGCCGAGCTTGTCCTTGGATTTGGTGAAGGAGGGCGGGTCGAGCACGATCAAGTCGTATTGCGCCCCGGCGCGCTCCTGTTCCTTGAGGTAATCGAAAACGTTGGCGGCCAGCGCCTCGATGGCGAGGCCGTTGCGGGCGGCGTTTTGGCGGATCAGCTCCACGCAATCCTCACTAATTTCGACGGCCCGCACGCTGGCGGCTCCGGCTTTGGCGCAAGCCAGCGCAAACGCGCCCTGGTTGGAAAAGCAGTCGAGCACGCGCTTGCCGGCGGCCCACGGGGCCACGCCCGCGTAGTTGTCAAGCTGGTCCAGGTAGAAGCCGGTTTTCTGCCCGTGGAGCAGATCGACCTCGAATTTCAGCCCCAGCACTTCGATGGGCACGGAAGCGGGTACTTCGCCAAACAGCACGCCGACTTGCGGCTCCAGCCCTTCGGCTTTGCGAATGGGGGCGTCGTTGCGCTCGACGATGGAGACGGGTGCGCAGACCTCGCGCAGCGCGGCGACGATCAAGTCTTTGCGCTGGTCCATGGCCAGGGTCAGGGTTTGGAGAACGAGGTGGTCGCCGTAGCGGTCGACAATGATGCCGGGCAGTCCGTCGCTTTCGCTCCAGACGATGCGCCCGAGGGCGGGGTTGATGCCCCGGCGCTGGCGGTATTCCACGGCCTGCCGGATGCGGCGAGAAAAGAAATCGGCGTCCAAATCCTGGCGCTGGTGCGAGAAGCGCCGGGCTACGATGTGGGAGCGGGAGTTATAAATGGCCGAGCCGAGCATGCGGTCCTTGCCGTCTTTGAGCGAAACGACGGAGCCATCCGCGGGGTTGCCGAAGGTTTTGAGCACTTCGGTGTAGTAAACCCATTCGTGACCGTGGAAGAGGCGGGAGCGGGGACGGATGATGAGGCCGGGCATGGGAAAGGAATGTAATAGAAGAACCCTAAAAAGAAAAACGGCCAGGGTGGAGGGGCTACCACCGCTGGCCGGAAATGGATGAACCTGGTGGTTACGCCTTTTGGGCCGCTTTCTTGCTCTCCAGGGCCGCTTTGGCCTTGTTGACGAGGGCGAGGAAGGCGGTTTCGTCGGAAACGGCGATCCCGGCAAGCACCTTGCGGTCAAGCTGGCTGCCGCTGGCGATGAGGCCTTCGATGAACCGGCTGTAGGTGATCCCGTTCGTGCGGCAAGCGCCGTTAAGACGAGCGATCCAGAGGTTGCGGAATTGACGCTTGCGCGCCTTGCGGTCGCGATACGACCAGTATTCCGCTTTCATGATCGCGTTTTTCGCGTAGCGGAACAGTTTACTGCGGCGGCCGCGGAAACCCTTGGCCTTGTCTAGCACCCGTTTGCGGCGTTCGCGGCTGGCGGGAGCATTAGTTGCTCTTGGCATTGTTGTGTCTTTCTTTCAGCGTGCTGTTTTTGGTGATGATGTCCCCCCGACCTCGCTCGCTGATGCGGTTTCATTAAGAAACCAGGAGGGCGGACTTGGCCTTTCGCGTTTTTTACGCGAAGGGCAGGTTCTCTTTAATCCGAGCCACGTCGGTTTTGTCCACGACGGCCGCCTTGGCAAGCTGACGCTTGCTCTTGGCGCTCTTGCTCTGCAACAAGTGGCGTTTGCCAGCATGTGAGCGGAGCACTTTGCCCGTCGCGGTTACTTTAAACCGCTTGGCCACGGCCTTCTTCGTCTTACGACGTGCGATTGACTTAGGCATGAGGGGTGAAAAGTAGGGACTCCCGGTGCGCGAGACAAGCGTTTTTTACGGTTTTCCCCTCCCCTGGAGCGGAAAATCACCCGGGGTTCCCTCTATACCGCGTGGAAAACGCAGCAATAGAGCCCTTCGACTTCCGTGGGTTCGCGCCGGATGGGCACCCAGAGCACCTGGGTGAACATTTCCCCTTCCAGCCGGGAAAGCAGGTCGGGGTAGGCGGCCAGGAGGTCGGCGATGGGGCTGTGATATTCAACAATGCGGACGGCGGCCCCGTCGGTTTCCATCTCGGACATGTACCCCTCGGCGTCGCGGATCACGGCGAAGGAGGCGGCGCGTTCGGCCACGGTTTCACCAATGACGCGCTCAAGGTAATCTTCGGTTTTCCGCTGGAAAAGGAGGTAAAGCAGCTTCTCGGCGGCACTGGGGCCGTAAAGGGTGTTGGCGGCGTCCAGAAGCTGGAGGGTGGTGGCGTTGCTGGTGGAGGGGAAAAGTTCCAGGGCTTTGCGGGTGAGGCGGTAGACCAGTTCGGGGCGGCCCACTTTGGTGGCGGGTTTGGGGCGGCGCCAAGTGTCGAGGTAGCCGAGTTTTTCAAGCTCGATGCAGTGCTGCTTGACGCCCATGTAGCTCATGCCGAGGGCTTCGGCTAATTCGCCCACGCTCATCCCCTGGCTGCGCTTGAGTCGGTTGACGACGCGCAGCCGCTGGCTTTTGCCAATTTCGGAAATGAGCCTCTGGTTCACAGGGAAAAGATATACCCGAAAACGCCCCGCCGCAATTTTTCTGCAAAGGGTGGAGAATTAGGGGTTCAGGCAGTTCTCGGCGCTTTCGACGGTACCGCCGCCAGGGAGTAGGCCGTTGAGTAATTTCATGTCCCTGTAAATTGCAGCTTCCCCATTTTTAAATACCACCACAAATTGCCTAGCCCCAAACAAGATGCCCCTTGGATCAAGAGACTGGCCATATCTGAAGTTTTTTGAAGCCAGAAAGACTGTATTGGGCGGGTCTGATTCTTTGATTAAATATATTTTGAAAGCACTGTTCGATTCTTTAAATGCCGGAACGAGGCCACCATTTA
Source organism: uncultured Chthoniobacteraceae bacterium (assembly GCA_964513965.1). Lineage (GTDB taxonomy): Bacteria > Verrucomicrobiota > Verrucomicrobiia > Chthoniobacterales > Chthoniobacteraceae > UBA695. The sequence goes on from CAZEOO010000002.1 coordinate 263,931, forward strand.
AACCAGACCTCGCGGTTCCTGGGTATTGTTCATACCCGATACCAGCAAACGCCTTCAAGTCACCCGGCTTAAAGTAGTCGTTACGAACAAGCAGGTTTACATAATCTCCAAGGCAGCTAATTTGCCCTCGATTTTTGAGATCACCAGGCCATCCGGCGATGATATTCTCATTTGTTTTGGCTTCTTCAGCCATCATTTGTGCCGCTTGGTATATGCATTTAGCATCGCCCAGCATCAATTCGAAATATTCACGTTTTTCAATATAATAGAGAGTTGCTGCTCCTAACAAAAAAACAGTCAGAACTCCGCAGACAAACAGGAACACAATCCTTATTTGGATGGAAAGATATGCCACAACGCGATAATACGTTCCGCCCATTTTGACGTCAAACCGCTAAAAGGAAGTTGACGCTAGGGCCAATGGTGTAAAATTTGCCGCCTCTCCCAATGCAATCTCCCTTTTCTTTTCTCACGCGAAGGCGCGAAGGCGCGAAGGCGCGAAGGTTTCTCAAATTCTCGCTGGCTCTGGCTTTCGGGCTCTCTTTTGCGAGCGCCCAGGCTGCGGATTCCCTGCCCGCCAATGTGCGCCAACTGGTGGTGACGGTGCCGGGCGACTGGAATACGTTCCATGCCCAAATGCTGGCGCTGGAACGCACGCCGGAGGGGACTTGGCGGCCCGCGCTGGGGCCGGTGCCGGTGCTGCTGGGCAAGAACGGTTCGGTGTGGGGACGCGGGGTGTTGGGGACTTATGAACCCGGCCCGCACAAGGTGGAGCGCGACGGGCGGGCTCCCGCCGGGTTGTTCAAGATCGGGATCGTCTATACTTACGAGGAGGCGCTGCCCCGGGGGGCGGATTACCCCTTCCATACGGTGACGGAAGCCGATGCCTGGGTGGACAGCCCGGCGTTGCCGAAGCTTTACAACAAGTTCGTGACGGTGGACCTCAAGAATCCGCCACCCTGGTTCGAGAGCCAGCGGATGCGCCACAATGACGAGGCTTACCGCTATTTGATCGACATCCGGCACAACTCGGACCCTCCCCTGCCCGGCGCGGGCAGCGCGATTTTCTTCCACACGCGGCGCGGCCCGGACCGGCCCACGTGGGGCTGCACGGCGATGTCGCGCGAGGATTTGCTTTCGCTGATCCGCTGGCTTCGCGCCGACGCCCACCCGCACTATGTGCTGCTGCCTTGGGCGGAGTACCAGCGCAAATGGGTGCAATGGGGGCTGCCGAGCCCTGAGACGATCCGGGCCATCGCGCCATAGGTCCCATGGGACCTATAGGACGAATGGGCTACTTCTTCTGCCGCTTGAGCTTCAGTTGCAGGAAGGATTTCTGCAAGCTGGCCTCGGCGGTGGCGATTTCCTCCGCGCTCACGGAACGTTTCAGCGCGGCTTGCGCCCGCTCGATGGCTTTTTCAACGGCGTGCTCGTCGATGAGGGCGATGTTCACGGCCATGTCCGTGAGGATGGTGACATGCGTGCCGGTGATTTCGGCAAAGCCCTCGTTGACGGCGAAGTCGCTTTCCTGGCCGTCTTTGAGAATTTTGAGTTCGCCGGGTTTGATTTCGGTCATCACGGGAAGGTGCATGGGGTAGATGCCCAGTTCCCCTTCCGCGCCGGGAATGACGACCATTTGGACGTCATCCGCATACGCCTGCCCCTGCGGGGTGACCACTTCGAGCCGTAGTGTGTTGGCCATGGTAAATCGGAGGCGGGGCTACACCTTCACTTGGTCGATGCCGCCCTTCATGTAGAAGTTGGTTTCCGGCACATCGTCGTGTTTGCCTTCGAGGATCTCTTTAAACCCGCGCACGGTCTCGGCGATGGAGACGTACTGGCCCTTGGTGCCGGTGAAGATTTCGGCGACGTGGAAAGGCTGGCTTAAGAAACGCTGGATTTTGCGGGCGCGGTAGACGGTCAGTTTGTCCTCGGGCGAAAGTTCGTCCATACCCAAAATGGCGATGATGTCCTGGAGGTCTTTGTATTTTTGGAGGACTTTCTGGACGCCGCGGGCGACGCGGTAGTGCTCTTCGCCAACGATGTCCGGGGCCAGCGCCTTGGAGGTGGAAGCGAGCGGATCGACGGCGGGGTAGATGCCCAGTTCGGCGATGGAACGCTCCAGCACGATGGTGGAGTCCAAGTGCGCGAAGGTGTTGGCGGGGGCCGGGTCGGTCAAGTCGTCGGCGGGAACGTAGACGGCCTGGAAGGAGGTGACGGAACCGGCTTTGGTGGAGGTGATGCGCTCTTGCAGGTCGCCCATTTCGGCGGCGAGGGTGGGCTGGTAACCGACGGCGGAAGGGGTGCGGCCCAGCAGGGCGGAGACTTCGGAACCGGCTTGGCTGAAACGGAAAATGTTGTCGATGAAGAGGAGCACGTCCTGGTTCTTTTCGTCGCGGAAGTACTCGGCCATGGCCAGGGCGGAGAGGGCGACGCGCAGACGGGCTCCGGGGGGCTCGTTCATCTGGCCATAGACCAGGGCGACTTTGGACTCGGCCAGGTTCTTCTGGTTGATGACGCCCGATTCGCTCATTTCGTGGTAAAGGTCGTTGCCTTCACGGGTGCGCTCGCCGACGCCCGCGAATACGGAGTAGCCGCCGTGGCCTTTGGCGATGTTGTTGATCAACTCCATGATGACGACGGTTTTGCCGACGCCCGCGCCGCCGAAGGCGCCGACTTTGCCGCCTTTGGTGAAGGGGCAGATCAAGTCGATGACTTTGATGCCGGTTTCGAGGATGTTCGATTTGGTTTCCTGATCGACCAGCGCCGGGGCTTTGCGGTGGATGGGGTAGCGCTTTTCGTATTTGACGGGCCCGCGCTCGTCCACGACGTCGCCTGTGACATTGAAGATGCGCCCAAGCACGCCTTCGCCCACGGGCACGGAGATGGGAGCGCCGGTGTCGGTGACGGGCAGGCCGCGCTTGAGCCCTTCGGTGGAGGACATGGAAACCGAACGGACCCAGCCTTCGCCAAGGTGCTGCTGGACTTCAAGGGTGACTTTCTGCTTGGCCTCGCCCACCTGGAACTCGACTTCGAGCGCGGTGTAGATGGCGGGGAGTTGGCCGGAGGCGGAAAAATCGACATCCACGACGGGGCCGATGACTTGGACGATGGTGCCTGTGTTCATGCTGAAAAATGCTGAAAAAAAGAGGTGGTTGGTTGCGCTATCCCAGCGCGATTTGCGCGGTGGAGATTTCGAGGAGTTCGGTGGTGATGCTGTTTTGCCGGATCTTGTTGTATTCCAGGGTGAGATCGCGGATGAGGGTTTGGGCGTTGTCGGTGGCGTTTTTCATGGCCACCATGCGGGCGCTGTGTTCGGAGGCGCGGGCGTCGAGGATCATCTGGAAGATCTCGTAGTGGAGGTAGTGCGGCAGGATGCTGCTCAACACTTCCGCTGCGCCGGGCTCGAAGAGGTAGTCGCTTTGCACGCCGTCGGCCTGGGGCTTCGCGGCCTTTTCGTCAACCTTGTCATCCTCGGCTTTGGGAGGAGCGGGCAGGTCGAAGGGGCTGATCGGCAACAGTGTGCGCGTGACCGGTTTTTGCACCAGCGTGTTGATGAACTTGGTGTAGAGGACGGTGACTTTATCGACTTTCCCGGCCAGGAACTGCTCGATGCAGAACTTGGAAATAACTTTGGTGTCGAAAAGGCGCGGTTGGTCGGGAACGGGAAAATCGGCAAGCAGCTTGCGCCGGAAGCGGGCGAGGTGCTGCTGGGCGCGGCGGCCAGCGGAGACAAAGCTGGTTTTGGCGGGGTCAAAGGTATTGGCTTCGCGGAAGAGGTTCGTATTCAGCGCGCCGCAAAGCCCTTTGTCGGGCGAAACGAGGATGACCAGTTCACGGTTGACGGGCCGCACTTCCAGGAGCGGGTGCAGGCTGATGTCCGCGTGGTGCTGAAGGGAGACGAGCACCCGGTTGATGATCTCGGCATAGGGCCGCCCGGCCAGCGCGGCTCCCTGCGCTTTGCGCATTTTGGCCGAGGCGACCATCTGCATCGCCTTGGTGATTTGCGCCGTGTTCTTGATCGACTTGATCCGGCGCCGGATGTCTCTGGTATTGGCGGCCATTGCTTACTTCCAGGTGGATTTGAACTCGACCAGCGTGGCGGCGAGCTCGTCGTTGAGTTCCTTGCTGATGGCGCCCGCCGTTTTGATGGTTTCCAGCAGCTTGGCTTTGCGGGTGGTCAAAAATTCGAGCAGCTTGGCTTGGAGCTCTTTAATGCGGTCCACGGGAACGTCGTCCATGTGGCCGTTCTGGATGGCCCAGAGCACGGCGACCTGGTGTTCGACGGGCATCGGATCGTACTGCGGCTGCTTGAAGAGTTCGACGATGCGGGAACCACGGTTGAGCTTGGCCTGGGTGGCGGCGTCGAGGTCGCTGCCGAACTGGGCGAAGGCGGCCAGTTCGCGGAACTGGGCCAACTCGCCCTTCACTTTACCCGCGACTTGCTTGATGGCCTTGATCTGCGCGGCGCTGCCGACGCGGCTGACCGAGAGGCCGACGCTGATGGCGGGGCGCACGCCCTGGTAGAAGAGGTCGGTTTCGAGGTAGATCTGTCCGTCGGTGATGGAAATGACGTTGGTGGGGATGTAGGCCGAAACGTCGCCCGCCTGGGTTTCGATGATGGGCAGCGCGGTGAGCGAGCCGTTGCCGTATTTTTCATCGACGCGCGCGGCGCGCTCCAGCAGGCGGCTGTGGAGGTAGAAGACGTCGCCGGGGTAGGCTTCGCGGCCCGACGGGCGCTTCAAGACGAGCGAGACTTGCCGGTAGGCGACGGCGTGCTTGGAGAGATCGTCGTAGATGATGAGCGCGTCCATGCCGTTGTCCATGAACCACTCGCCCATGGCCGCGCCCGCGAACGGGGCGATGTATTGGTTGGTGGCGCTGTCCGAGGCCGAGGCGGCGACGATGATGGTGTACTCCAGCGCGCCGGATTCCTGCAAGACGCCCAAGACGCGGGCGATGTTGGAGTTCTTTTGCCCGATGGCGACGTAGATGCTGTAGATGGGGCGGAACCCGGCCTTGCCCGCGTTGGCTTTGTTGATGCGGGCCTGGTTGATGATGGTATCGACGGCAATGGCGGTCTTGCCGGTGGCGCGGTCGCCGATGATGAGTTCGCGCTGGCCGCGGCCGATGGGGATCATGGCATCAATGGCCATGATGCCGGTCTGCACGGGCTGGTTGACGCCTTTGCGGGTGATGATTCCGGGGGCGATTTTTTCCACCGGATAAAGGACATTCGATGCCACCGGCCCCTTGCCGTCGAGCGGGCGGCCCAGGGCGTCGACCACGCGGCCCAGGAGCCCTTTGCCCACGGGGACGGAGAGCAGCCGCCCGGTGGTCTTGACGATATCGCCTTCTTTCACGCTGGTGGAGTCGCCCATCAAAATGCAGCCGACTTCGTTTTCCTCAAGGTTGAGGGCCAGGCCGTAGAGGCCGCCGGAAAACTCGATCATTTCGTTGAGCATGACGTCGCTCAAGCCTTCGATTTTGGCGACGCCGTCGCCGGATTCACGGACCACGCCGGTGTTGGTCTGAACGGTGGCGGTCTTAAGCCCGGCGATTTGCGATTCGATGTCTTGAAGAATGGTGCTCATGGAAGAAGGTGGTTTGCCTGCGGGTGAACGCGGATTTTTTTGAAATGACTAAAGGGGATTAAAGGACTTGGTCGATGGCGGTTTGGAGGTAATCCAGGCGGCCCTGGACGCTGCCATCCCAAACGTTGCTGCCGAGTTGGACGCGAATGCCGCCGATCAAGGCCGGGTTGACTTTGACTTCGTGGGTAATATCCCCGCCAAAGCGTTTTTTGAGGTCGCCAAGGATGGCGTCGGCGTCCGCACTGTTCAAAGCCGCGGCGCTTTCCACGACGGCGTGGCGGCGGTCGAGTTCCAGCCGGACGAGCCGCTCATAAGCCTTAAGCACGCTCACGGCGTGGCGCGGGGGCCGGTCGCCGACGATTTTGAGCACGTTGGCGACGCGCGCGCGGTCCAACCGCCCGCCATCTAGGCTGGCGCGGAAGAGCGAGCGGGCAAGTTTACGGGCTTCCTTGGGAACTTTCATGGATTAAGCGGCAATATTTAAGCGGCGATTTCGCGGGCGGTTTCTTCGCTCAGGCGTTTCTGATCGTCGGGCGTCAGCACTTTGCCGGTGACTTTGGCGGTGGTGTCGATAACGAGGCGGCCCACTTCGCGGCGGAGGTCGGCCAACATGCGCTGGTGCTCCGTAGTGACGGCTTCGCGGGCCTGGGCAATGATGCCCTCGGCTTCGGCGATGGCTTGCTGCTCGCGGGTCTGCGCCAGGGCGGCGGCGGAAGCCCGGGCTTCCTCGATCATCTTTTGCGCTTCGGCGTTGGCACGGGCAAGGATCTCGGCGTGCCGGGTTTCGGCTTCGGCAAGCTGGGCTTTGATTTGGTCGGCGTTTTCGAGGCTCTCGGCAATGCGCTGGCGGCGCTGCTCAAGCACTTTCAGGACCGGCTTGTAGGCGAAGCGCTGCAACAGCCAGCATACGATCAAAAAGCTGACGACGTTGGAAATGAAGAGCGGCCAGTTGACGCCGAACTGCTCGCCGGTTTCGCGGGCGGTTTGCAACAGGCCTTCCAGAATGCCGGTTTCGGCCAGGATTGGAGTAAAAAACATAGGGCCAATGGAGAGCGCGGAGCTTTAAAACTCCGCGCCCGTTCAAAATTACTTCGCGAGGAAGATCGCGTAGAACACGATGGCTTCGGCCAGGGCCATGCCGACGAGCGACTGGACCAGCACGGAGGTGAACGCGCCGGGGTTGCGGCCCACGGCTTCAGCGCCCTTCATGCCGATCAAGCCCACGCCGAGGGCGGCGCCCAGGGCGGCAAGACCGATGTGAAGACTGCCGGAGAGTTCTGCAAGAATGGGAATCATGGTATTGGATTGGTTATGGTTTTTTCGGAAGCCCCCGCGGTTTGCCTACGGTCCGGCTTCGAAAGGTTGTTGTTGGAAAAAAGGGTTAATGCTGGGCGTGGCTTTCGTCGGGCATGATGAGCAGCGTGAAGATGGCGGTGAGCAGCATGAAGATGAAGGCCTGCACAAAGCCGACGAAGATTTCCAGGAAGTAGAACGGGATGGGCAAAAGCCAGCCGAACCACGCGCCGCCCAATTGGGTCATGGTTTCGAGCATGTTCTCGCCCGCGAAGATGTTGCCGTAGAGACGCAAGCTGAGCGAAACGGGCCGGAAGAGGATGGAGACGACCTCCAGCACGCCGACGGCCAGGAAGATAACGACCATCAGTGCTTTTAAGAGAATGCCGTTCACCTCGCCCTTGGGCCCGAAGAGGTGCATAAGGAAGCCGCCGACGCCGTTGGCCTGGAGCGCCCAGACGGTCCACATGAAGAAGAAAACCATGGCCATGCCGAAGGTCATGTTCAGGTCAGCGTTGGCCCCGCGCAGGATCGGCCGGGAAACATGAGTGACCGCGCCGGAATACTCATCGGGAATCCCCCACCCTATGGTGCCCACGCCGGGAATGAGGCTGAACCAGTTGAGCGCGAGGATGAAAATGAAGATGGTGGCGAAGAACCAGAAGCCGCGCTTGACCAGTTCCTTCCCGATAATTCCCTCCAGGAAGTTATAAAGCCCCTCCACCACCCATTCGCAGAAGTTCTGCGCGCCTTCGGGCACGTCTTTGATTTTGCGGGTGGCAAACTGCGCGAAGACGATGAGGATGAGCATGACGACCCAGGTGATGACCATGGAGTCGTTGATTTTGATGGGGAGATCACCAATGACGGGGACGTTGTGGATGACGGTGTCCACCAGCAGCGGCGCTTTTTGGGACAGCCCTTCCTCGTGCTTGGCCGCGTGTTCCACGGCATGCTGGGCGGCAGCGGGAGCTTCGGCCCAGGCCGCGCCCGCCATGCACAAGAACGCGCAGAGGGCAACAAGCCCCCTCCGCATCAAGCGATCCCCGGCCCGAAGTGATCTCGACAAATGGTGGTTCATTATCAGTAAAAAGCGATCCCCGGAAAGCCCGAGCGGCAAGTTTGACCCCAAACGGAACTTGCCTTCAACGAAAAAAAACGGTGGCCCGGGTTCGGAAGCCGCGAATCCAAGCAGCGGATATTACGAAAGGCAAGCCCTTTGTGAATTTTTTCACAAGCAGGTCAAGTTTTGGCCAAAAAATGGGAACAAGAGTTGATTCCAGCCCCGTCGAGACTCTACATTTCCCCCTACCATGCATTGTTTCGAGTACCGCAACGGCACCCTTTTCTGTGAAGACGTGGACCTTTCCCGGCTGGCCGCCGAGACGGACACGCCCGCTTACGTTTATTCCGCCACGACCATTCTGGACCACTACCGCCGCCTGGACCGGGCGCTGGCCGGGGTGGATCACTTGATTTGCTACGCCGTGAAGGCGAACTCGAACATCGGCGTGCTGAATTTGCTGGCCCAGGAGAACGCGGGCTTCGACATCGTTTCCAGCGGGGAACTCTTCCGCGTGGCGAAGGCCGGGGGCGACCCCGCCAAGTGCACCTTCGCGGGCGTGGGCAAGACGGAGGCGGAAATCGCCGAGGCGCTCCAGCGCGGCATCCTGGCTTTCAATGTGGAAAGCGAGGCGGAACTGGAACGCATCAACGCCATCGCCGGCCAGCTCAAGGTGAAGGCGCCCATCGCCGTGCGCGTGAACCCGGACGTGGACGCGCACACGCACAAGTACATTTCTACCGGCAAGAGCGAGAACAAGTTCGGCATCGCCTTCGAGCGCGTACTGCCGGTTTACGCGGCGGCGGCCAAGCTCCCCCATATCAAGATTCGCGGCGTGCAGATGCACATCGGCTCGCAGATCACCGAAGCCGGTCCGTTTGCGGAGGCGGTGGAGAAGATGCTGCCGCTGGTGTGCCAGTTGAAGGTGCTCCATGGGCTCGAATATTTCTCCATCGGCGGCGGCGTGGGCATTGTCTATGATCCCTCATTGGCCTCCGGCTCCACGGATTGGTGGCACAAGCCCGCGGCGGATGGGCTGCTGACGCTGGAAGCTTATTCCGAGGCGGTGGTGCCGAAGCTCAAGGCCCTCGGGCTCAAGATTCTCGTCGAACCGGGCCGCTACATGGTGGGCAACGCCGGGGTGCTGCTCGCCCGCGTGCAATACGTCAAGCGGGGCGACCTCAAGACGTTCGTCATCACCGACGCGGGCATGAACGATTTGATCCGCCCGGCGCTGTACGAGAGCTTCCACGAAATCGTGCCCGTGGTGCAACGGCCCGGCGCGCTGGAGAAGGTGGACGTGGTGGGGCCGGTTTGCGAAAGCGGCGATTTCTTCGCCCAGGACCGCGAATTGCCGCCGCTGGCGCAGGGCGACTTGATCGCCGTGATGAGCGCGGGGGCCTATGGCGCTTCGATGGCGAGCACCTACAACTCGCGTCCCCTGCTCCCCGAAATTTTGATCCGGGGCGACCAGGCCGCGACGATCCGCAAGCGGCAAACGCAGGACGATTTGATCCGCAACGAAACGCTGCCCAAGTGGTAAGCATTTTCAATCGCAAAAAACCAATCCTATGAAACTCCCCTTTCTCGCCGTTCTCTGCGCCGTTTGTATGGGCGCGACGGCTTCGTTTGCGGCCGACAGCGCCGCGCCCATGCCCGGCGAATACATCATTTTAAGCGGCGGCCCGTCGCTAATGATTTGGGAAAAATGGAAAGTGCCGCCGCACGATCTTTGGTGGCAAAATTTCGTTCGCGCGGGGGAAATCCGCATCGCGCAGCTTGAGGCGGAAGGGGTGCCCGCGAAGGATATTGTCTGGTTCGTCTATCAACCCTCGTTCCAAACGCGCGGCTCGCAGGATAAGAAGGATTATTTGAGCAACATCAGCGCGCGAGCCAAGGCGCTGGGCGTGCGGCTTCGGTATTTCCGCTCGTCGGGGGAAATTTACAACTACATCAACGCCGGGCAGCCGCGCGACCGCGTGAAGATCGCCGATTTGGAATACTTTGGCCACTCCAACAAAGCCTGCTGGATGTTCGACTATTCGAACCAGATCGACAGCGCCTCCAAAGCGTGGATGCATGAGGACGACCTGGGGCAGATCAACCCGGCGGCGTTCGCGCCAAAGGCGCATGTGAAAAGCTGGGGGTGCCACACGGGCGAGAGCATGAGCCAGAAATTCCGCAGATGCACCGGCGCGAAAATGTGGGGGGCCGTGGGGCGTACGCAGTATAATACGGACGAATTGCCGAGCCTTTCGGAATCGGGCTCGGGCAAGTGGAAGTATTAGGCTGGGGTGCAGGGGGGCAAGCCCCCCTGCTGGAGGGTTTGGGAGGCAGCGCCTCCCATTGCCTTTTTAGGCAAGGCGGGCCGTAAATTTCCAACGAGCCGGTGTGTTTTGAAGGAACCCGGGCGCGCCATGTTCTATTGCCCGCCTTGCTCCCCCGAAAACAGCGCAGCGTCTTTTCGGGGGCAAGCGTCTCGGGGGCACCGTTACTAGATAAGCGCCCAATGGGACTTGGGCGCTTGGCGGAGACGCTTCGCTGTCCAAGGATGAGCAAGGCGGTTTAACGCGGCGGCTTAACGCAACGCTCGGTCTGTTATTTTCCCGCCTTGCTATTTGGCTTTGGCTTCTGGGGCTCTGCCCCAGCACCCCGGCAAGGGGGCTTGCCCCCTTGCATCCCATCTATTCCCTACCCTTTTTGCTCGGAGGGTTTGCTGCGGAATTTGCTCACAGTTTCCCACTGGGCTCGCTGGCACCGCTGCGGCGGCAGCCCCTTGAGCACTTGCTCCAAGTCGTCCACAACCAACTGCCCCATCCACGGCCAAATCTCCGGGATGTTCCCCGCGCGATGCGCCCCCACCAGTGTGTTGGCCGTGTGCCGCCCACGGTGCCCTGCGGGGATCGGCTCCTCCGGCCACACATCGATGGCGGCCCGAATATGCCCGCTCTCGGCGGCATCAAGCAGTTCGTCAAAGTTCACAACTCCAGCCCGGCTGACCAAAACCACGACGCTCCCTTTTTGCATGGCGGCGAAGTGTTTCGCGCCGATCTGCCCGGAGTTTTCCGTGGTGGTGGCCGCAAGGATGAACACAACGGCACTCCGCTCGAAGCATTCCTGCAACGAAACAGGTGTGGTGCCCATCTCCTCCAGCACGCTGGGGTGAATCCATGGGTCGTGCGCGAGGATTTCGCTGGCAAACGGCCGCAAGAGCGGCAGCAATGCGCGCCCGACGTTACCGCACCCGACAACGCCCAGGGGCCGCCCGCTCAGGAGGATGGAATCCTGGTTATCCCCTTCCCCATACATGGTTTCCGTGCCTGCGCGCAGGGCGGCATCGGCTTCATGGATGCGGCGCGCGCAGGAAAGCGCCATGCCGAGAGCCATCTCCGCGACAGGCTTGGCAAATACCGGGCCGGTGCCCAGAACGTAGATGCCGCGCCGGTGGCATTCCATGTAGTCCACATTGGGCAGGAAGTTGCTCTCGACGTTGAAGATGGCCTTGAGGTTGGGAGCGCGATCAAGCCGCTCCTTGGGCATGGCCGTCTGGCCGATGAGCGCGACGGCTTCGGGCAGGTAGCGTTCGATTTGCTCGTCGCCGGCGGGCGTGCCGTCGTGCCAGATAACGTTGCCTAGCGCGTCGAGGCGAGCCTTGGTTTTTTCGTCGAAGATCTGCGCGACAGAGCGCGGAAACGGGTCGAATAGGATGAGGGGTTTTTGGGTATTCATTTTGATGGATGATGAGCGATTTTTAAAAAACGGATTAGGCGCTTTGCCGCGCGACGAGTTCGCCACGAATCTGCACTTCCGTGGGCAACGCTGTTTCGCCCGCCATGAGGCGATTGAGCATGTCAAAGCCAACCGATCCCATTTTATCATATGGAATATGATAGGTGGTCAGCGGAACACAGGCGGTGGCAGCCACGGCAAAATCGTCGATGCCCGTCACTTTGAGGTCGCGCGGGACTTCCATACCCCGGGCTTCCGCCGCGCGGATCAACCCCATGGCCATGAAGTCGCTGCCGCACACGACGGCCTCCGTATCCCGGGCGCTCGTTTCGAGGTAACCCTTGGCGATTTGAAAAGATTCCTCGGTGGGGTTGACGAAATCGGGCGTCATCCGCTGCTCCAGTAGGACGGAGCCGGGCTCGATGCCCGCTTCCTCCAACGCCTGGCGGTAGCCCAGGTAGCGGTCGCGCACGAAGGGAGCCCAGGCGTAGTGGGCCAGGAAACCGATGCGCCGCAGCCCTTTTTCGAGCAGGTATTTCGTCATGGTATAGCCCGCGTGCAAACCGTCCACGACCACGCTGGGCCGCCCCATGCCGGGGAATGCCAGTTCCAGAGTGACGATCGGGAACGGGCTCGTGAGAATCATTTGCGAATAGAACGCCATGGCCACGGAGCTGGCGATCATGGGAAATAGCAGCGCCCCTTTGAGGTTGAAATCCCCCAGCCGCCCGACGATCTCGGTTTCGCGCTGGTAATCGGTACCGGTGGAGAGCGTCAGGGTACGGCGGCTGGCTTTGTGGGCCGCCTGCTGGAAACCGAGGACAGATCGCCATACTCCCTCATACTGTTCGCTGGGGCAAATAAAGCCGCAGGCGTCGAGATCGAGCTTGGCCACGGGGGCGGCGACGCTATTGCGAATGACCCGGGAACCGATGCGCTGTTTACATTCCACGAGCCCTTCCTGCACCAGCCGGACAATGGCCCGGCCCACCGTACCGCGGCTGCAATTGAACTCGGCAGCCAGTTCCCCCTCCGTGGGCAAAAAGCCGCCGCACGCGATGCCGCCCGAGGTGATCCGGTTCAGCAATTCGGAGTAAATGAAGTTCTGCTTAGAGGTGGAAACGGTTTGCTTGCGCATGTCTGCCTAGAAATTGTTTAATTATTCAACAATTTGCAAGAAATTTGATAATCCCTGCTCTACCATGGGCCCAGATTTGTTGAACAATTAAAGATTTAGCCCAAAGATGGAGCTGGCGGCGCGAAGCTCGGAGTGATTACCAGGGTTATGCCGGAGAGTTAGCTGAAATCTCAGGCCGTTTGCTACACTCTCGGGAGTTTTTACGATTTAAGCAGCTTGAAATAAGCGACCTAAAAGTGCACCCGGCGGGGGTCGAACCCACAACCTTTGGCTTAATAGGCCATAGGATTAATCAGCGCACCATCCGTCGTGACGGTTTTCTGACGGTTTTTCTTGTGTTCCACAGGGGCGGCGAATGGGTTTGCCGATGATCTGGCCGTGAAAGCCGCCAACTTGGGTAACCAACGCGCCGCTCTACTTACGGATTGCGTCCTTCGGGACGCTGCCGAGGCTTGGAAGCTCGTGGAGCCCTTGGGCGTGTCGCTCCTGGACGTCTCCTGGACGTCGCGAAAGACTACGCCTCTCGGGCGGCCTATCGGCGGAAAAATATCACCGTGCGAGACATGATCGAGCGATTCATCGAATCACACCTTCTCCGTGGATCGTCCGATATCCACCAAAAAGTTCTCAAGTCCCGTCTCGGAAAATTTGCCAACGTATTCGGTGATGCTAACGCTTGCGATGTAGGGAAAAACGAAATCTCCACTTGGGTCAATCGACTGAAAGCCGCCCCCTCAACGATCAATAACGCCATACGCGAGGTGCGCTCGCTCTTCGCCTGGGCTTCCGAACAGGGCTTTGTTCCGGAAAATCCGATTGCCAGAACCCACGATCTTCGCCGGAAGGTGGTCCGCCCTGAACCGGGCATCCTAAGCGTGAAGGAGTTTTCCACCCTTCTCTACACGGCCAATCCCGACATCCTCCCCTATTTTGCCCTCGGCGGGTTCGCTGGTATCCGCCCTGACGAGCTCTTGCGACTGGAATGGTCACATGTCCGCTTCGATGAAGGGCTCATTGAAGTCAAAGGCGAAAACGCCAAAACCAGCGAGCGCCGACTGGTCAAAATCGAACCGGCTCTCGCTGCCTTCCTCGCCCCCTATTCGGGACGGACAGGAAAAATCTGCACCTCCTCATGGCGGCGGCTTTTCCGTGACGCCCGCCGAGCCGTTGGTTTTGGAAAACCTGGGACCGAAACAGCTGAGGAAAAGTCGCTGGGAATAAATCTCAAAGAATGGCCTGACGACGCCCTAAGACATTCGTTCGCATCCTACCACCTTGCCGCCTTCAATGATGCAGCCCAGACAGCTCTTCAAATGGGACACCGTGGAACCGCCACCCTATTTCAACATTACCGCGCCCTTGTAAAGCCAGCAGAGGCCCTCCGCTGGTGGAAACTACTCCCCCTAAATTCAGAAGAAAAGATCATTCAGATTGCATGAAAAAGCCCTTATCTGCACCGTCCGATCCCACAAGAGGCGAGAAAATTCAGAGTCAGGGGAAGCAAGCGTATTTATATCGTCGGCTTTCCTCATCCCACTCGACGCATTGCCAGGGGAGCTACCTGTCTATTCGAGAGAGGAGGTCGCCCCAATAGCAGCTCAATTGCTCGAAGGTGACGATTATCCACGCGCCGTAGAACGGGCTCACAATCTGCTTCAGGAATGTGATAAACAAAGACGAAGGAATGAAGCATTTCATCGTTCATTCGATAACACCTCATTAGAAGACGAGCGGAAAAAAGCGCAATCGCTGCCTTCACGGAAGATCAAAGCCATGCCCCCCGATCAAAAATGGCGTTTAGGTTTCCCTGTTCGCTTTTCTGAAATATCCAAATACGCCCTTAATGAAACACGGGCAGAACGAGCGAGAACAAAACTGTTAAAATGGATGGAGGACATTGATGGGGAATGGACGCCCAAGATGCGAACTGTCTGGAGCAAGCGGCTGGATGATTACAAGAATCTTACTCTCACGGCTCAACACTGGAATACACCGGACGAAGTTGCGATTGCTTAAAATTTCTCTTGCGCCTTTCGATGACAGCAAAAAGGCCAAACGGCCGTTAGGCTAAGACAAATAACAGTATTAATGCTGACCTTTAGCCAAATTCCAGAGTGCGCGATGACATGGGAGCGCACTTTTTTAAAAAGCCCTGCCATAACCAAGGGGGGCTGCTGACAGTTTTTGGAAAAAACCGGCTGGTAATCTTTGGGGCGTTATGAACCCCAATAGTTCCGAGAAAAATCCCATAGATCACTTGCTTTCACCTGAGAGCCTAGCAGCAAAACTCGATTGCTCAGTCAAGCACGCACGGGCACTCATGGCAAATGGCATTTTGCCGAAAATTCGTCTGGGCCGACGGTGTGTTCGCACGAGCGCCGCTGCCGTTGAGGACCCATACCGAAGTTTCGGTTTCAATCCACGCTCCCGCGTGGGGAGCGACAAGCCAATGGCCGGTAAGTTCCCCTTCTGGGGTGTTTCAATCCACGCTCCCGCGTGGGGAGCGACTCCCCGGCGAAAGCGGCGTTGTCGATTTCGAAATGTTTCAATCCACGCTCCCGCGTGGGGAGCGACCCGGCGAGTGGCGAGAATGGCATTTTCTTGCGAAAGTTTCAATCCACGCTCCCGCGTGGGGAGCGACCCAAGAAACCGGCGGCCAAGAAGCCCACACCGAAGTTTCAATCCACGCTCCCGCGTGGGGAGCGACCTTCAATTTTACATTAACGGCCCCCATACTGCCGGTTTCAATCCACGCTCCCGCGTGGGGAGCGACCCGCCGAAGACCCGAAGTTATCCCCGCGCCAGTTTGTTTCAATCCACGCTCCCGCGTGGGGAGCGACAACCTCCCTGGAGGCCACCGTCAACGAAATCTGCGTTTCAATCCACGCTCCCGCGTGGGGAGCGACGCTACGGCTGTAGCGAAATCCTTTGTCTTAAGGGGTTTCAATCCACGCTCCCGCGTGGGGAGCGACACGAACAGTCAAAACCCGTTGTCGATCAAATCGAGTTTCAATCCACGCTCCCGCGTGGGGAGCGACCGGCTTCCACTGGCGCAAATTAGTGCGCAGCGTGGTTTCAATCCACGCTCCCGCGTGGGGAGCGACCATGGAGCATTGCGTAATGATCCCGTTCCCGATCCCGTTTCAATCCACGCTCCCGCGTGGGGAGCGACCGTTGTAGTTGAGCTTGAGGCCGCGCCGCTCAAAGTTTCAATCCACGCTCCCGCGTGGGGAGCGACTCCGCGTGTGGCGGAGTTTTGTCGGCACGCCGACGTTTCAATCCACGCTCCCGCGTGGGGAGCGACCACACCATGCCCACACTAAGTATTATCGCACCAGTTTCAATCCACGCTCCCGCGTGGGGAGCGACACGCTATTTCGGAGGGTATCAAAGAGTTTCCAAAGTTTCAATCCACGCTCCCGCGTGGGGAGCGACAATTCACACTCATCCAAAATACCAAGCGGTTTGGGTTTCAATCCACGCTCCCGCGTGGGGAGCGACGATCCGCACCCAATTCGAGCGCGCAAGGATTGAGGTTTCAATCCACGCTCCCGCGTGGGGAGCGACTGGCCAAAACAGAGCAAAGGAACGACACCGGCAAGTTTCAATCCACGCTCCCGCGTGGGGAGCGACAATATCGACCGACCCCGAAACAGTAGTTGTACCCGTTTCAATCCACGCTCCCGCGTGGGGAGCGACAGATCGAGGCCGAGCGCGAGGCGGGAGGCGAGGAGTTTCAATCCACGCTCCCGCGTGGGGAGCGACCCAGGCCATTGAAACCACCGGCACCACAACGATGGGTTTCAATCCACGCTCCCGCGTGGGGAGCGACGCTTCACGAGCCTCCCACGAGACATGCTCCATTTTGGTTTCAATCCACGCTCCCGCGTGGGGAGCGACGCAGATAATGTTCGTGTCCGTTTGTGCTCTCCTGTTTCAATCCACGCTCCCGCGTGGGGAGCGACAATATCGACCGACCCCGAAACAGTAGTTGTACCAGTTTCAATCCACGCTCCCGCGTGGGGAGCGACACAGACGCAGCGTGAGAAGGCGAAGAAGCACGCATGTTTCAATCCACGCTCCCGCGTGGGGAGCGACATTGAAGCGGACATGCTAAAGATTACCATTAACGGTTTCAATCCACGCTCCCGCGTGGGGAGCGACTAGCGGTTCCGGGGGAATCGGCGGCGTCACGTTGGTTTCAATCCACGCTCCCGCGTGGGGAGCGACCGTTCATTTCTATCTGCTTCTGAGGCAGAACACAAGAAACTCACTTGCGCGAACCGCTCTCATCTCACGTATTGAGGCGACAGCCGCAGCAAGCCTTTGTTGTCAAAGATCACGGATGCAATAATTTACACCCTGCGCGAACCTCCCGAAAAAACCGTGTTCTCTCCATGTTCGCAAAAATATATTTCAGGCTCATGTTGCAGAGCCAAATTCATTATACCACGAGCGGCCCTTGCGGATTATAGCCTTCTTTGATGCCGTGATGCTCCACCCTCCGGTCCCATTCTTTTCCCAACAGGTAAATGCGCAAACTATCCTGCTCCAGATCGATAATGCCAAGCAATCGGGAGCGCATTTCCACCAGTTGCGCGGGGTCCACCTGGCATTCAAATACGGAGTTCTGCACCCTCTGGCCGAAATCGAGACACACCTTGGCCGCCCGGCGAAGCCGCCGCTTGCCCCCGTCGCTGACGGTCGAAACATCGTAGGTAATCAAAATTTGCATCGCTCACCCTTTCTATTTCCAAAGGAAGGCCGGATAGGCATCCAAATCTCCGCGAATATACCGGGCCAGCAGGCGTGCCTGAAGATGCGCCACCAGCCCCCAGGCGACTTTCTCCTGGATGAAAGGATGGTTGATTTCTTCCCGTTTCCGCTCCTGCCATTCTAGGAGGACTTTTTTTCGAGAGCTCTCTTTGAGCAGGACGGCGCCGCCTTCTTTGAACTCAAAGTCGCTGGCATCGATCTGCCTCCGGTTAAGCAAAGCCAAGGCGGTGCGGTCGGCAAGTACGGGGCGCAGTTCTTCCATGAGATCGAGCGCAAGAGAGGGGCGACCCGGGCGATCACGATGCAAAAAGCCAACGGCAGGGTCGAGCCCCGATGCGGCAAGGGCGGATCGACAATCGTGCCCCAACAAAGCGTAGAGAAAGGATAGCAGGGCATTGACGGGATCGAGCGGCGGACGGCGAGAGCGGCCTTGCATTTTCAATACCGGATCATCGGTGGTCCCCAGCAACGGGAAAACCTCAAAGTAGGCGGCGGCGGAATCGCCCTCAATGCCGCGAATGGTGTCCAGCTCCATTTCGCATACCACGGCGGAGACGCGATTTCCAAGCCACTTGGCAGCTGTTTGCAGGCGCGGAGATCCAGAGGCGTCAGGTCGGTCACGAACAGCTCGCAGCAAGGAGGTCCGGCTGTTGGCGATTTTCGCGGCGACCATGTTGCGGGCGATGGATGCGGATATTGCGGGGCTATCGGCGGCCCGGTATTGCTGCCTCCGCAGGAGGACATTGCCGGAAGTAAAGCCGGTGGCGGCTGCCAGAAATTTGCCGTGGGGCGAGCAAAAAGAGAGCGTAACACCGGCTTCCGCGCAAGCAGCCATAAGTTGCGCCGAAGCAGAGATATCCCACCCCAGGCAAACGATGCCGTCCAGGTTGTGAAGCGGCACGCGCAATTTGCTTTCCCGCTCCACCCGGACATCCACGGCCTGGCCGTCTTTGGCCAGCCACGCTCCTTCCAGCGTTACAAAGAGGGTATTGAGATATTGCTTCATGGAGGATCTTGATCGAGCGTTTGCAGCCGTCCGGCAAACCAAGCCGCCGCGCCGCGTTGGAAGCCGAAAATGCCGGGCATGCAGATTTCAACGAGCGAACAGCTTTCGCATTTCTTTTCTTTTTGAGCGGGCGGAGTGACGCGGGCGGCGATCATGGCATGAAGCCGTGCTGCCGTGTCGCGGGTCAAGGTTCGCAAGGGCTCGTCGAAGGGGATTTCCGTGCGATGGCGGCGTTCTCCGTAATAGAGCGCGCCGCGTTCGACTGGAGTCCCAAGCATTTCCTCCAGGCAAAGCCCTTGTGCGCAAAGCTGCACCTCGTCGGCGCGGTGGCTCTTGGGTTTCCCTCGCTTGTATTCAACGGGCAGCACTCGGTCGCACCCCTTCCCGACATGGAATTCCACCACATCGCACTGTCCGCTGACCCCGAGTTGAAACGAGCGCACAGGCAGTCCGCGTGTGATACGGATGCCCGGACGCGACTCATCCGGCCCCTCGTGAGCGCGTTCATGAAGAAGGTTACCCTCCGCCGTAAAGACGTTCTCGCTCCAGACCTGCTCGATGTGAATGAGCGCGCATTGCCGTTCACAAAAAAGCATGTGCTGGAGCGCCGAGATGGGCAGGAGTTGGTCTTCGGTATAGGGCATGGGACTGGGATCGCGATGAACCCAAGGAGGTGTCGCGCCTAGACGATTTCGAGGACCTCCACGCTGGCCGGGATGGCACCGCGCTCCACCGTAACGGTGTAGTCGCCAAAGCTGCGGGGTATGGTCTCCTCTGAATTTTTGGCGACCTTGACCGCCTCGAACAGCACATGCGCCGGGGCATTACCGAGAGCGTCCTTGTGTTTGAAGACCACCAGTTTGCGGGTGGACATAAGCCCTCGGGCCGCCGAGCGGTCGTGCTCGAACATCTGGCCGGAAAGCGCCTCCCAGAGCAGGGCGAGGTCGGCTTCTCCAAAGCCGGTCTGCGCGGCAAGGTGCGCGGAGATGAAGCCATGCGCGATATAGAGGCCATAAGGAATGGTCATTTTACGGCCCATGGTACGGTTGTCGCCGCTTTGTTCGTCTGCCTCGGCCTCGGTGGCCACCGCCATGCGAGTAATCGAGTGTTCGAGCGTGACAACCGGATCAACGGAGCGAGCAAAGGTCAATTGCACCGGGCCGCGCACCTGGCCTGCGTTGGCTCCGGTGGACATCACCGCGCCGAAGGTACGAATATCATAAAAAGTTTCGCACATCTTTTGACGAGCCGACTCAATTTCGCTCCCCTGCCCTTTGCCTTCTTTGTTGCGCTTTTTGCCGTCTTTCTCATCCTTTGGAACCTTGGTGAGGTCAATTTCCAGGGCACTGTAAGCAGCGTTGATGGAATTGTTCAAAATCGCTTTTTCTTTAACGAAAATATCGAACGGCGGCTGATAGCATTGCTTGAGGGAAACATAGTTACGCACTTTGCGTTTGATGCAAACGTCAGTGACGAGGCCGCGCCCTGTTTCGGCGTCGATGCGGGGCAGGTTCCCGGCATCCGGGTCTCCGTTGGGGTTGCCGTCCTGGACGTCGAAGATGAGGACAAAATCGTAGCGGTTGGAAATAGGGTTGCTCATAAGGTGGTCGGGTTAAGTTTTAGGAATGGCGGTTATTCGGTTTTTTTGGTGAAGAAGGATTGCATTTGGTGATAGTAGCCGAGCGCAAACCGAGCTTGATCATCCAGGACGAGATGCGCGGGAAAATTGGTGATGCCGTCCATGATTTCGCCCAGTAATTTTTTCCGAGTAATGCTCAGCCCCGGGTTCAGCTTGGACAGGTGATGATTGGATAGTCGCATGAGGTTGCCAAAGACTGTCACGGGTGTGCTGGATGCACCGCCGTAGAAGCGGTCGCAGATGGTGGCGTTGAGCGAATTTTGCGCTTCGCCCTGGATTTTCTCCAAAGTGGCGAACAACCGGCCAAGCCGGTAGCCGATGTTTTTGTTTTCAAGATCTAGCATGGGAAGGATCGGTTTTTCTGAATTGGGGTTGAGGCGTTGGGAACGATTGAGACTGGCTTTGAGAAGAGCCGCGCGTGCGTAAGTGACTTCATGCTCCGCGCGGATGCGGCGCATCACCGATTGCAGCAAGGTGGCGGGAAACGGCAATCCTTCGAGGACGGCGCGCATGGTGTCGCCCGCGAGGTTGGGCATTACGTTCTCGGATTTTCCTTTGAGAGCGGTGGATGTCAATAGCCGCCAGAAGGGCAAATGATCCGGTTCGCCGGGCCGATGGTTGATTTCCAAATCCTCGAAATATTGTGCGAAGTGCTTTGCCATTTCCGGAACGGTACCGACGTGCCAGAAGCGAATGGCAATCCGCGCCGCGTTGGGGGACAGACCGAGCACATAAAACCGCGTCTCTTTGTCGGTGATCGCGTAAGCTCCGGTTTGCGCCGATGAAAGCAAATCGGCAACGGCTTCGTTAAACCGGTCGGGATTGTCTTTGTCCTGCCCGGAAAAAAAGATGGGCGCATCTTCTTCCAGCCGGGTCTTGCGAGCCGACCAGAAAACCGTGGATGCATCGCCAACTTGCAAACGTTGCCTAGAGTCTTTGCCCAACAAACGGTTCAACGCCGTGGTGTAGGCAAACATGGCGCTGCTGCCAACGGGGGCATTCGCACCCTGCTCTTTTCCGAAGGATCGGAAGGCATCCAGGTTGAAGGAAACAATGTTGGCACCGGAAGTTTGCGCACCCCACACGCCTTTGATGGCCGTGTGCAGCGGTGCCACCCTATCTTTGTTGCCTGTAACGAGGCACACACGCTCTTCTCCTTCTTTCGAACCTTGCGCCGCATCAATCGCCGCTTTGACTTTGGGGCGGCTGCTAACGGGCTGCATCTCGTCAGCCAAACGGAAGGTGAGGTTGGCCCCTTCGGTTTGGAGATTGATCCATATCTGGCCCTCGCCTGCAAGCTGTTCGATTTTGGTCTCGTCATTGAGGAAGATCGCGACGGCTTTGATGCCCTCGTCCTCGCCAAGCGCAAGCGCTTCGGCGGCCTTTTTAAAAGCCGCGTGCTGTTGGGACACCCTCTCTGGTTTGCCCTTGAGCACTACACCCAGAGCGTATTCGGGATTATCCCATAACAAATTGGACACAATGCCGCTTGCTCTTTTAACACCTTGTGGCACTAGGAACACTTTGGAGCGGCGCTCATTTCCGTTGCCTTCATAGGTGCATTCGAGTTGCGCCAGTTTGCCCTCCGGCGAGAGCGCAATCACATAGGGAATCTCTTTCCATTCCCAGCCGATGGGAGCGATCCCGCCATCAGGATCGGCGGCCTTGCGGTCGTAGTATTCCTTTAGGGCTTGGAGGATCATCCCCTCACCTCCTCTCCGTTTTCGCGGGCGGGAACATGGATGACGCCTTGTTCCATCCTGGCCCGAAAGAAGAGCGGCGTGGGTGAATTGGGGTCAGTATAGTCGAGATCATAGAGCATCCAGCCCAGTTCGCGGTCTTCCGCAAGGGGCGGCGGCTGCGGCTGGGCGGCATCCACCAGGCGCACCTCGGCAGCAAACTCGCGGCAACCCAGGTAGGGCTGGTGAAAATGCTGCCCTTTTTTCGCGCGGCGTTCAAACATCGCCGCGTATTTGGCCGGGGTCTCGTCGGCGCGTGCTTCCTTTTTTTCTTCCGCGTTTTCCAGCCACTCCGGCACGGGACGGAACACTTTTTTTCGCTGGCCGGGCGGAATGAAATCAAAGATCCCGTGGAGCCGGTAATGCACGTCGCGCAGGAAGAGCCCGGCGCGCTGCTGGCGCTCATCCTCAATGAAGATGCCGTCCGCACGCGGCGAAGCGATTTTGCCCACTTCGTTGCGTCGCACGGAAATCCACCGGATGGAGGCGAGCACGTCGATTTGGGTGATCCTCCAGCGGATCGCAGGTTTCCAAAGAATGGCTTCAAAAATGGCGCGCGCCGCCGAGGGCGTGATGACGTCATAGCTGACGCGCTCCACTTTCATTTCGGGACGGGTAAAGCAGGCATACGGCCCGCTGACTTCAAGGCAAAAGCCTTTCATGGGTGACTCCTTGGTTAAGAGTTTTCATAGGGAGATTATGAGATCAATTCCGCGGGCGGCAGGGTTTCCGAATAGAGATCGAGGCCGGTTTCTTTGTGGTAAAGACCCGCAAAAGCCTGGACGTAAATTCCGGGGTGCATTTCCTCAATGTGCCCTCGTTCGCGCAGGGTTTGAGCCAGACGCGGATGGACGCTGACAGTGTAGCGTTGCAGGTGGCGCATAAGCTCCCGCGTGGGCCCGGCATACCGCAGCGGCTCAAGCCATTGCTCGCTCTCGCCGTAACGGACGAGGATGGAGGCGGACTCGTCGATCATCTGAAATTCCTCGGCGGCGTGGCGGAACTGAACGTGCCCAGCGGAAGCGTCTTTCTTCAGGTTCGCCTCAAGCCATTCCTCCCCGGTTTCGTTAACGCTTGCGTAATACCGTTCAAAGTAGCGAGTAAAGGTTTCCGGGGCGTCCGGGAAAAACTCACGGGACGCGATGAGCCCCTTGGTGACAAGTTCTCCTTTGAGCAGAAGCCCCGCGGGCGACGGTTTGGGCGGCACAAAGACATGCACCACGCCCAATTCGTCCCGCTTACCTTCCCGGTTGCAGCGCCCGGCAGCCTGCGCAATGGAGTCCATCCCGGCCAGCGCGCGGTAGACCACGGGGAAGTCGATATCCACTCCCGCTTCCACGAGTTGGGTTGAAATCACGCGAACTGGCTTGCCTTCGGCGAGGCGTGCCTTGATTTCTCTAATGACCTCCGAGCGATGCTGACCGCACATGCTCGCTGAAAGGTGGATCGTCCCCTCGGGCATGATCTGCCAGAGCTCATAACAATCCTGCCGCCGATTGACGATGCAGAGCACCTGCTTGTGGGCGCTCAGTTCCGCCGCAAGAGAATGCCAATCGAGCGGTTGCTTGGGGTTTTCGGGCGGCACAATTCGGGTACGCTTGAGCTTGCGATAAAGCCCCGCCCGGTCGGCGACGATTTCCGTAGCCTTGGCCGATAATCCCCATAGCGCCGGCTGGGTGGCTGTAGAAAGCACTACCGTGACGCCATAATCGGTCACCAGACGGTTAATGGCTTCCACACATGGCGTCAACCACTCCGGAGGAAGCAGTTGCGCTTCGTCCAAAATGACCACGCTGTTAACGATGTTGTGGAGCTTGCGGCAACGTCCGGAGCGGGCGGCATAGAGGGATTCAAAGAACTGCACGCTAGTGGTGACAATCACCGGGGCATCCCAGTTTTCGGCAGCCAGGAGTTGGGCGGGCGTTGCCTTTTTGTCATCAAGATTGCTGTGATGCTCAAGCACATTCTCCTCGCCAAAGTAGCCGCGCAACACCTCGGCTGTTTGTTCGATAATACTGGTGTAGGGGATCACGTAGATCAACCGCGTTTTATCCTGACGCGCGGCGTGATCCAAGGCAAACGCAGTGCCGGAAAGGGTCTTCCCGCCACCGGTGGGAACCGTCAGCGAAAACAAACCGGAAGGAGCTTTCGCCGCCGCCCGGCATTGAGCGAGGATCTCCGCGCGAACCTGGTTGACGGGAGTGCGCGCCGCCTTGAGCGCCATTGCCTGTAAGGCGGCATCAAACCGGGGCTTCAACTCCGCCAAGCTGCGACAAACCGGGCGGGCGGCAGCCCGATCCGGGGACATAAAGCCTTCGGTATCCAAAAAATCCGCATCAACAAGGCAGGAAAAAAGCATGCGCACCCAAAAATGATAGGAGGCGCTGGTCTTCAAAAATTGAGGAATGGGCAAATTCCGTGGAAACGCGGGTAAAAATTGATCCAGCGTTGCGGGGGCGATATCCTTAAAATTCGCCTGTTCTTGCTCCAGCCGGACAGACAACGCCCCGTTGGCCGCATATCGGCTGTTCCAATCGGGCAACCCGGCATGATGTCCCGCGACCAAGTACGCGATCGTCACCCCAAACACACCGCCCCAACGCTCGCGCGCCCACAGCGCACCCGCCCCAGAATGGTTGACCTTGGTGCCCTGGCCCCATTCATCCCACTCCGAGGCATCCACCCCATTCTCACGGAACAAATAAGCCTGAAAGAGTGGATGCAGCTTGCCTAGATCGTGCAGCCACCCCGCGACCTCCGCCCATTCACTCGAACCAAAGGCTGCGGCAAAGCAACTCGCGAGCCGTGAAACCGCCATGGAATGAGCCTTTAAAGACTGCCATTCCTCCAGAGGACGCCCCGCCAAACTGTGGGCAAACCATCCATGATGCATTTCTGGGGGAGGAGCCATAAATAAGACAGAATGTGCAAACCGTGCCCAGGAGTTCTAGGACCAAGAAGCACCAGATAGCAAGCACCTAATGCTGTCATTTTTTAACTCGTATTTTGCGCAACACCTCTCGCAGAACAAAGACGCTGATTGGGACTGTTCCTGCTATAGACGAGTAACTTCCGCTTAATCGGAACAATAACCTACTGCTATCACTGCATCCTCTGTCAGCACAAATTCCTGACGGTTTTGTGACGGTTTTTCGACGGTAACAAGGGGATTTATGGGGTCCTATGGGTAAAAAAGCTCAGATCGGAAAAGAGGAGACCTGCTTCTGTAATAGCTTGCTTCTGAGTATGTTACTCAAGAAAAGAGAAATGCACCCGGCGGGGGTCGAACCCACAACCTTTGGCTTCGGAGGCCAACGCTCTATCCAATTGAGCTACGAGTGCTTTTGCGCCGGTCGGCGTACGGCGCGCTGAATATAGGCCCGTTAAACCGGCGGAGGTGTGTTTCTAGGCTTTCATCCCGTTTTTTGCAAGCCAATACGACGTTCAAAGCTACTAAAAAATCCACTACGGGGCGCGGCGTTTTTCCCTGATCCGTAACTCTCGCCGGATTAAGCCTTTGACCCGCGTCCGGTTCTTTCCTCAATATCAAGGACATGCAATCCAAACTGCGTATTGGCATCGTGGGCGCTGGCGGTATCGTTCTTCAACGCCATTTGCCGGCTCTCACGGCCATGCCCGATGTGGAGATCGTGGCGGTGTCCAATTCGACTTACGCCAGTTCCGAACGCTTTTGCCGGGCTCACCTACCCCACGCCACGCCGATCAAAAATTGGGCCGAATTGGTTTCGCTCCGCGAACTGGACATCGTGTGGATCGGCACGCCGCCTTATATGCATGCGCCGGTTTGCATTTCGGCGCTGGAGGCCAAGCGCCATGTGTTTTGCCAGGCTCGCATGGCCATGAATGTGGAGGAGGCGCGCGAGATGCTGCTCGCCGCCCGCAAACGGCCGCAACTCGTGACGATGCTTTGCCCGCCGCCGCAGGGAATGCGCGGGGACTTGCTCATGCGCAAGCTCATTGCCGACCACTTCATTGGCAGGCCACACCACATCCGCCTCCACAGTTTTTCATCGGCTTACCTGGACCCGAAAGCCCCGGCTCATTGGCGGCAACGGCAGGAGTTGAGCGGCCTCAACGTGCAGACGCTGGGCATTTACGTGGAGGTGCTCCAACGCTGGCTGGGACCGGTTTGCGCGGTGACGGCTCACGCCAAGACGATTTTCCCGGTGCGCGATCACTACCAGGTGAAGGTGCCGGATATGGTGACGATTCTCGTGGAATTCGAAAACGGCGCGGAGGGTGTGCTGGAGTTCAGCGGGGTCGCGGCGTTCGCGCCTTCCGATCGCCTGGATATTTACGGCGACCGCGGCACGCTGCGTTACGACTTTAGCGCGGACACCATCACCGCGGGACGCGTGGGCGACCGCGCCACGCAAACCCTGGAATTGCCGCCGGAACTGGAGCGCCGCTGGACGGTGGAGAAGGATTTCATCGCGGCGGTGAAGAACCCCGCCACTCCGCGTCCCCACCCCACTTTTGACGACGGGGTGGCTTATATGCAGGTGGTGCAGGCCGTGGCGGATTCGATCGCCTGCCAGGGCCGCGTGGAAATCGCCAACGTGTGACGCTGGCGTGGGACACTGTCGCTAAGCGCCTTCCAGGCTCTAGCGACCGTTGACCCGGGCGACCAGATCGGTGTCATCCGGGGAAACCAGGGTGCCGCCGGTGGTGTCGATGGAGCCGTTGGGCGAATAGGTGACGGCGAGCTTGTCGGCTTGGACTTGGTAGAGGCCCACTTCGGTGCCTGCGGGAACGCTCAGTTTGCCCACCTGTTTTTTGTCTACGACGGCGGGGAAAGTGGTGTCCTTTTTCAGGCGAACCTTTTTGGGCCACACGGATTGGTCGGCGGCGATCTGCGCGAGATTCAACGTCGTGCGGGGCGCGGCTTTTACGGGAGCCGGTGCGGGGGTGCTGGCCGCCTGAAACGCCGCTGGCGCAACGGCAGCCGGAGCGGAAACGGGGGCGGCATTGGCGGGAGCCGGAGCGGCGGCATCGGCATCGGCTTGCCCGGCGGCGGCAAGGTCAGGGATCTGGATGCCGTATTTGGTGAGCTGTTCCTTCACCCACGGGCATTTCGTGTCCACCAAGGTTCTGGCGGGCTGATATTTGACGTAGGCAATCGCCGCCAACAAAAGGAGAGAAAAAACGAGGGCTACGTTCCAGAGTTTGCTTGGTTGTTCGTCCATGCGGTGTTCTTTAGGTTTGAATACAGTAAAGGGATAAACGTCCGGTGAAATCAATTTAAAACATCGAAGAAATGCCCCTTATCGAAGAAAAAAAGGGCGGCGGCTCCCGGCCGGGCCAAAAAGTCATGCATCGCACCTTGCAGCCGGGCCTCTTTGGCGCATAAAATACCCCTTTCCAGATGAGCAAGATCAACCTCGATGGCGGTGAAATCACGATTATCCGGGCTCTGGGAGTCTCGGGAGCGCCCATGTTGGGCCGCGATCTCAAAAGTCACGTGGGGGGCGTCGGCGAAACTCAATTAATGGAAACTCTAAAAACAATGATTGCGCTGGGCTATATCACGGCCATTCCCGACCTGGATCTCGTGGAGGATTTAGACAAAGTAACGTTCGCGGTCAACAGCGGCTATGCCCGGGATCTCAAGGAAGCCCTGGAGCCGGAACCGGAGCGGCCCAAACGCGTTCGCCGCCAATAATTCACTCTTTTTCACTCCTCTTTTCGTCGTGTTTTTATCCCGGATCTGGCCCTGGTTGGCCGCCATTTTAAGCGGCCTGCTCTTGACGCTTTGCTTCCCGCGCTGGGACCAGGCGTGGCTCTGCTGGGTGGCCTTGGCTCCGCTGGCTGCCGCCGTCTGGTTTGGCGAACCGATGAGCCTGCGCCGCGCGGCGGGGCTGGGCTATGTGGCGGGGCTGGTCTTCTTTTGGGGCGTTTTTTCTTGGCTGACGACGGTGACGGTGGCGGGCTGGCTGCTGCTGCCGTTTTACCTGGCGCTCTTCCCGGCGGCGTGGGCGGCTCTGCTGGGGTTGATCCGCCCGTGGATCGGTGATTTCACCCGCTCCGGGGCGAACCTGCGGACGGCGTTGCTGGGCGCGGTGGCGTGGACGGCGCTCGAGTGGCTGCGCGGCCTGGGGGCGCTCAGTTTCGGTTGGAACGGCCTGGGCGTGGCGCTGCACGGGAACCTGGCGCTGATCCAGCTCGCGGAATACACCGGCGTGGGCGGGTTGTCGTTTTTGGCGGCGTTTACGAACCTCATCGCGGTGATGACGGTGCGGCGGTTTTTGGGCGAAACCCGGTCGCGGCGGCTGCGGCCTCATTGGGATTTCAGCGTCTGCATGGCGCTGATCGCGGCGGCCTTTGCCCTGGGCGTGCGCACGGTCTTTACCCCGGCAGCTCCGGGGGCCATTCCATTGCGGGTGGCGGCGGTGCAGGCCAATATTCCGCAGGAGGAGAAGTTCGACCAGGCGTTCGCGCGAATGATCGAGACGCGCTACGCCAAGCTCACCGAAATGGCGCTGGCCACACGGCCCCAGCTTCTGCTCTGGCCGGAGGCGGCCACCCCGGGCATGTTGTTCCAAAGCGAAGAGGCGCTGGAATTCGTGCGCGCGTTCGCCCGGCACGAAGGGCTCAATTTCCTGCTCGGCACGCTCGATTCCGACGGCGAACGCCATGACTACAACGTGGCCGCGCTCTTTACGAACAACGGCGAGAAATTGCAGTTCTACCGCAAAATGCATCTCGTGCCCTTTGGGGAATACATTCCTTTCCGCAAAGCCTTCCCGCCGTTCGAATGGATCATCGGCGACCTGGTGCCGGGCGACTTCACCCCCGGCACGGAATACACGCTGCTCAACTTGGAGAACCCGAAGCTGCGCGCCGCCGCACTGGTCTGTTTTGAGGATACCCTGGGTGACCTCACGCGGCATTTCGTGGCGGCGGGGGCGCAACTGCTCATCAACGTCACCAACGACGGCTGGTTTCTGCGCAGCCAAGGCTCCGAGCAGCACCTGGCCAACGCGGTGTTCCGGGCCGTGGAAAACCGCCGCCCGCTCGTGCGCGCAGCCAACACCGGCGTAACGGCGGTCGTCAATCCGCTGGGACGCGTGGTCAACGCCTTTCGGCCCGACGGCAGCCCCTTCGGCGAAGGCGTGCTCGCCGACGTGGTCCAAGTTCCTCCCGCCACCGCACCGCAAACCTTTTACACCCGCCACGGCGAATGCTTCTCGCAGGCATGCGCCGCCCTTACTTTGGCCGGTCTTGGCATTGGCCTCCGGCAACGTCGAAAAAAATGAAGCGCCGCCCGCAAACCGAGGAAGCCGATCTCTTCAGCTACGCCGCCTCACAATCCCCAGCCGAGGAAGAACAGCCGCAGCCCGCCGCCGCGCCTCTCCCCTCCCCTTCGCCTTCAACGGAAACGCCCCGAGAGCAGCCGAAGGCCCAACCTGCGCTCATCCCCGCGCCCACGCCAGCCCCGGCTCCGACCCCGGCTTCGGGCTTCGACCGCGCCCGGTTCGCCCGCAGCGTGGTGGTTTCCATTCACGATGTCTCCCCGGGCCACCGCGAAGCCACCGAGCGCATCATGACCGAACTGCGCGAGGTGGGCGTGATCCGCTTCGTCCTGCTGGTGGTGCCCAACCACCATTGCCAGGAGTATTTCCTGGATCACCCGGAATTTTGCCAATGGCTGCGCTGCCTGGAAAGCGAGGGGCACGAAATCGTCGTTCACGGCTACCACCACCGGCGCGACCAGCGGCCCGGCGAAACGTTCCGGCAAAAACTGGCTACCCAGTATTACACGGCGGGCGAAGGCGAATTCTACGACATCACCGGAGCCGACGCCCTGCGCGTCATCAGCCAGGCCCGGCAGGAATTTCGCAAGATCGGCCTCGAGCCAAAGGGCTTCGTGGCTCCCGCGTGGCTTTTGAGCGACGGCGCGGACCGCGCGCTGCAACGTCTGGGCGTCTGTTACACCACCCGCCTGGGCGGCCTGTTCGACTACACCACCGGCACGCAGCACCACTCCCAATCGCTCGTCTGGAGCACCCGCAGCGCCTGGCGGCGCGGCATGAGCCTGCTCTGGAACGCCTACTTGTTCCGCAAATTGAGCGCGACACCGCTCTTGCGCATCAGCGTCCACCCGGCGGATGTGCGCCACCCCGCCGTGTGGCGGCAAATCAAGGCGCTCGCGGCCAAGGCGCTCAAAGACCGCGTGCCCACCACCTTCGCAGCCTACCTGAACCTTAAGTAACCCATATCTCCAAAAAAAACCATGATCCGAAAAGCCTTCCTCATGCACGTCAACCCCGATGCTCACGAAGAGTATCAGCGCCGCCACAACCCCATCTGGAGCGAACTCGCCGAAACGCTCAAGAGCCACGGCGGCTCCAATTATTCCATCTTCATCGACGAAAAACGCAATATGCTCTTCGGCTACGTCGAGCTTGAAGACGAAGCCCGCTGGAACGAGGTGGCCAACACCGAAATTTGCAAAAAATGGTGGGCCCACATGACGGATGTGATGCCGTCGAACCCGGACAACAGCCCCGTTTCCGAAGTGCTGCGCGAAGTGTTCCACCTCGCATAAAGCAGCCCAAAACCTCATAAAACCTGACAATGGACGCCGCCTTTTTCGTCGTCGGGCTGCTCGTGGGCGCTGTGTTGGCGTGGGCGGTCCAGTCGTTGCGCGCCAAGGCCGCGCTGGCGGTGGCGGAAACGCAACGGCGGCTGATGGAGGCGCAACTCGCCGATGAGCGGACCCGCGCCGCAACGCTGCACGACCAGCTCAAGCTGGAATTCCAGGCGCTCGCGGGTGAAGTGCTCCAGGCAAATACCCAGCGGTTTGCCCAGGCCAGCCAGGAGAACCTGGGGCATATCCTCGGCCCCCTGCGTGAACACATCGAGGCTTTCCGAAAACAGGTCGAGGCGGGCACGCTGCACGACGCCGACGCCCGGGGCCGGCTCTTCCAGGAGCTGAACCAATTGCGGCAGCTTAACACCGCGCTCACGGAGGAGGCGGCGAACCTCTCGCGCGCCCTGCGCGGCAGCAACAAGACGGCGGGCGCCTGGGGCGAGATGATCCTGGATACCGTGCTGGCCCATTGCGGCCTCACCGAGGGCGTGGAATACCGCCGCCAGGCCGCCAATCAAAATGAGGAAGGGCGGAATATCCGACCCGATGTGATTATATATTACCCAAGGCAGGAGGGCGTTCTCATTGTCGATTCGAAAGTGTCGCTGAAGGATTACACCGATTTCTGCAACGCCGCCGACAAGACCGCGCAGGAACGGGGCGCCACGGCCCATCTCGCCTCGCTCAAGGCGCATATCACCGGGCTCGCGGGCAAAAAATACGAAACCGGCCAGGGCTGGACGACCCCGGAGTTCGTGCTCCTGTTTTTGCCCATGGACGGCGCGCTCAGCCTCGCCTTGAACCTGGACCCCGGCCTCTACCAATACGCCTTCGAGCGAAACATCATCCTCGTCACTCCCTCCACGCTGCTCACCACGCTCAAGCTGGTGCGCACGCTTTGGCAGCAGGACCGCCAGAACCGCAACGCCGAGGAAATCGCGGAACGCGGTGGCAAGCTTTGCGACAAATTCGTCTCCTTTTACCAAAGCCTTGAAGCGATCGAGGACGGCTTGCAAAAAACCAGCCGCGCGTTTGCGGAAGCCAAAGGGCAACTCAAGGACGGCAACGGCAGCCTGGTGCGGCAGGTGCAGATGCTCCGGGAATTAGGCGCAAAGGCATCGAAATCCAGCCCGTCGCTTTCCGCTCCGTCACTTGGGCGCGGTCCCGAATAAGAAGAAAATCCAGATCAAGAGGATCGCGAACAGGGTGCCCACGACCGTGATGATGCTCCCCAGCGTGTTGCCGCCGCCGCTGCTGCGCCGCGAGCTTCTCGATTCCCGCCTGCGGAGCGTGGGTTGCCAGCCTTCCGGCGGGGTGGGCACCGCGGGCAGCCGCCTGGCACGCCGGCCTGCGAGCGCGGTTGGCTCTTCGCTGCGCGGGACGCCCACGGGCAGGTTCAGTTGAATCGTCGTATTGGGCCAAAGCTCCAGCAAATCCTTCCGGTGCGCTTCGAAGTTCGCCGCTTCCACGGTGGATTTGGTAATATCCAAGCTGTAACTCCACGTCCATTTGCCCCAGATCTTCCGCAGTTCGTAATCGAACTCGAACGCGCCGGAGCTTTTGTGGGCGCGGGTCAGCGGCCGGTCGTGCATGGTCGGCGTGTGAAATTCGATGGTGTGCTTGATGGACGCCAAAGCAGCCAGGGAAAGCGGATACTTGCGCGTCTTCACCCCGCCGGGAATGCCCAGGATGGATTGCAGAACGTGGCTGCCGTAGTTGAGGTGGCAGAGCCGGGCGTTAAGGTCTTTCGTATACGGCTGCTTGCCCAAATCAAAACGCTCGGAAATGGAAAGCGAGTTCCCGTCGCGGCGATCATCCCACTGCAACGTGTCGACCCGGGAGGCGTCGTTGAACATATTCCGGTAAAACTGTTCGCGGCTTTTTGAGAAGGCGTCCTTCCCCTCCAGCGCCAGGCTGCGCCGGAAATTATCCGCGTGAATGCCGGTGGCCACGCACTGCACCTCCAGCAGCGTCTGGCCGCCCGCCGTATCGAGATAGAAAACTTCCCGCAGCGTGTAGGTGTTGGCCGTGGGGGAATGGTCGATCTTCACGAGCGCCTCGGCATCCGCGGCGACCGGCAGCCCCATTTCCAAATCCAGCG
Organism: uncultured Chthoniobacteraceae bacterium; assembly: GCA_964513965.1. Classification (GTDB taxonomy): domain Bacteria; phylum Verrucomicrobiota; class Verrucomicrobiia; order Chthoniobacterales; family Chthoniobacteraceae; genus UBA695. Next base: position 296,623 of record CAZEOO010000002.1, read on the forward strand.
GCGGACGGTTCAGCGCGCCGCCGCCTTGCAACATCACCGTCGGGTCCACCCAGCGCGTCTGGCCGTCGAGCGTAAACTCGACAATGGCGTGGTTGAACACGTTGGGCGAAGGCAGCAACTGGGCCACGCCGCCGCGCAGAAAGGTGTTCGCCAGCACAGGGCGCGCCTCCACCCCGGCCTCGCGCAACAAGCGGGCCAGCAGCAGCGCCTTGTCCTTGCAATCGCCAAACCGCCGCCGCAGCACGGCATCGGGCGCGGAAGGAATCTGCCCGCCGAGATCCTCGTTCACGCTGAGGTAGCGAATCTCATCCTGCACGAACTGGATGGCTTTGGTCACCGCCTCGCTCTGGTCCGCCGCCGCCTCGAAAAGCGGCTTGGCAAAGGCCGCCAGCTCCGGCTGCGGGGCGTCGGTTTTCCACGCTTCCGCGAGGGCCGAGGCGACTTCCCGCCACGAGGCGCAGTCGGAGACGTGGATAAATTTTGACCCCGCGTGCCACGGCGGCGTGCTCGGCTCGAACTCATCCGCTTCAATATGATCCAGTGCCCACTCCCACCGCTCATCCTCGCCAATGCTGCGAATCTCCGGCTTGAACTCCGGATCGGCGGCGAGCCACCGCATGCCGTTGCCCCCGGCGGGGAAAAGCAGGCTGAAACGGAGCCGCCCCACGGGGAGGAACGAGGGAAGAAGCTCCAGGATGGAGTAACGCCCCGCCAGCAGGCGCGGCTGCGTGGTAATGGTGAAGCTGATGTCCAGCACATCCCCCACCCGCACGTCTTCCAGCAGCAGCACGAGCGTCCACCAACCGTCGATGACGAGGCGCTCCATTTGCTGTTCCCTGCGCAAAAAGCGGAAGTGCTCCATCTCCGCGTGCTCGCGGGCCACGCCGTCGCGGCGCACCGCCACGGAATGGATGACCACGTTTTGCGTGGCCGGGTCGAAGTCCAGGCTCCACTGGGAAAGATTTTGCACGGCTTGCAAGGTCTCAAGCCGCTGGACGGTGCGCTGGTAAAAGGCGCGCTCTCCGGCGTTGTGCTGCCGGTCCACCAAAAGATAAACCTGCTGGCCCACGTTCTGCCGGGGATGAAAATCTTCCGCTTCGTGCTCCACCACCCAGGCGCCCGGCGCCGCAACCGCCACGCACGACTTGATGTGCGGGGAGACTTCGCCCGTCACGGAAAAGGTTCTCGTATCTGGAGGAAGGCCGTCCACTTTGTTCATTCGCCGCGCAGTAAACCGGAAACCAACGGTCCTTTCAAGCGTGTATTACCGCGTACAAACGGTGTCGATTGCCCCGGGCTGGCGGGAGATTCGTGGCGGACCCACCCGAGAGGCTTCTCCCCACGAGGGCATCGGGCGCATCCCGTTGACGACCATGCCTTTGCCCTGAATCGGCTCCAGGATGACTTTTTTGCTTGTGCGCCCACCTATTAAGTAGGAGTATATTCACCAAGCGCCCGCCATGACTCGCATCCATTCATCCATCGGTTCTGTTGAGACGCAATTTTTCAAATATTGCGACCCGCGCAATCCGTTGCGCCTGCGGTGCGGAACAGACTTGGAACGCTTTGAACTGGCATACGAAATCTACGGGAAAATCAACGCGGACCGCTCGAACGTCATTCTCCTTTTCCACGCGATGACGGGCAGCCAGCACGCAGCGGGTGTCAATGCCCACGTGCCGGGCCTGGACGGGCTCTGGACCGAGGAACTCCACGAGGGGTGGTGGGAAGGCTTTATCGGCCCCGGCAAGGCGCTCGATACCAACCGCTTCGCCGTGGTGTGCGCCAACTACCTCGGCGGCTGCTACGGTTCCACCGGCCCGGCGACCATCAACCCGGCCACCGGCCAGCCCTGGGGGGCCGCCTTCCCGGTGCTGCGGGTGCGCGATATTGTGGATTCCCAAGTGCTCCTGCTGGAACACCTGGGCGTCCACCGGCTCCATGCGGTGGTGGGCAGTTCGCTGGGCGGTTTTCTCGCGCTGAGCTACGCCACGCGCTACCCGGACCGCGTGGGCATCGTGGTGCCCATTGCCACGGGCTCGGAAACGACGATGCTCCAGCGGATCATGAATTTCGAACAAGTCACCGCCATCGAGTCGGACGCCCACTTTCGCGGCGGCGACTACTATGGCCGCAACCGCCCCGATACGGGCTTGGCCCTGGCGCGGCGCATCGCGCACAAGACGTTCATCTCGCTCGACGCCTTGCAGGAACGCGCCCGGGACGCGGTGGTGAGCGAAATGCCGCCTTTCGGCTGGTACGCGATGAACAGCCCCGTGGAGTCGTACATGCTCCACCAGGGGAAAAAATTCGTCACGCGCTTTGACGCCAACTCCTACCTGCGCATTCTCGACGCCTGGCAGTGGTTCGACCTGCTGGCGGAAACGGGCGCGGAATCCTTGCCGGAACTCTTTGCCCGGTGCCGCGACCAGCAGTTTTTGCTCTTCAGCATCGACTCCGACGGCGCGTTCCCGCCCGACGAACAGCATAAACTGGCGAACTTGCTCAAAGCCGCCCGAGTTCCGGCGATCTGGCTCACGGTGCACTCCGATAAAGGGCACGACTCCTTCCTGCTGGAGCCACAGCTTTACGCGCCCCACCTGCGGCAAATCCTGGGCGAAGCGCCCGCGCGCCGCAAACCGGCTCCCAATTCCCCCAGGCTCTCAAAGCTTCCCAGGCTTCAGCGGCAGGCGGCGTAAGCCGGGCCCGAACCATACCGCGTTACGCCGCGTGGCGCAGCGCGGGAGAAAGCACCTGCGCGATGGCCCGCGCCAAACTGGAACGCGCATCGCCGTGCGGAGCCACCAAATCAGCCGCCGCTTGCGCCTGCGGGGTGGCCGTGGACATCGCCACGCCCAGCCCCGCCCACTGGAACATCGGGACATCGTTGTTGCCGTCGCCAAAAGCCACCACCGCCGAAGAGCCGATGCCGTAATGCGCAGCCACGGCCTGCAATGCCGCGGCTTTGTTCGCACCCCGCGCCGTAAAGACCAGGTACTCCGGGCTGGTGACCGTTACTTCCAGGCCGCCCCCATAGCGGGAAAGCGCCCACGGCAGCCGCGCCGCCGTCCGCGCGGGGCTGTCCACCCAAATGATTTTTTCGGGCGGCGGCCCGGCAAAGCGCCGCAAATCCCAGCACTCGATGAGCGGCTGGCGGTTGCGGGTTTGGAAAAGGTCGGTATGCACCGTTCGGCGGGATATATAAACGCCCGCCGGAGTGAAATAAAGCAGCGAGCCCTCCTCTGCGGCGGCCTCTTTGGCAATCTGGCAAGCCAGCCCGCTGGGGAGAAAACGCCGGTAAAGATCGCGCCCGGAACCGGTCTCCCGGACCAGCGCCCCCTGGCTGGAGATCAGGGGCGTATCGAGCCCGAGTTGCCGGTGGAACGGCAGCATTCGCTCATGCCGCCGCCCCGAGGCCAGCACCACGCGAACTCCATATTCCCGCAAGGCCGTCACCGCCATCAGGTTGGCCGGGCTGATCTGTTTGTCGGCCCCGAGCAGGGTTCCGTCCAGGTCGATGGCTGCGAGTTGGAAAGGAGGAGTCCACATGGTTCGAACGGCTACGGCTCCAGCGCCTGGAGCAGGTCGGCCTCCAAGTCCTCGGCGGCTTCCAGGCCGACGGAGAGGCGGATCAAGTTGTCGTGGATGCCGCGCCGCGCCCGCTCTTCCGCTCCCAGCGCGGCGTGCGTCATGCGGGGCGGGTAGCAAAGCAGGGATTCCACGCCGCCCAGGCTTTCCGCCAGCACAAAGAGCTTCAAGCGCGAGATGAGCCGCTCCACCGCCGGGAAGCCCCCTTTTACCTCAAAGCTGAGCATGCCGCCGAAGCCGCGCATCTGGCGCTTGGCCAGTTCGTGCTGCGGGTGGCTCTCCAGGCCGGGGTAATAGACGCGCTCCACTTGCGGGTGCCGCTCCAGCACCCGGGCCAGGTGCAACGCGTTTTCCTGGTGCTGGCGCACGCGCACTTTCAGCGTTTTAAGGCCGCGCAGGACCAGCCACGCATCGAACGGCCCGGGCACCGCCCCGGCGGCGTTCTGGTAAAACTTGACGGTATTGTAGATCTCCCGGTCGGAGGTGATGAACGCACCACCCACCACATCGCTATGGCCGCCCGTGTACTTGGTGGTGCTGACGACGACCATATGCGCCCCGAGATCCAGCGGCTGCTGGAGGTAGGAGCTGGCGAACGTATTGTCCACCGCGAGAATCAAGTGATGCCGGTTGGCCACCTCGGCCAGCGCGGCGATGTCCGCGAGCTTCAAGAGCGGGTTGGTGGGGGATTCCACCCAAAGCAGCTTGGTTTTTTCGTCAATCGCGTTCTCCACCGCCGCGACGTCGCTGGCGTCAACGTAAACGGTATCCACGCCCCAGGGCCGCAGCACGCGCTCGAAAATGCGGTAGCTGCCGCCGTAGGTGTCGTTGCCCGCGAGGATGCGGTCCCCCGGCTTGAGCACTTGCAGCGCCGCCAGCGTGGCCGCGCTGCCCGAGGCGAATGCCAGGCCGTATTTGCCGTGCTCCACGAGCGCCAGCGCCGCTTCGAGCGCCTGCCGCGTCGGGTTGCCGGTGCGGGAGTATTCAAAGCCGAGCCGGAAATGGCCGATGGCGTCCTGCTGGAAGGTGGAGGTTTGGTAAATCGGCACGCTGACCGCGCCGGTGCGCGGGTCGGGAGCCTGTCCGTCATGAATCGCTAAAGTCTCGAATTCCATGGATTACCTTTCGATAAGGGCGGTGATGATGTCAAATCGGCTGATGATGCCGAAGGGGACGCCGCATTTGGTGACGACGAGCGCGGAGGAGCCGCCCAGCAAAATGCGGTACGCCTCCGAAATATCGACCGCTTCGTCCAGCACCGGCAGCGGGTTGCCCATCACCACGCCAATGTCCTGGTTGTTCAGGTCCACCCCATCGTGGAGGCTCTTCATAATGGAGGCCTCATTGAGCGAGCCGACCACCTTGCCATGCTCGATCACCGGCAACTGCGAAATGTTGTGCTTGGTGAAAAGCGAGACCGCCTCGCGCAGCTTTTCCTTGGGGCCGACGGAGACGATCTGCGGCGCGTCTTTCTTGCGGCCGAGCACTTCGCCCACTTTGAAAGAATGCTCCTCGTGCGCTTCCCAGAAGCCGTTCTCGCGCATCCATTGGTCAGAGTAAATCTTGCTGAGGTAATTGCGCCCGGTGTCCGGCAACAGCACGACGATGTTGCGGGGACGGTCCAGCCGCTGGGCGTATTTCAGCGCCGCCGCGAGCGCCGTGCCGCTGGAGCCGCCCACGAAAATGCCTTCCTCGCGGGTAAGGCGGCGGGCGGTGTTAAAGGAGTCCTTGTCGCTCACGCGGATCATTTCATCCACCATTTGGCGGTCGAAGGTTTTGGGAATGAAATCTTCGCCAATACCCTCCACTTTGAACGGGCGCGGCGTATCCCCCGAAAGAATGGACCCCTCGGGGTCGGCCCCGACGACGGTGATGGCGGGGTTTTTCTCCTTCAAATAGCGCGCGGTGCCGGAAATCGTTCCCCCGGTGCCCATGCCCGCGACGAATACCTCCACTTTCCCCTCGCTGTCGGCCCAGATTTCCGGCCCGGTGGTCTGGTAATGCGCCAACGGGTTGTGCGGATTGATGAACTGGCCCGCCCGGAACGCCCCGGGAATCTCGCGGGCGATGCGGTCCGCCACGCCGTTGTAGCTTTCGGGGGAATCCGGCGGCACGTTGGTCGCCGTGATGACCACTTCCGCGCCGTAAGCCCGCAGGAGCGCGATTTTCTCGCCGCTCATTTTATCGGGAAGGACGACGATCAATTTGTAGCCCCTCACCGCCGCCGTGAGCGCCAGGCCCACGCCGGTATTGCCCGCGGTGGCCTCCACAATGGTTCCGCCCGGCTTCAAAATGCCCGCCTCCTCGGCCGCGCGCACCATTTCGATGCCGATGCGGTCCTTGGAACTGCCGCCCGGGTTCAGGGCTTCGACTTTCACGTAAAAATCGGAGGCAAGGTCCGCCCCGATGCGGTTCAACTTTACAAGCGGCGTGCGCCCCACCGCCTGGAGGATATTGTCATATTTAGCCATGGTTTTTGAATAGGTAATTTGCTTTTGACAACGGCTAAAGCTGGCGACCAAACACCGGAACTGACGGATCACCCGCCAGGCGCCGGAGTAGGCTTTGGTTTGTCCCCCCGCGAGGGTTCAGTTGTCTGATTTTTTCGGACATCATGGTCGTTTCCCAAATAGCAAAAGCATCGCTTCGCTATAATACCCATCTACTAGGTAGGTGGTAATATGTCCATCTTTTTTTCGACTCGGGCGATCCCCCACCCTATTGCGAAGGGAGGGTTTGCTTTATGCGCAGCACGGGCTCGAACAGATCGCCGTATTTTTCAATCCGCTGGAGAACTTCCCCGGCGTCGAACGCAAGAGCGCGGTTGCGTTGCGCCGCCGCGGCGACTTCCTCCCAGATGACCGGCGTGGAAACCAAAGGCCGTTCCCGGGCCCGCAGCGAATAAACGCAAACGGTGGTCTTGTGGGCGTTATTCTGGCTCCAATCGATGAACACTTTGCCCGCGCGCAGGCCCTTGGTCATTTTGGCGACGATTTCCCCGGGGTGCTCGCGCTCCATTTTTAATGCCATCTCCCGGGAAAACGCGGAGGTTTGCTCGTAACTGGCGGGCGTATTCAGGGGCACGTAAAGTTGCAAGCCTTTGGAGCCCGAGGTCTTGGCCCATGCCTTCAAACGGCAACCCTCCAGCGCCTCGCGCAACCAGAGCGCCGCGCGGCAGCACGAGACGATGTCCGCCGGGGGGCCGGGGTCCAAATCGAACACCAGGGCCGTGGGCGTATCCAGCGCGTTTTTGCAATGAAGGAACGTGTGCAACTCCAAATTGGCCAGATTCGCGACCCACACCAGCGCGGCCAAACTTTCGATGACGCAGTAATCAATCGCGCGTTCCGTTTTGGAACTCCGGGGGGTTCGCGCGGTTTCCAGCCAATCGGGGCGGTGCCCCGGGCATTGCTTCTCGTAAAAGAAAAGCCCCTCGACGCCCTCGGGGTAGCGTTTCAGCGTGAGCGGCCGGTTTTGCAAATGGGGCAGCAGCACCGGGGCGCTGCGGATGTAGTAGTTGATGGCCTCGCCCTTGGTAAACCCCACGGCGGGGTAGAGGATTTTTTCCAAGTTGGACAAAAGCATCCGCCTGCCTTCCACCACGATTTCCGCTTTTCCCCCTTTCATAACGGATGCGGCTGAAAAGTTCCCTTACGCCGATTTTCTTCGGGCCGCCTCTCCTTTCGCCTTCGCTGATGCCGCTTCACCAAAAGATCACCGATGTTTTTAACGAAAGCCGCATCCTGGTGCTCGGCATTCAAATCATCATCGGCTTTCAATGGAGGGCCATTTTCGAAAGCGGCTATGAGCAGCTTCCCCGGCCAGCCCAACTCCTCGGCATCGCGGTCCTCGCGCTCATTTTGATTCAGCTCGGACTGCTGGTCGCCCCCGTTTGTTATCACGGAATCGTTCACGACGGCAATGACACGAATGCCACTCACCGCTTCACCACGAAAACCACCGAAGCCGCGCTCATCCCCTTCTCCGTTGCGATGGGCAGCGACCTGTTTCTCGCCTCGGGCACTTTGCTGGGGTTCAAAGCGGCGCTCATCCCGGGTGTATCCGGTTTTATCGTCGCGATCTTCTTCTGGTTCGGCATGGAGGAGATCTGCCGCTGGAGAAACGGCACCCCGGAGACCGATATGAACGAAGCGGAACCCACGCCCCTCTCGATCAAGATCGACCATATCCTCACGGAAGCCCGCATGGTGCTCCCCGGCGCCCAGGCGCTGCTCGGGTTTCAGTTCCTGATCTTTTTCGCGGAGCCTTTCCAGAACCTCCCCGATTTTTATAAAATGCTCCATCTCGCAAGCCTTCTTTTGGTCTGCCTCGCCGTGGTGCTCCTGATGACCCCCGCGGCGTTTCACCGGCTGGTGGAGCACGGCGAAGATACACAACGGTTTTACGCCACCGCCAACCGCCTCGTGCTGGCGGCGTTGTTCCCGATCGCGGCGGCCACCGCGCTGGATTTTTATGTCGTGGCGGCGAAGGTCACCCGGCGCGACGGACTCTCTGCGCTCATGGCGGCGGCTCTCCTGCTCTATTTCCTGACCTTCTGGTTCGGCTACACACTCTATATGCGCAGGCGGCAACGGCGGCATCACTGATCTTTTTTGTGCCCCTTTTCTTTGTGCTGTTTCAAGACGGTTCTCGCGGCCACTTCTTTTGCACGGTCCCCGTAGCGCCCGCTTTTTTCCGCGCTCTCCTTGATGTGTTCGTACTGGCGCTGCTCCTTTTCGCCAACGCCTTTGAGGTGCTCTTTTTTCGGCATAAATTTCTCCCCCATTGATTCGAATAGCTCGCAGCCGATGGACGGCCCCGAGGAAACCACGAACGGAGCCGGTACGGCATCCGGGCAAAAAAGCGGGAGCGTTTTAGTTGCGCATGAAAAATATCCTACCGATCTTATTGTGCGCCTCCGCTGCCGCCCTCGCGCAGACTCCGGGGCCGACGCCCTCACCCGACAACACGAAGCGAAACGCCGGGGAAAAAATCACGGCGGAAAACCAGAGCGAGTCCGCCGCGGACCGTGAGACGACGAAGAATATCCGCAGGGAAATCATGAAAAATGATTCCCTTTCCGCCATGGCCAAAAATGTGAAAGTCATCACCATGGACAAAAAGGTGACGCTTCAAGGGCCGGTGAATTCCGAACAGGAAAAAGCAACGATCAATTCTCTCGCCGAGAAGATCGCGGGCAAAGGCAATGTAGCTAATCAGTTGGAAGTGAAGAAATAACTCCTATGAAAAAAACCGTCTTTGGAATACTCAACGACCGGCAGCAGGCAGAGCAAGTGGTGGACCGGCTCAAAAGCGTCGGGTTCTACCCGAATGACATTTCGATCCTGTTTGCCGACACGTCAGGGACTAAAGATTTCGCCCTGGCCCACGAAACCAAAGCGCCCGAAGGCGCCACCACGGGCGGCAGCACCGGGTTTGTGATCGGCGGCGTTCTCGGCTGGCTCGCGGGAATCGGGTCGCTGGCCATTCCCGGCCTGGGACCTTTCATCGCCGCGGGCCCGATCATGGCGGCCTTGAGCGGCGCGGCCGTGGGCACGGCCCTGGGCGGCATTGTCGGCGCGCTGGTGGGTATGGGCATGCCCGAGTTCGAAGCCCGCCGCTACGAATCGAAAATCAAAAGCGGCAATGTGCTGATTTCGGTGCACACCGAAGATGCGGGCGGGGTCGACCGCGCCACGTCGATTCTCCGGGAATTCAACGCGCAGGATATTTCCTCCACGATGGAATCCTCCGTTCCCGAGGAACAACGGCACACGCACGAATCCTAAAAAACGCCGGTTAAATATCAATGCCGCGCCATGGAAGACCCAAGGCGCGGCATTTGTGCGTCTTTATTCGGCGAGCGTTTCGTTGACAAGCACCACGCGGGGAGCCGCCGCCCCTTCCCCCAGCTCTACTGCACTCAACGAACCCGGGGCGATTTCAAGCCGCCCGAACAGATCCGCGGGCATTCCCAGAACCCAAGCCAGCGCCGCTTTAATCACATCGGCATGGCTTACGGCGGCGATCCATTGATTGGGGTGGAGGCGCTGGATTTCCTGGAAAAAAGCAAGCTCCCTGGCCATTAACGCGGCGAAGGTTTCTCCCCCGGGCGGTGCGTTCAACGAACGGACGGCATTAAACGCGCGCCATTGTTTCTCCGCGTGCAGTTTTGAAAACTCAAGGCCGCTCCAGGCTCCGAAATCCACTTCTTTGAGCGCCTCCGCGCGCTGGACTGGGATGCCGAGGCGGTGTGAAATGGTCGCCGCCGTCTCCATGCAGCGTTCCACGGGGCTTGAATATAATGCGGCCACGGGATAGGCGAAAACCCGTTCCGCAAGCCACTCGGCCTGGCGATGCCCCCTATGATTGAGAGTTACTGGATAGTTTCTGCCCGTGAGAACCTTGCCGAGAAGGTCGTGAGCCCCGTGGCGGATGAAAAGAATGCCGGTCATGGCTGGCGATGCAACTTCAGCGCGTAGGTTAAGCTTTCGGTGACTTTCCAACGGTATTTGAAAGCCTCCCGCCCTCGAAGAAATTCACAACCCGTCATGCCTTCGCGGGCAAAGTTTTCGATGGCGTGTTGCATGAGAAGCGCGCCGGGGCTGACCCGGGCGAACTCCGGGTCGAAAGCCATGAGGTAAAAAAATGCGCGCTGCCGGTGGACGAATGCATAGAGCGCGGCAACCAGGCAGTCCCTGATGGTGAGCGTTTCAAGCCGCAGCGCGCCGCGTTCCATCAGTTCCCGGGCCGCTTCGCCGTGAAAGGCAGCGTTTAAGCGGGCTTCGCCGGGGCACGTGTGCCAGCGCGCATGGTGCGCCCGCAATAAGAACTCCATCGTCCCGCCAAACGAATCGCGGGCGGCACTCCCGTACCGCACCGGCCCGAGCGCCGCGGCTCGCTTTTGGGCCGTCGCAAGCCGTTCGGCGAAGTGGGCGGAAACGCTCCCTTGCGGCGAACCGGGCAACTCCAATGACGTTAACGTCTCCAGGGGAACGACCTCGGCCCGCAGCGGCGCTGTCGCTGAAATTTTGAGCAGCGCGGAGGCGGCGGGGAGCGGCTGGAGATCCGCTACTTGCCACTCCAGCTTGGGCAAAAACTCCAGCACCGTTTGCGCAGCCCGCGCCTCGTAACCCGGGGCGGCAAGGATGTCGAGGTAATCGCTAAGGCTCACGCCCAGAAACATTAGTTTGCGCCCGCCCTCTTCGGGGATGCCGCAAAAGGGGGCGACGGCGACAAGGTTCCCCCGATCCCGCAGCGCCAGCAGAATGAGGGTCTTGCCCGCGCCAAAATGCCGCCACCAGGGGATCAGCCAACGGGGATGCTGAAAGGGGCTCGCATCCAGGCAACGCGACCACAAGCCCAGCCACTCCGCTTCGAGCGGTTCCAGCGCGTCTTGGAATAGCTCGATATGCAAAGGCTCATCCATAAGTTAAGCCGCTGCGTGAACATGCGAGCTGCCGGTAAGTGCTGAAGTATGCCTCGGCCATGCGTTCCGACGAAAAACGCTCGCAGACCGCCGCGCGGCACACCTCCGGGTTGATGGCCCCCACGGCTTCGATAGCTTGCGCCATTTCGCGCGGGTTGCGAACCAGGAAGCCCGTTTCGCCGTCGAGGATGAGCTCGGGCAGCGCGCCGGAAGGGTAGGCAATGACGGGCGTGCCGCACGCCAGTGCTTCCATCGCGACCAGCGAACTGGTTTCCTCCGCCAACGACGGGAGCAAAAGGCAGCGCGCCGACGCGAGCAAGCGCCGCTTCCTGGCAAACCCCGCCGTGCCGATGTAGCGGCGCTGCGCATCGAGGCGCGGGAGGATCTGCTCTCGAAAATAGGCTTCGTGTGCCGCGTAGGGAAAGGTTTCACCGGCAAGCAAAAGGGAGGTTCGCGCCAGTTTGGCCGCATCGATGGCTTCGTGAAAATTCTTTTCGGGACAAATCCGCCCCAGGGCGAAAGCGAACCGCCGCCTGGCGTGGCGGGCTTTGGCGAGGCTGCTGGGAACGCCGTTTGGGATCACTGGCAGGTAATTCAAACCGGGAGGAGCCTTGCGGCTTTGGCTTGCGGAGACGCAATGAAAATGGAGATTCCCGGCGCGCCGTTCGAACAGCGCCAGATCGTAAAAGGAGGCCGGGCAATGAAGGGTCACCAGCATCGGCGTGCGGGTTTCCGGCAGGTACGCGTGGCAATCGACCCCGTGGAAATGCAGCACGTCCACCGGCCAGCGTCCAAGCGCCTCCGCTATGGCTGCCCGAACTTTCTCGTGAACCAAACGCCGGGCTGCGTCATCGATCAACCCAGTCACGCGGGGAACTTCAAGGTGCACTCCCTCAACGCGGGAACCGGCGCACGCAATCACCATGGAACGGTGACCGGCGCGACACAATGCCTCGTCAATCCGGGTCAGGATTTGTTCCGCACCCCCGGCGGCATCCGGGCCGACGGGCGCGAACGGGAACGCGACTTGTAAAATGGCAAGCGTCATGGCGAAATGCGCGCCAGCCCGGCGCGGAGCAGCCCGCGAAAGCGTTCGCCCGTCATGCCGAACCCGAGCGATTCGTAATAGAGCGGCCCGGGATGCGGGGCGGCGAGATCATCGTAAACGGGCGCGGCGCGGAACGACTCCGCGCCAATGGGGAACGCGGCCAGCACCGCGCTTTGCGTCCGGTAACAAGCAAACAGGCGCGCTTTGAGCCGCACTTGATCGGGCGAAAGCACCAAGGTGTAAACCCGTTCTCCTCCCGGCAAAAATTCCCCGATGGCAATGCCGTGCTCGCCTTGGTGGTAGGAAGTCATTTCCACCACGCACGGCGCGTCGGCCAGCCCCGCGCACGCCCTGCGAACCGCGCATGAAACGGCGTCGTGGTCCGGGTGGCCCCCTTCGTAGGGATGCGTGATGACCACCCTCGGGCGAACCTGTTCAAAGAGCGCCCGCAAACGCCAGACGATCTCCGGCAGATGGAGCACGGCTTCCTGGTCGCGGATCTGAAATGCCACGGCGCACCCGGGGTCGATCCCCACAAGACGCAACGCGGCGCAGCATTCTTCCCGCCGGGCTTCCGCGTAATCCTGACCGCAGGAAAAACCGGCGCGCCGGGCGTCGGAGAGGTCGCGGGGCGAGCCGTCGGTGACGTGCACCAGCACTACGTTGCGCAAACGGGGTAGTTGTGCGCCAAGGCCGATGACTTCATCGTCGGGGTGCGCGGCGACGATGACGACCGGCTCCGTAAATGGGAGCTGCGAACCGCCCGCAAGCGCCTCAAGCAATTCACCGCATGCACGGTTAGACATAGCTGGTTTAGCGGGCGTAGCGCCGCGTCATCTGCGCGCAAAAATCCGCATAGAGCCGGGGGTCGCGCGGCGGGCTGGTGTGGTGCGGCTCAATGCCCAGGTGTTCCGGCGTAAAACAAAACGTGAGCGTGACTTCAAAGGGTTCCAAGGCCCGAACCAGGCGGTCAAACCAAGCCAGGGCGTTCGGGCGGAAACTATCCGCCCAGCTCAGGCCCGTGCGCAGGTACTTTACGCCGAGCCGCCGCATCCAGCGCACTGCGTCATCGAGACGCGGGTCTTCAAAATGAAACCACTGGCAAATGCCGAGACCAGGGGTGCACTGGGAAAACCGCCGCAAAGTACATTTGGGCGATCCATCCTCGCGCAGCAGCCCCATGTAGAAATGGCGGTAATACGAGGAACCTTCCGCCTCACGGTGCCGCGTGGTGGCGGGCCACGCCTGGGGTAAATCGTAGAGGCTGTACCAATGAATGCGCGGGGCTTTGCCCATTAGCATCCGTGCGGTATGGCACAAGCCGAAATCCTGCACCTCCTCCGCGCCAAAGGAGGAGACGCCCACCTCCGAGACCCAGACAGGAAGCCGCGTCACGGACTGGATTTCCGCGAGCTTCGCGGGCCATTCCCGCAACTGCCAGTGGTTCCAATCCAACGGGAAACCGTGCACGGCCACGGCGTTCATCGTTTCGAGCACCCCTTTCTCCGACATATTGGATATGAATATCGGATCAATGGGCGAAATGCCTCCCAGAACGCGCGTCAATGCCGGGTTCTCAGCCGTCACGGCCAGGGCTGCGAGGCGAACCATCCCGGCAAAAGCCGTCCACTCCGGGTCCAGTTCAAACGCCCAATGGGATTTGTTGTTGGGCTCGTTCCAAAACATGGCGGCTTCAATCATGACAGGTCTTCCGTGGGTTCGGCCCTCCGGCAGATGAACACTTCCTCCTCCGGGTGTGCGGTAATTTTGAAGCCCGCGCTGCGCAGCATCGCCTCGGCGCAAGCCCGGTTGGGAATCCACCAGTTGGTGGGGTCGCCCGCGTAGTTGGCTTCGATAAAGTGCATTCGCGGAAATTCCGGGGCTTCGAAAATCCCGGTATCGTGGAAATCGTAATCGGGCAGCAGCCTTGCTTCATCAGGGCTGCCGCGCAACATGGATTGAAAGACCAGCACATCGCGCGCGACGTGCCGGTGAATGAGGTCCAGCGCCAGCAGCGGGTGGCGCAGGTGATAGAGCACCCCCATGAAAAGCACGACATCGAACCGTTCATCGAGCCTGCCAATGTCATAGACGGACAAGCGCCTAAATTCGATCTCCAGCCCCAGCACCTCAGCGGCGAAACGGGCTTGCGCAAGGTAATCTTCGTCCGAATCAACGCCCACCACGCGGTCCGCGCCGCGCCGCTTCATTTCGAAGCTGTAAAACCCGGCGTTGCAGCCGATGTCGAGCACCGACTTGCCGCGAAGATCGTGGGGAAGGGCGTCGCAGAAACGCGCCCATTTTACCATTGGGTAATCGCCCAAAAAATGCTCCGGCGCCGTGAGGACTCCGCCGAGATCGAGATTGTGAAACCATTTTCCCAATTCCTTCACCCTGCGTTCAATGTGCTCTCGTGAGAATGGCATAACTAGGCGCTTGCCTCCGGTTGACGGTTCAGCAGCAGGATCGCTTCGCGGTAGCCGTGCAGCGTCCCCACATCGACATAGGCTTCCCCTGCGCGGACGCCCTTTGCCAGGCCGCCTTGCGACAACCACGCATTGACGAGGGTTCCAAAAAATTCGTCCGTACAACCCCGGGCAAGCCATAGCGCGTGGAGTTCATGGAAAACCCGGCCGGGCATTTTGAACGCACCCCAAACCCATTCCGAGCGGGGGCAGGAAGCCTTGACTTGGATCTCCGTCACCCGGTCCGCGCCGTCCGTAAGCACGGCGTCGAAGAGCCCGGGGTTTTCGACCGGGAAAAGCAGGAACGAAAACACGTTGTCGGGCAATACGCGAAGGCCGTCCTCGGGAAACCAGACCGTGTCCGGCAGGCCGACTGCGACGGACTCCTCGGGTGGAATAAACGGAGCCGCCTGGAAAACGGCGTCGCAAAGCCCGGCGGGCCGGGGCTGAACCACGAACGCCAGGCTGGCGGACTTCAGGCTTGCACCTCCGTAATACTTAAGAATATCCGACTTTTCCGGGGACACCACGAAGCAAAGCTTGGTCGCGCCGCCCACAAGCAGCCGCTCCACCAGGTATTCGCTCACGGCGCGGGGCCGCTCCGCCGAGCCTTCAAACCGGCTGCCGACGGGAAGCAGTTCCTTCGAAAACGCGAGCGGCTGGATGCGGCTGCCCGCACCCGCCGCCGGAATGATACCCCACATTTTTTTAAATTTCCTCCTTTAGCCCGCTCCAAAGCAGCGTCTCCAACCGGGCGGCCCGGTGCCCGGCGGTGTGCTCGCTCAAAGTTCGTTCGCGAGCGGCGCGCGAGATGCGGCAAAGTTCGGCATCGCTAAGTTCAAGCGCCCCGCAAGCCTCCCCGGGGGAAGCCGCAAGAAGGATTTCCCGCCCCGGTTCGAAGAAGAGGGACATTCCCTCCCACGAGTCGCTGAGAATGGGCACCCCGCAAGCCGCCGCTTCGAAAAGCCGCCCGGAGGGGCAATAGCCCATGGCGGCCATGGCCCGGCGGGTGACGCTGAGCGTAAGACGGGACGAGCAGTAAAAGGCGGAATGCTCTCCGGGCGGGATGTGTTCCACGTGCGCGATGTTCACCCGCCACGGGAAACCCTCGGGATAGAGGGAGCCGCCGAGCAAAAACCGTTTCTCGGGCAGACGCGTGGCGGGTTCGAGGAAAAGCCGCTCCAACGCGGGCTGGCGGTCCTCGGCGTAGGTTCCCAGGTAAGACAAGTCCGCACGAAACCGCTCGATGGGCGGCACCGGGCGGTGAACGGCGGGGTCCACACTGCCATAAAGCGGCTCCACGCGCCGCGCTCCCAGCCGCTCCGAAAGCGCATCCATGGATTTCCCCCCCGTGTAGCTCAATACCAGATCAAAACCCCGCAATCCATTGGGGCCGATGTAGCCGACGGTGCCCCGGGTGTCTAGCACATCCAATGTTACTGGTGTATCCAGATCGTAAAACACGCTCATCTTCGCCCGGTCGAGCACCAAGTCCGTGGCCGAAACGCCATCGGGACAATAGGAGGTAACGATGGCCACGTCGGCAGCGTCCACTTCGGCGCGCGCCGCTTGCCTTGCGGTTGCCCAGTCCGGGTAAAGCATCAGCCGGACGCCGGGAATATCCGTCAAGTCGCGGTGCGCCGCATAGTAGGGCTGGTCGCGTTCAAAGAACACGATTTGGTGCCCGCGCCGCCCAAGCGCGCCGCAAAGCCCCCGCCAGAGCGTGGCATGGCCGTTTCCCCACGATGAGCTGACCGCAAGGCCGAAGATGACGATTTTCACGGTGTTATCCCCCGCCCCGAATAAAGTCCTCCACCCGCTGCCTCGCCTCGCTGTCGGTAAACTGCACCGGCGGCGATTTCATAAAATAGGAACACGGCCCGGTGAGCGCGCCGCCAATGCCGCGATCCAGGGCGAGCTTGGCGCAACGCACCGCATCGATGACGACGCCCGCGGAATTGGGGGAATCCCACACCTCGAGTTTGAGTTCGCAGGTGATCGGCGCTCCGCCGAACGCGCTGCCTTCCATGCGAATATGGCAGAACTTGCGGTCCCTCAGCCACTCGACGTAATCGCTCGGGCCGATGTGAACATTTTCCGGCGCGAGCCCCGGCTCCGTCTGGCTTACCACCGCGCGCGTTTTGGAGATGCGCTTGGATTCCAGCCGCTCGCGATCGAGCATGTTGAGGAAGTCCGTGTTGCCGCCGAAGTTGAGCTGGTAGGTGCGCTCCATGCGGACGCCGCGCTCCCGGAAAAGATTCGCAAGGACGCGGTGAACAATGGTGGCACCGACCTGCGACTTCACGTCATCGCCGATGAGCGGCAGCTTGCATTCCTCGAAACGCCGCCGCCAGGCCGGATCGGACGCGATGAACACGGGAATGCAATTGACGAAGGCGCAGCCCGCCCGCAGCACTTGCTCCACGTACCAGCGCACCGCTTTTTCCGAGCCGACGGGCAGGTAGCAAACCGCGACATCGGTGCGCGTGTCGCGTAGAATGGCGGCCACGTCGGCCTCGCGTCCGACCGCCGGGCGGATCACGCGCCGAAGCTGGCGTCCCAGGCCGTCATTCAAGCGCCCCCGGTTGACCATTACCCCGCAGGGCGGCGGAGACGAAAAGCGCAGCGTGTTATTGGGCGGGGCGAAGATGGCCTCGGAGAGATCGCGGCCCACCTTGGCTTCGTTCACGTCAAATGCGGCGGAGAATTCAATATCCCCGGCGCGGTAACCTCCCAAATTGGGATGCATCAAGCCCGGCACCGGCTCGTCCGCGCACGCTTCGCGGTAGTGATGAATGCCTTGCACCAGGGACGAGGCGCAATTGCCCACGCCGATGATCGCAACGCGAATTTTACGGTTTTCCATACGACGGTTTTTGGTTGCAGGACAATTCGGCGACCAGGTTTTCCAACTCGGCGGCCCGGCGCGCTGCGGTATGCTCTTTCAATACCCGCCGCCGCGCTCTTTGGGCGATGGCTTGCGCTTTCCGGTCGCCAAGTTCATGCAGGAAATCGAGCACCTCGGCTCCGGTGTCCGCGGTGAGAATTTCCTTCCCCGGCACAAAAAAAGTATCCAGCCCGGGCCAGCGGTCGGTGATGATGGGCACGCCGCAGGCTGCCGCTTCGAAAAGCCGCACGCTGGGGGAATATCCCCACCGCAACATGTCCTCCCGCGTCAGGTTCAGCGTAAAACGCTGCACACCGTAAAACGCCCGGTGCTCCCCCGGCGCGACGTGACTGAGCCTTCGCACGTTGGGCGGCCAGGCGAGCGTCTCCGGGTAAAGCGGCCCCGCCACCGCAAAACGGCTTTGGGAATCCAGCTTCGCAGGGTTCACCAAAAGCTCATCCAGCCGGGGCTGCCGGTCGCGGCAATAGGTGCCGAGGTAGCCAAGGTCGAACTGCTTGCCGCATGGCTCAGGATAATAAAGCGCAGGGTCCACGCAGCAGTAAAAAGGGCGCACCACCCGCAACCCGAAGGCGCTCTCGATTTCGTTCAAAATCGGCCCTCCCGTAAAGGAAAGATAAGCGTCGTAGTGCGAAGCGACCTCGGCGGAAAGATACTCGCAACTCTCCAGCGCGATGGCGGCCTGCGTCACGGGCGTGTCGATGTCATAGAAAATGGAAACGCCGCCCGCGTGTTCCGTGATCCATCGCCCAATCTCGATCCCCTCCGGAACGTACGAGCCGACCATCACGCAATCGGCGGCTTCCAGAGCGCCGCCAAAACGCCGTTTCAAATCCTCCGCGCCTGCATAAAGCTCGATGCGTCCGCCCCCCGTGGGGAACGCCTCATCGCGATGGGCAGCATACCACGGCTTGTCGTATTCCAAAAAAAGAACGTCGTGACCACGCGCGGCCAGCTCGCGCACCAGCCCGCGATAAATGGTGGCATGTCCGTTGCCCCAGGAGGACGTAATCGAAAGGCCGAGGATGACAATGCGCAGCCTCATATTATTTAAGCATATCCGAAAACAGCCGTTCGACTTCGCTAACCCGGCGGGCGTAGGTGTGCTCCGCAAGCGCCCGCCCTCGTGCGGCCTCGCCCACGCACCGGGCGCGCTCCGGCGTAAGCGAGCGCAGGTGCTCCGCCACAGCCGCGCCGTCATTGGCCACAAGGATCTCCCGGCCCGGCTCGAAAAAGCGCCCGATTCCCTCCCATGCGTCGGTAATGAGGCACGCCGCCGCTCCCGCCGCTTCAAAGACGCGCGTCGCGGGGGAGAACCCGTAGCTGGCCATGCTGGCGCGGCTGATGTTCAGCACGGCGAGCGCGGAAGCGTTGAACGCGTTATGGTCCGTCGTCGGCAAATGCCCGATGTAACGGACGTTGGGCGGCAACGCGCGGTCCCCCCAGCCGCTGCCCGCGAGCAGGAAGTCACGCTCCGGCAATCGCTCCGCCGCGTGGAAAAAGAATTCGTCCACGCGGGCCTCGCGGTCCGGCAAGCGGTTGCCAAGGAAGGCCAGATCGCACCGGAACCGGGCTTCAGGCGCGCACGGAAAATGCGTGGTTTCATCCAAGGCGTTATAAATGGGAACGCACCGGCGCGCGCCCAGGCATTCATAGGCTCGAACGACCGGCTCGCCGCCGCCATAGGTCAGCACGAGATCGTAGCCGGGGATTTTTTCCCGAAACGGATCGGCGGGATTCCGCGTCACCCGGTCGAGGGTCGCGGGCGCGTCCACATCCCAAAACACGATGGCATTACGAGCCCTCTTTTGCGCGAGCGCGGCGGATTCCAGCAACTCGTCGTGAACGCCCACGCCGCTGGCCTTGATAATGATGTCCGCGGAGCATGCGCTTTCCATCTGCCGCAGTGCTTCCCCGGGATCGTCGCGATAAACAACCACCCGCGCCCACGACGGCTCGGTCATATCCCGATGCTGCGGCCGCTCATAAGCGTCCGGTTCATAAAACGTGACGCGGTGACCACGCTCGTGCAAGGCCCGGATGATGCCGCGGTAATAAGTGGCCGCGCCGTTCCAATACGAGGAAAGCAGGCTGGAGCCAAAAAAAGCGATGCGCAGGGATGGGTTCATGGAGATTGGGTGATTTCGCGGAAAATGGCGAGAAGCTCGTCCACGCGATGGCGGCACGTGTGGCGTTCGCGGATGGTTTGCAAGCCGTGCTCGGCCATGGCTCCGGCTTTCCGGGGATCGTTGAGCACCGCCGCGAGACACGCTTCCATTTCAGCGCCATTCCGCGCGGTCAGGTAATCCGCCCCAGGGACAAACAAGTTTTCCGAATCCCGCCAGGGAGCGCAGATAAGGGGGATGCCGCACGCAAGCGCCTCGAAAGGGCGGATGGTCGGGATGCCCGGCAGCGCCTCGGCATAAGGACGCCGTGGAATGTGCACCGTGGCTTTATAGCGCGCGAAAACTTCCGGAACTTTATAATTGGGCAGCCAGCCACAATAGCGGATGCCCGCGTCCGCAAGACATTCAAGCGCCTCGTCCGGGTAGCGCACTCCATAAACGGCGGCCCGCAGCCGAAGCCGCTTCACGGGGCCGATGAAATATTCCTCCAACTCGGCGGTGCGCTCATCATCCCCCCAGTTGCCGATCCAAACGACATCCCCGGCCTCGGGGCCTGAACGCGGCATCGGCAGGAAATGGGAAGTATCCGCCGCCTCGTGCCACGTCCACGCGCGCCTGGTCCAGCCGCGCTCCAAGTACATCTTCCGTAATACTTCGCCGTAGGCCAGAACGCCGTCGTACGCTGAAAGGTCGTAACGCTCCATTTCCGCCGAGCAGGTCACAGCCCGGTGATGCGTGTCGTGAAAAAGCAGCGCGCCACGCGCGGGGCGGCATTTTCCTACGGCTTCCACCAGATGCGGCGGGTTCCATTCATGGACAACAACCAAATCCGCGCCATCCACCATCGCGGGCAGATCCAGGCGGCCATACCGATGGCTGGAGATGGTGGGATAGCGGGCCTGGAACTCGCACAACGGCGCGGTGCCGTGGTCTTTGACCAAATGCGCGACGCTCCATGCGTCGGCGGGCTCATAAATCACGACCTCGTGCCCCCGCCGCACCATCTCCGTGGCAATGCCGCGCAGGAAATGAGCGTTGCCGTGGTTCCAGTCTGAAATTAACGAATGATAAAAGAGCACGATCTTCATAGCCCGGTCTCCTCTCGCCGCTCGGCCATCTCGGCGTAAAGCTTGCGGTACCCGCAGGCCATTGCGTCGGCGCTGTAGCGCAGTGCTCTTTGGCGGGCGCGCGCTCCCATCGCGCGAAGCTGATCCGGCGAGCCGACCAGGCCGGCGAGCGCACGCCGCAACGCATCGGCATCGCGTGGTGGAACATATACCGCCGCGCCCCCCCAAACTTCGCGAAGGCTGGGAATATCCCCCAGCACCAGGGCGCACCCGCACAAGGCCGACTCCAGCGCGGAGAGCCCGAAAGGCTCGTACAAAGCGGGATGCGCGAAAATCGCAGCCCTGCGAAACTGCCGGGCCATTTCGCCAAAGCCGAGCGTCCCAAGGGATTGCAAATTGGGGAATCCGCAGCGACCGCCCGAGGGAGATTCCGCATTCCCAGCGACCGCCACCGGCCACGGCAACTCCGCAGCGGCGGCGTCCAGCACGGCGTAATTTTTTGCTTCGTCCCAAAGTCGGCCCGAAGCGATGATGGCGGCCTCTTTGGTTTCCGGGAACAATTCCGCCGAACCGCAGCCGTTGGGAATCACGCATCCCCACCCATTGAACCCGTAATTTTCCTTGAGCGTGTCCAGCATGGCCCGCGTGGGTGCCACGACGCATTGCGCGCACCGCAACCCGCGGGCAACGCGTTCGCGATAGCACTCGTAACGCTCGGGCGGCTCCGTTCCCTTCACGGCTTTCCACCAGGAAACCACGCAGGAATGAGCCACGACCAGCACCGGCGTTTTCCATGGCAAAGCCGCGTGGGCATAGCCGTTGAGGTGGACGATGTCCGGAGAAAAATCCGCCTCGCACTTGAGCAGTTCCGCCCCCGAGGCATCGACGCCCGCCCACGGATCGTCCATCCATTCGAGGCGGTAGCCCGTCTCCACCACCTTGAGGTTGGCCAGGGTGGCGGCTTCCCTTCGCTGGTCCGCCGAAAGCGCCCCGCCCATGACATACAGCAGGATCTCCGTTTCCCGGAATTCCCTCGCGAGCGTCAAGCCGTAGGACCATACGCCCCCGAGCGGATCGGCGGTCATCAAAATGCGCCGCGGCAACGGAGCTTCAAGCATCATACATCGAATGAAATCAGCGCCTTCACGAAACCCGGCGGCCTGCTTGCGGCCATATCCAGCGCCTCGCCCAGGCGGCAGAGCGGAAAGACGTGGGTCAAAAGCGCCGAGGGATCGAGCACTCCGTTTTGAACCGCCTCGACCGCCAGCCGTATGCCCTCCGTATACACCGCCGCCTCGCGTTCATGGGCGTTGATGACATCGAGCCCGCGCCAGTTCCAAAGCTGGAGATTCACATGCCGCAACCCGTCCTGGTGATACCCGGCGATGACCAACCGGCCGCGCTCGCGGGTCAATTGAGCCGCGAGGTCCAGCGGCTCCTGTTTGCCCGTGGCTTCGATCACCACGTCGCAAAGCTTGCCGCCGGTGGCCTCCGTTGTTTGTTTGAGAATCGCGTTCGAATCCTCGCATTGAAGCGTTTTCCACGCCCCCATTTTGGAAGCGATCTCCAGCGAATAGGGCCGCTGGGCAATGGCGATCACGCGGGCTCCCGTACAAGAAATCAGCCGGGTAAGCACCGCCCCCAGGAACCCGATGCCGACCATGGCCACCGTATCCCCCTCGCGAACACAGCTCCGCCGGAAAACATTCATCGCGCAACCCAGCGGCTCGGCAGGAAAAGGAGCGCCGTTCAAGCTGGAGGGAAGCTTCACCACCGCAGTGGCGGGCGCGACGTCATACTCCGCGTAGGCACTTGAGGAAAGCACGGCCACGCGATCCCCGCGGGAGAAGCCGTTGACCTCATCGCCGACTTTGTCCACATAACCCCACCCTTCATGCCCCGGCGCGCCGGGCGCAAACGGATACTGGAACCACGGTTTGCCTTCCCACACCGGGATATTCGAAGCGCACACCCCGCAGCCTTCCAGGCGCACCCGCACTTCGTTGGGCTTGGGTTGCGGGAGCGGGACGCGTTGAATTTCCACGCGCCCCGGGGCCGCGATCACAGCGGCGTTCATGAAGTGCGCTTCAGGTTCTTCTGCAGCATCGGCATACTGGATATTCATACGATTTCGAAACTCAACGCTCAAATCGTCAACCCCCGGGCCTGCAATTCCTCGCGCGCCCGCTCCGTGCAATCCGTCGCGGACTGCCCCTTGAGCCACTCCGCCAGTTCGCAAAGGCCGTCATCAAGGCTGACCTGGGGCGCGTACCCAAGCACGGATTTCGCGGCGGAAATATCCGCAAAACAGTGACGAATATCGCCCTTGCGGTAGTCGTGCGTCATTTCCGGCTCGATTTTCCTGCCCAACACACGCCCGATGGTTCGTGCGACATCCACAATGGCGCGGCTGGTGCCGCTGCCGATATTGAACGCCTTGCCGCTGGCCTGTGGCGACTCCAAAGCAAGCCTGCAAGCCCGCACCGCGTCGCGCACATTCACGAAGTCACGCCGCTGCTGCCCGTCCTCCATAATGAGCGGAGGCCGTCCGTTCAACAATCGCGAAGCAAAATTAGCGAGCACCCCGGTGTAGGGATTCGAAAGCGCCTGCCGGGGGCCGTAGATGCTGAAGAAGCGCAGCGCGGCTGTTGCGATGCCGTAAGCTCGCCCAACCGTCAGCGCCATGCACTCCTGGTGATATTTTGAAATGGCATAAACCGATGGCAACGCCGGGGTTTTGCGCTCGGGAGTGGGCGCGGGTTCCAGGAGATTCCCGGCTTCGTCGCGAAGCTCCCACTCGTGCGCCGCGAGCTGTTGCAGCGTCCGCTCGCGGCCTTCCACCAAGTCCCCAGCCGCCGTCCGGTAAAGTCCTTCCCCATAAATGCTCATGCTGGAAGCGACCACCATGCGGCCCACTTTGCGCCGAATCATCGCCTCCAGCAGAACCGCCGTTCCGTTGCAATTGACATCGGTATAATGCGCCACCTCATACATGCTTTGGCCAACGCCCACCGCCGCCGCCAGGTGAAACACAGCGTCCATGCCCTCCAGAGCCCGGCCCACGGCCTCCGCGTCCCGAATGTCGCCAACCACCAACTCCACAGCTTCGTTCAAATACTCAGGCCGCCTCCCCTGCGGATGAACCTGCCGGGTGAGACTATCCAGTACCCGCACGTTATAGCCGTGGGCCAGCAGTTCATCCGCCAAATGCGACCCGACAAATCCGGCTCCACCCGTGATAAGAATATTCGAAGCCATGTGATTTACGGGAGATATACGCGCCGTACTTGACGTCCGCGCGTAGGGGTGCGCCGTCAAGTTTTACCCACGGAAATTTGTGCTTCAGCACAGCCGCGCAGGTGCCGGCACGCGAACCCTGCCCGGTGGCCGCACCCCCCTCAACCCTGGAACGCTCTGTCGATTTACTAAGCCTGTCTCGACTCGCCAAACCGCGAATTGCCGCTCTCGTTTTGATGACCGCCGCGGCTGGCTACGCCTTGGCTGGTGGAATCCCTGCTCTCTCGGTCACGCGATTGCTCTCACTGCTCGGCGGAACCGGGCTGACATGCCTCGGCGCTGCCATGCTAAACCAAGCCATGGAATGGAAGTGGGACGGCCTGATGACAAGAACGCGCAGTCGTCCCCTTCCCTCGGGCAAAATCTCGCGGCCCGCCGGATACGTGCTTGGAACGTCGGCCTCCGTCCTTGGGTTGGGCGTGCTTTGGCTTGGCGTCCCTTTTCTTTCCTTCGCGCTGGCTGGCTGCGGATGGGCTATTTACCTGGGCATCTATACGCCGCTCAAGCGCCGCACCGCCGCCTGTATTCTGCCAGGCGCGATTGCCGGGGCGCTGCCGCCGATGATCGGCACGGCGGCCTGCGACGGGCGCATCGGCTGGTACGGCGGTTTTTTGTTCGCGCTGCTGCTCGTGTGGCAACTCCCGCACCTGCTCGCCATCGTTTGGCTCCACAAGGATGATTACGTGGCCGCCGGTTTTGCCATACCCAGTCGCGGAAATTTGCGCGAAGACGCCATTCCGGCAGTTTCGCTATGCGCGGTTATCATTTTGAGTATTATTTCCGCTCTCCCATACGGAGCTGGAACGCTGAAGATAAACTATCTCGCGGGAGCCGCCGCCCCCAATCTCCTAATGCTCTTTTTCGCGGCCCGGTTGCTGGCAAATCCCAACCGCGAAACGGCGCGGCGACTTTTCAAAGCATCCATCGTTTACCTGCCATGGATGCTGGGCGTTTTGCTGCTGACCCGATCATAGCCGCGAGAATTCCGATAAACACCAGGCTCAACGCCCCCCGGTGACGGCTGGTCCAGAGCTGCGGGCTGAAAATGCGTTCGCGCGAACGAAAGTCCCCGTGAGTGCTGTGGCATTCCTCGACCGGCTCCCATAGATTATTGGGACGCTGCGTGTCTTCCAGGCCATCGTATTGTTGCGCTCCATAACCCTTCCAGGCCAGGTAATGATCGAGCAGGCCTGGAAAAAACTTGTTGCCGAGCAGCGCCTCCACCGTGGGAATTCCCACCCAGATTTCGCGCCGCCGATGATGCGAAGCCCACACGATGGCCTCTGCCGCGATATCGGGCGAATAGATGGGCGGCACCGGCTGGGGTTTGCGGGGCAGACGGCTCTTCACCCAACGAAACTGCGGAGTATCCAGCGCGGGCATCTGCACCATGGTCAAACAAATACCGCTCTTGTCGTGCAGCAACTCGCAGCGCAACGAATCGCAAAACCCCTGAATCGCGTGTTTAGCGGCGCAATAGGCGCTTTGCAACGGAATGCCTCGATAGGCCAATGCGCTTCCCACTTGAATAATGTGGCCGCGATTGCGCTCCCGCATTCGGCGCAAAGCCGCCAGCGTGCCATAGACATAACCGAGATACGTGACCTCGGTGACTCGCTTATATTCCTCCGGCAACATTTCCGAAACCGGCGAGAATACCGAAACCATTGCGTCGTTCACCCACACGTCGATGGGGCCGAATTGCTCCTCAATCCTTTGGGCCGCCGTCTCGATTTGTTCCGGATCGGCAACATCCGCCGGGCATACGAGCGCCTCCCCGCCCCATTTTTCAACTTCGGCTTTCGCTTCGTTCAAAGCGTTCTCAGACCGTGCCAGCAGCCCGATCCGTGCGCCTTCGCGGGCAAAGGCGTGGGCTGTGGCCCGCCCCACCCCGGCCGATGCCCCAGTGATTACAACAACGCGGCGATTGGTTTGCATAGTTTACTCGGGAAGATCGAAGACCCGGTTCTCGGCGATGGAGCGGCGCAATTTGAGGTATTCTGCATGAGCCCAAACGAGCGGCATGGCCGACCCCGTGGCTTTACCAAAATAAAGTGCTTTGTGCGGAAGATCGGGGCCATCCCATATTTGCTCGGGAAAAAAACCGGAACCGTTGGCGAACGCCCCCATCACATGCATCAAGCGAATGGCTTCGTCGCGATGGCCTGCCGCAATTTCGTAATGCGCTCGCTCGCCGACCAGCAGCGGCCACGGCCGTCCGAACCCATTGCCATCGTCGCGGAACGGCTCGCCGGCATCGCTCTCGCCGTAGCCGTCGCCCATAAACCGGCGCCAACACGGTCCGAAAGGCGTTTCCACGCGTAGCGTCGCATCAATGACGCGCACGGTGTTCAATATCCTGGGATCGTTGGCACGGCGAAGCCCGAAGCGCACCAGCGCGAGCGCGTCGGTACTGACCACCTCCCCGGCAACCGGGCTCCCTTCGCCCGTCCAATGGCGGACGGGCACCGCGCGCCTCATCGGCTCCGTTTCTTGCGGAGACTCCGGCACGATAAAAGCGTAATAGCCATCCACGCCGATCCGCCGGGCCAGTTCCGTTCCTGCGGCATAAGTCCATGCTTCAATTTGGGAATCCCATTCATCCGCAACGGTCCGCGCCCTTTGCGCAAACCCGGGATATCCGACCTTTTCCGCATAAGCGGCGGCCAGCCGCAGCGCGCTGATTTCCACAGCCAACGTGAAAGTTGAGAAACCGGAGAACTCTTCCCAGCGGTCCATCTGCGTCGCCGGGCCATGCTCGATGATGTACTCCGCCGCTTTCATCACCGTCGGCCAGTAACGCGGCAACTCCCCGGCGTCCAGCGTTCCATTGCGCACCGCCGCGAACGCGAGGTGAATGGGGAAGCCGATTTCATCCATCTGAATGCCCGTCCAATGCCGCCGCCCGTCCACGAACATATTCTGCGGCCAATGGCCATCCGCCTCCTGCGTGGTGTGGAGATACGTCAAAACGCGCCGCGCCGCCCCATGCGAGTTGACCGCGATGAGTCCGCCCGCCGACTCGATCAAATCCCGCGTCCAGACCATGTGGTAGCCTGTCTCCCCGTCCCCGCGGTATTCCCCCCATGGTGTGCCGAGGCTCGCCACCATGCCGCCCGGGTATTCCTTCGCCTCGTGCGAGCGAAGCACAAACGCGCTGACCGCCGCCATGGAACGCTCGTCCGGCATGTCTTCGAACGTCAGGCGAAGCTTTCCGCCATAGCTGCGCCACTGGGCGGCGTAACGCTGCAAACGGTCGTCAAACCCGTCGATCAAGCTTCCCAAAACGTGGTGCCCCGCGCCAAAGGCAGTGGTGCCAAACCCAACCGCAATCACAAAACTCAACTCTCGCGAAGTATCCAGTTCCGCGGTAAGCACCACGTTCCCATCGGGGGCGCAATGGTATTCCCATTCCATGCGGCAATGCTTCGAGACATCCTGCCATCCATCCGAAATGCCGCTATAGCCCACCGACAGCTTACGGAATGGGACCGAACACCCGACGGCAAGAACGCTCGGACCGTCCACTCCCGCGTTCTTGGCGAACAGCATCGGGTTGCCTTGGAAATCCTGCACCCAGGCGCTGTTACCAAACCCCCTCGCGCATAAACGCGGCGCGACCAGGAGATGCAGCCTTGGATTTTCCAGGCGAAGCGGCTCCAGGCGCACCCGGATCAGCAACACGCTGCGGCCCGGGTCCGCAATGATTTCCTGTTCCAGGCCATAGCGCCCCTGGTTGCAACGATTGGTCATCCGGTAAGCGGGAACGCCCTGCTCCAGCGTGCGCACCTCGCAAGTGGTGTCGCGCCGCTGGTCGGAAAAAAAGGAGTCTCCGTCGGAAACCATGAACTGAATATCCCGGACCGCGGGCGTATCCACTTGCGGAAAAAACACCTCGCTAATGAGGCCCTCCGCCAGCGTAAACCAGACGCGGCTGCCACGGTTCATCGCCGTGCCGACGCCGGTTTTCGAACTGCTGCTCCACGTGGGGGTAGCTCCCGGCTGCCCCGGGGCCGTTCGCAACAAACCGTTCAATCTCGCGCCGCACGGAGTCGCGCTCATGCTACCTCTTCGAACTTCGCCGCTACTCGCGGCGTATCAAAGCGGCACCGTCACGAATTGGTTTTGCTTTCCGCCAGCTTGGTCAAAATCGTTTGGAGTTCGGCGGGCGTCGGGAGACCGATATATTGATCCATCAGCTTGCCTCCGTTGAAAAAAAGGAGCGTGGGCACGCCCTTCACCCCAAAGCGCCGGGCCAATTCCGGCGACTGGTCCAGGTTCACCTTGTAGAAAATAATCTTCCCCGCAAACGGCGCGGCCTGCCGCTCCAGCTCCGGCGTGAGTGTTTGGCACAAGTGGCACCACGGCGCGTAAAATTCCACAAAAACAGGCAGGGACGCATTGGCGATGGCGGAGTCAAATTCGCGATTGGAAAGACTGCGGACCACGCCGCCCGCCGGAGCAGATGGGCGGCAAGCTCCCAAATTCAGCAGCAACAACAGCGACAGCGCGGCGGCTAGGAATGACTTCACCATCGCGAAATAGATCGCGCGCCCGAGCCGCGCCGGGTGC
The DNA here is from genome assembly GCA_964513965.1 of uncultured Chthoniobacteraceae bacterium. Taxonomy (GTDB): domain Bacteria; phylum Verrucomicrobiota; class Verrucomicrobiia; order Chthoniobacterales; family Chthoniobacteraceae; genus UBA695. The sequence continues at coordinate 325,120 of CAZEOO010000002.1, forward strand.
CCCATGCCTGCGGTGTTTCTCCAGCCTTCGGCGACCCGAGCCACGATCTTTACCCGTATGCAATCACCCTCCGTTGGCTTGTCCCGCTTTGCGAAAGCGGTCGTTTTTGCCACCCTGCTCCTGCTGCTCCTTGGGGGAATGGTCACCAGCCTCGGGGGCGGCCTTTCCGTGCCGGACTGGCCCACCACCTTTGGCTACAACCTGTTCACTTTTCCCATTTCGCAATGGGAGGGGCTGGTTTTTTGGGAACACATTCACCGCTTGGCAGGGTCGTTCGTGGGAGTGCTCACGCTGGTTCTGGCCTTTTGGATCTGGCGCACCGACCAGCGCGCATGGGTGCGGCGGACGGGCCTGGCAGCCGCGGGGCTGGTCATCGTCCAAGGCGTGCTGGGCGGCCTGCGCGTCACGGAAGTTTCCACCGCGCTCGCCATCGTCCACGGCTGCGTCGCACAGGCTTTTCTCTGCGTGCTGGTGCTGCTGGCGGCGGTGGTCGACCCGCGATGGAACCGGCGGCGAAGCGAATTTAGCGTGGCCGGTGCGGCCACCCTGCCCTTTTTGACGTGGATTTTCGTGGGAGCCGTATTTTTACAACTCATCCTCGGGGCCGTCATGCGCCACATGGGCGCGGGGCTGGCCATTCCCACCTTTCCGCTGACGCCGGATGGCACATTGCTTCCCAAAACCCATGATGCCTTCGTGGACATGGCCATGATGCACCGCATTTGGGCCGCGGTGGTCGCGGTGACGGCGGGCATTCTGGCGGCAAAAACGATCTCGCTGCGAAAAAGCGAAAAAGCCCCGGCGTGGTTTCGGCGTCTCGTTTTCCTCGCCTGCGGCCTGGTTGTGCTGCAATGGGCCTTGGGCGCGGTGATTATCTGGTATTTGCGCCCGCCGCTTCCAACCAGCCTGCACGTGCTCAACGGAGCGTTGCTGCTAATGACAGCTTTCATCATCGCGGTCTTTTCGAGCGGCCACCGCGAGGCCCGCAGTGGCGCGGCCTAAAATGCGAGGGCCGATTCTTCAAACCCATGGCACAGATTTTCTCGCGGGCTTACAACACCGTGGCCCCCGCCGTTCTCGTGGGATTTGTGCTGCTGGCGAGCATCATTGGCTACGGTGTCTACCGCGTTTACTGGTCCCCTTATCTCACCGGCGTCAAAATGCCCGTGATCCAGCCGGTCCCATTCAGCCATCAGCACCACGTGGGCGGGCTGGGCCTGGACTGCCGCTACTGCCACACCGGCGTGGAACGGGAAAGCTTTGCCGGGGTGCCGCCGACCCACACGTGCATGACTTGCCATTCGCAACTATGGACCGAAGCCCCGGTGCTTTCCGAAGTGCGTCAAAGCCTCACCTCCGGCAAGCCGATCCCGTGGGTGCGGATCAACAACGTCCCCGATTACGTTTACTTCGATCACCATATCCATATTGCCAAAGGCATCGGGTGCGTCAGTTGCCATGGCCGCGTGGACGAGATGCCGCTGACATGGAAAGCGGAAACTCTTTACATGCGATGGTGCCTCGACTGCCACCGCGCGCCGCAAGGTTACATCAGAACCCAGCGGCAAGTCTTTGAAATGGATTCGAAAAATCCGTCGCCCTCCGAAGGCGCCAAACGGATGCAAGAAAACGATACCCGGCAGCCCCAGTTCCTTCTCGATTGTAGTAATTGCCACCGCTGAACGATGAACAACCCTGCCACAACGCCTTATTCGGAGGCCATGGCCCGTGAGTTTGCCAACCGGGGCATCACCCGGCGCGACTTCATGCGACTGCTCGGCGGCACGGTCGCGCTGGCTGGAATTTCAAGCCTGGCAGGATGCGTGCGCCAGCCACGGCAGGAAATCGTGCCCTACATCGACCAACCCGAAAGAGTGATCCCGGGCAAACCCCTTTTCTACGCCACGGCGCTTGCATTCATGGGGTTCGGCCGCGGCGTGTTGGTCGAAACGCATGAAGGCCACCCCACGAAAATCGAAGGCAACCCGCTGCACCCAGCGAGCCTCGGCGCGACGAGCCTTTTCGAGCAAGCCGCCATCCTGGACCTCTACAATCCAACGCGCTCAAGTTTGCCGCTTCGAAACGGGGAGACGGCAAGCTGGCCGGGGTTTCTTGCCGAGTTGCAACGAGCCTTGGCTGAACTGCCCCCCGGCGGTGCAGGCCTGCATCTACTGACGGGTACGATCGCCTCCCCGGCATTCGAGCATCAATGGAAAACGTTAACGCAACGCTACCCCGAAGCGCAATGGCATCAATACGAGCCGATCAATTTCGATGCCGAACTCGAAGGCTCCCGGTTGGCTTTCGGTAACTATTTTCAGCCCCAGTATCATTTCGATCAGGCAAAAGTGATCGTCTCGTTCGGCGCAGACTTCCTCTTCGCGCTGCCCGGCAGCCTTCGGTATGCACGGGACTTCATTGCAGGCCGCGAGCGTCCAAACCGCCTTTACTTCCTGGAAAGTGCTCCAACGATCACCGGGGCCTCCGCCGATCATCGAAGCGCCATCGCTCCGGCGGCAATGACTAGTTACGCCGCCGCCCTGGCGCGGAAACTGGGAATCGCCGGATTGCCCATCGATCCCAGGGCCAGCCGCGAAGCCGTGGAGTGGGCCAACGGCGTGGCTGGCGATTTGAAGTCATCGGGCGCGCCATCGTTGATCCTCGCGGGCATGGCGGAAGCTCCGGAACTGCACGCCCTGGTTCACGCGATGAACCAAGCCTTGGGTAACCATGGAAAAACCGTCACATACAGCGCCCCGGTGCAAGTACAGCCCGTGAATAACGGCGACTCGATCCAGTCCCTCGCGGCGGCCATCGAAAAAGGAAGCGTCAAAGTGCTATTCATGCTCGACGGGGACTGGGCCCACACCGCCCCGGCGGATCTGAACCTTGCTGCGCTCATCCGTCGCGTCCCCTTCAGCATCCATCTTGGCCAATACGTCAACGCCACCGCCCGGGCCGCGCGTTGGCACATTCCCCAGGCGCATCCCCTGGAGGCATGGAGTGATCTGCGCGCCTTCGACGGCGCGACCACGCTTGCCCAACCAATGATCGAGCCACTTTTCGGCGGAAAAACCGCTCACGAATTGCTCGATTGCATCGCCAACTATCCCGGCCGATCCGCATTCGACATCATTAAAAATCATTGGTCACTCGAAGGCATGGACGAGAACGCGTGGCGGCTCGCGCTGCATGACGGCGTGCTCGCCAACTCCCAGGCTAGCCAGCAAACCCCATCAATCCAGGCCTCGCGCCCCATTGAACTCCAAGCGCCAGCCATCCCGGCATCCACCCTGCTCTTTACGCCGGACTACGGACTCTGGGACGGCCGGTTCTCCGAAAACGCCTGGCTGCAAGAATTGCCGAGGCCTATTTCCCGGCTCTCCTGGGAAAACGCTTTTCTCGTCAGCCCAGCCACGGCCTCGGCCAACGGCTTGCGATCCGGCGATGTCGTTCGCGTCAAGTGTGGTGACGGACGCGAACTTCGCGGTGCCGCCCTCATTCAACCCGGAATGGCCGATGACGTTTATGCCGTCACCTTGGGCGCGGGGCCGAGGCCGGAACCGGGGCTGTGGTTCAAAGGCGCGACCCCGGAAGGCATGCCCACGGCCCTCGACAAAGCCGCGCAAAACACCGGCATCGACGCCTACCCGGCCCGAACCAGCCGCGGCATCTGGTCCTGCGCGGTCGAAATTGAAAAAACCGGCGCGCGGCACGAACTAGTCACCACGCAGCAGGATCACCGCGTCAACGGCCCCAACGTCCTACGCGTGATTTCCAAACAACAAGCTTCCACAGCCCCACAACGCGAACCGCACCCCGCCGGATTCTACAACCTCACACGCAGCGCGACGGACGGCATCGCCTGGGGAATGGTGATCGACCTCACCCGCTGCATCGGCTGCAACGCCTGCGTGGCGGCGTGCCAGGCGGAGAACAACATTCCGCCGGTGGGGCGCGCGGAAGTCGCCAGGGGCCGTGAAATGCATTGGCTGCGCATTGATTCCTACGACTTCGGCGAGCCTAAGCATCCAGCCATCGCGTTCCAGCCCGTCCCCTGCATGCATTGCGAAACCGCTCCCTGCGAGTTGGTGTGCCCCGTCGCCGCGACTCTCCATGACCACGAGGGTCTGAACGTGCAGGTTTATAACCGCTGCATCGGCACGCGTTATTGTTCCAACAACTGCCCTTACAAAGTGCGCCGGTTCAATTTTTTCAACTACGCCAAACCGGAAAGCAAAGAGCCTTTCATGCTGTCGCAAAACCCAAACGTCACCGTGCGCACGCGCGGGGTCATGGAAAAATGCACCTACTGCGTCCAGCGAATCACCATGGGCCGCATCAAAGCGGAGGTTGAAAAGAGGCCGCTCCGCGACGGGGAAATCGTGCCCGCTTGCGCGCAAGCCTGCCCCACGCAAGCCATCGTATTTGGCGATCTCGACGGGCACACCCGCGCCGCCGCGATGGCCGCAAGCGCGTTGAATTACTCGCTGTTGGAAGAACTCAACACGCACCCGCGAACCACCTATCTCGCCCGCGTCACCAATCCGCGCCAATGAAAACCTCGGACCTTGGTTATCCCACGCGGCTGCTGGAAAAAGGCGCGAGCTATTCGAGCATCACCGATGAAATCGCAAGCATTCCGCTGCTGCGCATTCGTTCGCTTTGGTGGTGGGCGGCATTTGCCGGGGCGTTCTTCCTTTTATCCGTACTGATGGTGGCCATCTCCTGGCTTTTTTACCGGGGCGTCGGCGTCTGGGGAATCAACATTCCCGTCGGGTGGGGGTTTGCCATCGCAAACTTCGTCTGGTGGATCGGCATCGGGCACGCGGGCACACTCATCTCGGCCATTCTGTTGCTGCTGGCGCAGCCGTGGCGCAACTCGATCAACCGTCTGGCCGAAGCGATGACGATCTTCGCCGTGATGTGCGCGGGCATGTTTCCGCTGCTGCACCTGGGCCGCCCCTGGGTGTTTTATTTCCTGCTCCCTTACCCGGACACCATGGGCCTCTGGCCGCAGTTCCGAAGCCCGCTGGTGTGGGACGCGTTTGCGGTTTCCACATATTTTACCGTATCGCTGCTCTATTGGTACGTCGGCCTCGTGCCGGATTTGGCCACGTTGCGAGACCGGGAAAAAACACCCCTCCTGCGGCGATTCTATGGCATCGTGGCCCTGGGCTGGCGCGGATCGGCGGAGCATTGGCAGCGGCATCAAACCGCCTACCGTCTGCTCGCCGGGCTGGCCACGCCGTTAGTCCTCAGCGTGCATAGTGTCGTTAGCTTCGACTTCTCCGTGGGTTTGCTCCCCGGCTGGCATTCCACGATTTTTCCGCCCTACTTCGTCGCCGGGGCCATCTACTCCGGGTTTGCGATGGTGCTGACGTTGCTGCTCCCGCTGCGCTCCATTTTCAAGCTGCACAGCATCATCACGCCCCGGCACCTCAACAGCATGGCGTGCGTGATGTTCGCCAGCGGGCTGATGGTCGCCTATGGCTACTTCATGGAAACCTTAATGGGCCTGACGACGCGGGACGCCTTTGAATACGCGAACACGATGGCGCGGCTATGGGGACGGTGGTCAGCCATTTTCTGGGCGGTCATTTTGTGCAATGTGCTGATCCCGCAAATCCTCTGGTCGCGACGCGCCCGCACCAGCGAGTGGACGCTATTTGCCGTTTCCATCGTCATCAATCTCGGCATGTGGCTCGAACGCGTGATGATTGTAATCTGTAGCCTGGCGAAGGATTTCCTGCCGTCGAGTTGGGGTTCGTATTGGCCCACGGTATGGGACTGGGCCACGCTCATCGGCTCCGGGGGATTATTCCTGACGCTCTTTCTGCTGTTTATCCGCCTTGCCCCTGCCATCGCGATCAGCGACGTGAAGGAACTGGTTCCTAACGAACCACCCCAAGCCCTATGAACGCGCCGCTCCACGGTTTGATGGCGGAGTTCAAAAGCCCCGAAGGGGTGCTTGCCGCAGCCCGCGCCGCAGCCGCGCGTGGCTACACGGAAATGGATGCCTATACTCCGTTTCCGGTTCACGGTCTGGCGCGCGCGCTGGGCAAACGGCGCTCCCTGTTGCCTCTGCTGTTCCTGCTGGGCGGAGCGGCGGGCGGAAGCGGCGGCTACTTTATGCAATGGTACGCCATGGCGGTCGATTACCCGCTGAACATCGGCGGCAGGCCGTTTCACAGCTGGCCCTCCTTTGTTCCCGTGACCTTCGAGTTAACGATTCTCATCGCGGCGTTGGCGGGCGTACTTGGCCTCTTCCTCGCTATCCGGCTCCCACAACCTCACAACCCTGTTTTTAACGTGCCCGAGTTCAAGAGAGCGAGCGACGATCGGTTCTATTTGTGCCTCAAACAAACGGACCCGCAGTTTTCCCTGGCCACCACGCGCGAGTTTCTCGAAAGCCTCGCCCCGGAGCGCGTCCTGGAGGTGCCGGAATGAAAACGCTCCTGCCTGCGGCCGTGATTCTTTTGGTGATGGTCTGCGGGTGCCGCAAGGGAATGGTTGAAAACGGCAGGGTGAAACCGCTGGAAAGCTCGGAATTTTTTACCAACGGCATGACCGCCCGTCAGCCGGTGGACGGCACGGTGCCACGCGGGGGACTGGAGGCTGACACCGCTTTTTACCAAGGGGAAATCAACGGGCATTTGGTGACGGGATTTCCAATGCCCGTTACGCTGGATCTCCTGGAACGGGGCCGGGAACGCTTCGACATCTATTGCTCGGCGTGCCACAGCCGCACCGGCTCCGGCGACGGGATGATTGTGCAGCGGGGTTTCCCCGCTCCTCCGACGTATCATCAAGAGCGGTTGCGCGTCGTCCCGCCGGGTTACTTATTTGGTGTGATTACCAAAGGCTACGGCGTCATGTATTCCTATGCCGACCGCGTGCCCCCCTCCGACCGCTGGGCCATCGCCGCCTACATCCGCGCCTTGCAGTTCAGCCAGGATGCCCGATGGAACGATGTGCCGGAACCTGAGCGAAACCGCCTGACGAATCAGAAATGATGGATCGACGCGCCGTCATCCCGTGGGTTGCTGTACTGGCCGTGGCCGCCTGTGTTCCAGCCGCGATTCTGGACCGTGCCCAGTTGATTCACTCCGCGCTTTTCGCCTTTATGCTTTGGCTGGGCGTCAGCCTCGGCGCGCTCGCGCAACTGATACTCCATCACCTCACCGCGGGACGCTGGGGGTTCATCGTTCAGCGCATTTTGGAAGCCGCCTTGTTTCCCTTGCCGGTGCTGGCGTTAATCTTCGCGGCGCTAATATGGGGGCTCCCGCAACTGCGGCAGGGCAGCGGCTATTTTGCGCCGGGCTGGGTCATCGGGCGCGCCATCGCCTGCTTCGCCATTTGGATAGGGCTCTCATGGCGGCTGCGAGCCTTATCCATTCGGCTGGATGCGCAGGACACCCCCGCCCCACTACTTCGCATCCGCACGCTCTGCGGCCCCGGTCTCGTTCTCTATTTTTTGACCTTGAGTTTGGCAATGTTCGATTGGGTCATGCAGTTGCAGCCCGAGTGGCGCTCCACCATGTTCCCGGTCATCGTCGCCGCCACGCAAACGCTGCTCGCGTTATCATTGGCCACGGCGGCAGCGGTGTATCTTTTGCCAAAGGAGAAGCGCATTGCCAAACTAGTCATCACCTCCGGCTGGCATGACCTCGGCAAACTGCTCTTTGCATTTGTCATTTTTTGGAGCTATGTCGCGTTCTCGCAATTCCTGATTATCTGGTGCGGCAATCTGCCCGAGGAAGCCGCCTGGTACCTTGTACGCAACCAAGGCGGGTGGGAATGGTTCGCACGTATCCTGGGGATTGTCTGTTTTGCGGGACCGTCAGCGGTGCTGCTATTTCAGCCGCCGAAGAAAAACCAGCGGACGCTGGCCGCCATTGCCCTATGGATCACAGCGGCACAAACTGCCTATCTATTCTGGGTCATTGCCCCTGCCTTTTATCCCGCGTTTCATTTGAGTTGGATGGATCTTCTTCTCCCCATCGCGATGGGTGGGGTCTGGCTCTTCTTTTTCCTCATTGGCTGGCGTTCAGCCGCTCCGATCCCAACGCACGATCCACGGCTCGCCGAACTGGAGGCGCGAACGCCATGACCGAACGCAAAGGCATCAACCCGGGTGCGCTGACGGTCATTGCGGGGCTGCTCATCGTGAGCCTCTGCTTTTCCTCATTCGCCATCGCCCTGCTCTATCGAGCCTTCGCGATCAACACGCAAAGCGAGGAGGGAAAGATCGGCGTGCCGCTTCCCGGCGCGAGAAAGGAATTCCCCAACCCCCAGCTTCAACTCTACCCGCCCGAGGATCTCGCAAAATTCCGCCGCCAGGAAGATGAAATCCTCAATAGCTACCGGTGGGTGGATCGGAAAACCGGCGTCGTTCAAATCCCGATTCGGCAAGCGATGGAACTTTTGGCCCAGCGCGGAACCCAGCCCCTGCTCGGAACTCCGGGTCTGCCCGCCGGCCCCACCTGGATTGAGCTGATGCAGCAGCGTGCAAAGGAAAACGCGGAAAGAACCAACAAACCATGAAACTCTATCTTGCACTCATCGTGGGAATCCTTGCCGCGTTTGCCAACGCCCACGAAATTTCAGAAAAGGACTTGGAGTTGGTTCAGTTCGACCAACATCCCGGGCGGGAAATTCCCACCGGCCTCACCTTTTTGGATGCCAACGGCTCACGGGTTCAGCTTAAGGATTGTTTTCGCGGCCAGCCCGTCGTCCTCATCCCCGGCTACTTCGGCTGCCATATGCTTTGCGAAGCGGTCGCCGACGGCGTAACGCTCGCTCTGCTGGATGGCCCCAAGGAAATCAACAAAGATTACCGAGTCGTATTTTATTCCATCGACCCGAAGGAATCGCTCAAAGAAGCGCAAGCCAAACGGGCCGTTTTCCTCAAACGTTTCGCGCGCCCGGGCGCGGAAGCCGGTTCCAATTTCCTAACGGGCGACAAGGGAAGCATCGACCAACTCAGCGACGCCATCGGCTACCGGAGCGTTCGCGATGACAAAACCGGGGAATACGCCCACCCGGCGGGCTTTGTCGTCATCCGGCCCGACGCAAAAATCTTCCGCTACTTCATGGGCATTTCCTTCTCAAGCGAAGACCTGGCCAAAGCTCTCACCGATGCGGCAAAGGGAGAAGCCCCGCCCTCTCCCGTCGAAAAACTCATTTTGCTCTGCTTTCACTACAACCCGATCAAATCGCCCTACGGCAGCCTGATTATGACCATTGTGAGAATTGTCGCCGTGCTGACAATCATCGGCGTCTTTCTTCTCGTGGTGCGCTACCGCCGCCGCTCGAACCGGGGCGACTCCCCCAGAAAATAATGTTCCCCATCTGGCCAGAAGAAGCCTCCACGGGAGCGCGTGAGGTGGATCAAATCATGATCGCGCTCATGGTGATGGCGTTTTTCTTCATTTTCGTCGTCGCCGGACCCATCGCCTATTTCGGCTTCAAATACCGCCGCTCAAGCCCGGCTCATCGCGTCATCACTTTCAAGAAAACATGGATCCTCGAAACCGCCTGGACGATCATTCCCATCGGCATCGCCACGGGATTTTTCGTTGTGGCCGCGTCCGCTTATTTCCGCGCGCGCCATCCGCCCGACGACGCGATGGAAATCAACGTGATCGGCAAACAATGGATGTGGAAATTCCAGCACCCGCAAGGCAAACGCGAAATCAACACCCTGCACCTGCCGCTCGGCATTCCGGTGAAGTTCGTGATGACCTCGCAGGACGTCATCCACAGCCTCTACATCCCCGCGTTTCGCATCAAACAGGACGTGGTTCCGGGCCGCTACACCACCATGTGGACCATTCCGATGAAGCTCGGGGAATACCGCCTCTATTGCAGTCAATATTGCGGCACCGGCCATTCGCGGATGACAGGCGCGGTGTTTGTCATGAAAAAAAACGACTACCAGCAATGGCTCACCTCCGGCGACCAATCCGAGAGCCCGGCACGAGAGGGAGCACGCCTGTTTCGCGAATACGGTTGCAGCGGCTGTCATGCCGGGAGCCGCGTGGTGCGCGCACCGAGCCTTGTGGGCCTTTACGGCTCCGTCGTCCCGCTCAAGGACGGCAAAACCACCACGGCTGACGATCAATATCTGCGGGATTCCATCCTGCTGCCCGAATCTCAAATTGTCGCGGGCTACGATGCCGTCATGCCCTCTTACCAGGGCAAGCTCTCCGAAGAGGCCCTCTTTTCCTTGATCGCCTACATCAAATCCCTCGGCTCCGGCACAGAAACCGGGAGCAACCAACCGTTGCGCTACAGCGACGACACCGGCGAATCCAAAGCGTTGAGGCAAGGTTCGAAAGGAGCTGAAAAATGAACACGCCCAACCGTGGCTACCTCGAGGAGCACACCGCGCGCTCATGGCTCCTTACCACAGACCACAAGCGCATCGGCCTGCTGTATTTGTTTTCCATCCTCGGCTTCTTCGCCATCGCGGCGGTCGCCGCCGGTGTGATCCGGCTCCAGTTGCTGTCCCCGAAAGGCGGCTTGGTCAGTTCGGAAATGTACAACCGCCTTTTTACGCTCCATGGCGTGTTGATGGTCTGGTTGTTTTTGATTCCCTCCATTCCATCGGTCATTGGCAACTTCATCCTTCCGCTCATGATTGGCGCGCGGGATCTCGCTTTTCCCAAGCTGAATCTCTTGAGCTGGTATCTTTTTAACGCCGGGGGAATCGTGGCGTTCTGGGCCATTCTCGGCGGCGGGGTGGATACCGGGTGGACCTTTTACACACCTTATAGCACCACATATGCCAATGGAGCGGTTGTCGCCATGGTCACGGGCATTTTTATCGCCGGGTTTTCGTCCATTCTTACCGGCCTCAACTTCATCGTAAGCATTCACCAACTCCGCGCGCCCGGGTTGACGTGGTTCCGCCTCCCCCTGTTTGTCTGGTCGCTGTATTCAACCAGCGTCATCCTGGTATTGGCAACGCCCGTGCTCGCAATGGTGCTCACGCTGGTGGCTATCGAACGGATTTGGGGCGTCGGCATTTTCGACCCGGCTCTGGGCGGCGATCCGGTCCTTTTCCAGCATTTGTTTTGGTTCTACTCCCACCCCGCCGTCTACATCATGATCCTGCCTGGCATGGGCGTAATTAGCGAACTCATCCCATGCTTTGCCCGCAAGCGCATCTTTGGTTACCCCTTCGTCGCGGCAGCCAGCGTCGCTATCGCCGTCCTGGGGTTTCTCGTTTGGGGGCACCACATGTTCGTCAGCAGCCAGAGCGTTTACGCCGGGATGGTGTTTTCGTTTTTGAGCTACATGGTCGCCATTCCCTCCGCCATCAAAGTCTTCAACTGGACGGCCACGCTCTACAAAGGCTCCATCGCCCTGGACACGCCGATGCTCTACGCCCTCGGGTTCATCGGGCTCTTCACTATTGGCGGACTCACTGGCCTTTTCCTCGCGGCGCTGGCTGTGGATGTCCACGTCACGCACACCTATTTTGTGGTGGCCCATTTTCACTACATCATGGTCGGCGGCATGGTGCTGGCCTTCATGGGCGGGCTGCATTTTTGGTGGCCAAAAATCACGGGCCGCATGTATCCCGAGCAACTCGGGCGGCTCGCGGCGCTCGTCACCTTCATCGGTTTCAACCTCACGTTTTTCCCGCAATTCATCCTCGGCTATTTGGGAATGCCCCGTCGCTATTCGGTTTATCCACCGGAGTTCCAGCTCTACAACACCCTCTCGAGCGCGGGAGCTAGCATCCTCGGCGTCGGCTATTTATTGCCGGTGTTTTACCTGCTCTGGTCATTGAAACACGGCAAACGCGCTGGCAACAATCCCTGGTCCGCCACCGGCCTGGAATGGACGACGCCCTCCCCGCCGCCAACGTACAATTTCGAGGAAATCCCCGTGGTCACCACCGGCCCCTACGATTACCCGGAACCCGCCGGCCCGCCTCCGCAGGCGCCTCCCGGTGAAACGCCGGACAGCCAAAACCCAGAAGGCTAACCCGCCATGGAAAACGATTCGCCCGCACCCCATCTCTTCGACGATCCGGAGCACCAGCGGCAGACCGCCGCCCTGGGCATGTGGATTTTTTTGGGCACGGAGGTGCTGTTTTTCGGGGCGCTCTTCATGGCCTACACCTTTCTGCGCTGGGCCAACCCGGCCGCCGTCAGCGAAGGCAGCCGCCACCTGGAACTCTGGATCGGCAGCGTTAATACGGCGGTGCTTTTCACCAGCAGCTTCGTGGTCACACTGGCCCTTTATGCCCATGATTTGGCGCGCAAACGGCTGGCGTTCTGGATGCTCATGGTTGCCGCCGCAATGGGACTGGTTTTTCTATCGCTGAAAGGCTTGGAATACGCCCACGTCGGAAGCGAAGGTCTGTTTCCAGGCGCGCAATTTCGTTACCGACAGGTTCATCCCGGGATGAGCCCCATGCCCGGCGGCCTCACCGGCGCATTGGGAGCGCGGGGCAATCCATTGCAAGGCGTAAACCCCGGGTCCGTCGAACTCTTCTTCTGGCTCTATTTCGTCATGACCGCGGTGCATGCCGTCCATTTGCTCGTCGGCATTGTTTGCCTCGTGGTCGTTGCGGCTTGGCTGCGACGCCGAAAGAGGGTTTCGTACAACACCATCCACAACGTCGGCCTTTACTGGCATTTCGTGGATATCATCTGGATCTTCCTTTTCCCGCTCCTATACCTGGCCGCTAACTGGAACTAGTTATGGAACCCCGGAAACCGACGCTGGCAATCTATGTAAAAACCTGGCTCTCGCTGCTGGGGCTGCTTGTCGCAACGCTGCTTGTGGCGCAATTCAAGCTGGGCATTTTTGGGCTGCCCATCGCCCTGTTGATCGCGTTGGCGCAAGCTCTCCTCATACTTTTGTTTTTCATGCACCTGCATTACAGCAAGGCTGAAATGGTCGTTGTCGCATGCGCGGCGTATTTGTGGCTCGGCATCCTTCTGGTTGGAACCATGCACGACTACCTTTCACGCGACTGGCTCCCCCTGCCCGGCTCTGAAACGCCTCAGCGCCAGCGCGGCTTGCGATAAACCAATCGCCACGCGAGCATCGCCGCCCCCATCAACGCCACAACCCAAAATGCTCTCGACGGGCTTCGCGGAGCATCCACCACACCGGGATAACCCGCTTCGGGCGGCAGCCCCACCCCCTCTTCTCTGCCTTCGTGCAGCGCCATTTGCAACACCTGGGCCAAATGCAACGCCCGCCGGTCCGTGCCTCCCTCGATCTGCTCACGGCAACTGAAGCCGTCCGCAACAATCACCGTCTCCTTCGTCGCCTCGCGAATCGAGGGAAACAGCACGCGCTCTCCGCATTTCATCGAAACATCATAGTGGTTCTCCTCGAACCCAAACGAACCCGCCATGCCGCAGCATCCCGTCTCCGGCGCATCAACGGTCATCCCTAGCTTCTGCAAAACCGCGAGCTCGTCGGTCATCTTCACGATTGCCTTGTGATGGCAATGGCCGTGCAGCAGCGCCTTGCCTTCCAGCTTCGGCATCTTGAAATCTGGCGCTTTCTTCATGAGAAACTCCGAAAGCATGCAAGTCTGCTGGCTTAAGCGCAAAGCATCCTCGTTGTTCGGGAATAGATTCACCAATTCATCCCGGAACACCGCGGCGCAACTCGGCTCAAGCCCCACCACTGGAACGCCCGCGCGAATGTCGTCACGCAACACACTTAGTATTTTGCAAAGATTCCGCTTCGCCAGGGCCAGCATCCCCCAATCGTAAAGCGGGCGTCCGCAGCAAAGATGCTGGCGAGGAACGGAAACCTGGAATCCCGCCGCTTCCAGCACCTCCACCGCCGCCTTCGCGGTTTCGGGGAGAAAGTGATTATTGAACGTGTCGGCCCAAAGAATCACCCGGGGTTTATCGGCATTGCGCGCCGGACGGCCTCCGAACCATGCCTTGAACGTCTCCCCAGCGAACAGCGGAATGGCCCGCTCCGGCGCAATGCCGCCCAACCACTTGAACCAGTTCGCGAACGGCCAGGCATGGCTTAAAAAATTAGCCAGCCCCGGAGCCAACGATCCCATCCGCGCCCACCATTGGATGAGCCCCATGGCATAAGCCGCCCGGGGCCGAAGCCGCCCCTCGTAATAGTGAGCGAGAAACTCCGCCTTGTACGTGGCCATATCCACGTGGAGCGGGCAATCGCCTTTGCACCCTTTGCAAGCAAGGCACAAATCGAGCGCACGCTTCACATCTTCATCGTGCCAACCATATTTCCCGATCACCTCGCCTCGGAACATTTCAAAGAGCATCCGGGCGCGTCCCCGCGTGGTGGCCTCCTCCTCCCGAGTCACCATGAAACTGGGGCACATCGTCCCGCCGTCGAGCCTCCGGCAAGTCCCCACCCCCACACAACGCAAGGCGGCTTTTGCCATGCTTCCATCATCGTCCTTAAATTTGAAATGAGTCTCCGGCTGCGGAGGCTGATATTCAGCGCCAAGCCTGAGGTTGGATAATATTGGATAGGAATCAACGACCTTCCCGGGGTTCATCTTTCCTTCCGGGTCCCAAATCGCCTTGAACTCGCGGAACGCCTCCATCAACTCCCCGCCAAACATCTTCGGCAGCAATTCCGCCCGCGATTGACCATCGCCATGCTCGCCAGAAAGCGAACCACCGTAGCCCACCACCAACTCAGCGGCTTCATCGACAAAGGCACGGTATTGCTGCAACCCGTCGGCGGTTTCCAAATCGAACGGAATCCGGCAATGGATGCACCCCTGCCCGAAGTGGCCGTAAAGCGAGGCATCGTAGCCATATTTGGCGAAAAGCTTTTTCAAATCGCGCAAATACAATCCGATCTTTTCCGGCGGAACGGCGGAATCCTCCCAGCCGGGCCAGGCCGAACGCTCCCCGGGCACAAACGCCGTCGCCCCGAGGCCGCTCTCGCGCACTTGCCACAGCATTTTCTCCTCCGCCGCATCCTCGAAGAACTTCATCGAGGGCGGGTTTGGCTTCGATTTCAATTCATCCATCAGCGTCCGCGCCTTTTGCTCCGCCTCTTCACGAGTCTCGCCGCCAAACTCCACCAGCAGCCATCCCCTTCCCTCCGGCAGCAGCGTAATGTCCTCGGGATGAATCCGCGACCGCTTCATCTGCGAAATGAGCAACTCGTCAATCCCTTCCAGCCCGATGGGCTGGGAACCGAGCACCTCTGGGCAATGGTCGGCCGCTCCAAAGAAATCGGGATACCCAAGCACCAGCAGCACCCGTGCTCCGGGGTTGGGAATCAGCTTCAGCGTAGCTTCCAAAATCGTCACGCACGTGCCCTCAGTACCCACCAGCGCCCGCGCGACATTGAAGCCGTTCTCGGGAAGCAACTCGGGAAGATTATAGCCCGAAACCCGGCGCGGAATCGCGGGGAATTTGGCGCGGATCAAGTCCGCATATCGGTCGCGAAGGGAACGCAGCTTCCCATAAATCTCCCCGCGCCGCCCGCCCTGCTGGATTATAGCTTCCAACTCCTCCTCGCCAGTCCTGCCCACCTCCATTCTCAAGCCGTCGTAGGTCAGGATTTCCAAAGACTCCGTGTTGTCAGCAACCCGCGCCCCCGTCCCCGCAAACGCCGCCATCACCGAATGAACCCCGCATGAATCGTTGCCCATCATTCCGCCCAACGTGCAATGGTCGTGCGTCGACGGATCGGGGCCGAAGGTAAGCCCCAGGGGAGCTGCCGCATCGCGCAAGGTGTCCAGAATGCAACCGGGCTGAATCCGGGCCGTCCGCTTCTCCTGGTCGATGCTTAGTATTTTATTGTAATACTTCGAACAATCCACAATCACCGAGGTATTGCAACACTGGCCCGCCAGGCTTGTGCCGCAACCGCGCGAAGTCAATGGCGTGCCGTATTCCCGGCAGACGCGCACCGCCTCCTCAATATCCCTCTTATCTCGCGGCACCACGACGCCAATGGGCGTCTGCCGGTAATTGGAACCGTCCGTGGCATACAAAGCCCGGCTCCCGGCGTCGAAGCGCACTTCGCCTTGGATGGCCTCCCGCAAAGCCTCGGGAAGCGGACGATTCGGAAGGCTTTGATGGGCAGCCGCTTCGGCGGGAGCCTTCTGTGTGGCAATGGCTTGTGGACTCATAACTTTTAGAATGGCCTAAAATATGGCTCGGCAGCTTCCGGGTTGAACGCGACACCCAACCCGGGTTCCGAGAGATTGGGTTCAAGCGCCCCATCCCGAGGCTCGGGAAATCCGGGGAAAAGCATCCGCTCGATTCGGGCGTGATCGTGAAAATATTCCGCGTGGCGCACTGCGGGCAAAGCGCAGCCCGGGTGCAAATGCATCAGCGGAGCACAGTGGGAAGAGAGCGGCAACTGGCAAGCCTCGCACAGCGCCCCCACTTTCAAAAACCCGCTGATGCCGCCGCAGCGCGTGGCGTCCGCCATCACCACATCGACCGCGCCGGCCCCGATCATCTCCCGAAAATCGGCCAACCGGCAACCATACTCGCCGTCCGCGATTTCCATCCCGGCGGGCGCACGCTCTCGCAGCCAGCGCATTCCCTCGCGATCCTCGGGCAGCAGCGGCTGCTCCATCCAACTCACGTTGTAATCCCGCGCAAAGCGTTCCATGTTACACAGCGCCTGCTTCCGCGAATAGGCACTGTTGGCATCGACAAATAATTCAGCCTCGCCGCCAATCGTCGCACGCGCAACCTCCACGCGATGCGGATCGCGCGAAGGCTCTCGGCCCACTTTGATCTTAAAGCGGGTGATCCCACCCTCGGCCCATCCGGCCAGTTGATTCCGAAGCTGCGCGTCATCATACGACGTGAAACCGCCGCTCCCATAAACGGGCAGCGAAGCCCGGCACGCGCCCAGCAACTTCACCAGCGGCAGCGACAACAGCTTCGCCTTTAAATCCCATAGCGCGCTATCCACCGCCGAAACCGCCATCGCTCCAGCACCCGTGAAGCCAAGATTGCGCTGGCACGCAACCATCTTCACCCACGCTTCCGGGATATTCATCGGGTTCAGCCCCATCACCACCGGCGCCAGATGCTCCCGGATGATCCATGCCGTGCCGGTGTCGGCATACGTGTAGCCCATTCCCGCGACGCCGGAACTGAACGCGTGCACCAGCACGAGCGTCGTCTCCCTCCATTCCAGCGTGCCGTCGGATTCCGGCGCATCGGTCGGAATTGTATAAACCGCCACCTCTAGCTTTTCGATATTCATTTCCCGGGCAGCACGGCGCTCAACACCTCCTTGGCGGTCTGCCGGATCATCCCGAGCTTACCTGCTTCTCCTTTAAGCAGCGCCTGCGAAAACATCACCGCCTGCTCGAAGCTAATATGCGGAGGCAACGTCGGCACATTGGGGTCGGTGTATGCCTCCAAAATCACCGGCACGGTCGCCCCAAGCGCCTCATCCCAAGCTGCTCCGATCCGCGCGGGGTCGTCCACGCAGATCCCTTTAAGCCCAAGCATCTCCGCGTAGCGCGCATAGGGAAAATCCGGCACCGATTGCGAGGCGTCGTAGCGCGGGTCCCCATTCATCGCGCGCTGCTCCCACGTGACCTGGTTGAGGTCGCGATTATTGAGCACCATCACGATCAACCGCGGGTCACTCCATTGCTTCCAATATTTGGAAACCGTAATCATCTCGTTCATCCCAAGCATCTGCATCGCGCCGTCGCCCACGAGCGCAATGGCCACACGCTCGGGATAAGCGAACTTCGCCGCAATCGCGTAGGGCACGCCGGGGCACATCGTCGCGAGATTCCCCGAAAGCGAAGCCATCATGCCGGGGCGAATTTTCAAATCCCGCGCAAACCAGTTCGCGGCGGTGCCGGAATCCGACGTCAAAATGCAGCGGTCCGGAAGCCGGCTCGAAAGCTCCCAAAAGACCCGTTGCGGATTGATCGGCTCAGCGGGATTCATCGCCCGGCTCTCCAGCAGTTGCCACCAATCCGCAACCCCGTCCTCAATCTTCTGCCGCCAACTCCGGTCCGCCTTGCGTTGAAGCAACGGAATCAGCGCCCGCAAAGTCTCGCGGCTGTCGCCGACCAGGTTGACTTCCATGGGGTAGCGCAGCCCGAGCTGCTTCCCATCCAAGTCGATTTGCACCCCCCGCGCCTGCCCTTCCTTCGGCAAAAATTCCGAATACGGAAAACTCGACCCCACCATCAGCAGCGTGTCGCAGCCTTCCATCATGTCCCAAGTCGGCTTCGTACCAAGCAGGCCGATGGAGCCAGTTACAAAAGGCAGCCCGTCCGGCACCGCCGCCTTTCCCAGCAGCGCCTTGGCAATTCCCGCCCCAAGCAGATCTGCCGTTTGCAACACCTCGTCCGCCGCGCCCAATGCCCCCGCCCCCACCAGCATCGCGACCTTCTGCCCGGCGTTGAGCGCATCGGCGGCCCGCCGCAGGTCGTCTATTCCGGGCACCACCCTCGGCATGCAAATCCCCACGCTCGAATGCACCGTGCCATGAGCGCGGGGCGGCTCCTTCACCGCATCGAGTTCCTGCACATCATTGGGAATGATGATGCATGTTACCGTCCGCTCATAACGCGCCACGCGAAACGCCTGGTCCACCAAATGGCGGATCTGTTTCGGGTCCGAAGCCATCTGCACGTACTCCCTTGCGACATCCTTATACAGGCTGATTAAGTCCACCTCCTGCTGATACGCCCCCCCGAGCGCCGCGCGCGCCTGCTGGCCCACGATCGCGACCACCGGCGCGTGGTCCATCCGCGCATCGTAGAGCCCGTTGAGCAAATGAATGGCCCCGGGCCCGGAAGTCGCCATGCAAACGCCCACTTCCCCAGTAAACTTGGCATGCGCGCACGCCATGAAGGCCGCCATTTCCTCGTGCCGCACCTGGACAAATTCGAACAGATTGTCCGAGCGATTCAACGCCCCCATCAGTCCATTGATGCCGTCCCCCGGAAAGCCAAAAATCCGCTTCACCCCCCATTGAGACATCCGATGCAGGAGAAAATCGCTGACATTCATATGAATATTTAGTATGATTTAAGAAATCCCATCAACAGGGGTAGGCCATCACGGACATCAAGGCGTTGGCGCTTTGCCGGGAATCGAGCCGCGTGTATTGCACCACCACCGGCTCGTCGGATTCGATCAGGCTGGAATAAGGCACGCCGGAGAGAATCGCCGCTCCACCACCCAGTTCGTTGAAACGAAAGTGCCGGGTGCGTTTGGCGGGCGCATCAAGCAGAAACGGCCCCACAGGCTCGCGGTCCGTAAAGAAAATCGTCACCTTGAGATGCGCGTCGGCATCGCCGCAGTTCAGCACGCACAAAGCGTCATGGCTGGTCAAAGCCGGAGCCGGTCCCGTGCTTCCCTCCGGAATATAACCTTCGGGAATCGCCCACCGAAGCGCGCCAAATCCTTGTCCCATAAAAACTCCTCTTTTGGAAATCGCCAGCCATCACGGCCGCCGCTTTATGACGCCGGGATGCGGCAATACCCGAAGCGGATTCGCCTCCCGCATTTGAACCCGCGCATTCCATTGGCAAAGAACGCGCCAGCGCCGCAATGGAAGCGCGGCAAGAAGCGCCAGCGCGCCGTGGCAAAAGATCCAGGCACCCAGCCACGGCCAGCCGGTTTTTCCCAGGCTTCCGTACGAATGCAGCCCCACGCCCAGCATATTGATCCCGAACCACGAAAACGCAGTCAGCGCGTTGCCCAGCAGTGCCATCGCCATCAACCCGCGCCGCCGCAGATGCCCGCCGCGCCAGGCGTGCAAGATGGCCGCATACCAAAGCACCACCAGCAGCGCCCCGTTTTCCTTCGGGTCCCAACCCCAAAAGCGTCCCCAGCATTGATCCGCCCAAATGCCGCCCAGCAACGTCCCAGCGGTGGCAAATCCCGCCGCAAACCGGATCACTCCCAACAAAGCCGTCTCCATACTGCGCGCGGCAGACCGGTTCAACGAACCGGCCAGCACCTCCCTCAAAACGAAAACCGCCGCCAACCCGCCCGCAAGCAGGATGGCGGAATAACCCAACGAAATCGTCAAAACGTGAGCCACAAGCCAGAACCGGGTATTGAGCACCGCCTGGAGCGCCTCGAATGTCCCCGGCCCCGCGAGACCTTGGGCTGCGCAGAGCGCGGCGAACCCTGCCAATGCTCCCCCCGCAAGCGAAAGACCGTCCCGCAACCGGCGCTCCAACCACAAGCCACTCATCGCCGCGCCCCAGCCAATAAACACCGCCGAAGAGTAGAGATTCGTCACCGGCGGATATCCCTGCAAAATCATCCTCACTCCAATGCCCCACCCGTGCAGCGCCAGCCCGGCAACAAACAGCCAGAACGCCCCGCGCCGCAGCCCATCGGAACGCAACGCCCACCCCGCGCAGACTAAAACCAACACCGCCCCATAAATCGCGAGGCAGCTTGAAAACGGTGCGGCCATAAGAAGGATCTGCAGAAGCTTCATTTCGCAAACCGGTTTGAGATTCCGGGAAAGGCCAGCCCCGCCAGCATCATCAGGCAGGCGACATAGGGTAGAGCGGCAGCCGGATTCCGAACCACGTGAAGCACCGACGATCTGCCATCCACGCCAACCCCCGTTTGGTAAAATGCTACTCCATCATACCTAAATGGCCGGTTCATCGCAATGAGCGCCTCGCGCGACGCAGTCTTTCCGCTCTTGGTTTGAATGGACACCCTGCTGGCAATATGGCTGGGGATGTTGGTTCCGGCGTGGCAATCCAGCGCGAAGCTCCGCAGCGTAATCCGCCAGGGCATTTCATACCGCTGCGGGCGAATTTCCACGCGCCACCACCGCCCCGCGATCTCCATCCATTGCCGCCCCGTCACGCCTGCGGGCAAGCCGATCCCGTCGCGCGCCAGCTTCTCCTCGGGAATCACCATCTCACGCTTTCCGTCGCTCACCACCGCTTCGCGCAGCGCCAAATCCTCCGCATAATCCACCGTCTCCCCCTCGCGCAGCGCCACCCGCCTTGTCACCGCAAGGCTTTCGCTCAAGCCCACGCCCAAAATCAAAACCATGAACCCGCCATGGATCAAATAAAGTCCCGCATTCCCGCGCCTCCATCGGAAACGCACGGCCATCACCGCCGCCAAATGGACCATCACCACCCCTTCCAGCAAGCGTCCGCCCGGGAACACCGGAACGCTCCAATTGCCGGCATCCATCCACACTGCCACGCTCTGGAAATAGCGTGCGCGCGCTTCTTTGGCATCCCCGCGCGTCTGCGCCAGCGTTCCGGCCATCACCAGCGTCATCCCCAATGCAATGCAGATCCACGTCAACCGGCGCGAAGCCAAAGCATGGAGAAAACGTTGCCGCATAAAGAGAAGCGCAATCTCTCATCGGGCAGCGGTAGCATAGCGCGCTTGAGGAACTTTCAGGCTTCCTTAACCACCTCCGAAGCCGCCTTGTCGTCCCTCAGCCCAAGGAAAACCGGCTGCCGCAACCGGCCATCCCGGGTCCACTGCGAAAACCGGATCTGGCAAACACGCTCCGGGCGCAGCCAGGTACAGCCTTTCCTCTCCGGGCCGGAAAGCTCCGAAAGCTCACCGGGGGCAAAAGGGCATTCCTCGGTCTTGAGCGCCTGAAAATCGTGAACCAGTTCGCCAAGCCGCCGTTCGGAAAACCCCGTACCCACCTTTCCCGCGAAATGGAAGCGGCCCCGGTCAAAATAACCCACCAGCAACGCGCCGAAGTAGCTGCGCGCACCCTTCGGCGGCGTATACCCGCCAATCACAAACTCCTGCTCGTTGGCGCATTTGATCTTAACCCAAGCCCCGCTGCGCCGCCCCGACTCATACGTGGAATCCGACCGCTTGGCCACGATCCCCTCCAGCCCGCGCGCCTTCACCATCTCCAACATGCGGCCCGGCTTCCCGGGGAGGTCGCTTGAAAACCGCAACACCCCCTCTGCATTCGCCAGCAACGCCTCAAGCCGCCGTTTGCGTTCGCGCAGCGGTTGCGAGCAGAGGTCGTCCCCGTCGAGCAGCAAAAGATCGAATAAATAATAGTAAAGCGGCACGTTCTCCGCAGCTCCGAGTTCCCCACTTTCCCGTGCATGCAACAGCGCAAAGGAAGGGCGACCTTCCGCGTCCAGCGCCACCACCTCGCCATCCAGCACGGCACTCCCGCATGGCAACGCCGCGACCGCTTGAGCCAGCGTCGGAAAATGGAAAGGCAACTCGTTGCGCGAAAAAAGCTCCACCTTCGAGCCGTCCTTCACCGCGACCGCCCGGTAACCGTCGAGCTTCAGTTCGTAGCTCCACCCCGCACCCTCGGGCGGGTGTTCCACCAGCTTCGCATGCATCGGGCGGATATAGCGGGGCGTCGCCGCCGCCTTTGCCTTTTGACGAGAACCCGGCGCGGCGTGCGGGGCGTTCCCCTCCGTTGCGGCGGCGATCTGCCGCATCGAGCGACCCGTCAACGCCGAGGTGTCATCCCGTTTGCGGCCCACCGGACGCACCGAACCGCCGGTTTTCATCAGCAGCCAGTCTTCCTTGTCGCCTTCTATCCGCGTACGCACCAGCGTCCACTCACCCCGCAGCTTTTGCCCACTCAAGCGCAAATGCAGCTTGCCCGCCTTCAACGCTGCTGCGGGATTCCCGGAGCAAACAAAGCCGCCAAAGTCCCACACCATCACGGTTCCCGCGCCGTAGGAATGCTCGGGGATCGTCCCCTCAAACCGCGCATAGTCCAACGGATGATCCTCCACGTGCACCGCCAGATGCCGCTCTCCTTCACGGAATGGAATCCCCTTCGGCACGGCCCACGATTTGAGCACCCCCTCCATCTCCAGCCGAAAATCATAGTGCAATCGGCGCGCGGCGTGTTTCTGAATCACAAAAGAACTTCCGCTTCTTTCCGGCGCATGCTCGCGCGAGGGCGGTTCCTTGGTCTTGGAAAAATCCCGCTTGCGCTCGTAGTCACGAAGCCCCTTCATGCGGCCCGGCCTTTTCTTCCCGTTTTGCGCGGCGCTTTCTTCCCGCCGCCCTGAGCCTTGGCGGTCCTTTTCCGCGCGGCTTCCGTTTGGGCCAGGCTTTCTTTCAGCACCGCGACGAGGTCAATCACCTTGCGGGAAGGAGCCTTGGGCTTCGGCTTGCCGGGCAACTCGCCGCCATGCTCGATCTTCTCGTCGATCAACTTATGCAGCGCCTGCCGGTAATCGTCCTTGTATTTCTCGGGCTCCCACTGGCTGGTCATGCCTTCGATCAGCGCCTTCGCCATCTCCACCTCCCGCTTCTGAATCTCGCGGGCGGCGGTCTCCGGCAGCTTCATCTCGGCGCGATCCACCAACTCCTCCGAAAAGTGCATCAACTCCAAAACCAGCCCCTCCCCCTCGGGCTTCACCGCCGCGAGGTGCTCCCGTGTTTTAATCACCACCTTCGCGATCCCGATTTTCCCAGAATCCTTCAACGCATTGTGCAGTAGCCGATAAGCTTTTTCGCCCCCTTTTTCCGGAGTCATGTAATAGGGCTTGCTGAAGTACATCGGGTCCACCTCCTCCAGCAAAACGAAATCCGTAATGTCGATCGTCCGGGTCGCCTCAACGTCCACGCGGGCGAAATCCTCGTCCTTGAGCACCACGAAGCGATCCTTCTCATACTCATACCCCTTCACGATCTCCTCCCACGGAACCTCCTTCCCGTCGGTCTCCGCCACCCGCTTGTAATTCACGGGGCTCAAATCGCTCGCTCGGAGCAGCCGGAACCGTAGCTCCTCCGTTCGCGTCGCGGGAAACAGCGCGATGGGAATATTGACCAGCCCGAAGGAAATTGCGCCTTTCCAGATCGCTCGCATACCCAAAGGCCGCATCATCCGAAAAGGACGACTGCCCTTAAATGGATTCGCGCCGCCATCCCGGCGCGAGCTTACCCGCTGAACCGGAGGCATCATAAAACCCAACACAGATTTCACTTGATATCCGGATTTCATGCGCTATCTCTAAGCAATGCAAAGACTCTCCCGAGAAGAAAGTCAGAAGGCAACGCGTCAAAAGCTGATTGCGGCGGCCGAAGCGGAAATCCTCCATTCCGGCATCTACGAAGCCTCGATTCGTAGGATCTGCGACAGCGCCGGGTTCACACTCGGCGCGTTTTATTCCAACTTTGCCGATAAAAACGAACTTCTGATGGAAGTGGTTGAAGTGCAGACCCAGCGGCAGTTCGAAACCTTGAACGCCTTGGCGGCGGCGGCAGCTTCACTGGACCGGGAATCGTTGCTTGCTGAAATTGCCCGGTGGTTGAAGGAGATGCAAAAGAATGAAATCTATTCGCACTTTTTGCTCGAGTTCGAGGTCTATGGCAGCCACAACCCCGGGTTCCAAATCTGCTACGACCACAACAAAAAGCGGTGGCACCAGATCCTCGCAGAAGCGTTGGAAGCCCTTTTCACCAATTTGAATCTGCAGCCGCAAATCCCGCCCATACAAATGGCCGTGGGGATGGCGGCGTTGTGGAGCGGGTTCTCCATCGAAGGCAAAGTCACGGATGTTGGGACCGCGGACAAGCTGATCCTCGTCTTTCTGAATGCGTTGCTTAAGAGCGCGACCCCCATCCGGAAGCCCAAATCTTAAATTTCCAGCGGTATGAAAACATCTCCCGTCACGATTCTCATTCCGATCCTTTTAGTCGCATTTTTCGGATGCAAAAAGTCCGAGCCAGTCGCCACGGTCAGGCCGGTGCGGACCGCCGTAATCGCGGAGCAACCCCATGACGACCAGGTCGCCATGACGGGCCTGATCGGCGCGCACCAATATGTCAGCGCCTCCTTCCGCATCGCCGGAAAAATGGTGGAGAGGCTGGTCACGGTGGGCAACGTGGTCAAAGCCGGGCAGCCCATCGCGCGGCTCGATCCCACCATTGAAAAGGACGCCCTCACCGCCGCCACGGCAGACCTCGCCTCAGCCCGGGCTCTGCTGGAACAAACGCAGCTTACAGAACAGCGTTACGGCGCATTGCTCAAAACGGCCGCTGTTTCACAAAGCAACTACGACGACGCCCTGCGGCAGTTGCGCGCCGCCCGGGCCCAGGTGCTCGCGGCCGAAGCCAGGCTGCACTCGGCCCAAGAGCAGCTCGACTTTACCACACTGAAAGCCGAGACCGGCGGCATCGTTACGGAAAAATGCGCCGAACATGGAGAAGTGCTCAACGCGGGGCAGCCCGTCGTCAAAATCGCGGAAAACCAGCCCATGGACGCCCTCTTTGACGCGCCCGAGGCGCTGGTCCGCAACGGAATAGCGCCGGGGCAAAAAATCGAGGTCCGCTTAAATTCCGATTCCTCGATTCGCACCGAGGGCGTGATCTACGAAATCGCGCCGCAGTCGGATTCGGCCACGCGCACTTACCTCGTCAAGGCCGCCATGACCAACACCCCCGCGCAAATGCTCCTCGGCGCAACCGTGCTGGGTTACTTAACAAGATCCAATCATCCTTCAATCCGGGTCCATTCCTCCGCGCTCACCGCCGCCGACGGCCGGCCCGCGGTATGGCGGGTGGAACCGAAGTCCCAAACCGTGCAACTCACACCCGTGGAAGTCGTGGCCTACACCACCGATGCCGCCGTCATCGGAAGCGGGCTGCGACCGGGCGACATCGTCGTCACCGCGGGGGCGCAGGCGCTCCATCAGAACCAGAAGGTCAAACTGCAATAGCAGTGGCATATGGCCAAAGCGAATCTCTCAGAATGGGCCATCCGGCATCGCCAGCTCGTCATCTTTTTCATGATCGTGGTGGCGCTGGCCGGGGTCCGCTCTTACTTCAACCTCGGGCGCAGCGAAGATCCGGCGTTCACCATCAAGACCATGGTGGTGCAAGCCTATCTTCCCGGCGCGACCATCGACGAAACACTCCATCAGCTCACCGACCGCATCGAAAAAAAGCTCCAGGAAACGCCCTCGCTCGACTATCTTAAAAGCTACACCAGCGCGGGGCAAACGACCGTCTTTGTCAACCTTCTGGGGAGCGCGAACAAAGCGTCCACGGTGGAAACCTGGTACCAGGTCCGCAAAAAAATCGGCGACATCAAAAGCGAATTTCCCGAAGGAACGCTCGGGCCGTATTTCAACGACGAGTTTGGAGACACCTTCAGCATCATCTACGCTTTTACCTCCGACGGCTTCACCCACCGTGAACTCAAAGACTACGTCGAATCCGCGCGCGACACGTTGCTCCACGTGCCCGATGTCGCAAAGATCGAGCCCCTCGGCGCGCAGGATGAGCGGGTGTTCGTCGAGTTTTCCTCGCCGCAACTGGCAAAGCTGGGCATCGACCAGTCCGCGCTCGTGGCCGCGCTACAATACCAGAACGCCATCACCCCGTCGGGCACCATCGATACCGGCCGCGAAAAAGTGCTCGTGGAAACCACGGGGAAATTTGTGACCGAAAACGACCTGCGCAACGTCACCGTTTACGTCGGGCAAAAGAAAATCCGTCTGGGCGACATCGCCACCGTCACCCACGGCTATGCCGATCCGCCCCAACCGCGCTTCCGCTACAACGGCAAGGACGCCGTCGGTCTGGCCATCTCAATGCGCACTGGGGGCGATATCCTGGCCTTGGAGAAGAACGTCAAAAAGAAGATGGACGAACTTCGAGCCGACACCCCCATCGGCATTGAAGCGCACTTGGTAGCCGATCAGCCGCGAGTGGTTCACGAAGCCATCAACGAGTTCATGGAAGCACTCATCGAAGCCGTCGCCATCGTGCTGGGCATCAGTTTTCTAAGCCTCGGGTTGAGAGCGGGGGCCGTCGTGGCGTTTTCCATCCCGCTCGTGCTTGCCGTGGTGTTTGTGGGGATGCAACTTTGGGGCATCGACTTGCAACGCGTTTCGCTGGGCGCGCTCATCATCGCGCTCGGGTTGCTCGTCGACGACGCCATGATTACCGTCGAAAGCATGGTGACCAAGCTGGAGGAAGGCTGGGACGCCATGCGTTCCGCCGTATTCGCCTACACCTCCACCGCCTTCCCCATGCTGACCGGCACGCTCGTCACCATCATCGGCTTCGTGCCGATCGCCTTTGCCAAAAGCGACGCGGGCGAATATACCTTTTCGCTCTTCGCCGTCGTAACGCTGGCGCTTTTGATTTCGTGGTTCGTCGCCGTGATCTTCGCCCCGCTCATCGGCGTGGATCTTCTCAAACCCAGCCCCGGCCATACGGAAGAACCGCAGGGCCGGGTGGCGGCGGTGTTTCACACCTGCCTGGTTTATTCCATGAGACACGCCAAAACCACGGTGCTTGCCACCGTGGGTGTCTTCGTGCTTGCGCTTCTCATGCTGCCGCTGGTGCCCAACCAGTTCTTCCCATCCTCCTCCCGTCCGGAATTGCTGGTCAACCTCAGCCTTGCGCAAGGCTCCTCCATCTCCGCCACCGACGCCGTTTCCAAGAAACTTGACGCCGTGCTGAAAACCGACGCCGACGTGGAGCATTGGAGCTCCTACATCGGCCGGGGCGCCATTCGTTTCTACCTGCCGCTCGACGAGCAGCTCCAGAACGACTTTTTCACACAGTTTGTTGTGGTAACCAAAGGTGCCGAGGCCCGCGAACGCGTCCACCGCAGGCTCCAGAGAACGCTCGACGAAGAATTTCCCGAAGCGGTCTCGGGGATCTTCGCCCTGGAACTTGGACCGCCCGTCGGCTGGCCCGTGCAATACCGCGTAAGCGGCCCCGTCCCCGCCAAAGTGCGCCAGATTTCGCAAAAACTCGCGGAAGTCATGGCCACGAACCCCGATCTCGAGAAGATCAACTTCGACTGGGGTGAACCGGCCCGCAAGCTCAGGATCAAAGTAAAGCAGGAGGAAGCGCGCCAGCTCGGGCTCAACTCCGCCGCCATCGCGCAGACGATCCAGGCCGCCTATTCCGGCGCCACGGCCACCCAGATCCGCGACAGCATCTATCTGGTGGATGTGGTGCTGCGGGCCAAGCCGGAAGAACGCCTCTCGCTGGAGAGTTTGCAGACACTCGGCATCCCGCTATCGAGCGGCTCGGCGGTGCCGCTGGGCGTCGTGGCCACCGTGGAATACGCGCAGGATTTTCCGCTGGTCTGGCGGCGCGACCGCTCGCCCACGCTGACGGTTCAAGCCGCAGTCAAAGGCGACGTACTGCCCGCCACGGTCGTCGCCGCGCTGGAGAAAAAAATCGTCACCCTCCAAAAGGAACTGCCCGTCGGGTAT
This sequence comes from uncultured Chthoniobacteraceae bacterium, assembly GCA_964513965.1. GTDB lineage: Bacteria > Verrucomicrobiota > Verrucomicrobiia > Chthoniobacterales > Chthoniobacteraceae > UBA695. The sequence continues at coordinate 353,291 of CAZEOO010000002.1, forward strand.
CAGATCGCCGTCGGCGGCAGCCAGGAAGAGAGCGACAAATCGCAACGATCCGTCATGGTCGTGATGCCCATTATGCTGCTCCTCATGGTCACGGTACTGATGGTCCAGCTTCAGAATTTCAAGCACCTGATCCTCGTACTAAGCGCCGCGCCGCTGGCGTTGATCGGCGTGGTTTTCGCGCTGCTGCTCACGCGCCAGCCGCTGGGATTCGTGGCGCTGCTCGGGATCATCGCACTGATCGGCATGGTCGTCCGCAACTCGGTGATCCTGGTTCACCAGATCAATGTTGAACGGGAAAAAGGCCTCTCTGATTGGGATGCCGCGGTTGCGGCGGCCACCCTTCGCTTCCGGCCCATTATGCTGACGGCCGTTGCGGCGATCCTGGGCATGGTTCCCATTGCGCCGTCGGTTTTTTGGGGACCCATGGCCACCACCATCATGGGGGGCCTTGCCGTCGCCACCGTATTGACGCTGATTTTTCTGCCGTCGCTATATGTTTGGTGGTACCGCGCCCAAGCTAGAGCTTGAGAAGTGCCAGCGGAGGGGGTCGAACCCACACGTCTTTAAAGGACAACGGATTTTGAGTCCGTCGCGTCTGCCAATTCCGCCACGCTGGCGCGTGAAACTTTCTCTAGGGGAGCGACAAAATAGAGGGACTCGCCCACGATTGCAAGCCCTTTGGCGTGCCTAAAATTTCCCGCAGCAAAATAGCGCGTTTCAAGGCGGCGGGATCGCGCAGTTGATCCTTTAACCCGGCAGCCATTTCGTTCTGCGCACCCGCCGTTCCAGCCTCCTTGGGCGGCGTCATGCGGGCCGCGGATTCCACTCCGCTGGCCGCCGTTTCAACCGCGCGCAGGGAGGCCACTTCCATGGAAGGCGCCACTTCACTTACGGACACCATTGCGGGAATGGGGGCCGGAGCCAGCGAGGGGGCCAGGGAAGGAGCGTGCGATGGACTCGGTTCTGGCTGCGAAACCGGCGCGGGGCGCGGCTCGACGGCCATTTTCCGCCGCCGCAAGGGAGACGGCAGCGATGGGCCGCCTCCAAAAGGGTTGAAGGGCTCGCCCAAACGCCGCAGATCCGGCCTGCGCTGTGGCGCGGGGGCGCGGGGAGCCGGAGCGGCCGGGGGAGGCTGGGCAGCCGCCGGTGGGTTGGGTTGCTTGGGCATGGGCGCGTTGGAAGGCAGCCCCAGGGCTTCCATGAAGCGCCGCATCCGCTCCTCCTCGCTCTCCGCTCCACGCGGGTTGCCGGCATTACCGGGAGGATTGGAGGAACCGGGGCGGCGCGTTGGCGCGGCGGGCCATTCGTCCGGCGTGTTGTCGGGGGCATTACCACCCCCAAACTTGTCGGAGTTCTCAAAAAACCACTTTCCCAGGGCCGCCACCACGACCACGACGAGAAATAGGATCTGTTCCATGGGAAACGAAGCGCCAACGATTAAGCGCCTTGCGTGGGACGGCCTCCGTCGCCGCTGCCAGCCGAGCGGTCGCCGCCCGCGATGGAACTGCGCATGTTGGTGTCGCTTTCGATGTTCTTCATGCGAACGTAATCCATCACGCCCAGATTGCCCTGGCGGAACGCGTCGGCCATGGCCTGCGGCACCAAAGCTTCGGCCTCAACCACCTTGGCGCGCATCTCCTGCGTCTTGGCGCGCATTTCCTGCTCGGACGCCACGGCGGCGGCGCGGCGCACCTCGGCCCGCGCCTGGGCCACGCGCTTGTCGGCTTCGGCCTGTTCGGCCTGCAATTTCGCGCCCACGTTGTCGCCCACGTCCACGTCGGCGATGTCGATGGAAAGAATCTCAAAGGCGGTGTTGCTATCCAGCCCCTTGGAAAGCACCGCTTTGGAAATGCGGTCGGGATTTTCGAGCACTTCTTTATAGGAATCCGCCGAGCCGATGGCGCTCACGATCCCCTCGCCCACGCGGGCGATGATCGTCTCCTCCGTCGCGCCGCCCACGAAGCGGTCGAGGTGCGAGCGAACCGTGACCCTCGCCTTGGCTTTGACCCCGATGCCGTCTTTGGCCACGCCGTCAATGCTGGTGCGGCCCATGGCGGCGTTGGGACAGTCGATCACCTTCGGGTTCACGCTCGTCTGCACGGCTTCCAGCACGGTTTTGCCGGTGCCTTTGGTGGCGAGATCAATGGCGCAAGTGCGGTTGAAATCGAGCACGATGCCCGCGCGGTCGGCCATAATCAGCGCCAGAATCACCTGGGAAACATTGCCGCCGGACTGGTAATGAAGCTGGAGCGATTTCAGCTCGATATCCATACCCGCCTTCAGCGCCATAATGCGGGCGTCCACCATGGGAGAAACAGGAATGCCTTGGAGGCGCATCCCCACCATATCCACAAGGCCCACCCCGGCGCCGTTGGACCAGGCCCTAACCCAGATGCCCAGGAAATTGAAGAGGACGATTGCAATGATGAGCAATAGAACAATGCCCACACCCAGCGCGAGGAACACCAGAGTCGGATTCATAACCGGGGCGAGCCTAGCCGCCCCGGAGAAATCTGCAAGCCCTATCGGCGGCATTCCAAAAGCCCCCCTCGCCAGGGAAAAAACCGCCGAAAACGCTCGCATTTCCCGCTTAAGTTTTTATCAAAGGATTAATCTCTAAAATTCCGCACTGTTTTAATGCAAACGCTCGCCTCCAGGCCGGTCGCTGACTTTCTTGAAAACCATTACCGGGGGAGCCGCCCGTGGCGCACCGTCATCGGCATCTACGGCGGCTATGGCTGGCGGCTGCTGGCCGCCGGGGTTTATTACGTCATCAAATCCTCGCCGGTATGGATCATGCCGGTCATCACGGCCAACATCATCAACATCGTCTCCAACCCCGCGGGCCATCCCATGCGGTCGCTGGCGCTCAACGGCGTCACCATCGCCGCCATTCTTTCGCTGAACATCCCCTTCCACATGCTCTACCAGGTGGAAATCAGCAAAGTAGCCCGCAGCGTGGAGGCGGAGTTGCGGGCCGCCATCGTCCGGCGCTACCAGCTTCTTTCCATCTCGTTTTTCAAAAACAGCCGCACCGGGGCGCTTCAAAACAAAGTGCTCCGCGACGTGGAAACCATCGACCAAATGAGCCGCAGCCTCTTCGACGGCGGCTACAGCGCGGCCACCAACATCCTGGCCGCCATCCTCATCACCGCCATCCGCGCGCCGAAGTTCCTGCTGGTGTTCCTGCTCATGGTGCCGGTGGCCTCGGCTCTGCGGCTTTTCTTGAGCAAAAAACTGCGCCTGGGCAACCGCGAATTCCGCCAGCAGGTGGAAACCATGGCCGCGCAAATGAACGGCATGATCGACATGATCCCCATGACGCGCGCCCACGCCGCCGAGGAGGCCGAAATCAACCGGGCCACCCGCAAGCTGGGCAAGGTCAAGGACGCGGGCTTCCGGCTCGACCTCCACAACGCCCTCTTTGGCTGCATTTCGTGGACCACCTTCAACTTCTTCAGCATGGGCAGCCTCATCTTCGGCGCCTGGGCGGCCCACACCGGCTTAATCCCCCTGAGCGCGGGCGACGTGGTGATGGTCTCCTACTTTTTCACCTCGATCAGCAACTCCGTCATGCAGATCTCCAACATGCTGCCGACCGTCACGCGCGGCTTCGAATCCGTGAGTTCCATCGGCGAGGTGCTGGAGTGCCCGGACATTGAGCACAACCGGGGCAAAGCCGTCATCAAAGCCGTGCGGGGGGATTTCGTTTTCGAAAACGTCTCCTTCACCTACGGGGGCACCGCGCGGGGTTCGCTCTCGGGGTTATCACTGCATGTCGCCCCCGGCGAGACCCTGGCCGTCGTGGGGCCCAGCGGCGCGGGCAAATCGACCCTGATGAACCTCATCCTCGGTTTTGAGCGGCCCAACGCAGGCGCGATCCTCCTCGACGGCCGCGACATGAACTCGATCGACCTGCGCACGTACCGCCATTTCCTGGGCGTCGTCACGCAGGAAACGCTGCTCTTCCAAGGCACCCTGCGCGAAAACATCCTCTATGGCCGCCGCGACATCCCCGATGCCCGCGTCCTCGCCGCCCTGGAAAACGCCAACGCCCTGGAATTCGTCAACAAGCTGCCCCAAGGGCTCGACACCATGATCGGCGACCGCGGCGCGCGTCTCTCCGGCGGCCAGCGGCAGCGCATCGCCATCGCCCGGGCCTTGATCCGCGACCCGCGCGTGCTCATCCTGGACGAAGCCACCTCCGCGCTCGACACCGCCTCCGAAGCCGTGGTGCAAACCGCGCTGGAGCGGCTCATGCAAGGCCGCACCACCTTCATCGTCGCCCACCGGCTCTCCACCGTGAAGCACGCGCAGCGCATCCTCGTCCTCCAGGAGGGCCAAATGGTGGAACTCGGCCCTCCCGCCGAACTGCTGCAACGCGGCGGCCTCTACGCCCGGCTCTGCGCCATGCAGCAGGTGGGGTAGTTTCGATCACGGCACTCAGCGTCCTCGTTCCCAATCTCCAGATTGGGAATGCAGTTGTCTGCGAATCTCCGATTCGTTAAGCGTGCCTATGGAATCTGGAGATTGCCGCTTTGCGGCCATGCGGTGTGCGCTTCGCGTTTGATATGCGCTTCGCGCAGAGCATTCCGGGACAACTTGCGTTACGAATCTGGAGATTCGTAACGAGGGAAAGACGAGAAGCTGGCGAGAATTTGCAACGCTCAATGATTTACCTTACACGAACCGCAGCGGCGCGCTTTCCGTCGAAACAAGCCCGTGCTTGAGCAGCAGCGCGTGGAAGCACTCGATGCCCCGCTTCTCCTCCGCGCCGAGGTCAAAGCGGATGTATTCCGTAAGATAACGCCGCGTAAACTCCGCGTGGTGCCCCTGGTGCCGCGCCGCGATGGCGTCGATCTCCGCGCGGCCCCGCCGCAAAATCTCCCGAAACGCCTCCGCCACGCGCTCCGGCTCCCGCACCCCGGGCCGGATCAGCCACACGGCGAACACGAACGGCAGCCCCGTGCGGCACAGCCACTCCTCGCCGAAATCGAGAATGTTCCACACTCCCTTTCCTTCGTGCTTCTCGCGAAACGCGATGGCCTGGTCCCCAATGATGACGCGGGCCGCACCGGCTGGCGCGGGTTCCGGCACATAGAGGGGAATTTTTCCAGCCCATTCGGCGAAATACATTTTGCAGAAATTGACCGATGTGCGCGAAGCGGGCGTGAGCGCCACGGTATCCACCTCCTCGAGTTCCCCCTGGTAAGCCATCAGCACGCTCCAAACCGTGCCGCGCGCGCAAATCCCCGCCCCCTCCACCGCCACGCAGCCGGGCATCCGCAACGCCTCATAGACCGGCACCAGCCCCACGTCGATATCCCCGCGGGCCAGGTCATCGGCCAGGGCGGAAGGGTGCTCAAAAAGCACGGGGCCGTCGTAAGGCTCGATCAACGGGCGCGAATTGAGGTAACGCACGCAGCCGATGCGCAAAGGGCGCAACGCCGCAAAAGGATCGCGATTCATCGCCCCCGAGGTTCGCGAAAGAACGCGCAAAACAAAAGGAAAATAGATTGTTCGCCTGGCGAAGTATTCCTAGTCTGGTGGGCTTTCCCGGTGTTTCTTGCCTGGGAATCGCTTAATGAAATTCAAACCGCAATCCACTCTTTTCGTCCTCTTTTTGGCGACGATCTCCTCCCTGCCGCCGCTTTCCACCGATCTCTACCTCTCCGCGCTCTCCGTCGTGGGCACCTCCCTGGGCTGCTCCCCGGCCCTGGCAGGGCTCTCCATCAGCGTTTTTCTGGGCAGCTTCGCCGCCTCCCACCTCATCTTTGGGCCACTGGCAGACCGTTTCGGCCGCCGCCCCGTCGGCATTTGGGGCAGCGTGCTCTTCACCATTTCCAGCATCGGGACCACCGTAGCGGCAACCATCGGCTCCCTGCTCTTCTGGCGCTGCGTCCAGGGCGCGGCGGCGGGCGGCGTCAGCATGCTGGCCTTCGCCATTGTTCGAGATCTCTTCGAGGGCAACCAGGGGCGGGCACGCTACGCTTACATTAATGCCGTGCGAGCCTTCGCGCCGATGATCGCGCCGCTTTTGGGAAGTTGGATTTTCCAACTGGCCGGTTGGCGGGCCACTTTCGCGGTCGTGGCGGCGCTGGGGGTGCTGCTCATCGCGGCCTTTGTGGGCGGGTTTGAGGAATCGCTCGCACCTCGGAATCGCCAGTCCATTTCCCCCTCCGCCCTCTGCCGCAATTATCTTTTCGTGCTCTCCAACCGCGCCACGTTCGGCTACTGCCTCGTGAACGCCTTCCTGGCGGGGGCGATCCTTGCCTTCGTCACCGGCTCCTCTTTCGTATTCGTCGATTTGCTGGGCGTCTCCCGCCCCCATTTCGGGATCATCCTGCTCTTCACCGCCTGCGGGATCATGATCGGCTCCACCGTGGCGGGGCGATTGGGAATGCGCGGCTTCCCGGAAAAGAAAATCCTGCGCACGGGCCTGGCCATGCACCTTTGCGCGATCCTCACCTTGCTGGTGCTGGCTTGCACCGGCCACTTCACTCCGTTCACCGCCGTGCCGCTGTTGATGCTCATGAACTTCTGCGGCGGCGTCATCAACCCCGGTTCGGTGCACGGCGCGCTCGCCCCCATGGGCCGGATGGCTGGGACAGCCTCGGCGGTCTTCGGCTTCATGGGCATGATGGGCGCTTCGCTCGCCTCCGCGACCGTCTCCAGCTTTCACTGCACCACCCCGGCATCGCTAACCGCCGTGATGGCCACTTGCAGCCTCCTGGCGTCAGTCTCCTACCTCACCGTCGCCGCCCGGGCCACCGGCCAAGCCGCCGAAGAACAATCCAAGGACGACGAGGAGCAAGCCGCGCTGGCCGACCGGCTTTAGACGGTTTCTAGCAACCCACTGGCTCGTAATAAGTATCGCGCTGAACCGGGTCGCGGCCCGCCTCGCGGATCACGGCGTCCATGGCGGCCACCGTCGCCCCCTGCGGAGTCTGCACCCCGGCCATGTGGAACACCTTCTCCTCCATAATGGTGCCGTGGAGATCGTCCACGCCGAATTGCAGCGCCACCTGGGCCAGCGGCAGCCCCATGCTGATCCAGTACGCCGTGAGGTGGTCGATGTTATCCAGGTAAACGCGCGAAACCGCCAGGTTGCGAAGCGTTTCCAGCCCACCCGCCGGGCGCAGGTGCGAAAGATGTGTTTTCTCCGGCGAAAACGCGAACGGCACAAACCCGGTAAAGCCCCCGGTTTCGTCCTGTAACTCGCGCAGCCGCCGCAAATGGTCCACCCGCTGGGCCAGCGTCTCGATGTGGCCAAAAAGCATCGTGCAAGTGGAGCGCCCCCCCATTCTGTGCCAGGTGCGGTGCACCTCCAGCCACTCCTCGGCGGTGTCCTTGCCCCGGCAAAGGGCATCCCGCACCCCGGCGTCGAAAATCTCCGCGCCGCCGCCCGTCAGCGAACCCAGCCCGGCCTCGCGCAAGATTTCCAGCGTCTCGGCCAGCGGCTTTTTGAAAACGCGCTCCGCAAGATGGCGAATCTCGATGGCTGAAAAGCACTTCAAGTGCAAGTGGGGGTCGCACGCCTTCATGGCCCGGAGCAACTCCAGGTACCACTCCGCCTTCAGCCCCGGGTGCAGCCCGCCCACCATATGAATCTCCGTAATCCCCTGCCCCAGCGCCTGTTTCACCTCGGCCACGATCTCCTCAATGCCGAGTTCGAAGGCATGGGCGTCGCGCTTGGAGGCCCGGTAAGCGCAAAACTGGCAGGAAAGCAGGCAGACGTTCGAGTAATTGATGAAGCGGTTTAAAATGTACGTCGCCCGGTTCCCGTTCTTGCGCTCGCGCACAAGGTTTGCGATGGCCCCCAGCCCGTGCAAATCGCGGCTTTGGTAAAGGCCCAGCGCCTCCGCGTCCGAAATCCGCCCCCCGGCGGCGGCTTTATCGTAAATGGGGAGCAACGGTTCGGAAATAAGGGAGCGTTTCATCGGGCGTGAGGTGCCAGCGTAAAGAAGAACGGCCCACAATTCAAGACCCTGGACATCTCCGCGCCCCCCATTGCGGCCTTTGTTCCCCGCTTCTTCGGAATTGACCGCCACCCCACAGGAATGCGATAAGTAATACCTACATTTTATTTTAGCTGCGTTAGGCAGGATTGGATGTCCCTAAATCTGAGAAATTTTTTGCATCCGATCACAACTAGCCACGCCGAACCATCGGCGCGGCCTGTCGTGTTTCGGATGCGGGCTTCTCAGAGCCTAGGGACGAACACGGTGGGCCGTGCCCTTCTTTTCTTGCCAGCGAGCGAAGAAAGGAAGTTCCATGATAAAGATTGTCTGCGCTTGGTGTGGCAAGGTCATCCGGGAGGGTGCACCGGGCGTCAAGTTGGTTACCCACCTGATCTGCCCCGAATGCTTCGAGGAAGAAATGCGGCGGTTTGAAGAAGCAGCCCAGGGAAAGGACGTGCCCCCGCCCCAAAGCCCGCGCTATTACCAACCGCCTGAGCCGTAACATCTCACGCAAAACGCCCTGCCTTTCTTGGCTCCTTTGCGTGAGTTCCTTTTTTTCTCGTTCCTAAAGCCCCTCCATGCGAAACTGGGGTTCCGCTCCCAAGCCCGTTCCCTGGTCAGGTTGGGAACGAGGAAAAGGCTCCGCTTTCCATCCCAAATCCGCCTTAAGTTAACGCCATTCATGCCTGACCCCATACACTTCAAGGGCAAGGAAAAGGCGCTGGATATTCTTCAATCCCAACGCACCAAGGCCGATGCTCAACTGGCTTATGATCTCGTATCGACGCATGACCAGCCCGATCTCGTGACCGTAACCGGTTACTGGCGCTGGCAGGGCTTTTTTAAAGAACAGGGCGTTGATTTGCAAGAGGTGCTCCGTTACGAGCGCGAGCGTGCGTCCAGTCGCGAGGGCATTCCCCTCACCTTTGTTCTTCTGGAGGATAGCCAACCCCTTGGAATGGTCACGCTGGCGGAGGACGATCTGGACATCAGATCGAACCTCAATCCCTGGTTAGCCGATTTATATGTTGCCGAGCCGTTCCGAAGACGCGGACACGGTTTGCGCCTCGTCCAGGGACTGGAAGCCAAAGCCAAGGAGATGGGGATTGCCCGGCTATGGCTGTTCACGGCTGGCGCGGCCATGCTCTATGCCAAAGCAGGTTGGATAGCGGTCGAAACGGTCGCAAGGCGGCGCGATACAATCACGATCATGAAGCGCGATCTGTAAAAACGCGACAAGACGGTGGTCGCGGGGCCAGGCATTAGTTCTTCGCTCTTTCCAAGCCCGTTCCCGGGCACAAGGAGGAAAAACAGAGAAATCCCCCGCTTGCACTCGCCCCCAACCTGCGGCAATATCGACCGCTTATGTCCGAGCCCGCCAACGTTTCCAAGATCGTCATTCTCGACTTCGGGTCGCAATACACCCAGGTCATCGCCCGGCGCGTCCGTGAATGCCAGGTCTATTCGCAAATCCTGAAGTACAACACGCCCGCCGCCGACATCGCGGCAACCGGCGCGCGCGGCATCATCCTTTCCGGCGGCCCGAGCAGCGTTTACTCTGAAAACGCCCCGCAGATCGACCCGGCGGTGTTCACCCTGGGCCTGCCGGTGCTGGGCATTTGCTACGGGCTCCAGTTGATGGGCTTCCACCTGGGCGGCAAAGTGGAGCACTCCGAGCGGCGCGAATACGGCGCGGGCCAGGTGCTGCTCGGCGACCAGGCGGGCAAACGCATCGCCAGCCCCCTCTTTGAAGGCTTTGAGGAATGCCTCGACGTCTGGAACAGCCACGGCGACAAGTTGACGGAACTGCCCCAGGGCTTCCGCGCCATCGGCCACACCAACAACTCCCCCTTCGCGGCCATCGAGAACGCGCAAAAACGCTTCTACGGCCTGCAATTCCACCCCGAAGTGCACCACACCCCGCGCGGCAAGGAAGTCATCGAAAACTTCGTCTATAAAATCTGCGGCTGCGCCAAGGATTGGACCATGGGCTCCTTCATCGACCAAACGTGCGAGGAAATCCGCAAGCAAGTCGGCACCGATCACGTGGTACTGGGCCTCTCCGGCGGGGTCGATTCCTCCGTGGCCGCCGCGCTCCTCCACCGGGCCATTGGCGACCAGCTCACCTGCGTTTTCGTCAACAACGGCCTCCTGCGCGCCAACGAAGCCGAAGCCGTCCAGAAGCTCTACGGCGAGCATTTCCAAATCCGCCTCAAATACGTGGACGCCACCGAACGTTTCCTCACCAAGCTCGCGGGCGTCACCGACCCCGAAACCAAGCGCAAGATCATCGGCGGCGAATTCATCCGCGTGTTCGAGAGCGCCGTGCGCGAACTGACCACCTCGGGCGAAAATTACAAATACCTCGCCCAGGGAACGCTCTACCCGGACGTCATCGAAAGCGTCTCCATCTCCGGCAACCCGGCGGCACTCATCAAGAGCCACCACAACGTCGGCGGCCTGCCCCCGGACCTCAAGTTCAAGCTCATCGAGCCGCTGCGCCAGCTTTTCAAAGACGAAGTGCGCCAGGTGGGCCTGGAACTGGGCCTGCCCAAGGAAGTCGTCTACCGCCAGCCCTTCCCCGGCCCCGGCCTCGCCGTCCGCATCGTGGGCGAGATCACCCCGGAGCGCCTGCGCATCCTGCGCGACGCCGACTCGATCGTCGTCAGCGAAATGAAGCAGAGCGACTGGTATTACAAAGTGTGGCAATCCTTCGCCGTGCTCCTGCCCGTCCGCTCCGTGGGCGTGATGGGCGACGAACGCACCTACGACCACACCATCGCCCTGCGCATCGTGGAGAGCCAGGACGGCATGACCGCCGACTGGGTGCGGCTGCCCTACGAAGTCTTAAGCAAGATCTCCTCGCGCATCATCAACGAAGTCAAGGGCGTCAACCGCGTCTGCTACGACATTTCCAGCAAACCGCCGAGCACCATCGAGTGGGAATAGGCCCCCGCCAGGGGCGGCGTTTTCCATAACTTGGGCATAGGTTTTTTCCTCATTTGCGGTATCCTTTGAGGTATGACCTCCACACGGAAAAACGTTTGGCGGATCGTATTGAGTTACGCGCTGGTCGCCAGCCTGTGGATTTTCTTTTCCGACCGGCTGCTCCCCCGGCTCGGCTCCACCCCCGAGACGCTGCTGGAATGGTCCATCTTCAAAGGGCTTCTCTTCGTGGCCGTCACGGCCTGCCTGCTTTATTTCCTCATCAGCCGGATCACCACCCGGCTTTGGAAAACCAGCGAGGCATGGAGGGCCAGCGAACGGAATTTCCGCACCCTTTTTGATAAAATCATCGAAGGCATCATCGTCGCCGACGTCGAAACCGGCAATATCGTCATGGGCAACCCGGCCATGGCGGCGATGCTGGGTTATTCCATGGAGGAACTGCCCCGGCTGAACGTCAAATTAATCCATCCGCCGGAGTTCCTGCCGACCTTGGCGGAGCGGTTCGGCATGATGCGCCGGGGGGAGCCGCCGCCACGGAGAGTCATCCCCATGCTGCGCAAGAACGGCTCGGTCTTTTTCGTGGAAGTCAGCACCAATCTCATCGAATTGAATGGACGCCCGCACACCATCAGCATTTTCCGCGACATGACGGACATCATCCAGGCCCAGGAGAACCTGAAAAATGCCAAGGAAGCCGCTGAAACCGCCAACCGCGCCAAAGATCAGTTCATCGCCGTCTTGAGCCACGAACTGCGCACCCCGCTCACCCCTGCGCTGGCCACCGTCGCCGCGCTCAAGGAAACCATGCCCGAACCGGCGCGCGCAGACCTGGAAGTGGTGCGGCGCAACCTGGAGCTTGAAACCCGGCTCATCGACGATCTCCTGGACATCACCCGCATCACTCGGGGCAAAATCGCGCTGCGCCTCGAGCGCACGGATCTCCATGATGCCATCCGCAACGCCTGGGACATCTGCAAAGCCTCAGCGGCGGCCAAGCGCCTGGAAGTCACCCTGCGGCTGGAGGCCGGGCGCTCGTTCGTCCTGGGGGACCCTCCCCGCCTGCAACAAATCTTTTGGAACCTGCTGGCCAACGCCATCAAATTCACCCCCGAGGGGGGCACCATCACCGTGCACAGCAGCGCCACGGAGCACACCATCCGCGTGGAAATCACGGACACCGGCATCGGCATCAACTCCGCCGAACTTGCGCGCATCTTTTTGCCCTTCGAACAGGGGAGCCGCTCCGTGCGCTACGGTGGCCTGGGGCTGGGCTTGAGCATTTCCCGCAACATCGCCGAGCTTCATCACGGCAGCCTCATCGTCTTCAGCGGCGGCCCGGGCCAGGGCAGCACGTTTACCGTGGAACTGCCCCTAATGCCCACCGAAGCCCCGCTCTCCGGGGCCACCGCCCTGGAAGCCACCGGCAAGCCCCTGCCCCGCATCCTGCTCGTGGAAGACCACGCCGACACCCTCCAAATCCTGGCCCGGCTCCTGCGCCGGTGGGGTTACGACGTCCACACCGCCAGCACCGTCCAGGCCGCGTTGCAACTGGCCCGGCAGAAGCCCTTCGACGTGCTCATCAGCGATCTCGCCCTGCCCGACGGCAGCGGCCGGGAAATCATGGCGGAAGTGAAGGCGCGCTACGGCATGCGAGGCATCGCCTTGAGCGGTTACGGCACGGAAGCGGACGTGGAAAAAAGCCGCGCCGCAGGGTTTGGCGACCACTTCGTCAAACCGATCAACTTCCCCGAACTGCGCGCCTGCCTGGACCGCCTGGGGGCCAACCTGGAGCGTTGAAACTCCCCGCGAATGTGTTTCAATGCCCAGCGTGAAAGCCTCCTCTTCAGCCGCCGCCCCCCTGGCGAAAATCGTCCGCCACCTTGAAACCACGCTCGGCCACGCCACCATCGGGGACTGGGCCAACGCGCTCAACGGGCTTCACGTTGAAAACAACGGCCAGGTGCACCGCATCGGCGCGGCGGTGGACGCCTGCGAAGCCACGTTTGCCGAGGCGGCGCGCCGGGGAGTGGATCTCCTGCTCGTCCACCACGGCCTGCTTTGGCCCGGCGCGCAGCGCATCGAAGGGGCGTTCTACCGCAAGCTGCGCCTGGCCTTCGACGCCAACCTTGCCGTGTTCAGCTCCCACCTGCCGCTGGACCAGCATCCCCGTTTCGGCAACAACGCGCTCCTGACCAAGGCGCTGGGCCTCAAAAAAGCGGAGCCGTTCCTGGAACTCAAAGGCAGCCTCGTCGGCATGAAAGCCCGCGCTTCCATGGACCGCGAGGAACTCCGGGCCCGCATCGAAAAAGCCACGGGCGCGCCCGTAAAGCTCATCCCCGGCGGCGGCAAAAAAACGCGCGTCGTGGGCGTTGTCTCCGGCGGCGGCGGCGGCGAACTCGCGCGCGTGGCGGCGGAAGGCGTGGACACCTACATCACCGGCGAAGCCTCCCACCCCACGTTCCTGGAAGCCGAGGAACTCGGGGTCAACCTCTACCTGGCCGGGCACTACGCCACGGAAACCTTCGGCGTCAAGGCACTGGCGGCCCATCTTTCCAAGCGGTACCGGCTGCCGTGGGAATTCATCGACCACCCCACCGGCCTGTGACTCCGCTGCGGCAATCCTTCTTCCGGCGCGACCCGCTGGCCGTCGCCCGCGACCTCATCGGCTGCGAACTGGCGCTGGGCGGCTGCGCGGGCATCATCGTCGAAACCGAAGCCTACCTCGCGCAAGGCGACGAAGCCTGCCACACCTTCTTCCGCCCCAGCACCCGCGCCTTCATGGAAACCCACGACGCGGGCGCGGCCTACGTTTACTTGAACTACGGCATGTACTGGCTGCTCAACGTGCTCATCAAAGGCAGCGGAGGAGCGGACGGCTTCGCTTTGATCCGCGCCGTCGAGCCGGTGCGCGGGCTCGAATTGATGCGCGCCCGCCGCCACCGCGACGCGCCGCGCGAACTCTGCTCCGGCCCCGGCAAACTCACGCAAGCCTTCGGCATCACCGGCGCGGACCACGGCTCGAACCTCTGCGGCGGGCCGATCTCCTTCCGCGAGCGCCGGGAGCAGCCGGAAATCCAAGCCACCACCCGCATCGGCATCCGCCGTTCCGCCCATCTCCCGTGGCGTTTCCTGCTCAAAGGCAGCCCGTTCGTCAGCGCCGGGCCAGAAGAAAAGACACGCGCTTAGGAGGGCGCGAGCACCCGCAGCTTCGCCGGGCTGGCTTCGAAGGTCACAGGCACGCGCCCGATCACCTCGCCGTCCACCTCCACGGGCACGTCGCTTTCGCTCGCCACCGAAAGCGCCCGGGTTTGGAAATAGGTCACATCCGGCATGCCCACGTGCGTGCCAAAGACCACCCCCTGGAAATAGCGGATCAAATCGAGATGGCTCAGCCGTTTGAAAACGATCACGTCCAGCAGGCCGTCGTCCAGCCGGGCCTTGGGGAAAACCGGCAGCGGCCCGCCGTAGTGGCGACCATTGCCGATCAGCACAAACGAGCCCTCGAAGCTGCCTTCCTCCGCCTCCACCCGCACCAGCGGCGGCTTGAGCGCCGCCACCTGCGCCGCCGAAATCACGTACGAAAGCGGCCCCAGGTTGCGCTTGGCGTCCCAGCTCGTGGCGGCCAGCGCCTGCGCGTCGAACCCGACGCCCGCCATCTGCACAAAAGAGCGCCCGGCGGCGGTGGGCAGATCAATTTCGCGGGCATTTCCCGCCCGGATCACGCCCCAAGCTTCCTTCAAACTTTTGGGCACCCCCATCTCCATCGCAAACACGTTCATCGTCCCCAAGGGCAGGATGCCCAGCGCGGCCTCCGTCCCGGCAATGCCGTTGACGACCGCGTTGATGGTGCCGTCCCCGCCCGCCGCCACCACCACGGAGGCTCCGTCCCGGGCGGCTTCCCTGGCGAGCCGTCCGGCATCGCCCGGTTCGGCGCTCAGGGCAACCACGGCCTCTCCCTGTGAAAGCGCCTCGATTTCTCCAGCCAGCCCGGCCGCCCGGGTGCTCCGTGCGGAGGGGTTGAGGATGACGGTTATTTTTCGCATTGGGCTTTAGCCTTTTCTTTCAAAACTTCGTGATTACTTTGTTGGTCGTGCATAAGTTTTCCAAGCGGTTTTTTGTACCCGCGGTGGGGCTCGTTCTTGTGGCGATCCTCGTGGCACTCGATTTATACGCCGGCTCGAAAAACGTAAAGACACGCATGGAAACCGCGTTGGAGCGGGAGCTGAACATGCCCGTGCAATTCGGGGCCGTGCACTATACCCTGTGGGGCGGGCTGCGGGCGACTGATGCCTCCATTGAAGTGGGCACCCAAACCGAAGGCGCGGCCGCTTCGACCCTCACCATTCCCTCGGTTTCCGCCCACCTGGCCTGGTACCCCCTGTTTTCCGGCCGGCTGGTCGTCCAAAAGCTGATTTTCAAAACGCCCCAGCTCACCTGGGTCCAAGGGGCCGACGGCCGCTGGAACCTGCCCGCGCCCAAGCCGCCGCAAGCCAAGCCCGCCGCGCCGCGTCCGCCTGAGCCCAAAGAAAAGCGCGCCGCCCGCAAACGGCTGGAGTTTGGCATCGAAGCGGTGAAGGTTGAAAATGCCCGGCTTCAATTTATCGACCGCCAGGGACGCCCCACGGCCACCTTCGAGGGCGTGAACCTCTACATGTGCGACCCGGAGAAACCGGAGGGAACCCTGGCCATCGAGAAAACCTCCCTGCGGGAAGGCCTCACGGTGGAACGCTTCGCGGCCCCCTTCGAGTTGAGGAAAAAACACATCGCCATCTCGCCCATCGACGCCCGGGTGGCCCAGGGCAGCGTCCGCGGCAGCGCCACGCTCGGCTTCGAGCGAGGGCTGCCCCTCTTCACCCTCGATCTGCTTTTCGACGGGGTCAGCCTGAACGAGCTTTTGACCCAGTTTGGCAATGAAAAAACCGCCGCCCGCACCGACGGCACCCTGCAAGGCAACCTCGACCTCTACGGCACCGTGGGCCAGAAAAAGAGCATCGAAGGCGCGGGGCAACTGCGGCTGCTCCATGGCCGGATGAACCAGGTGCCGCTGCTGCAAACCATCGGCAAAGCCCTCCAGATCGAAGAACTCAACGAACTGGACCTGCGCAACGTCCAGTTGAACCTCCGCGCGGCGGAAGGCAAAGTGTTCGTGGACAACCTCACGATGGAATCCCTCAACATGGGGCTGACCGCCGAGGGCGTTAGCGAGTGGGACGGCAAGCTCAACCTCGCCGCGCGCCTCGCGGTGGCGCCCAAAATCACCCGCCAGTTGCCGGGCTGGGTTGACGCCGGGTTCCAACCCGTTCCCGGCGGCGACTTCCGCCAAATCGCCTTCAACATCAACGGCACCGTCACCAACCCGAACACAGACCTGCTGTGCGTTCTGATGGGGCAAAAATACGGAACGCAATTCCTCAACCTGTGGCAATCCCTTTCCGGAAAAAACAAAAAGAAAGGAGAAGAAAAGAAAAAGCCTGAACTGCCGGCGAATGAAGAGGGCGACCCCCGCCCGCCTGCCCGCTAGCGGCAACCGAGCGAGGCGACCAAAAGGGCCTGCCCCGCACAAGCTCCGCCAACGCCTCGCCGCCCATGGCTTCACGATGCGCGAAACCCGATTGCTTCAAAAAAATAACAATTCAACCCTTGCAGAAAACCACTCGCGTTCCTTTACTGGGCGCCCCAGTTTAGGAAGAACTGGGAATCCCCCAAAAACCCTCAAAAAGTCATGTTCCCGAAACAGGCAACTGACGAACCAGCCACACAGGAAGAAGCGGCTATCACCCCCCTTTCGAAAAAACACGAACCCAGCACCGCGCTGGCATCGGCCATTGTTCACCGGCTTCCCTTCGCCATCGTCGTAATGGATCGCGAAGGCGCCATTTTGCGCGCCAACCAGGCGTGGGAAAAACTCTGCGCCGAACTCAACGAACCGCGGGTGCCCTCTCCGCCCTCACCCCGTTTCGCGGAGATCCTGGAGGGCTGGACCGGCACCGCTTTTTACAGCCCGGATATCGACAAGGTGCTCGGGAACCTCCTCCCGGCCTGCACCCGCGAATTTTCAGTCAAAACCGCCCGGGGCAACCGCCTTTTTCTGCTTCAAATCGACCCCCTGGACGCGTCCCGGGAAGCCGGCGGCTGCTTCATGGCCACGCTCACCGAAACCACGCGCCAGCACAAAATAGCGCAGGATCTTCGCGAAAGCCATTCGCTCTTCCAGCGCGTCGTTGAAGGCACCGGGGACGCGGTCTTCATCTACGACACCCACGGCCGTTTTTTAATGCATAACACGGCGGGCGCGTGCTTGTTCTCGCAAAGCGAAACGAAACTCGCCGGGAAAAAAATCGAAGACGTCTTCCCTCCCAGCCTCGCCCAAACCATCCGCACCCAGAACGAGCTGGTACTGGCCACGGGCAGAACCGTCGGGTACGAAATCGTCCTGCCGCAGCCGCAGGGAGACCGGACGCTGCTGATCCAGAAAGGCATCTACCGCAACCACCAGAACCGGGTCGTCGGCATCATCGCCGTTTCCAGAGACATCACCGAGCGCAAACTGGCGGAGGAAAAGCTCGAACGCAGCGAGCGCCACTTCCGCGCGCTCATTGAAAAAAGCAACGACTGCATCGGCCTCGTCTCGGAAAAAGGCGACATCCTCTACGTCAGCCCGCCCGCCGTGCGGATGTTCGGTTTCGAAATCGAACACTGGATCGGCGCGAATATCTTCTTCTGGATTCACCCCGACGAACTCAAGCTCGCCCAGGAGAGCTTCCAGCACATTTTAGCCCCGCCCGCCAACGGCGGCGCCCCGGAACTGGGCTCCGCGGAAGTCCGCGTACTCTGTAAAAGCGGCCAATGGAAATGGGTGGAGGTCACCGCGTCCAACCTGCTCAACGACGCGGGCATCCAGGCCATCGTACTCAATGTGCGCGACATTTCCGAGCGCAAGCAGGCCGAGCAGGACCTCCAACGCTTCCAGGCCATCATCAATTGCTCCATCGACGCCATTTTCAGTATCGACCTCCAGGGGCTCATCACAAGTTGGAACCCCGCCGCCGCCCGCATTCTCGGCTACGACGAGCAGGAAATGATCGGCCAGGACCACCGCAAGCTCGTGCCCGCCGACCGGATGGAGGAAAACGACGCATTCTTCCGCGCCGTGCTCCGGGGCAAGGCCAGCCGGGACGTTGAAACCATGCGTCAAACCAAGGATGGGCGGCGCATTGAAGTCTCGCTGACCTTCTCGCCCATCCACAGCCACGGCAAAACCCTGGCCGGGGTGGCCGTCATCCTGCGGGACATCACCGAACACCGCCGCTTGGAAAAAGAAGTGCTCGAAATTTCCGACTTCGAAAAACAGCGCATCGGCCAGGATCTGCACGACGACCTTTGCCAGCATCTGGTGGGCATTTCCATGGTCTCCAGCCGTCTCCAAAAAGACCTGAACCAATACGGCCTAAAGCAAGCCGACGACGCCGGGCAGATCACCACCATGCTGCGCACCGCCGTCGATCACGCCCGAATGCTCGCCCGCGGTCTTTCGCCGCTGGACTTCTCCGCCGACGGCCTCAAAGCGGCCCTGGCCGCCCTGGTCATCAACACCACCAAGCTCTTCCGCATCCCGTGCGAATTTGAATGCGGCACAGAAGTTAAGATCGGCGATCACGACGTAGCCACCCATCTTTTCCGCATCACCCAGGAAGCTTTGAACAACGCCGTCAAACACAGCCGGGGAACCAAAGTGCTCGTGCGGATGGAACGGCGCGGCGACAACCTTGAAATCAGCGTCGCCGACAACGGCGTCGGGCTTTGCGAAACGGAAAAGCCGCGCAGCAGCGGCCTGGGCATGCACACCATGAATTACCGGGCGCGCATCATCGGCGCGAGCCTCAGCACCTCGCCCAATTCCGGCGGCGGCCTCACCGTCACCTGCCGCTACCAGCTTCCCCGCAGGTAGGCCGTTTTTATTAAGCCAGCGCCGCGTCCAGCGCGTCGGAGACTACGCGCGCCGTCGTCTCCACATCCGCCGCGCCGTGCGCCAGCGAAAGGAAGCCCGTTTCGAACGGCGAAGGCGCGAAATAAACGCCCGCGTCCAGGCAGTGGTGAAAATACCGGGCAAACGCCGCCCGGTCGCTGCGTTCGGCGTCGGCCAGGTTGTGCACGGGGCCGCCGGTGAAAAAGAGGCAGAACATCGAGCCCACGCGATGGAACGTCAGCGCCCCTTGGTGCCGCCGCAAGGCCGGGGCCAGCGCCTCCTCGAAGGCCGCGCCGGTTTCCTCCAGCCGCTTCCAGCCGTCCACGCGCTCCAGTTCCCGCAACTGCGCCAGCCCCGCCGCCATCGCCAGCGGGTTGCCGGCCAGCGTTCCCGCCTCGTAAACGGGGCCGTCCGGCGAGAGCTGGTCCATCAGGTCGGCCCGGCCCCCGAAAGCCCCCACGGGCAGCCCGCCGCCGATCACCTTGCCAAACGCGCTCAAATCCGGCTCGATGCCGTAAAGCTCCTGCGCTCCGCCGCGCGCCACCCGGAAGCCGGTCATCACCTCGTCGAAAATCAACAGCGCGCCGTGGTCCGTGCAAAGCCGCCGCAGTTCCTCCAAAAAACCGGGCCGCGGAAAATAAAGCCCCGCGTTGGCGGGAATCGGCTCCAGGATCACCGCGGCAATCTCCCGGCCCTCCCGCGCAAACAGCGCGCGCAACGCCTCGGGGTCGTTGAAGGGCAGCGAAAGCGTCAACTCGGCAAAAGCTTGCGGCACCCCGGCGCTGTCCGGGCGGCCATGGGTCATCGCGCCGCTGCCCGCGCGCACCAAGAGCGAATCCACGTGGCCATGGTAGCACCCCTCGAATTTCACCAGCTTATCGCGCCCCGTGGCCCCCCGCGCCAGCCGCACCGCCGACATCGTCGCCTCCGTCCCGGAATTGACCATCCGCACCTTCTCCACCGTCGGCACCCAGCGGGAAATCGTCCGGGCCATCTCCACCTCCATCAAATTCGGGATGCCGTAGCTCACGCCGTTGCCCGCCGCCTCGCGCACCGCCGACACCACCACCTCGGGCGCGTGCCCCAGGATCGCCGGGCCCCAGGTGCCCACGTAATCAATGAGCTCATTGCCGTCCACATCCCAAAGATGCGAACCCGCCGCACGGCGCACGAAAAACGGCTCACCCCCCACGTTGCGAAATGCTCGAACGGGCGAATTGACACCGCCCGGGATCAATTTTTTGGCTTCGGCAAAAGCGGCGGCGGAGGCAGTGCGGGGATTCATGTTCCCACAGCATAGAACATCCCCGGCCGCCGCCGCAGCCTAAAAAGTTTCACAAAGTAATGACGATGCCCGCACGCGACTCCAAAAAAGAGGCCGCTTTCCCGTCATAAAGAGCAGTTCGCATTGGACAAACCGGCCCGGGGCGGTCATGCTAATCGCAATTTCCATCGTCCCCCCTTAGCCTATCCCCCGTATGCCAAAGTTTACTTATGTCGCTCTCGACGCCCGAGGCACAGAATCCGCAGGCGTAATCGAAGCCGCCACCTCCAACGACGCCATCGGCCAATTGCGGCAGGCTGGCTACTTCCCCACCAGCGTGGTCGAGGAAGGCAAGGCGGGAGCGCGCAAGATCACCAAAAAAGCTTCGAAACCCGCCCCGTCCGCAAGCTCGGCCACCTCCAGGAAATCCAGCGGCGGCGGCGGCATGTTCGCCAAAAAAACGATCAAGAGCAAAACGCTGATGACCTTCACCCGGCAGCTTGCGACGTTGATCGACGCCGGTCTGCCGCTCTTGCGCGGCCTCACCGTGCTGGCCCGGCAGGAAAAAGACCCCGTGCTGCGCCGCACCATCACCCAGCTTGCGGATTCCGTCCAGGGCGGCAGCACGTTCTCCGAGTCGCTCGCGCAGCACCCGAAGATCTTCAACAAGCTCTACATCAACATGGTGAAGGCGGGCGAACTGGGCGGCGTTCTCGAGCTCGTCCTCAACCGTCTGGCCGAGTTCCAGGAAAAGGCGCAAAAAATCGCCAACAAAGTGAAGGGGGCCATGGCCTACCCGATGATCGTCTTGATTATCGCCATTTTGATTATGTGGTTCCTGCTTGTCTTCATCGTTCCTAAATTCGAGCAGATCTTCAAAGACATGCTGGGCAACAAACCGCTGCCCGAGCTGACCCAGTTCGTCATCGGCTTCAGCCGCTCCGTTCAGGATAACTTCATCCCGATCATCGGCACCATCATCGGCGTCATCGTCGCCTACCAGGTCTTCGCCCGCAGCGCAGCGGGCCGCATCATCCTGGACAAAATCAAAATCAAGATGCCGCTCCTGGGCGATCTGCTGCGGAAATCCGCCATCTCCCGCTTCACCCGCACGCTCGGCACGCTGGTGGAAAGCGGCGTCCCCATTCTCCAGGCCCTCAACATCACCAAAGACACGGCGGGCAACGCCGTCATCGCCGACGCCATCACGAAAGTGCACGACGCCGTCAAAGAGGGTGAATCCATCGTCGCCCCGCTGGAAACCAGCGGCGTGTTCCCGCCCCTGGTCATCAGCATGATCGACGTGGGTGAGGAAACCGGCCAACTCCCGGCCATGCTGCTCAAAATCGCCGACGTTTATGACGACGAAGTTGATAACGCCGTCGCGGGCCTCACCGCCATGCTCGAACCGTTGATGATCGTCATCCTGGCCTTGATCGTCGGCACGATCGTCATCGCGCTCTTCATGCCGCTGATCTCCATCATCCAGCAAATGCAGAACCAGACGTAAAAGAAAGGGCAAGCCGCATGAAACGCATCAAAGGCATCACCCTTTTCGGGTTCACGCTCATCGAGCTGCTGGTGGTCATGTCCATCATCGCGGTGCTGGCGGGGTTGACCCTCTCCACCATGAGCTACGCGCAAAACAAAGCCGCGCGGGACCGCACCAAAACGGAGATTTCCGCCATGGAAGTCGCCCTTGAATCCTACAAAGTGGACAATGGCGACTACCCGCGCAGCGACGCCAGCGACCAACTATCGACGCTGAAAGCGGACGCCAAGGATTACTCCACCAAGAACGGTCTGCAGGGGAGCACCGCCGCCGTTTCCCTGGTCATCTACACGGCCTTGAGCGCCGATGCCGATGGCGACCGCACCGTCTCCTCCACGGAGCGGGCCAACAGCCGCATCTACTTCCACTTCAAGCCGGGCATGCTCTACCCCAAGAACAGCACCGCCACCGTGCAAGCCGTGATCGACCCGTTTAGCAACGTCTATGGGTATTCGACCATGTACAACGCCCAGATCCGCTCCAGCACGACCGGCAATGTCGATAGTCCTCAAGGCTACAACCCAACGTGCGATCTCTGGTCCACCAACGACCCCGCCAAGAGCGGCACCACCACCAGCGACCTCTGGATCAGCAACTGGCAATAACCATCTCCGCCGCAAGCAAGCGGCGGGGTATTCAGGAGGGCCAAAGGCCCGAAAGCATACCAGCCTGGGCCAACGGCCCAGGTTTTCCGTAGAAACAAAGCGAAGGGCTGAAAGCACGGCGCAAAAGGAATGCGCCGGGCTTTCAGCCCTTGCCTATTGGCACACACCAACCCCAGCCCGTTGGGCTGGGCTGGTATGCGCCGCGCCTTTGGCGCTCTTTGCTGCGCCGCAACAACTTTTTCTTGGCAGCCCCGCCCGCCCCGTCCAAACTCTTACACCATGGATTTTGTCGCAAAAGCCCGCCGTGTTTTTGATATTGAACTTGCCGAGACCCGCCGCGTAGGCGAACGCCTCGACGAGTCGTTTAGCCGCGCCGTTGAAACCATCGTCGCCAGCCTCGATAACCGCGGCAAAATCGTCGTCGTGGGCGTGGGAAAATCGGGCAACATCGGCGAGAAAATCGCCGCCACCATGACCAGCACCGGCTCGCCCTCGGTCGTGCTCAACTCGCTCAACGCCCTGCACGGCGACCTGGGCGTGATCTCCGATGGCGACGTCATCCTGGCTTTAAGCTTCTCCGGCGAAACCGAGGAACTCCTGCGCATCCTCCCCGCCTTGAGCCGCTTCGACGTCAAAATCATCTCCATTACCGGCAACCCGAAATCCACGCTAGCCACCCACTCCGACGTCCATCTCGACGCCTCCATCGAAGAGGAAGCCTGCCCGCTCGGCCTGGCCCCCACCTCCAGCACCACCGCCACCCTCGTCCTGGGCGACGCCCTGGCCATGGTGCTCCTGGAAGCGCGCCACTTCAAAAAAGAGGACTTCGCCCGCTACCACCCCGGTGGCAGCCTGGGCCGCTCGCTGCTCCTCAAAGTCACCGACATCATGCGCAAGGACGAGCAAATCGCCCTCATGCCGCCCGAAACCCCCGTCCACGAAGCCATCAAAAAAATGGCCCATGCCCGGGCCGGGGCCGCCATCGTCGTCAACCCGGACTGCTCGCTGGCGGGCATCTTCACCCACGGTGACTTCGGCCGCCAGTTTGAGAAAGTGCCGGACCTCATGGAGCGCCCCGTGGGCGAGTTTATGACCGCCAACCCCATCACCGTCAACGCCGCCAAGCTCGGCGTGGAAGTGCTGCGCGTCATGGAAAAACATGCCGTGGACGACCTCATCGTCGTCGACACCACCAGCGGCAAGCCCGTTCCCGTCGGGCTGGTCGATTCCCAAGACCTCGCCAAGTTCAGGCTTGTATAATCCCCCCAAGGCTGCTTCATTCACTTTTCCACTTATTTCTCTCTAACACATGGCAGCAGCAAACGATCTCCGCAAAGGCATGGCCATCCGTTACAACGGTAACGTCGCCATCGTCCTCGAAGTCATGCACCGCACCCCCGGAAACCTCCGTGCGTTCGTGCAACTCATCATCCGCTACATCAACACCGGCAAATCCGCCGACGTCCGCTTCGGCTCCACCGACAAGGTCGAGCTCGTCGATGTCTCCCGGCAAAAGCTTGAGTTCAGCTACAAGGATCATTCCGGGTACAACTTCATGGACCCGGAGACCTACGAAACCATCACGCTCGACGAGAATCTCCTCGAAGACGCCAAGGATTACCTGGTGGAAAACCTCCCCGTGGAAGTCCTCTACGCCGAAGGCAAGGCCGTGCAGGTTGAAATCCCCTCCACCGTCACGATGAAAGTCATCGAATCCGCCGAAGGCGTTCGTGGCGACTCCGCCAACAACGTCCAGAAACCGGCCACGGTTGAAACGGGCAAAGTCATCAACGTTCCGCTCTTCATCAAAGAAGGCGAAAGCGTCAAGATCGACACCCGCAACGGGGCTTACCTCGGGCGCGCTTAGTTAACGTTCCACTCCGCTCTCGGCCCCCATGCCACGGCTCCCCAAACGCCCTGGAAACGCAAAGCGGAAAATCC
Organism: uncultured Chthoniobacteraceae bacterium; assembly: GCA_964513965.1. Classification (GTDB taxonomy): domain Bacteria; phylum Verrucomicrobiota; class Verrucomicrobiia; order Chthoniobacterales; family Chthoniobacteraceae; genus UBA695. Next base: position 377,529 of record CAZEOO010000002.1, read on the forward strand.
ACCGATTTCAAGCCGGCTCGGCCTCGCTTTTTGGCGATGCCGAGCCGTTTGACGTACCGGCCGCCCCTTCCGCGCCCAAGCCGCAGCTTGTAGTGCCCACCCGGGTGCTCAACACCATCATTGCCCTCTTCCTGCTGCCGCTGGCCATCGTCTGGACCAAGACGTTCTTTTACCTCTTTGCCCGCGAGACGCTGCGCCACTACTACTGGGCCACGGAAGAATTTTGGTTCTTCTGCCTCGGGGCGCTTCTGTGGAGCATCGCCTTCTTCGGGCTCCCGCGCCACGTCGTCAACTACGTCTACGTCTGGGGGCACGAACTGACCCACGCCATTTGGGTATGGCTCATGGGCGGGCGCGTCAGCGCGTTTGAAGTGCGGCGCGACGGCGGGCACATCCTCACCAACAAAAGCAACGTCTGGATCGCCCTCTCTCCCTACTTTTACCCCATCTACAGCGTCGCCGTCATCGCCATCTACGCCATCTGCTGGCTCTTTTGGGATATGACGCCCCACACCCGGTGGCTCTTCCTCGCCCTCGGCGTCACGTGGACCTTCCACATCAGCTTCACCCTCTGGATGATCCCCAAAGGGCAGAGCGACTTGAAACAGCACGGCACCTTCTTCTCGCTCGTGCTCATCTATCTGGCCAACCTGGCCATCATCAGCGGCATGGTCGTGCTCACCGCGCCGCACATGACGTTGCACGGCTTCTGCCGCGAGTTTTTGCGCAACTGCGTCCAGCTTTCCGTCTGGATTGCCGCGCACGTGAGAGGATGAAGAAGGCCGCGCTCATCCAGAAAATCGTCGCCAGCCTGGACGCCGAGTTGGAGCTTTACGCCCAATCGGCCCGGGCCGCCCACGAAGAAGCCACGCATGAGCAAAGCAAGGCCGAGAACAAATACGACACCCGGGGTCTGGAAGCCTCCTATCTCGCCCATGGCCAATCCATGCATGTGATGGAAATACAGAAAGCGCGGAAGGATTTTTTGGCGCTGGAACCGAGAGATTTCGGCCCCGCCGACGGCATCGACCTTGGGGCCGTGGTGGAACTGGAAGAAAGCGGAGCCCCCGCGCTTTACTTCATCGGGCCCCAAGCGGGCGGACTGGAGATCACGCAAGGGAAAAAGACCCTCATGGTCATCACCCCGCAATCCCCGCTGGGCAGCCAGTTGCTTGGGCATAAAGAAGGCGATCGCCTGACTTTCGAACTCCGAGGCTCCCGCCGCCACTACCGAATCACACGAGTGGCCTAAGTCCGGACAACCTTTTTTGCCGTCTTTTGCCCCCTCGTTACGAATCTCCAGATTCGTAATGCCAATGTCTTGGAATCTCTGATTCCATAAGCACGCTTTACGAATCAGAGATTCGCAGACAACTTGCGTTCCCAATCTGGAGATTGGGAACGAGGAAGGGGGAATTCCATGGGGTGGCTGTGTTCCCAATCGGAGATTGGGGACAAGGAGGCGGTATCTCGAAATTCCTCTGCGGTGAAACTCCGGGGGTTACTGCACAATCTCCACGCCCTCGGGCGCGCTCACTTCCAGCGCCACTTCGCCCGAAGCCGTTTTCCTGGCGTCAACGCGGATCGGCCCATGCATCGTCGGCACCATCCCCTTCGCCCACTCCAAATTCCCCAACCTCGGCCGCACCGTCACCTTCCGGTAACCCGCCTCCACCGGCTGCACGCCCAGCACATAGCGCGGGAGGATATTCGCCGGAGCCGCGCCCCAGGCGTGGTTCCAGTCCTGGTTGGGCTTGAAACACTGGTCCCACGCCTCCCAGGTGATCGTCGTGCCGCACTCCACCATATGCCGCCAGCTCCGCTTGCCCGGCGCATGCATCAAGTCAATGGCATAAGCCGCCTCGCCGTGCTCAAAGAGCGCCTCCAAAAGGTACTGCGCAGGGTAAACCGAACACGCCATCCCCTTCTCTTTGATGAACGCGAGCACCCCGGGCCGCACCGCCTCCGGCACCAGCCCAAACGCCAGCGGAAACATATTGGCGTGTAACGAGCTATGCGTCGCCGTTTCCCCGTCGCGGTAAAGCCCGCGCGCCGAATCGAAAAACGCCTTCCCAAACGCCGCTTTGATCTTCTCCGCTTTCGCGGCAAATTCCACCGCTTCGCCCGCTTTACCTAAAGCTCGGGCCAATTCCGCCATCAACCCCAGCGCGCGAAATTGAAACGCATTGACCACCGTGTTCACCGCCGTGAACTCATACTCATCGCGCTCCGCCGGGGGCCAGTCCACGAGGTCGAGCTTCACGATCTCGGGCGTGAGGCTCGTGAGCAGCCCATCGCCCCGTTCGCGCTCCGGCAGCAGCTTCGCCTTGAGCGCCTCATACCGCTCCGCCGCCCAACGCGTCTCCCCAGTGAACATCCAGTCCGCGTGAACGATAAACACCATATGCGCGGCCCATTCCGTCGGCCAGGTGGGCGCTTCCATGAGGTGGTCGAACGTGGCTCGAGCCATCTCGGCGTGTGGATCGCAGGCGTAGTGGCCCAGTTGATTGATGTAAGCATCCGCCTCGTAAGAAATACGCTCGCGGTCCCCGTCCACGTACACCCCGGCGAACGTCGTCGCCTTGATGCTGTAGCGGCAAAGCTCCCAAATGCGGTTCATCATCGGCTCCGAGCACTCGAAAGCCGCGGCGTGGTCGTCCCAGGATGCCGCGTAAGCCGCCGTGCGCCGCACCCGGCCCTCCAGTGCCACCCCCTCGGGCCAGCCATCGATCTCCACCCAGCGAAACGGCGTAATCACGCCCCATTCCGGCGGCAGAGGCACCGCCACTGGGCGCGTATTGAAGGCATCCACCGCCAAAGGCGCGGCTTGCCACGCAGCTTCACCGGAAAACGGAAGCGCGACCCGCTGATAACGCACGGACCCGGGCGGATTGCGATCGATGCCCCCGTCAGTGAACGCCTCGCCCAAGTGGAGCACCAGTTCCCTTCGTTGCCTCTCCAGCCCGCCGATCTCCACGTTGCCAAACGCCACGCGGCCAAAATCCACCAGCCATTTACCCGGCGCGAGCGCCGTGATTTTTTCGGGAACTTCGTGAACCAAATGAGAAAGGGAGGAAGGCTTCATATTGCGTAATCGACGAGAAATGCCGCTTAAAACCGGGTTAGTAAATCATAAATTGCGCCAGATCCGGCGCCAGCGGCGCGCTCCATTCCAACGCGCCGTCCTCCGGCGTTTCGAGGCGAAGCCGCGTGGCATGCAGCGCGTGGCGCGGCAGCAGCAATCGGCTTTCCAGGCTGGCCGTCCAGCCCGTTTGGATAAACTCCAGGTAGCAACGCTCGTCCGGACCGTAAATCTTGTCGCCCACGATGGGGAACCCGGCGTGCGACAAGTGCAGCCGAATCTGGTGCGTGCGGCCCGTTTTCGGAAATGCGCGGATCAACGCGAAGCGCCCAGCGTCACCACAACCGGGTTTTTCAAACCGCTTCTCCACGCGAAAACGCGTCACCGCCTCCGCACCATCCGGGTGCACGCACCGTTTCAAATAAATCGCCGTGGGCAGCCGCTCCCCCTGGCGCAAAATGGGAGCGTCGACGGTAAACTCCTCCTCCGGCGGCCAGCCCCAAACGATGGCCAGGTATTCTTTTTCCACCGCGCGGCGCACAAAAGCGGTGCTGAAGCGGCGGGCCGCTTCGTGCGTCTTGGCGATGAGCACGAGCCCGCTGGTTTCGCGGTCGAGCCGGTTCACAATGGAAACCTGGCCGCCGTTGGCCAGTTCGTAGGCCAAAAGCTCGCGCAACCCGTGCCAGAGGGTCTTGGGACCATCGGGCTTCTTCGGGTGGATTTGCACAAACGGGGGCTTATCCACCACAATCCACTCGGGGCTCTCCTGGATGACGCTAAAATTCATCGATCCCGGAGAAAGTAGCAGCCCCTGGAGCGGACTAAAGGAAATTACTGTGCTGGAAAATTACTGCGCCACCTCACCGGCGGCTTCCGTCCCGGCGTCGGCGGAATCTGCGGAAGCAGCGTGCCGCTCCAGCTTGGCGCGGCGCTTCTCTTCCTTCTTCTTTTTCTTATCCAGTTCTCTTTTGCGTTTCTCGAATCCGTAGTTTTGTTTTGGCATTTTTTTTAAAAGGAAGCGCCGTCCAGCCAGCGCCGAAAGCATTCGTCCAGCCGTTGTAGCATCGCGTCCTGCCGCCGGGAGGTATCGGTGAACTGCCCCCAGCGGGTCACGTCGGGCGCTTCGGGCGCGCCCTCGATTTCGCGGATGAATTCCTCCACCAGCGCCGCCTGGGCGTGATAGGTGGCTCGGAGATGCTCGCGGCAGCACTCGGCGGTCTGCGCCTGCCGGTTCTTGATTCCCAGCCCCATTACTTGAGGTGCTCGTTCACGAGCCGGGTCATTTCGAACATGCTCACTTGCGCCTTGCCGTTGAAAACGGGCTTAAGCTTTTCGTCGGCATTAATCATCCGTTTCTGGGCGGCATCCTGGAGATGATGCTTCTTGATGTAATCCCAGATCTTCTTCGTCAACTCGGGCCGGGAGAGCGGTTCGGAACCGACCACGGCGGCGAGGGCTTGATCCGGTTGCACCGGCTTCATGAGCGCGGGGTTCGGCTTGCGGTTTGATGCGGCTTTAGGCATAGGACGTTATGGGATGGTTTAGGATCATTCCGGGGTTTTTGCGAACAAAAAGAAAACACGGACCCGGCTCGAAGTGCTCCGGCACTATTTCGCGCGCCGCCCCCGCGCCAGCCGTTCCACGGTGTCGAACGTCACCGGAATCAGGAAAATGGCCAGCCCCGTGGCGGCCAGCATTCCCCCGATGACGCAGGTGCCGATGATTTGCCGCGACATCGCGCCGGAGCCGGTGGCCAGCCAGAGCGGCACGCACCCGAGGATGAACGCCAGCGAGGTCATCACAATCGGGCGCAGCCGCAGCCGCCCGGCTTCGAGCACGGCGTCCGTGATCGGCTTGCCCTCTTCCACCCCGGCCCGGGCGTATTCCACAATGAGAATGGCGTTCTTGGCGGAAAGGCCGAGCAGGAGAATGAGGCCGATCTGCGCATAAACGTCGTTCTCCAGCCCGCGCGCCCACAAGGCGAAGAGCGCCCCCGCCACGGCCACCGGTACGCCCAGCAGCACGCTCCACGGCAGCGACCAGCTTTCGTAAAGGGCGGCCAGGATCAGGAAAACGAACACTAGCGAGACGGAAAAAATGGCCCAGGAGGGAATGCCCCTGGCCGCTTTTTGCTCCTGGAAAGACATGCCCAGGTAATCGAACCCCATCTCGGGCGGCATGGTTTGGGCGAACGTTTCCTCCAGCGCCCGCATCGCCTGCGCGGTGCTGTAGCCGGGGGCCGCCGCGCCGTTGATCTGCGAGAAGCGGTACAAATTATACCGCGTGGTAAACTCCGGGCCCGTCTCCGGCTGCATGGAAATCAGCGAGGTGAGCGGCACCATGCGGTTATTGACGTTGCGGACGTAGAACTCGTCCAGCGCGCTGGTGTCGCGGCGGAAATCCCCCTCCGCCTGCACATAAACCTGCCATTGGCGGCCGAAACGGTTGAAATAGTTGATGAAATCGCCCCCAAGAAATACTTGCAGCGCCTGGTAAACCGCCGCCAGTTCCACGCCCTGCTTGAGCGCCTTGTCGCGGTCCACCTTGGCGTAAGCTTGCGGCACGGCGGGAAGCTCCGTGGTGCTCAAGCCGACGATCTCGGGCCGTTTGCGGGCCGCCTCCATAAACCGCGCCACCTGCGCCGCCAAAAACGGCACATCCTTGCCCGCGCGGTCCTCCAGCGCGAACGTGAACCCGCCCGAGGTACCCACGCCGGGGATGGCCGGGGGCGGGAAACTATACGCCACGCCCTCCGGGATGCGGGCCAGCTCCTTGGCCAGGTGGGCGCGGATGGCCCCGAGCTGCTCCTCCGGTTTTGTCCGCACGCTCCACTCCTTGAGCGTGATGAAAAAGAAGGCGTTGTAGGTGGCCTGCACGGTGCTCAGCAAATTAAACCCGGCCACCGTGCTGTACGGCCCCACACCGGGGGTGTTCTTCAACACCGCCTCGATTTTTTTGCAAACGGCCAGCGTGCGTTGCAGGGAAGCGCCATCAGGGAGCTGCACGGCAACGTAGAAATACCCCTGGTCCTCCTCCGGCAGAAAGCTTTCCGGAATGCTCCGCAACAGCACCCACGCCCCCGCGGCAAAGGCCGCCAGCAGCAGCAGGCTCAGGAAGCGGTGATGAATGGCCCGGCGGCTCACGGCCACATACCGCTCCGTCGCATTCTCGAACCCGCGATTGAACCGCCCGAACATTCCCTGGAAAAAGCCGCCCTCCCGCCGGGGCCGCAACAGCAACGCCGCCAGCGCCGGAGAAAGCGAAAGCGCGTTGAAGGCGGAAAGCGTCACGGAAATGGCGATGGTGAGCGCGAACTGCTGGTAAAGCCGCCCGGTGATGCCCGGGATGAACGAGGTCGGCACGAACACCGCCGCCAGCGCGAGCGTGGTGCCGATGATCGGGCCGGAAACGCGCTCCATGGCGGCGAGAGTCGCCTCCCGGGGTGGCAGGCCGTTCTCCATCTGCCGCTCCACGGCTTCCACCACCACGATGGCGTCATCCACCACCACGCCAATGGCCAGCACCATGCCAAAGAGCGCCAACGTATTGAGCGAAAATCCGAAAAGCGGAAAAAACACCAGCGTGCCAATGAGCGAAACCGGCACCGCGCACAGCGGGATCAATGTTGCCCGCCAGCCTTGCAGGAAAAGGAACACCACCAGCACCACCAGCAGCAGCGCCTCGCCCAGCGTTTTGACAATCTCCCCCATCCCCTCGCGCACCGCCACGGTGGTGTCGAGCGAAACGCGGTAGCGCATATCCGGCGGGAAGCGTTTGGCCAGTTCCGCGAGCTTGCCCTTCACGGCGTCGGAGGCTTCCAGCGCATTTGTTCCGGGGAGTTGGTAAAAAGCCAGGATGGCCGCGGGTTGGCCGTCAAGGCGGCCCTCGATGTTGTAGTTCTGCGCGCCCAGGTCGATGCGCCCCACGTCCCGCACCCGCACGGTGCCCCCGTCGGGGTTGGCCCGCAGGACGATGTTCCCAAATTCCTCCACCGTTTGCAGGCGGCCCTGCGTGCGCACGCTGGTGGTGAACACCTGGCCCGGGGGCATCGGCTCCGCGCCGAGCTGCCCGGCGGGGTTTGGCGCATTCTGCCCCCGGATGGCCGCGATAATCTCCGGAACCGTCACGCCGAGTTGCGCCAACCGGTCAGGCCGCACCCAGAGCCGCATGGCATACTGGCCCGCGCCGAACACGTTGATATTGGCAATGCCCGGCAACCGCGTCAATGGATCGACCAGATTGATGTAGGCGTAGTTGGCCAAAAACACGTTGTCATAGCTGCCGCCGGGCGAATAAAGGGCAACGAGCATGAGCGGCGAGGTGGGGGATTTCTGCACCGTCACGCCGTAGCTGTTCACCTCCGTGGGAAGCTGCGACTGCGCCTGGTTCACGCGCATTTGGGTGAGCACCTGGTCGATATTGGGGTCCGTGGCCACGTCGAACGTAATGCGCAACTGCATCTGGCCGTTGCTGGCGTTGGTGGAGACCATGTAATCCATGTTGTCCACGCCGCTAAGCTGCTGCTCCAGCGGGGCCGCCACCGCCGCTTCGAGCGTCTCGGCGTCCGCGCCCAGGTAAGTGGCATGCACGAGGATCTCCGGCGGCACGATTTTCGGGAACGGCGCGACGGGCAAAAAATACCCCGCCAGCCCTCCTGCGAGGACCATCAAAATGGCGATCACCATCGCCACGATCGGCCGGTTAATAAAAAAGCGGTACATACCCGGCAACCCCCTATGTGGAGCTCTTTCCCTCCTTCTCCGCGTCTTCTTTCGCATCCACCGGCTGCCCGTCGCGGGCTTTTTGCAAGCCGTCCACAATCACGCGCTCGCCGGGTTGCAACCCTTTGCGCACGGCACGCCACGAGCCGTCGGTTTCGCCCAGTTCCACGGGTCGGAAGGCGGCCTTGCCCTCTGGCGTCACCACGATCACCGTCGCCTTGCCCTGCACATCGCTCACCGCCCGCAGCGGCACGGCGGCCATCCCGCGCAGCACGTCCACGCGCGCCCGCACCCGGCAAAACAAACCGGGCCGCAACCGGCTGCCGGGGTTCGGGAATAGCGCATAAACGCGCATCGACCCCGTGGTGGAATCCACATACCGCTCGGCAAAATCAAACCGTCCCTTTTCGGGGTAAACCCAGCCGTCGGCGAGGATCATCTCCAACGCCACGGAATCCAAGTCGCGGTCCATCGTGGCGACGCTCCCGCCGCCGCCTTTCACGGCCTGTTTTTGGCGGCGTACAAACCCGAGGTACTCCTGCTCCGTCAACGTGAACTCCGCCTTGATGGGGTCCAGCACGGAAACCGTGGTCAACGGATTGGTGCCCGTCGTATTCGGGCCGACCAGATCGCCCACCTGCGCCGTCGCGGCCCCGGCGATGCCGGAAACCGGCGCGGTGATGCGAGCGAACTCCACGTTCAGGCAAGCCGTTTCCACCGCCCCCTTCTGCGCCTGGGTATCCCCCCGGGCCGTGCCGTAATTTGCCGTCGCCTGGTCGCGTTCCTGGGCGCTGATAACCCCCGTGCGGAAAAGCGCCTGCGCGCGCACGTCGTTGGCGCAGGCCAGTTTCTCGGCTGCCTCGGCCCGGGTCAGGTCGCCGCGCGCCTGCGCGAGCGCGGCTTCGAGGGGACGCGGGTCGATGGTGAAAAGAAGCTGGCCCTCTTTTACAAACGTCCCCTCGCGGTAATTTTGCGCCACCAGGTAGCCGGTCACGCGCGCCCGCACCTGGGTGTTCACCAAGCCCGTGAGCGTGCCGAGCCATTCCTGGTAAATGGGGAAGTCCCGTTTGGCCACCGTCATCACGCGCACCTCGGGCGGTTGCGGCGCGGCGGCGGGACCGGTTTTGCGGCAAGACATGAGAGTGCTCCCCGCGGCCAGCAGGGCACAGAGGAAAACGCCGATACGCCGCGCGGGGAAGGCCATACCACCCATATCGGCCCCGGCGGTGAGGCCAGGGGTTTGGAAACGAAGTTTCAAGGCGGGGTGAAGGGGGGCAAGCCCCCCTTCCGGAGGGTCTGGGAGGCGGAGCCTCCCAATATCTTTTGCAAGGCGGGCGTGGAATGGCTATTGAAGCGGCGCATCCTCGTTCAAACCCGAGCGACGCATTTCATTGGCCCGCCTTGCTCCCCCGAAAACAGCGCAGCGTCTTTTCGGGGGCGCACGTCTCGGTGACACCGGTTCCAGATAAGCGCCCAAGGGGACTTGTGCGCTTGGCGGAAACGCTTCGCTGTCCGATA
>CAZEOO010000003.1:0-344581 GCA_964513965.1 uncultured Chthoniobacteraceae bacterium
CGCTAAAGCGCTTGGCGGATTCGCTTCGCTGTCCCAGTTAGTGCAGGCGGGCGGCGGAGGCTTTGTTTGAACACCACGGTTTTTTTGAGCCCGCCCTGCTTTATGTTTTTGGCTTCTGGGGCTCTGCCCCAGTCCCCGGCAAGGGGGCTTGCCCCCTTGCATCCCATCTAGGAAACTTCGTTTCCTACAACCACCGCATTTCGGTGTTCTTGATCCAGTGGGCGTCGTCTTTTTCGGGATAGTCCAACGTGTAGTGCAGCCCCCGGCTTTCCTTGCGCTGCAAGGCGCAATCCACAATCAGCGCGGCAACAGTGGCCAGGTTGCGCAGTTCCAGCAGATCCGTGTTGAGCTTGAAGCCCCAGTAGAAATCCTGGATTTCGCGCAACAGATTGCGCAACCGTGCCGCGGCCCGTTTGAGCCGCTTATCAGTGCGCACAATGCCGACGTAATCCCACATGAGCCGCCGGATTTCATCCCAGTTGTGGTAAATGACGACCATTTCGTCCACGTCCTGGGCGTCGCCGCTGACCCACCCCGGGATGGAGATGGAATCCGGCGCGTGCCCGTTGACGGGGATATCCACGAGCACGTGGCTAATGGCGCGATGTGCCAGCACCATGGCTTCCAGGAGCGAGTTGCTGGCCAGGCGGTTGGCGCCGTGCAGACCGGTGCAAGCCACTTCGCCCACGGCGTAAAGCCCGCGCAGGCTGGTGGCTCCGTTTTCGTCGGTGAGCACGCCGCCGCATTGGTAGTGCGCGGCGGGAACCACGGGAATCGGCTGTTTGGTGATGTCGATGCCCAGTTTGTAGCAGTTCTCGTAAATGTTGGGGAAACGGTCGCGAATGAAGTCCGCCGGTTTGTGGCTGATGTCGAGATACATGCAGGGCGTGCCGGTCTTTTTCATTTCGGCGTCGATGGCCCGGGCCACAATGTCGCGCGGAGCCAGCGCCCCGAGCTTGTGGTATTTCGGCATGAACTCCCGCCCCTTGGCGTCGACGAGCTTGCCGCCTTCGCCGCGCACGGCCTCGCTGATTAAGTACGCCCGCCGCTGCGGGTGATAGAGGCAGGTGGGATGAAATTGCACGAACTCCATGTTCGCGATGGTAGCCCCGGCCCGCCAGGCCATGGCCACGCCGTCGCCGGTGGCCACGTTCGGGTTGGTGGTGTAAAGGTAGACTTTGCCACAGCCGCCGGTGGCGAGGATCAAGCGGTCGGTGCGGAAGGTTTCCACTTCGCCCGTGGCTTCGTCCAGCACGTAAGCGCCCACGCAGCGGTCTTCGCTGGCCAGCCCGAGCTTGCCGGTGGTGATGAGATCCACCGCCGTGTGGTTTTCGAGCATGTCGATGTTGTGCGTGGCCTTGGCGGTGCGCAGGAGTACCTCCTCGATCTCGCGCCCCGTGGCGTCGCGAGCGTGCAAAATGCGCCGCCGCGAGTGGCCGCCTTCGCGCCCGAGGTCCAGTTCGGACTCGCCGCCCGCCACCTCGTGTTCGTCGAAGTGGACGCCCATGTCACGAATCTCTTTGATGCGGGCGGGAGCCTCGGTGACGATGATGCGCACCATGGCCTCGTTGCAAAGACCCGCCCCGGCGGTGAGGGTGTCTTGCACGTGGAGATCGAAAGAGTCCTCCTCGCTCGTGACGCAGGCCACGCCGCCCTGGGCCTGGCTGGTGTTGGAGTCGCCCCCGAGCCGCTTGGTGATGATGGCCACTTTGCCGTGACACGCGGCTTTCAACGCGAAGCTCAAGCCCGCGATGCCGCTGCCCAGCACAATAAAATCGTAATTTTTCATCGGTTGCCTAGAGGTACCCTAGAGAGGAATTTCCACGTTGTCGATCAACCGGGTTTTGCCGAAATAGACAGCCACCGGGATCAGGAGTTTGCGGCATTTGCGCCCCGGCTCGGCCAGCGTTTCGGCATCGACGGCCTCCACGTAGTCGATCTTCGCGAGCGGGGAGGTGGAGATGATGCCTCGCACCAGTTCGCGGAGTTTGGCAGGGGATTTCAGCCCTTTGCGGGCCGCTTTTTTGGCTTCGCCCAGCGCCTTGTGCAGGATGAGCGCCTCGGCGCGTTCTTTTGCGGAGAGGTAGCGGTTGCGGGAACTCATGGCCAAGCCGTCGGCCTCGCGGTGAATTTCCACGCCCACGAGTTGGATGGGCATGTTCAAATCCCGCACCATCCGGCGCAGGATGGCCAGTTGCTGGTAATCCTTTTTGCCGAACACGCCGACGTCGGCCCGGAACAGGTTGAAAAGCTTGCTGACCACCGTGCAAACGCCCCGGAAATGGATGGGGCGGGTCTTGCCGCAAAGGCCGGTGGAGAGGGCGGTTTCCGTAACCCACGTGGAGGCGTCCGGCGCGTAAAAATCCTCGGGCTTGGGGGTGTAGACGAGGTCCACCCCTTCGGCGCGGCATTTGGCGAGATCTTGGGAAAGCGGGCGGGGGTACTTGGCGAAGTCCTCTTTCGGGCCGAACTGCGTCGGGTTGACAAAAACGCTGACGGCCACGGTGCCCTTGGGCCCAGCCAGCGCGCGGGCGCGGCGGATCAAGGTGAGATGGCCTTCATGGAGAGCCCCCATCGTCGGCACTAAAACGAGGGGTCGTGGAACGCTGCGGCAAATCCGCACCACGGAAGCAGGCGTGCGAAGTATTTTCACTTGAACCGAGGAGCCTACCAATAATTGGCCCGAGAAAAAGGCAATTTATTCCCTCGTTCCCAAACTCTATTTGGGAACGTCTAACTTCCGGTAGGTCTTGTGGAGGGCTCTTCGGGAAGGGGTGGGGGCAGGGAACAAAGTCCGCAATAGGAGTTGCGGGTTCAAGTGCGTGCCCAAATGGAGTTTGGGCACGAGAGGGTGAAAGGGCCTTTCCTTTGGCCTCTTTGTGGCTTTGCGTGAGTTCTATTCTCTTATTTCTTCGCTTCCTTTGCCCAGGTGTCCTTGAGCGTGATGGTGCGGTTAAACACCAGCTTGCCGGGGGCGCTGTCGTAGTCCAGGGCGAAGTAGGCCAGGCGCTCGAACTGGTAGCGTTCCTCGGGAGCGGCCTCGGCCAGCGACGGTTCGCACTTGGCGGTGAGCACTTCCAGGCTGTTCGAGTTCAGGTTGGCCTTGAAGTCCCCTCCCGCGTCCGGTTCGGGCACGGTGAAGAGGCGGTCGTAGAGGCGCACTTCGGCGTCGATGGCGTGATTGGCGCTGACCCAGTGGATGGTCCCTTTGACCTTGCGCCCTTCGTTGGGGCCGCCGCGTTTGGTGGTCAGGTCCACGGTGCAGTGCAGTTCGGCGATGCTGCCGTCAGCCGCTTTCACGACTTCCTCGCACTTGATGATGTAGCCGTATTTGAGCCGCACTTCCCCGCCGGGCCGCAGGCGGAAATACTTGGGCGGCGGCACTTCCATGAAGTCCTCGGCTTCAATGTAAAGCTCGCGGGTGAACGGAACCTTGCGGGTGCCGCTTTCAGGCTGGTTGGGGTTGTTGACGGCGTCGAATTCCTCGAAATAATCGGCGGGCAGGTTGGTGAGCACCACCTTCACGGGCCGCAGCACGGCCAGCTTGCGCAAGGCGCATTGGTTCAAGTCGTCGCGAATGGCATGATCGAGCACGCCGAATTCCGTGAGGCCGTCGTACTTCGTGATGCCGATGTTGTAGGCGAAGTCGCGCAGCGCCCGGGCGGGCACACCACGGCGGCGGATGCCGGAGATGGTGGGCATGCGGGGATCGTCCCAGCCGGAAACTAGCCCCTCTTGCACGAGCTGCATGAGCTTGCGCTTGCTCATCACCGTGTAGCTGAGGTTCAAGCGCGCGAACTCGTATTGATGGGGCAGGGGACGGGGCAACTCCAGCGCCTCCAGAATCCAGTCGTAAAGCGCCCGGTGGATTTCGAACTCCAGCGTACAAATGGAGTGCGTGACGCCCTCAATGTAATCCTCCAGGCAGTGGGCGAAGTCGTACATCGGGTAAATGCACCACTTGGCCCCGGTGTGGTGGTGCTCCGCGTGCCGGATGCGGTAAATGAGCGGGTCGCGCAGCCAGATGTTGGGCGAATCGACGGTGATTTTGGCCCGCAGGGTGTGGGTGCCGTCGGCGAACTCGCCCGCCTTCATGCGCTCGAAGAGGGCAGAATTTTCCTCCACGCTCCGGTCGCGGAAGGGGCTCGGTTTGCCCTGGCGGCGGTACTCGTCGGTTTGCTCCTGCGTGAGGTCGCAAACGTAGGCTTTGCCCATGCGGATGAGTTGCAGGGCGTATTCGTAAATCTGGTCGAAATAATCGCTGGCGTAGAAGGGCTCCACGTTCGGGGTGCCCACGGGCATTGCGCCGAGGTAAAAATCCGTCTTGCCGTTGATCTCCTTCGTCTCCGGGGTCGTGCCCTTGGGTTTGAGCCCGAGATTCTGGTCGGCAAACCCCGAGATGAGCCAATTCACGTCGGCCTGGATGGAGTCCACGTATTCGACGTCCTCCTTGGTCGGGTTGGTGTCGTCCATGCGCAGGTGACAGACGCCGCCAAACTCGCGGGCGATGCCGAAGTTGAGGCAGATCGACTTGGCATGGCCGATGTGCAGGTAGCCGTTCGGTTCCGGCGGGAACCGGGTCACGATTTTTGGGTAACGCTGCGCCTGAACATCCGCGGCGACAACATCACGGATAAAATCGGACGGGGTGGGCGAAGGTGCTTCGGCGGAAGGGTTCATGGCTTAAAACCAAGAAGGTATCAACGTCACCGGAGAAGTTCAACCTGACAAATGGGGCATTTCCGCACGGCGGTACTTAACAAATTGTTAATGATTCCCAGATTGATCTTCGGGATAAACGGTAGTTTTATGCGTTTAGTGACAGGGGCGCTCCCCCTCTTATCTGGCAACCTCCCCATTATGAAAAACACCCTCCTTGCCGGGATAACCGCTATTCTGGCTGTTTGCACGTCCTTCGGCGCGCCCGAAGCAATTCCCGCCTCACCGGAAGACTACACGCCTGGCTGGCATAACTGGAAAACGGGCTATGGCGAACCCACCGCGCAGGAAGGGCCGCACGGCGCGCCCGAGTTCAAGGATAATGGCGCCATTTTGGTGCCGGATACCAGCCTTTCCAAAGAAAAGGCGGCGGGCGAAAGCTCCCATACCAACCACTCCATCCTGTTCCTCGCGGACACCACGACCGGCTCCCCCAGCGGCTTGACCCCGGCGGAGGTTCGGACGGTTTACAACCTGCCTTCCACCGGCGGTTCCGGCATCATTGCCATTGTCGACGCCTACCACTACCCGACGGCGCTTAACGATTTCAACGTCTTTGCCAACGAGTTCGGGTTGCCCACGGAAACCTCCACCAGCGCCACTTCCTCTTCCAACAAAGTATTCCAGGTGGTCTATGCCAACGGCAGGCAGCCCTCCACCGACGGTGGCTGGAGCCAGGAGGCCGCGCTCGACATCGAGTGGGCCCACGCCATGGCCCCCAACGCAAAGATTGTGCTCGTGGAGGCGGCCTCCAGCAGCTTGGCTGACCTTTTCCAGGCCATCCAGGTCGCCAGCAAAATCTCCGGCGTCAAGCAGATCTCTCTTAGCTGGGGCACCTCCGAGTTCCGCTCCCAGACCAGTTACGACTCCTATTTCCAGAGCCAAACCACCACGAAGAGCAGCACGCCTGGGCGTAATGGAATGCCCGGCGCGCCTGGCATGCTGAACAAGGGTGCTACGACCACGACTTCCTCTTCCGGCAGCACGGGCATCGTCTATTTTGCGGCCAGCGGCGACACCGGCGGCGTGGTCATCTACCCGGGCAGCTCGCCCTACGTGGTCAGCGCGGGCGGCACCACGCTCAACTACGACGCCAACGGCAATTTCCTGAGCGAAACCGGCTGGAGCGGTTCGGGCGGCGGCAAGAGCGCCTTCGAGGCGATTCCCAGCTACCAAAGCGCGCTGAAAGCCAAGCTGGGCAGCTATCGGGGCGTACCGGATTACTCCTTCGTGGCCAACCCATATTCCGGCGTGTCGGTTTATGACAGCACGGCCTATAATGGGATGTCCGGCTGGATGGTTTTTGGCGGCACCAGCGTTTCATCCCCGGCGCTCGCGGGCATCGTCAACACGGCGGCGACCGTTAGCGGTACGTTTGCCGCGAGCTCGGTGGCCGAACTGACGAAGATTTATGGCAATCTCGGCACGTCGGCCTTCCGCGACATCACGAGCGGCACGGCGGGCACGTTTAGCTGCTCCACGGGCTGGGATTTCGTGACCGGCGTGGGCTCCAACCAGGGGCTCAACGGTAAGTAATTCGGAGTTGTTGTGGTAACCAAAAACCTCGTTCCCGGCATGGGAACGAGGTTTTTTGCGTGCGAGGTGTTCCCTATTTGAACTTCTCCACCGTCTTGCGAATGCGCGCCACGGTGCGGGCCTGGCTCAGCACTTCCATCATGTGGTAGAGGCTGGGGCCCACACTGCGGCCGCTCACCGCGATGCGCGCCGGGTGGATCAGTTCCTTGTTCTTCCAGCCGTTGGCGGCGGCGGTGCCTTTAAGAGTGGCCTCGATGGCTTCCGGGGTCCACTCGGGGGCGGCTTCGTAGGCGTTGGCCAGGACGGCCAGTTTGTCGAGCGCGCCGGGAACTTTGAGCGCCTTTTCGACGCCCTCTTCCTCGTATGGGTAGTCCTCGGTGAAGAAGAAGCTGATGCGGTCCGGCACTTCGTCGAGTTGCCGGGTCTTTTCCTTCACGATGGCGAGCACGGCTTTGAGTTCCGTGTCGTTTTGGTACGGGATTTGCGCCCGGTCAATGAAGGGCAGGGCCAGTTGCGTGAAACGCTCCAGGCTCATCTGCATCAAGTACTGGAAGTTCATCCAGTGGCACTTGTCGAGGTCGAACGAGGCCGCTTTGCGGTTGATGTTGCCCAGTTCAAAGCGTTCGATGATTTCCTGGATTTCGAAGATCTCGCGGTTTTCCTTCGGCGACCACCCCAGCAGGCAAAGGAAGTTGACCACGGCCTCGGGCACGAAGCCCTGCTCCATGTAGCCGCCCACGGCTGCGCCCTGGTCGCGCTTGCTCATTTTGGAGCCGTCGCGGTTGAGGATCAGCGGAATGTGGGCGAACTGCGGCGGTTGCGCGCCGAAGGCTTCGTAGAGTTGCAGGTGCTTGGGCGTGTTGGAAAGGTGATCTTCGCCACGGATGACATGGGTCATGCCCATTTCGATGTCGTCGACGACGTTGACGAAGTGGAAAATCCAGCCGCCATCGGGCCGGCGGATGGTGATGTCGGGGTGGGTCTCGACGTCGCTGAAGTCGAACTCCACGTGGCCGCAAACGAGGTCGTCGAAGCTGACGACTTTGCGCATGGTGCGGAAGCGCCATGAGCCGTTTTCCTCCTGGTAGAGGTGCCCGGCGTCTTTGAGCCGGTTGAAGTAGCGCAGGTAAATCTCCTCGCGCTCGCTTTGGAAATAGGGGCCGTAGTTGCCGCCTTTGAACGGGCCTTCGTCCCAGTCCAGGCCGAGCCAGTTGAGGCCGTCGTAGATGGCCTGGGTGGCGGCTTCGGTGTTGCGGGCTTTGTCGGTGTCCTCAATGCGCAGGATGAAGGTGCCGCCGGCGTGACGGGCGAAAAGCCAGTTGAAAAGCGCGGTGCGCGCCCCGCCGACATGCAGGTAGCCGGTGGGAGAAGGTGCAAAACGGACACGGACGTTGGAACTCATAGGAACCACCCATCGTGCACGACTTGCGCTGGAAGATCAAGGCGGGAGGAGAAAGAGCCGATCAGTTGCGGTCGTGCTGCCAGGAGGGTTCGGTGACCACGGGCCTGTAACCGGCTTTCGCGGCCCGTTCCCAGAAGAGGGCCAGGCAGGGGTAGGCCGCTTCCGGCTCGAAGGTGTGCGCGCCCGGGGCCAGCATGAGGCCGCCGCTGTCGTAAGGCTGGCCGTCCAGCAAGCCTTTCACGGGGAGGCCGTAGGCCCAAAGCACGTAGGTGGAGGGGATGGCTACCTCGAAACGGATGACTTCTCGCGGCGCGGCAGGTCCGGCGGAAAGCACCCGCCCGGCTACGCGCACCTCGCCCACGCGCAGGTAGTTTTCGCTCAGGAATTGGAGCGTCTTTTTGGAGTAAGCCTGGCTGCGGTTGACCACCACGTTGACGCCTTTGACGGCGACATCTTTGGGAATAGTGTCCTCCAGCATTTGCCAGCGAATGCGCCCGCAGGTGAACGGCTCCAGAACGTAGTGGAAGGCGCGGCGGCGGAACACGGATTCGCCTTTTTGGTCCATCACGGATTCGCCGGGCCGGGTCAGCTCCAGCACTTCGCGCAGAATTTCGCGTTCGGCCCGCGTGCCGTCGATTGTGGGCGGGCGGCCGCCCAGGATGAAGCCGATTTCCACGAGTCCCAGCGCCCCGAGCAACCACGGCGCTTTCGAGCGGCCAAGCCGGTCCGCGCCTTGAACGATCCAGGGCACGACGACGATGGCGGCCACGGGGTAAAAAGGGAGGAAGTCCTGCCGCGTAATGAGCGCCCAGAAGGTGTGGAGGGCGGTGTAGTAGATCCCTGCGAAGAGAAACAGCCCGGCCCGGCGGATGGCGGCGGAGTTGCATTCGCCGTCTTTGCGCCCCCCGCGCCCAATGAGCGCCGCTCCATAGAGCAGGAAGGGGAGGGCTACCGGGAAATAGAGCCGGTGGGCGAGCGTTTGCGCCTGGGCGTCCACCGAATGGAACAGGTTGTGGCCGATGACGCCGTAATAGAAGTCGTGCCAGCACCCGGCGAGGGCGAAGGCGCCGCACAGCAGCGCGGGGGCGATGACCAACCCCGCCACGACGGTCAGCGCCGCTTTGATTTGCTCCAGCCAGAACGCGCCGTTGGGGCGTTGCCCGGCCAAAAGCGGCGCGAGTACCGCCGAGAGCCCTCCGGCGGCCAGGATCAGCGTGGTTTTCATAGAAACCGTGCAGCAGAGACCCAGCAAAAAGCCGCCGAGGAACCGGCGCTGCCAGCCTGGCGCGCCCGTGACGAGCACGGCCAGCGCGCAGAGCCACAGCGGAGCCCACAGGTTGTCGGTGCGGTATTCCAGCGCCGGGAAAAACCACCACGCCCAGAGGCCGATGACCACCGCGCTCCAAAGCCCCGCCCGCCGGGAGTGCAGCTCGCTGCCGATGCGCCACACCGCCCAAAGGCAGACGAGCCACAGCGGCACCATTGCGAAGCGCATGGGGGTGAGGATGTCCGCCCGTTCGCCCAGGGCGGCCACCAGCGGAGAGAACAGAATGTGAAAAAGCGGCGTGTGGTTATCGAAGAAATCCCGGTATTGCACGAGCCCCTGGGTCCAGCCCCAGGTGGTGTGGAGGTGTTGCGGCTCGTCGCTGTCGTAGCGGAAACGGAAGATATACCAACAGCGCAGCGCCAGGGCTGCCAGCAGAAGGAGGGCGGCGAGCCAGCGTTCCCGGCGGGGAATGGCGGAGGCCGGGGCGTGGGCGGCGGGTGCGGCGGAGGTTTCGATGGGGGCCGGGGTGCTTCGCGGCATGGGTGACATAGGGAAATCGCAGGAAAAACAGGTAATCGTTTTTCCGATGACTTCCGCGCCTGGCCTTGTTGCGGATTTTCTTTTCCTCGGGGCCATTGCGGAGTATTGCTGGCCCCATGAAATTAGGTTTTATCGGTTGCGGCAAAATGGCGACGGCGCTCGTGGGCGGGGTCGTGGAAGCCGGGGTCTGTTCCGCCTCGTCGATTTTCGTGCATGATTGCGTGACCGCTGCCGCCGAGGCGCTGGCCCAGAAAACCGGGGTCAAAGTCGCCGCCAGCGGGGCCGAGGTCGCCGCAAACGTGGACGCCGTGGTGCTTTGCGTGAAACCGGCGGACGCGCTGGCCGCCGTGCGCGGCGTGGGCGATGCTCTCCAGGGCAAGCTGGTCATTTCGATTGTCGCCGGGCTTTCCCTGGCCACCTTGGAGGAAGCCGCCGGGGAAGGTGTGCGCGCCGTTCGCGTGATGCCGAACACCCCGGCATTGATCCGCCAGGGGGCGGCGGCGTTCGCCCGGGGCAGCGCGGCCACGGAGGCCGACGCCGAACTGGTTCAATCCATCCTTTCCGCCGTGGGGCGCGCCGTACAGGTGAAAGAGTCGCTGCTCGATGCCGTGACGGGCTTAAGCGGCAGCGGTCCGGCGTTTGTGTACCTCGTCATTGAGGCGCTGGCCGACGGCGGCGTGCTGATGGGCCTGCCGCGCGACCTCTCTTTGCAACTGGCCGCCCAGACGGTGGCCGGGTCCGCCGCAATGGTGCTCAATACGGGCGTCCATCCCGCCGCTTTGAAAGACCAGGTGACCAGCCCCGGGGGGACCACCATCGCGGGCGTGGAAGTGCTGGAAACCGCCGCCGTGCGCGCCGCGTTGATCAACGCCGTGCGGGCCGCCACGTTGCGGTCGCGCGAGTTGGGCAAACACTAGTTGCAAAACGGGCCGCGCCAGCGGACTGACTTCCCGTGATGATGAGCCGCTTCCATTCTTTGACTCTGGCCGCCCTGTTGGCCTTGGGTTCGTTGGTTTTTGCGCAGGAGGCTCCCGTTCCGTTGCCGACTCCCTCGCCATCCCCGGCGGCTTCGCCTGAAAAGGAAAAGCCCTCGCTGGAACCGGCCATCCGGGAGCGGCTGGAGAGTCTCCTGGCTTCCGAGCCGGAGAACGTGGCCGCGCTGTTGGAACTGGGCGGCCTGGAAAGCCGGGTGCGCAACTTCGACGCGGCGCTGCCACTCCTTCAACGGGCGGCCCGGCTTGCTCCTGACGACGTGAACGCCTGGCTCACCCTGGGCTTGGCCGCGTGCAACGCGGGGAAACTCGATCTGGCCCTGGCCGCGCTTTCCCAGGCGGTGGTGCTGGAACCCCGTAACGCCAAGGCACACAGCTACCTCGGTGTGACGGTGGGCCGCAAAGGGTGGATGGACGGGGCCGAGGCCGAGTTGCAGCGGGCGCTGGAGCTTGACGAATCGCTCCCGGAGGCCCATTTCAACCTCGCGGTGATTTACTTGCAGGAGAAGCCGCCCCTGGTGGAATTGGCCCGCCGCCACTACCAGCGGGCGCGGGATCTTGGGGCCGCCCCCGATTCGCTGGTTGAAAAACAGCTCACTGCGAGTAAAAAGTAAGTGCTCCCCATTGAAGTGCCGCGAAGAATCGCCCCAGGGCGGTCGGATGCGGCGCTTCCCCGGAGCGTTTTTTCAAAATGATTCGTAAATATTTTCAATGTGGAATAGCCGCCGCGCTCCTCGCGGCAATGGCGTTGCCCGCTGGCGCCGCTCCTAAGAAGAAGACCCGCGCCCGTGCGCAAGCCACGCCGGAGCCTACCCCGGCGTTCGAGCCGGGGGGCACACCCCGCACCCGCGCCGCCTCCGTGGTCGTTGCCGATGCCGTTTCGGGCCAGGTGCTTTACGAGAAGAACGCCAACGAACCCCGCCAGCCCGCCAGCACGCAGAAGCTCTTGACGGCGCTGCTCATCGTGGAAGCCGGAAACCTCGACAAGACCGTGACGGTTCGCTTTGAGGATACCCTGGCCGAGCCGGTGAAGCTGGGGATTCTTCCCGGCGAAACTTATACGCGCCGGGAATTGCTGCGCGTGTTGTTGGTCCACAGCGTCAACGACGTGGCCCGCTGCCTGGCCCGCGACAACGCCGGGAGCATCGAGGCGTTTGCGGAAAAAATGAACGCCAAGGCCCGGGAACTGGGGATGCTCCACTCGCATTTCGTCAACCCGAACGGCCTGCCCGCGCCGGGGCAGTATTCCACCGCCCGCGACATGGCCCGGCTGGCGCTCGCCGCCTACCGCAGCGCGACGATCCGCATGATCGTTTGCACCAAAGACCTGGCCTTCCAGTTTAGCAACGGCCGGGTGGAGACGTTCCCGAACACGAACAAAATGCTCCGCACGATGCCCTACTGCACCGGGATGAAAACCGGCTATACGCAGATCGCCGGGCATTGCCTCATTTCGAGCGGAGCCTCGAATGGTCGCGAAGTGATCACGGTGGTGCTCGGGGAAAAAGATCGCTCCTTTCTCTGGCGCGATTCCTCGGCCTTGCTGACGTGGGGGCTCACGAAATCGTAAAAAGGCGGGAACCGCAGATTGCGCAGATGAACGCAGATTAAGAACTCGTAAAAATCTGCGAAAATCTGCGAAATCTGCGGATAAAAAAATAGAAAGACATCCATCGTGCCCCGGCAGTTTGAAGACGAACTAGACGAACTCAAGCAACACGCGCTGCTGCGGCGGCTGCGTGAAATCGAATCGCAGCCCGGCACCGTCATGAATTACGGCGGGCGCAAGCTCATCAACTTTTCGTCCAACGACTACCTGGGGCTGGCCGGTGAACCTTTCCTGCGGGAAGCGGCCAAAGCGGCCATTGACGAGTTCGGCGTGGGGGCCACGGCCTCGCGCCTGGTTTGCGGCACGCTCTCGCCCCACGTGCAGCTTGAAAAACGGCTGGCCGAATTCAAACAAACCGAGGCGGCGCTTTCCTTTTCCAGCGGTTATGCCACCTCGCTGGGCACGCTCGGCGCGCTGGCGGGCAAGGGGGATGTCATCATTCTCGACAAGCTGGCCCACGCCTCATTGATTGACGGCGCGCGGCTTTCCGGCGCGGTGCTGCGCGTCTTTCCGCACAACCAGGTGGACAAGCTGGAAAACCATCTGCAATGGGCGAGGGAAACATATCCCGCCGCCCGCGTGGTGGTGGTGATCGAGTCCGTGTACAGCATGGACGGCGACCGCGCCCCGCTGGCCGATATTATCGAAGTCAAAGATCGCCACGGGGCGCTGCTGCTGGTGGACGAAGCCCACGCTTTCGGCGTTGTTGGGCCGAACGGGCGCGGGTTGGCGCACCGGATTGGGATGGCGGACCGCGTGGAAATCCAGATGGGCACTTTGAGCAAAGCCGCAGGGGTCGCGGGCGGGTATATTTGCGGAAAACGGGCGCTGATCGACTGGCTCATCAACCGCGCCCGCTCGTTCGTTTATTCCACGGCTCCGCCCCCGGCGCTGGCCGCCGCCGCCACCGCCGCCGTCACGTTCATGGACAGCCCGGCGGGCGAGGCGCGCCGTCACCAGCTTTGGGATAATTTGAAAGTGCTCGCCGCCGGATTGCCGCCAGGATTGACCCCGGAGAAGCTCCAAAGCGCCATCGTGCCCGTCATGATTGGCGACGAGGAAGAGGCGCTCGCGGCCTCGCGCATGTTCTATGAGGCGGGGTTTTTCATCCCGGCCATCCGCTACCCCACCGTGGCGCGTGGCACGGCGCGGCTGCGCCTGACGCTTTCGGCGGCGCATTACGCGGAGGAAATCCAGGCCGTGACCCACGCGCTCTGGGATTTGACGAAGCCGGAAGGGGAATAGGATTAGCCGCAAAAAAGGGAAATCCTTTGCGCCTTTTTGCGGTTTTCGCGCTCTTTGCGGCTCTTTGCAAAACCTCGTTACGAATCTCCAGATTCGTAACGCAAGTTGTCTTGGAATCTCCAGATTCCATAGGCTCGCTAACGAAACAGAGTTTCGCAGATAACTTACGTTCCCAATCTGGAGATTGGGAACGAGGGAACGAGGCAGGAAGCCGGAAGGGAAATAGGATTAAAAATTCCTATTTCCACTCCAAAATCCCCTTCGCCCAAGCCCAGACGAGGCCTTCGATGAGCAGGAAGAGGAAGACCAGGATGGCGGCGAAGCTGGCCGGGGAAATGTGTACCATCCCCATCGCCGCAAACGGCATCAAGAACACGGTTTCCACGTCGAAAACGAGGAACACCAGCGCGTAGAGATAGTAGTGCGCTTGGAAACGGACGTGCGCCGGGCCTTTGCTTTCCAGGCCGCATTCATAGGTGGCCTGCTTGTCGTGGCCGGGCTTGGGCGGGTTGAAGAAGTGGTTCCAAACCCAGGCCAGCGCGAGCGGCAGGAACGGGAACACCACCGCGATGATGAGGAAGAGGCTTAAGAGCAGGTAATCGTAAGACATGGCGAAAAACGGTTACGGTTGAGGGCGGGCGGCGATCACTTTGGCCGGGTTGTAGATGGCGGAGTCGATGGCGTTCTGGATCGGGGTCAAGAGCGCGTTCGGGTAGAGGCCCAGGCCGAGCACGGCCAGCGCCAGCAGCGCCACGAAGGCCGAGGTGCCGCAATGGCATTCGGCGGGAGCGGGAACGTCGTCCGCCGGGGTGACGAAAACGTGTTTCAGGACGATCACGTAGTAATAAAGCGAGACGGCGTTGAGCAGAATGGCGATCAAGACCACCCACAACAGCCCCAGCGAGCCGTCATAGGGCGAGGCGACGGACCCGAGCGCGCCGGAGAATAGATAGAACTTGCCAAAGAACCCGGCCAGCGGCGGAATGCCCGCGAGCGAGATCATAAAAATGCCCATGGCGAGCGCCAACCCAGGGCTGGTTTTGTGGAGGCCGTCGAAGTGGTCGAGGTTGGAGCCGCCCCGGCGCTGTTCGACGATGGAAACGACACCGAAGGCTCCCAGCGTGGTGATGGCATAGACGATCACGTAAAAGAGTACCGAAGCGATGCCCGCTTCATTGGCCGCCGTGAGTCCCAGGAGCATGTAGCCGGACTGCGCGATGGCGGAATAGGCCAGGATGCGCTTGACGTTGCGCTGGCTCAGCGCGGCCAGGTTGCCGATGATGACGGAGGCCGCGGCGATGAAGGCCAGCAGCGGCAGCCAGCCCGCTTGCATATAAGTCCACGCGGCGCTGCCGCTCGCTTTGGCGAGGCCGAGGATGAGGAACTTGGCCAGAATGGCGAACCCGGCCACTTTGGAGCCGGAGGCGATGAGCGCGGCGGAAGAGGTGGGCGCGCCCTGGTAAACATCGGGCGCCCAAAGGTGGAAGGGGACGGCGGCGACTTTGAAGCCGAACCCGGCCAGTGCCATCACGACGCCCGCCAGCAGCAGGGGATCGACCCCCAGCGTGCCGCGCGGAATGGCGGCGAGCGCGCGCAGGGAGGTGGCTCCCGTGACGCCATAGATCAGGCTAATGCCGAAGAGCAGGAACGCGGAGGAGACGCCCCCGACCATGAAGTACTTCAGCGCGGCTTCGGCGGAGGCGTTGCTTTTTTTGAGATAGCCGGTGAGCAGATAGAGCGGGATGCTCGTCATTTCCAGGCCGATGAAGATCATCAGCAGGTCCTCGGTGCCCACCAAGAGCATCATGCCGATGGTTGAAAACAGGATGAGCGCGAGGTATTCGGCGAAGTGTTCCTTAAGTTGGGAGCCGAAGGCGAAGATCGCGGAAATAAGGCTCAAGGCGAGGATGGCGAGCTTGGCAAGCCGGGTTAGCGGGTCCACGACCACCATGCCCGCGAAGAGGTTGAGATTCTCGGGGTGCGTGAGAATCCACGCGCCCGAGCAGAGGCCGCCAAACAGGGTGAGGCTCAAGATCATGCCGCGCAGTTTGGCGGTGGCGGGGATGAGCCCGGCGATCAAGACGACGAGCGCGGTTTCGGCCAGAATGGATTCCGCCGAGAGCAGGTGCAAAAGGAGAGCGTTCATTATCGGGTCACCTCCTGGATCAAGTGATGCATCATCGAGTTCGGGCTTTCAAAGCTGTGCAAGATGGGGTTAATGAGAACCTTCGGGAAGAGGCCGACGCCGAGGGTCGTGGCCATCAGGATCACCGCGCCGAGCCGTTCGGGGAACGTGATGGGCGGCAGCGGTTCGTGCGGCTCGGCGTTGGTGGTCACAGCCGGGGCGTCGGTCGCGTGCGACGGGAAGAAGCTCCGTTGCAGGGCGCGCAGCGTGTAAGCGACGGCGAAGCCCGCGCCGATGGCCGGGAAGATGAGCAGCGCGGGGAAGGCTTGCCACGTACCGAGCAGGATTTGCAGTTCGGCGATGAAGCCGCTGAAACCGGGGATGCCCATGGAGGCCGCCGAGGCCACCGTGAAGGTCAGTGCGGCGAAGGGAAGCGTTTTGGAGAGGCCCATGGAGCCAAGGGTGTCGAGGTCGCGGGTGTGCGTGCGGTCGTAGATCATCCGGCCCACGACGGCGAACAGCAGGCCGCCGATGATGCCGTGCGAGAACATTTGCAGCACCGCGCCGGAGAGACCGATGCTGTTCAGTGTCAAGAGGCCCAGCATCACGAAGCCCATGTGGTTGATGGAGGAGTAGCCGACGACAAATTTGAGGTCACGCTGCACCAGCGCCACGAGCGCGCCGTAAAGAAGGCCGATGGTGGCCAGAATGGCCAGCGGGATGCGCCAATGGGCAAGCCCCTCGGGGAAGAGCGTCATGGCCACGCGTAGCGCGCCGTAGGCTCCAAGCTTCATCACCACGCCCGCCAGCAGCATGGAAACGGCGGTTGGCGCGGCGACGTGGCCCGTGGGCGCCCACGTGTGGAACGGCCACAAACCGGCCAGCACGCCGAAGCCGATGAACATGACCGGGAAGGCCCAGAGCTGGAAGGCGATGGGGAACTGGTAACCGGCCAGGTCCATGATATTGAGCGACTTGACGGGCGAGAGAGCGTAAATGCCGATAATCCCCAATAACACCAGCGCGCTGCCCGCCACGGAGTAGATGGTGAGCTTCATCGCGCCGTATTCGCGGTTCGTGGAGCCCCAGTTGGAGATGAGGAAGTATTTCGGGATGATGACCACCTCGTAGCAGACGAAGAGCAGGAAGAGGTCCACGCTTTGGAAGACGCCGTAGGAGCCGCCGATGATCGTCAAAAACAGCGCGAAAAACGCGCGCGGCTGCTGGGTGACGTTCCAGGAGAAAAGCACGCCCGTGACGGCGATGATGCCCGTCAAAAGCAGCAGCACGAGGCTTACGCCGTCCGCTGCCGTGGCGAAGTGGATGCCCAGGCTGCCGATCCACGGCAGGTCCAGCGCGAATTGCAGCGGCTGCGTTTCGGCGCTCATGTCGTAGGCACGGAAAGCGGCGAAAGCGAAGCCGAGGCCGGTGAGCGCGGAGAGAAGGGCGATCCATTTTGCGGCTCCGCCCCAGCGTTGCGGCAGCAGCAGCAGGATGAGCACGCCCAGGAAGGCGGAAAGGATCGTGGCGGTGAGAAGGTAGGAGGCGGTCAGCATTGCACTAGAAAATCAGTTTAAGGACCGTGGAGTTGAAAAGCGCGATGAGCAGTTGTGGGCAGAGCCCGAGGGCGAACATCAGCGCGATGGCAGGAGCGACGGTGATCCGTTCGGGGGCGGTCAGGTCCGGAAAGGTTTTCCTGCGTTCGGCCAGCGGCCCCGCAAAGACGCGCTGGATCAAGGTGAGCAGGAAAACGGCGGTAACAAAAAGCCCGATGGCGGAAAGCGCGGCGGCCACGGGGCTGATGGCGAACGCCCCCTTGAAGATGAGGAACTCGCCCGCGAAACCGTTCAGACCGGGTAGACCCAGCGAGGAGAAGAGGGCGATGCCCATCAACCCGGCGAGCACCGGGGCGGGTTCCCTCAATCCGCCAAAATCCCCAAGGCCGCGAAGCCCCTCGCTGCGCGTCTCGATGAAGCCGATGAAGCAGAAGAGGGCGGCGGCGGTAATGCCGTGGTTGAAGATTTGCAGGATCACGCCGTTCATCGCGGCGGCGCGGTCGGCCCCCTGCGCATGGGTCGCGGCGGCGACGGCGAAGAGTCCCAATAGGCAGTAGCCGAGATGGTTCACCGACGAGTAGGCCACGATGCGCTTCAAATCGCGCTGGGCCAGGGCGGCAAACGCGGAGTAAACGATCGTGATGACGGCCAGCGCCAGCAGCGGCGTTTGCAGGTGGTGCATGAGGCCGGGGAAGAGCGGGAAGAGCAGGCGAATGAAACCGTAAACGCCCATTTTGGAAAGCAGGCCGGTGAGCAGCATCGAGACGGGCGAGGGAGCCTCCGTGTAAGCGCCGGGCAGCCACGTGTGGAGCGGGACCACGGGAACTTTCACGCCCAGGCCCACAAAGATGCCGCCGAAAATGGCGAGGCTGATCCAGTGGGCGTAGCCGGGGAAGGCGGCGGCCAGGGCGTGGCCGAGCTTCCCTGCGTTGGCCATTTCGGCCAGCTTCACGAGATCGAAAGTGCCGGTGGCGTGGGCAATGGCCAGGAAGGCGAGCAGCATCGCGAACCCGGCGACGATGGTGTAAATGAAGAACTGCATCGCGGCGGCGGTGGCCTTTTGCGTGCCGCCCAGTCGGATCAAAAAGAACGCCGGGATGAGGCTCAGTTCGTAAAAGAGGAACCAGTGGATGAAGTTCAGCGCCGTGAACGCGCCGAAGAGCGTCATTTCCAGGAGCAGCACAAGGCTGGTCGCGAATCGGGAGAGATTTTTGCCGAAAGCAAGCAGCGCGAACGGCGTGACGAGCGCGGTGAGCAGCAGCAGGACGAGGCTCAGACCGTCGGCGGCAAGGTGATACTCGATATGCAGCGAAGGAATCCATTCAAACCGCTCGGCGAATTGCAGCCCGCCCGCGGCCCGGTCGTATTGCAGCGCGAGGGAGACCGTCAGCGCCAGGGCCGCCAGCGTGGTGACGAGGCCCGCTCGACGTCCTGAGCATTTGGTGGGCAGCAGCGCGGCCCAAAGAGCGCCCAGGAGCGGGATGAAGGTGAGGATTGTGAGAGAGTGGTTGCTCATGCGGTGCTACACTAAAAGCCATCCGATGACGGCGAGGAAAATGAAGGTTCCCAGGGCGATCACGCGCAGGTACCCCTGGACGCGCCCGCTTTCGCACGAGGCGAACGCGCCGCCGTACTCCTGGAGGGCGTTGCAGGAGTTGTCGAACCCGAAGTTGATGACGAAGCGGTCGATGCCGTCGCTGATCTTGGAAATCAGCACGGAAATCGCGGCGATGAGTGAGACGATGCCCGAGACGATGCGGCGGTCCACCCACGCGATGAGGGTTCCCAGGCCGCGCAGCCCGGCGATGACGGTGGCTTCGTAAAGCTCGTCCACGTAGAGGCGGTTGGCCAGCGCGCGGAACACCGGGGCGGCGGCGCTTTGCAGCGGGTCGGTGGCTCCCAGCGGCTTGCGGCCATAAATCAGCCAGCCGAGGCCAATGCCGAGAAAGACGATGACCGTGGAAGAAAGCGCGATGTGCAGGAAGCCTGGTTCCGTCAAACCTTGCATGGCAAACTTGGCGCTTTCGCCTGCCATGAAATCCTCGAATGCGGGCCAGGCCGGGGTGGCGACCAAACCGAACAACACAGCGAGGGCGGCGAGGATCACCAGCGGCAGCGTCATCACCGCCGGGCTTTCATGCGGCTTGGCATGGCCGCGATACGCTCCGAAGAACACGTAGGCCATTTGGCGCGTCATATAGAACGCCGTGAGAAACGCGGCGGCGGCGGCCATGTAGAAGGGAAGGTGCGAAACCGGCCAGGCGTGCGCCGCGTGCAGGATCGCGTCCTTGGTCCAGAACCCGGAGAAGAACACAGGGAAACCGGCCAGGGCCAGCATGCCGACGGAGTAGGTGAGGAACGTCAGCGGCATGGAGCGGGACAAGCCGCCCATTTCGCGAATGTCCTGTTCGCCGTGCACGCCGTGGATCACGGAGCCCGCGCCCATGAAGAGGAGGGCTTTGAAGAAAGCGTGCGCGATCAAGTGGAGCATGGCCACCCAGGGGTGTCCGACCCCCGCGGCCAGCATCATAAAGCCGAGCTGCGACACGGTGGAGTAGGCGAGGATGCGCTTGATGTCGTTCTGCGCGACGGCAATGAACGCCGCGAAAAGCGCGGTGAAAGCGCCGATACCCGCGACGACCACGAGCGAAACGGAATGCAACCCCGTGGCGGAGAAGATGGGGAACACGCGCGCGACCAGGTACACCCCGGCGGCCACCATCGTGGCGGCGTGGATCAAGGCGCTCACGGGCGTGGGACCTTCCATGGCGTCCGGCAGCCAGACATGCAGCGGGAATTGGCCGCTCTTGCCCGCCGCGCCGCAGAAGATCAAGAGCGCGATGACGTTGGAAAGCGCCAGACCGCCCACGAGGGTTTTGGCCATGCCCGCGAGCGCAGCTTGTTCAAGGCAGCCTGCGCCGTTGTCATAAAAAAGCAGCGTGCCGGTGGCCTTGTAGAGCCAGAACATGCCGATCATGAAACCCATGTCGCCGATGCGCGTGGTGAGGAACGCCTTTTTCGCGGCAGCGGCGGCCGAGGGGCGGTCGAACCAGAAGCCGATCAGGAGGTAGGAAGCGAGGCCCACCAATTCCCACGAAATGTAGGTCAGCAGCAGGCTGTTGGAATAAACCACGCCGAGCATCGCCCCTCCGAAGAGGCCCAGGAAGGTGTAGAAGCGCGTGTAGTTGCGGTCCTCCTTCATGTAGCCGTGGCTGTAGATGAAGATCAGCAGCGAAACGAATGCGACCATCGCGCCCATGGCGGCGCTGAGCGGATCGAGCACTAACCCGAGCTGGAGCGTTTCATGGCCGAAAGTGAGCCAGGGAAAATTGAAAAACATCCGAGCCCCGCCTTCGTAATGGCTTGCGAGGATCGAGAGGAAAAGGACGTAGATAGCCCAAACGGCAGATGCCCCTTGTGCCCCGACTATAAGCGCGGCCGAGAGCTTCCGTTGTTCCCGTTTCAGAAAAGCCGTGAGGCCGGACGCCAGCAGCGGCAAGAGCGGGATCAGGGCGACGACAAGAAAGGTATGCATAAAAATTACAGGATTAGCCTTTCAATTCGTTGGCCTGATTCACATCCACGCTGCGGGTGCGGCGGTGGAGTTGGATGACGATGGCCAGCCCCACGGCGGCCTCGGCGGCGGCGATGGCAATCGAGAAAATGGCGAACATTACGCCCGTGAGCGCCGCCGGGTTCGGGCTGAACTTCCAAAAAGCGATGAAGTTCAGGTTCCCCGCGCCGAGCATCAACTCGATGCCGATCAAGACCAGGATGGCGTTTTTGCGCGTCAGCGTGGCCAACAGGCCCAGGCAAAAGAGCACGGCGGAAATGGCGAGAATCACTTGGAGCATCATTCGTTATCCTCCTTGGCGAGCAGCGCGGCCCCGATCAGCGCGGCAGTCAGCAGCACGGCCACGGCTTGAAGGGGCAGCAGGGTGTGGGAAAGCAGGTTTTTGCCGATCTCGGCGATGGGCGCGGTGGCGGCGGTGGCCGGGAGGGTTGCGGCCCTTGCGCTGGGGCTGAAGAAGATCGCGGCGAAGAGGCCCAGGAGCACCAGCCCGGTGACGAGTCCGCCCAAAGCGGCGTTGACGGCGGCAGAAACCTTGAAATTGCGCAGCGGGTTGTTGCTGGCGGCGACTTCCACGGAGGGCGTGAGCAGGATGGCGAACAGGATCAAAATGGCCACGGCCCCAACGTAGACGAGTAACTGCACGAACCCGACGAACTCGGCCCCGAGCGCCATGTAGAGCACGCCCAGCGCGGCGAAGCTCAGCACGAGCCAGAGCGCGCAGTGGATCAAATTGCGGAACATCACGGCCCCGGCGGCCCCGAGGAGCATGATGGCCGCCGGGATCAAAAATAGCCATTGCGGCAGTTGGTCCCACGGCAGGGAAAGAAGGCGTTGGAAGAGGTCGTGCATGGAAAGTCTACTCGGAAAAATAGTAACGGCGGTTGGTGGGGCTGTGGCGGCGACCAAAGCAGAACCGGCCCAGCAGCAGGTAGGGCACGGCTACGAGCCCGGCGGCGTAGAACCAGCCCAGGGCGTCGCGCCCGGCGTAGTGCCAGGCGGCCATGGCGAAGAAGCAGGCGAAGCTCATCGGCAGCATGAATTTCCAGGCGAATTGCAGCAGGTGGTCGATGCGCATGCGCGGCAGGGTGGAGCGCACCCAGACCATCGAAGCCGCGACCACGGCCACCTTGGCGAAGAACCAGATCCACGAGGGAATCCAGGCGAGGAAAGGCAGCGGGGCGTTGTAGCCGCCCAAAAAGAGCGTCACGAAAAGGCCCACGATGGCGAACATGCCCACGTATTCCGCCATGAAGAAGATGGCGTATTTGAAACCGGAGTATTCCACCAGATGGCCCGCGATGATTTCGGACTCGCCTTCGGGCAGGTCGAACGGGCAGCGATTGGCCTCGGAAAGCGCGCCGATGTAGAAGAGCAACCCGGCGGCGAAGCCCCACGGCGTCAAGATATACCAGCGCGGGATGAAGCCCGCGAAGAAGCCGCTCTGGGCCTCGGCGATGCCCATCGGCGAGAGCGTCCCGGCGGCGAAGGCGGCCACCACGGCGTAGAGTACCAGCGGCAGTTCGTAGCTGATGACCTGGGCGATGGCGCGCATGGCCCCCAGCACGGAATATTTGTTGTTGCTGCTCCAACCGGCCATGAACACGGCCAGTTCGGTGCTCGCGCCCAGCGCGAAGAAGTAGAGAATGCCCGCCTGGAGATCGACGGCCACGAGCCCCTTGCCACACGGGATGATGGCGGGAAGCATGAGGGCTGGGGCGACCATCATTACGGGCGCGATGAGGTGGACAACTTTATCCGCCGCACGGGGAATAATATCCTCCTTGGTCAGCATTTTGATGCCGTCGGCGACGGGTTGCAAAATGCCGAACCAACCGGCGCGGTTCGGACCGTAGCGGTTCTGGGTGCGGCCCAGGAGCTTCCGTTCGGCCACGCTCATCAGCGCGAACATGATCATGTACACGGCAATGACGGCCACGATGGCCACCAGCGCGATGACGGCGTTAACGAGGAATGCGGGTGTGCCCAAATCGGTCAAAAATTGGCGCAGAAGCCGCATGGTTTCAGCCGGGATCGCATCCCAGTTTTTTAGAAACAGCCCCAGGAACTGGAGCAGGTAATCCCAAATGAGCTTGAAAAAATCGTTCACGGTTTACTCCGGTTGAGAGGGTTTGGGTGCCGCTGCGTCGCTGGTGCCCTGGGTGTCCTTGGCTGCCTGTGCGGCTTTCGCGGCGGCTGCTTTGGCCGCGATGGCCTTGGCGGCGGCTTCTTTCTTTTTGCGGGACGCTTCAATGCGGGCGTCCGATTCCGACGCTTCCAGAGGGAGAATGGCGTGGTAATACTCGTCCGATTTGAGCAGCTCCTTTTTGGTCAGCAGCAGCGGATGGAAGCGATCGTACGAGCTTTCCTCGTAAATGTGATCCATACGGATCGACTCAAACGGGCAGACTTCGGCGCAAATGCCGCAGCCCATGCAGACGGAGATGTCGATATTGAACACCCGGGGCCGCCGGACGGGTTTGCCCGCGGCGTCGCGCTCCTGCTCGATGAAGATGCACTGCGGAGGGCACTCTTTTTCGCAAATCTTGCACGCCACGCAGCGGATGCCTTTTTCGGGGTCCGTGCCGTCGAAAATTAGAAAGGGGAAACTGCGCGAGTTTTCGGGCAGGGTGGGGCGCTCCTCGGGGTATTGCTCCGTCACAAGGCGCTTGGCGTGTTTGCGGTCGAAAAAACTGCCCACTCCGTTGAGAGCGGTGACCCACATGCCTTGGATAATGCCTTTGCCTGGTAAGTTCATGCTTGTTTTAACGGTCTACTTCGCCCAGCACGATGTCGATGGAGCCGAGGATCACGATCACGTCCGCGAGCTTCGAGCCCAGGCACATTTCTTCGAGGAGGGTCAGGTTGATGAGGCTGGGCGGGCGCACATGGTAGCGGTACGGCTTTTCGCCGCCGTCGCTGACGAGGTGGAAGCCGAGTTCGCCCTTGGGGCCTTCGATACGCCCATAGGCTTCGCCCGCCGCCGGTTTGAGGCCGCGATTCTTCGCCGCCGGGTTTTGGATCGGCCCCGGCTGGATTTGCTGGAGCGCCTGGTCGAGAATTTTGAGGGATTCGCGGGCTTCCAGGATGCGCATCATGAAGCGGTCGTAGCAATCGCCCACTTCGCCGCGCGGCACGCGGAATTTCAGCCGGGGATAGACGCCGTAGCCGTCCACTTTGCGGATGTCGTAATCCACGCCCGAGGCGCGCAGCACCGGGCCGGAGAGGCCGCCGTTGATGGCCCGCTCGGCGCTCAGGGTGCCGACGCCCTGCAACCGGGAAAGCAGGATTTCGTTGCCGACGAGGAATTTCTCCATTTCGTCGAGAAACGCCGGGTAGGTGGCCAGGTAGTCGCGCAGTTTTTCCAGCCAGCCCGCCGGGGTGTCGCGCCGCACGCCGCCGAAGCGGCAGTAATTGAGCATCATGCGGCCGCCGGTGAGCCATTCGAAAAGGTCGAGGATTTTCTCGCGCTCGCGGAAGGCGTACATCAACGCGCTGCCCCAGCCGCCCAAGTCGCCCAGGAGAAACCCGAGAAAGGCTGTATGATTTTGCAGACGGGTCAGTTCGCCCACGATCACGCGCAGGTACTCGGCCCGCTCGGGCACTTCGAAGCCCGCGAGTTTTTCCACGGCCACCGCATAGGCCCAGTTGTTGGTGCCGGAGCAGATGTAATCGAGCCGGTCGGTGTAGGGCATGGATGCCATCCAGCTATTGCCCTCGGCGATTTTCTCGTGGTTGCGGTGGAGATAGCCGAAAACGGGCTGGAGCTTGGTGACGGTTTCGCCGTCCACGCGCACGTTCATGCGGAAAACGCCGTGGGTGGAGGGGTGTTGCGGCCCGAGCGAGACGTCCAGGGTGGTGTCCCCGGCTCCGTTGACGGGCGTGCTGGTAAACAAAGGTTGCGAAGTCATTTAGGCCTTGGCTCCTCCCGTTTTTTGAACCGCCCCGGCTTTGCTGCCATGGGGGGTGGGTTCGTATTCGTCGTCGCGGGGGGCAACGTAATCCTTGCGCAGCGGGTGATCCTCGTACTCGTCCCACATCAGAAGCCGCCGCAGGTCCGGGTGGCCTTCGAAGCGAACGCCGAAGAGGTCGTATACCTCGCGTTCCTGGAAATCCGCGCTTTTCCATACCGGCGTGAGCGAGGGGACCGTCACATCATCGGAGCGATTGCCGGTGCGTAGTTTCAGCGTTACGGGGCCGGTCTTTTTGGTGACGGAATAGAGGTGATAGACGACCTCCAGGTAGCCAGGGTAATCGACGCCGCTGACGTTGGATGCGTAGTCGAGCAGCAACTCGGGGTCGGTCTTGAGAAATTCGGCCACTTGGAGCGCGTCGGCGCGGTCCACCAGCAGCGCGTGTTGCGCGGATGGGCTCGGGTTGTTGACGAGTTCCACCCGGGCGGCGGGCAGCGCGGCGGCGATTCGCGAAAGGGTCGTTTCGGTTAAAGTGCTCATTCGCGGGAAGAAGGGCAGGGAGGGCACGGTGGGCAATAGACCTGCGGGTTAAGCGGAGGCTCCAGATCGTGGGGGCCGTATGCGGGCACGGGATAGGCAGCCGGGGCATTCGGGTCCACGCTGCGCGGGAGGTTTTTGCCGAACAGGCGCTGCTTCTCGATTTTCTTTTGAAGTGTAATGAGCCCCTGGAGCAGTGCTTCGGGCCGGGGGGGGCAGCCGGGGATATAGACATCCACGGGAATATACCGGTCGATGCCCTTCAAGACGTTATAGCCTTCCTTGAAGGGGCCGCCGGAAATGGCGCAAGCGCCCATGGCGATGACGTACTTCGGCTCGGGCATCTGGTTGTAAAGGCGGACGACCAGCGGGGCCATCTTCTTGGTGACGGTGCCCGCCACCAGCATGAGATCGGCCTGCCGGGGCGATGGGCGGAACACTTCCGCGCCGAACCGGGCCATGTCGAAGCGGGCGGCGGCGGCGGCGATCATCTCGATGGCGCAGCATGCCAGGCCGAACTGCATCGGCCAGAGGGAATTTTTCCGGCCCCAGTTGTATAAATCCTCAAACGTGGAGATGATTACCCCACGTTTTTGCAATTCCGATCTGATCTCGTCGTCAGTCATGTGAGTTGGGAAGTTTCTATTGAAACAGGGGCTTCGGCAACCCCAGTTTTGCCGGGTCCACCTCACAAATTGGCCACCGACGACTCAGATTTGCGCATTTTCCGGCAAGTTCTGCTGGATTTTCGCCGCAATTCCATTTCTCTATAGGAAAAACTGTGGGGACTACGTTTACATCCAACCTGCTCTTCATTTTTGCAGCGGCATTGTTGAGCCTCGGGTTGCGGAGCTTTTCCTACCCCGTGCTGCGCAAGCTGGGGTCGTTCGCCATCCTGGGCACTTCTTTCCTGGTGGGCTGGCTGCTTTCCGGCCACTGGCAGGTGGGCGTGATGTTCGTGGCGAGCTGGCTGATGTTGCCATGGCTCGAAATTCTGACCCGGGTGCGCAAGGCGAGGTTGCCGAAGATCAAGCCGCTGCGCCACCAGTTCCCGCCGCCGCGCGAAGTTTTCCCGAATTTGGACGGCCTGACGCAGGAAATGGAGGAGGAAGGGTTCGAGCAGGTCGATGATGCCGGGTGGGATTGGGGCGACCACCGCCAGTTCTTCCGCCTTTTTTACAAAAAGGACGAGCGACTCCAGGCGGCCATCTGCCTCGTAGCCCAGGACGACATCGCCTTTTATTACCTGAGCGTTTCTTCCCGCAGCACCGATGGCCACACATGGACCACCTGGAATTACCCGTTTTCCTATTCGATGCAATTTGCGCCGCAATTCCGGACGCTGCGGCTGCGGGGTGAACGGAGCGTGCTGGAGATGATGGCTTCCCACCGGGACTTTCTTTCCCGCGAAGGCATTGGCGAAGGGGCGCTGGCGGCGTCCGAGCCGGAGGAGATCCAGGTGGAACTGGAGCGGGATATGGAGCAGCAAATCGCCCACAACCTGGCCACCGGCTTGCTGCTTCCCGTGGATGAAAAGATGGTCCGCTACTCCTGGCGCGGCATGCTTTTCATTTGGTTGCAGTTTTTGTGGGATTTCGTGCGGCTTTCGTAGCAAGCCGGTTCAAATCTCAATGGGGAGGCCGATTTCGATGGTGCGGTTGTGGGGCAGGTGGAAGAACTCGGCGGCGTTCTGGGCGTTGCGGCTCATGACGATAAAAACGGCCTGGCGCAGCCGGTGAAAACCGAATTTGCCGGTGGGCACCAGCGTCTCGCGGCCCAGGAAAAACGTGGTCTTCTCGGGGTTGATCTCGAAATGGTGCAGCCCGGCGGCGGCCACGATTTCGTCGATGGTGGGGATTTCCATGAAGCCGAAGTGAGCCGTGATCTGGAAAAAGCAGCCCTCAAGTGAGGCGATTTCCAGCCGCGAGAGGCGGTCGCGGTAGGGGACGCGGTCGGAGGCGATATTGAGGATGATGTTGCGCTCGTGCACCACATGGTTGTGCTTGAGGTTCTGGAGCAGGGCGTTTGGCGTGGCGTTGGGGGAACTGGAAAAGAAGACCGCCGTGCCTTTGACCCGGTAAGGGTTGTTGCGCTCGGAAAGGATGCCCGAGAGGCTGATGGAGCCGATAAATTCCCGCAGCGGCAGCACCATTTCGAACTGCTTGCGGATGAGGTGGCGGCCTTTTTTCCAGGTCGTCATCATGTAGAAGAGCGTGACGCCGATCAAAAGCGGCAGCCAGCCGCCGTGGAAGATTTTTAAAGCATTGGAGGCGAAAAAGGCCGCCTCAATTGAGCCGAACACCACGCACACCGCCAGCGTGGGCAGCGCCTTCCAGTGCCACACGCGGCGCGCGGCGAAGTAGAAGAGGCTGGTGGTGGTGAGCATCGTCAGCGTGACGGCGATGCCGTAAGCCGAGGCCAGGGCGGAACTGCTTTGGAAACCGAGCACCAGGCCGATGCAAGCCGCCCCGAGGGCGTAGTTGAGTTGCGGGATGTAGATCTGGCCCGAGGTGTCGCGGCTGGTGTGCATCACCTGCATGCGGGGCAGGTAGCCCATTTGCATGGCCTGAGTGGTCAGCGAAAACGAGCCGGAAATGAGCGCCTGGGAAGCGATGATGGTGGCCAGCGTGGCCAGGAGGATCATCGGCCAGAGCGCCCAGGCGGGAGCCAGCAGGAAAAAGGGGTTGCTGGCTGCCGCCGGGTTGGAGAGCACCAGCGCCCCCTGGCCCATGTAGTTGAGCGCGAGGGCGGGCAGGACGAAGAAGTTCCAGGCAAGCTGAATGGGGATGCGCCCGAAGTGGCCCATGTCGGCGTAAAGCGCCTCGCCGCCGGTGACGGAAAGGAACACGCTGCCCAGCACCACCATGGAGGCGGAACTGTGCGCTTTAAGGTAAGCAAGGCCCATCCAGGGGTTGAAGGCTTCGAGAATGACGGGGTTGCGAATCACTTCCACCAGCCCCATGCCTCCCAGGCAGGTGAACCACAGGAGCATGATTTTGCCAAACACCCCGCCCACGGCTCCCGTGCCGTAGCGTTGCACGGCGAAGAGGCCCATGAGGATCAAAATGGTCAGCGGAATGACCAAGTGGCTGAAGAAAGGGGAGATGAGTTCCAGGCCTTCCACCGCCGAGAGCACGGAAATGGCCGGGGTAATGACGCCGTCGCCGTAGAGCAGCGCCGCGCCGAAAAGGCCCAGGCCGGTCATCATCGCGCCCGCGCGGCCCAGTTCGCTGACGTGTTTTTCCGGGAAAGCCAGCGCCAGCAGGGCCAGGATGCCGCCTTCGCCCTTGTTGTCGGCGCGCAGGATGAGGCCGACGTATTTGACGGAGACGAGTAGGATCAAGCTCCAGAGGATCAGCGAGACGATGCCGAGGATGTCGGCGGGCGTGGCCCCGTGCTCCAGGCACTCTTTAAAAGCGTAGAGCGGGCTCGTGCCGATGTCGCCAAATACCACCCCAAGGGCGATCACAGCTAACGGCGCGGATTTTTTGTAAGAGGCGGCCAATGCCATTACGCGGCCTCCATCATTTCGAGGGAGAAAAGCCCTTGAGATTGGGTCGCGCTGTTGAACGTGTAATGACTGCCTCTGCACATATCCCCGTAAATATCACATGCGGGGCGTCTTAGGCCATGAGAAGTTTAGAGGCTGCCTACGGCGCGGCGGTGGCATCGGCGCCTCCGCAGGGGTAAATGAGGCTGGAGACGGAAACCGGGCGTTGGTCCGTGGCCATGGCAAACCAGAAGCCGCCTTGCGCGATTTCCGCGGGCAGCACGGCTTCGTAGCCTTCGCCGCCGAGGGCTTTGGCCGGGAGCTCGGTCCAAACCTTCTGTTTCCAGGGGCCGTCGGCGGGGGCTGTGTAGACCGCCACTTTTTGGAGGGGAGTGGCGCTGGTGACGCGGAAGCGCACCGTGGCTTTGGCATCGGGGGCCGCTTGCGTTACGGTGACGGTGGGCAGCGGACTGCCTTTGCCTTTGAGGTAAAAGTCGAAATAGTCCACTTCCATGCCGGCCCAGTTGGCGCTCCCGCCTTTGTCTGCGCCGCCGGGGAAGGCCGTTTTATGGTCGGCGTTGGGAATAAAGACGCATTGTTTGGGCGAGCGGATGTCCGCCAGCGTGGCCATGACGGCGGGCGGGAAGAAGAAGCTGTCGTTGCAGGGCGCGGCGATGAAGTAAGGCGCGGTGATGTGGGGGGCGTAGGTGGCGGCGTCGAGTTCGCGCACCCAGGTGGCGCGGAGTTCTTCGGGCAGGCTCTTCAAGGACCCGGCAAAGACCGTCTTTTCATAATGGCCGCAGCCGAAAACGGAGTAGCTGGCGGCGACTTGCTTGCCCAGCAGGCCGGTTAAAATGGTGGTGGTGTAGCCGCCCCAGGAGATGCCGACAATCCCCATGCGGGAACGGTCCACCTCGGGCTGGCTTTGCAGGATTTTGAAGGCGTTGAGCGCCGCGGTGACGGCTTCATACACGCCGGTTTGGGTCACATCGGGCTGGGCTTTCCAGCGATTGCCCTTGCCGTAGGGAACGGCCTTCCATGCCCCCTTGGAATCGGGCGAAGCGGTGGCCGAGTCGGCGATGTCGGGGAGTTCCGGCGCGATGGCCGCGTAACCGCGTTTGGCCCACGCCTGGACTTTGGCTTCCTCCGCCTTCCCCTTGCCACCGTGGATGACGACGACCGCCGGGAACGGCCCTTTGCCCTCGGGCAGAGCCATGTAGGCGTAAACCTCCGTGGGTTCCGCTCCCGCCGGGGTCGTGACCGTGCTGGAGGTGAACACCAGGCGGTGAACGCGGATGCCGGGCACGGCGGGGGCATCGAGTTCGCGGATGGCCGTGGGGGCGGGGGCCGCCGCGCGGGCTTCCAGGCTGGTTTCGGCGGTGGCTGAGGTGACGGCCAGGCACGCGGCTGCCGCCAGGGCGAGGCAAAGGGCGGGTTTCAGGCGAGGGATGAACATGGCGCTACTTTGTGTGGCATTCCAAGGCGCAGGCAAGCAGAAAACCGGGGCTACGATGGGTCGATGATTGCTTCCAGGCGGTCGATGAAAACGGTGAAGGCGGGGTTGAGCTTGAGCCGCGCGGTGGCCGGGGTGACGAATTCCGCCCGGTCGATTTCGGGGAATTCCTGGAATCGCCCGGAGCGCGGCGGCCACTCCAAAGAGAAGGGGTTGCTGCTCAATTGCGCCGGGTCAAAGCCGCCGCCGGTGTCGTCGAGCGCCCAGGCGTGGACGGTTTTTCCACTCTTCATGCGAACGCTGCCCAGCGGCACCAGCGGACCGCGCGCCTCCATGCCCACCTCCTCGCGAAATTCGCGCCGGGCGGTGGCTTCCAAAGCCTCCCCCTCGGCGACTTCCCCCTTTGGCAGCGACCAGGCCCCGGCGTTTTTCCTGGCAAAAAAGGGGCCGCCGGGATGGACGATGAGCACTTTTAGTCCGTCGGCCTCCCGCCGAAAGAGGAGGATGCCCGCGCTGATCTGTTTCATGAGCTTTCTATTTC
The DNA here is from genome assembly GCA_964513965.1 of uncultured Chthoniobacteraceae bacterium. GTDB lineage: Bacteria > Verrucomicrobiota > Verrucomicrobiia > Chthoniobacterales > Chthoniobacteraceae > UBA695. The sequence continues at coordinate 30,498 of CAZEOO010000003.1, forward strand.
ACTTTTTGAGTAAAAAATTGGCAAGCCGATAGGCCCGCAGAGCCTTTCAAAACGATATTTTTTTCTCTTAGGCAGGCCGGTTTACGGGGTTTCCTGGATGGAAAAAGTTGACAGGGGGGTAAATAAAACATACGACTGTTTGAAACAACTGTATGGCCCAAACCCCAAACCAGCCCACCCAATCTCTTCAGCCTCGGGAGACCCCGAGTTCCTGCGCGGAAACCCGCGCGGCGATTTTAGACGCCGCCGAGCAGCTTTTCGCGAACAAAGGCGTGAGCGCCACTTCGGTGCGCGACATCACGGGGTTGGCCAACGTGAATTTGGCTTCCATCAATTACCATTTCGGCAGCAAGGACCGACTGGCCGTGGAGGTTTTTATCCGGGCGCTGGAGCCGGCCAACCAGCGGCGGCTCGCCTGGCTTGACCGGCTGGAAGCGGAGGCTGACGGCAAACCGCTCGAGGTGGAAAAAATCATGGAAGTGCTCATCCGGCCCATGCTGGAGGATGACGCCAAGGAGGTGCGCAATTCGGACGCCTTCCGGCAATTGATGTCCCGGTGTTTTCACGAGTTGAACCCGGAAGTCAAAGCACTGGTAAAGGCGCGTTTCGCCGAAACCTGCCAGCGCTTCGACGCCGCGCTGAGCCGGGCGTGTCCCGATCTGCCCGCCGACGAGCTTTTCTGGAGAACGCATTTCGTGTTTGGAGCCATGCACCACGCTTTGGGGGCGTGGATTCAGTTCGATTTTCTGCCACTGCCTTCGCTGAGCAATGGAGAAAAACCGCGCCGCCTGGACGTCGAGGAACTCGTCCAGCAACTGATCCTTTGCGGAACCGCGGCCTTCCGGGCGCGTTTGCCCAAAAAAGTGCCCCAGCCTTTGCCTGCCATTTTAAAAAACAGTGAAACCGATGCCACTACGGCAACTAGAACGAAATCATCACATGCAATTCAATAACCAGACTCCCAACGCTTTCATGAAATTGGGAACGGCTCTCGCGGCACTCTGCTGCTGCGGACTTTCTTTGACCGCTTGCAAACGCCAGATGCAGGCTCCGCCTTCCATGACTGCGGAAGTCTCCGTCTTGACCGTCGCCCGGCAGAAGGTTTTGCTTTCCACGGAACTGCCCGGCCGCACTTCGGCTTACCGCATTGCTGACATTCGCCCGCAGATCAACGGTCTCATCCAGAAGCGCCTCTTTACGGAAGGCAGCGATGTGAAGGAAGGGCAGGAGCTTTACCAGATCGACCCGGCTCCGTTCCAGGCGGCGCTCGACGCGGCCCAGGCGAATATCCCGGCGCTGCGCTCGAAAGTGGAGCGTTACAAAAAGGCGCTGGCGGAAAAAGCGGTGAGCCAGCAGGACTACGACGATGCCGATGCCGCGCTGAAAGCTTCGGAAGCGGCTTTGTCCACGGCCAAAATCAACCTGGCCTATGCCCGCGTGGTGTCGCCCATTTCGGGCCGCATCGGCACCTCGTCCGTGACGGACGGCGCCATTGTGACCGCTTACCAGGGGACTGCGCTGGCCACCATTCAGCAGCTTGACCCCATTTACGTGGACGTGCCTCAATCCACTGCGGAGATGCTCAAGCTGCAACGGCACATTAAAGAAGGCGGCCTTCACCAGGACGGCGACGTCAACAAGGTGGAGCTAATCCTTGAGGACGGCACCAAGTATCCCATGGAAGGCACGCTGCAATTCCGCGACGTGACGGTGGATCAGACCACGGCTTCGGTGATCCTGCGCATTGTGGTGCCGAACCCGAACGGCGTGCTGCTGCCGGGCATGTTTGTGCGCGCCGTGGTGAAGGAAGGCGTGAACCCGCAGGCGATTCTCATTCCTCAGCAGACCGTTTCCCGCGATACAAAGGGTAACCCGTATGCCCTGGTGGTGAACGCGTCCAACGTGGTGGAACCCCGGCCGCTGGTGCTTGACCGCGCCATTGGCAGCCAGTGGGTGGTCACCTCGGGGCTGGAAGTGGGCGACAAACTCATCGTGGAAGGCGGCCTCAAAGTGCGCCCCGGAGCCACCGTGAAGGTGGTGCCTTTCGAGGAGAAGAAGGCGGTCGGCCCGGCGCAGCCTGCTTCCAAAGGGCAACAAGGGCAGCCCGCCTCCAAACCCAGCGCCAAGTAAGGCGTAGTAGAAGGATTTTTTCATGTTATCCCAATTCTTTTTAAAGCGCCCGGTTTTTGCCTGGGTTATCGCCATCATCCTGATGGTGGGCGGCGGCCTCGCCATCCACCTGCTCCCGATTTCGCAGTACCCGCTGATCGCGCCGCCCTCCATCGCGGTGCAGGCGAGCTACCCTGGCGCATCGGCGGAGACGGTGGAAAACAGCGTCACGCAGATCATCGAGCAGAACATGACGGGCTTTGACAGCCTGCTTTATATGTCCTGCAGCAGCGACTCCGCGGGCACGGCCCGGCTGGAGTTGAGCTTCGCCCCCGGCACGAACCCTGACCTGGCCCAGGCCCAGGTGCAGAATAAGCTGCAACTGGCCATGGCGAGCTTGCCCGAAACGGTGCAGAGCCAGGGTATTTCCGTCAACAAGAGCACGCGCAACTACCTAATGGTGGTGGGCCTCGTTTCCGAGGACGGCAGCATGGAGGGGAATGATTTGCGCGACTACGCCGCCTCCAACCTCCAGCAGGTGCTTTCCCGCGTGAAGGGCGTGGGCGAGGTGGTGGTCTTTGGTTCGCAGTACGCGATGCGCGTCTGGCTCGATCCCGACAAGCTCACCGGGTACAAGATGACGGTGCAGGATGTGATTACGGCGCTGAAAGCCTACAACGTGGAAATTTCCGCTGGGCAGTTCGGCGGCGCTCCCTCGGTGCCGGGCCAGCGGCTTAACGCCTCCATCATCGTTCAAAGCATGCTCAAAACTCCCGAGGAGTTTGCCGCGATTCCCATTCGTTCCAATGCCGACGGTTCGGTGGTGCGCGTTCGCGACGTGGGCCGCACGGAACTGGGCGCGGAGAGCTACGGCATTGAAAACTTCTGCAACGGACGGCCCGCCGCCGCCATGGCCATCCGCCAGGCCGCCGGGGCCAACGCGCTCGACACGGCCAATGGCGTTCGCGCCAAGATGGCCGAGATGAGCGCCTATTTTCCGCATGGCATGAAGGTGATCTACCCCTACGACACCACGCCGTTCATCCAAGTGTCCATCAACGAGGTGGTCAAGACGCTTTTCGAAGCCGTCGGGCTGGTCTTTTTGGTCATGTTCCTGTTCATGGGGAACATCCGGGCCACGCTGATCCCGACCATCGCCGTGCCGGTGGTGTTATTGGGGACGTTTGCCATTTTGGGCGTCTTCGGCTACTCCATCAACATGCTCACCATGTTCGCCATGGTGCTGGCCATCGGCTTGCTGGTCGATGACGCCATCGTGGTGGTGGAAAACGTGGAACGCATTATGAGCGAGGAGGGCCTCTCGCCGCTCGCGGCCACGCGCAAGTCCATGAACGAGATCACCAGCGCTTTGATCGGCATTGGCCTGGTGCTTTCCGCCGTGTTCGGGCCAATGGCTTTCTTCCCCGGGTCCACGGGCGTGATTTACCGGCAGTTCTCCGTGACCATCGTCTCCTCGATGTTGCTTTCGGTGGTGGTCGCCTTGGTGCTGACCCCCGTGCTTTGCGCGACGTTCCTAAAGCCGGTGGAAAAGGGGCACGAGGCGGCCGAGGGCGGCGTCTGGTTCCTGCGGCCGTTCTTCCGTTGGTTCGACGCCCGATTTGACCGCGCCCGCTCCGGTTATCTGGGGTTGGTGAACCGTGTGCTCACCCGCAAGGGCCGCTACATCGCGGTGTTCCTGGCCATCGTGGTCCTCATGGGGTATCTCTTCAAGCAGATGCCCACGGCGTACCTGCCCGACGAAGACCAGGGCGTGCTGATGGTGCAGGCGATGCTGCCCGCCAACGCTTCCCTGGAGCAAACCAAGGCGGTGATGCGCGAGGTGCAGGATCATTTCTTGAAGAATGAACAAAAGGCCGTGGAGCAGGTGATGACGATTCCCGGCATTAGCTTCTCCGGCCAGGGGCAGAACTCCGGCCTGGCCTTCATTAAATTGAAGGACTGGGAATTGCGCCACGACGCCAACCTCAAGGCGGCGGAGGTGGCCAAACGCGCGATGGGCGCTTTCATGCAAATTCGCAACGCCCAGGTGTTCGCTTTCGCACCGCCCGCCGTGCCGGAACTGGGCACTTCCAAGGGGTTCGATTTCGAATTGCTTGACCGCGCGGGCCAGGGGCACCAAGCCCTGATGGCCGCCCGCAACCAATTGTTCGGCATGATTATGCAGGATTCGATGGGGCCGCATCCCATGTTAACCAAAGTGCGTCCCAACGGCCTGGAGGATACGCCCCAGTACCACGTGGACGTGGATTGGGACAAAGCCGGGGCGCTCGGGGTGCCCATTACCTCGATCCATAACACCGTTTCGGCGGCCTTCGGCAGCGCCTACATCAACGACTTCATCCAGGGCAGCCGCGTGAAGAAGGTCTTTGTGCAGGCGGATGACAAATACCGCATGCTGCCGCATGATTTGAACCGCCTCTATGTCCGCAACAACGCGGGCAAGATGGTGCCGTTCGATTCCATCGCCTCGGGCCACTGGGATACCGGTTCGCCGAAGCTGGAACGCTTCAACGGGTTCCCGTCGCTGAACATCGTCGGCGAGGCCGCTCCGGGGCGCAGTTCCGGCGAAGCGATGCGCGCCATGGAGGACTTCGTCAAGAAGCTGCCCAAGGGGTTTGGCTTCGACTGGAACGGGCTCTCCTACCAGGAGCGCCAGGCGGGCAGCCAGGCCGCGCCGCTCTACGCGTTCTCCATTTTGGTGATCTTCCTGTGCCTTGCGGCTCTGTATGAGAGCTGGCCGATCCCGATTTCCATTTTGCTGGCGCTGCCGCTGGGCGCCATCGGCGGCATCATTGCCACGTCGTTGCGCAGTCTGCCCAACGACGTTTACTTCCAGATCGGCCTTTTGACGACGCTCGGTTTGACGACCAAGAACGCCATCCTGATCGTCCAGTTCGCCAAGGCGCGGGTGGAAGAGGAGGGGATGGACCTGCTGGCCGCCACGCTGGAGGGAGCCAAGTTGCGCTTCCGCCCCATCGTGATGACTTCGCTGGCCTTCGGCTTCGGCGTGCTGCCGCTGGCCATCGCCAACGGCGCGGGCGCGGGAGCGCAGCGTGCCATCGGCACCGCCGTGATCGGCGGCGTGATTACCTCCACGCTGCTGGTGACGATTTTTGCCCCGCTCTTTTACGTGCTCATCCAGAAAACTTTTGGCAAAAAAGACCGGCTCTCGGCGAGAAAAGATTCCGAGGTGAACGTGTCTCTGAAATCCTAAAAATGAACAAGAACATCCCTCTTTGGGCGGCGATTGCCCTTGCCGCCGCCGGTTGCACGCTGACTCCGAAATACAAGCGGCCGGAAGCGCCCGTTCCCGCCGCGTGGCCGGATGGCCCGGCTTATTCCAAGGATAAGGCGGCGGCCACTGACGTCTCTAAGCTCCAATGGCAGGAGTTTTTTAACGACAAGAACCTCAAGCAGATCGTCGGAATGGCGCTGGCCAACAACCGCGATTTGCGCATCGCCGCTTTGAACACGAAGGAGGCGCGGGCCAACTTCGAGTTGCAGCGCGCCCAGTTGCTGCCCGTCATCAATGCCACGGCGGGCGCGGGTAAGCAGGGGTCCTCCTCCTCCAACTCGTCTTCGGGCGTGCGGCTGACGCAGGATTATTATAACGCGGGCTTCAGCTTGGTTTCGTGGGAACTGGACTTCTTCGGCAAGCTGCGCAGCCTAAAGGGCAAGGCGCTGGAGGAATACCTGGCCAGCGAACAGGGCCGCCGCGGCGCGCAGGTGGCGTTGATTTCCTCGATTGCCAACGCCTACCTGGCGTTGGCCGCGGACCGGGACAACCTGAAGCTTTCGCAGACCACCCTCGAAGCGCAGCAGCGTTCCTACGAACTGGTGAAGAAGCAGCATGACCTCGGGCTGGCCCAGGAACTGGATTTGTACCGTGCCCAAACGCCCGTGGAGGTTGCCCGCCGTGACGTGGCTTCCTACACTCAGCAAGTGGCCCAGGATGAAAACGCGTTGAACCTCCTGGTGGGGTGCACCGTGCCGCGCGAGTTGCTCCCGGCATCCCTGGACCGCGTGAGCCCGCCCAAGACGCTTTCGGCGGGGCTATCTTCCCAGGTGCTCCTGTGCCGCCCGGATGTGCTGCAAGCCGAGAGCCAGTTGAAGGCCGCCAATGCCAACATCGGGGCCGCGCGCGCGGCTTTCTTCCCGAGCATCACGCTCACCGGGGCGCTGGGCGCTTCCAGCGGCGATCTTTCGAACCTGTTCAAGGCCGGGAGCGACGTTTGGAGCTTTGGCCCCCAGGCTACGCTGCCGATCTTTGACGCCCGCACTTTGCCCGCCCTCCATATGACCCAGGCGCAACGGGACATCGCCGTGGCGCAGTATGAGAAGGCGATCCAGACGGCGTTCCGGGAAGTGGCGGATGCCCTCGCGGTGCGCGGCACGGTCGATCAGCAGGTAAGGGAACAGGAAACGCTGGTGCATGCGCTTTCGGAAACCTACCGGCTTTCGGAATCCCGATACCAGCAGGGGATCGATAACTTCCTCTCCGTGCTCGACGCGCAGCGTTCGCTCTTCGCGGGGCAGCAGGTGCTGGTCACGCTTCGCATGGCTAAGCTGGCCAACCAGGTGAAGCTCTACTCGGTGCTCGGCGGCGGCGCGGAGTAAATAGAGCGGTGCGACGAGGTGAAACTTAAATCACCTCGTCGGGTTCCAGGCTGCATTGGCGGCCATCGCCGTCGGCTTCGATTTGCAACGTGGCGTGGCCGATGCCGAATTGTTCGCGCAGCTCGTGCGCGACGCGCTCAAGAAACGCGTTGTCCACGTTGCAGCACTTACGGATAAGGTGGGCCGTCAGCGCGATGTCCGAGGTGCTCATGGCCCAGATGTGCAGGTCGTGGACTTGCAGGACTTCGGGCTGCGCTGCAAGATAAGCGCGCACTTTGGCGGGGTCGATGTGCGCGGGGACGGCGTGGAGCAGGAGATTGAGCGATTCGCGGAAAAGCCCCCAGGTGCTCGCCAAAATGGCCACGCCGATCAAAAGGCTGACGAGAGGGTCCAGCCACAAAAGGCCGGTACGGATGATGACAAGGCCCGTCACCACCACGCCGACGGAAACCAGGGCGTCGCTCGCGAGGTGCAGGAATGCGCCGCGCAGGTTCAGGTCATGCTTTTGCCCGGAGACGAAGAGCCAGGCGGTGCCCGCGTTGACCAGCACGCCGATCAAGGCAACCCACGTCATGGTGCTGCCTTCCACCATTTGCGGGTGGGTCATTCGCTTGATGGCTTCCCAGGAGAGGCCGCCGGTGACGGCGAGCAGGATCAAGGCGTTAAAGAGGGCCGCGAGAATGGTGGTGCTGCGGAGCCCAAAGGTGCGCCGCGTGGTGGGGCTGGACTTTGCCAGGGTGCTCGCGCCCCAGGCCAGCAGGAGGCCCAGGACGTCGCCCAGGTTGTGCCCGGCGTCCGAAATCAAGGCCAGCGAATGGGCGGCAAACCCGAGGATCGTCTCGAAAATGACAAAGCCGACGTTGAGGGCCACGCCGATGGCAAACGCGCGGCCAAAATCCTTCGGCGCGTGGCAGTGGCCGGCGCCACCATGGTCGTGATGATGACCATGATCGCCGTGGGCCGGTTCCGGGCATGGGTGCTTGGGTTCGGGCATGGGTGCTTGGGTTCGGGCATACTTGCTCCGCAACACACTATGCGCAATCCGGGCCGGTTGGCAATGGCCGCCCACGTTTCTACAGCGGCTCGAAGGCTCGCAGTTTTTCCTCAAGCAGCTTGCGGGCGCGGTAGAGGCGCGTTTCCACCGCCTTGGCGCTGCAACTTAAAACCCCGGCGATTTCATCGTAGGAAAGCCCTTCGTACTCGAAAAGCAGCACGGCGGTTTTGAGATCGTGAGGAAGGCTCTGAACGCTTTCGCGCACTTTGGCGGCCAGGTCGTTGCGCGCCGCCGCTTCGTGGGGCGTTGGTTCCGCGCCGGGGTAGCGGTCCGCGCCGTCGCCCGGGGTGTCCTCGTCACCCGATATGGAAACGGTGGGGTGCCGCCGCTCCCAGCGTTTGTAGTTGTGGCAAAGGTTGCTGGCGATGGCGAAGAGCCAGCTTGAGAACTTCGATTTGGGCCGGTAACTGCCCCGGCTTTGGTAAACGCGGACGAAGGTTTCCTGCGCGAGATCGACGGCTTCTTCCCGGTTGCCGATGTAGCGGAAAACGAACTGGACGAGCGGCGTTTGCCAGCGGGACATCAGCCGGTTGAGCGCGGCGTCATCCCCCGCTTGCAAACGGAGCATCAGTTCGCTGTCGTCGGGTTCGGGGGCCATGCTAGTTTTTGAGCAACGCGGCGTGATCCATCCCCGGCGCGGCGATGCGGGCCGTGGCCATGTGCAAATAGCGTTTGCCGTCCTCGGGGTTCATTTCGGCGCTGACGGCGTAGACATGCCGCAGCATGGCCACGCGGCATTCGTTTTGAAGAAGAGCCCATTCCTTGAGGGCCGCTTCGATTTCCGGTGTGACCGTGGGGCTGGCCGCGATGAGGCCGTTGAGCTTTTGGCTGGCCCCGGCCACGCGGGCGCACATGGCCTCGCAGGTGGGGCGGTATTCATCGTGCATCCGCGCGATGCGGGTGTATTGCGCGTCATTTAAATGATATTCCTGCCGCAGCCAGACCATGCCGCAATTCGGGTGATCCATGGGGCACTGCGCGGCGGGGGTGCGGGCCAGCCGAAAGGCCGCGAAGTAGCCCGCGATGGAAACCAGGGCCGCGACGAGCAGGACGAGGGCCAGGCGTTTCATTAGGAATGGCCGCCCGCGTGGGCGAGGGGGTTGATGGTTTCCATATAGCGCGCTTCCATTTGCCGGTCCGCTCGGGCGTTGGAGTCCTGGGCCTGGATGTAGGCGGTGCTCATGCTTAAGACGAGCGCCAGGGTGACGAGCGCGGCGGCGGGCAGCGGTTTGTAAAATTCGGCGGCGAGCCAATTAAGAAAGCGCGTCCAGCGGCTTTCCCTCGCGGCGATTTCCGCCCAGACGTTGGCCTGGAAGCGCGGCGGCACGTCGATGTCCGCCGTCCAGGTGTCGAGTTGCTCTTTAGTGTTCATGGTTTTCCACGCGAACGGAAAGTTCGCACCTCTATATAACACCGGAAACATTGCCGCCCCTCGAAAAAAATCAACGAGGGTTTTTGAAATCGGCGGTGTTCTACCTGGTGCACGGGCGAAACGCCCATCGCATCACATCCAACATTGAATTCTATGAAACTCGCCTTATCCATTGCTGCCATTGTCTCCGCTCTTCCGTTGCCGGCCCTCGCCGGGCCGGTGCCGGTGCCGCGGTCCATTCCCGCGTTCAGCGCCGCCGCCCCGGCACCGACGGACGCCGCTGAAAAATATACCTGCCCCATGCACCCGGAGGTCGTCTCCGACAAGCCCGGCAAATGCCCGAAGTGCGGCATGAACCTCGTTCCGGTCAAGAAATAGCGGGGCGCAAATTCCATGAAGCGTTGCCTCCTCATCGCGGTCTTGCTGGCGTCACTGGTGAATGTGGCGCCCGCTGCCGAACCAGCCTCTCTTTCCAAGGAGGGGGTGCTGCGGACGGCGTTGCGGCAAAACCCGGCGCTCAAGGCGGCGAAGGCCCGGTGGGAAGCGGCGCGGCAGCGCGTGCCGCAGGCGCGGGCGTGGGAGGATCTCATGGCCGGGGCGGAGCTGCAACGCATGGGAACGCTCAACCCGGGGAAGGTGACGGATACGGAGTGGATGATTTCCCAAACGATTCCCATTTCCGGCAAAAACCGGAGCCAGGCTCGGGCGGCGGAGGCGGAGGCGCTGGCGGCGTTCGAGGAGTGGCGGCGCGTGCAGCTCGACGTGGTGACGCGCGCTCAGAGCGCCTATTACCGGCTCGCGGCGGCCTACGGCCAACGGGAAATCAACCGGCGCAACCGGGAACTGCTCAAGCAGGTTGCCGAGATCAGCCAAAAAAAATACGAGGTGGGCACCGCCGCCCAAGCCGATGTGTTGATGGCGACGACCGAACTGGCGCGGCTTTCGGAAACCGGGACGGCCATCGAACGGGAAATCTCGGATCAGCAAACGCAGCTCAATGTGCTGATGAACCGGCCCGCCAATTCACCGCTGGAGCCGCCCGCGCCGCTGGAGTTCGCGCCCTCGCCGCTCGCGGCCATGGAACCGGAGGCGCTGGCGGCCAAGTCCCGCCCCGAGGTGCTCATGGCGTGGCGCAAGATCGAGGCGGAAAAGGCGCGCCTGCAACTGGCCCACCGGCAATGGATTCCCGACCCCGCCTTGCAGATCAAGGCGCGGGAATACCCGGGCCGGTCGGGGATTCAGGAGTACGATTCTGGAATCGTATTCAGTGTGCCATGGACGAATTTCAAAAAATATTCCGCCGGCGTCGCGGAGGCGGAAGCCAACGTGGCCGGGGCGCGGGCTGAATATGACGCCGCGCGCACAGCGGCCTCCGGGATGGTGCGGGACCAGCTTCGCAAGATCGGCACGTATGCCTCCAATTACCGGCTCTTTCGCGACCAGATCGCCCCGACGGCGCGCATGACCGTCGAATCCACCCGCAGTGGCTATGAGACGGACAAGAACGGTTTCCTGGAGTTCATCACGGCCCAACGGACGTTGCAGGACGTGGAGTCCTCGGCGTTGAACCAACTGGTGGAACACCAGGCGGCCACGGCGGAACTGGAAGCCGTCGTCGGCGTTTCGCCTTACTTGAAAACCTTGAACCAAGACGCTTCAAAATGAATTTTCCCGCGCGTATTTTCGCCATTCTGCTTTTTCCCGCAGTGCCCTTCGGGCTGGGTTCGTGCTCCAAACCGGCGCAGACTCAATCCCAGCCCAAGACGCTTTATACCTGCTCGATGCATCCGCAAATCGTGCAGGACCATCCCGGCGATTGCCCCATTTGCGGGATGCACCTGGAGCCGATGCGCAGGTCGGCGGCGGCGCAGCCCGATGCGGCGGTGGAGAGCGCGCCGCAAGCCATCGCCATTGACCCGGTGACGATGCAGAACATGGGAGTGCGCACCGATTTCGTAAAACGGGGGCCGCTCGTGAAGACCATCCGCACGGTGGGGGCCATCGAATACAACGAGACGGGGCTGAGCGATGTGACGCTCAAATACAAGGGGTGGATCGAGCGCCTTTTTGCCGATACGACCGGCCAGGCGGTTAAAAAAGGCGCGCCGCTTTTCGAGATTTATTCGCCGGATTTGGTGACGGCGCAGAACGAGTACTTGATCGCGCTGGACGCGGGGGCGGGGGCCGAAAAATTGAAGGCCAGCGCGCGGCGGCGGCTTGCGTATTTCGATGTTTCGCCGGAGCAGATCGCCGCGCTGGAACAAACGCGCAAAATCAACCGCACGCTGACGGTTACGGCTCCCGCCGACGGCATCGTGGCGGAGAAAATGGCGGTGCAGGGCCAGATGGCGGACGCGGGGATGAAGCTTTACCGGCTGGCGGATTTGTCGGTTGTGTGGGTGCAGTCGCAAATCTATGAGCAAGACCTTCCGTATGTGAGCGCGGGGCAGACGGCGGAGGTGAGCCTCGCTTATTTCCCCGGGCGCAAGTTCCAGGGGCGCGTGACTTATGTTTACCCCACGCTGGATGAAAAGACGCGCACCGGCAAGGTTCGCATGGAGTTTCCTAACGCGGAACTCGCGATGAAGCCGGGCATGTTCGCCAACGTGGAGATCCAAACCGCCCTGGAACCGGCGGCGCTGCTGGTGCCGGATTCCGCGATCCTCCGCAGCGGCGAGCGCAACACGGTGTTCGTGGCGCTGGAGGGCGGGCGCTTCGAGCCGCGAGCGGTGACGATCGGCGCTCGCGGCGAAGGTGGTGTTTACCAGGTGCTCGCGGGACTGCGCGAGGGGGAGCGCGTGGTTACTTCCGGGCAGTTCATGCTGGATAGCGAAAGCCAGCTTAAGGAGGCGATTCGCAAGATGACGCAACCGGGCGGGGAGGCCGCGACGCCGGTGCCTGAGAACCCTCACCATCACTAGTCATGCTCCGCTCCATCATTGATTTTTCGCTCAAGAACAAGGTGCTCGTGCTCCTGGCTACGCTGGCGCTGGTGCTGGGCGGCATCTATTCGCTGCGCCACATTCCGCTCGATGCCATCCCGGATCTTTCCGATACGCAGGTGATTATCTATACGGAATGGCCCGGCCAGGCGCCGCAGATCGTGCAGGACCAGGTGACTTACCCGATCACGACGAAGATGCTCTCCGTGCCGCTCGCCAAGGCGGTGCGCGGCTATTCGTTCTACGGCTATTCGTTTGTCTATGTCATTTTCGAGGATGGTACGGACCCGTATTGGGCGCGCAGCCGGGTGCTGGAATACTTAAGTTCGCTTTCGTCGCGACTGCCGAAAAATGTGAACCCGTCGCTCGGGCCTGATGCCACGGGCGTCGGCTGGGCGTTCATGTATTCGCTCAACTCCAAGCAGCGGGACTTGGCGGAACTGCGCTCCATGCAGGACTGGTATTTGAAGTACCAGCTCACCTCGGTGGAGGGCGTTTCCGAGGTGGCCTCCATCGGCGGGTTCGTGAAGCAATACCAGGTGACGGTGGACCCGAATAAACTGCGGGCCTACAACATCCCCATCTCCGAGGTGAGCCGCGCCATTGAGCGCAGCAACGGCGAGGTGGGCGGGCGCTCCATCGAGATGGCGGAGAAGGAATTCATCCTACGGGTGCGCGGGTACATCGAAAAGCTGGATGACTTGCGGAAGGTGGCCGTGGGGGTGGGGCAGGGGGGGACGCCGATTTTGCTGGGCGACGTGGCCAATGTTCAACTCGGGCCGGATATGCGCCGGGGCATCGCGGAGCTCAACGGCGAGGGCGAAACCGTGGGCGGCATCGTGGTGGTGCGCTACGGGGCGAACCCGCGCGAGGTCATCAAGCAAGTGAAGGCGCGGCTGGATGAGGCGATGAAAGGGCTCCCGCCGGATGTCACTTATTCCGTTGCCTACGACCGCACCGCGTTGATCGACCGCGCGGTGAACACGCTGGAGCATAAGCTCATCGAGGAGAGCCTCGTGGTGGCGGCGGTCTGCCTGCTTTTCCTGCTGCATTTCCGCAGCGCGCTAGTGGCAGTGTGCATTCTGCCCGTGGCCTTGTTGATGTCGTTTTTGGTGATGTATCAACAAGGGATCAGCTCGAACATCATGTCGCTGGGCGGCATCGCGGTGGCCATCGGCGCAATGGTCGATGCGGTGATTATCATGATCGAGAATGCCCACAAACACATCGAGCGCGACGGGGGCAAGAAACCGCATTGGGAGATCATTCGCGACGCGAGCATCGAAGTGGGGCCGACGCTGTTTTATTCGTTGCTGGTCATCACCGTTTCGTTTCTGCCGGTGTTTGCGTTACAGGCGCAGGAGGGGCGGATGTTCAAGCCGCTGGCGTTCACCAAAACGTATTCCATGGCTGCCGCCGCGCTGCTTTCGGTGACGCTCGCGCCGGTGCTGATGGGCTTTTTCATCCGGGGCCGGATGATCCCGGAGGAGAAGAACCCGGTGAACCGGTTGCTGGTGTGGCTTTATCATCCGGTGATCGATTGGGTGATCCACTGGCGCTGGCCGGTGATCGCGGTGGCGGCGCTGAGCGTGGGTTGGGTGTTCTTCCCGTGGAATGCGTGGGTTGCGAATCGACTGCCGGAAGGGGCGCTGAAGGCGCGCGCCGAGGCGGTGGGGAAGTGGTTTCCGTTTCAAAACCTGGGCAGCGAATTCATGCCGCCGCTGTATGAGGGCGACCTGCTTTACATGCCCACGACGTTCCCCGGCATTTCGCCCACGAAGGCGCGCGAGGTGCTCCAGCAGACGGACAAGATCATCAAGCGCTTCCCGGAGGTCGCCCGCGTTTTCGGCAAGGCGGGCCGGGCCGAGACGGCGACGGACCCCGCGCCGTTCGACATGCTGGAGACGACCATCATGCTCAAGGACGAGGCGCAGTGGCCGGAGGTGGATATTCGCGACGCGGAGGGCAAAGTGACGGCGCACCGCCGCCGCACGCCGGACGAACTGAGCGCCGCGTTGAATGCCGCGATCCAGTTTCCCGGCCTCAACAACGCCTGGACGATGCCGATCAAAACGCGCATCGACATGCTGGCCACGGGCATCAAAACCCCCGTGGGCATCAAGGTCGCGGGGCCGGATCTCGCGGTGTTGCAGCGAATCGCCGAGCAGGTGGAGGCGGTGGTGCGCGAGGTGCCCGGAACGTCGAGCGTGTTCGCCGAGCGGGTGATGGGCGGCAATTACGTGGAGTTCAACATCAACCGCGACGAGATCGCCCGTTACGGGCTTTCCGTGGGCGACGTGCAGGATGTGCTGGAGGTGGCCCTCGGCGGGATGCCGCTCGCGACGACTGTGGAGGGGCTGGAACGCTACAGCGTGAACCTTCGGTATGATCGTGATTATCGCGAAAACCTGGAGGCGCTGCGGGAGATCATTGTGCCGACAATGCAGGGGGCGCAGGTGCCGCTGGGGCAGTTGGCGAGCGTCAAGACGGTTGCCGCGCCCATGGGCATCAAGAGCGAGGCGGCGGTGCCGAACGCCTGGATTTACGTGGATGTCAAAAACGTCGATCTCGGCACGTACGTGGAAAAGGCGCGCCGGGCGGTGGACGAGGCGGTTTCAAGCGGCAGGATCAGCGTGCCGCACGGCTACAATCTTTTCTGGAGCGGGCAATACGAATACATGCTGCGGGCCAAGCAGCGGCTTGCCATCGTGATCCCGATCACGCTGGCTCTGATCTCGCTGATTATTTTTCTCAATACGCGCTCGGCGGTAAAGACGGCCATCGTGCTGCTGGCCGTGCCGTTTTCGCTAGTCGGGGCGTTTTGGGTTTTGTATCTCTTCGGCTACCATTTGAGCGTGGCGGTTTGGATCGGCATCATCGCTCTGGCGGGCCTCGATGCCGAGACGGGCGTGGTGATGCTGCTCTACCTCGACCTCGCTTATGAGGAATGGCGCACGTCGGGTCGGCTGCAATCCTCCGCCGGGCTCCGCGACGCCATTTACCACGGCGCGGTGAAGCGTGTGCGCCCCAAGGCGATGACGGCGGCTGTCATTATCGCGGGCCTCGTGCCCATTTTGTGGAGCCACGGGGCCGGGGCTGACGTGATGAAGCGCGTGGCCGCGCCGATGGTGGGCGGCGTCATCACGTCCACGCTGATGGAGTTGATCGTTTACCCCGCGATTTTCTTTATTTGGCGCTCGCGCCGGGCTCGGTGACGAAGCCGACGTTGAGCGGCACGGTGACGGTCTTGCCGGAGAACGCCTTGAGCGTTACCGAGCGGCCATTCTTCGCGGCCTGGATCGTTTTCACCCGGTCGAAGCCCTTGGGAATCCCGGCCGCCGCCATGATGAAAGGAATGACGAGCGGCTTTTTGGGGTCCAGGTTCACCGAAGTGGCGATGCCCGCCCGGTTCACCGGATTGCTCCGGGCCGATTCCGCCAGGCCGTAGTGGAAATTGGAGGTCACTTCCTCCAGGCCGATGACGCGGCGGTGACGTCCGCTCCACGGGGCGTAATGGCGCCCGCCGTTGGACATCCAAAAGACCGTGGACCGCAGCACACGCGGGTTCTTCAAGCTGAACCAAACGTAGCCGGATTCCGGCAGCGCGATGGCCGTCCAGGCGAACGGGAGCGAGTCGTCGGCACACATCATCACCAAATCTTCGAACCCTTCGCGGGCTGGGTAGGCGGAGAGGTCGGCGTTGCCGCCGTCGGCGCGCGGCACCCGCTGCAAGGAGGTGAATTTTCCGCCGGATTTGAGGCACGAATAACCGCCGATGACCGGGTTTTCAAATGCCTCCGGGAACACCTGCCCGTAAACAAAACGGCTGGTGCTCACCCGCGCCGTTTCCCCTTCCGGGATGCGCAGGATGGGGTGATGGCCGAAGCTCATCGGCCCCTTCATGCCCGAAATGATGTGGCTGACGTAGAGCGCCGTTTGGCCCGGCACCAGCGCGATGCGCTTTTCCACGCGCCCTTTGCGGATGCGCGTTTGCATGGAAAGCGCCAGCGAGCAGGGCGTGCTTTCCTCCAAGGTCCAGGCTTCGTTGGCGGTTTCGCCGTGCGCGGGGTAGCGTTCGCTGCGGAAAGGGGTGTCGTTGCCGCCGAAGGGCATGCAAAAGAAATCGCCGCGCATGACGCGCAGGATTTGCGGCAGGTCTGCCGCCACTTTCTCCCCGGCCCACGGCGCAACCTCAAAAGGTTCCACCCATTTGTCTTTGCCGACGCGGAAGCGGACCGGCGCGAGGTGCCCGGCTTGCCGCGTTACGGCGGCTTCCATTTCGGGGGTTTTCAAGACCCAGCTTGGCTGGCCGTGGATCGTGCGTAACGTCGTGCCCAATGTCGTAATTAAGGGAGACATGGCGCGAATGGTCCTGCTTTGCGCGCGGATCGTCAAGCGGATATGTAAAGCTTTACTGCCCGGCCGCCCCCGCTGCCCGAACGCTTGCGCCCGGAACGAAGGCCGGGTCGAACTTCCGCAACCGCGCTCGATTGCCCATGGCCAGGGCTACGGCGCAGGCCGCCATCTCGTCCAAAGGCTGGCGGTAACTGGCCAGGGGCGGCGTCGCGCGGGCGGCTTCAAGGGAATCGTCGATGCCCACGATTTGCACCCGGGCCGGGATGTTCAGCTTCGCCCTGCGGCATGCTTCCGAGGCGATCAGCGCCGCCGAATCATCGACCCCGATCACGGCGTCGATGCTTTCCTCCCGCAATAACCGGCCTACTTCGTCCGGGTCGGGCGGCCAACCGGGAAGGACCCGCGCGTTTTTCCCAAAATAGCGCGGTGCCAGTGCCTTGAAGGCGGCGATGCGCTCCTCGTGGTCCGGTTCCCCGGCGCGTCCACCCAAAAATAGTACGCGATTCGCTCCGCTTTTTTTGAAACGGCCCAGCGCGTCCTTGATCCACGAATGCTGGTCGAGCGTGATGGCTTTCCAATCCGGGCACGCGGCCAGCCCGCCCATAAAGCAGATCACCGGCTTGCGCGAAGCCCGCAGCGCGTGGACGAGCGCCTCGTCCTGGCGCGGGTAAAGGAGAATCCAGCCGTCGCAGCGGCTTCGCAGCACCGTGCGGCGGGCGTGTTCCATGGTTTCCGGCTGGCGGCGGTCGATGGGGCAAATCAAGAGGTCGAGATCGGCGCTGACCAACTGTTGGGTGAGTGCCGCGAGCACCCGTTGGGCGAATGGCGCGCCCGCTCCTTCCACCTCCAGCGGCCACACCAGGCCGAGCACATCATGCCGTCCTTTCACCAGCGCCCTGCCGCTGGAGTTGGGGTAATAACCGTGCTCGTCGGCCAGCGCAAGCACGCGCTGGCGCGTTTCGGGCCGAATCTTTTCGGGCTCATGAAACGCCCTCGAAACGGTGGCGGTGGAAAGACCCGCGATTTTGGAAAACTCCACAATGTTCATGGCGTGCCCCAGTTCATAGCGCAAATGGAGGGCGCTTGCAACCGGGTAAAATGTAAAGCTTTACTTTTTACCGTTGACAATCGGCCATTCGCGACGAAGATGAGGGCAGATTTACGCCTCCTGCGCCCAATCAATTCACCCATTATGATGAGCAGCCCCGTTTCCTCGCCCGTTATTGAAATTCCTTCCTCGGACTGCCTGGCTCCGGCGGAAATCGCCGCCGCGCTGGACAACATTTCGTGCGGCTCGGTTGCCGTGGTGGGCGATTTTTGCCTGGACGTTTATTGGATGATTAACTCCGCAGCCGGGGAGCCTTCCGTTGAAACGGGGCTCGTTACGAAGCCGGTGCACAGCCAGCGTTATTCGCCGGGCGGCGCGGGCAATGTGGTGATGAACCTCCTCGCGCTGGGCGTTCCCAAAATCCACGTCTTCGGCGTGGTGGGTGACGACCCCTTTGGCCGCGAGTTGCACCGGCTCATGGAAATTCCGCACATTGAGCTTGGGGGGCTCATCGTCCAGCCCGAAAATTGGCACACGCAGGTTTACGTCAAGCCGCACCTGGATGGGAAGGAATCCAACCGGATCGACTTCGGCGATTTCAACCAATTGAGCGACGCCTCTGCGGAGAGCCTTCTGCAAAAGCTGGAGGCCGTGCTGCCGAAGCTTTCCGTCGTGCTCATCAACCACCAGGTGGCGGGCAGTCTGCACAACTCCGAACTGCTTCGCACGAAGCTCAATGAATTGATCGAGCGGTTCCCGCGCGTCTGTTTCATTATCGATTCGCGCGGCTTCCACGAAGCCTACCCCAACGCGGTGCACAAGCTCAATGAGGACGAGGTGCTCAAACAATGCGGCCGCAGCCGCGAACCGGGTGAGGTTCTGCCCCTGCATGAAGTGGTGCAGCGGGCGATGAGCCTCCGGGCGCGTTGGAAAGCGCCGCTGGTCGTTACGCGAGGGGAGAACGGCTGCCTTGTCATTGACGGCGACGAGCCGAAGCAGATTTTCGGCGTCCAGTTGCTCGGCAAGGTGGACCCGGTGGGCGCGGGGGATACGTTTGTTTCCACGCTCGCCGCCATCACCGCGAGCGGCAGCAACCTGGCCGCCGCAGCCTTCGTGGCAAACCTCGCCGCCGCCGTGACGGCGCAGAAACTTTTCCAAACCGGCACCGCGTCGCCCTCGGAAATTCTGGAACTCGGCAGCCGGGGGGATTACGTCTACCGGCGGGAACTGGCGGTGACGCCGCACGCCGCCTGCTATCTTGACGGAACGGAACTGGAAGTCGTCGAGAGCCCTTCCTCCGCGCTGCGGCTGCGCCACGCCATTTTCGACCACGACGGCACGATCTCCACGTTGCGCCAGGGCTGGGAGCAGATCATGGAGCCGATGATGCTGCGCGCCATTTTCGGCGGCGACTACCATCAAGTCGACAGCGGCACGCTTCAGCACGTTACCAACGAAGTCCGCAAATTCATCGACAAAACCACGGGCATCCAGACGCTGGCGCAAATGCAGGGGCTTGTGGAAATGGTGCGCGAATTTGGCCACGTGCCGAAGGATCAAATTCTGGACGCTCCCGGGTACAAACACATTTTCAACGTCGAATTGAAGGCGCTGGTGGGCAAGCGGCTCGACAAGCTCGCCAGCGGAGAGCTTAGCATCGACGACTTTACCATCAAAGGCGCGGTGCCCTTCCTGCGCGCTTTGGCGGCGGCGGGAGTAAAGCTTTACCTCGCCAGCGGCACCGACGACGCCGACGCCAAAGAGGAGGCGGAGCGCCTCGGCTACGCGGACCTCTTCACCGGCGGCATTTTCGGTTCCGTGGGCGATATTACCAAGGATGCGAAGAAGATGGTGCTGGAGCGTATTTTGAAGGAAGTCGGCGGCGGGTGCCATCAACTGATCTCCTTTGGCGACGGTCCCGTGGAGATGCGCGAAACCATCAAGCGCGGCGGTTTCGCCGTGGGCATCGCCAGCGACGAAGTGCGCCGCTTCGGGCTGAACCTCGAAAAACGGACCCGGCTCATCTGCGCGGGAGCGAAGGCCATCGTGCCCGATTTCTCCCAGCCCGCCCAGCTTTGGAAGTTCCTGCAACTGCCCGGTAACCCTTTTTAATCCATGCCATACCCTCAATTTGACCGCTCCAAACTGCGCGTGCAACCGCTGGCCGCGCGCCATAACAAAGTCACCATCGAACGCGACGCGGTTTCGCCCGCGACCCCGCCCCGCCCGCTTTCCTCCGATGCGGTGCAGAAGCTCGGTGAGTGCGTTGCCCGCATTCGCGCGGCTCGCGCCCAGGGCAAACCCGTCATGCTGGTTTTCGGCGCTCACACGATCAAGAACGGCCTGGCTCCGGTGCTGATCCAGTTGATGGAGCAGGGCTGGGTGACGCTGCTGGCCACCAACGGCGCGGGCATCATCCACGACTGGGAGTTCGCCTTCCAGGGGCTCAGCAGCGAGGACGTGCGCGCCAACGTGGCCCAGGGGCAATTCGGCATTTGGGAGGAAACGGGGCTTTACCTGAACCTGGCCATTGCTGTGGGGGCTTACGAAGGGCTTGGGTACGGCGAATCCGTTGGGAAAATGATCCACCAGGAGGGGTTGCTAATTCCCGCGCCTTGCGAGTTGCTCGAAACCGTGAAAGCCCACGCCGAGGAGAACCCAACGCTTGCCGCCGCCGCGCTGGATCTGCTCGAAGTCACCCGCGAGCGCAAGATCCCGGCGGGTTTCCTCGCGATCCCCCATCCCGACAAAGCCTTCAGCGCACAGGCCGCCGCCTACCGTTTGGGGATTCCGTTCACCGCGCACCCGATGATCGGCCACGACATCATTTACACCCACCCGGCCAACCGCCCGGCGGCCATTGGACGCGCTGCGCAGCGGGATTTCCTCACGTATGCGGAGCAGGTGCACCATCTTGAGGGCGGCGTTTATCTTTCCATCGGGTCGGCGGTCATGTCGCCGATGATTTTTGAAAAATCGCTCTCCATGTCGCAGAACCTGGAGCTTCAACAGGGCCGCCGCATCACGGATCACTATATGATGATCGTCGACCTGGCCGAGAGCGCCTGGGACTGGGCCGCCGAGGGCGAACCGCCCATGGACAACCCCGCGTACTACCTGCGCTATTGCAAATCGTTTAGCCGCATGGGGGGTACCATGCGCTATGTCTGCGCCCACAACCGTGATTTCCTGCTCACTCTCGCGCAGGCGTTGGGAACAAAATAGTGCATACCCAAACCGCAGGGGAGTGTATTTAGGCGCGCCCCGGTTTTTGGTAAACAGCCCTTTTCCCCATCCATCCCATGCTGAAGCACACCGCTATTACCGAAAAGCGCATCCACGCGAATCTTTCCCAAATCAAAGCTCTCATCTACCCCGACAAAGCCCCGATCGACCTCGCGGCCTGGCACGTGGGAGGCGAGCCGGTTGCCTTTGAAACCGCGCTGCAAGCCGCTTACACCCCGTTCGCCGTGGGCGAAAAGTGGGGACCAAGCTGGGATACCGCTTGGTTCCGCGTTCGCGGCCAGGTGCCGCAGGCGTGGGCGGGTCGCAAGGTGGTCGTGCTGATGCGGCTCACCGATTCCGGCGGGGAAGGCTTCACCGCCGAAGGGCTCATTTATCAAAACGGGCAGGTCACGCGCGCTTTGAATATTAACCGCAGCGACATCGACGTTGCCGCGAAGGCGAAAGGCGGCGAAGCGTTCGAATTTTACGTGGAAGGCGCTTCCAACGTCGCCGTGCGGTGGGATGCCGTTAACAACATGGGGGGTTCCAAGACCCCTGCTTTCCAGCTTGTGCAAGCCGAGATGGCCACGTTTAACCAGGAGGCGTTTGACTATTACTACGACTTCAAAGTCGCCTCCGAACTGATGGAGGCGCTGCCCGCCGACAGCCAGCGGCGCGGCGAACTGCTCTACGCGCTCAACGAATCCCTCAACCGCCTGGACCTCGGTGATGTCGCCACGCTGCCCGCCGCCCGCGAGGCGCTCGCGGACGTGCTGGCTCGCAAGAATGGCGACACGGTGCACACGCTTTCCGCCATCGGCCACGCGCACATCGACACCGCCTGGCTCTGGCCGTTGCGCGAGAGCATCCGCAAGTGCGCCCGCACCTTTTCCACGGCGGTTGATTACATGGGGCGCTACCCCGAATACGTCTTCGGGTGTTCCCAGGCGCAGCAGTACGCGTGGATGAAGCAGTATTACCCAAGCATCTACGAAGGCATCCGCAAGCACATCGCCAACGGCCAATGGGAGCCGATCGGCTCCATGTGGGTGGAGGCCGACGCCAACCTGATCTCCGGCGAATCGCTGATCCGGCAGATCGTCTACGGCAAACGCTACTTCAAGGAAGAGTTTGGCTACGAAACCAAGGACGCCTGGATTCCCGATGTATTTGGTTATAGCGCCGCCCTGCCGCAAATCTACACCGGCTGCGGCATCGATACCTTCATCACGCAAAAAATCTCCTGGAGCCAGTTCAACAAATTCCCGCATCATACCTTCCTTTGGGAAGGCATCGACGGCACTCGAATTTTCAGCCACTTCCCGCCGGCGGACACGTACAACGCCGAAATGAGCCCCAAGCATACGCTCTTCAACGTCAGCAACTTCCGCGAGCAGGGCCGCGCCACGCGCTCGCTCTATATCTACGGCTTTGGCGACGGCGGCGGCGGCCCCTCCATTACCATGCTCGAACAGGCCCGCCGGATGCGCAACCTGGAAGGCTTGCCGAAGGTGGAGTTGGAAAAAGTGGCCGACTTTTGCGTGAAAGCCAAGGCTGACGCTCGTGACCTGCCGGTGTGGGTCGGCGAGCTTTACCTGGAATTTCACCGGGGCACCTACACCACGCACGCCCGCAACAAGCGCGGCAATCGCAAGGCCGAGTTCCTTCTGCGCGATGCCGAGGGGTTGGACGCCGTGAGCCTCGCGCTCGTGCCGGACCGTAAGGAAACTGCCGCCGACCCGCAGCGCGCTGTTTACGACGTCGTGGGCATGGGTGCCGCCGATGCCAACCGCCACGCCCGCGCGCTGGAACGCGCCTGGAAGCTGCTGCTCCTTAACCAATTCCACGACATCATCCCCGGCTCCTCCATCACCTGGGTTTATAAGGATAGCGACCGCGATTACGCGACCATCGGTGAACTGGGGCAATCCGTCATCGGTTCCTCGCTTGGCGCGTTGAATTCGAAGATCGCGACCAAGGGCTTCCAAGCGCCCGTGCAGGTGCTCAATACGCTCGGTTTTGAGCGCGAGGAGGTCGTTGAACTCGCTCCCGGCAAGCTTGCCACCGTGCGCGTTCCCTCTTTTGGCTACACCGTGGTTGACGCCGCGAACGCCGCCACCTTCGCCCAACCGGCGCATGCTGTTACCGTGGAGAAAGCCAACGACGGCATCACTATTTCCAACGGACTCATCAAGCTGCAAATCGGCGAGGACGGCTCGATCCACCGCTTCACCGATCTCGAAGCGGGCGGGCGCGAAGTGCTCGCTACCGGCGGCAAAGGCAACCAATTCCAGTTGCATCGCGACGATGGCGACGCGTGGGACATCGATGCTTATTATAAAGAGCTCGTGGAGAACCTCGACGCCCTGGATCGCATCGAAGTCACGGAAGCCACCCCGCTGCGGGCCGTCGTTCGCATCGAGCGCAGCTTCGGTAAATCCCGCCTCGCGCAGAACCTCGTCGTCAAAGCTGGTTCCAAGCGCGTCGATTTTGAAACCGAAGCGGATTGGCACGAAGAGCACAAGCTCCTCAAGGTTGCTTTCCCCGTGAACGTCCGTTCCGCCCGGGCCACCTACGAAATCCAGTTCGGCCACATCGAGCGCCCCACCCACTACAACACCAGTTGGGATCTCGCCCGCTTCGAAGTGTGCGCTCACAAATGGGCCGACCTCTCCGAGGCCGACTACGGCGTGGCTTTGCTCAACGATTGCAAATATGGTCACGACATCCTGGACAATGTCATGCGCCTGAGCCTGCTGCGCGCTCCGCAGTTCCCCGACCCGGTCGCGGATCAGGGGGCGCACCGCTTTACCTACTCGATATTACCTCACCAGGGAGATTTGCAGCATGGGCGCGTGATCGAGGAGGCTTGCCAGCTCAACGTCCCGGTGCGCGTCACGCCGCTGCCGGTGCAGGAGGGGCCGCTCCCGGTGGAAACCTCGTTCTTTAAAACGGACCGCCCCGGCATCTTGATCGACACCGTCAAACCGGCGGAGGATGGCAACGGCATTATCGTCCGTTTCTACGAAGCCTACGGCACGCGCGGCGCTGTGACGTTCCAGACTACGCTGCCCGTCGGCAAGATCAGCCGCGCGGATATGCTGGAAAACGTGACCGAAGAACTCGAAGCCCGCGACGGTGCGGTGCGGTTGAGCGTGCGGCCTTTCGAGATCGTCACGTTGCGGCTCTCGAAATAAGACTAGTGATTACAGACGAGCCGCCGGGATTACCCTTCCGGCGGCTCGTTTGCGTTTTGGCTACGCGCCGAACACCGTGAGCGACGCCGGGAGTTCGAAGCGGCGGAAGTGCCAGGCATTGACGTGCGTGTGCTTCGGGGCGTCGGCGGGGTCGGCAAAGTTGCGCACTCCCGTGATTTGATCGGGGCTGACGAGATGTGCATCGCCTCTGTAATAGTGGTGCGGCCCGCGATAGTTGAATGTGTTCGGAATCAGCTCCAGCCGGAGCCGGTGCGTTCCCGCCGTGAGCGGTGCCGCGATTCGATATTCGCCTTCTTGCGGCCACGTCCAGCCCAAATCGCGGCCATCCACCGAAACCCGAACGGCATCCGCAACCAGGCCGTCGAAACGAATGGAAGTCACGGCGCAGGGCAGGTCCGCTGTTCCCGCAATAAGGACGGATTTACACAAAAATGGATAGCCTGTTGCGACTAGATCGCGCCCGGAAATCCCGGCCACGGGCTCTAGTAGGAATGGCCCTTCCGTCCTTACGGTTCCGCCAGGCCCTTCTTGAAACGGAGTGGCCGAGGTTGCGCGGAATCGTCCTTCAACCCAGGCATAGGGGGCGGAAATTTCCATTTCGGTGCGGAACCGGAGAACATTCGCGGGCTGTACCGGCGGGAGCTTGGCGCGGCAACCATCGTCAACGGGTTCCAGGGTCAGCGGGGTTCCGTTTAGCTCCGCGGAAAAGATATTATCTAAAAATATCACTTCCAGGGATTCCGCCAGGGCGGGTGCGCAGGCGAATGATGCGGAATGCCAGCCGTCCGCTCCCTTCGTGCATTCCAGGAACAGCGCATTGACGGGAAATTCCTCCAGTGTCCACTTCACTTCGACCATGCTTCCTTCCTTTTGTGGAACAGGAAGCCCGGCTTGCGTCGGCGCAACGGGCACCACGGCAGGGCTCTTGAATGGAGCAATCAATTCGTGTGCCGACGGGCGCAACTCGCAATCCTCCGTCACTAATACTTCCCCATAGACACAATGGCCCACCTTGATTCCACCGGGCGCGCGTTCTCCCGCTTCCTCCAGCGTCCGTTCGTCCGCTACGTCATATGCCACGCGTTGTTGTTCGAGCGCCTCGATGAAACGGATGAAGCGGTCGTTGATTTTTCCCGCACGCGAATCCGGGTGCGTTTGCGCGTTGTGCACGTTGGTTTGCAGCAGTTCCCACGGCTCCAGCGTCCCCATGATGGCCCGGTAGGGCGCGACCACCAACGCTTTCGCGGCGGGTCGCGGCGCCGCTTGCAACTGGCTGCGCACCTTTGCGATCACCTCCGAATATAACTTACTCCACGACAAGTGAAGCGGCTGCGAAGGCGGCCAGTCGAGCATTGCCGCGCTATCGAGGCGGTATTGGCTCAAGTGCAGCACAAAATCAGTGACTCCATGGTTTCCCAGCCATAGCAGGAATTGCTCCAGATCGGAGGGACCGGCTCCCCAGCCCGCTCCGCCAAACGCCTCCGCCATGCAGCGCCCCCTTCCAAACTGCCGTGCGGCTGAGGAAAGTTGCCGCGGGAAAAACGCGCCCGAGGGGTCGCGCTCCAGGGCGTCGATGCCGGGCATGCTCAGCCGCCGGAATACTTGGTGGCACGAACCCACCATATGCGCCTGGAACAGCGGGTGCTCCTCGCCCTTCACGTGCGCGGTGAAGAGTTTGCCGTGGGCTTCGCACCATTGGTTGACCGGCGAAATGAAGGCGTCGCAAAACAGATCGGTCAGCAGTTCGCGGAAGCGGATGCGCGCTTCATGGCTTCGCTCGCCCTCGAAAAACAACAACGGCAGCAGCGGTTGCAACGGCTCCCCGTAACGCTCTTGGAAAAGCTCCGGGAGCCGGGGCGTCCAGGGGATGGATCCTTGCGCTGGCAAACTGCCGAAAATATGCCCGAGCCCCCATTCCGGCTCGTCGCTGAAAATCGCCTCCACATATTCGAACGCCTCGGGAGTCAGGCAGGCGCGATACCGCTCGTGCGTCATCGCGATGAAATACTGGCTTAACGCCGGGTTCAAATAATCAACCCCGCCGCCCGTTCTTTCCCCCAGGAACCAGCGTTGCCCTTGGTGCTCAAACTCCGCCAGGCACGTCTCGGGCCGCTGCGGCACCAGTTCCGCCCAGCGTTGGGAAACGTCCGGATATTTTTCCCGCAGCGCCCCGCCCACGGTGCCGCTTGGCCAGCCGTTCTCGTCATAAATCCAAAAGCGGAGCCCGATCGACTTGGCATACAAAATCGCAGCGGAAACCATTTCGAAATAAAGGTCGCAGAGGTATGGCGGCTGGTTCGGATAGTAGCGCGGATGAAAAACCACGCCGTCGAGCCCCGCTTCGCGGAACAAGTCCAGTTGATGGCAGAGCCGCTTCTGATCCAGCGGTCCGTTGATGCCCCAAAACGAGTAGAAAAGAGGGGAGGTGCCCATAAAGTGATGCGCATCCTAAGGACGAACAGCAGATTTAGCAAAGGCAACGCGTACAAAAATTGGCATCTTCGCCACTCTTTTCGCTAGTCATCATTCGCAATGCTTTATTGAAAAATTTAACCCCTGGAGCGGCCTGCCATGGGCCGTTGCCCTGACTATTCAACGAGTTCCGATTTGCTATAGAAATCCCCATTTGCTAAACAGACTTCATGAATCAAGACGAACAGCAGGCACAGTCCATTTTGTGCCAAATGACCCTGGATGAAAAAATCGCTCTCATCACGGGGGTTGACGGAATGTACACCAAAGGAGTGCCTCGCCTGAACGTCCGACGCATTCGCATGGCCGACGCCACGATGGGTTTGCGCGACGATTCCATTCCCGCGACCGCTTTTCCCGCCCCGATTTTGCTGACCTCAACGTGGGACCGTTCCATGGCGCATCAATATGGAGCCACCGTCGCCTCGGAATTTCGCGCGGCGGGCGTGGACGTGCTGCTCGGGCCGGGCGTGAATATCTACCGGGTGCCCCAATGCGGCCGGAACTTCGAATATTTCGGCGAGGACCCGATCCTCTCGGCCCAAATGTCTAGCGAGTATATCAAGGGCGCGCAGTCCCAGGGCGTCGCGGCCACGGTGAAGCATTTCGTGGCCAACAACACCGATTGGCACCGCTGCTCGAGCAACTCCGTTATCGACGAAAGGACCTTCCGCGAAGTTTATCTCCCGGCGTTTGAATCGGCGGTGAAAGACGCGGAGGTGCTCTCGGTCATGACGAGCTATAACCTGCTTAACGGCGAATATACCGCCGAATGCCATCGGCTCGTGAGCGACATTCTCCTGGATGAATGGGCCTTCGAGGGCGTCGTCATGTCGGATTGGGAGGGAACGTGGAGCACTGAGAAGGCGTTCAACTCCGGCCTGCATTTGGAAATGCCCGGCAACAAAACCTGGAGCCCCGAGCAGCTCAAGCCGTTGCTGGAAAACGGGAGCCTTAGCCCACAGGAACTCGACGCCAAGTGCCTCGCGCTTTTGAAGTGGAGCTTCGCCATTGATCGCATCAAGGCGGCGGCTCCGAAGGCAACCCGCCGCTGCCCCGCCCATGCGCAAGTGGCCTTGGAGGTCGCGCGCAAAGGCGTCGTGCTTTTGAAAAACGAGCGCGCCCTGTTGCCGCTGAAGCTCAAAGGCGGACAAATCAACGTTGTTGGGCCATACGCTTCCTCCACGCCGACCGGCGGTGGCGCGGCGCGCGTGGAGCCGGTGGACCCCAACAGCATCTTGGGCTCTCTCAGCGATCTTTCCCCGGAGGCTGATGTGATTCGCGGCGAACTCAAAATGGAATCCGCCGCCGCCGTGATTGTGTGCGTCGGGTTCAACGAAAAAATCGAGCACGAAGGCAGCGACCGCCCCTTCGAACTGCCGTGGGAGCACGAAGCCCTCGTTCGCCGCTGCGCCAAGGCCAACCCCAACACCATTGTCGTCCTCTTCGGGGGCGGCGGGATTGGCATGGATACGTGGGTGGATGAAGTCGCTGCCGTCCTTCATGCCTGGTACCCCGGCGAAAAAGGCGGGCTGGCCGTCGCGGAAATTCTGCTCGGGCTGGTCAACCCGAGCGGCAAACTGCCCATCAGCATCGAGCGCCGCTGGGAGGATGCCCCGGCGTTCGCCAACTACATCCCCAATGGCGCGGCGATTTACGAAACCCCGGATTACGTCGGGCGTGGCCGTCCGCAACTGGATGTCCACTACGAGGAAGGCGTTTTTTGCGGTTACCGGCACTACGACAAAACCGGCACCGCGCCCCTCTTCCCCTTTGGCCACGGGCTTTCGTACACCACCTTCGGCTATTCCGATTTAAAGCTGACCCAAAGCGCGAATGGCGAGGTGGAGGTGGCCTTCACCGTCCAAAACACAGGCGCCGTTGCGGGCCGGGAGATTGCTCAAATCTACGTTGGCGATGTGCAAGCTTCGGTGCCGCGGCCCTTGCGGGAACTCAAAGGCTTCGAAGCCGTCTCTCTCAAACCCGGCGAAAGCGCCGAAGTCAAAGTGGCCCTCGGCCAGCGGGTCTTCTCCTTCTACGACGTGGCCTCCAAGCAATGGCGGCTGGAACCGGGCGAATTCCTGATTGAAGTCGGGGCTTCCGCCAGGGATCTCCGGCTCAAGGGAAGGATTACGCTGTAGGCGAACGTAGATCGTTTTTCAAAAAGGCGGAAATCCACAGGGTTTCCGCCTTTTCTATTATCTACGAAACTTTCGCAAGCGCCTGGTCGAGATCCGCGATCAAGTCCGCCGGGGTTTCGAGCCCCACGGAGAGCCGGAAGATGCCCTCACCGGCGAAAGCGTGGTAGGAAGCTCTTTGCGCCGGAGTGAGCTTGAAGGAGCTTTCCAGCAAGTCCGCCGTTTTCAAGTAAAACACGAGACTGCGGTGGTGACCCAGCGACACGGCATAGTGGATCACCCGGAGCTGCGCGGCCAGCACCTCGGCGGCTTTTTCGCCGTCATCCACCTGGAAGGTCACCATGCCGGAGAAGTTCGCCATCTGGCGCTTGGCCAGTTCGTGTTGCGGGTGTGAGGGGAGGCCCGGGTAAATCACGCGGCGCACCTTCGCGTGCCCTTCAAGGAACTTCGCCACCGCCAGCGCCCCTTCCTGGTGGGCGCGCATGCGCAGCGGCAGCGTGGCCAGGCCGCGCAGGATCAGCCAGGCGTTGAACGGGCTCAAAATGCCGCCTGTGCGAATGGCCACTTTCTTGCGCAGGTCGGCGAGGATGTCGGCGGGGCCAAGGATCGCCCCGCCGATGGCGTCGCCGTGGCCGCAGAGATATTTGGAGAGCGAGTGAATGACGAAATCCGCGCCCAGGGCGAGGGGGCGCGTGGCCAGCGGCGTCGCAAAGGTGGAATCCACGGCCAGCTTGGCCCCGGCCTCGTGGGCGATGCGGGCCACGGCCGCCAGGTCGGTGAGCCGGAGCAGGGGATTGCACGGCGTTTCGGCGTAAATCAAGCGGGTCTCGGGACGCAGCGCGGCCTGCACGGCGGCGAGATCCGAAAGGTTCACCTTCGTGACCGCGATGCCGAAACGGGGCAGCACGTCATTGGTGAACTCGGCAGTGGCGGCATAGGCGATGTCGCTCACGATTACGTGGTCCCCCTGGCTCAAAGAGTAAAGCAGCAGTGCGGAAACGGCGGCCATGCCGCTGCCGAAGGCGATGGCCTGCTCCGCTCCTTCCAACGCCGCCAGCTTGGTTTCCAATTGGGCAACCGTCGGGTTGGCCCAGCGGGTGTAGATAAAAGGGGTCTCCTCATCGAGCCCTTCCACGGAAAACCCGGCGGAAGGGTCGGCCACGAAGGTGGTGGACATCACCAGGTTGGGGGCCGAGGCGTGGGTAACGGGGTCCGGGGCTTCCCCGGCGTGAATTGCCACGGTTTCAATGCCGGAGGCGGAAAATTCAGGTGTGCTCATCGGAAAAATGGAAAAAATCGTAAATTAAGATTGAAGTCTAAACACCCACCTACTAAATAGCTAGGAGAAATACAAAAGGCGGGGTAGCCAAGTGGTAAGGCACAGCTCTGCAAAAGCTGCATTCATGGGTTCGATTCCCATCCCTGCCTCTCTTCAATCACATCACTTAACCTTATTTATCCCATGAATCCGCCCGCGCTGAATGAGCTTGCTTCCACTCCCGTGTTTGGAGCGGCGCAATGCGCCGTGCGCGAGGTGATGGTGCTCAACGCCAACGGCGTGCACATCCAACCGGCCGCGGAGTTGGTGGCGCTGGCCGGGCGTTTCCGCAGCACCATCCGGCTCATTGTGAATGGGCAGAGTTACGGCACGGGCTCGATTTTGGATATTTTGTCGGCAAACCTGACGCACCGGAAGCTCGCGACGTTGATCGCCGAGGGGCCGGACGCCGAAGCGGCGGCCACCGCCGTGGGCCGGTTTTTGGCAGCGCGAACCCAACTGGAGAGCCCGGAGTCGGAGCGAAGATCCTCTCTTTGCGGTGTTGGCTTGGAGCCTCCGCTGAAACGGGTTGCATAAACGGGTTGAATCAGCGGGGAATCCCGGAACAGAATGAAAACAAGCTTTCAAAATGCAAATTAACCTCAACGGCAAATCGCAGGAAACCGGGGCGCGGACTCTCTCGGAGTTGGTGGAGGCCTATCACCTCAGCCCCGAGACGATCGTTATCGAACAGAACGGCGTCCTGGTCAAAAAAACGGCATGGGCCGCAGCGGCGCTGAACGCGGGCGACCAGGTGGAAATCGTGGCGTTTGTCGGAGGGGGATAATATTTTGTATGATGAGCGACATTGCCTGTAGTTGCGGCGCGGGGGCTCCGAATGAATTCGAGGCGGCGGTAAGCGCCTATTTCACCCCGCGCCAGTGGTCGAATATTCAAGAAACCCGCATCGGCATCGCCGGAGCGGGCGGGCTGGGCTCGAACATCGCCGTGGCGCTGGTTCGCAGCGGCTTCCGGCATCTGGAGATCGTCGATTTCGATTGCCTGGAGGCGAAGAACCTCAACCGCCAGTACTATTTTCTGGACGAGGTGGGCCAGCCCAAAGTGGAGGCGCTGGAGCGGCGCTTGCGGGCCATCAACCCGGCGGTGGAAGTGCGGGTTCACCGCGTCCGGCTCACGGACGATAATATTACTGAGTATTTTCAAAGCGCCGAGTACCTCCTGGAAGCCTTTGACCGGCCTGAGGCCAAGCGCATGTTCATGGAAGCGTTTGTGGGTTCGGGCAAATTCCTCGTGATGGGCAGCGGCATGGCGGGAATCTCGAATGCCACCCCCATCGTGGCCCGGAAATTGAAGGAGCGCCTGTACCTCGTGGGCGATGGCGTCACCGGGGTGGGGAAGGAGAACCCGCCGTGCGCGCCGCGTGTCTCGGTATGCGCGGGGCTGATGGCCTCGGTGGTTTTGGAAGACGTTTGCGGGAGGTAGGCAAAGTTTTCAAGGTGGACAAAAGCGAATGCCTAGTAGATACGTAGAATATGAAGGTTTCCAACCGAACTGACTATGCGCTGCGGGCGCTCTTTACGCTGGTGGAGTGTGGACGGGAGGAGTTGGTCTCCACGCGGCGGCTGGCCGAGCAAAACGACATCCCGAAGAAGTTCCTGGAGCAGATTCTGGTGGAACTCAAATCAAAGGGCTGGATCGAAAGCGTCACGGGCAAGCATGGCGGCTATCGGCTGGCGAAACCGGCGAGCGCCATTACGATGGGGGAGGTGATCCGCCATTTCGACGGCAGCCTGGCTCCCATCGCGTGCGTTTCGTCCACCAGCTACAAGTACTGTAGCCAGGAGTCGATGTGCCGGTTCAGGCGGTTATTCCTGGACGCGCGCAATTACGTGACGGAGTTGATGGACCAGGCGACGTTGGAGGCGGTGTTCAAATCGAAGTTGGTGACCAAGGAAGAGGTTTTCAAAGAGGCATTGATCTACGGAGCGGGGATTTAGAGCGGATCTCAAAATTTGAGGAAAGTTTTTTTCAGAGGCGAAACTCAAAAAAAGCTCTTTTGAAATAAAAAAATCGAAAAAAGTCGTTGACGATTTACGCCCACCAAGATAGTAGGTGGATACATGACAACGACGCACTCCTCCGATTCTTTCGCCAGCACTGGCTCGAAGCCCATCGCGGCGGTGCGCGCTCGCCATCAATCTTCGCCTTCCTGGCTCAAGCTGATCCAGGACGCCGTGGAGGCCGCCGATTTTGGGACGATCCAAATCAAGGTCCACGCCGGCGAAGTGGTTCAAATTGAAACCACCCGCAAAATCCGCGTTGGCGCGGAGTCCCCCCGAGTTTCCTTTCATCCGACCGCAACAGCGGAGGAATAGCAACAACCTCAATACAGCATGCGGCAACCCACCGGGCAACCGGCGGTTCCGAGTAAAAAAAGAACAACCTCGATGAAAAAGACTACTCTTCTCTGGACCGCGATTGCGGCCGCACAGGTTCTCGCGCTTCCGCTCGCCGCGGTGGCGGGAACCGAAACCCAGACCACCGGCACCGCCGCCGCGCCCGACAAGGCGCCGCCGCTTCCGCTTCACACCATTGAAGGCCAGGGCGGCGTGGTCATTACGCCCATCGCCTATCTCGTCAACCCCGGCCCCGAGGGCACCACGGTGGGGCTGCCTGCCGCATCCTTCACCTACGTGAAGGCCAACAGCAAGAACGTGGAAAGCGCCGTGTTCACCGAAACGCTCTTTGGCCGCTTGGAACTGGGCTACGCTCCGAGCCGCTTCGGCGTGGGCAACCTGGTTGACGCCGTGCGCGATAACGTGGGCGCGTCGATCGACAAGGAAGTAATCGTGCACAACATCAACGCCCGGTTGCTGGTGTTGAAGGAAAACAGCTTCAACCTTCCCGTGCCCGCCATCACGCTGGCCGCACAGTACAAATACAACGACGGCATCGAAAATATTAACAAGGAACTGGGTGGGGCTCTTAGCAGCATCGGCTACAAGCGCAATGAAGGCGTGGACTTCTCGCTGGTTGCCACCAAGGCGTTCCCGAACGTCTTTGGACGGCCGTTGATCCTCAGCGCGGGCCTTCGCTTCAGCGAGGCGGAGCAGCTCGGTTACCTCGGCTTTGGCGACACCTACAAAGCCACCTTTGAAGGCAACGTGGTTTACCTGCTCAACAGTTGGCTGGGCCTGGCCGCTGAATTCCGCCAAAAAGCGGGGCAGTACAACCAGATCGTAGTCAACGGCAACACGCTCGTGGGCAAGGAAGACGCCTGGTGGACCCTCGGCGCAGCTTTCATTATCAACCCGCACGCCACGGTGACCGTCGGTTACGGCAACTTTGGCCAACTGCTCAACACGACCGAGGACAAGGGCATCGCCGTTTCGGCCAAATATGAATTTTAAACTGTAGAGGGTAGATGGAGCCATTTCTCCAGGGGGAAAGCCCCCCTGGAGAAACCTCCGGCAAACGCGCGCCAAGCACGCCGATCCCTCGAAACCACGAACCATTTTTCACCAATGAGCTTACTATCATTCTTCGCGTCCTTGGCTCACGGCAAACCGGCTTTCAGTTCAACCAAAACTCAACAACAAACAACGCAACCATCTATTCCTATGTCACAACAACGTCTCGAAACTCTGGCCCTGCATGCGGGGCAAACCGTCGATCCCACCACCGGCTCCCGCGCCGTTCCGATCTACGCCACCACCTCCTACGTGTTCAAGGATTCGGCCCAGGCGGCCAATCGCTTCGCCTTGAAGGAGTTTGGCCAGATCTATTCGCGCCTGACGAACCCCACCAACGACGTGTTTGAAGCGCGCGTGGCCGCCTTGGAGGGCGGTTCCGCCGCCGTGGCGACCGCCTCCGGCGCCGCCGCCATCACCTACTCGCTACTGGCCATCACCGGCGTGGGTGACGAGATCGTTGCTGCCGACAACCTTTACGGCGGCACCTACTCGCTCTTCCACTACACGTTCCCGACCCTCGGGCGCACGGTGAAGTTCGTGCCGTCGCAGGACATCGAGGCCTTCCGCAAGGCGATCACGCCGAAAACGCGGGCCATCTATGCCGAGACGGTGGGCAACCCGAAGCTGGACGTGCCGGATTTCGAGGCGCTGGCTAAGATCGCCCATGAAGCGGGCATCCCGCTCGTCATCGACAACACCGTGGGCGTAGGCCTCGTTAAACCCATCGAACATGGGGCGGACATCGTGGCGATTTCCGCGACGAAATACATCGGCGGCCATGGCACGGCCATCGGTGGCGTGATTGTCGATAGCGGCAAGTTCAAATGGAACAACGGCAAATTCCCGTCGTTCACCGCGCCCACGCCCGCCTACCATGGGCTGGTTTATTGGGACGCCTTCGGCAACGTGCCCGGCCTGGGGAACATCGCGTTCGCCATCAAGATTCGCGCCGAGCTGCTCCGCGACGTGGGCGCGACGCTCAGCCCGTTCCATTCGTTCCTGTTCCTGCAAGGGCTGGAATCCCTGCCGCTGCGCATCGTTCGCCACAGCGAAAATGCCCTGGCGATTGCGAAATACCTCAAGTCGCATCCGCTGGTCGAGTGGGTCAACTACCCCGGCCTGGAGGACAGCCCCAACCACGCCACGGCGGCCAAGTACCTCAAGGGCGGCTTCGGCGGCCTGCTCGGGTTCGGCATCAAAGGCGGCCTGGAAGCGGGCAAGAAGTTCATCGACTCCGTCAAGCTGCTCTCGCACTTGGCCAACATCGGCGACGCCAAGACGCTTGTGATTCACCCGGCTTCCACCACGCACTCGCAGTTGAGCCCCGAGGAATTGATCGCCACCGGGGTGACGCCGGATTACATCCGCCTCGCGGTGGGCCTCGAAAACATCGAGGACATCAAAGCGGACATCGACCAGGCGCTCAAAGCGGCGGTGCAATAAGCTCTGCGGTACATAGAGGAGCAAATACAAAGGAAGCCCGGTTCCGTGGTTGGGACCGGGCTTTCTCTTTTTTTGAAACGCCTCAAAGCCACGGGCTGCGGCTCGTGTATTCGCTCGGGGGCACGCCTTCGCTACGCCGGAACCACGTGGAAAAATGCGAAACGGTGCGGAAACCAAGGCTGTAGGCCAGTTCCTTGACGCTCATGGAGTCGTTGGCGAGCGTCAGCCGGGCTGCCGTCAGCCGCCGTTGGTCGAAGTAGTTCTTCGGGGTGTGGCCGGTTTCCTTCACGAACACGCGGTCAAGCTGGCTGGAGCTTAAGCTCAGCTCCTTGGCGAGGACGGCTTTGGGAAAAGGTGCGCCGAGTTCAAAATGGTCCAGGAGGAGCAGTCCACGCCGGACCCGCTCATCCATGGTGCCCTGGCGGGTGTGCGGGATGCTGAGCGCGGAGAGCGTTTCCACGAAACAGGCAAGCCAGTCGGTGAAAAGGCTTTGCATGCGCAGATAATCCGGCAGCGCCGTTTCCGCCGCAAAGAGCAAGGAGCCCCGCTGGCCGAAAGCCTGCTTCACAAACCGCGCCAGCTTCATCGCCTTCGGTTGCAACCGGGGAAAGCTCTTTGATGCGAACACCACCGGCAGCCCTTCGCCAAAGAGGTTGGATTTGTCGGCCCACGTGGCTTTGAATTGAAGTGAGAGCAGCATGGTGTCGCGGCGAATGTCGCGGTAAATGCGCCCGGGGCGGGGGACCACCCAGTTCCCTTCTCTCACCGTAAGCAGCCCTGAGCCGCCGCGAATGGTGACGGCTCCGCGTAAAACCAGCCACGCGACCACGCCCCGGCAAAGATGTTCGCCGCGGAGATATGCGTCTTCCACGCGGCGGCAATAACACCAGCCCAGGCTCGGGTTGAGCCCCTCCCAATCAAGGATCTGCGCTTTACGGGGCGGGGCCGGAGGGGGCGTGGGCATGGCGAAAGGCGTAATGAACCGCCCGGAGAATGTCAACCGGCATTCTCGCTCAATGCGGAAAATTGACAACAGAATGGTGATGTGGTGAAACACCCTGTTCTTGGAGCAGCCTAGGCGTGGAGCCATACTTCGCGAATGAAGAAAAACTTCACATTGAGCTGTCATGCGGAGGAAGCGAACCAAGCCTGGGATGTGATCGTGGTCGGGGGCGGACCCGCGGGTTGCACCGCCGCCGTGGCCGCCGCGAGGGACGGGGCAAAGACGTTGCTCATCGAGGCGACCGGCATGCTGGGCGGCTGCGGCACCGCGGCGCTGGTTCCCTCCTGGTGCCCGTTTTCCGATTTGGAAAAGATCATTTACCGCGGGCTGGCCGAGACGGTTTTCAACCGCAGCAAAGCGGGGTTGCCTCACATCGCGCCCGATGCGCTGGACTGGGTGCCCATTGACCCCGAGCGGCTCAAGCGCGTTTACGACGAACTGGTCGTCGGTGCCGGCGTGAAGGTGTTATTTAATACGTCGCTCTCGGCGGTGATGAAGGATGAAGACGGCGGCGGTTGCGCGCTGGTGGTGAGCAACAAGGCGGGCCTTTCGGTTTACCGGGCCAAGGCTTACGTGGACGCCAGCGGCGACGCGGATTTGTGCGCCTGGGCCGGGGTTCCTTTCCAGAAAGGCGACGCCGAGGGGCAGTTGATGCCCGCCACGCATTGCTTCGTGCTCTCGAACGTGGACGATTACGCCTACCGCACGCTTTGCCATGGCAAGGGGGCGCTCAATGGGGAGAACCCCAACAGCGTCATTTATAAAATCATCGCCTCGGGAAAATATCCGCTAATCAAGGACTCGCACACCTGCAATAATCTCATCGGGCCGGGCACCGTCGGCTTTAACTCCGGACACTTGTGGAACGTGGACAACACCGACCCCGAGAGCGTTTCGCAAGCGTTCTTTACCGGGCGGGAACTGGCGCGGCAATTCCGCGACGCCCTTGCCGAGTATTGCCCGGAGGCGTTTGCGAACGCGTTCCTGGTGATGACGGCGGGCACCATGGGCGTGCGGGAGACCCGGCGCATTGAGGGCGACTATGTATTGACGATGGAGGACTACATCGCTCGGCGATCGTTCGATGACGAAATTTGCCGCAACTCCTATTTCATCGATGTCCACCGGGCTCAAAAAGAGGCGGCTACGAACGCGGCTAGGGCTCAGAAAATCGAAGCGGGGATCGTGCGCTACGGCAAAGGGGAATCGCATGGCATACCGTACCGCTGCCTGGTGCCGAAAGGATTGAGGAATGTGCTGGTGGCGGGGCGCACGATTTCGTGCGAGCGGATCGTGCAAGGGAGCGTGCGGGTGATGCCCGTGTGCCTGGCGATGGGCGAGGCGGCGGGGATGGCGGCTAGCGACGCGGCGCTGCACCACGGGGGGGATGTGCGAGCGGTGAAAGTGTGCGATTTGCGGGAACGGCTGCGTGCCGCCGGGGCGTATTTGCCGTAGGCAAGGATGGGGTGCAGGGGAGCAAGCTCCCCTGCTGGAGGGTTTGGGAGGCAAAGCCTCCCATTGTCTTTGCAAGGCGGGCGTTGAATCCGTTTCGAAGCGGCGCATCCGAGTTAAGCCCGAGCTTTGCCCCCATTGGCCCGCCTTGCTCCCCCGAAAACAGCGCAGCGTCTTTTCGGGGGCACTCGTCTCGGTGGCAGCTTTATTCTTGTGCCGAAACTCGATTGCGGCAATGGAGTTGCCGGAGCAATGCGTTCCCAAATAGAGTTTGGGAACGAGATAAGCGCCTGCGGCGCTTGGCGAAGACGCTTCGCTGTTCAAGAATGAGCAAGGCGGGTTCAAGCGGCGGCTTAACGCCACGCTCGGGCTGCTATTTTCCCGCCTTGCTTTGTTTTGGCTTCCGGGGCGCTGCCCCGGCCCCCGGCAAGGGGGCTTGCCCCCTTGCATCCCATTAAAAAAAGAGCGAAGGGAATTCCCTTCGCTCCTTTTCGAATTTCTGTGATGTGCCTGGCTGCTAAATCTCGGAAACGGCGTCCCGCGCGGAGGCGAAGACGTATTCGCGGTTCAGCATGGCAATGAACGAGCTCTTGATGCTCGCCGGGCAGACGGCTTCGCACTCGTAGTAGTTGGTGCAGTTGCCAAAGCCTTCGGCGTCCATGGTTTTGACCATCTTGAGCGCGCGGCGGGTCCGCTCGGGCTGGCCTTGCGGCAGCAGCGCGAGGTGGGAAACCTTGGCGGACACAAACAGCATGGCCGAAGAGTTCGGGCAGGCGGCCACACAAGCGCCGCAGCCGATGCAGGCGGCGGCGTCCATGGCGCAATCCGCGTTCTGCTTCGGAATCGGCACCGAGTTGGAGTCGGGCGCGGAACCGTTGCGGGCGCTGACGTAGCCACCGGCTTGCTGGATGCGGTCGAGCGCAGTGCGGTCGACGACGAGATCCTTGATGAGCGGGAAGGCCACGGCGCGCCACGGTTCAACGTAGACGGTGTCGCCATCTTTGAAGTGCCGCATGTGAAGCTGGCAGGTGGTGGTGGCTTTTTCGGGGCCGTGGGCGACGCCGTTGATGACGAGCGAACACATGCCGCAAATGCCTTCGCGGCAGTCGTGGTCGAACGCGATGGGTTCGATGTTCTGCTGAACGAGGGTCTCGTTCACGATGTCGAGCATTTCCAGGAAAGAGCAGTCCGTGGGGATGTTCTTGGCCGGGTACTCAACGAATTTGCCGGGCGTGCTGGCGTTCGGTTGCCGCCAGACCTTCAATGTAAGATTAATCGTATCAGACATGGTTATTTGTAGCTGCGAACAGCCAGGTGGACGTACTCGTAGTTAAGCGGTTCAACGTGACGCACGGATTTGGAAACGTCTTCGTTGTGTTCCCACGCGGCAACGTGAGCGAAGTGCTCGTCGTCGCGCTTGGCCTCGCCGTCGGGGAACTGGTGTTCCACGCGGAAGTGGCCGCCGCAGGATTCCTCGCGCTCAAGGGCGTCGAGGCACATCAGTTCGGCGAATTCGAGGAAGTCGGCCACGCGGCCGGCCATTTCGAGCGACTGGTTGAAGTCCTTGGACTCGCCCAGGACGTTGACGTTTTTCCAGAATTCATCGCGGATGACCGGGATCTGCGCCAGCGCCTTCTTGAGGCTGGCTTCGCTGCGGGCCATGCCGCAGTTTTCCCACAGGAGCAGGCCGAGTTCGCGGTGGAAGGAATCCACGGACCGCTTGCCCTTGATGGCCAGGAGCTTCGCGGTGCGGGCTTCGACTTCGGCTAGCGCCTTCTTGAACTCGGGATGATCGACCGTGACTTTCTGGGACGCTTCGCGAGGTTGCGTGGCCAGGTAGTTGGAGATCGTCGAGGGCAGGACGAAGTAGCCGTCGGAGAGACCCTGCATGAGGGCCGAGGCGCCGAGGCGGTTCGCGCCGTGGTCGGAGAAGTTGGCTTCACCGGCGACGTGGAGACCCGGGAGGTTGGACATGAGGTTGTAGTCCACCCAGAGGCCGCCCATGGTGTAGTGGACGGCGGGGAAGATGCGCATCGGAACCTTGTAGGCGTCTTCGGCGGTGATCTTGTGATACATGTCGAAGAGGTTGCCGTAACGTTCGCGGATGGTGTCCTCGCCCAGGCGCTTGATGGCGTCGGCGAAGTCCAGGTAAACGCTCTGGCGGGTGGAGCCGACGCCGCGGCCGTCGTCGCAGGCTTCCTTGGCGGCACGCGAGGAAATGTCGCGCGGGGCCAGGTTGCCGAAGGACGGGTACTTGCGTTCGAGATAGTAGTCGCGGTCTTCCTCGGGGATTTCGTCGGGATGTTTGCCGCAATCTTCCTTCTTCTTGGGCACCCAGACGCGGCCGTCATTGCGGAGGGACTCCGACATGAGGGTCAGCTTGCTCTGGAAGTCGCCGTGAACCGGGATGCAGGTCGGGTGGATCTGCGTGTAGCACGGGTTGGCGAAGAAAGCGCCTTTCTTGTGGGCGCGCCAGGTGGCGGTGACGTTGCACCCCTTGGCGTTGGTGGAGAGGTAGAACACGTTGCCGTAACCGCCCGTGGCCAGCACGACGGTGTCGCCTGCGTGGGCCTCGATGGCTCCGGTGATCATGTTGCGCGTGATGATGCCCTTGGCATGGCCGTCGACGACCACGAGGTCGAGCATTTCATGGCGCGGGAACATCTTCACGGTGCCCGCCGCGATCTGGCGGCTGAGCGCGGAGTAAGCGCCCAGGAGCAACTGCTGGCCGGTCTGGCCGCGAGCGTAGAACGTACGGGAAACCTGCGCGCCGCCGAAGGAGCGGTTGGCGAGCAACCCGCCGTATTCACGGGCGAAGGGAACGCCGAGGGCGGTGCATTGGTCGATGATGGCGTTGCTGACTTCGGCCAGACGGTAAACGTTGGCTTCGCGAGCGCGGAAGTCGCCGCCTTTCACCGTGTCATAGAAGAGCCGGTAAACGGAGTCGCCGTCGTTCGGGTAGTTCTTGGCGGCGTTGATGCCGCCTTGAGCCGCGATGGAGTGGGCCCGGCGGGGGCTGTCCTGGTAGCAGAAGCACTTGACGTTGTAGCCCTGCTCGCCGAGCGTGGCCGCAGCGGCACCACCGGCGAGGCCGCTGCCCACCACGATGATGGTGTACTTGCGGCGGTTGGCCGGGTTAATCAGCTTGCTTTCAAACTTGTGTTTTTCCCACTTCTTCTCAATGGGGCCGGACGGAATTTTGGAATCGAGAATGGCCATGTTAGTGAGCGAGAGGTTGAAGGATCGGGAGGTTGAGGTGTTGGGCCAACTGCACGCCAACGGGAATGGCGGCGTAACCCAGGAACAGAAGGCCGGCGAGGTAGGGGCTGGCCATCGTGAGCGGCTCGGCAATCTTGCGGCTGCGCAGGCCGAGGGTTTGGATGAAGCTTTGGATGCCGTGGCTCAAGTGCATGGCCAGCAGGAACACGCCCACCACATAGAAGAGGGTTTCCAACGGATTACGGAACCCGGCGATCACCAGCGAGTAAACATCGTGGCGGCCATCCGGATCTTCCCAGGCCTTCCATTCGGGGTGAATGGCCAGCGCGGTGAAGTGGAGGATGTGGAAAATGAGGAAGCAGGCGACGAACAGCCCGCTGATAATCATCGTGCGGGCTCCGATGGAGCCTGCCTGCGGGTTGCTGACCGCGTAACGCTGCGGCTTCGCGGCGTTATTTTGCACCCACAGCAGCACGGTCGTGATGATGTGGACGATCAAGCAGGCGAAGAGGAAGCCCCGGATGACCCAGAGCAGTTCCCCGAGCCCCTGCAGGAACGCGGCGTATCGGTTGAGGGCTTCATAACCGAGAAAGACCTGGAGGTTGCCGATCATGTGACCGGTGACGAAGCCGACCAGCACCAAGCCGGTGAGCGCGACAATCCATTTCTTTCCGATAGACGATTGGTAGAAGGAGATAATGGCTTTCACAGATTTCTAACCATCGGAGGGGGGCGTTAATGGCCCCTGGCCGACGAAGCCGTTATTACTAGGACGATGGGGTCAAGGGGGCATTCCTTTTTTTGCGGAATCCTGACCTGATTTTGCGCCTTGTGAAAAAAATCACAAAAAGCGGGGCTTGGAACGGAGCCGCATTTTGCAAAATCGGCAAAATTTTCCCCGGCGGCTGCGTTTTGGGGTGAAACCGGGCCGATTTTTCCAGGCTGGCTACTCTGTCAATTTAAAGAGATTGCGGCTTGATGTTTAACAGCCTGGAGCCTACGCTCCGCAGCCGATCTTTATGAAACGCCTTTTCGCACTCGCCATCGCCATGGCCGCCTCGTTCGCACTGGGGACGGCCGTTCACGCCCAGGATGAAATCAAAGTCGGCGTCTATGCGTCGCTCACGGGCGGGCAGGCCAGCTTCGGCATTTCCCAGGGCAACGCCATCCAGCTCGGGGCGGAGGAGATCAACGCGGCGGGCGGCGTGTTGGGCAAAAAACTCAAGCTTGTCGTGGACGACGACCGCTCCATGCCGGGTGAATCGGCCACGATTGTGCGCAAGCAGATCGCGAGCGACAAGGTGTGCGCCATCCTGGGCGAGTTCGCCTCGTCCCGTTCGCTGGAAGGAGGCCCGATCTGCCAGGAGAGCAAGATCCCCATGATTTCCCCCGGCTCCACCAACCCGAAGGTGACGGAGATCGGCGATTACATTTTCCGTACCTGCTTCCTGGACTCCTTCCAGGGCGAAGTCATGGCCCGTTTCGCGATTTCCAAGGGGTACAAAAAAGCGGCCATCCTGACCGACGAAAAGCAGGACTACAGCAAGGGGCTGGCTCAGTATTTCAAAGAGAACTTCGTGAAGGCGGGCGGCGAGATCGTCAAGGAGCAGAGCTATAGCAGCGGGGACAAGGATTTCCGGGCGCAGTTGACCTCCATCAAATCGACCAAGCCGGACGTGATTTTCCTGCCCGGCTACTACAATGAAGTGGCCTTGATCGGCAAACAGGCGCGGCAGTTCGGCATCAAGGTGCCGATGATGGGCGGCGACGGATGGGAAGGGGATTCGCTTCTGAAAATCGCGGGCAATTCGCTCGACGGCTGCTTCTTCTCCACGCACTTCTCGGCGGATAACCAGGACCCCGCGGTGCAGGCGTTCATCGCCCATTACAAGGCGAAATACGGCAGCGTGCCGGATTGCCAGGCGGCGCTGGGCTACGACACCGTGAAGCTGTTGGCTCAAGCGATTACAAAGGCCGGTTCCACCGACCCGAAAGCCATTCGTGACGCGGTAGCAGCCATCAAAGATTTCAACGGCGTGACGGGCAAGATCAGCCTCGACGCCAACCGCAACGCCAGCAAACCGGCGGTGATCCAGACCATCGGCGAAGGCAAGTTCAAGTTCTTCCAGAATATCGCGCCGGAGTAGGATTTTTTAGCCGCAAAAAGGCGCAAAATGAGGAGTCCGCTTCACGGCATTTTGTTGATTGTGGCGGTGATAGCGATTGCGTGCGTTGCGGCTCGCTTGATTGGTTTGAGGGTCTTTTTCTGAGATGGGACTATGGGATGGATAGGACTAATCACGCCATTCGTCCCACTTGTCTTAGCTTTCGCCGCCTCGTTACGAATCTCCAGATTCGTAACGCAAGTTGTCTTGGAATCTCCAGATTCCATAGGCACGCTTAACGAAACAGAGTTTCGCAGACACTTGCGTTCCCAATCTGGAGATTGGGAACGAGGAGAACAAGAGCGGTCGGCTAAGTTCTAGCAACCAGCAAAATTGGCGTCCTTTACGGCTCTCCGTGCCCCATTATTGCCCTTTTTTTCCCACTTCGGGGCATAAACCCATCGTCAGCCTTGACTTAATCCGCCTCTGCACCTCAATTTCGTGCGATTTTTAACCTTATTCCTCGGTGATCCAATTCCTTCAGCAACTCATCAATGGCCTCGCACTGGGCTCCATTTA
Organism: uncultured Chthoniobacteraceae bacterium; assembly: GCA_964513965.1. Taxonomy (GTDB): domain Bacteria; phylum Verrucomicrobiota; class Verrucomicrobiia; order Chthoniobacterales; family Chthoniobacteraceae; genus UBA695. Next base: position 73,623 of record CAZEOO010000003.1, read on the forward strand.
TGCCCTGATCGCGCTGGGCTACACGATGGTTTATGGGGTGCTCAAGTTCATCAACTTCGCCCATGGCGACGTTTACATGGTGGGCGCGTTCGTGGGGCTTTACGTCACCCCGTGGGTTTGGAAAGTGATTCCGCCGGGGGAGGACGTCTCGGCCTTTAGCTGGAAAACGGCGGGCGGGGCGCTGCTGGTGATGCTCGTCTCCATGGCCGTTTGCGCCGCGCTGGGCATTCTCATTGAACGGCTCGTTTACCGTCCGTTGCGCAACCGGCCCCGGCTGACGGTTCTCATCACCGCCATCGGCGTTTCCATTTTCCTCGAATACTTCGGCCAATACCTTTTCGGAGCCGACCCAAAATCCTTCCCCGACATTCTCCCCGACCGCGCCATCGACGGCTTGGGCGACCTCACGGTGATGGTCAACCAGGCGGTCGTGTTCGTGGTCACCATTGTCCTGCTGATTGCACTGCGGTTTATTGTGATGAAAACCCGGTTGGGAACGGCCATGCGGGCGGTTTCGCACAACATGACGGCGGCATCGCTCATGGGTGTGAACATCGACGTGGTGATCGCTTTCACCTTCGGTCTCGGCTCCGCGCTTGCCGCCGCCGCCGGGATTTTGAACGCCATCAATTACCCGAGCATTGACCCGCTCATGGGCATTCTGCCGGGCATCAAAGCCTTCGTTGCGGCGGTGCTGGGGGGCATCGGGAATCTCACGGGGGCGGTCGTGGGCGGCATCATCCTGGGCGTGCTCGAAACGATGGTGGTGGGCTATATCTCGCCGATGTACCGGGACGCCATCGCGTTCGCCGTGCTGATTTTCATTTTGTTGTTCCGGCCCAACGGACTCTTCGGGCGGGTGGAAAAGGAGAAAGTCTAGCATCATGCTGAACCGCCCCAAAACCTGGCTCCTTGTTTCGATGGTCGTGGCGTGGGTTCTTTCCCGCTTCGAGAGCGCGATCAACCCGTACTACTACGACATTCTCATCACCATAGGCATCAACATCATCCTGGGCGTCAGCCTCAATTTGGTCACCGGCTATACGGGTCAGTTTTCGCTGGGCCACGCCGGGTTCATGGCCGTGGGGGCGTATGGAAGCGCGCTGGTGACGCTGTTTTTGGGCTGGGGATTCGTGCCCGCGCTGGCGATCGGCGGCATGGCGGCGGCCCTGGCCGGGTTGGCCGTGGGCGTGCCTTCGCTGCGGCTCAAGGGGGATTACCTGGCCATCGTCACGCTCGGGTTTGCCGAGATCATCCGCGTGGTGTTCGAAAACGTGGAGATGCTCGGGGCGGCTCGCGGTCTTTCGATTCCGGTGCGGTCCACGAATTTCTTCTCCACCTTCCTGGCCGTTGCGCTGACGATTTATATCATCGTGCTGCTGGTCCATTCCACCTATGGGCGCGGGTTCCTCACCGTGCGCGACGACGAAATCGCCGCCGAGGCCATGGGCATCAACACGACCAAGTACAAAGTGCTCGCCTTTGTCATCGCCGCGTTTTTCGCCGGGGTCGCGGGCGGGCTTTACGCCCATTTCAAACAGTTCATCCACCCCGAGGGGTTCGGTTATTTGAAGTCTGTCGATATTGTGGTGATCGTCATTCTGGGCGGCATGGGCAACACCCCCGGCGTCATTGCCGCGGCGGTGCTGCTGACCATTTTGCCCGAGGGACTGCGCGCGCTGGGTGCCTGGGGAGGGCTGCCGGAGGCGATTCGCCCGCTGGTCCAGAATCGGATGATCCTTTATTCCCTGCTCTTGATCGTGCTGATGCTGCTGCGGCCCCAGGGCTTGTTCTCGACCGGCGGGCGGCTCACCAAATGGCTTAAACGCCGAAAGGAGGCCGCATGAGCGTGAGCAGCCCTTTGCTGGAGATCGACCAATGCATCGTCGCGTTCGGCGGCTTGAAGGCCGTTTCGGAACTCGACCTGCGCATCCACGAAGGGGAACTGATTGGCTTGATCGGCCCCAACGGCGCGGGCAAGACCACGGTGTTCAACCTGATTACCGGCGTTTACCAGCCCACGTCGGGCGATATCTGGTTTGAAGGGCATTCCGTGGTCGGCTCCAAGCCTTACCAGATCACGGCGCGCGGCATCGCCCGCACTTTCCAGAACATCCGGCTTTTCTCATCCCTCACGGTTTTCGACAACGTGCGCGCCGCCTGCAATCTGCACCTGCGGCATGGCATTTCGTTCGCGTTGTGGCGCGGGGCGGCGTTCCAGCGCGAAGAAGCGGAGGTCGCCGCGATGGTCGATGAACTGCTCGCGATGTTTCACCTGGACCACCTCAGAGATGTGGAATGCACGAGCCTGCCTTATGGCGACCAGCGGCGGCTGGAGATTGTGCGCGCGCTCGCGACCAAGCCCAAGCTGCTGCTGCTCGACGAACCGGCGGCGGGCATGAACCCGACGGAGAAGGTGGAACTGATGCGCCTGATCCGTTTCGCCCAGGAGAAATTCAAGCTCGCCGTGCTGCTCGTGGAACACGATATGCGCGTGGTGATGGGCATTTGCCAGCGCATCGCGGTCATCGATTACGGCGAGAAAATTGCCGAGGGCGACCCCGAGGCGATCCGCAACGACCGGAAGGTAATCGAAGCTTATTTGGGAGAATAAAGTAATGCTTCAAATCCGCGATCTATACGTCAACTACGGGGCCATTTCGGCTTTGCACGGGATCAGCATCGACGTGGCCCAGGGGAGCATCGTCACGCTCATCGGGGCCAACGGCGCGGGCAAATCAACGACCCTGCACGCCATCTCCGGCATTACCAAAGTTTCGCGCGGCAGTGTTTGCTTTGACGGGGAGGATATCACCGCTTTGCAGCCGCACCGCATTGTGGAACGCGGGCTCTGCCAGGTGCCCGAGGGGCGCATGGTTTTCTCCAATTTGACGGTGATGGAGAACCTCATGATGGGCGCTTACCGTCGCAAGGATCGCAAGGCGTTCGGCGCGGATCTCGACTACATTTTTGATATTTTCCCGCGTCTCAAGGAGCGCCGCAAACAGAGCGCCGGGACGCTCTCCGGCGGCGAACAGCAAATGCTCGCCATTGGCCGCGCCTTGATGAGCAAACCGCGCTGCCTGATGCTCGACGAACCCTCGCTCGGCATCGCTCCGCTGCTGGTTAAAACGATCTTCGAGAAAATCGTCGAGGTGAACAAGAACCTTGGCATCACCGTGCTTTTGGTGGAGCAAAACGCCAACCTCGCGCTGGAAATTTCGCAGTTCGGTTACGTGCTGGAAACGGGCCGCATTATTCTCTCCGACGCCTCTGCCAAACTGCGCGAGGACCCGCAGGTCAAAGAGTGCTACCTGGGCGGGTAGGGAGGAGGATTTTATCCGCAGATTTCGCAGATGACGCAGATTAAAAGAATTTCTTAAGAATCTGCGAAAATCTGCGTAATCTGCGGACTCCTCTTCTTCTGAGTTTCTGATATTCTGTCTTTCCCATGAGCCGCATCCATCTCTTATCCGAAGCCGTAGCCAGCCAGGTGGCGGCGGGCGAGGTGGTCGAACGCCCGGCTTCCGTCGTAAAAGAACTGGTCGAAAATTCGCTCGACGCCGGGGCCAAGCACATCGAGGTAATGATGCGCCGGGGCGGCATTTCCTTGATCCGCGTGGTCGATGACGGCTGCGGCATGGACCGCGACGACGCTCTCCTCTGCCTGGAGCGGCACGCCACCAGCAAAATTCGCACCGGGGCCGATCTCGCGGCCATCCGCACGATGGGCTTTCGGGGGGAGGCGCTGCCTTCCATTGCCAGCGTCTCGCGTTTTCAACTCAGCACGCGCGAACCGGGCGCGGTGGCGGGCACCGAAGTGCTCGTCGTAGGCGGGAAGATGGAATACGTCCGCGATGGCGGCGACGCCCCCGGCACGCAAATCGAAGTCCGTTCGCTTTTCTTCAACCTGCCCGTGCGGCGCAAGTTTCTCCGCACCGAGAATACCGAAGCCAGCCACGTGGAGGCCCAGGTGCGCTTGCAGGCGCTCGGGCACCCGGAAGTCGGCTTCACCCTGCTCACCGACGACCGCACCGTCTTCCAGCTTCCGCCCGCCGCGAGCCTCCGCGAGCGCATTCGGGACTTGAGCGGCACCGCGCTGGCCGACGCGCTGCTCGAAATCCCCGAAATTCCCTTTAGCGGCCTCTCCATTCGCGGCTTCATCGGCAAACCGGGCGTGACCCGCTCCACGCGGGCGCAGCAGTTGGTGTTTGTCAACGGGCGCGCGGTGGAAAACGTGGTCATCAACCATGGGTTGCGCGAGGGCTACCACACCGCGCTGATGAAGGGGCAATACCCCGTCACGTTCCTCTTCATCGAAATGGACCCGGCGGCGGTGGATGTGAACGTTCACCCCGCCAAGCGCGAAGTCCGGTTTCGCGAGCCGTCCGCGATTCGCGAGGCGTTGGTGGAGGCTGTCACGCGTGCGCTGGAAGGGGGCCGGTCCGACTGGGAGAGCGAATTTGCCGCGCCATCGGCTGCTCCATCCCTAGTGGGAGAGCCGGTTTCGGAAGAACCCGCCTTGCTTCCCATTCCGCCCGCCGTAGTGCCTCCCGAGCCGATGTCCCTGCCTGGCATGGCCGCTCCCTCCGAGCCGTCGCCGTTGCCCGATGGGCTGACCCGCTTTGCCTCGCCTTACCCGAGCGTGCGGGTTCCGGCGGGGTTTGGCGCGGAGTCGCCGGTCCCTGCGCCGCCGTTTCCTCCCGCGCCGGTGGAGCCGGAGCCGGAGCCGCGTCCCGAACAATTCCGCATCCTCGGGGTGCTGGGGCGCACCTACATCGTGCTCGAAAGCGCGGGCGGGCTGGTGCTCGTCGATCAGCACGCCGCCCATGAACGGATTCTTTTCGAGGAACTCCGCCGCCGCATGGAGGAGGTGGGGGTGCCTGCCCAGCGCCTTTTGATGCCGCTAACGCTGCAACTCGGACCTCGGGATAGCGACTGGGTGCAGCAAAACCTCGGTACGCTTCAAAAAATGGGCATCGGCGTGGAAGGGTTCGGCTCCGGCACGTGGAAACTCGACAGCATCCCGCAATTCGTCCAATCCAACGAACCGCAGCAGCTTTTGCACGACATCATCGACGAACTGCGCGAGATCAGTTCGCAAAGCTCCAAGCTGCGCCTTGGGGAAGAGGTCATCGCCAAAACCGTCTGCCGCCACGCCGTAAAGGCGCACGATGTATTGCGCGAGTCCGAAATTCTCCGGCTCATCGAGGACCTGTTTAAGTGCCAGTTGCCTTACTGCTGTCCCCATGGCCGTCCGACCATGATCCGCATTTCCTACCTGGAACTGGAAAAGAAGTTCGGCCGCAAGGCGTAAGCCGTAAAAAAATCCGGGCTTTCTATCGTGTAAACCGGCACGCGGCGGCGAGCATTTTGTGGACGCCCCTTTCGGTGGCGGCCAGGTAGCCCTGGGCGTCCCGTTGCCAACGCTTGTTAAGGCGCTCAAGGTGATCCGCAGGAAGCGGTTCCGTGCGGGGCAGGGCTGGGTCGAAGGGAAGTTCCAGCGTCACCACGGCGGGGGCCGTTCCGTCCGGGTAAAGAAGATCCCCGCCGCACCATTGGCCCAGGGAGCCGGGGCATGGCGACGGGGTGTCGCGCAGGCGGTAGGGCGTGCGTTCTTTTTTTGCGAGAGCTTCCCACATGGCACCCGCCAGCGGTTGGGACTGGCTCCCATCCGGGTCCAGTTCCCCCAGCGCCCAGTGGAGCGTAACGATTTTAAGAGGCCGCCAAGCCGTGATGAAATCGCGCAGAGCCCGGCTTTCCGGTTCCGACCAGGGGGCCGGGCCGGGCGGTTCTTCGCTTGCGGGGCTCCAGCCGGTGGCAAAATTGCGGTTGAGATCCACGCCCCCGGCGTTGTAACGGCTGTTGTGGACATAGCCGTCCGGGTTGGCCAGCGGAATGACGGCCACGGGGAGCCGGCTCAGGTCCGCCCGGTTTTCCCGCAGGAGCCGATCCAGAAAAGAAAGGAGCAAGAGCACCGTTGCCCGCTCATCGCCATGGACGCCCCCAATAAACAGCGTGCCGCCCGGCGCAGCCTTGAAAGCCGCCGTATCGTGGAGCAAAATAGGCCGCTCTTCCCTGGAGTAGCCGATCTGGCTCGTGGTGAGCCATGGAGATGAACTAGGGCCGGGCATAGAAAGGTCAAGCCATGAAGGGTCGGGTTATCATCAAACGCTTGGTTCCAGTTAATGTCTTTCGAATTAGCCGCGCTGCAAGAAGAGAGGTGCAAAATGTGTTGTTTTGCCTCAGCGCCGGGGGTGTCGAGGGGTGGGGAGAGGCGTCGCCCAATGCTTTTTATGGAGAAACCCCGGAGGGAGTGGCGGGGTTGTTGCAATCCATTTTGCCCTGGCTGGAAACGCTGGAGGTCAATGCCCCAGAGGAGATCGCCCGGGTTTGGGACGAGGCGTGGGGGCGGTTGGCCCCCTCCCGCGCGGCCCAGTGCGCACTGGATTTGGCCTTATGGGATTGGCTGGCCCGCCGCAAGGGGCTCTCGGTAGCGCGCCTGGCCCTCGACCGCGACCCCGAGCCGGTGCGGACGTTCTGCACCATCGGGCTTTCCACCCCGGAGGAGTTGGAGCGCAAGATTGCGGAGTTGCGCGGCTTCCCCCTGGTCAAAGTGAAGAGCGACGCCCGGGCTGACTTCGGCCCCATCCGCAGGATCAGGGAAGGCACGGGGGCAGCGGTCGCCGTGGACGCCAACGCGGCCTGGGGAGGCGTGGACCCGGCGGCGGTTTTAAGCGAAGCGGCGGCTAATGCGGTGCTTTTTTTGGAGCAGCCGCTGCCGCCGGGGGAGGACGAGCGGTTGCCGCTCTGGCGGGGAACATCCCTCGTTCCTGTGCTTGCGGATGAAAGCTGCGTAACCGTGGCGGACGTGGAACGGATGCCGGGCCGCTTTTCCGGCTTCAACATCAAGCTCGTCAAATGCGGGGGGCTTACGCCCGCGCTGGCCATGGCCCGGCGGGGCCGGGAATTGGGGCTCAAAACGATGGTAGGCTGCATGTTGGAAAGCAGCCTGCTCATCAGCGCCGGAGCCGTCGTGGCGCAGTTGACGGACTACGCCGACCTCGACGGCGCATGGCTTTTGAGCAACGACCCGTTTGCCGGGCTGCCGCTGGTCCGGGGCGTGCTCACGCCGGGCGGCGGGCCTGGTTTCGGCGTGGAACCCGCCGTCGCCATGGGGTGACTTTCCAATAAAAATGTTGCAGTCGTTCATAAAATGAACGAGCATTCATTTCGTGAATACGCCTTCTCCCGTGGCGCGCCGCGAGCGCGAGAAAGAACGGCGGCGGCAGACCATCCTGGACGCCGCCGGGCGCGTCTTTGCCGCGCGCGGGTTTCACGGCGCGTCAATGAACGAAATCGCCCGGGAGGCCGAGCTTGCCCCCGGCACGTTGTACCTTTATTTCAAAGACAAGGGTTTGCTCTACGCCGCGCTCTTTATGAGCAAACTCGGCGCGATGGTCGGGCAAATCGAAGAGGCGGCGCGGGAGGGGGCCGATCCCCTGGAAAGCTTGCGCAACGCCGTTCGGGCTCATATGGAGTTCAACGACCGCAACCGGGAATTTCTCGAAGTCGTCACGCGTCATCGGCCCGCTGACCAGCGGGAACACGATCGCGAATGGAAGACCGCGCACGAAACCATGGCCCGTCACCTTCAGGCGTTGACCCGCATGATCGAAGCGGCCCAGCGCAGGAAACTGATCCGCCCGGGCAGCAGCCGCGCCTTTGCCAATGCGCTGTTGGGGTCCGTGCTGCATACCAGCCACGACCTTGCCCTTTCCCATGGCCCCTTGACCCACGAGCCCGAGTTTATTTTCGATCTTTTCCTCAACGGCGCAAAACGGCCCGCAGTCCCAACGCCCGCATAATATGAAATTCCCCGCGATCCTCTCCATCGCCGCTCTCGGCGCCGTGTTGTGTGGCGTCGGCGCGTGCAAAAAAAACCAGGCCGACAAGACCGCGTTCGAAACCGCCGAAGTGAAAAACGGTGATATTACGCAATATGTAACGGCCACCGGGTCCATCAACGCCGTGGTGAGCGTGGACGTGGGCAGCCAGATTTCGGGCCGCATCGAAAAGCTCAACGCGGACTTCAACTCGCAGGTGAAGAAGGGTGAGGTCATCGCGGAAATCGACACTTCCACCTACCAGGCCGCCGTGGACCAGGCCAAGGGAAGCCTGGAGAGCGCCCTCGCGGCGCTGGACCTCAAAAAAATCACGCTGGATCGGCAGCGGGAATTGATCGGCCGTAAGGCGGGCCCGCAGTCCGACCTCGACACCGCCGAGGCCGAATACCGCCAGGCGAAGGCGGCGGTGGTCGTTCAAAAAGCCCTCCTGGAAAAGGCGAACGCGGATCTCGACCATTGCCGCATCGCCGCCCCCGTGGACGGCATCGTGGTCACGCGCAAGGTGGACGTGGGCCAGACGGTGGCCGCGACCATGACGACCCCGGTGCTTTTCACCATTGCTCAGGACATCCGCAAAATGCGGATCATCACCGCGGTTTCCGAGGCGGATATTGGGCTCGTGAAAGCCGGGCAGAAGGCGGATTTTTCGGTGGACGCTTTTCCCAACGAGGATTTCCACGGCGTCGTTTCGCAGGTGCGCCTTTCGGGCACTTCCTCGGATAACGTGGTGACTTACGACACCGTGGTGGACGTGGAGAACCCGGAGATGAAGCTGTTTCCCAACATGACGGCGCAGGTTTCCATTCTCGTTGCCGAACGCAAGGGCGTCGTGCTGATTCCCAACGCCGCGCTCCGTTTCGCGCCGCCCGAGCGGGCCAAGTTTGAGAACCCCGAGGCGGCGGCGGTTTCCGTGGGCAAGAATACCCGCCGCACCGTTTATTTGCCCGGCAAAGCCCCCGGAACGTTGCGGATCACCTCCGTCAAAGTGGGCATCACCAACGGCACGGAAACCGAGGTCATTGAGGGACTCAAGCCGGGGGATAAAGTGGTGGTGGCTACTTCCGGTCCCAGCAAGGGGAACAAGCGCGGGGGCGGCCCGCCGTTTTAGGCATGTTTAAAATTATCGCAAAATAGGAACCTGCCTCTTATGCAAACTGAGAAATCATCTCGTGCCGAAACTCTATTTCGGCACGCACTTGGAGCCGCAACTCCTATTGCGGCAATGGAGTTGCCGGAGCAATGGCGTTCCCAAATGGAGTTTGGGAACGAGATGAAAAGCAATCCCGTCGCGCTATGCAAACCGTGACCTTTCGCCCGTTGTTGACCGCCCGCACCGCCCTTCGCGCGCTGCGGCGCAACAAAATGCGTTCCATCCTCACCGCGCTCGGGATCATCATCGGCGTGGCTTCGGTGGTGGCGATGGTGGCCGTGGGCAACGGGGCACAGGCGAACATCGAATCGCAAGTCGCCGCGCTGGGCCAGAATGTGCTGACAGTGTTCGCCACCAACCGGCGTACCAGCGGCGTCAACTCCGGCCTCGGCAGCGCGGGCACGCTGACCATCGCCGACGCGCAGGCTATCGCGCGTGAAATCCAGGAAATCGCGCACGTCAGCCCCGAGGTCTCCACCACGGCGCAGGCCCTCGCTAACGGGCGCAACTGGTCCACCACGGTTTCGGGCGAGGGGGAGGATTACCTGGCCATCCGCGACTGGCCCCTGGCCTCGGGGGCGATGTTCACCGAGCGGGAAGTGAAGGCGGCGGCCCGGGTTGCCGTCATCGGCGCGACCACGGCCAACCAGCTCTTCGGCCCGGCCGATCCGCTGGGGCAAACGGTTCGGGTCAAAGGCTTCCCGTTTGTCATTATCGGGGTGTTGAGCGCCAAGGGGGCGGGCATGGGCGGCATGGACCAGGACGACCGCCTGGTGGTGCCCTACACCACCGTCATGAAGCGGCTTACCGGGGCAAAGTACCTGCGCGCCATTACGTTGCAGGTGGGTCGGTCGGATGAAATGGACTTGGCCGAGGCGCAGGTGACGAGCCTTTTGCGCCAGCGCCACCGGCTCCCGGCGGACTCCGATTCGGATTTCCGCATTATGAACCAGAAGGAGATCGCTGACACCGTGGGCTCCATTTCGAAGGTCATCACGCTGCTTTTGGGTTCCATCGCGGGTATGTCGCTGGTGGTGGGCGGCATCGGCATTATGAACATCATGCTGGTGAGCGTGACGGAGCGGACGCGCGAGATCGGCATTCGCGTGGCGGTGGGCGCGAAAAGCACGGACATCATGCTCCAATTCTTGATCGAAGCCGTGACCTTGAGCGTTCTGGGTGGCTTGCTGGGCGTGTTGATCGGGGTGGGAGCCTCCGCCTGCGTTCACTTTTTCGCGAACTTCAAGGCGGTGGTTTCCAGCGGTTCCGTGATCCTGGCTTTCGGCGTGAGCGTGGCCATCGGGGTTTTCTTCGGGTTTTACCCCGCGCGAAAAGCCTCGCGGCTCGATCCCATTGACGCCCTGCGTTACGAGTAGTTCTCGCCCGGCGCGGGCGGCACCGTGGGGACGGGAACCCGCTCTGGCGCCACGGTTTGCGGCGCGCTTTCGTGCTTCGGCGCGACGAGGCCCGCGGAAACCACCATTTTCATGGCTTCCTCCAGCGTGAGGGAGCTTTCCGTGAGCATCCGCGCCGGAACGGCGACCACCAGCCCCGTCATCGGGTTGGGCGCGGTGGGGATCACCACGGTGGTCATTTCTTCGCCGAGCACGGAGTCGAAATACTGGCCGGTGACGAACCCGATCAGGCGCGCGCCGGGGGCGGGGTAGTCCAGGTAAACCACCCGCTTGAAGTTCTCCATATTCTTGAAGGACTTGAACGAGTCGATGACCTGCTTCACGGCGGTGTAGACCGTGGCGACCACCGGCACTTTCAAGAGCGCCCGTTCCAGGTTTTCCCAGATGCGGCGGCCCACCACGTTGGAGGTCATAAACCCGAGCGTGATAAAGGCGCCCAGGGTGACGAAAAACGGCAGCAGCGGAATGCGCACGCCCAGTTGCTCCAGGATTGGCGCGCTGACGTTGTTGATGGCGGTGTAGGCAAGCTGGATGACCCATAGAGTGGCCAGCAGCGGGATGGCGATGACGACGCCGGTGAGCGCCTTCTGCCCCGTCATGGTGAGCATGGGGCGCGCTTGGGCTGCCGCCGTGGCCGCTTTCTGTCCGCACCGGCTCGCCGTAGCCTTGAATTCAGGTAACGTCTTTGGAATTTGCATGGTTGACCTGCCGGAAACGTAGCCTCTCGGGGTGCCGGTTTCAATTTTAATACCAACACGGCAGCAATCTCCAGACAGATGGACTTGGTCTTTTCGTGCAGGGCGGCGTTGTCAGGCAAAGACGCTATCAACAGATAGCGTCTTCGCCTTCCGCCTTGCCCTGCGCAAAAATCCCTGCCTCCTTCTGTCCGTTTCTTTCTGAGAGTTGGTATAACCTCGCGCCCAAGAAACGTTGCAATTCGCCTCCGTGTGGCTAATCATTCCTACTTTGCAATGTCCCTTTACCGCCGAACCCTTGCCTACTTTCGCCCTTTCCTTGGGCAAACGATTTTAGCGACCCTGCTGACGTTCGGTTCCATCGGCTTCAACCTGCTCAAGCCGTGGCCCTTCAAGTACATCATCGACGGCGTGCTCTCGCCCGCGGATGCCGCCCACGCCGGGGCGCATGCGCAGCTCGCCCGCTGGTTCGGGGCCATGCCGCAGCAGGAAATCGTGCTGGTTCTTTGCGCGGCTATCGTGGTTTTCAGCCTGTTGGGCGGGGTCATCAACCTGGTGACCAACATCATTTTCGTGAAGGTGGGCCTTTCGGCGCTCTTAAAGTTGCGCACGGAACTGTACGCCTACCTGCAATCCCTGCCGCTCAAGTTCCACGATTCCCGGCGCTCGGCGGATTCCAGCTTTAGGGTGGCCTATGATTCGCAGGCCATCCAGACGATTTACAACAAGGGCTTCACGAATATTTTCCAGTGTGTTGTCACGTTGGTGAGCACGTTCGCCGTGATGGTGGCGCTTGACTGGAAACTGACGTTGATTTCCTTGGGCATCGTGCCGCTGATGGTGCTGACCATTCGCTACTACGGCGGTCGTATCCGCCGGGAATCGACCACCATCCAGGAACGCGAAAGTGCTGTGCTGACGGTGGCCCAGGAAGGGCTGGCTTCCGTGCGGATGGTGCATGCCTTTGGGCGCGAGGATTGGGAAGTGGGGCAGTTCCACCAAAGCGCCCGCAAGAGCCTGGAGGCGAATTTGCAGTTGACCGGCACCAACATGCGTTCGGCCCTGGTCATCAGCACGCTGATGGCCGTGGGCGTGGCCGCGATGTACGGCCTCGGCTCGCTGCACGTGCTGGGCAACACGCTTTCGCTGGGCACGCTGATGGTCTTCATTGATTACCTCACCGTGCGCCTTTACCCGCCCCTCGAGCAGTTGACCTACACCGCCTGGGCGCTGGAAGGCGCGGCCGCGGGGATGCAGCGTTGCTTCGAGGTGCTCGACCGCGAAGATGACGTGAAGGACGCCCCGAACGCCATCGCCATTACCTCCACGCAAGGGGCCATCCGGTTTGAAAACGTTGCCTTCGGGTACGACGAGAAGCGGCTCATCCTGCGCGGCGTGAACGTGGAGGTGCAACCCGGGGAAACCGTCGCTTTCGTGGGCGGCACGGGCGCAGGCAAGAGCACGCTGCTCTCCCTGGTGCCCCGGTTTTACGACCCGAACGAGGGCCGCGTCATCCTCGACGGGCGCGACGTTAAAACGATCACCAAAAAGTCCCTGCGCAACCAGATCAGCATCGTGTTGCAGGATACGCTGCTTTTTTCGACGACCATCCGCGAGAACATCGCCTACAGCCGCCCGGGAGCCACGGAGGCGGAGATCGTCGAAGCCGCCAAGCGCGCCCAGGCCCACGACTTCATCATGGCGCTGCCCGATGGCTACGCCTCGCAGGTGGGGGAACGCGGCGGCCACTTGAGCGTGGGGCAGCGGCAGCGCCTCGGCATCGCGCGGGCGTTCCTCAAAAACGCGCCCATCCTTTTGCTCGACGAGCCGACCAGCGCGCTCGACCCGACCACGGAGGCCGCCATCATGGAAACCATCAAGGAATTGATGAAGGGGCGCACCACCATCATCATCACCCACCGCATCGCCACGGTGCACGACATCGGCAAGATCGTCGTCATTAAAAACGGCGGCGTGGTGGAGCAGGGCAGGGGACCGGAGTTGGTGGCTTGCGGCGGCGCGTACGCCGAGCTCTACCATTCGGCGAACCTTGGGTAATTTTTGTTATGACGAATATTCAACCAGACCGCAGGGTCGAACAGGATTGGTATGACAAGCCCATCCCGGAGGGGATTGAATGGGGCGACGGCTGCTTTTTTGAGACGGCGCAGGTTTTCCGCTTTTTCCGGTCCCGGCACCGGCCCGGGCTGGTGATTGGGAAAAACTGCTCGTGTTACTCCGGCTGTTCCTTCTCCATCGGCAAGGAAGGCCGCTGCACCGTGGGCGATTACACGCTTTTAAACGGCGCGCTCGTCATGGCCGAGGATTTGATCGAGATCGGCAACTACTGCATCATCTCCTGGAACGTTGGCATTGCCGACAGCGACTTCCACCCCATCGACCCCGCGCAGCGCCGCCAGGACGCCATGGCCATCTCCCCCTACGGCGAAGGTCGTCCGCCGCGGCCGCCCATCGCCACGGCCCCGGTGCGAATTAAAGACAACGTCTGGATCGGCATGGGCGCGGTGATTTTGAAAGGCGTGACGATCGGCGAAAACGCCGTCGTGGCCGCCGGGGCGATTGTCACCAAAGACGTGCCCGCCAACGCCGTCGTCGCGGGCAACCCGGCGAAGATCGTCAAGTATTTGCAGTAGGCTACCGGTTTACCACTCGGCGGTTTCGCCGAGCGCGCCGCCGGGATTGGCGGTCGGCTCAATGACGCGGATTTTGCGCCAGGCCCCCGTGCGGTAGCGCGCCCAGAAGGCCATGCTGAACAGCATGAACCAGACGATGGTGGCCACCCAGGCCGTTTGCGGCGAAACGTGCATCACCTTGAGCAGGCTGAAAAGCAGCGCCACCAGAATCCAGTGCATCGTCACGGAAATCCGCATGGCCCACTGGGTATCTCCCGCGCCGCGCAGCGCGCCGCTAAAGGCGATGACCACGGCTTCCACCAGCACGTAAAGCGCCACCAGCCGCACCATGAAGAGCGAAAGCGGCAGGGCTTCGTCGAACACGGCCTGGTTGGTGTCGGGGCGGAAAATGTCGATCAAGAACCCCGGCGCGGCCACAAAGGCCACGAGCATGGTTCCCGAGTAGAAAAGCCCCGTCTTGATCCCGGAAAAAGTGGCCCGGTTGGCGTGGTCGGGCGCTTGCGCTCCCATGTATTGCCCCACCATGCTGGTAACGGCGATTTCGATGCCGATCAAGGGGACGAAGGCCACCATATCCCAGTTGAACGTGATGGTGGCCGCTGTCGCGACGACCTGGCCGCAGGAGTGGAAAATCGCGATCATGGCGTTGAACGCCGCGAAGTTGAGCACAAACTCCAGCCCGGCGGGATAGCCGAACTTGAGGAGCTTGCGGAGAATGCCGGAGTCGAAATGGAACGACTCGGCGATGGCGAATTCCCGGTGGTGTTTGCCGAAAAAGTAAGCGCAACCCAGGATGGTCACGCCGCAGGCTCCCGCGAATACCGCCCCGTAGGCCGCCCCCCGCATCCCCATGGCCGGGAAACCGCATTTGCCGAAGATCAGCAGGTAGGCCGCCGGGATGTTGACCAGCATGGAGACCAGGGAAGCCACCATGACGATGCGGGTGCGCCCGATGCCGGAGAAAAACCCGCTGAACACGGAACGCACGAGGCCGATGAAGGAAAAAAGGACGAGAATCCTGAAGTATTCAAGCTGGGGTGCCAGTTGTTCGGGGGCGATGCCCGAATGCCGGAAAAGCCGCTCCACCCAGGGGCGGGCCAGCAAAATAAGAGGGTAGGCGGCCAGCGCGATGAACCCCGCCTGCGTGACGACTTTGGCGCAGTTACCTTTTTGTTTTGCGCCGTGGTATTGCGCCACCAGCGCCGTGCTGTAACCCAGCAGCCCCACGAAAAATGTGGCCAGGAGGAACGCCATCGTGCCGCCCCCGAGCGCGGCGTTCATCTGCGGCGTGCCGAGTTTGGCCAAAAAGAGGCGGTCGGTGAAGGTCATCACCATGTCGCAGGCGGTGGAGGCCATCATCGGCAGCGCAATCGCGAGCAGTTCCCTCATTCCGCCTGGTTGGAGTCCGTTTTCCTTCACGTTACAGTTTTCCTCGAAAAAGGATTCAGGTTCCTTGAGATGGGCCGGGTTGTCAATCTTTGGAGACCCATCTTTTATTCTGTTTTTTTCGTATTAATGGGGTAAAAAGACGCCACACCCTATGGACGTCCTTACCCTCGCCCGGTTGCAGTTCGCTTTCACCGTCGGGTTTCATTACCTCTTCCCGCCTCTTTCCATCGGACTTGGTTTGTTGCTGGTGCTGATGGAGGGAACCTGGCTCCGGACGCGCAACCCGGTTTACCACCAGATGGCCCGGTTCTGGACGCGCATTTTCGGGTTGATCTTCGCCATTGGCGTGGCCTCGGGCATCGTGATGGAATTTCAGTTCGGCACAAACTGGTCCGTCTATTCGCGCTACGTGGGAGATGTCTTTGGCAGCGCGCTGGCCGCCGAGGGGATTTTCGCGTTTTTCCTGGAATCGGGCTTTCTGGCCCTGCTCCTCTTCGGCTGGGACCGCATCGGGCCGAAGCTGCACTTTTTCGCCACCTGCATGGTGGCCCTCGGCGCGCATTTCAGCGCGGTCTGGATCATCGTGGCCAATTCGTGGCAGCAGACTCCGGCCGGGTTCCACCTGGTGATGGGACCGGCGGGGCAGTACCGGGCCGAAATCACCGATTTTTGGGCGCTGGTGTTCAACCCCTCCACCATGGACCGGCTCATTCACACCGTCCTGGGCGCCTGGCAGGCGGGCGTGTGGATGGTCATTAGCGTCAGCGCCTGGTATTTGCTTAAGAACCGGCACGCGGAGTTCGCCCGGCGCGGGTTGAAACTGGGCCTCACCGTGGCGTTGGTGGCCTCTCTGTTGCAACTGGTGAGCGGGCACGATAGCGCCGTGGGCGTGAGCCGCAACCAGCCCGCCAAGCTCGCCGCCTTCGAAGGGATTTTCAAAACGGAACCCGCCGCGATGTCGCTCTTCGGCTGGGTCGATGAATCTGCCGAAAAAGTGAGCTTCGGCCTGAGCGTGCCGCGCGGCTTGAGCCTGCTGGTTTACGGCGACCCGTCCAAGCCGGTGACGGGCCTGGACGCCGTGCCGAAGGCGGACCGTCCGCCGGTTAATGCCGTGTTCCAGACGTACCATTTGATGGTGGCCATCGGGATGGGGCTCATCGTTCTGGCAATCTACAGTTTCGTGCAACTCCGCCGCGGCAAGCTGGAAGGCCAACGCTGGCTTTTGGGCGTGCTGGTTTTTGCCGTGCTGGGGCCGCAGGTGGCCAACCAGGTCGGCTGGGCCTCGGCGGAAATCGGACGGCAACCGTGGATCGTCTACGGGCTGCTGCGCACGTCTGAGGCTCATTCGCCGACCGTCCCGGCGGGCCAAGTGCTCGCTTCGCTGGTGCTTTTCGCGCTGGTGTACGCGCTGCTGTTTGCCGTGTTCATTTTCCTTCTGAACCACAAAATCCAACATGGGCCGGAAGAGGCGGATTTGCCTTCCTCCGAACCCTTTCAACAAGAACCTCGCGCCGATGTTTGACGTACCTCTTCTCAATTTCATCTGGTTCGTGCTGGTGGGTGTTCTTTTCACCGGCTACGCCATTCTGGACGGTTTCGACCTCGGGATTGGCGCGCTGCACTTGTTCACAAAAACGGACGAGGAGCGGCGCGTGATGATGAACTCCATCGGCCCCGTGTGGGACGGCAACGAAGTGTGGCTCGTGACCGGCGGCGGCGCGCTTTTCGCCGCGTTCCCGGTGGTTTATGCCACGGTGTTCTCGGGGTTTTACCTGGCGTTCATTCTGCTCCTTTTCGCGCTGATTTTCCGCGCAGTGGCCATCGAATTTCGCGGCAAGCAGCCGATGGGGTGGTGGCGGCAGATGTGGGACGTCGGTTTCAGCGTGGGCAGCGTTGTTTCCGCGCTGTTGATCGGCGTGGCGCTGGGGAATATCGCCCTCGGCATACCGCTCGACGCCACGCATGAATACGCGGGCACTTTCTTCGGGCTCCTGCGGCCTTATCCTCTCCTTTTGGGCCTAACCACCGTGGCGCTCTTTGCCATGCACGGGGCCATTTACGGGGTCATCAAAACGGAGGGTGAGTTGCACGAAAAACTCCGCCGTTGGGCCGGGACGGGCGTGATCGTTTTTGTGCTCTGTTACCTGGCGGTGACGGCCGCCACGCTCATGCGCGTGCCGCACATGACGCGTGCCTTCAATGACCATCCGTGGCTTTATGTGATCGCTCTGTTCAACGTTCTGGCGATTTTCAATATCCCGCGCGAAATCAAGCGCCGCCGCGATTTCAGCGCCTTCCTTTCCTCCTGCGCCGCGATGGTCGCGCTGATGGCGCTCTTCGGCATCGGGATGTTCCCGAACATGGTTTATTCCATGCCCGACCCCCAGCACAGCCTCACGCTGGTCAATGCCGCCTCCTCGCAAAAGACGCTGGGCATCATGCTCGTGGTGGCCATCATCGGCGTTCCGCTGGTGCTGACGTACACGGTCATCATCTACCGCGTGTTCCGGGGGAAAGTGCGCCTCGGGCCCGCGAGCTACTAGAGCTTTTTCGGGGTGGGGGAGCCCGGCATCAAGGAAATACCGGGCGCGAATTGGGGGAACGGTTTGCTGAATTCTGTTTGACAATAAAATGGGGGTATGAGCAGATATGCAGGCTATGAAAACGGTGGCGATTTTTTCCGCATTGATGGCGATTGCTTTGACGGTCCAGGCTGGGGATTACAACATTATGGTGGATCGCAAGAGAGATCCGCAGAGTGTTGAAAAAGGTGACATCGAGAAGAACTCGTCACAGACATGGAAGGGCGAGGTGAAGGTCGATTACCTTCCGTTTAAAACCAGCCCCAACCTGCAGGGACGCTATATTATTTTCGTAAAACGCCAGAAACTTGGAGACACCGGCAATGCCGATGTCGTGGAACAAGTGAAGGGGTCTTTTGATATTCCACCGATCAAGGGCGGGGGATCGGCCAAATTTTTGACCAATGAAGTGGTGCTCAACAAAACGCATCTCGCACCGGGATGGCGGATGGGCAATGGCGGGCGCGGTTTTGCCGAGGATTCCATCCTGGGCGTTTGGGTAAGGCTCTACCAAGGTGAAAACCAGGTTGCGGAGTACATCAACCCCACCACGCTGGTCAATAAGTACAAGTGGGAGCCCTAGTACCTTGTAACGCGTAAAAATCCGGCGTCCTATACGCCATTCTGCTTGTTACAAGGCACTAGCAGCCGGGTAGGGCCTCCGGCGCATCGCCGCTTGCGTCCCATGCCCCGGCGGCGTTACGGTTAAGAGCATGTTAGCTTACCGTCCTCGCCGGCTTCGTTCCACGGCGGCGCTTCGCGACTTGGTGCGCGAGACGCACGTTGCCGCCGCCGATTTAATTTACCCGCTCTTTGTGAGCGAACGCGTCAGTTCGCGCACTCCCGTCGGCTCCATGCCGGGCGTGGCGCAGTTGACGGTCGCGGAGGCGGCGGAGGAAGCCCGCCAAGCCTGGGCCGAAGGCGTCCAGAGCGTGCTGCTCTTCGGCGTTCCGGCGAAAAAGGATGACCGGGCGAGCCAGGCTTACGCGGAAAACGGCATCGTGCAGCAGGCCGTGCGCGCTATCAAAGCGGCGGTGCCGGAGATGGTCGTCATTACGGATGTCTGCCTTTGCGAGTACATGAGCCACGGCCATTGCGGCATCGCGCGCATCGAAGGTTCTCACGTGGAGGTGCTCAATGACGAATCCCTGGAATTGCTGGCAAAAACGGCGGTTTCGCACGCGGCGGCGGGCGCGGATATCGTGGCCCCGAGCGATATGATGGACGGCCGGGTGGCGGCGATCCGGGCGGCGCTGGACCAGGCCGGTTTTCAAAACACCGCCATCCTCAGCTACGCCGCGAAGTTTGCCTCCGCCTTTTACGGTCCCTTCCGCGACGCTGCCGATAGCGCCCCGCAGGCGGGCGACCGGCGCGGCTACCAAATGGACCCGGCGAATGCCCTAGAGGCGCTGCGCGAAGTGGCCTTGGATATCCAGGAAGCCGCCGACATGGTGATGGTGAAGCCCGGGCTGCCTTACCTGGACGTGCTCTGGCGCGTGAAGGAGCGTTTTGGAATGCCCACCGCCGTTTACCACGTGAGCGGAGAATACGCGATGCTCAAGGCTGCCGCCGCCAACGGCTGGCTGGATGAGCGCGCCGCGACGATGGAAACGATGCTGGCTTTCAAGCGGGCGGGGGCGGATTTGATCGTCACCTACGCCGCCCGGGACGTGGCCCGCTGGCTCTCAGAAAAGTGATTCTGTAAAAAACAAGAACGCCGGTGCCGTCCAAAGACAGCACCGGCGCATAAAAACTCTAGTTTTAGAGGGAGTTTTTAGTAGCGGCCACCGCGTTCGCCACGGTCGCGGCCACCCCGGCGGTCTCCGCCGAAGCCACCACCACCACCGCTGCGGCGCTCAAAAGAGCGGCCACCACCACCACCTGCGGGACGTTCTTCCCGGGGACGGGCGACGTTAACCGTGAGGGGGCGGCCTTCAAGGGCCTTGCCATGGAATTGTTCGATGGCAGATTGGGCCTCAGCTTCGCTGCTCATGGTGACAAATGCAAACCCACGGCTTTTGCCAGTGAATTTGTCCTGCACCAGCATCACGTCACTGACGGTGCCGGCTTGACCGAAGAGGTCCTGCAGATCGGGTTCCGTTACGCTAAAGGGAAGATTCCCCACGTAAAGTTTGTTGTTGCTCATACTAACTATAACTGCCAAGCACTGAGGTGACGGTCCCCGGTCATCGGTCTCAAGTTGCCATTGATCGCTCAATGCAAACTCCCCTGCCCCAACACTGCTGACGAGGCGCACAGTAAACTTATTTAATCCCAAGGGAAGCAAAATCGGCGTCCGATTTTGTGTTAATTCTGGTTACAGGAAAACCCGATATATATCAGGTATGCTAATAAACGGGCTCCGCACGAAACGTGACAAAGATGTTACAGCGTCATTTTAACGATTCATTGCAATGCGTTTTTTTATGCAATGGGGCTTTCCCCTAGGAAAGGATACTTGACCTTTTCGATGGAAATCTTCATTCATTGCCGCCTTGCATCCTTCGGCTTCAAAGATGATTTGGGAGGAGGCGCCAATCTTTTTTATGAGAACCAGCAAACATTTTCTCTCGGCGGTTGCCGTCGTCACCGCCTGCATCGTCAGCTCACCCGTTTCCTGGGGCCAGGAGCCGCAGGCGCAAGCTCCCGTCGTCAAGAGCATCGAAGTGCAATTCGCGGGACCTGCCACCGTTAGCAAGGAGCGCATCCTCAATAATATGCGCACCAAGGTGGGTAAGCCGTATTCCGTAGGCATTGCCGAGGAGGATGTCCAGAATCTCTACAAGACCGCGAAAGTATTCAATGTCCGCATCTTTGGCGACAAGCAGCCCGGCGAAAACGCCGTCAAGGTGATCGTCGTCGTCCAGACCAAGGCGACCGTTTCGGAGGTCAACATCGAGGGGGCCACCCAGTTCAAATCGAAAAAATTGCTCAAAGACCTGACCACCAAAAAAGGGGTCGAATTGAGCGAATCCGACGTGGAGGCCGACCGCCAGAAGATCCTCTCGAAGTACCAGGACAAGGGGTATAAAGACACCCAGGTCAAAACGCAGATCAAAACCAACGAAAAGACCAGCCAGGCCACCGTTACTTTCGTGGTTTCCGAGGCGGATAAAACGATCGTCCGGCAGGTTCAGTTCGAGGGGAACACCATTTTCCCGGCCAAGCAGCTCCGCAAGGTCGTCAAGACCCGCAGCCATTACATTTTCTCCTTCATCGACAAATCCGGCCGCGTGGAGACGGATGTGATTGCAGCGGATATCGAAGCACTGCGCGCGTTTTACCAAAACCGCGGCTACGAGGATGTGAAGGTGGGCGAACCCACCATCACGCGCCGCGAGGGCTCCTCCAAGGTGACGGTGACCTTCCCCATCCAGGAAGGGCCGCAGTACCACGTTGGCAGCGTCACCATCGGCGGGGCGAAACTCTTCGCCGTCTCGGAAATCGCCGCACCGCTCCAGCAGAAGGAAGGCGTGGTCTACTCCCCGGCGGCGGTTCACGCCGACATCAAGCGAATCCAGGATATTTACGGCTCCCGCGGCTATGTGGACGCCGACGTTACGCCCGTCATTTCACCGGCCTCCGGCTGCCGGATGAACCTGACGTACCGGATTGACGAAGGCTCCCAGTCCTACATCGAGCGCGTCAATATCAGCGGCAACACCCGCACCAAAGACAAGGTGATCCGCCGCGAATTGGTCGCCGGCCCCGGCGAGCTTTACAACACCGTCGCCGCCGAAGCCAGCAAACAGCGGCTTCAGAACTTGAACTACTTCGAGCGCGTCGACGTTTTCCCCTCCGACACCATGGTTCCCGGCCGCAAGGACATGAACGTGGTCGTCCAGGAGAAAAAGACCGGTTCCCTCAACTTCGGCGCCGGTTACAGCACCACGGACGGCGTTCTCGGGTTTGCCGAACTTTCGCAAAGCAACTTCGATATCACCAACTGGCCCAACTTCACGGGCGGCGGCCAGCGGTTCCGCGCCCGCGCCCAGGTCGGTACCGAGCGCAAGGACTTCACCATCGGGCTCACCGAACCGTACTTCATGGATTACCAGTTGTCGGTCGGCGGCGAACTCTTTTACCGCGAGGCCGACTACTTGAGCAGCGAGTACAACCAGCGCAACTACGGTTTCAGCGTCTTTACCCGCAAGGCCATCACCCAGAGCCTCTCGTGGAAGCTGGAGTACCGGCTGGAGGACATCGACCTTTACAACATGGATGAAGGCGTTTCGGCCACCATGAAGCGGGACGAAGGCAACCACACCAAGAGCCAGATTACTCCTTCGCTCGTTTATGACACCCGCGACAACTTGTTCCTGACGCGCCGTGGCAATCGCGTGGAACTTTCCGGCTACGTCGCGGGCGGCCCGCTGGGCGGCAACGACAGCATTTATGGCGGTGATCTGCTCGCTTCCCATTACATGTCCCTGCCTTGGGATACCATCCTCACCCTCACCGGCGAGGTGGCCTCGGTCAACTACTGGGATAACAGCGACCACGTGCCGATCTTCGACCGCCTTTACCTGGGCGGTTCCAACAACCTGCGTGGCTTCAAATTCCGCGACGTAGGCCCGAAGGATGAAAACGACGATCCCATCGGCGGCAACAGCATGGCTCGCGCCACGGTGGAATATACCTACCCGATCATCGATCGCGTTCGTGGCGCTCTGTTCTACGACGTCGGCTTTGTCAACGCCGGGTCCGGCAATTTCAGCCCCGACAACGTGGCCTCCGACGTGGGCATCGGGTTGCGGCTCGATTTGCCGATCGGCCCCATCCGCATCGACTACGGCTACCCTGTCGACCACGGGGATTCCACCAACCACGCCGGCCACTTCAATTTTAATATTGGCTACCAATTTTGAACGAATTACCGTTTGATAAGTCTTAGTGATTATTGCCTCGTAATATGAAACTCAACCTGACCCTCACCTCGCTCACTCTCGCGGCTCTCTTTGCCGTGGCTCCCGTTGCCCACGCCGACGTCAAAATCGGCTACGTGGACATGAACAAAATCTTCAACAAGTACTACCGCACGGAGCAGGCCAAGAAGCGGGTCGACGAAGCCCAGGCCGTGGCGCAGAAAGAGCTGCAGGAACGGGCCGACGTGTTCAACAAGAGCCTCGGGGATATCAAGAAGATCAACGAAGACCTCAACAAGCCCGAATTGAGCAAGGAAGCCAAGGAGAAGAAAGCCAAGGATCGCGACGCCAAAGCCGAGGATATGAAGCGGCAGGAAAAAGAGATCATGGACCTGCGCCAGAAACGGCTCAAGGAACTCCAGGACCAGGCCGCCCGTATGCGCGCCGGAATCGTGGAGGAAATCCGCAAAGTCATTGCCGAAAAAGTGAAGGCAGAGCAGTACGACCTGGTTCTCGACAAATCCGGGCTCTCCTCCAACGGCGTCGAAATCGTCCTTTACTCTCGCGATGCGGCTGACTTCAGCGACGATATCATCAAAGTTCTCAACGCCACCCAGCCCAAAGATTCCGCCAGCCCCGCAGCTTCTGCTTCCGCTGCGGCCAAGCCCAGCGAACCTGCCAAAGCTAAATAGTGGAGACCACGGTTGAAGCAATAGCCGCCCTGGTGGGTGGCGAGGTCGTGGGCGGCAAGGGAAGCGCCCCCGTTACGGGGGTTGCTTCCGTGACCGACGCCAGCGAGGGGGACATCACCTTTTTTGGCAACGCGAAATACCTCCCGGCGCTGAGGGTCAGCCAGGCCACGTGTGCCCTGGTGCCTGAAGATTTTGCGGAGACCATCGCGCCCATTTGCATTCAGGTGGCGAAACCTTCGCTCGCTTTCTCCCAGGTGGTGGGGCTCTTTGCTCCGGCTCCTGTCAAATACGAGACGGGCATTCACCCCTCCGCCGTCATCGCGCCGGACGCCCGCATCGGGCAGAACGTCACCATCCAGGCGCACGCCGTCGTGGAGCCGGGCGTCGAAATCGGCGACGGCACCTACGTGGGCGCCAACGCTTACATCGGCCATGAGACCCGCATTGGGGCGGATTGCAGGATCTACCCCAACGTCAGCATCCGCGAACGCTGCAAGCTGGGCGACCGCGTGATCGTTCACTGCGGAGCCGTGATCGGCAGCGACGGCTTCGGCTTCGAAATGAATAACGGCCGGTACGTCAAAATTCCGCAGATCGGCATTGTCCAGATTGATAACGACGTGGAAATCGGCGCCAACACCACCATCGACCGCGCCCGCTTTGGGCGCACGTGGATCGGCGAGGGAACCAAGATCGACAACCTGGTGCAGATCGCCCATAACGTCGTCATCGGCAAGCACTCTGTCATTGTTTCGCAGGTGGGAATTTCCGGTAGCAGCCATATTGGCAACTATGCCACCCTGGCTGGGCAGGTTGGGGTGGTGGGCCATATCGAAATTGGTGACCAAGCCATCGTCGCTGCCAAGAGCGGGGTGAGCAAAAGCATCCCGGCCAAGGAAATGTGGTGGGGCTCCCCCGCGGGGCCGATCCACGAACAAAAAGAGCGCGTGGCGCATATCAACCGCCTGCCGAAGCTCATCGAACGCGTCAAGCGGCTCGAAGAGCGGCTCGGGGAGTGATTTTTCCCGAGCGATTCCGGTGTGCGGTCCGGTTTTAAGGCTTGGACCGCCCTTAATTGCGCGGGCTTCCTTTTGCGAAGCACTTGACGAATATCGGGAGTAGTTTTTTGTATTTCCCTGAGCCCCTGATAAGCTAAAGTTATTCATCCGCTCTGGCAGACTGCCCTGGCGAACCTTTTTTTCCGCCCGGGGTTGACGGTTGGCTTTGAGCGTGCAAGCATCTCCTGCGGTCCCGTTTTCATCGAAAGCTCCCAACCCCCCGCCGCGAACTTAGCAGATGAAATTTCACCTATTACTCATCCCTGGGATCTTGTGTCTCTTTGCGGGATGCGCCCAGACGGGGCGGGTGGAATGGAATTGGCTTGGGGTTGCGCCCTCGCCGGGCAAGGTGTTTAAAGTGAAAACGACTGCCTATGTGGGTAGGCGCAATGCCGTGGGGCGGCCTCTTCAGTATGGCAAAGTGACCAGCGCCGCCGCCGATTGGTCCGAATTTCCGCTCGGCACCCGCTTCACGGTGGTGGAGACGGGGAGCAAATACGAAATCGACGATTATGGTTCGGCCATGGTCGGCACGCGCACCATCGACCTCTACATGCCGCACCGGCAGGCGATGCACGAATGGGGCACGCGCATGGTTCACATCGAGATCGACGAGTGGGGCTCGCCACGGCGCAGCCTGGAAGTGCTTTCTCCGCGTGAAAACGTCGGCTATGTGCGGCGGATGCTCACCGCGTTGCGCCGCCAGTCGCACGGTATCCCCAAGCAGTTCCACAAAGTGGATTAGAAAAAGGCCTGGGAGCCATGGGATGAATGGAGCACGCACCGGGCTCCGCTGATTGGTCCCATAAGGTCCGATAAGCCCCATTAAGTACTACCCGTAGCGCAGCGCCTGGATGGGATCGAGTGTGGAGGCTTTCCATGCGGGGTAGAGCCCCGAGATGATGCCGATGCCCAGGGCAAACCCAAATGAAATAAGAATGGCGCCCAGCGTGATGACGGGGGCGTTTTCGCTGGGAGAGAGGACGATGAGCAGCTTGACGATGCCCAGGGCGGCCAGCAGCCCCAGGATGCCGCCGATGAAGCCCAGCACGCCGCTTTCCACGACGATCTGCACGAAAATATCCCGCCGCCGCGCGCCGATGGCCCGCCGGACGCCGATTTCGCGGATGCGCTCGGTGATGCTCGCGAGCATGATGTTGGTGATGCCGATGCCGCCCACCAGCAGGCTGATGCCCGCGATCAAGCTGCCGCTGGTGCGCGTGGCGCTGATGCTCCGCTCGATGTTGTCGAACCACTCCTCGCGGGTGTCGAAGCCGAAGTCGTCGATGCCGCGATGGGTGCGCGTGAGGATGCCGCGCACCTGCTCCAGGGCTTCGTCGAAAACGGCGATGTCGGCCACGCGGACGGAGAGCCGGTCCAGCTTGAGGTTGGGGCTGCCATCGGCGTTGCTGGCCGTGCGGAAGTCGTTGAAAAAGGTGGTCAGCGGCACGGCGACGGTGTGGTTCTTTTCCCAGTAGGGATCGTACTGCTTGAGCTTTCGCTTGGTTTTGCCCATGCGGGCCATGCGGCGCTTCAAGGCGGCATCGCTATAGCCCGCTTCGCGCCGCCGTTTGCCCGCGTTGCTTTCGCAGTGCTTGAGCACCCCCACGATGCGGTAGGGCACGCCCTGGATGCGGATGGTTTCCCCGATCGGATTGATGCCCTGGTCATCCGGCCAAAGCTCTTCGGAAATATCCGAGCCGATCACCACGACGCGGCTCACTTTATCGAGGTCGTTCTGGGTCAGCAGGCGGCCGGAGTCCAGGTCCAGGATGTTGACTTCGAAATATTCGGGCGTGGTGCCGATGGCTCGCAGGCGCAGCGTTTTATTCGAGCGGCCAATCGGCATCGGCTGGGACATTTCCGGGGAAACGCGGTCGATGAGAGAGGCCCCTTTTTCGAGCGCGTCCACGTCGTCCATGGTACGGCCTGGGGAAAGAAAGGCGAGGTCTTGCATCTCCTCAGAAGGCTCTTTGTTGTTCACTTCCACCCGCTGGATGCCGCCGCTTGCCGCAAGCATTTCGCGCATGCCGCGCGCCACGCCTTCCGTGAGCGCGAACATGGCGAGCAGGCTGGCCACACCCAGGATGATGCCGAGCATGGTCAGAAAGCTGCGGAATTTGTGGGCGCCGATTTCTTTGAGCCCGATCAAGAGTCCAAACCAGAAGTTCAAGGCCGGGCCTCCTTTGGCTTGGGATCGGCGTTCGACACGATGAGCGGCGCGGTGTTGGAAACCGCCGCCTCCACGCCGACTTTGATGCGTCCGTCGCGCATTTCGATGCGCCGGGGCAGCCGGGCCGCGATGTTGTTGTCGTGGGTGACGATGACGATGGTGCAGCCGCCCTGGGCTAGTTCCTGAAACAATGCCAGGATGGTTTCGCCGGTTTTGGAATCGAGGTTGCCGGTGGGTTCGTCGGCGAAGATGATTTTAGGGCTGTTGACGATGGCCCGGGCGATGGCCACGCGCTGGCATTGGCCGCCGCTCAACTGGAGCGGCGTGTTGTGCATCCTTTGCGTCAGGCCGACGCGCTCGATGGCGGCTTCCGCCCGCTCGCGGCGCACTTTGCCGCTTACGCCCGCGTAGACCATGGGCAGCTCCACGTTGCGGAGCACGTCGAACTTGGGCAGCAGGTTGAAGGCTTGAAAGACGAACCCGATTTTGGAATTGCGCATGCGGGCCAGTTCGTCGTCCGAGGCGTTGGAAACGTCCACGCCGTCAATGACGAGGCTGCCGCTGGTGGGGGTGTCCAGGCAGCCCAGCAAGTGCATCAGGGTCGATTTGCCCGAGCCGCTGGGGCCGATGATGCCGAGAAACTCCCCGGCCTCGATGGAGAGCGTGACGCCATCGAGCGCGGCAATGTCCTGATCGCCCATGCGATAGACTTTGCGGATGTCGTGGAGTTCGACGAGGGACATTGGGGGGAGGGCCTGATCGGAGTTTTTGCGAAAAAGGATCAGCCTTTCTTTTCCAGCACGCGGGGTTCCACGGTGAGGATCTGTTCCCCGGCTTTAAGCCCCGTTTTCACTTCCGCGTAATCGAGCGCCGAGACGCCGACGGTCACTTCGCGCTGGAGTGGCTTGCCGTCTTCGAGCACATAAACGACGCGTTGGTCGTTCTTCCCCCGGAAGATGGCGGAGACGGGGACGGCGACGACCTGGTTTGCATGGGCCACGGGCACCGTGAGGTTCACCATCATCCCGGGCCGCAGCCGCGAAGTGGGCTTAAGGATGAGCGCCTGGATTTGAAAGCCTTTCACGCCGTTTTTGATGGTCGCCACGGGGGCGATGAAGATCACGCGGGCGTCCATCACCTCTTGCTTGATGGATTCCATGGTCACCTTGACTACCTGCTTGAGTTGCAGGCGCGCCACGTCCACCTGGTTGACGTTGGTGGTCACCAGCAGCTTGGAAAGATCGGCGACGGTCATCAGCGTCGTGCCGGAGTTCACACTGCCCGCGGCCACGACCACTTGGCCTTCGATGACGGGCACTTGCAGCACCGTGCCGTCGATGGGGGCCACGATGCGGCTTTTGGTGATCTGGTCCATGGCGTTTTCGAGTTTCCGCTGGGCTTTTGCCAGGTCGTTCTTGGCGATGGCCAGGTCGCTCTCCAGGTTGTCGAAGGATTCCTTGGTGATGAGCTTGGCTTTGAAGAGTTCCTTGCCCCGGTTGTAGTTGTGCATGGCCCGGTCCACGCTAAGCTGGCAGCCGTTGACCTCCGCCGCGGCGGAGGCCTTGGCGTTTTGCAGGTCGGTGTCGTCGATTTCGGCCAGCACCTCG
Source organism: uncultured Chthoniobacteraceae bacterium (assembly GCA_964513965.1). Taxonomy (GTDB): domain Bacteria; phylum Verrucomicrobiota; class Verrucomicrobiia; order Chthoniobacterales; family Chthoniobacteraceae; genus UBA695. Next base: position 101,810 of record CAZEOO010000003.1, read on the forward strand.
CCCGCCTTGACGGTCTGGCCGGGTTCCACGTTGAGCTTTTTGACCTTGCCGCCCACTTCGGACTTCACCTCAAGCTGAAATTCCGGGGCCACGTCGCCGGAAACTTCGATGGAGTAGTCCACGTCCCGGCATTCCGCCGTGGCGACGTATTCCTCGGGAATGGCCTGAACGCCCGGTCCGGTGAGCTTTTTCCAGCAGGTGCCGATGGCGTTATGCCCGGCGGCCAGCCCGATAACGAGCAGGACGGCCAGGGAGATCCATAAAGTTAAGGGGGGTCTCTTCATTGAAAATGGAGGGGGTACTTTAAAGCATAGTTGGGCGTAAGGGTAAATATTTCCTTGGGATTTTCCGCCGCCGCCCAAAGGGGTGCGCAGGGGGACGTCCCCCCTGCGGGCAAAAAACCGGGAGCTACGCCGGGTGCTTTTCCTGGCGGCCGATGTCGCTGCGGTCCTCCATCACGTGGGCGGCCCAGTCGAGCGCGGAGCTGGCGGCGTTCCACATTTCGGTGAAGGGTTGGCGGCCCGAGAGGATGGCTTCCATCCGGTGCTCCTGGTAGGCCAGTTCGGTGGCCAGCGGCAGGTAGACTTCCCGCTCACCCTCCTCGTTGGGGTAATCGAACAGGCCGTTGTAGCAGTGGCGGCCGTCTTCCCAACCGGGGTGGTTTACCACGGGGTAGAGGCAGACGCCTTCCAGGGGAATGCCGAGCGCGGTGGCCGCCGCCGCTTCGTTGACGATGTAGCGCAGCCAGGCGGGGCGGGTTTCGTCCTCGATGCCCGTTTCGGCGATGAACAGCGGGCGCTGGTAGCGTTCGTAAATCTCCGCGAGCATCCAGCGCACATGCCGGTAGCGCGGGTCGGAAGGGGCGATCATGGAGCCGTGGCCGCCGGGGTAGCGCCACTGGTTGTGGATGTAGTAGTTGACCCCAATGACATCGACGAATTCGGGGCGTCCGCCCAGTTCCGGTTCGAGGCGGCCGGTGAGCATGTCCCAGGCTTCGTACTGCGACAGCCGCATGGCCTCGGCATCGGGCGCGTCCTCGGGGCGGTTGTGGCGCGGGATGACGTTAATCATCGGGTCCACTTGGAAAAAGACGGTCTCCGGGTTCACGTCCCGCAGTTCCACCATGGCCGCCACCGAGGCCCGCACCAACTGGCGCTTCAGCTCCCGGGCGCGCCCGTGCATGTACGGGTACATGATGCCCTCCTGACCCGCCGCCCACGAGAAGAACGAGATTTCGTTGATCGGCACCACCCACGGGGCTTCCTCCCCCTCGTCCCTCATCAGCCAGGCAAACTGCCGCGCGAAATTGGCGAAACGATTGACGAATTCGGGGGAAAAAATGTCGAGACCGTCCGGCCAGCCGTAGTGCAAAAGATCCCAGATGACCTGTACGCCCGTCCGCCGGGCGGCCCGCAGCATCGGCAAAAAGCTCGACCAGTTAAAGACGCCTGGTTTTTGCTCCACGAGATGCCAGCGCACGCCGTCGCGCACGGTTTCCATGCCGTAGCGTTTTAGCAACTGGTAGTCGTTTTCGGCAAAGCGGTCGTGCTGCGTGGCGGCGAGCAGGTCCAGCCGCTGGCCGTTTCTCAGCCGGTGCGTGGAGCTTTCAAAACCGCCCAGGAAAAAGCTGCGAAACAACGGGTGCGCCAGTTTCATCCCTGGGGAATCGCGCTGGAGCGGGCAAATGGATTCTCTTGGCAGGTCTTTCCTTTCCCGGCGGTTATGGTAAGGTGCGCCTTCCGTGGCAAAACGTAAAAGCGCATTTAAAATTTTCCGCAAACCGGCCTTGCCGGGCCGTTGGCATTGGAAGCGGCGGCTGTTTTTCTTCCTCGCCGCCGGGGCGCTGGCCGCGGGGGCGGTTTATGCCACTTGGGCGAGCGTGTTCGACCTGCGCCAGCTTGGGGTGATGCCCCAGCGGAGCGTTCTTTATGATTACAAGGGGCAGCCGTTCGCCCGAAGGGCGGGGGAGGACCGCATTCTGGTGCCCATCGGCAAGGTGTCGCCCTATTTTGTCGACGCCCTCCTGGCCCGGGAGGACGCGCGGTTTTACCAACACCACGGCATCGACCCCTTAGGGATTCTCCGGGCTGTTTTCCGCAACGTCGTCCACCTCAAGGCAAGGGAGGGGGCGAGCACGCTCACGCAGCAGCTTGCCCGCAATTCGTTTGACCTCACGGGGCGCAATCTCCACCGCAAGCTGCTGGAAGCCTTCGTGGCGCTGCGCATTGAGCGCAACTGCACCAAAACGCAGATCCTGGAGAGCTATGTGAACCGGATTTATTTCGGCTCCGGGATGTACGGGGTGGAGACGGCCAGCCGGGCGTACTTTAACAAGCCGAGCGCGAACCTGACCTTGGGCGAGGCGGCGGTGCTGGCGGGCTTGATCCGCTCGCCGGAACGGTTTTCCCCTTTCAAAAATCTGCCCGCCGCGCTGCGGGAGCGCAACACGGTGCTTAATCGCATGGTGGCGGTGGGCAAAATCTCCGCCGATGCCGCCGCGAAGGCGAAGGAAACTCCCGTTTCCGTGGCGATGACGCGGCCACCGCGCCCCAGCGACGGCTACCCGGTGGGGGCCATTGAAGAGGAACTGGCCGCGAACCTCGACTGGGACCAGCTTGCCGCCGGGGGCTTGCGCATTTACACGACTCTCGACCCCGCGCTGCAAAAAATCGCCGAAAGCGCGATCGATACCGAATTGGCCAAAGTGGAGGCCCGACCCGGTTACGCCCACCCCAAGCGCGCGGATTTCACCGGCGGCACGAGCGGCGCGGCCAAGACGCCCTATTTGCAGGGGGCGCTGATGTTGCTCGACAACGCCACCGGTGGCATCCGGGCCATGGCGGGTGGGCGCAATTACGGGGAAAGCACTTATAACCGTTGCTACGCCCGGCGGCCCATCGGGTCCACCTTCAAGCCGTTCGTGTACGCGGCGGCTTATGCCAGCGGGGCGGTGACGCCTTCGACGCCGATTGACGACGGGCGAATCGGGCCGCGCGAGATCCGGGGTGCGCCGAACTGGTCGCCTGCCAATTCGGACGGGACGTTCCGGGGGATGTTGCCCGCCGAGGAGGGGTTGGTGCATTCACGCAATACGATGAGCGCGCGGGTGGGGGATCGCGCCGGGCTGGACGCCGTGTGCCAGTTGGCCCGGGAGGCCGGGTTCGGTGACGTGCCGCATTTCCCGGCGATTTACCTGGGGGCTTTCGAGTGCTCGTTGCGCGATCTGGTTTCCGCCTACACGCTTTTTCCCAATGGCGGGATGCGCCGCAAGCCATTCTTAATTTGGCGGGTGGAGGATTCGCACGGCAACGTGCTCTACCGCTCGAACCCCGTGGAGACGCACGCGCTTTCGCCCTCGATTTGTTGGATGGTGACGAGCGCCTTGCAGCAGGTAATGCAGCGCGGCACCGCCGCTTCGGCGGATTTTCATAAACCGGCGGCGGGTAAAACCGGCACGACCAATGATTACAAGGACGCCTGGTTTGTCGGTTACACCAAGGCGCTGACTTGTGGCGTGTGGGTGGGCTTGGACGAGCCGCAGCCCATCGTGGCCCACGGTTACGGGGCGGCGCTGGCGCTCCCCATTTGGTGCGACGTGATGAATGCCTCGGGGGACCGCTATGCCAACGCGCCGTTTGGAGCGCCCGACGGTTTCCGCACGCCGGAGCCGCAGGTTTCCCCGGACAACCCCGGCGCTCCGGCGCGCAAACCGCTGCCGTCGCGGATCTTCAATTCCTTCCGCCACATGTTCGGCGGCGGGGATTGATGCGGAGCACTGATATTTTTAACAGGATTCTCCGGATTTTACAGGATTCACAGGATTTCTAATCTTGTTAATCCTGCTTAATCTTAAAAATCCTGTTAAGATTTCTGTTCCGAAGCTTGCTGCTTGATCTCCACGACGTGGAAGGGGAAGTGGATGACTTGCTTGCCTTCGAGCGAAATTTCCACGGTGTAGGTGCCGAATTGCTTGAACTGCATGCCGGCGAAGAAATTGACGTTGGTGGCCTGGCCAACCTGGTCCTGGAGTTCGAAATCGACTTCCGCCTCGGCCAGCGTGGATTGGTCGGGAGCCGCGATGCGGGCTTTCTGTTTAAACTTGCCCACGCCGCCGATCCAGCGCGTCCAAACCGCCATCTTGAGGAGCCCAACGGGAACTTTCGTGGCGGGAATCAAGTTAAGCACGCCTACCAGCGATTGCATGCCGTTGTTTTCCTGCCGCACGTCTTCGCAGACGACGGAAGCCTGAAGGGTCGGAACAATGTGTTTAGCCATGTCGAGCGCGCAGGATAAAGCGTTCCTTTTCTTTTGGCGAGATGCTATCATCCGTGGCTATGACTTTTCCCCGGCTCCTCCTTTCGGCTTTGGCGGCTTGCGTGGTGCTTTCCGGCATTTCCGGCTGCGCTTCGCTCGGCAAAAAACATGACAAGAAGAAGCCGGATATGGCGGACCAGAACGGGGATACGAATTTCGAGGCGTTCCAGGGCCGGTTGCGCAAGGCCGCGGCCCGGCACGATATGCAGACGCTCGCCTCGATGATGACCCCCAACTTTGGCTATAGCTGGGAGCCCGGCGGCGAAGGCGAGGGGGTGTTCGCGTATTGGGACCGCAACAATCTTTGGCCGGAACTGAACTTGATCCTGAAGGAGAAATTCGTGCCCAGCGGCAACTTCATGGTGGCGCCGAAGGAGGTCACTTACGACCCGAATTACAAGGGCTACCGGGCCGGATTGCAGCGGGTCAACGGGTCGTGGCGCTTTGCCTATTTCGTGCCCGCTCCGCCCGAGGCGGAGGGGCAGGGGCAATAAACTTAGCGGAGCAGCCTTAAGGCTGCTCAAACGCCGCGTTGGGCTGCAAGGGGGCCGGTTGGTCTTTCACCAGAGCCGCTTTCCAGGCGTTGGCCCGGTCGTAGTAAGGGGTGTGGGTTTTGTTGACGTTCTGGTGCGGCGCGTCGGGCATGACGACCACTTCCTTCGGACCCTTGGCCTCATTGATGGCGCTGAAAACGCCTGACGCCGGGGAGGTGGTGTCGGCCAGGCCCAGGCCCACGAGCATGGGAACATGGATGCGGCGGGCGAAGTTCACGGCGTCAAAATAACGCGAGGTGGCCATGATTTTCTCGGCGTCGGGCGATTTGTCGGCGTGGTTTTTCCAGTAGGGCCAGCCCGGGTTGCGCCCGGCAAGCGCGCCGGTGTTGTCGCACCCGGCGGGAACTTCCACCATCATCGCGGTCACTTTCGGGTGCAGGCCCGCGGTGACGAAGGATTGCAGGCCACCCTGGCTGGTGCCCATCACCAGGAAGACGCGGCCATCCCAGTCCGGCCGCTTGGAGAGGTATTCCGCCGCCCGGTAGCAGCCCAAATACATGCGCAAAAAGTAGCTGGTTTCGCGGTCGGTGTTGCCGATGGCGGTGTAGTCGCTGAGGGTGGTTTTGGCCAGGTTGTCGTAGAATTCCTTGGGTTCGTCGATCGAGAGGTCATGGGCGCTGACGTTTAGGACGAGCCAGCCTTGCGAGGCGGGGTCCGTGACCCAGTTTTTCTGGAGGGGATAAACGCCCGCCCATTGGACGATGAGCATGGCGGGGAATTTCGTTCCCTGCATGGGCCGGGCCAACTGGCCGTAAACGTGGCTGCCCTTGATGTTATCAAAAGTGATTTTCCAATACTCGACGCCCGGCTTGCCGCTGTCGAATTTCTTGAGGTCGGCGTTTTCGGGGACCGCCGCCAACTCGCCGAGCTTGGCTTTCCAGAATGCGTCGAAATCGGCGGGTTCGGGCGCGGAGGCCGCCAGCTTGGAGGGCAGGATGGCGGCTCCGGTGGAGGCTTTGAGCGTGGTGCCGCTTTCCAGGGGCGCGGCGGCTTCCGCCAGCAGCGTGCCGGGTTCACCCAGGGAGGCTTCGAATTGAGCCGGTGCGCCGCCGAGGCTTACGGTGCCCTGCGTGAGCACCTTGGCGCCCCCTTGCTTCACGGAGAAGGTGACCGTTTTGAGGGTCTGCTCCGCGTCATCGACCGCTTCCACGCGCCAAGTGATTTTTTCGCCCGGCTTGTAAATGGCGCTCTCGTTGGGCGGGTTGACGGGGGTGAGCTTGAGAGCCGGTGCCGCAAGGGCGAGGGTGGAACCAAGGGAAACGAGGAGGATGCCTCGCGCAAGCAGAGGGAGTTTGGAGCGCATCCCCTTGGGGTAGAGGATGGGGCGGAAAAGTCAATCTCTTCCGCCCCGTTTTGAATGCCGAAAAACTATTTCGCGGTGGCGTCGAACTCCGCGTTCGGCTGGAGCGGGGCGGGTTCGCCTTTTGCGAGAGCCACTCTCCAGTCGTTCGCCCGCTGGTAGTAGCGCCCAAGGGTCAGCCTGGTGTTCTGGTGCGTGCCGTCGGGGAAGATGAGGACTTCTTTCGGGCCTTGCATTTGGTTGATGGCTGTAAAGACGCCGGAGGCGGGCGAGGTGGGGTCGGAGAGACCCATGCCTACGAGCACGGGGACGTGGATGCGGGAGGCGAAGTTCACGGCGTCGTAGTAGCGCGAGGTTTCCATGATCTTTGCGGAATCCGCGCCGGGAACGTCGGCGTGGCGCTTCCAGTAAGGCCAGCCGGGGTTGCGGCCTGAAAGCGCGCCGGTGGTGTCGCAACCCGCGGGCACTTCGATGATGACGTGGGTGACTTTCGGGTGCATCGCGGCGGCGACGATGGATTGCAGCCCGCCCTGGCTGCCGCCGGTGGCGAGGAGGATTTTCCCATTCCAATCGGGGCGTTTGGAGAGGTATTCCACCGCGCGGTAGCACGCCAGGTACATGCGCAGGAAGTAGCTCGTTTCGCGATCGGTGTTGCCGATGGTGGTGTAGTCCTTGAACTCGCCTTTGAGCAGGTCGTCGTAAAACGCCTTGGGCTCGTCGATAGGGAGGTCGTGGGCGGTGATGTTCAGGGCAAGCCAGCCTTGCGACGCTGCGTTGAGGACGGGGTCTTTGGCGAGCGGGTAGACGCCCGCGCCATTGACGATGAGCATCGCCGGGAATTTGTCTCCTTGCGCGGGTCGGGCCACCTGGCCATAGACGTGCGTGCCACGGATATTACCCATGGTGATTTTCCAATAATCGACGCCGGGTCTGCCGCTGTCGCCCTTTTCAAGCACGGCGTTTTCCGGCACTGCCGCCAGTTCGGCCAACTTGGCTTTCCAGAACGCCTCGAAATCGGCGGGCGTCTGCGCGGAGGGCGTCAATTTGCCGGGCAGGACGGTGGCCCCGTTGGTGATCCAGATGCCCTTTTCACCCTCGGCTTTGGCGTTGAGCCCCGCGAGCAGCGTGCCGGGTTCGTCGAGCTTGGTTTCCACGAAGGCCGGGCTGCCGTCGGTGGGCAACTCCCCTTTCGCCAAGACCTTTTCGCCGCCTTGTTTTACGAAATAAGTGAGGTTATGGACCGCGTGGGCGTCGTCATTGAGGATCTCCGCCTTCCAGACGATTTTGTCACCCGGTTTATAGATCCCACTCGGGTTTGGCGGATTGACGGGGGTGAGCTTGAGGCTTGGTTCGGCAAAGGCGAGGCTGGACCCCAGGGCCGCAAGCAGCAGGCCCCGGATTGGGAGGAATAGGGCGGAACGCATCGGGCGATAGGAAGCCGAACCGGGCCGGATGTCAACCCCATTACGCGCCGCTACCGTTATTTATAGCGTAAGATTACGCCTGCTTTTGCATCCGCTTCAATTTGCCGGAAAGGACGGCTTTGGTGGCGGAGGTCATGCGGTCGATGAAAAGGATGCCGTTGAGGTGGTCGGTCTCGTGCTGGATGGCGCGGGCCAGGAAACCTTCGGCTTCAAATTCCACCGTGCGGCCGTCCAGAAGCTGGGCTTTGACTTTGATCGTCTGCGCGCGCTGGACTTTGCCGCTGATGCCGGGGAAGGAGAGGCAGCCTTCTTCGCCGCCGACCTTTTCCTTGCCCAGTTCCAGCTCGGGGTTGATGAGGTACAAAGGCATCCAGCTTTCCACGTCCTGCTCCTCGCCGTTGACGCGAAGGGCGCTGGGGCGGTCGTCCACGCCGGTCACATCGATCACGGCGAACTGAATGGCGCGCCCAACTTGCTGCGCCGCGAGGCCCACGCCGTTGGCGGCGTGAAGCGTTTCGAGCATTTCGGCGGCGAGGGCTTTGAGATCGTCGTCGATGGCTGTGATGCGGGCTCCCTTGGAGCGGAGGACCGGTTTTCCGTATTTTACAATTTCCACAATGTTCACTTGGTTTCGGTAAAGGCTGGTAAGTTACCCGTGATTCCGCCTTCTTTCAAGGCGTCGAGTACGCGAACGATGACACCGAAGGGGGCGTGGGTATCGGCCTTAAGGGCCAGAGGGCGGTTGGCGGCCTTGATGGGGCGGATACTTTCGGCCAGCGCCTCCAGCGCCACGAGCTCACCGTCGAGGCGGATTTCCCCCTCGGGCGAGACGGTCAATTCCGCGAGGTTGGGCGCTTCGGCGTTGGCCTGCGGGGTGGCGGTGGTGGATTCGGGCAGCTTGATGGTGACCGCCGGTTGCGGCCGCCGGAAAGTGGAGGTGACGATGACGAAAATGAGCAGGATGGCGAAGATATCGATCAAGGAGACGATAATCACCGCGGGCATCCGCCGTTTGCGCTGGTAGAAGATCATGGCCGGGGAGCGCCCTCCTCGGCGGCGGCGGGTTCGGCTGAGGCAGCCTGGCTGGTCCGGCTCGTGCGCGCCCGGTTTTTGCGGGAGTAGCACTTGGCCAGCAGTTCGCCCACGATGGATTCCATTTCCACGCTTAGGGTTTCGACTTTTTTGGAGAAATAGGAGTAGGCCACCAGGCTCGGGATGGCGATGGAGAGGCCCGCGATGGTGGTGTTGAGCGCCTCGGAGATGCCGCGCGCGATGCCGCGCGGATCGGTGATGGTTTCGCTGGCCCCCATGTTGCTGAACACGGTGACGAGGCCCGAAACGGCCCCAAGCAGCCCCAGCAGGGGCGCGATGCCGACGATGACTTCCAGGACGGTGAGGCCCGCTTCCATGCGGATGACTTCATGCCGGGCGCGCGTTTGCACGGCTTCCATGTTTTCCACCCGGGGCCACTCCAGGTGCTGAAGGGCGACTTCGGTGATGCGCGCCAGCGGGGAGGCGTCGGCGGCCACGGTTTTGCGGAGGTTTTCGAGGCCGGTTTCGCCGGGTTGCAAGGCTTCGATGCGGTTCCAGAGCCAGGAGGGGATCACTTTTTCACGCCGCAGGGCCCAGCCGCGCAGGAACATGGCGGCGAGCGAGGCGACAGAGCAGATCAAGAGCAGGTACATGAAGAACCCGCCGTGAATGACGAAACGGACGATGGAAAACGCGATCATTGGGAGGAGTAGATGGTAAAGCTATACACGATCCGCATGCGACCGCCAGGAACTTGCGCGAGACGGTCGGGCGGAATGGGGGGAATTTTGGCTTCCTGGACGGCTTTGCACGCCACGGTGGCGTTGGCGGGGCCGGCGGTGTTGGAGAGGATGGTGATTTCGGAGGCGCGCCCCTGGGCGTCCAGGATGAACTGGACCCGCACTTCGCCCACCGCGAGCGGCGGGTTCTGGGCCTTGCGATGGAGGTTCCAGCGGATGCCGATGGCGTTGCCCACGGCCTTGCCGTAGTGGCCCAGGGCGTCGATGCCGATTTCGCCCGGGGTCGGGTTGGGTTTGGAGGCCAGAGAAAGGTCGGCGGGGTCGTTCGTTGCCTGGGCTGCCGGGGTGGGGGAAGGGGTGGGCGCTGTTTCCGGGGTAGCCTTGGAGTTGTGGGCGGCCAGGGTTTGGGCGTGCTCGGGCGCTTCCTCGCTTTGACGGAGATTTTCGGGGTCGAGCTGGGTGCGGATGGCCTGCGCTCCAGTGGGCGCGGGCTCCGGGGCGGGTGGCGGAACGGCAGGCTGTGCGGCCTGGGGCGGCGGAACCGGGGCCGCCGCTTCGAGGGTCACTTCCAGGGACGGCGAAGGAGCCTCAGCCGCGGCTTCTTCCAGGGAAGGGGGCGGCGGTGTGGCTTCAAGCGGAGCCTCGGGCAACAGCGCCAGCACCGTGAAGAGACTCACATGAGCCAACACTGAGAGCGCGGTGGCAGTGACAATTTTGCCGGATTCGGTCATCAGGGAGGACCGGGCATGCTACGCGAGGGTGCGTAGGGAACGCAAATGCCTTTTGCGAATTTCCGCCCCGGGACTACGCCAGCTTTTGTGATTACGCGGCGGCGGGCTCCACCGGCACCTGGCGGCGGCGCTCCCACATGCGCTTGGCGGCGGAGCCGAAGAGGAACAACCCGAAGAGAATGATGGCGGCCACGGAACCGGGTTCCGGCGCGGCAAGCGCCTCGGAGAGCGGCACGCCGTTGACGGTGGCGCTGCTGAGGCCCATGGACCCGCCGTAGATATTCCCCTCGAGCGTGGCGTTGTTGATCGTCAACGACTGGCTGGCAGAGGCTTCGTAGGTGAGAAACGTGCCGTAATAAGTGCCGTTATTGAGCGATATTTTGCCGTTGTTGATGATGTTCCAGTAAATGTTTTTCGCGGAAACGCCGTCCAGAACGATGTTTGAAAGGTTCAGGTTGCCGTAAACGTTGATGTAGAAAACGTCGTTGGAGTCGCCCGAGAGCGTGACGGTTCCATTGACATTGCTGTTGCTGCCAATGGAGTAAGTGTTGAGGTCGCCGCTGGCCGTCAGCGTGAGGCCGTTGTTGTAATTACTGGTGAGCGTGTGGCCCGAAGAAATCGTGAAGTTGGCCAGGGTTTGGGCAAAGTTCGAGGCGGCGGCGCTGGCGTTCACGGGGTCGGTGTTTAAAGAGGATGCGCCGTTGACCGTGATGGAGGAGAAATTCTTGAGGAAGTTGCTTTGGGTGTAATCCAAGTCTCCGTTGATCTTGTCGTTATTGAAATTGCTCGACTGGCCGCGGCTGACAATGCCCGCGTCGCCATTGATGGTCGATTGGTTGATGTAGCCTCCGCTCGGGGAGTCCATAATCAACGTGTACTCAGAAAAGCCCGAGGTGCTCACGACGTAGGGGGTCACCGTAGCCTGGGCGCTGGTGAGGCTGGCCAGGCCGATGGCCATGGCGGCTCCCAGGAGGGTCCAAGTTTTTGCGCTTCTCATGGCTTCGGTATCGCTTAAAGCAACCCAAAGATCAAGAGAAGAATTCGGAATTTTGCGTATTCCCTACGCAATATACGTATCCATGCGTATATTTTCCTTATTTTCCGAGCATTTGGATGGCTTCCAGCCGGGGCCGGTGGGTCTTGTCGATGGCTACCAAGAGCGTGAACAGGGCAAAAAGGGTCAGGAAAACGATTCCCATGACCGTCGCGGTTTTGGCGCACAAGATTGGGTTTTTTGAAGAAGACGGGGTGCTCATGGTGAAAAGACGGCGTGAAAGAGGGTGGAGTGGATATCAAGCTATAGCAGCTTTGCCGGAAAATACTTCATTTTTTCCAGAGGCGCCCTCAAGCCAGGCCAATCATACCGAGTAGAAAAGAGGTGGATTGCAAAGAAGGAAAAGCATATGATTAACGGAATATATGAAAGCGCTCCTCATCGCCGGCTTGGCTTTTGCAGTGATGGCGGGATTTTCCGGTTGCGGCACTTTCCGCGGCATTGGGCAGGATATGCAAAGCGTGGGGCACGGGGTACAGCGTGCCGCCGAGTGGTGCACTCCCGATTGAATGTCCGGGGCCGGCGCGGAACGCCGGGTGAGGCTTCAAACTTTCGACGCCAAATAAACGAACTGCCGCCAACACCAGCTTTGGGGATTTTATGGAAAAACCAATCTATCGCCCCTACGAAATAACCGACGGCAAAGGCTTCAAGCTGCGGAAAATGGACCCCGCCGATACGGGGAAGATCAAATCGAAGGAGGCTGCGGAGGAGAAACTGCGGCGCGGCGTTCAGGCGCTCGAACATTACCAGGAAAAACTCTACGCACAGGACCGCTGGGCGCTGCTCTTGATTTTCCAGGCGATGGACGCCGCGGGCAAGGACGGCACCATCAAGCACGTGATGAGCGGGGTGAACCCGCAGGGCTGCCAGGTTTGCTCCTTCAAGAGCCCCTCGGCGGAGGAACTGGACCACGATTTTCTTTGGCGCTGCAACCGCGCGCTGCCCGAGCGGGGCCGCATCGGCATTTTCAACCGCAGCTATTACGAGGAGACGCTGGTGGTGCGCGTGCATCCCGAGATCCTTGCGCACGAAAAACTGCCCCGGGTTTCCACGCATCTCTGGAAGGAACGGTTCGAGGACATCAACGCCTACGAACGCTATCTCTCCCGCAACGGCGTCGTCATTCGCAAGTTTTTCCTGAATGTTTCCAAGGAAGAGCAGAAGCGCCGCTTTTTAAGCCGCTTGGAAGAGGAATCGAAGAACTGGAAGTTTTCCATGGCCGACGCCGCCGAGCGGGAACGCTGGGATGATTATATGGACGCCTACGAGGAGACGATCCGGCATACCGCCAGCCCCGAGGCGCCATGGTACGTGATCCCCGCCGACAACAAGTGGTTTACGCGCCTGGTCGTGGCCGACGTGATCGTGGATACCTTGCGCTCGCTGAATCTTGCTTTCCCGAAGGTGGACAAAGCCAAGCTCGGGGAGTTCGCCGCCATCCGGCAAAAGCTGGAGCGGCAAAAGTGAGGATTTCGTAATACCAGGCGACGGGAAATTTGACGCGGTTGGCCCGGCGCGGGCGTGCGGTTTGGAAAATACGCGCTTTACGGTGCGGGATGCTCAAAACTGCATTGACGCTGACGGACGAACAGTTGGAACGAATGACGCGCTATGTGCGCGGCCGCATGGAGGCGATCGACCAGGCCCGGAGCCAGGGCTGGATCGAAGATCGCGAACGCTTCGAGCGGGAATGGGACGATGATTTTTCCCATCGGGCCTGGACAAGCGGCGTGTTCGCGCGCTCCAACGAATCGTTGAACATGATCGGAACCGGCGTGGATTATATCCGCAGCCGCTTGATCGAGGAACTCTTTGGAAGCCAACACTGGTTTGCCGTGGAACCGCGGCTGCCGGACGGCGCGGACTTGGCCCTGGTGGAGCAAGTGCGCGGGCACCTGGGCTGGAAGCTCGGGGCCGGGCAGATCGATTTCCAGTCGGTCGCCCGCGAGATGGTGACGCAGGCGTGCAAACTCGGCGAATGCGTTACGAAGATATCCTACCAGACCGAAGAGGAGACCTTCGAGCGCATCGCCTCCGTGTTGTGGGACGAGCGGACGGATGCGCCCGTGCTGACGCCGGACGGGGAGTTCGTGTTCGAGGACGGCCCTGCGGAGGCGCTTTCCGCCGCGCTGATGGTGCCGCTGGATTTCGTGGCCGAATGGCACCCGGGCGACCCCATTTCCCGCGAGGATCTGCCCGCCGGTTTTTCGTGGAAGGAGCAGATCGTCTCCCAGCGCGTGGTGCGTTCCGCCGGGGCCAAGGCCGTGCCGCTGCACACCAAGGAGTTTTATTGCCCGCTGAACGCCCCCTCGGTGCAAGAGGCGGATTTCGTGGCGCACTTGACTTCCATGCGGCTCTCGCAGCTTTGCGGCTACCTGGGGGTTTCGCTGGAGCAAGCGCCCGGGGAGGAGTCGGGCGTCGAGAATAACCTCGTCAACACGTTGCGGAGAATCCGAGCTGGCGGCGGGGTGGAACCCGAAGCGGAGTCCCAAAAGCCGATGCGGCGCGACGGGGAGGGGGATGAAATCCCGACGCCCGGCGAGGACCCGGAGCTTCGCGTGGCGGAAACTTACTTCACCATCGACGCGCGGGGCGATGGCCGCCCCTGCCGCGTATTCATGATGATTGCGTATGACTACGACCTGCCGCTCGTGTGGGACTACATCGCCAACGTGACCCCGGATGGCCGCTACCCCTTCGAGGCGGTGACGGTCAACAAGGAGCCGCACCGCTGGTACGGGCGAAGCTGGTTCAAGAAGTACGAGCACTACCAGCGGTTGATCGACAAGCTCACCAACCAGGTGCTCTACCGCAACGATCTCGCGGCCAACCCCGTCAAATTCCGGCGCAAGGAGGCTGTGGTGCAATGGCAGGACGATCAGCCCTTCGAAATCTCGCCCGACCAGGTGCTGGACCTCAACGATGGCTACACGGCGCAGGACGCATTGCAGACCACCACCATTCCCGACCTCGACGAGCAGACGAAGTTCCTGCTGGAAACGGTCATTTCCACGTGGCGCATCCGGGCCGGGGTATCGACCGTTACCCAGGGGAGCATCGGCGGGCTGCCCAGTGAGCGGACGGCCACGGGCATTGCGCAAGTGGAGGAAACGGGCCGGACGCTCTTCGAGCCGGTGTTGGTGGAAGTTCGGCGCGGGGTGCAGTCGGTATTACAAAGTATCGTGACCTGCGAATATGCCTGCATGGACGAGGACGAACGCTTCCCATACATGGAAGGCGGCGTGCGCAGCTTCGGGCTGCTTTCAAGGGAGCGGGCTCGGGGGCTGGATTTGGAGGCCAGTCTCGTGCTGCCGGGGGAAGGGGAGGATGCCGACGGTGCGGAAACGGCCGTGGAGTATTTCAAGGATTTCCTGGCCGTCCCGGACGCCTACAAGGCCGTCGCCGCGCCGCTCTACGCCCGTTTATATGCGCGCCTTAAGGTGGAGAATGGCGGGCAATATTTCCAACGGGTGCTTGAGATTGCCGGGCTGGCCGAGGGAGGCCGGGCGTGCTGACGCCGGAGCAGAAAATGGAGCGGGCCGCCGCCATTACCGAGGAGCTTTGCGTTTTGCGCAAGGTTCCCCGCGAAGCGGCGGCGGTCCTCGATCGCGAACTGGAGCGCCTCGCGGCGTTCCACACGGAAAAATGCTGCGACGCGCGGCTCACTGCCGCCGAGAGCGACCGTCACAAGGAGGCGCGGGCGCTGGCTCGCGGCCTCTGCGGCTTTTTCGCAAAGCGCACGGCGGCGCTGGTGGAGGAGATGATTCAGTTGCGCAAGTAACGCGGCTTTGCGTGAGCTTTTATGTGCCGCTGCGAATCACGGTGAGCGACCACGGGGGGAGCGTGATGACGGGCCGGGCCGCCGGGGTGATGACCGCTCTCGACGCGGGGTGGTTGCGGACGGGGCGGCTGGCTTTGCCTTCCTTTTTCCATTCGTATTCCCGCGAGGAAAAGGTGAAGGCTTCAAAGGGCGCGGCAAATGGGGAGGGGGCTGGCGCGTTGCCTTTCACAAATTCGAGCGCAATCTCCATGGCGCGCTTCGGGTCTTTGTTGATGAACATCACGGCCCAGCGGCCGTCGGGGCGTTGCAAGGGGTAGGCGGCCAGGAGCGGCGCGTTGGTGACTTCGGCGGGGAAAAGGCGGTGCGGCCCGCCCTCGGCTTGCGCCCATTCGTGGGTGAGCAAATGCGCGGCGTGGTAGGTGGCCGTGGGGGTGAGGCCGCCCGTTTTATCGGCCAGCAAAATGGTGTTGTTGCCCCAGGCTTCGCCGCCCCAATCGTTTTGCAGGCTCTCGGGTTCGTAACCGTAGAGGAAGGCGGTGGCCCCGCCCATGGCCAGAAATTGGCAGGCCACTTCGGTGTTCATCAGCGCGCCTCCCAAATCCAGTTCCGCCGGGTGGGCGTAGGCGGAGTAGCCGAATTCCGAGATGATAAGCGGAGTGCCCGCCGGGGCCGCCGCGCGGATGAGGTTGATGGCGTTGCGGAGCAGGCCCGAGTGCATCCCCACTTCCCACGGCACGGAGCGCAGCCCTTCGTTAAAGGGGTACCATTCGAAGGAGAGAAAGCGGAAGTCGCCCAGCCGCCCGCGCTCCTGGAGGTAATCGACGAAAGCTTTGGTCCAGAGCCCGCGATGAAAGCCGGTGAGCGTGCTGGGGGCGTCCCCTTCCACGGTCACGAAGCTGGGGCCGCCCATGACTGCTTGCGGATCGATCTCGCGAACCCGCGCGGCCACTTGCAGGTAGAGCGCCGCGAAATCCGTGGGCTCTGCCCGCTGGCCGTCCGGCTCTTCGCCAAGCTCCACGCGGTGGTAGGCGATGCCGCGCCCTTTCAGATATTCGACAATGCCCGCGGCGTTTTCCGGCGTGTCGTAAAACACTGGCAGCGGCACCATGAGCGGCAGACCGCGCATTAGGCCGGACTCGGCCACCAAGTCGAACCCCGGCTGGGTGACGCCCAAGTCGCGGTCGCTTGCGCGGTGCCACGGGTCGGTGGATGAGGTGTAGATGACCGTTTGGTGCCGCGAGGGTTTGTGTTCGATGGCGTCGTGGAATTTCCCCTTGGCGTCGAGCCGCCCCACTTCGATTTCCCGAATGGCGTAACCCATGCGGTCGCGCTCGTCGGTGGAACCCGGCTCCCTATCCATTTTGTGTGAGCTTTCCAGCAGCCGGATGCGCACGTGGCGCGCCATCACGGGCCGGTCCGCGAGCTTGAGGAGCGCGTCCCCGCCCTTGCCGGTGGCGACGGTTCCGTGGTCGAAACGCTTCCACATCCCGGGCAGCGTCATGCCGAAATACGGCTCGTCACCGAGGTCGCCCCATTCCACCTCGAAGCGCGTGGCGTAGGGAGCGGCCCAGTGAATGCGAATGGCGTTGATCGGCACGGCTTTGGGGAAGGCGACCGCCACCCATTGCGGGTGGGAACCGGGCGCGTCGCCGGTGAACTTTTCGTCCAGATACGGGTTGCTTTTCCAGAAAGTCGCCAGGTCGCCGTCGTCGAGCATGGACCAGCCGTCGTTGTTGGCTTCATCCAGCGTATCACCGCGCCGGGGCAGCCGGTAACCGTAGCTGAGCCGGATGGGGCCGCTGGCCGGGGATGAATTGGATGTCCAGTAGCCGCATTGGCGGGCCGGATCGCTCCACATGCCCTTGGGATTCCAATGCCACGCCTCGATGGCCAGCTCCGAGCGCAGCCGGTAGGAGAGAGGGTGCAGCCCGGCGGCGAGCATTTTTTGCAACACCTCCGGCTTGTATACGGCCTCGGTATCTTTTTCGAAATGGCCGTCCACGCCAGCGCCCAGGGCTTCGAGCGGATCGAAAACCGCCCCGGGCTGGTCGAGCCGCACCGTGACGTAAACAGGCTCCGCGGCGTTCAGGTTTGCCAACAGCGGCAAAAGGGCCAGCCCCGCGCAAAGCAACGCCTTCATTCCAGTGGGGGAGCGGGGTACTAAATCAGCCCCAATTGCATTTTGCCCACTTCCGAGATCATGGATTGATCCCACGGCGGGTCCCAGACGAGATCGACAACGGCTTCCTCCACGCCGGGAATGCTTTCGATGCGCATTTTCGCCTCGGCGGCGATGGTCGGCCCCATGCCGCACCCGGGGGCGGTGAGCGTCATTTTTACGGAAGCCTTGGTCTTGCCGTTCTCAAGCCGTTCCAGGTGGCAATCGTAAATCAGGCCCAAATCGACGATATTGACGGGGATTTCCGGGTCGTAGCAGGTTTTGAGCTGTTCCCAAACGGCGGCTTCATCGACCTCGACGGCCTCCCCGTTCCCGGCGGCCTTCGCGGGAACTTCCTTGCCCACGGCATCCGCGTTGCTGTCGGTGATGCGGAAGAGTCCCTTGTCGGTGGAAACGGTGTAGCTGCCGCCCAGAGACTGGGTGAGGGAAACCCGCGTGCCCTTGGCGAGCGTGATCGTGGTTCCCTGGGGAATCTGGATCGCCTCGCAGTCGCGCGTCAGTTCAATTTCGTCTTCGTACATGTTCCCTCAAAATGGGCCAGAAGAGGGCCGAGGTCAAACCCCTTTAGGGAACCTCTATTTTTGGGCCATCTCCGGCTCCACCCGCCAGTGCAGCTTGCCGGATTCCACAATCTTGAGGGCGAGCACGTAGGAGTCGGCATCCGGCAGGCAGAGCACCGCTTCTTGAAGCGAAACGAACGCTGGGTCGCAAAACACCCGGTCGGCCAATTCCAGGAATTCTTTCAGGAGAAGGTCGCCGTAGCCCGTTGCCAGCGCGCTAAGGGCCACGCGGGTAATGTCGCGCTCCACGCAACGGGTCAATGTCCGGCGAAGCACGTCCTCGACGATTTGCGGCGTCGTGTTGTGCCAAAGATCCGTGGGCACCGTATGGAAAACCGTCTTGCGGCCCATCCCGGGCGGCGTCCATTCGAAAATTTCGCCTTGTTCGCAAGCGCGGCGGCCCGTCAGCAACAGCTTTAAGCCCCGCTGCACTTCCGGCCCGTAGCGGTCCACGAGCGCCGCGCCGACTCCGCCGGAGCACCGGAGCTGGACATTGGAAGAGTAAATGAGCGCCTCCGCAGGCTGGTCGAGGAGGTCGATTTGGCGGATCACGTGGGGGTAGAACATGATGGCTGCCAGTTATCCGCCTCTCCATCGAAAAATCAACCCGGTTTTGGCATTGAAGCGCCGATTGTTTCCAGGCTACGGTGGCCTTCTCAAGGCCCACTCCCTCCCTTTTTGTGCCCCATGTGCCTTTCCCCTGAAATTCCCGACCCGCTGGTCACGCGTCAAGGTGGGCGCATTGAAACTGCCGAAGCCTGGCAAACCGCTCGGCGTCCCGAGCTTTTGGAGCTTTTCCGTGAGCATATTTACGGGCGCATGCCTTAGGGGAAACCGACCGCATTGGAGTTCCGGGAGGTGCGCACGGACCCCGCCGCCGGAAACTCCCGTGGAAGCCAGGGCTATGGGCTACCACCTGCGCACCGGGGAACACGATCTTACGGAATACGACTGGGCGCGCTTTATGGATTTCGCCGCCCGGCGTTGGCTGCGGTAAGCGGGCTATGGCGTGGGCTTGGGGGCGACGCTGGCTGCGGGTGCGGGCGATGCCTTTTGCTCCGCCGCCTTGGTGTCAACCGTGAAGCCCCAGCGGGCTTCCACGCGTTTATCCTTCGCCTTGCCCATTACGATGACGGTGTAGCGGTTGTCCAGCAGCTTGCGCGGCGGCTGGAAGGTGTAGGTTTTGGTCGCGGGGTCGTATTTCGCGTTCACCGCTCCGAGGCTGCTCACCCGCATGGAGAGCGAGGCCGGGTCCACGTCGCCGAACTCGCTCAGGTTCGCCTGAATCACCGGGCGCGGATCGGTGATGGTAGCGTTATCGGCGGGCAGCGTGGAAAGGGTGCGCGGGGCGAATTCGGCCACCGGCTCCGCCGTCGTGACGGGGCCGCCCGCGCCGAAGTTGATGGCGCTGGCGAAGATCTTCGGTTTGCCCGGTTCGATCATGTAGCGGCCCAGGGCGTCATTGCGCGAGCCGTGATTGATTTTTTGCCCATAAACCGTGAACACCGCGTCGTAGCCCGCTTTTTTGGCGACCTCCTGCACATGGGCGTTGTAGAAGCCAAACGGGAGCGCCAGCGCCTCCACTTTCACCCCCAGGCGCTGCTCGATGATCTGCTTGGAGCCGTTGAGTTCGTTCCAAAGCCAGGCGTCGTAATCCGGGGTGGGCGCAGCTCCCTTTTTGCCGCGCAAATCCTTGTGCGAAATGGTGTGGCCGCCGATGTCCGCCCCGGCGTCGCGCATCTCGGCGATCTGCTCCCATGTGAGCGATTGGCCGCCGGATTTCGGCCCGCCTTTTACGTAGTCCGTATAAACAAAAAGTGTGAACGGGTAGCCATATTTCTGGAGAATGGGCCACGCGTTTTCGTATTGGGATTTCCAGCCGTCGTCCATGGTAATCACGGCGCTGCGGGCAGGGATGTCCTTTTCACCGCGCTTCCAGGCCAGCAAGTCGTGCAACGGGATGACGGTGATGCCCTGATCTTTGAGTTGCTGCATTTGCGCCTCAAAATCCGCCTTGCTGATATCAGACGCGCCGTGCGCCTGGTCCATCACCCGGTGGTAGCCCAGCACGATCACCTGCGCATTGCGGTTGATCGCGGCGGGAGTGGGCGTGGGGCTGGGTTCCGGCTCGGCTTTTTCAGCCACGGCTGCGGGCGGATTGTTCGCGGGATTTTCAGGGTTCGCGGCGGAGGATTGTGGCGTGCCGGATTTGCGGCAACCTGCACCCATCGAAACGATTCCCACGGCCAAAAGCAAAACGGCGGCTCTACGCATAAACATTCTCCTCCGAAAGACGGTTCGGAGTTCGGCGGGGGAATGCGCGGAATTGCCGGGTTGGGGCGCTTTCGTGTTGACGCGGTAAAGGCGCTGCGGATTACTCAAGAGCGGCATGCGAGTCTATTATTTTTCCGGCACCGGCAATGCCCGGCGCGTTTCCTTGTGGCTTGCCGGGGAATCGCGCGGCGAGGCGCTCCCCATTTGCCCGGAAGCGTTTGAGCGGTTCGATCCAGCACCCGGCGCTTTGAACGGTTTCGTGTTCCCCATCCACGGGTTCATCACGGTCTGGCCGATGCTCCGGTTCCTATGGCGTCTGCCCCGGGGCCGCGGCGGTCGCGTTTTCGTCGCGGCGGTCACGGGCGGTTGCCGCTTGGGGCCGGTGTCGATCCCGGGCTGGGAGGGCAGCGGACTATACCTGCCATTATTAATATTGTGGGCCAAAGGCTACCGCCCCGTGGGCGCACGCGCTTTCCATTTCACGGTGGAGAACTGGACGGCGCTGGTGCCCGCTCCCGGCGAGGAAAGTTGCCGGGGGTTGATGGAGCAAACCCGCGAGTCCGCCGTGGCGTTTGCCCGTTCGCTGACCTCGGGGCACGGAAGCTTTTCGGGCCAATGGAGCGCCTTGGCCGGGGCGGCGATGCTGCCGGTATCGCTTGGTTATCTGCTGGCCGCGCGTTTTCTGCTTTCGAAGCTTTTCTTTGCTTCCTCCCGCTGTAACGGATGCGGGCTTTGTGCGGAGCATTGCCCCTGCCATGCCATTGAAATGAGGCAGGGGAGGCCCTTCTGGACCTTCCATTGCGAGAGTTGCATGCGGTGCATGAATTTCTGTCCCCAACGGGCCGTTCAGGCGAGCCATCTTGTGGTTCTGGCGATAGTGCTTCTTTTGGGACCGCTGATCCGCTGGTGCGACGGCGCGTTGAACCTCTTCGTGCCGCCGGGGGTTGCGCACTTCGGGGCGGTGTTCCTTTCCGCCGCGCTTGGCATCGGGTTCCTGGCGATTTTTTATCGCGTCTGGTTTTGGGCGCTCCGTTGGAAGCCCGTCCGGCTTTTCTTCGAGTACGCCACGCTCACCCGCTGGTACCGGCGCTACCGCGAACCGGCGACGGCGCTCCGCGATTTCAAATAGTTGGGCGATTCGCCGGAACTGTGGCAAACTAAACTTTCCTTTCTATGCTCGCTTACTACATCGACCACTTCAGCCCGTTCATCATCGAGTTTGGCAACGGCTACGGGCTTCGCTGGTATGGCACGGCTTACGTAATGGCGTTTATCCTCGGTTATTGGATGCTCCGCTGGTTTTCGCAAAAGGGATACTCGGAATTGCCCGCTGAAAAAGTGGGCGACTTTATCGCCGCAGTGGCGCTCTGGGGCGTGCTCCTGGGCGGTCGGCTCGGCTATTCGCTTTTTTACGATTTGGGCGAAACGCTGCACGATCCGTTGCGCTTCTTCCGCGTATGGGAAGGCGGCATGGCCAGCCACGGCGGCATCCTGGGGGTGGCGATTTTCACGTTCTGGTATGCCCGCCGCCACAAAATCTCGTGGATGGGCCTGGGCGACAACCTGGTGGTGGCCGCGCCGCTGGGCATTTTCTTTGGCCGCTGCGCCAATTTCATCAACGGCGAGCTTTATGGCCGCGCCGCCCAAGTCCCCTGGGCCATGCAATTTCCCAAGGAACTCTACAGCAGCCAGCTTCTTTCCAGCGAAGCGGTCGCCGCTTGTTCGAAAATCGACCCCACGCTCGTGACGCCCGACGCCATCGTGGAGGCCGCGCAGACGAGCGAGCCGGTGCGGGCCGCGCTGGGGGCCATTCTCACACCGCGTTACCCTTCGCAATTGATCGAGGCTTGCCTCGAAGGGCTGCTCCTTTTCGCGCTGCTCTGGCTCTTGCGCACCAAAACCCGCGTGGCCGAGGGCGTCACCACCGGGGCGTTCTTTATTCTCTACGCGATGGTGCGGATTTTCGGCGAGCAGTTCCGCGAACCGGACGAGGGCATCGCGTTTACCCTGGGGCTCACGCGCGGCCAGTTCCTTTCGCTCTTTATGATCCTCTTCGGAGCGGCTCTCGTGGGCTACCACGCCCGCCGGAACCGCCCCGCCGCAAGGCCGTCAAAGACGGTCAGCCCGGCTGCAGATAGGCAATCTTGAAGCCGGCGTTTCTCATGGCGTTCGTGATTTCTTCCGGCGCGATCCCCTTGGGGTTGTAGATGATGTGAACCCCGTTGCGGGTGATCCGCGCCGTGTGGACGCCGTTCATCGCTTTCAATATGGCCTGTGCGCGCTCTTGTTCGCCTTCTTCGGCCAAATCGAAAGTTTCAAGCTCCAGTTCTTTGAATTCGGACATCAAGTATGTTTCGGCTTGCGCTTTGCCCCCGGATGGAGGATTTGGAAGCCGATGAAAGCCCCCCGCCGTCCGCCCGTTCCCGTTTCCGAAAAAGTGACCGCGGCCGTGGCCGAAGTGCGCGCCGTTTATGCCGAGCTGGCCCAAAGGCCCATCCAGCGCCAATGCACTCGGGCGACCACCTGTTGCCAGTTCAAGCTCAATGGGTTGACGCCCTACCTGACCAAAGGCGAGGCGCTGGTGGCGGCGCGTGGTGTGCGCGCCGCGGGCCGAAAAGTGCTCCCCGAGCGGGCCGACGGCGCGTGCCCGCTGCTTCACCCGCAAACGGGCCGCTGCATGATTTACAATGATCGCCCTTTCGGCTGTCGCACCCACTTTTGCCACGACGCCGGGGGGCCCTACCCGCGTGCCCAGGTGGTGGACTTGATCCGGCGGCTTGAAAAAGTGGACACCGATCTCGACGGCGACGGCGCGCGCATGCTCCCCGGGGCCATTGCCCAAGCACTGGGGGAACTGCGTTAGGGGCTGGCTATAAAAAAAGAGGATGCCCGCGATTTGCAGGCATCCTCTCGAACTTTAGCGTTTACGGACCTTACGCCAGGCGCTCTTCCAGCACCTCGCGCAGCCGCAGGTAAAGGGCGGGGTTGCGCAGGGCCAGGATCTCCAGGGCGGCCAGCGCCGCGTTGGAGGGCTCGATGACGGTCGTGACCGGCACGTTGGAGGGCGTCCGCAGGGAACTCCACACATCCTCGGGGAAGTCCTTGAAGCTGGCGGGCACCGTGATGACGGGCACCGTCGTGGCGGCGGAAAGCGTCGGGCCCGCGCCGTTAGAGCGCCCGATGTAGGCGATGACCACGGTTTCGGGCTTCTCCTGCACGAGCCGGTTCAATTCCGCGATGGCCTTGACCGGTTCCTTGTGAACCGAGCAGGCGATTTTCGCGATTTCCACCACGCCGCCCGAAAGCTTGGCGATGGCGTTCTCCACGGGGCTCACGTCGTCGTTGACGGAGCCGCTCCAAATCACGATGCGCTGGGCGGGCACGCGGAAGCGCCCGGTGATCCCGGCCACGCGCTGGTAGTTGGCGGCCACTGCGTCAAGCGCGCCGCCGTCGCGGTAAACCTGCTTGTCCAAGTAAGCGCCGTCCTCGAGCACGCGCCAGGAGTCGTTGTCGATCACGTCGGCCAGCACGAGCTTGCCTTCCGTTGTGAGGCCGAACTCCACCTTGCAATCGACCAAGCGCCCGCCTTCAAGCTGCCACGCTTTTTCCAGCGCCAGGAAGCCGCGCCGGGCGTAGGCGTCCATTTCGGCGAAAAACTTCGGTTCGCCCTTGTGAGAGAAAACCTCCGCTTCCGGCATCACCAGGAACGGTTCCTGGCCCGCGATGGGCTTGGAGGGCTGGAAGAGACTCACGGTCCCGGCCTTCGCGTCGTACTTCATCAGCGGGTCATCGCAAAGCAGGTCGTGGTTCTTCCACTTCTTGCCAGCGGTCTTGAGGTAAAACTCCACCACCAGGCGGGGAAAGAGGTGCCCTTTTTCCAGCCCGGGCGTGCGCTTCAAAAAGGAGCCGTGCGCCTCGCGCCGGGTGACCACTTCGTAGGGGAGCATCTCGCATTTGGGGGCGGAAAACGTCACCGGCCCGAGCTGTTCGTCAAAGCCCACGGGAATGCCGCACGCTTTGAGCAGCCGGAAGTTGTTGCACGTGGTCTGGGTGGCAAAAGCGGCTTTGCCCGAGAGCAGATCGTGTTTTGCTCCATCGCCCGCGGTAATATCGTCTTTCGAAACCATGATGACCTGGGCGGGGTTGGTGGGGGATTGCCCGATGACTTTCGTTTTGCCTTCGGCGAGGATCACGCCGTCAAAGAGAGGTTGCATAATTGGTATAAAATATAGGGAATAGAGAGGGAAAAGGTCAATGAAACGTCTGTTCGGCGTTGCGGAAGGCGCTCCGTTGCTTGACTTCGCGCCCCCCGGTTTCTATGAAAGAGCCCGATGTCCACTGATCCTCGGGAACACGCGCTGCAAACGGCCTACCAAATCGTCACGGAACAATTTCCGAACGTCGTGATGGTGGCCGAGGCCCAGTTTTTGAACCCCGAAGGGCAGCCGCAATTTGCGCAAATGCTGCGTTGGTACGGCTGCTCGACCACGGCCACGGGGCTCATCGTGTATGCCTCGGATTTGCTTTGCCACACCTTCGGTAACCGGCCCCCGCAAGCGCCCGGTTCGAAGCCCCCCGTGCCGACGACACCTCAGCAGGAGGAGGCGCTGAAAAAGGCGCTTGAAATGCTGGCCCCGCACTTTGCCTGCTCCGTCGTGGTGGCCCAGGGCGAACCGGAACTCTCCGGCCAGGGCGAGCGCAGCGTGAAGGTCATCCGCTGCAACGGCGCGCCGACGACGGTGGCGGGCCTCGCTGTCTTCGCCGCCAACGCGCTGCGGCGCATGGCCGTGGAGTAGGAAGCAGAGTCTTCTTAATACCTCCTCGGTATCACCGTTATTTTGCAATGGGAATTCTGCCGGGCGGCCCGGCGCGCTATGCTCATTTCCCCGCGCCCTTGACTTATTGTTATGGGTTGAATTCGGGCTGGAACCCATTGATGATGACCAAACCATGAAATTTTCGCGGCTTCTCCTTTTTGTTCTCGCCGGGAGTTTGCTCGGGTCTGCCTGCCACCGGAAGGCCACTGGCCCTGCCGCCAAACCGGCGCGCCCGGTCACGGCCGCGAAAGCCGTCGCTCGCGACGTGCCCCTTTACCTGGACGAAATCGGCAACTGCACGGCTTTCGAAGCGGTGACCGTGAAGCCCCGCGTGGGCGGCGCGCTCGTGGCCATCCGCTTCAAGGACGGCCAGGAAATCGCTCCGGGTGACTTGCTTTTTGAAATCGACGCCCGCCCCTACCGCGCCGCGTTCGAGCAGGCCAAGGCCACGCTCGCGCAGGACCGCGCCAAGGCCGAGTACGCCAAAATCCAGGTGCAGCGCAACGAGGATTTGAGGCAGAAAAAGGTGATCGCGCCCCAGGAATACGACAGCCTGAAAAGCGCCGCCGACGCCGCGGAAGCCACCGTGCAGGCCGACGAGGCCGCGCTTGAGGCCGCCCGGCTGAACCTCGATTTTTGCCGGATCACATCCCCCATCGCGGGCCGGACCAGCAAACGCGCCGTGGACCCGGGCAACATCGTCGTGGCCAACACCACCGAACTGCTTTTGATCCAGCGTCAGGACCCCATTTACGTCGATTTCACCGTGCCCGAGGAAGCGTTGCAACAGGTGCGCCAATACCTGGCCAAAGGGACGCTGAAGGTGCAGGTGATCTTCCCCAACGACCCCGGCAAAAACCGCGAGGGCCAGTTCGATTTCCTCGACAGCGGCGTGCAGACCAACTCCGGCACGGTGCGGATGCGGGCGTTTTTGGACAACAAAGACCGCTTCCTCTGGCCCGGGCAGTTCGTGAACGTCCGCCTGGTGCTCGATACGCTTAAGGATTCCGTGCTCATTCCCAGCGAAGCCTTGCAGGTGGGGCAGGACGGGCCGTTCGTGTTTGTGGTGAAGGCCGACAACACCGTCGAATTGCGCCAAGTGCAACCGGGGCAGCGGCAGGAGGATCAAGTGGCCATTACCAAAGGTCTCGGCGCCGGGGAAACCGTCGTCGTCACGGGGCAGGTCTCCCTCGCTCCCGGGGCGGCCGTCAAGATCGTCCCGTAAAAAAGGAAGCCCTTGCGATGAGCCTTTCCGTCCCTTTCATCAAGCGCCCGGTGATGACCATGATGCTCACCCTATGCATCGTCGTCTTCGGCGTGCTCGGGTTCAACCGGTTGCCGGTGAACGATCTCCCGGCGGTCGATTTCCCCGTCATCACCGTGACGGTCAACTACCCCGGCGCGAGCCCCAACACCATGGCCCGCAACGTGGCCACGCCGCTGGAGCGCCAGTTCATGCAGATCCCCGGCCTGGACCTCATTACGAGCCAGTGTTCGCAGGGTTACGCCTCCATCACGCTCCAGTTTAATCTCAACAAGAGCGTGGATGCGGCGGCGACCGACGTTCAGGCCGCCATCAACCAGGCCAATTCCAGCCTGCCGCAAGACCTGCCTTCCCCTCCGTTGTTCAGCAAGTTCAACCCGAACGATCAGCCGGTCATCTACCTCGTGCTGACCAGCGCCTCGCTTACCCAGGGGCAGCTTTACGACTACGCCAGCACGCAGGTGGCGCAGCGCATCAGCATCCTGCCCGGCGTGGCCAAGGTGGATATCTACGGCTCCAAGGCCGCCGTGCGCGTGAAGGTCGACCCAAAGAAGCTGGCCTCCCTGGGGCTCACCGTGGATACGCTGGCCGCCTCCATCAAAGCGGGCACCAGCTACCAGGGCGCGGGGCAGTTCGACGGCAAGAGCCGCACCTTCCTTTTGCAGCCGCAGGGGCAGCTTGAAAACGCGGAGCAGTACAAAAAACTCATCATCGGCTACAAAGACGGCGCCACCATTTATCTGCGCGACGTGGCCGACGTGAGCGATTCCGTGCAGGACGAGCGCATGACGCGGCATTTCTGGATGCGCCACGGCAGCGCCGCCACCACCAGCGTGGTGCTGGCCGTCTCGCGGCAATCCGGGGCTAATGCCGTGGCCACCGCCGGGGGCGTCAAAGATCTGCTGCCGCTTTTCCGCCACGAACTGCCGGGCTCCATTCAGCTTGAGACGATGATGGACCGCTCCATCACCATCATGAACTCCGTCGAGGACGTGAAGGAGACGCTCTTAATCGCCTTCGCGCTGGTGGTCATCGTCATCTTCGTTTTCCTGGGCCGCGCCACGGATACGCTGATCCCCGTCGTGGCTCTGCCGATGTCCATGCTCGTCACCTTCCTGGCGATGTTTTTGCTGGGTTACAGCATCGACAACCTTTCGTTGTTGGCGCTGACCCTTTCCATCGGCTTCCTGGTCGACGACGCCATCGTGTTCCTGGAAAACGCCGTGCGCCGCATGGAAGCGGGCGAAACGGCGGCGGAAGCGGCCATTCACGGCGCGGGCGAGATCAGCTTCACCATTCTCTCGATGACGCTTTCGCTGGCGGCGGTCTTTTTGCCGATGGTGTTCATGCCGGGGTTGATTGGGCGGACGTTCCAGGAGTTCGCCATCACCATCATCATCGCCATCATCGCCTCGGGCGTCGTTTCGCTGACGCTGACGCCGTTGATGTGCTCGCGGATGCTGGCCAAGCACGAGAACGCCAAGAAAACGTGGCTCGAAACCCATGTGAAAAAGGTGCTCGACCGCGTGATCGCTGTGTACGGGAATTCGCTTCACTTTTTCCTGCGCCACATTTGGGTTTCCGCAGCGGCCTGGGTGGTTTGCCTGGTGGGGACGATTTTGCTCTTCCAAGCTGTGCCCAAGTCGTTCCTGCCGGTGGGGGATAGCGGCACGGTTCGCGGTATTTTCATGGTGCAGGAAGGCACCTCGCCCAAGCGCATCCGCGAACTGCAAAGCAAGGTGGACCAGATTTTGTGGGACAACCCCTACGTGGACCTTTCCTACACCATCTCCAGCTTGAGCGGGCGGTTACCCAGTTCCCAGGTGCGCATTCTCGCCAACCTCGTGCCCGCCAAGGAGCGCCCTCCCATTGACGTGGTGATGAAGCAGCTTTCGGAAAAGATGGCGCAAATCCCCGGGGTGCTTCCTTATATGCAGGCCAACCCCGTGCTGCAAATCAGCACCGGGGCCACGGGCAACTCCCAGGGAAAATTCGCCTACGCCATCACCGGCATTGACCGCGAGGAGGTCAACCGCGCCGCTCGCGAGCTCATGGAGAAGCTGCGCCCTTACCCCGGCTTCCTTTTCATTAACTCCGATTTAAAAACGCAGACGCCCAATTTGGAAATCGAGATCCGGCGCGAACAGGCCGCCTCCTACGGCGTCTCCGCGCAGGCTATTCTCGACGCCTTGCGCAACGCTTACGCGCAGAATTACGTCTATCTCATCAAAAAGGAGACGGACCAATACCAGGTCATTATGGAAGTGGGCGATGATGGCCGGGCCGATCCGCAGAACCTGGAGCGCCTTTACATCAAGCCGGATAACGGCGGCAGTCTCGTCCCATTGAAGGCCATCGCGCGCTGGAAGGAAGTGCTCGGGCCGCAGACCGTCAACCACATCAACCAGTTCCCGTCAGTGACGATCTCGTTCAACCTCGTGCCCGGAGCCGTCATTGGCGACGCGGCCAAGTTCATCGAAAAAACCGCCGCCGAAACGCTTCCCTCCAACATTCGCGGCAGCCTTCAGGGCGAGGCGCTTGTGTTCAAGGAAACCCTTGGCAGCCTGGCGGTGCTCTTCGTGTTCGCGATCTTCGCGATGTACATCATCCTCGGCATTCTTTACGAAAGCTACGTCCACCCGCTCACCGTTTTGAGTTCCCTGCCGGTGGCCGTCGTGGGCGGGCTGGCGACGCTGCTGCTCTTTGGCAAAGAAGCGTCGCTCTATGCCGACGTGGGCATCTTTCTTTTGATCGGCATCGTGAAAAAGAACGGCATTATGATGGTGGACTTCGCCATCCAGCGCATGGCCGACGGGCTGGACCGCGTTTCCGCCGTGCATGAAGCCTGCGTGGAACGTTTCCGGCCCATTATGATGACCACCTTCGCCGCGCTGATGGGTTCGCTGCCCCTGGCCTTCGGCTTCGGCGCGGACGGCAGTTCGCGGCAGCCGCTGGGGCTGGTGATTGTGGGCGGACTCATTGTCTCGCAATTAGTGACGCTCTACATCACCCCGGCCTTGTTTCTGATGTTCGAGTGGGTGCAGGAGAATATCCTCGACCGCAATTCGTTCTTCCGCTCCCATCGGGCCACCCACGTGAGCATTCACCATGACGCGCCGGAGGAAACGGAAGTAAGCGTTCCGTAAATCTCATACGTCCTATAGGTCCCATTTCTCGCTGAATATGCACCACCCCCTTCGCACCACCGGCTCTCTTTTGCTCCTGGCCCTGTGGCTTGCGCTCATTGTGGCGGTGCGTTGTTGGAATTCGGGCTCCGTTTTCATGCAGGGGCACACATTCTACGTGGATGCCGATTGCTACTCCCGCATGACGCGCGTGGCGCGGGTTTACGAGCACCCCTCGCAGCCGGTGCACTTCCACGAGTTCGAGAACTGGCCGCAAGGCGTGGTCCCTCATACCACCGCTCCTTTCGACTACCTCACCGCCGGGCTGGCGCTGGCTTTCCGGCCCTTTAGCGGCGATGCCGCCGTGGCTCTGGACCGCGCCGGAGCCTGGGTCTCGCCGCTCCTGGTCGTTCTGACGGGCCTGGCGCTTTGGATCGGCGGGGGCAGGGGACGCTACGCGGCGTTGCTGTACTTCGCCGTCAGCCCCATGCTCGTCCACGGCACCGCGCTGGGCCGCCCGGATCACCAATCGCTGATTCTCCTTTGTATGGCCGTCGCGTTGCGGGCCGAACTGGCGTTGCTGGAAAAGGAAGGCGAACCGAATCGCGCCTGGGCGGTTGCGGGCGGGTTGGCCTGGGGCTTGGGCCTGTGGACTTCGCTCTATGAACCGCTGATTTTGTGGGTGATCGCGACGGCGCTCAGCTTGAGCCTGCTGCGGCGCAGTTATTTTTGCCGTGCGCGCCGGGACTGGGCGCTCGCGTTGGCCGCCGTGCTGCTCGCGGGGCTTGCCGTGGACGGCTGGCCCTCGGCGAAGCTCGCCCCGGAAGTGAGCGCCTATTTCGCCAACTGGAGCCGCACCGTGGGCGAACTGAACCACGCCGCCCTGGGCAACCTCGCCGGGTGGGCTGGCTGGCTTGTTTTCGCCGCGCCGCTTCTGCTGGCCTGGGCCGCGTGGCGGCAGCGGGACCGCCGGTGCCTGTTCTGCCTCGGGCTGTTGTTGGCGACCACCGGCCTGACGGTTTGGCAGGGGCGCTGGGGGTATTTCTTCGCGCTGGCCTTCGTGCTGGCGCTGCCGCCGATGCTGGCTCCGTTTTACCGCAAATGGCAGACCCGCGTGGGAATGTGGGCGGTCTTGATCGTCTGCCTCTGGCCCATCGGCCGCGAATGGGACCGCATGCTGGATACCTTCCAAAACGGCGTGGCCGCCGATTTTCGCGCTGAAAACGCGGCGCTCTACAACGTGGCGCAATGGCTGCGGGCCAACGGCGGGGGCCAGGCGGTGTTGGCCCCGTGGTGGCAATCCCCCGCGCTGGCTTATTGGTCCGGCCTGCCATGCGTGGCGGGCAGTTCGCATGAAAGCATGCCGGGCATCGTGGATAGCGCGCGCTTTTATATGAGCCCCCCCGATGGCGCCAGCGGCGCGGCCATTCTGGAGCGCCGGGGCGCGGGGCTCGTGGTGGTCTATGACGCCGCTCGCGTGGAGTCGGTTTGCAGCGCCATCCTGGGGCAGCCGGTTCCCAAGGGGGAAACGCTGGTTCGCCATCTCTTTGAGCGCCCCAATACCGCCCCCGGGGGCTATCGCCTGCTTTATACGAACTTGCAGTTTCGTGTCTTTGGCAGGCAGCCGGTGCCGTGAGGCCAGCCCGCCTCATTCCCCCGAAAACCTTTGGAGGAGAGGAGAGCTTTTCACATGACCGCCAAAGACTTGACCATGGAGCCGCCGCGCAGCCCGCGCGTGCGGATTCGCGACTACGCCATTCTTGCCCGCGCCGCCGACAAGGCCCGCGCCGAGTTGATCGGAAAGGCCGGGGAATACCACTTCGACTGTCCGCTCGACCGGACGCTCTTTACATTCAAGGGTGTCACTGGGGCCGAATTCATCGAGCAGGTGAAGCGGGGCAACAGCGACGAGGACTTGGGCATCTGGCTCGACGAGCACGGCATGGCCAAAACGCCCGAGGAGATTCGCGCGTGGAGCGATTCGATGGAGAGCTATTGCCTCTACAACAACCTCGAAAAGCGGGAGTCCTTCGTGCTCGAATGCACGCGCCTGGGGCTCAACCCCGCCAAAACGACGCTCTTCGACTGGCTGGAAGCCGACGACCGCGCCAGCTTCCCCGCCGTGGCGGTGTAGGGGAAGACGCGGAGAGGGGCGTGGCGACGCGCTGTCTCCGCGTCTTTCTTCTTTGCGCCGGGGCGTTTCGACGCTAGCCTGACCCGCTTATGTTAAGCGCAGGCATCGTCGGTCTCCCCAATGTGGGCAAATCCACCCTTTTCAACGCCGTCACCCGGACGCGCAAGGCCCAGGCGGCCAATTACCCCTTTTGCACCATCGACCCCAACCAGGGCGTGGTGGTGGTGCCCGACCCCCGGCTGGACGTGCTGGCCAAGCTTTCCCATACGCAAAAAATCATCCCCGCGGCCATCGAGTTCGTGGACATCGCGGGGCTGGTGCGCGGCGCGAGCAAAGGGGAGGGGCTGGGTAATCAATTTTTAAGCCACATCCGCGAAGTCAACGCCATCGTGCAGGTCGTGCGCTGTTTCGAAGACGGCGATATTCACCACGTGGCCGGCAGCGTGGACCCGGTGCGCGATATCGAGGTCATCAACACCGAGCTGATCCTGGCCGACCTGGCCACGCTCCAAAAGCGGGCCGAGCGCCTGCAAAAAGCCGTCCGCACCGGCGACAAAGCCGCCAAGGCGGAACTGGCGCTCCTGGAAAAACTCATCGCGCACCTCGACGCGGGCAAACCGGCCATCACGCTGGAGCTTTCCGACGAGGAAAAGAAGATCGCCCACGACTTCATGCTCCTTTCCTTGAAGCCCACGCTCTTCGCCTGCAACGTGGCCGAGGTTGATCTGGGCCTCATTGCCACGGAGCTTGCCTCCGGCGAGCCGAAGTCCCCGGCGGCCCTTCACGTCAAGGCCGTGCAGGATTACGTCCGCACGCACCTCGCCACCGAGGCCGTGGTCATCAGCGCCCAGATCGAGAGCGAATTGATCGACCTGCCCGCCGAAGAGGCGAAGGAGTATTTGAAAGACTTGGGTGTGGAGGAAAGCGGCGTCGGCGCGCTCATCCGCTCCGTCTACCATCTTCTCGGGCTGCGCACTTACCTCACCACGGGGGAGAAGGAAACGCGGGCCTGGACGATCCACGAAGGAGACAAGGCTCCCCAAGCCGCCGGGGTCATTCACTCCGATTTTGAACGCGGGTTCATCGCTGCCGAGACGGTCCACTACGATGATTTAGTAGCACTGGGCTCCTTCGCCAAGGCGCGCGAAGCAGGAAAACTACGTATTGAAGGAAAAGAATACGTTGTTAAAGACGGCGATGTCATGGAATTCCGCTTCAATGTATAAGTATATATAGCGTATATATACGTACGGTTTTGGATTTGAATAAAGGGTTCGCACAGAGCCCTTTGCTATTCTATACGCAGTAATACGCATGAGTAATTCTTTTGTAAATTAAAAGTGATAAATGCTTGCCTTATATCTGAGAAATAGACTATACAACGCGGCACATGCCTCCGGGCTCGATGGAAAAGCGATCCAGTGAAAGCTGATTGCTTGAGAAATGTAGGGAAAACAAAAAACAAATAGTCAGGAAACAGGAGCAACAACCAAAGAATTATATGAAACTAATCGCAGTAATATTTAGTATTGCTCTTTTGGGGCTGGGGCAGCTTCAGCAAGCGAAGGCGGATACCGCGATTGTAAGCTCAACGGCTTCGCTCTATACGGTGGTTGATAGCGGCACGGCAGTTTCGCTCGCCGGATTTGATACCCAAAATGGCACCTACCAGCTTGATAGTGTCACGATCACTTTGTCCGGCGTGGTCACTTCGAGCACCGTGGGTGTGACGACCTCGAAAAGTTTTTCGGGTACGGTCTATTCTATTGTTTCGGTGGATTTGAGTGGCCCCTCAAGCCTCGGGCTATCGACGACTGGCACCACGGTGGGTGGGGCGCTTAATTCCACAGCCACCACCGCGAACCCTGTCACCTATTACGTGGATACGCAAACGGGAACGTTCTCGTCGGCGTCCGCGGTGATTAGCGATCCTGATGCCCTGGCATCCTGGACTTCAGGTTTGGTTTCTTTGTCTTTGAACGGAAGCCAGAATTTTACGAATTCGACATCGGTTAAAGCGAGTGCTGAAACCGCCGAGTACGTGAATGGCAAGGTCACCGTGACGGTAACCTACAATTATAGCCCGGTTCCCGAACCGGCCACGTGGGCCATGACGTTCGGCGGGTTGGGCATGCTGATCGTGGCTCAGCGCATGCGCCGCCGCCACGTATAAGCCATTGTTTTTTTCGAAGGGGGGGATTCCGTACTGGAATCCCCCCTTTTTTTGTCTGCAAAACCAGACATGCGGGCGCGTGCGATTTGGTTTCCGAAACGGTGATTTCGGGGGGCTCTGGCAAGAATCGCAAGATTTCGCGTTTTTCGGCAACCGCCCGGGGCGGCTGGCGCGATTGATGAGGCAAAGTGAACCGGCGGGGAAGGCCATGTGGCTTTTTCTGCGGGGATTTTGCCTTGCTCCATGAGATTTCCGCTGCCGTTAACGCTCAAAATTGCCCGTTCCATCCTTTTTCATCGGCTCAAAAAGACGCCCCGTTTCGCTACGGTGCTTCAATTGGAGCCTTTGCACGCTTGTAACCTGGCCTGCCCGGGGTGCGGTCGCATCCGGGAATACGCCTCCACCTTAAAGGAGCGAATGCCGCTGGAGGATTGCCTCGCGGCGGCGCGGGAAGGTGGCGCGCCCATGGTTTCCATCTGCGGAGGCGAACCTCTAATTTATCCCCACATTGGCGAATTGGTGGCCGGACTTCGCAAGCAGGGGCGCATCGTTTATGTCTGCACCAACGGCGTGTTGCTGCGGCGGCGGTTGCGCGACGACCTGGCCGCCCGCTGGGTGAGCAAAGCCCCGGGCATGGAAAAGCTGGTGGCGGACCTTCTGGCCGAACACTTCCTTTCCGCGCGGGAAGCCGCTGAAATCCGCAGCGGCTTGTGCGTGCCGCAGGGAGCGCCCATCAGCCCGTCGCGGTGGTTTTACTGGAACGTGCACCTCGACGGCCTGGAAGCCGGGCATGACCGCAGCGTGAACCACGCCGGGGTATTCCGCGAGGCGGTGGAGGGCATCCGGCTGGCCAAGCGCATCGGGTTCCAGGTGGCGACGAACACGACCGTCTACAAAGGCACGGAGATGGCGGAGATCGACGATTTGTTCACCTTCCTGGCCTCGCTCAGGGTGGATGGGCACACGCTTTCGCCCGGTTACCACTTCGAGGACGCCGCGCGCGCCATGCGCAAGAGCCACCGCGAGCCGGACGCCTATTTTCTCTCCCGCGCGGATACCATGGTGAAATTCCGCGACGCGGAGGCGTTTGGGCGGAAGTTCCCCATCCTGGGCACGCCCGCTTACCTGGAATTTCTCGCGGGCAAGCGCGAGCTGGCTTGTTCCGCCTGGGCCATCCCCACGCGCAACATCCTTGGCTGGCGAGGGCCGTGTTATCTCGTGGCCGACGCCCATTACCCGACCTACGCCGAACTGCTGCGCTCCACGGATTGGAGCCGTTGCGGGCGCAACGCCGGGGAGGCTGCCGACCCTCGGTGCGAACACTGCATGGTCCATTGCGGGTTTGAGCCGACGGCCAGCCTGGGGCTGGACTCGCGGCCCGGCGACCTCTGGAAAATGCTGCGTTTCCAGTTCGGCCCACGGCCCCGTGTGAAGCCCCGCAACGTCAACGCCTTCAATGCGGAAGCGCCGCCGCCCGCCGAAACTGCGCCCGCCGTACTTGCCCCGGAAACACCCGTTGCAGCCTCTTGCTCAAACCGACTCCAGTGAACTCCGAACCCCTTTTCCGCATGCCCCAGCCAACCGCCCTTCTCCGCCTGGAGGAAGCGATCCGCCGCGCCCAAGCCAACCTGCTGCACCTCCAAAACCCGGACGGCCACTGGGCCGGTGAACTCATTGTCGACAGCACCCTTTGCTCCGATTACGTCATGTTCATGCATTGGGCGGGCAAGGTGGACCCGGTGTTGCAGGAAAAATGCGTGGCGCACATTCGCTGCCGCCAATTGACCGATGGCGGCTGGAACATTTATTGCGAAGGCCCCAGCGAAGTGAACGCCACGGTGAAGGCCTACTTTGCCCTCAAACTCGCCGGGGAAGCGCCCGGTTTACCGCATATGGAGCGGGCTCGGGAGGCGGCGCTGCGGCTGGGCGGCATCCCGAGGATGAACACCTACGACAAGCTCTACCTGGCGCTGCTGGGGCAGTTCCCCTGGGAAAAACTGCCCACCATCCCGGTGGAAATGACGCTGCTGCCGGATTGGTTTCCGCTGAGCCTTTACCAGGTTTCCTCCTGGAGCCGCGCGATGCTCGTGCCGCTTTCCATCCTGAACCATCTGCGGCCCACGCGGCACCTGCACCCGAGCTTGCGGATCGGCGAACTTTTTCCCCCAGGTGCCGATCCCTCGGACTGGCTGCCCCGTTGCAAGCGCCCATGGGCCTCGGTTCGCAACTTCTTCCTGGTGCTGGATCGCTTCTTAAAAGTGCTCGATCGCGTGGGGTTCCGCCCGCTGCGCCGCCGGGCGCTCAAAAAAGCGGAGGCATGGATGAGCGAACGCATGGGGGAGGGCTCCCACGGGCTGGGGGCGATCTTCCCGGCCATGCTGAACTCGATCATGGCCTTGAAAGCCCTCGGTTACGACGATTCGCACCCCGTGCTGGCAAAGGCGCTCAGCGACTTCGAGGGGCTCTTTGTGGACGACCCCGAGGACTTTCGCATTCAACCCTGCCTTTCCCCGGTGTGGGATACCGCCATCAACTTGATCGCGCTAATGGAAAGCGGCCTGGAGCCGAACGAAGCCACGCGCCGCGCCGCGGATTGGCTGGCGAGCCGCGAGGTGCGCATCCGGGGGGATTGGGCCAGGAACAACCCGCACCCGGTGGCCAGCGGGTGGTCCTTCGAGTTCCGCAACGATTATTACCCCGACACGGATGATACGATGATGGTTTTGATGGCGCTGCGGCTGGCTCCTCCGGGCGGCTCGCCGGATACGTTGCGGGTCATCTTCCGCCGGGCGCTGCCGTGGCTGCTCTCCTTCCAGTGCCGCGACGGGGGCTGGGCCGCTTTTGACAAGGACGTGACGCGCCCGTGGCTGGAAAGCGTGCCGTTCGCGGACCACAACGCCATTTTGGACCCGTCGTGCAGCGATCTCACCGGGCGGGTGCTGGAACTCCTCGGCGCGGTCGGCTTTGACCGGCATTGCACGGAAGCGCGCCGGGCCATTGCGTACCTGCGCCGCACGCAGGAGGCGGACGGCTCGTGGTATGGACGCTGGGGCGTCGCGTATATTTACGGTACGTGGCAGGTTTTGCGGGGTCTGAGTTCCATTGGCGAGCCGATGGAGCAGCCGTGGATCGCCAAAGCCCGGGCGTGGCTGGAAGGCTGCCAGAATGAGGACGGCGGGTGGGGCGAATCCCCGGCGTGCTATCAGGATATCAGCCTCAAGGGCAGGGGGCCGAGCACGCCTTCGCAGACGGCCTGGGCCTTGATGGGGCTTTGCGCCTGTGGCGGCGAGGAAACCGAGGCCATCCGCCGCGGCGCGGCCTGGCTCATCGCCCGCCAAAACCGGGATGGAAGCTGGGACGAACCCCAGACGACCGGCACCGGTTTCCCCAAGGTTTTCTATCTCAATTACGATATGTACCGGAATAACTTCCCGTTGATGGCCCTGGCCACTTACGGCCAGGTCCACAGGCGTAAGCCGCGCCCGGTTTGCCGCCTGTCACGCGAATAACCCGGGGCACCGGTTCGGGGTTAAAACAAGCGTGCATTTCGGGCGGGGATGATGATAGAGTATCACCGTGACGTCTTCCAGCCTACGCCTCAAAGTTGTGCTGCTGATGCTCCTGGCCTTTCTGCCAGTGGTGGTGTTGGAAATCAATACAGCCGCCGAACAGGAGCGCCGCGCCGCGGAAAACGTCAGGGCCGAGGCGGTTCGTCTTTCCCATCTTTTCGCCAGCAACCAGGAAGCGTTGATCGATTCCGCGCGCCAGATGCTGACGATCGTTTCCCGGCTGGACCGCGTGCAGCGGCGCGATTGCGAGGCTTGCCAAAAGCTTTTTGACCGGCTGCGGACGGAGAATCCGTTTTTTTCCGTGGCCGGGATTGCCGAGTTGGATGGCACGGTTTTCTTAAGTTCTCCCCAGGGGACCAGCCCCACCAACGTGAGCGACCGGCTTTACTTCCAGAGGGCGCTCCAGACCAAGGGGTTTGTGGTGGGGGATTTTACCGTCAGCCGCGCTGCGGGAAGACCCACCCTGCATCTGGCCATGCCGATTTTTGACGCGGCGGAGCAGCCTGTCGGCGTGATCTACATCGGGCTGGATTTGCTGGCGATCAGCGAATCGGTGAAAAGCATTCCGCTTTCCTACAATGGCTCCATGGCCATCCTGGACCCCAACCAGGTTTTCCTGGTCCGTTACCCGAACCCCGAGCACTGGATCGGCCGCCGCGCGGCGCATGGAGTCGTTCAGTTGACGCTGCCCGCCGGAAGCAAGGAGGGGACGATCGAAGCCAAGGGTAGTGACGGCATCGAGCGGATTTATTCCGCGACACGGGTCCATGAGCCCGGGGTGGGCTACCTGGATGTGTTGGTGGGATTTTCGAAAAAGGAAGCCTATGCCCCTTTCCGGCACCAAACGCGCCAGCAGTTGGTGTTTATGGGGGTCATCGCAGCACTGGCCATGGCGGCGGCCTGGGCGCTGGGCAGCAGCGCGATTGTTCACCCGGCCTGGCATTTGACGGAGGTGGCCCGGGCCTTGAGCGCCGGGCATCTGGATGTCCGCAGCAAGCTCAAAGGGGGGGAGTTCGGCGAAATCGGCATGGCTTTCAACCAAATGGCCGAGGCGCTTTCGAGGCGGATCGGCGAATTGAAGGCGGCGCAGGAAAGCCTCCGGAGCGCGCATGACGAGCTGGAGGGGCGCGTGGAGCAGCGCACCGAGGAACTGCGCCGCGCGCAGGAACGGCTGGTCGACGCCATCGAGAACCTGGACGCCGGGTTCGTGATGTTCGGCCCCGACGAGCGGCTCGTTATTTGCAACCAGACGTTCCGCAATACCTACGCCATCATTGCCGACTTGATCCAGCCCGGCATTTCGTTTGAGGAACTCGTCAACGAATATGCGGACCGGGGCGGCCGCGTGGACAGCGAGGACGACATCCACGCGTGGGCGCGCGACCGGCTGGAGCTTTTCCGGGTGGCGGACGGGCGTTCTTTCGACCAAAAAATCGGCGGCCGCTGGTACCGCATCGCCGATTACCGGACGCGCGAGGGCGGCGTGGTTTCGCTGCGCACGGACATCAGCAATTTGAAGGAAATCCAGGAGACGCTCATCCTGCGCGACCGCGCCATCGCCGCCGCCGTGAGCGGCATTGTGGTGACGGACCCCCGCCAGCCCGACAACCCCATCGTGGACGTCAACCCGGCCTTCGAGCGCATCACCGGCTACACCAAGGCGGAAGCTCGGGGCCGCAACTGCCGGTTCTTGCAGGGGCCGCAGACGGACCGCTCCGTGCTGGGCGGCATTCGGGAAGCCATCAAACAAGGCCGCGAATGCCAGGCTGTGATCCGCAACCACCGCAAGGACGGCGTGCCGTTCTGGAACGAGGTCAAAATCACCCCCGTGCGGGATGAAATGGGCACGGTGATCCATTTCGTGGGCGTGCTGACAGATGTGACGGCCCGCATCGAGGCGCAAAAGGCGCTGG
Organism: uncultured Chthoniobacteraceae bacterium; assembly: GCA_964513965.1. Lineage (GTDB taxonomy): Bacteria > Verrucomicrobiota > Verrucomicrobiia > Chthoniobacterales > Chthoniobacteraceae > UBA695. The sequence goes on from CAZEOO010000003.1 coordinate 140,751, forward strand.
AGCGGGTGTTGGCGGAACTGCACCGCTCCAACAAGGAACTGGAACAGTTTGCCTACATGGTTTCGCACGATTTGCAGGAGCCCCTGCGGATGGTGGCCAGCTATACCCAGCTTTTGGAGCGGCGTTACAAAGACAAACTGGATGAAGCCGCTAACGACTTCATCGCCTATGCCGTGGACGGGGCCAAACGCATGCAGGGTTTCATCCGCGACCTCCTGGAATATTCACGCGTGGGCACTCACGGGCGGCCTTTCGAGTGGCTGAAAGTGAGCGAGGTGCTTCGGGATGTCTTGGGTACGCTGCGTTTCGCCATCGAGGAGCAAAATGCCGAGGTGACCCACGGGGAGATGCCGGAACTGGAGGCCGACCCCGTGCAGCTTGGCCAGCTTTTCCAAAATCTCGTGGGTAACGCGCTCAAATTCCACGGGCAGGAGCCGGTGCGGATTTCCATCCAAGCGCGGCGGCGCAATGGGGGCTGGGAATTTGAGGTGCGGGATAACGGCATCGGCATCGACCCCAAGGATGCGGAGCGGATTTTCGCGGTCTTCCAGCGGCTCCACACCCGCAAGGAATACGAGGGGACCGGCATCGGCCTGGCCATTTGCAAGCGCATCGTCGAGCGGCACAAGGGCACGATCTGGGTGGAATCCGAAGTAGGCAAAGGGGCGGCGTTTCACTTTATTCTCCCGGAGCGCCAGCCCGGGGAGGCTTGAGCAGGATATCAGTGGAGCCCGGCCCCATCTTGCGGTCTTGCATCCCGCCCCGGTTAGCGACAAATTAGCACCATGCGAGGGAACCAGCCAGCCGGTACGCAACAGCCGCCGTTGAAGGTATTGCTCGTGGAAGATAACCCGGGGGACGCCAGGCTGATCCAGGAGTTGTTGCTCGAAGCGCGCTGGGGGGAATTCCGCACCTCCGTGGCCGATTCCCTGGCCGGGGCGCTGGAGGCGCTGAAAAGCGACGAGGTGCAGCTCATTTTGCTGGATCTCTCGCTGCCCGACAGCCAGGGCATCGAAACCTTTCACAAGGTCGCCCAGGCGGCCCCGCTCATCCCGCTCATTGTCTTAAGCGGCCTGGACGACGAGGCGCTCGCGCTGCGCACCGTGGAGGAGGGGGCACAGGATTATCTCGTCAAAGGCCAGGTGGACCCTTTGATCCTTGAGCGGGCCATCCGCTACGCCACCCGGCGCGTGGAGGCCGAACGCGTGTTGGCCGAGGAGCGCAACCTTCTGCGCAGCGTCATCGACAACTTGCTGGATTCCATTTACGTCAAAGGCGCGGATGGGAAGTATTTGCTCGATAACCGCGCCCATATGCGCTCCATCGGTGTCGACGCGCCGGAAAAAGTGGTGGGCAAATCCGTTTTCGATTTCTTTCCGCCCGCCGTGGCCGCCAAGTTCCAGGAGGACGATGAGCGGGTGGTGGCCACGGGAGACCCTATTGTAAACCGCGAGGAGGTCGTGGTGTCGGATTCTTCTTCCGTGCGCTGGATGTCCACCACCAAAGTGCCGCTCCGCAACCGCGAGGGGGATGCCGTGGGGGTCATCGGCATCGGCCGCGACATCACCGAGCGCAAACGCGCCGAGGAGCAGATCTTCCGCTACAACGCCGAGATCCGGCAGCGCAACGCGGAACTGGAGGATGATCTCCACATGGCCCGCGAAATCCAACAGGCCTTCCTGCCCCAGCAATACCCCACTTTCCCTCGGGCCGCGACGCCGCGGGAGAGCGATATTCGTTTTTTCAGCCGCTACATCCCCACGACCGCCGTGGGCGGCGATTTTTTCCACGTGCTGCCCATCTCCGACACCCAGGCGGGTGTCTTTATTTGCGACGTGATGGGCCATGGGGTGCGCGCCGCCCTGGTGACCGCCATCGCCCGCGCGCTCGTGGAGGAAATGCTGCCGGTGGCCAGCGATCCCAGCCGGTTCCTTTCGAACATCAACCAGACGCTGCTGGCCATCCTGCGCCGGGCGCGCACGCCGATGTTCGCCTCGGCATTTTCGCTGGTGGTCGATACGGCCCAGGGGCGTGTGTTCTATGCCAACGCGGGGCACCCCAGCCCGGTCATCATCCGGCGCGGGAAAGGGGAGGCTGTTTCCCTGTGCGCCCCGGCGGAGCGGCCCGGCCCCGCCCTGGGAGTGTTCAAAGATGCGGTGTACGAGGCGCACTCCAGCCCCATTGAATCCGGCGACCTGATTATTCTCTATACCGACGGCCTTTACGAGGTGGAGGGGAACAACGAGGCGTTCTTCAACCACGAGATGCTGCTGGAGGTCATCCGGCGCAACCTGGCCAAACCGACCGAGCGTTTGATCGACGATACGCTGGGGGAAGTGCGTGATTTTGCCCTCGGCCATATTTTTACTGACGATGTTTGTTTAATTGGGGTGGAAATTGAGCGGGCGGGACCGTATAGTCCGTAAAAATCCGTATTCCCGTACCCCGTGAAGCCACCTCCCTCTTTCATCCGAGTCCTTCTGATCGAACCGAATCAGTCGGACGAGCGGTTGATTGTGGAAAATCTGCGGGTTTCCGGCGCTGGACAGTTCATTATATGCGGAAATTTCCGTAATCTGGAGGAGGCGGCCCAAAAAACATGGGGCCCGCAGGGGGCGGATGTGGTTTTGGCGGGGATGGCGCCTTCCGAGGGAAAGGAGGCTTTTACCCGGCTGGCGGAGGCTATGCCGGACTTGCCGCTCGTGATTTTATGCTCTCCCGAGGGCGAAGCCGCGGCGGCGGAAATGGTCCAGAGTGGGGCGCAGGATTACCTGGTCAAAACGGAGCTTTCGGGAAAGCTGCTGGTGCGCAGCCTGCGCTATGCCGTGGAACACCGGCGCGCGGAGCGGGCGGTGAGAGTGCTCGCCGATGAGATGAAAGCCCGGCTGGAGGAGCGCAACATCCTGCTTTCCAAGACGAAACAGCGGCTGGCCGAAGTGACGGACGAACTGGACCAATTGCGCGGCGAGGCGGCCAACGCCGAGCGGTTCCTGGCCTTGGACCGCATTGCGGCGGGCTTGAGCCACGATTTGAACAATGCGCTTTCTCCCATACTGGCTCATAGTGAGTGGTTATTGCGCAAGCCGGAGCTGATTAACGACACCTCGTCGGTGCGCGGCGCGCTTTGCAGCATTCACGAATCCGCGGAACGCTGCGCGGAAATGGTGCTGCGGCTGCGCGACATCTGCCGCGACGACTGCGCCCCGGCCGCGATGGAGCCGCTGGATTTGCGCGAGGTGCTCAACGAAGCCATTTTGACAACCCGCCCCTCTTGGAAGGATCACGCCCAACTGCGCGGATGCGATATTACCGTCAAAACGGAACTCGAAGCCGTGCCCAAGGTGAAGGGAGCGCGTGAGGACTTGGTGGAGATGTTCTCCGACTTGATTCTCAACGCCGTGGACGCCATCCGCGCCGAGGGGACTATCTCGATTTCCGTTTCAAGCCCCGACGAGGAGCACGTGGACGTTTGCGTGGCCGACAACGGCGCGGGTCCGGTTAACGGCGCGGACGATTCCCAGAACACCTGCCCCAGTCCGTTTCGAAACGGTTTGGGCCTTGGAATGGTTTACGGCATCGCCCAACGGCATGGGGCGGAGGTGGTGCTTTCCGGTTGGTCCGAGGGGGGTACCAACATTTCGATCCAATTCCCGGTGGTGAAGGAGGAGACTCCAAAGTTGGAAGCCGCCAGCGTGGGGGCTCTTTCTTCCCTGCGAATCCTGGCCGTGGAGGATGAGCCGAATATCCGCGAAATCCTGGGCATCTATCTTTCCGAAAACGGGCATAAAGTGGAGGTGGCGGCGGATGGCGACGAGGCGCTGGCGAAGTTCAAGCGCAATCGCTTCGACTTGCTCCTGACGGATTACGCCATGCCCAATATGAACGGCGACCGCCTGGCCGCCGCCGTACGGGCCGCCGACCCGAAGATTCGCGTCGCGCTGCTCACCGGGTTCGGTTCGCAACTGCCCCAGGGCGCGCCGCTGCGGCTGGAGGTGGACACGATTATTCCCAAGCCGTTCACGTTCGAATCCCTGGAGCAGGGGATTGCCGAGGCGATGAGACAGTGAGGAATTGCTAATTACTAAAGGTCAATTGCTGATTTACAGAGGGCGCTTCCGCGCCAGAGACGTGGCTTCTGTTGTTCTCGTGCCGAAACTCTATTTCGGCACGCACTTGTGCTCGCAACTCTCATTGCGGCAATAGGAGTTGCCGAAGCAATGGCGTTCCCAAATGGAATTTGGGAACGAGAATTTGCCGAGCGCCAGAGCAATGGCGTACTTTTGATTTCAGGACATCTTCCCGGGGGCGATGCCGAAGACGCGCTTGAAGGCCCGCGAGAAGTTGTACGGGTCGCTGAAGCCGAGTTCCTGCGCGGTTTGTTTGACGGAATAATGCCCGTTGCGCAGCAATTCCACGGCCTGGTTCATTTTCAGGTTTTGTAGGTATTCGAAGGGGGATTGCCGCCGGAAACGTTTGAAGATGCGGCAGAGGTAAGCGCCGTTGACGTGGCAGGCGGCGGCCACTTCGGCCAGCGAACGCACGTCCATGTAGTGCTCCTCGATAAACTGGCGGCAACGCTGGTAGGTGGCCACCGAGGCGCTGCCCGCCTGGCCGATGGGCACGGCGTTGGCGGCGATTTTCATCAGGAGGTATTGCAGCGCGATCTGGCACATGCGGGCGCGGTTGCCGTGGTCGCCGAGGCCGTGGGCGATCAAGTCGTCGAACACGATCTGGATTTGATCGGCGTGCATGGCGCGGAACACCGTTCCGGGCAAAATCTGACATTCCTGCATCAATTCCGCCCCGCCTTCGAAGGCCACGAAGTATTTTTCCATGGGCGGCGCCGGGCGGGCCTGGATGCGGTGGGCCACTCCCGGCCCGTAGACGTAGACGGAACCGGGCGAAAGGGGGTATTCCCGCCCTTCCATCGTCAGCGTGCCGGAACCCCGCGTGACGAACTCGACGATGGGCGTGGCAAAGCCGCTGCGGTTGATCTCGTAATCCGCGCGGCAGCGTTCCCAGCCCCCGCTGGTCACGGTCACCTGCCGGTGCCCCCGCCGGGTCAGTTCCAGGTAAAAGCGGCGCGCTTCCAGCACCTGCGTGCTGAAGTAGTTGGAATCCGCTCCGGTGGGCGGGAATGTCGGGCGGCGGCGGGGCATCGGGGGTGATCTTGGCGGCCTGGGTGGCAGGGTTGCAAGTCAAAAAACGACATCCCTTGGTCAATCCCGGCCATTGCGAAACGGGAGGGGAGAGGGCAAGAATGGCCGCACTATGAGCACCACATTTCCCCTCACCAAAGTTTTCCCCAAAGTCGGCATTCGCCCCACCATTGACGGCCGCCGCCACGGGGTCCGCGAATCCCTCGAAGAGCAGACCATGGGCATGGCCAAGCTGGCCGCTCAATTGATCTCTTCCAAGCTCCGCTACATCAACGGCCAGCCGGTCGAGTGCGTCATTGCCGACTCCACCATCGGCGGCGTCGCCGAGGCCACCGCCTGCAAGGAGAAGTTCGACCGCGAGAACGTCGGCGTCATCCTTTCCGTCACGCCCTGCTGGTGTTACGGCGGCGAGACCATCAGCATGGAGTCCAAGCTCCCGCAGGCCATTTGGGGCTTCAATGGCACCGAGCGGCCCGGCGCGGTTTACCTCGCCTGCGCGCTGGCCGCCCATTCGCAAAAAGGCATTCCCGCTTTTGGCATCTATGGCCGCGACGTGCAGGATGCCAATGATACGGATATTCCCGCCGACGTGGAGGCCAAGATTCTCCAATTCGTCCGCGCCGGGGTGGCGCTGGCCACCATCAAAGGCAAGTCCTACCTCTCCATGGGCAACGTTTCCATGGGCATCGCCGGTTCCATCGTGAACCACGACTTTTTGGAGGAGTACCTGGGCATGCGCGTGGAATGCAAGGACATGAGCGAGTTCCTGCGCCGCATCGATAAGAAGATTTACGACGAGGAGGAATACGAGAAGGCGCTCGCCTGGGTCAAAGTCAACTGCAAGGAAGGCAAGGACTACAACTCGCCCGAATACACCCGCTCCCGCGAACACCTCGACGCCGAATGGGAAACCTCGGTGAAGATGGCGCTGATTGCCCGCGACATGATGGTGGGCAACCCGAAGCTCGCCGAAAAGGGCTTCTACGAGGAAGCCTTCGGCAACCACGCCATCTTGAGCGGCTTCCAGGGCCAGCGGCAATGGACGGATTACCAGCCCAACGGCGACTTCATGGAGAGCATTCTCAATAGCTCCTTCGACTGGAACGGCATCCATGAGCCGCGCGTCGTCGCCACCGAAAACGACAGCCTCAACGGCGTGGCCATGCTGCTCAACTACGTGCTCACCAACCGGGCGCAAATCTTCTCCGACGTGCGCACTTTCTGGAGCCCCGAATCCGTCAAGCGCGTTACGGGTTATCAACTCGAAGGCGCGGCGGCCAACGGCATCATCCACCTCATCAACTCCGGGGCCACCTCGCTCGACGGCACGGGCCGCCAGACTGAGAACGGCAAGCCGGTGATGAAACCGTTCTGGGAAATCAGCGAAGCCGAAGCCCAGGCCTGCCTGGATGCCACCCGCTGGTGCCCGTCGGTTACGGAATATTTCTGCGGCGGCGGCTGGTCGAGCTGCTTCAAGACCACCGGCGGCATGCCCGTTACGATGGTCCGCGTCAACCTCATCAAAGGGTTGGGGCCGGTGCTGCAATTGGCCGAGGGCTACACCGTTGAACTGCCCGACAAAGTCCATGACGTGCTGGATCAGCGCACCAACCCGAGCTGGCCCACCACCTGGTTCGCTCCCATCCTCACCGGCAAGGGCGCTTTCACGGACGTTTACAGCGTCATGAACAACTGGGGCGCCAACCACGGAGCCATCAGCTACGGGCATGTGGGCGCGGACTTGATTACGCTTTGCTCCATGCTGCGCATCCCGGTTTACATGCACAACGTCGCGGCGGAGCGGATCTTCCGGCCGAGCACCTGGGCGGCGTTTGGCACGAGCGACCTCGAGGGGGCGGACTTCCGCGCCTGCAAGAACTTCGGGCCGCTTTACAAATAGAGAGACTTCTTCCCTGGGATTTGGGGATGACAGAACGCAGCCGGTTCTTGGGGAGCCGGCTGCGTTTTTTTTGGATGGGGTGCAGGGGGGCAAGCCCCCTTGCTGGAGGGTTTGGGAGGCAAAGCCTCCCATTGCCTTTTCCTGCAAGGCGGGCGTTGAATCGGTTTCGAAGCGGTGCGTTCGAGCCGAGCCCTCGCTTTGCACCCATTGGCCCGCCTTGCTCCCCCGAAAACAGCGCAGCGTCTTTTCGGGGGCAAGCGTCTCGGTGGCTTCCGTATCAGATAAGCGCCCAAGGGGACTTGTGCGCTTGGCGGAGACGCTTCGCTGTCCAAGAATGAGCAAGGCGGGTTAAAGCGGCGGTTTGATGCGGGGCTCGGTCTGTTTATGCCCCGCCTTGCTGTTTGTTTTGGCTTCCGGGGCTCTGCCCCGGCCCCCGGCAAGGGGCATTACCCCTTGCATCCCATTTAACTTTTAATGACAACGGGCGTGCCGACTTTCGCCGCATTGTAAAACTGCCGCGCTTTCCAATACGGCATCCGCACGCAACCATGCGAGGCCGGGAAGCCCGGGAGATACCCCGCATGCAGCCCGTACCCCGGCGAGAACTCCAGGAAAAACGGCATCGAAGCGCCCACAAAATGCGTATGCGGGGGCCGCTTTGCCGTCCGCACATCCACGTTGCCTGCCACGGTCCGCCCCTGGGCGTCCACATAGTCGCCGTAAACCGATGAGCGGTGGTCCGCGTCCTTGCGCCGTACATTGAAGGCCCCCACGGGGGTTCCGTGCCCCTCCCGGCCGGTGGAGATTCGCGATTCCGCGACCACGCTCTTGCCTTTGAACAGCGTGGCCTTTTGCTGGCGCAGGTTGACCACGATTTTGGGCCTGCCTTTGTGGTTATCAGGGAGGTTGGTGACGACGAGGTCCGACACGGTGCTGCACCCGGCCAGCAGCGGGGCCAGGGCGAGCAGCAGGGTCAGCTTTTTGGAAAGGAAAAACATGTCGCCCGTTTCAAGCAGGATGCGTACCCGCGCCCCGGCCCCCGCTCAATTCGCCAGTTTCCACTCTATCCAAGCGCGGCTCCATTGGTTATAATCGCCCCCCTTATGTCTAGACCCCTTACCCTCTTTACTGGACAGTGGGCGGATCTGCCGCTCGCCGAACTGGCCCCCAAAGTCAAGGCCATGGGCTACGATGGAGTGGAGCTTGCTTGCTGCGGCGATCACTTCGACTTGGACCGCGCGCTCAACGAACCCGGCTATATTGCCGAAAAATGGGAGCTGCTGCAAAAGAACGGGCTGACGTGCTACGCCCTCTCGGCGCACTTGATCGGCCAGGCCGTTTGCGACCGCATTGACGACCGCCACAAGGCCATTCTTCCCGCCGATGTTTGGGGCGACGGCGAGCCCGAGGGTGTTCGCCAGCGCGCGGCTCAGAAAATGAAAGCGGTGGCTCGCATCGCCCGCAAATTCTTCGACGCCCGTCCCGCCGGGGCCGCGCCGCATCCTGCCGTGGTGACTGGCTTCACCGGTTCCTCCATCTGGCACGCGGTCTATGCCTTCCCGCCAACGAACCAGGCGTTCCTCGAAAAAGGATACGCCGATTTCGCCACCCGCTGGCTCCCCATTCTGGACGTTTTTGAAAAAGAGAACGTCAACTTCGCTCTCGAAGTGCACCCCACGGAAATCGCTTTCGATATCGCTTCCTCCCAGCGGGCGCTCGAAGCCGTCAAAAATCATCCGCGCTTCGGGTTCAACTATGACCCGTCCCATTTGGGCTACCAGGGCGTGGATTACGTCAAGTTCCTGCGCCATTTCCCCAAACGCATTTTCCACGTGCATATGAAGGACGCATGGTGGGGCCACGGCGACGGCACGGTGGGCGTTTTCGGCGGCCACACGGACTTCACCGATGCCCGCCGCTACTGGGATTTCCGCTCGCTGGGCCATGGCGACATTCGCTTTGAGGAGATCATCGTGGCGCTCAACGACATCGCCTACCAGGGGCCACTTTCCGTGGAATGGGAAGATGGCCGCATGGAGCGTTTCCACGGGGCCGCCGAGGCGTGCGCGTTCGTTCGCAAGCTCGACTTCACCCCCAGCTCCACGGCCTTCGACGCCGCGTTTTCAACCAAATAAAACACCCTCCATATGAGCACTAAAATCGGCATCATCGGTGCGGGCGGCATGCTCGCCTATCATCTCGCGGGGTTCCGCGCGGCCAAGGCGGAAGTCGTCGCCGTCGCGGATATGAACCTCGCCGCGGCGCAGAAAGCCGCCGCCAAGCATGGCATCCCGCAAGCCTTGGGCAGCGTGGAGGAACTGCTGGCCATCCCAGGCCTCGACGCGGTGAGCGTCATTACGCCCAACAAATTCCACAAGCCGCTGGCCATCCAGGCCCTCAACGCGGGCAAGCACGTTTTTTGCGAAAAACCGCCGGCCTTGAACGCCGCGGAAGTCGCCGAAATGAAAGCGGCGGCGGAGAAGGCGGGCAAGCGCCTGATGTTCAACTTCAACAACCGCGCCCGGCCCGAAACCGCCGCGTTGATGAACTACATCGGCGACGGCACCGTGGGTCGCATCAACTCCGCCCAGGCGAAGTGGGCGCGCCGCACCGGCATCCCCGGCGTGGGCGGCTGGTTCACCAACAAGGCGCTCTCCGGCGGCGGCCCGTTGATCGACCTGCTGCACATGATCGACCTCGCCCTCTACTTCATGGGCTACCCGGAGCCGGAATACGTGCTGGCGCAGAGCTTCGACGATTTCATTCACGACCCGGCCTTCAAGGGGCCATGGGGCATCCCGGATAACGCCGCGGGCGTCACCGACGTGGAAAGCGCCGTGCATGGCTTCGTGCGGTTCAAAACGGGCCAGGTGCTGGAACTGCAAGTTTCCTGGGCCGAGATGATTAAGCGCGAGGAAGTTTCCGTGGTGTTCCAGGGCCAGAAAGCGGGCGGCATGATCCAGCGCCTCTTTGGCCGCGACGGCATGGACGACACGGCGATCGACACCGGCGAACTCTACGTTCAGGAACACGGCCATTCCGTGAACCGGACCATTATTGTTGAGCCCGACCCCGCCATGGGCCGAGAACGCTCGGCGACCAACTTCATCGAGACGTTGGAAGGCAAGGCCGCTCCGCTGAACACCGTGGACGAGGCGCTCAAGTTGATGAAGATCATCGACGCGACCTACGAAAGCGCCCGCACTGGCAAGCCTGTGGCGGTGTAGGAATCATTATAGAATAAAATGGATGCGCCGGGTTTCGAACGAAGCCCGGCGCTTTTATTTTTCCACTTGCGGTTCTGTGGAAACTAAGGATACTGAAATAGTTTCCTAAGTATGAAGCGTGTATCCAAAATGCCTGTATCCGATCCGGTGCGGCGCATTGTTTCCGCCGCCAGGGTCCACTATTTTGCCTCCGGCTTCCGCTCGGTGACGATGGACGATCTCGCGGCGGAACTCGGCATGAGCAAAAAGACGCTCTATGCTCATTTTCCCTCCAAATTGACGCTGCTGGAGGCGGTGTTGGAGGAGAAATTCACTGAAGTTGGGGCCGATATGGAAGCGATGATCGAGCGGCACACTGGGGATTTTTCGGGAACGCTTCACGGGATGCTCAACGTGATGTCCCGGCAAATCGCCGAGGTAAAGGCGCCGTTTCTGCGCGATATGCGGCGGGAGGGGCCGGAAGTTTTCGCGCTGGTCGAGAAGCGCCGCAGCGCGGTGTTCGCGCATTATTTTGAATACTTGATTAGCGAGGGAAGAAAGACCGGTGTGGTGCGCAGGGATATTCCCGTCAAGCTGGTGGTGGAGATGGTCTTAAGTGCCGTGCGCTCCATCGTGAACCCGGAGAAAATCGTTGAAATGAAAATGAGTCCCCACGCGGCGATCTCCGCGATTGTCGCGGTGATCCTCAACGGCGTCGTTGTTAATCCCCATGAAACGTAAAATCATTCTCCTTCTCGTGGCGGCCCTGGTGGTCGGGCTGGGTTACGGTTTTTGGCGATGGTTGCATCCCGGCCCCAGCGCGGAATTGACCCTGTACGGCAACGTGGATATCCGCGAGGTGAACCTCGGGTTCCGCGTTGCGGGCAAGATCAAGGAAGTGCTCAAAGAGGAGGGAGATACGGTGAAGCCGGGCGAGGTCGTGGCGCGGTTGGATGACGCCCCATACCGCCACGCGGCCGCCCAGGCGGAAGGGCAGTATGCCACGGCGCGGGCCAAGCTGGATCAAATGCTGGCAGGTTACCGCGCGGAGGAAATCGCGCAGGCACGGGCCAATGTCGAAGAGCAGAAGGCCACCGTGGCCAATGACGAGCGGCTTTTTCTCCGGCAGAAAGAATTGCTGAAGCGTTCCGTTTCCTCTCAGCAGGAGTATGACGCTGCCGATACCACTTTCCAGGCCGCCAAGGCCAGGCTGAACTCGCTTGCGGCCACGCTCGCGTTGCAGGAAGCCGGTTATCGTAAAGAGGACATCGACCAGGCGCGGGGCGATTTCGCGGCAGCGAAGGCGGCGCTCGCGGCGGCGAAGGTCAACCTGGCGGATACGGAAATCCGCGCGCCCTCGGCAGGCATGGTCATTACCCGGGCGCTGGAACCGGGGGCGGTGGTATCAGCGGGCGCTTCGGTGCTGACGGTTTCGCTCACCGAACCGATGTGGGTGCGCGCTTACGTCACTGGGCCGGAACTGGCCCAGGCGGCCACGGGAAAACCGGCGCTGCTCTCCATTGACGCCCGGCCCAACCAGCCCTACGAAGGGCGCATCGGGTTCGTGTCGCCGCGCGCTGAGTTTACGCCGAAGAACGTGGAAACCCCGGAGTTGCGCACGGGGCTGGTTTACCAAATCCGCGTGGTCGTGGATCACCCCGACGAGCACTTGCGCCAGGGCATGCCGGTGACGGTGAAGATCAAAAGAAGGTAGGCGAATCCTATGGCCATCGCAACGCTCCGGGAAGTCTGCAAGAGCTTTGAAGGGGAGCAAGCGCCCGCCGTCGCGCCGCTTTCGGTGGAGATCGCGCCGGGGATCGTGACGGGTCTGGTGGGCCCCGACGGCGCGGGCAAAACGACGCTGCTGCGGATGATCGCGGGCTTGATGGCCCCCTCCAGCGGCGAACTGCGCGTGGACGGGCGTGACCCTTTCCGCGATGCGGCGGCGCTTTCCGGCGAAGGCGTCATCGGCTACATGCCGCAAAAGTTCGGGCTCTACGAAGACCTCACCGTGCAGGAAAACCTGACGCTCTATGCGGATTTGCGCGGCGTGATCGGCGCGGAACGCAGGGAGGCTTTCGCGCGGCTCCTGGAATTCACGGATCTCGCCCGCTTTACTGCGCGTCCGGCGGGCAAACTCTCCGGCGGCATGAAGCAGAAGCTGGGCCTCGCTTGCGCGCTGCTCGGGCGGCCCCGGTTGCTGTTGCTTGACGAACCGGGCGTGGGCGTGGACCCGATCTCGCGCCGCGAGCTTTGGAAAATGGTGCAGTCGCTCGTGGGCGAGGGGATGGCGGTGGTGTGGAGCACGGCGTATCTGGACGAAGCCGAGCTTTGTGCGGAGGTGCTGCTTTTGAACGATGGCAAGCTGCTCTTCGCGGGGCGGCCCCCGGACTTGACGGCCCGGGTGCAGGGCCGTTGCTTTGAATTGTGCGAACCTGCCGGAGATAAGCGGGCGCTGCTTTCCCGCGTGCTGCAACACCCGGCGGTGGGGGACGGCACCATCCAGGCGCGAAGCCTGCGCCTGGTGTTGCGTGAAGGCGCGGCGTCGCCGGATTTACAAGCACTCGGGGCCGGAACTGCCGCGCGCCTGGTTCCGGTGGAACCGCGTTTCGAGGACGCTTTCATTGACATTCTGGGCGGCGGCCCCGGCGGCGTTTCGGTGCTTGCGGAGCGGATGCGGACCATCCCCCAGGACGGCGTGGCGGTGATCGAGGCGCACGCGCTGACCAAGCGTTTTGGCGACTTCACGGCGGCGGACCGCATCGAGCTTTCCGTGCGGCGCGGCGAGATTTTCGGGTTGCTGGGGCCGAACGGCGCGGGCAAATCGACCACGTTCAAAATGATCTGCGGTCTGCTGCGGCCCACCTCTGGCAGCGCGGAGATTCTCGGCCTGGACCTCACCCACAGCGGCGGTAAGGCGCGGCAGCAATTCGGCTACATGGCGCAGAAATTCTCGCTCTATGATCGCCTTTCCGTGGCGCAGAACCTCCGTTTTTTCTCGGGCATTTACGGCCTCGCGCTCGGCGCGCAGAAAGCCGCATGCGAGGAGATGATCGAGGTGTTCCACCTCGCGCCGTACCTTGAGGCCACGCCTTCCACGCTGCCGCTTGGCTTCAAGCAGCGGCTGGCGCTGGCCTGCGCCGTGATGCACGAGCCGGACGTGCTTTTCCTGGACGAGCCGACTTCCGGTGTGGACCCGGTGACGCGCCGCGAGTTTTGGACGCACATCAACGGCCTCGTGGGCAAAGGCGTGACGGTGATGGTGACGACGCATTTCATGGACGAGGCGGAATATTGCGACCGCATCGGGCTGGTCTTCCGGGGGCGGCTCATCGCCGCCGGTTCGCCCGACGAACTCAAACAAATGGCGCGCGAAACGCCGAACGCCACGATGGAGGACGCCTTCATCGAGTTGGTCACGCGCGGCGGCGGCGATCTCTCCGAATGAAACCGCTCTCTCCATCACTGCGGCGGCTCTGGGCGCTTTCGCTTAAGGAGTCGTATCAGATTTTTCGCGATCCGAGCAGCATCCTGGTCGCCTTCGTGCTGCCGATTGTGATGCTCATCATTTTTGGCTACGGCGTGAATCTCGATTCGTCGTCGCTGCACGTGGGCCTGGTTATCGAGGACACCGGCGCGGAAGCCCAGCGATTCGCGGCGCGCCTCGTGGGTTCGCCCTACCTGGAGATTACGGCGGGCGCGCGGCCCGAGATGGAAAAGGCGCTGGTCAACAACGCCGTGCGCGGGTTTGTGGTGATTCCCTCGGATTTCACCGCCAAATTGCAGCGGCCCGGGGATGACGCGCCGCTCCAGGTGATCGCCGACGGTTCGGAGCCGAACATCGCCGCGTTTGTGCGCGCCTACGTGCGCGGCGCCTGGGACGGCTGGCAGCAGCAGCGGGCGCTCGCCCGGGGTGCCGCGCCGCCCGTGCAAATCAACGTGGAATCCCGCTTCTGGTTCAACCGTTCCGCCGAGAGTCGCAATTTTCTAATTCCCGGTTCCATCACGATCATTATGACCGTCATCGGCGCGCTCTTGACCTCGCTCGTGGTGGCGCGCGAATGGGAGCGGGGCACCATGGAGGCGCTGCTGGCCACGCCCGTGACGCGCCGCGAACTGCTCTTATCCAAGCTGATTCCATATTACTTGCTGGGCATGGCTTCCATGCTTATTTGCGTCTGCGTGGCGGTGTTTCTTTTTGGCGTGCCGTTCCGCGGTTCGATGGGGATGCTCTTTGTCTCCACCACGTTTTTCCTGATGAGCGCGTTGGGGCAGGGGCTGCTTCTTTCCACGCTGCTGCGCAACCAATTCCTCGCCGCCCAGGCCGCGCTGAACCTCGCGTTTCTCCCTTCCATGATGCTCTCGGGCTTCATCTTCGAAATCAGCAGCATGCCCGCGCCGATTCGCGCCGTGACGTATCTCTTTCCCGCGCGCTATTTCGTGACCGCGATGCAAACGCTTTTCCAGGCGGGGGACGTGCCCGGAGTGTTGTGGCGCAGTAGCGCCGTTCTCGCTTTTGTGGGCGCGATTTTCCTCGGCCTGACCGCTGTTAAAACCCGCCGCCACCTTGATTGACGATGCTTCACCGGATTTTCACTCTCATCATCAAAGAGCTGCAAGTGCTCATGCGGGACCGCCAGAGCCGGGCCATCTTAATTGTGCCGGTGATGCTGCAATTGCTGCTTTTTCCAAAGGCCGCCACGCTGGAGGTGAAGAACAACACGCTGGGCGTTTATAACCGGGACAACGGGCGGGAATCCGTGGAGTTGATCCAGCGGTTTGCCAAGGCGCAGGCGTTCACGCGGGTGGTGTTTTTCCGTGGCGAAGGCGAACGGACGAAGGCCATCAACAACCAGAAGGTGCTGCTCGCCGTGGAGTTTCCCGAGGACTTCTCGCGCAAGCTCGCCGCCGGGGCCAGCCCGTCACTGCAAATCGTGGTCGATGGGCGGCGCTCCAACAGCGGCCAGATTGCGCTGGGTTATTTACAGGATATTTTGGCCGATTACATGCAGCAGCGCGTAAGCACGGTGGCCACCAACGTTTCCAGCCTCAATGTGCGCAATTGGTTTAACCCAAACCTCGACTACTTTTGGTTCATCGTGCCGAGCCTCATCGCGCTCATCACCAACATCAGCACGCTCATCATCACGGCGCTTTCCGTCGCCCGGGAGCGGGAGCAGGGGACGTTTGAGCAGTTGCTCGTCTCGCCGCTCACGCCGGGGATGATTATGCTGGGCAAGGCTGTCCCGGCGGTGCTGGTGAGCGTGGCGCAAGGTACCGTGATCCTGCTCGGCGGCGTGTTCCTTTACGATGTCCCGTTCCAGGGTTCGTTGCTGCTGCTTTATGGCGGCATGGTTGTTTTCATCATCGCGTTGGCCGGGTTTGGCCTGGCCATCTCCTCCCTCTGCTCCACGCAGCAACAGGCGTTTTTGGGCATGTTCTCCTTCATCATGCCCACCGTGCTCCTTTCCGGCTACACCTCACCCATCGAGAACATGCCGCAATGGATGCAAACCCTCACCCTGGCCAACCCGCTGCGTTACTTCAACGTCATTGCGAAGGGCGTTTACCTCAAGAACATGGGCGCGGCGGAGGTTTGGGCCAATACGTGGCCGCTGCTCATCATCGCGGTGGTAACGCTGGGGTTGGCGGACCTGGCTTTCCGGCGGCTGCGGTAAAGGCGACCACCTCTCAAGGCGGCGCATGGGAGGAAAATTCCGCGTGATTCTTAAAAATTTCGCTTTTCAAAAGGCGCGAAAACAGGCACCTTTTCCTTCCCCAAACGGACGCTTAGCTCAGCGGTAGAGCATTACCTTCACACGGTAGGGGTCGCAGGTTCGAACCCTGCAGCGTCCACCATTTTCTCTCCTCTAAGTTCGTATTTTCAGTACGAAAAATTTCTAAGTTTCTGCTTTCCTATGCTTAAAAATTCGAAATCAATTCATTGGGTGTCGCTCCAAGGATTTGCCGAGTGTTCCCTTCATGAAATCATTTATAAGCCATCCGAAATAAAAGAGGGACCCAATAAAGGTCAAATGGAAGTATGTGTTTTACGATCAAGTAAATATTTCCAGAGTGGATCTGTTGAGTTTGAAGCTCAGTTGTCTACCGATGATTCTCGGTGCCAATTAATACTGAATCATGGAATGGAACAAGAGTATTTTATTGGTATTAATCTGGGGCCGTACGCATATGGAGTAGCGGGTTATCGTTCCAGTCAATGGGAATCATTGGCTTCATCAGGCTATGGGCACCCTGCAAAAACGAATGCTTGGATAAAGATTTCTATTATAGTTGAGGGTTCTTCTATTTCATTATTTGTAGATAGTATAAAAGTTTGTTCGTGCCAAGCAAATATTCAGAAAGCTCAGTTGGGTTTGTTTTTGCATGGGAGCGGTGGTGTGCAAGTTCGGAATTTTACAGTTTGCGATAAAAAACCAAAGGCATTTGTAGTAATGCAATTTACTGATGAGTTTAATGCTTTATATGACGATGTAATTAGGCCTGCGTGTGAGCGTTATGGATACGAAGTTATAAGAGCTGATAATGTTTATACTAATGGCTTGATAATTGATGATATTACTAAAAATATCCAAGAGTCATCTGTGATTATTGCGGATATCACGCCAAGCAATCTTAATGTTTACTATGAGGTTGGTTATGCTCACGGAATTAATAAGGCTACCATTTTGCTTTGTGATAAATCTCGAGAAAAACTGCCGTTTGATATATCAGGATTTCGAACGCTTTTTTATGAAAATACAATTGGAGGAAAATCCGGTATCGAAGATAAGTTAAATAAACATTTGGATGGAATAAGGGGGTGATTGTTTCGTTAACTGCTGCTTTATTTGCAGAGTTGCCCTGCATGTATAACTAAGTTCTAAAAACTATAAAGCCGTAATTAGATTCTAAATTGGGTTCTCATTCGAGGTGTTTCTTAGTTGGGTTTTATCAGATCGGCCGGTAAACCATCGTCACTTCTCCCTTTTCGATCGGGGCCGCGAATTTGATGCCGATGCGCGTAAACGCGGGCGTGGGCGGAAATTCCGAGATGCTCTCGGCGCTGAATTTCACATCCCCGGGGGCTTGGATCTCGATTTCAAGCCGCTCTCCGTCTTTGCTGGTGAGCTGAATCGTTTTCGGGCCGGTTTGTTTCCATTCTCCCCGCGTGATGAGTGCTTCCTCGATTTCCTTGGGCGCGGTGAACCCGAAACGGTCCGTGATCGTGATTTGCCCTTTGCCCGTGCGGTTGTAGACCATTTTCCGCTCCACTTCCCGCGCGTCAGGTACCGCGTAGGCCGGTTTCAGGTCGATGCGCACCATGTCCTCGTCCACTGTGAAGCGGGAGTCGATGACTTTCGGTGAAATCTTCGTGGCGTCCACTTGCAAATGCCCGGCGATCACCGGAACGGGGTGGCCGTAGGAGTTGAGCGTTTTGAATTCGTAGCGTTTGGGGCCGAAGGTATCGCGGTTGTAGGCGAAGGGGCCGCCCGGGTCGCCCGTGACGGCCGTTTGGCCAAGGACGATGTCGTAGGAGCCCACATCGTTGTGGCTGTGGTCATGGTTGCCGCCAGCCTTGATGCCGATGCCCAGTTGGCAGGGGGAACCGGACGCCGGACGGCCGCAGTAAACCCCGGCTTTGGCGTAAAAGCTGCGGAGTTGGTCTTCAGGCTGCACGGCGGCCGTTCCGGTGGCAACGGGCGTGGGAGGGAAAAGACGGTCGGCCCGGTAGGTGTCTTCGGGGGAGTATTTCGGCAGGTCCAGCCCCAGGCGGAGCGCGGTGTTGTAGTAGCCGATGAGTTTGAAGCCGGGCAGCGTGGTGCAGCGGGCATCGCCAAAGAAAGGGTAGCCGTTCACGCCGATGCGCATGCGAATGCCGAACAGAGCGGCATTGCGCACCTTCGGGGTGAGGAAGAGATCCACTTTGCCGTGCGTTGTGTGCACGAGGATTTCCCGCAGGATGGCGTAGTTGTCGAAGGCATAGCTCCAGTAGCCCACGCCTTCGGTGTTGAAGCCGTCCTCGTCGATGGAGTTGAGGAAGTACTGCGAGTAATGTTCGGCGGCGGCCAGGTAAACGGCGCGGGCTTCTTTGGAGGGGACGAGGATTTCCGCCGCCCCGGCAATCCCGGCGAGGCAGACGGCGTTCCAGTTGTTTTGGACGGGGTGTTCGCGATTGCCCAGCCAGCCCAGCTTGTTGGCCGCGCCGGGTTTCAGGGCTTGCGCGAAGGGATCGAGGATGCGGGTTTGGATCATCTCGGCTATCTGGTTTTTCAGGGCCGGTTCAACCCGGTCGCCCAGGAGGTAAAGGGTTTGCGCCAACTCCCGCGCGAACCCCGTGTTGGCCAGTTCCACGTTCCAGACGCAACCCGGCTGGCGGTAGTGCTTGATGTCGCTGTTGTGCGCGGGCAGCGTCCACGTGGGTTCGTCGGCGTAGCCCTCCAGGGCTTCCTTGATGGCGGGCAGAAAACGGCCTTTGGCTTCGAGGCACTCGGCCAGGGCCAGCGGGAGAATGCGGCCATGCCGGGCGTTCATCATGGCTTCCCCGCGAGGGCGCTGGCCGGTGCGGGAGAAATCCAGGTAATCGTCGTCGTTCCATTTGGGTAGCGGCGTGGCGGCGATTTTCTCCGCCTTGGCCACGGACGAGCCGAAGCGTGCGCGGGTCTCCGGGCTTTCCCAAAAAGCGCGGTCGCCGAGCGGCTTGCACGCGCCGGAGGGCTGGTCGTCGAGCATGGCCGCGATTTCCCGAATGCGGGCCGGGGTCAATTCGGCGAACCCGGAGGCGGCGTTGAGCACTTCCGGCGAATTGGCCTGGATGGGGCCGGTGGCGCCGAAAAAGAGGGCGCACGCGGCGGCGAGGACCGCGCTTGAAACGGAACGGAAACTGGAGGGTGTTTGCATGGATCGAAAGGGATTGCCGAAGGGTTACAAATTCGTTCCGGTCAAGATGGCGCGGCCAATTTCCTTGCCGTTGACTTTCAGGAACCCGGAAGAGGCGGGCACGCTGGTGCGCCTGCCGCCGGTGTTGGTGTCGGCCTCGATGGAGAGCGGCGCGCCGGAGTCGTTTTTAACCCTGGCGACGATTCTCCCCCCGGCGGCGTGGAAGCTGGTTTCAACCGCGGTGAATTGCGCGCGGAATTTGGCGAAGCCGTCGTCGTCGAGGTTTTCGGCCACCCGCGCCCAGAGGATGACGTGGGCTTCGCCTTTGGGCGTCGTGGTCGCGTGAGCCCAACTGATGCGGGAGGCGCTGTACTCGTCACCGTCACGATAGTAGGTGCCGGGGATGGGTTTGCCTTTGTCGTCGGAGGCCTCGAAGCGGAGCCCCACCGCGGTGTTCTGGAAGCGCAGGAAAACCGGCTTGCCCGGTTCCAGGGCGGCGTGCCCGGTGGCGCTGTGGTCCACTTCCTTGTCGTTTTGCCAAACGGTCGCTTCAAAGGGGAGGTCGAGATGCGAATAGAGGCAGTGGAAGTCTTCCCGCTGCTTGGCCGGGTCAGGCGGGCGTTGGGAACTGATGAAGACGACGTTCGGCCCATCCTGGGCGCTGACGAAGAAGGGGGCCAGGTGGTGGGCTTTCGTGTGGCCGTCGCGCAGCTTGACCTTGTTTTGGAGGTAGGAATCCCCGCGCCCGTCCATGAAGAAGTTGGCCATCACCATCTTGGGGCCGCCGCCGAAGTTGATGTTGAAGAGTTTGTCCTCCACGCCATGGGTGACGCCCGAAACCCCGATGTTGATGCTTTGGCCGATGTAGTTGGTGGCGTATTCCTCCGGCTGTTTGCCCCAACGCTGCCAGACGAAGCGGGGAACGGCGGAGGTTTCGGGGAAGCTGGTGGTGTCCGTGGGGGTCCAGGAGGCCAGGTCGGTGAAGCCGTTCAGCACCGGCGGTTTGAAGTCGGTGATCCAGCCCCAATCCGCAAAGTGGGCGTCGACCGCGCCGCGGCCTCGCAGGAAATCGTAATCGCGGCTATGGGAGCCGCCGAGGCGCAGGTCCGGGGTGAAGAAATTGGCGCGGCATTGCCAGTAATAAAGCTGTAACGCCTTTTGTGCGGCTTCCCGGTCCTGCGGGCGGCCCGCGAATTTCTGGATGAGCGCCAGGCACTCCAACTGCACGGCGGTGTAGGTGGGGCTCATGTATTCCTGCACGCCATGGTCCTGGACATCGTTGATCCATTCCTTGAGCATGGCGTAGCCAAGCGCGGCGACATCCTTGCGCTGGAAGCCTTCGCCAATGGCGATCAGGTTCCAGGTTTTCATCAGGAAAATGTTGGTGTAGCCGACCACGACCGGGTGCCGTTTAATGCCCTCCACGCTGAGGTCGATCATTTTGGCCAGGCGCTCGCGGCTTTTTGGGCTCAGTTCATCCTTGTGGAGGTTCCAGAGCAGGATGCCCTTTTGCATGGTGAACTCCACCGCGTTCAGGTCGACGGGCGTGGGCTGCCACTGGTACCAGCGGAAATTGCCGTAGGTTTTGCTGGAGGGGTCGCGGTCCTGGAGCGGTTCCAGTTTTTCGAGCGCGGCGTCGATCCTCTCGGCGGGCCAGCGGAGCGTGGCGGCTTCCAGGGCGAAATCCATGAGCTGGCGCGGCCCGAGGTTGTCGGTGGCTTTTTCAATGGAAGCCCAGGAGCGTTCCAGTTGCTGATCGGGGGTGAGTGGGGCGGCGATGATGCGCTCGTTGGCGCAAACGAGGACGGCACACAGCAACGCTGTGTGAAAGGCATTCATTTTCATGGGTGAGTATCGGCTTAACTGGACGTTAAAACGCCGGGGAAGTCTGGGGGAACTCTCCGATGTGTTCTGAAGGGGAGGGGATTTTTTTGGAAAAACAGACGCATTCTTTTCAGGTCGCCCCGAAAAGTAAACCGTTTTTTCCAGGCTGCCCTCAGTGCGTCGTTTCCCAATACTTTTTGGCCAGCGCGGCGGCTTCCTCGAAACTGGCGGCCACTTCGGGCCGCTGCTGGCAAGGCTTTGCGCCCGCGTGAACGAGCATCAAGTTATCGGCCATTTGCCCGAAATCCTCGATCTGGTTGCCGTCGTGGCGGCTCGGTTTCAAAGTTTCCAAAAACGCCCGCACCCGTTGCGCAAAGGGGCGGCGCTCCGGCGTGTAGCCCATGACGATTTTCCCCAGCGCGCGCGCGAAACCCATTTCGTAGGCGGTGCCCACGTCCATGCTGGGGCCGTGCCACGGCTCCATGTTGGCCAGCACGATGTCGCATTGGCGGATCAGCGCCTCGTTGGCTTGGGCGATGCGCAGCGCCGTGCATTCCGGGGGCTCGTCCATGGGAGCGAGTTCGTTATCGAGGGGAAAGAGCCCCTCCATGCCCAGCTCGCGCAGGATCTTTTTCTTGCGCGCCGCCGCCGCGAGCGGGTCGGGGTAAAAAACATCCGGTCCGGCGAGGTAGACGAGCGGAACGTGCGCGGGAGAAGGGGGCATCGCGCTAATTCACCTTCGGCACGGGGTACTCGGGGTACCGGCTCTGGAGCTGGTTGAGGGTCTTGGCGGCTTGCGGTTCGTCGGCGGCTTTTTTGTAGGCCACGTAGGCTTGCGAAAGGGCTTTGGGCGTGATGTCTGGGTCGTCGCCAAAGACCAGCGAGACGCTCAAGTAAAGCTTTGCGGCTCCCGGGAAATCCCCCTTGGCCATGGCGATGTCGCCCGAAAGCATGCGGCCCTGCGCGTTGAGGCGGCCCTCCGGTTGAAGCGAAAGGGCGGAATCGGCGGCCTTGGCGGCGGCGTCGAAATTTTTGGCCCCAAGTTGGGCCTCGCCAAGCGCCAGGTAGCCGGTGGCCTGCTGGGCGGGTTCGGTGACTTTGCCGATGTAGGTCTGCAACGCTTTCTCGGCTTCGGCCCACTTCGATTGCTTCGCTCTGGCGCTACCCAGGGTGAGCCAGTCCTCGGGCTGGAGTTCCGCCGGGCTGCCTTGGGCGACGAGCTTTGCGAGGAACTTTTCCGCGTTGGGGGCGTCGCCTGCGTTGTAATATTCCGTACCCAGCCAGCGCAGGTATTCCACGGGCACCTTGGTTTTGTTTTGCTCGCTTAAGGTGACTTCCCCGGCCAGCCCGGGGCGGTCCTCCAGGGCGCGGAAGGCCTGGAGCAGAAGCCGGGAGGCTTTTTCGCCGTAGTGCTCCTTGTCGAGTTCGCGCGCGGCTTGCAGCGGCTTGGTGGCCTCTTTGTAGTTCTTCGAGGTGCACGCGGCGAAGCCGATCCAGTAGTTGGCTTCCCCGGCCACGGGCGTTTTGGGGTATTTGTGCAGCAGCGCGGCGAAGGTGTCCGCCATGCCCTGGTTGTCGTTTTGCTGGCCGAGGATCAAGGCTTTCTGCTCGTAGGCCAGTTCCTGTTCCTTGGCGGCCTGCGGGTAGCGCGAGAGGATTTGGTCGAAGTCGGCCAGCGCGGCTTTGAGGTCTTTGGATTGCTGGTAGCAAAGTGCCCGCTGCGCCAGCGCCGTGGCGGCGAGCTTGTGCGTGGGGTATTGCTTGAGGAAAGACGAGAACGCCTTGATGGCTTCGGCGCTGTTGCGGGGCTGGGTTTGCGTGTGGCACCAGCCGCGCTTGAAAAGAGCCTCCGCTTTCAGCGCCGGGGTGAGCGACGAATCCTCCAGCGAAGCGTAAACCGGGGCGGCGGCGGCGAATTTCTTGGTTTTATAAAGCGCCTCGGCTTTGAGCAGCGTCAACTGGTCGCGCTTGTCTCCCGTTTCGGGGTTTTGCGCCAGGTAGGCGTCCACTTCCGTGACCAGTTCGGGGGCGTTGTCGTTATAAAGGGTAATGAGGCGGCCATATTGGGCCTCCTTGGCGTAGTTGGAGGTGGGGTAATCCCGCACGAGCGCCTCGTATTGCTGGCGCGCTTCCTTGTTTTTGCCCAACTGACGGTTCGCGTTGGCCACGATGAGCAGCACCTCGGGCTTGGCTTCCTCGGAGAACCCTCCGGCCTCGTAGCTTGCTAGCACGTCTTTGTAGTTTTGCGCGTTATAGGCGCTCCGCAGCAGGCTCAAAGCCGCCGGTTCCTTCCAGGCCCCGATCTCGGGCATTTTAAGGGCGGCTTTCAAGGTCGCGATGGCCTTGTCCGCCTTGCCCATTTCCTGCAGCAGCAAGCCTTGGCGCACGGTGGCCTCGGCCTTGAGCGCGGGCTTGGCGGTTTCGTTGGCAAGGGCTTCGTAT
This sequence comes from uncultured Chthoniobacteraceae bacterium, assembly GCA_964513965.1. Classification (GTDB taxonomy): domain Bacteria; phylum Verrucomicrobiota; class Verrucomicrobiia; order Chthoniobacterales; family Chthoniobacteraceae; genus UBA695. The sequence continues at coordinate 164,162 of CAZEOO010000003.1, forward strand.
TGCGCCACGGCTTCGGCGCGCCGACCGGATTCCGCCAGCAACCGCGCCATGGCGAACCGGCTGGCTTCGCGGTAGGGATTCTCGCCGGGCGTTTTGAGCACGTCGGAATATTCCTCGATGGCCTCGGTGGTCACCTTCATGGCTTCCTGGCAGCGTGCGGCGTTGTAGCGGGCGGAAAGCACAAGCGCGGGGTCGGTGAGTTCCACGGACGCCTTCCGGTAATAAGCGAGCGCCTGGGTGTAGCTCTTGTCCTGGTAACAAAGCTCCGCGAGGCGGAAGGAAGCGGGACCGACGAATTCGCCCGTCGTGTAACTGGTGAGCAGTTCCTCATAAGCCCGGCGCGCGGCGTTGAAGTTCTGGATTTGCCGGTGGGACTCCGCCATGCGGAAGAGCGCGGCCTGCCGGTCGAGGCCCATCGGGTAGGAGTTCAGGTAACGCTCATATTCGATGGCGGCCCGGGGGTAATCTTTTTTGAGGTAAAAGCTGTTGGCGAGGTTGAACTGGGCGGCATCGGGCGGCAGGGGCCGGTTGGTGGGGGCGAGGCGGATCTCTTCGGTTTTGGGGTTGATCGAATCATCCGAAGTGGCCTCGGGCTGCGCCGTCGGCTGGACCGCCGGAGCGGCAGTGGCTGCCGTGGGGGCGGGGGAAGGGTTGACAATGACGGTGGCCCCGGCTGGTTTGGGGGTGGACCGGGCCGCCGCGGGGACTGTAGGGGTGGCCGTGGGCCGGGGGGTGGCTATGGAACGGGGGGTGGCTGCCGGGATGGCGTCGCTGCGGGTGATGACGGCGGGTTCTGCGGAAACGGCGGGCTCCGTGGAAACGGGGGCTACCGGCTGGGCTCTTTTGACGGGCTCGGTGGGGAGATTGCCCACGGGCTGGGCCTTGCGGACGGGTTCCGCGGGAGTGCTTTCCGCGGGCAGGGGCACGACAACGGCTCCCGCCGAGGCGTCGGGCGTCGCGTTCGGGTCCACGGGCTGGGCCTTGCGCACTTCCTCGGGGGCGTCCTGGTCGTCCTGCGCCTTTTTGGCGGCTTCCTTGGCGCGGCGTTCGCGCAGGTAGCGGTCAAGCCACGTATCGGCCTGGGCCGGTTCGGACACGATCCAAAGGCCGAGAGTGAGGATGAGAAGACGCCGAAGCATAAGGCGCAAATCGTAACGCAAGGCGGGCGGGGCCGCCAGTATTAACCCAAGGGGGCCTTGATGCGCGTTATGGGTTCACCACGGCGGTGGCAAAGGCGACATTCCAGATCTTTGCCTGCCGGCAAACGTCCATCACCGCCATGAGGTTGTTGAAGGAAAGCTCCTGGTCGCCCCGAACAATGATGGCGTAATCCGGGTAAAGCTCGGAAAGCTGCGAGAGTCGGGCGCGGAGTTCGTCCAGGCTGATCGGCTTGCGGTTCATCACCACCGTGCCGTCCTTGCGGACGTTGAGGACGGTCTGGTTGGCCACGGGTTGCTGCTCCTTGGCGGCGGTGGCCGTGGGCACCTTCACGTCGAGTTCGTTCTCGGTGAGGGCGTAGTTCCACGTCACGATGAAGAACACGAGCAGAACCAGCAGAATGTCCACCATCGGGGCAATCTGGAAGCCGAGCAGTTGGGGCTGGGCGCGTTTGTGAAAATTCATTTTGTGGGAGGAAACCAGCTAAAACTCATCCTCAACGGAAACCGACGGACGGCGGGGTGCCTCGGGGCGGCGGCGCGGTTCGATTTTGAAGGGGCGGGTGGTGCCTTCCTCGGGCGTGGCGGCCTCGGCGGAGCGCGGGGCGGGTTCGGCGGCAGCCGGAACGAACAGGCAGGACATCAGCCCCAGCAGATGCGCCGTGGCGCGCTCCATTTCGGAGAGTAGGTTCTGGACTTTGTTGCGGAAGATGCCGTAGAAGGCCATCGAGAGGATGCCGATAATCAAGCCCGTTCCCGTGGCCACGAGCGCCTCGGAAACGCCGTGGGCCAGTAGCACGGGGCGGCTGGCTTCGGTGGTGGAGGTGCTGGCCATCACGCCGAAGGAGCGGATGATGCCGAACACCGTGCCGAGCAGGCCCACCATGGGCGAAAGCACGGCGATGTCCGCGAGGTAGGTGATCCGGTTTTGCATGGAGGCCGCGTAAGCGCCCCCCTCGGTTTGGGCGATCTCGCGGACGACCTCAAACGGTGCCTGGGAGTTCTTGGAAGCGAAATCCAGCGTGCGGCGCACCACCCGGGCGACGGCTTCGTTGTGGCGGTTGGCGATGGCCAGCAAGCCCGCGTAGTCCCCCTTCTTGATGAGCACCTCGGCGGTATTCATGAACTGGTTGGAAACGATGGCCCCGCGCCGCAGCGTAATGAGGTAGGCAAAAATGAGCATCAGCGCCAGGATGGACATGAAGGCCAGCGGCAGCATCGTGAACCCGCCGGATTGGAACAGATTCCAGACTGTGACATCCGTGGAACCCTTGGAAACGGCGGCGGCGATTTTTGCGGCGCTGTCGGCGCTCTCCGCCATCAAAGCGGCGGGCGCGAGGAGGAGTGAAAAAGCGATCGAAAGAGAGCGTTTCATTGAGATAGGTTGTGTATATTAGATCGCGTTGGGACGCTTTCAACTCAAAGAGTTCCACACTTATGACTCTGCCGCACCCCAAAGACAAGCCCGACCTGCGCCCCAAAGTGCACGACCTGCCCCACCAACCCGGGGTCTATATCATGCGCGACCGCTTGAACCGGGTCATTTACGTGGGCAAGGCACGGGATTTGCGCAAACGGGTGGGCCAGTACTTCATGGAATCCAAAAAGCGCACCGCCGACCCGAAAACGCGGGCGCTGCTGGAGAGCGTGTGGGATCTGGAGTGGCACACGGTTCGCAGCGAACCTGAGGCGCTGCTCTTGGAAGGGCGGCTGATTAAGGAATTCCGGCCCAAGTACAACATCTCCTTTCGCGACGACAAACGCTTCCTCATGGTCAAAGTGGATATGGCCGAGGAGTGGCCCCGTTTCCGGCTGGCCCGGTTCAAGCGCGACGACAATGCCCGCTACTTTGGCCCCTACCCGGACGCCGGGGCGCTGCGCCAGACGCTCCATTTCATGCGCAAGCGTTTCGGCATTCTCACCTTTGGCCGGGGCGCGCCCACGGAGCGGGAATTGAAAACCACCGCCTTCCAGGTATTGCAAAAAACCAGCGGCCTTTCGCCCGAGAACTACCGGCAGCGGGTGGAGCAGGCGTGCGAATTCATCACCGGGCAATCCAAGGAACTGCTGGGCGAACTGGAGGAGGAAATGCACAAGGCGGCGGCCAAGCTTGATTTCGAGCGGGCGGCCACGCTGCGCAATATGCTCGACGATTTGCGCGCCACCATGGCTCCCGCCCGGCGTTTTACCCGCTTTACCAACCGCACGCTCCCCAGCACCGTCGTGCCCGAGGCCGATCTAAAGGCACTCCAGGATGCGCTGCAACTGGCCGGGCCGCCGCGCGTGATGGAGTGCTTCGATATCGCCAACATTTCCAACACCCACATCGTCGCCTCCATGGTTTGCTTTCGCGAGGGCGTGGCGGATTCGTCGAGCTACCGCCGCTACCGCATCAAGACCGTGGAAGGGCAAAACGACTTCGCCAGCATGGCCGAGGTGATCCGGCGGCGGTATTCCCGCGTGCTGCTGGAGGCCCGGGACGAGGCGGAGGACCAAAACGCCGCCCTGGATGCCGCCGAGTTTTCCCAGGAACCGCCCGCCGAGGCGCTGGCCCGGCTCAACCGTCAGGGAGCCGTGAAAGTGCGGCTGCCGGATTTGATTGTCGTGGACGGCGGCAAGGGGCAGCTTTCCTCCGCCTGCAAGGAGTTGCAGCGGCTGGGCCTGCACGAACAGCCCATCATTGGGTTGGCCAAGGAGTTTGAGGAAATTTACCGCCCCGGGCGGCCCGAACCGCTGCGGTTGCCCGAGGATTCCGGCGCGCTGCGGCTGCTCCAGCGCATCCGCGACGAGGCGCACCGCTTTGCCAACGGCTATCACCAGTTGCTAATGAAACGGCGCATCGCCGAAAGCGTATTGGACGATTGCCCGGGCGTGAGCCGGTCGCGCAAAGAGGCGCTCTTGAAGGAATTCGGGTCGGTTGCGCGGTTGCGGCGCGCTCCGGTGGAAGCCGTCGCCGGGATTCCCGGCATCGGGCCGAAGCTGGCTGGGCAAATCGTCGAGTATTTGCGGGAGCGGAGCTGAAAAATTCTCACGCAAAGCCGCAAAGGCGCAAAGAAGAGGGCCAAAGGCCCGAAAGCATACCAGCCTGGGCCAACGGCCCAGGAAAATCCGAATCGTAAGGCCAAAGGGCTGAAGGCCCGGCGCATCAGAAGCACAAATTTGGATAAAACCTGCCGATCACGTAATTGGTGGCGACGGTTCCAAAGATGAAGAGCGCGATGACAAACACGCACAGCAAACCCACGTTGAGCAGAAAGCGGCAGAACTTCAGATCGGCGATGTGCGCCGCCTTACCGAGATTGAGTCGGGTTTGTTTCGCATAACAAGCCTCGCAAATCACGTGGGAAGTGAGTTCCTCCGGCGTGTTGTTTCCTTCGCCAATAACGCGATCGCACCAAGCACAAACAATTTTTGCCATAAGAAGCTATTCCTTGCTCCGAAGGCAAAAAGAAGGGCACGGCCCGCCGTGCTCGCCCTGAGGCCCTAGGAGGCCCGTCTCGAAACACAAGCGGACCGCACCGATGGTTCGGCGCAGTCAGCAGTGATCGAGACACGGAAATTTCCTAGGTTTCAGGGCGTCCGATCTGCCTTACGCAGCTAAATGTTAAAATGTAGGTATCGTTTATCGCATTTTGGCGGGCGGAGGTCAATTCCTTGCAGATGGGAGAAACCTCCGGACTCTTGTTCCCTTGTCTTTTCCTTCGCGCCTTCGCGGCTTCGCGCCTTCAAAAATAAAACAGCGGAGGTGTGGCTCGGATGGAGTTAACGAGTTTCACACCCTCGCGTAGCCCCGACCCCAGCCTGGCGGAACGTCTCGGGGCTGCCCATTTTCAATGCCCCATCTCATGGCCCCCTTTGAAGTTTTCACGCGAAGGCGCGAAGGCGCGAAGAAAGACAAAGATTATTGGGCCGCAGTGCTGGCCTCTTCCGCCTTCCGCTTTTCCAAAATCGTGACGGCTTCGCCAAAGACCCGGTCCACGCTGATCCCCAACATGCAGTAGTTGGTTTTGCACGGGGATTGCCGGTTGTTGTAGGCGTTCACGCACGGGCTGCACGCCAGCCCCAGCCAGATATTCGTGCTGCGCGGGGTGGGGGCGCGGAAGAGGGCGGGCGTTTCCGGGCCAAAAAGCACGAGCACGTTCGTGGACGTGAGCGCGGCGAAGTGGGCCGGGCCGCTGTCGTTGGTGATGAGCAGATCGCTCAAGGTGTAGAGGACGAAAAGCTGCCGCAGCGACGTGCGCCCGGCGAGTGAGAAGCAGCGTTCGGAACCCACCTGGCTGGCGATGTCCGCCGCCGCCGTGGCTTCGTTGACGGCTCCGGTGAGCAGGATATGCGCTTCGGGGAAGCGTTCCAGCAGCCGCTTGGCCAGTTCCACGTAGCGTTCGCGACCCCATTTGCGAATGGGCAGCAGGTCGCTGGCGTTCGGGTTGATTAAGATGATCGAGCGTGGCACTTCGCCGCCGCAGGTTTGGCGCAGGATTTGTTGCAACTGCTCCACTTCGCCGGGCTTGGGGGTGAAAACGGCTTGAGTTTCTTTCAACTCGGGGGCCGCTTCCGACCACGTGGGCAGGCAGGCCGGGTTCTGGGTGGCGGCGGCCACCATTTGCTCGAAAATCTGGCTGGTGTGCAGGTAGGGGTTGTAGAGCAGGCGGTGGGTGAAGAGGTCGCCCCGGTAGGGTCCTTCGCCAAAGAAGGTGTGGAAGCCGACGCGCCGGGGTGCAAAAGTCAGCCAGGAAAAGGCCGCCGAGGAGCGGGAGAAAAACTCCATGTCGATCACGGTGTCGATCTTCAGCTTGCGGATGCGGTCCAGCGCGGCGAGTGCGCCCGTGACCAGTTCCTTGAGCGTGTCGCGCTTGAAGGTGATGACATTTTCCTCGGGCACGAGCCCCAGCAGGTCGAGGATGAACCGGTTTTCCTGGAAAGCCAGGAAGTAAACGTTATCGCTCCCGACGAGCGCGACGGCCCGGCGGATGGCGTGCTGGGCAAGAACCGTGGAACCTTGTTCCGCGAACTTCACGAAGAGGATTTTCTCCGGCTGCGCGGGGGCGGGCCGGCCCGGTGCGACGATTCCCGCGACCTTGTTGGCGACGCTGAGGGCGGCGCAGACAGGGACGCCAACCCAGCGATCGATGATTTGCAAAAGAGATGCGGCGACGGGATCGGACATGGGAGGGTGTGGTTCGTGGAGTGCTAAAATGGAGGGCTAAAAGATAGGAAGTTCATCCTGGGCCAGCAACCTTTTTAACATCTTGCGGTGCGGGGCCGTCATGGCGATGGCGTCGAGTTCGTCCAGGGCAAACCAACGCTGGGCCGGGGCCAGGAAAAGGGGAATGGTGCCGGGGAATACCGCGAGGTTGACGCGGTGGTGGGTGAACGGGTAGCGCAGGGTGGCCAGGGGGATGCCCGTGTGCGGTTCGGTCAGCAGCGGCAGCCGCCACATGCCGCGCCACCGGCGGCCGGTTTGCTGTTCCAGGAGCACTTGGCCTTCGCGCAGTATCCAGGCGCAATGCTCGTCCATCTCCACGAGCTTGGGACGCGGTTTGCGCACGGGCAGCGCCTCCGGGTCCGCCGCGCGGCAGAAAAGGCGCACGGGGCAGGCGGTGCAGCGCGGGCTTTTCGGGGTGCAGACGAGCGCGCCGAGTTCCATGATGGCCTCGTTGAGCATGCCCGCGCCCCCGTCCTCATGCGTGGGCTGGAGTTCGTCCAACGCCTCGTGGATCGCGGCCAGACCTGCGGCGGTGTCCACGGGTTTGGCGTAGTCCAGCAACCGGGCCGTGACGCGGGCGAGGTTGCCGTCCACGGGCGGCGTGGGGGCGTCGAAGGCGAAGGTGGCCACCGCCGCCGCCGTGTACGGGCCGACGCCGGGCAAGGCTTGCAGGGTTTCAAGGTCCATGGGGAAAACGCCGCCGTGGCGCTCGATGATGGCCCGGGCCGCCGCCTGCAAATTGCGCGCGCGGGAGTAATACCCAAGCCCCTGCCAGGCGTGGAGCACGTCGGCCTCGGGCGCGGCGGCGAGCGCGGCGAGGGTGGGGAAACGCTGCATCCAGCGCCGGTAGTAATCAATGACCGTCGCCACCTGGGTTTGCTGGAGCATCAATTCGGAAACCAGCACGCCGTAAGGGTCGCGAGGCGGCTCCGTGCGCCACGGCAGCTCCCGCGCGTTGTCCAAAAACCAATCCGTAATCGCCGAACGGAACTGGCGGACATCGAACCGATTTTTCTCGGAGAAAGGGGTTCGATGCGGTTTATTGTGCGGCGGCATGTCTGAAAAAGGCCTTACACTCTATACCGCCCCGCTCACCGCCGCCCAAGCCGCGAAATTACGCACGCTGCTGGAGGAGGATGGCTGGCAGTTTGAGCCCAAGCCCTACACTCTCTATTACGGCAGGAAGGGGAAGGTCAACGTGGCTGTTTACGAAAAGGGGCCAAAAATCGTCGTTCAAGGGAAAGGGACGGAGGAATTTGTCACTTTCCGGCTGGAACCGGAGATTTTGGGTGAGGCGAAGCTGGGGTATGAGGAAGTGCTCGACCCGGAGGCGTACTCTCCCCACTTCGGCATCGACGAAAGCGGCAAGGGCGACTTTTTTGGTCCGCTGGTCATCGCCGGGGTTTACGTGGACCGCGACATTGCCCGCTCTTTGAAGGAGGCCGGGGTGCAGGATTCCAAGCGCATCGGCTCCGACGCCCGCATTCACGCGCTGGCCGATGTGATTCGCAACACCCCCGGCGTGGGGGTGAGCGTTGTGGCCATTCCGCCGCTCAAATACAACGAGCTTTACGAGAAAATCGGCAACCTGAACCGTCTGCTCGCCTGGGGCCATGCGCGGACCATCGAGAATCTTTTGGAGCAGCGGCCCGAGTGCCCTCGCGCGCTTTCGGACCAGTTCGCCAACCCGGCGCTGATCCAGCGGGCGCTGATGGCCAAGGGCCGCGGTATCCAGCTTGACCAGCGCACCAAGGCGGAATCGGACCCGGCGGTGGCGGCGGCGTCCATCATCGCGCGGGAACGGTTCATCGACTGGCTGGACCGCTCGGGGAAGAATTACGGTGTGAAGCTGCAACGGGGCGTTTCCGCCCAGGTGAAAACCGTCGCGCGGGAGCTGATGGCCAAGCACGGCGCGGGTATTTTGCGCGAATTGGCCAAAACGCATTTCAAGACGGCGCAGGAATTGGGGGAATAAGTCGCATATGGAAACGAAGTTTCCGGAGTGGGATGCAAGGGACTTGTGTCTCTTGCCAAGGGCTGGGGCAGAGCCCCGGAAGCCAAAACAAAAAGCAAGGCGGAGTAAAAAAACGAGTCAGGCAATAAACCGGCGCATTAACCCGCCTTGCTCATCATTGGAGAGCGAAGCGAATCCGCCAAGCGCGCAGGGCGCTTAGGCGATTGACTTCAAGGAGAGAGCTAGGATAATGGGCATTATTACTTGCGTGAAGCTTGTTGAAAAAAGGTCGAAATATGAGCATCGGGTTGCCAGACACCAAATTGCTTTGGGGGCGTTCAGGAGGCCTCTGTGCCATTTGCAAAGTCAGGCTCTCGGAAGATAAGAAAACAAGCAATGGGGCGTACCCGTTTGGAGAACAGGCACATATCATCGCCGAGGAACAAGATGGGCCCCGTGGAAAAAGCTTGTTGACGCTTGAGCAGCGCAATAGCTACCCAAATTTAATTCTGCTCTGTCCAACATGCCATACCAAAATAGATAGAGCTCCTACAGAATATCCGATTGAATTACTCCATCAGCTAAAATCGAAACACGAGTTATGGTTTGAAAAGCATCGCGTTTCTGCTGCCGACAAACTTAGACAAGTAAACGACTACATTTATGCAGACCTCGTGAATACGACTGCGAAGCTATGCATGTTTGATAACTGGGAAGCTTGGACAAGTAACGCTGTTTTTACCAGTCCCGTTTGGCAGCGGCAATGGATGGACAACGTTGAGAAATTTCGGCGCCGTATTATCCGAACCGTATGGCCTGGCACTGTTCCGGAACTAGAGTGTGCCGTGAAGACTCTTTCTCTATATTTGACACTGGCTCTAAAGACTTTTGGAGAACACTGCGAACCATGGGGTGAAGATTGTTTTATTGAGATCAGATTTTACAAGGGTTCCGGTTGGAATGATAGGTATAATGAGGACTTGGCTGCATACAACGAATGGATTGAAAAGCAGAACAAGTTTATTCTAGAAGCTACAAAAAGCGCAAATTGGGTAGCTGAAGTTGTTCGCAGGGAACTAGACCCTGCTTTTTATGCTGTTCCCGGAAAATTTGTTGTCACAATGGGGCCAAGCATGAGTGGCACGTTTGTTACTCGCGTTGTCGAATACACAGCAGAGGAGAAAAATGCCGAACCAGCCGCCGCTGAGGCTAATCTGCAGGCTTTACACGACGCAAAACAACGGCGAAATAATGAACTGTCAGGTGAAGTGTAGCTTTTTGTTCGCCGGGAAACCTGCCGGATTTGTGTAGGTTTATGACTTATCTGACTCTGCAAAATTACTATCCCCGTAGGGGCAATCCGGTCCACTCTTACCCCACGCCCACGTAACCCGCCAATTCCCTCTCGCCGTTGAGCCGGTTGGGGACGAGGCTGTCGCTTTTGATGAGGCCATCTTTTAGGACCACGTTGCGCTTGGTGTATTGCGCGATGTCCGGTTCGTGCGTGACCATCAGGACGGTGATGCCCCGGTCATTGAGCTTTTGGAAGATGTTCATAATCTCGATGCTCATGCGGCTGTCGAGGTTGCCGGTGGGTTCATCAGCGAGGAGCACTTCGGGGTCGTTGATGAGCGCGCGGGCGATGGCCACGCGCTGCTGCTGGCCGCCGGAAAGTTCGTTGGGATGATGCTGCGCGCGGCCCGAGAGGCCCACGAGTTCCAGGGCGTGTTCGGCGCGGTGGCGCATTTCGTGCGAGGAAAACCGGCGCTCGGCGTAGAGCAACGGCAGTTCCACGTTTTCCATGGCCGAGGTGCGCGAGAGCAGGTTGAAGCTCTGGAATACGAACCCGAGCTTGTGGTTGCGGACGGCGGCCAGTTCGTTGCGGTTCAGCCGCGAAACGTCCATGCCGTCGAGCAGGTAGCGCCCGGCGGTGGGGCGGTCCAGGCAGCCCAGGATGTTCATCAGCGTTGATTTGCCCGAGCCGCTGGAGCCCATGAAGGCGACGAATTCCCCCTTCTCAATGGAAAGCGAGACGGATTTGACCGCCTTCACTTCCACATCACCGGTTTGGTAGGTTTTCTCAATGCATTCGAGCTGGATGACGGGTGGCATAAGGCGGCTTGAGGGAGGCTTTGTGCGAGCCTATTTCACGCGCAGGCTCTCGACGCGCGGTTCTTGGAAAACGGCTTCGGCGCGCTTCAGGTTGCGCAGGTAGATTTGATAATCGTAGACCTGGTTGGTGAGGTTGGCCCTCGCGCTGTTGAGATCGCGCAAGGCTTCCTGTACGTCAAGGCTGGTGGCGGTGCCTTCCTGGTATTTGGCCTGCACGTCGGTGTAGTTTTGCGCGTAGGAGGCTTCCGCCGCTTTCAAGGCTTTGATGGCTTCGCGGCTGGTCTGGACGTTGATCCAGGCTGACTTCACATCGGCTTCGACGTTTTTCCAGGAGCTTTCGTAGTTGAGTTCCGCTTCCGAAATGTTGTGCCGGGCGGTGATGAGGTCGAGTTCGCGCTGGCCGCCGGTGAACACGGGTACGGAAACCCCGATGGAGGCCGATTCCACGTGGTCACGGTTCGTGGAGCCCCCCGTGTAGCTGCCCCATTGCGTGCTGGCGTTGGCGGTGATCTTCGGCGCGTACTGGGCGAGCACTTCGCCTTTGAGCGCCTTGGATTGTTCAACCTGGATTTGGCTGACCTTCAAATCCTCGCGCTTGTCCAAGGCGGATTTGAGCGACTGTTCGTAGGGGGCGCTCAGGTCGGTTTCGTCGGGCGGGTCCGTGAGGCAGAAGTTGGTCCGGCCCTTGAGGTTGAGGATATTACTCAAGGTGTCCTTGTAGGTGTCCAGGGTGCCCTGGGCCTGGATCAAGGTGTTGCGGGCGTCTTCCACGGTGGCTTGGGCCCGTAGGACGTCGATGCGCGCCACGGTGCCGGCGTCAAATTTCGCCTGGGCGGTGACGAGTTGTTCGTTGGCGAGGTCGAGGGTCTGCTGGTAGACCTGCACCAGTTTTTGCTCTTTGAGGACGTTGTAATAAGCCTGGGAGAGGCTGTAGAGGATGGAGCGGATGGTGTTGCGCTGGGTCAGCCGCGAAGCCCTGGCGGCCAGTTTGCCGTAGCGGTAGGCGGGGAAGACGCTGGCGTCGAAGAGGGTTTGCGAATAGGTGAACCCGGTGCTCCCGGCGCCCACGTTGGAGACGACGTTGTTTTGAATGGAGGTGTCGCTGTAGTTCGTGCTGGTGCGGTTGTTGGAGTAACCCGCGTTCGCCGTGAGGTACGGCCCGAGCTTGGTGAGGGCGCTCAAGGGTTGCAGGTTGGCCTTGCGGATTTCGTAGTAGGCCCGGCGGATGGATTGGTCGCAGGAAAGCGTCATGTCATAGGCGGCTTCCAGCGAGATGGCGCGGTTTTCGACCGGTTGGGCTGCCTGGTTGGCTTTTTTGTTTTTCGAGGCGGCTTTGGCGGCGGGCTTGGCTGCTGCTGCGGCGGAAGGCGCGGCGGGCGAAGGGGCAGCCGAGGCGCTGATGACCGCGGAGAGGTCCGGCGTGATGGCAAAGTCCGGCGTGGCGGAGGCGCTCGGGGTGGCGGAAGGCGCGGGCGAAGCCGACGGAGAAGGGGCGGGCGTGGCCGATGGCGTGGCGGAAGGCGTGGGTTCCGGGGCCGCCGATGCGCTGACGCAAACGAGCATCGCGGTGGCGAGGAGGCTGTGTTTATTCATTGGGAAGCGGAGATGGCGATGGCGGAAGAGGACAGGAATTTTCTTGGGCGATTTTGACGAATATGGGACGCAATGCACGCAATACTTCGAGCAGTTTTGCCCCGTTTTCCGGCGAAAGTGGAGCAAGAAGTTTGGCCAAATGCTCGTGGCTGATGGCGCGTGTGGCCAGGAGATCGCCGCGCCCTTTCGGGGTGATTTCGATCAATACCCGGCGGCGGTCCAGCGGATCGCCCTTGCGGCTGATGGCTTTGGAGGCGGCCAGCCCTTCGATGATTTTTGAGGTGGCGGGCAGGCCGAGGTGCAGGAACTCGGCGGTTTTTGAAACGGAAACCGTCCCTTCGAAATTGAGGAAGGAGAGCAGCCGGAACTGCGTCATGGTGAGGGTCGCGGCGGTTTCGCGGCGCATTTCGGCGTGGAGCGATCCCATGATGAGGGGGAGCACTTCGAGGAATTCCACGGCGCATTGCAGTGCCTGTTCGGGTGGCTGGGTTTCTTCCAAGGTCGTAAAAAAGGGGATAGTTCGCCTATCGAACTAATTTTTCCGATGCTTGAAAGCAAGGAATTTGTGCGCCGCCAAATCGGACCCTTGAAAAGGGGATTCTTTCCGGCTACATCTTTTCGACTTATGGGACGCCAATGGTTACAAGCCAAACGTGAGATTGACCACCGTAAAAAAGGGCAGGCCAATAGCAAACTACTTAGAGAAATCATGATCGCCGCGAAGCTGGGCGGCCCTGATCCGGACTGCAACGCGCGTCTTTTCGCGGCGATTGCCAAGGCGCGGCGCGAAAGCTGCACGCGCGACAGTATCGAGCGGGCTGTGAAGAAGGGCTCGGGCACGGGCGAGGAGAAGATGAACCTCGAAAACGTGGTTTACGAGGGTTATGCGCCCCATAAGGTGCCGGTGATTGTGGAGGTGGTGACGGATAATAACAACCGCACGGCACCGGAAATCCGCGTGCTTTTCAAGCGCGGCCAACTGGGCGCGCCCGGCAGCAATAAGTTTCTTTTCGACCACGTGGGCCTGGTGGAGGCGCACAAGGCGGGCGAGGGGATCGACATCGAGGAGGCGGCGATCGAGGCCGGAGCCAACGAGGTCGAGGCGCTTTCGCACGACCAGAACGACGATATTCCTGCGGGAACCACGGGGGCGCGTTTCGTGACGGAATGCGCTTCTTTGCACGAGGTTTCCAAGTGGCTGGCGAAGAACGGCTGGACGGTGGTGACGAGCGAACTGGGCTATGTGGCCAAGAATTACCCGGAGCTGAGCGAGGCGGACCGCGCCGACGTGGGCGAGTTCCTCCAAAGCCTGGACGACCACGACGACGTGCACCGCGTCTGGGCGGCACTGAAATAGCAAACGTGGGTTTGATCCATTTCGCGCTACCGCGGACAAGCGGTAGCTTCGCAGGCCGCTTCGGTGGCTCCCAACGTTTACAATGAAAAGGCGAATGGTTTCCCATTCGCCTTTTTGGGTGCTTTTCGTTTCCTTCGTAACAAAGCCCTCATACCAGTCTCGTGCCCAAACTCCATTTGGGCACGCTATTGCTCCGGCAACTCTTATTGCCGCAATGGAGTTGCGTGCACAAGTGCGTGCCGAAATAGAGTTTCGGCACGAGAGCATGGAGAGCATGCGGGACTTGTCCCCTGGCCGGTGCGCGCCTACGCGATGAGGTGCGCGCCGTCGGCGATTTCGCAGATGGTGGCGGTGGCGGTGTTGCCGGTCTTTTCTTTGTACTTGGCTTCCAGGGCTTGCTTCACTTCCGCCGCGTTTTCTTTACGCAGCAGGGTGACGCTCGCGCCGCCAAAGCCGCCGCCGGTGATGCGGGACCCGAGGACGCCGGACAGCGTTTTGGCGATTTCCACGAGCGTGTCGATTTCCGGGATGCTGTTTTCGAAGTTGGAGATGGAGCTTTCGTGGCTGGCAAACATGAGGCCGCCGAATCCGGCGACGTCGCCCGCCCGCAGGAACTCGATGCCTTTGAGCACGCGCTCGTTTTCACCCACAACATGGGCCGCGCGGCGGTAGGAGAGGTCGGGAAGCTCAGCTTTGGCGGCTTCCAACTGGGCGCTGGAGACGTCGCGCAGGGCTTTGACGCCCAGGCGGGCCGCGGCGTCGAAGCATTGGGCGCGCCGCTCGTTGTATTCGCCGCCGATGAGCCGGTGGGGGACGCCGCATTGGGTAATGAGAAGCTCCACGCCTTGAGGGAAGGGGATGTTTTCCACGGTTTCGTTGCGGCAATCTAGGAAGATGGCGTGCCCGGCTTTGCCGAAGGCGGAGGAAACCTGGTCCAAGAGACCGCAGTTCATGCCCACGAATTCGTTTTCAGCCTGGCGGGCCATTTTGGCGATTTGCAGGCGGTCCAAGTCCAGGCCGAAGAGTTTTTGCAACAGGAGCGCGGTGGCGACTTCCAGGGCCGCCGAACTGGAGAGGCCCGCCCCTTGCGGGAGGTTGCTGGAGAGTTCGGCCGAGAAGCCGCCGACGGGGAGGTTGTTCTTTTGGAACACGTCCAGGACGCCTACGAGGTAGTTGGACCACTCTTGCTCCTTGCCTTTGGCGGGGGCGATGCGGCTGGCGTCGGTTTCGTAGGTGAGGTTGTATTTGGTGTCCCGAAGCACGATGCGGGCGGTGCCGGTGCGGTCGCCGTGCAGGGTTACGCCCCGGTCGATGGCGGCGGAAAGGACGACGCCTTCATTATAGTCAGTGTGGTTTCCCAGGAGTTCTACCCGGCCGGGTGCGTACGTTGAGTGCATTTCCTTTTTTTCCTTACCGGGGGGCGGCGGGAAATGCAATCACGGAGGCTGGAAAAATGCCGTCTTGGAATAACTCCGCCAATTTAGGGCTAGGAGCTACGGATTACCGTAAAGCCCTTGTTTCCCAGAGTAACAGCCATCGAAAACGACGTTCGATTTCCTTCCGTGTCGTCGTTCGATCTGTTTCATAACGTCCATAGCATGCCAATTCCGTGTGACCAAAAGCGCGTTGTTCCAGCCACCAATCGAAATCAGGGGCGATGCAGCGGTCACTTCGGGTCAAGTCGGCTATGAATGCCTCGATGAGAGTAGCGCGGCTGACTCTCTCCTTAGTACAGAGTGCTTTAAGGGCCGCGTGTTCTTGCCTTGTGAGATAGATCTCGATTTTGAGACTCCGATAATCCGCCGTAGTCGATTTTTCTATCATTTCGGTGATCTTGATCCTGTTCAGGAACAAATTATCCCAAACGGCTGCTTATTGTCAAGTTCTTGATCGGGAACATGAAAGCCATTCGAAATGTCATCGGCCCCCAACTCCGGCGCATCCGTAGCGAACGGGGGCTGACACAAGATGCTTTGGCCGCGCGGCTGCAAAGAGCCGGATGGGATGTGAGTCGCGCCTCGGTTGCCAAAATCGAGGCTCAGTTGCGGTGGGTGGCCGATTGCGAGTTGTTGATGCTCGCCAGCGTTCTTGAGATTGGGTTGATCGAATTTTTCCCTCCGCTCAAGGAGGTAAAGATGTTCGTTGGCTCGCCCGGCTTCAAACGCAACTGATCCCCCCTCTTCTCTTGCAAAACGCAAGTTTTTGATTGCAAAAAAGGGGGATTTCGTGTTTGTTCCACCCCTCCCAAGCGCAAGAAGAACTTCGCCGTTGGTCCTTGGGCCGCCCTTTTTGGGTCCGGCCGCCCGCGCCAAGGGTAACCCGGCGAATCAGTAGAAAGATCGAGCAAGCCAGAGACATTTACAGTTGAAAAGACCGGGGAAACCCGGGGTTCTGCTTGCCGTTACATACCTATGTCAGTTCGTTTAGGCCGTTTCGAAATGCCCAAGACTCTCTCCAAGGATGAGAGCACCGCCACTGAGACCTACGCCAAGTTCATCGCCGAGCCTTTCGAGGCCGGTTATGGCCACACCGTGGGCAACTCGCTGCGCCGCGTCCTTCTTTCTTCCCTTGAAGGCGCCGCCATTACCAATATCCGCATCCAGGGCGCTCAGCATGAGTTCGCCACGCTGCCCGGCGTGGTCGAGGATGTGACGGATATCGTGCTCAATTTCAAGAAGGTCCGCTTCAAGTGCGTTGACCACGAGACCCGCCGCCTGAGCCTTTCCGTGAACAAGGAAGGCGCCGTGACCGCCGGGGATATCCAGGAAGTCACCGGCATCGAGGTTCTTAACAAGGATCTCGTGATCGCCACGCTCGACAAGAAGCAGAAGTTCGACGTGGAGCTCGAAGTGAAGGTCGGCCGCGGCTTCGCCACCGGCGACGAAAACAAGTACCCGGACATGCCCATCGGCGTGATCCCGATTGATTCCATTTTCTCTCCCGTGACCCGCGTGAAGTACGCGGTGGAGGCCACCCGCGTGGGCCAGCGCACCGACTATGACAAGCTGGTGCTGGAAGTCTGGACCGATGGCCGCATCAAGCCCGAGGACGCGCTCCTGCAGGCTTCCGCCATCCTCCGCCACCACCTCGACCCGTTCGTCAACTACGACGAGAACGCCGTGGAGTTCGACGAGACGCCGAAGGAAGTCAGCCAGGAAAACGCGGCCTTGAAGAAGCTCCTCAACATGAGCGTCAACGAGATCGAACTCTCCGTTCGCGCCGCCAACTGCTTGAACAACGCGAATATCACTACCGTCGGCCAGCTCGCGCAGAAGACCGAGGCGGAGATGCTCAAGTACCGCAACTTCGGCAAGAAGTCGCTCAACGAAATCAAGGAAAAGCTTACCCAGCTGGGGCTGAGCCTCGGGATGAAGTTCGATACCAACCTCATCGAATCCCCGATCAGCGAATCCTACGCCCACTAAACCCCAAGGGAACCAAACATCATGCGTCATCAGAAAAACACCGTCAAACTCGGGCGGACCACCTCGCATCGGGATGCGCTCCTGGCCAACCAGGTTGTCAGCTTGATCGAACACACCCGCATCACCACTACTCTCGCGAAAGCCAAAGCCGTCCGTCCGCTGGCGGAGAAGCTCGTTACCCTCGGCAAGAAGGGGACGCTCCACGCCCGCCGCGTGGCTCTGGCTTACCTGCACCACAACGAAGCCGCCGTGGCCAAGCTGTTCTCCGAAGTGGCCCCGCGTTCCGCCAACCGCAAGGGTGGCTATACCCGCATCATCAAGACCGGCCCGCGTCTGAGCGACGCTTCCGCCATGGCCTTCATCGAGTGGGTTGACCAGGCCGCCCCCGAGGCGAAAGCCGAGGCCGTTGAGGCCAAGGCCGAAGCCACGGAAGTGAAGGCCGAGACCGCCGCCGAGCCGAAGGCTGAGAAGAAAGCCCCGAAGGCGAAGGCTCCGAAGGCCAAGAAAGCCGCTTCCGAAGAGAAGAAGGACTAAGCTTTTCGCTTCGAATAGCAAAAAAGATTGAGGGATTCCGGTTCGCCGGAATCCCTTTTTTTATGGAGTGAGGTGGAGTTGCTTTTCCTTCCGCAAGTTGCGCGGGCAAGCGCGTGTGGCATTAGTGAGCGGGCACGGGGAGATGATTGGGCACGCCGATCACGCGTTGCCAACCGGGAGCAATCTCCGCAAAAAATCGAACCAGGACTGATCTCAGCCCGAAATTAGGACTTCGGGATAATCAAAGAGGTGGTGGTGGAGGTGATGACCTTGGGCGGATTCGATTTCGGAATGATCGTGGAGACAATGATTTGGATTTGCTTCACCGAGGAGGTGCCGCTCAGAGATCCAGGAAAGACGGTTGCATTGGCGTTAAGGTTCATCGAGCCGCTGTAGAGGACGGTGGAACCAAGGGTGGGGAGCTGACGTCCAAATTGGTCAAAATAAAAAGGCCCGTTAGTGGTGCCGCTGGCTGAAATCTTATCGAACGGGGTCTGCAAAGCCGATGAAGCGATTTGGGTGATGATTTGCGCTTCGGTCATGTCTTTGCGGGCGTCATGAATGGTGTTCAGACCCACGCCCATGGTGCCTAGTAGAGGAAGAACCGCCATGGAGACAATGCCGATGGCGATGGTGACTTCAATGAGGCTAAACCCGGCTTTCTTGGAGGTTTGGGGGAGGGCTCGCATAAGGTAAGGTTTTAAAAAGGGAACTTTGGCATTTCCGCGGGGGGCGGTGGGGCTTTTGCTTGTTTGTACCTGATACCGTTATTAAGCACGTATAAAACAAAATCGCAAGGGATGTTTTGTTTACACTGTTAAGTGTCTCTGTTGCTGGATTTGGCGGCTCATTTAAAGGTTCCAGCCGGTGAAATACTGAGGAGATGCTTGACAGGTTGATGGCGGGATAATTAACGTGATCGCCTTTTACGGCCTCCACCCCCCTATACCTGGTCTGCAATTACGTTGTCATTACTATATGATGACGTGCGGCTCCGTCAATTTAGAGTGTTCCTTTTCTTTGAACGAACCGGTTGCATGGCTGGATTTGGGGAGAGCTGGCTGAAAGAGACGCCAGCCCCATACATCCTATTCCCCAACAGAACAAAGCCATGAATGTCCCCCTCCCGGAAGTTCAGCAACTGGAGCAAAAGCCGCCTTCATCCAAAAAGCAGTGGAAGGTGGGAACGCTCACTTATTCCTTCTCCGCTTTGGTCCTCTTGTTTTTCGTGCTCTTGATCGGCGATTTTGCCTGGAGCTTGCGGGACCGCGCGGTGGGGCCGGTGGCGCAATTGATGTTAAAGCGGTTTCACGCTTCAGATTTTTTGGTGGGGCTCTTGATGGGGTCGCTGCCAACGGCGCTGGGGCTGATTATCGGCCCGATTATCGGCATGAAATCGGACCGGCACCGGGGCCGGTGGGGCCGCCGGATTCCCTTCCTGTTGATTCCCGCGCCTTTCGCGGCGCTCTCTTTGATCGCGCTCGGTTTCAGCCCCATGCTCGGGGATTATTTCCACAAGCTGCTGGGGCCCGGTTCCCCAGGGCCTGCGATCCTGGGGTTGGTGGCGTTCATTGTTTTTTGGACTTGCTATGACATTGCCGGGACGGTGGCCAATTCGGTTTTCGGCGGCTTGGTCAATGACGTGGTGCCGCAAGAGTTGCTGGGGCGGTTTTTTGGCCTGTTCCGCATTGTGAGTCTGCTGGCGGGGGTGGTTTTCAATTTCTGGCTGATGGGGCATGCCGATGAGCATTATCTGCTGATTTTCATGAGCATGGGCACGCTTTATGGCGTGGGCTTTTCCTGGATGTGCTGCAAGGTGAAGGAGGGGCAATACCCGCCGCCCGAGCCGCTTCCCCCCAGGGGCAGGGGGTATATGTTCAAAACGGTCAGGACGTTTTTCGTGGAGTGCTTCCATAACCCTTACTACCTGTGGATGTTCGCCGGGATGATGTTCGCGGGCGTTTGTACAGTGCCGTTCAATTCGTTCAGCGTTTTCTACGCGAAGAGCATTGGGATGGGGATGGACAGCTACGGCAAGTACCTGGCGCTGACTTACGTGATTTCGTTAACGGTTTCTTACCCTCTGGGGGTGCTTGCGGATAAGATCCACCCGTTGCGGGCGTGCATCCCTGTGCTGGGATTGTACGCCGCGTGCATGTTTTGGGGCGGAATTTACGCGATGACGCCTGAGAAGTTTGGCATCGCTTTCGTGCTGCATGGGGTGCTCTCGGGGACGTATTACACGGTGCATGCCTCTTTGGGGCAGCGCCTTTTCCCGAAGGAGAAATTTGCTCAATTTGGGGCGGGGTGTGGCATTTTTGGCTCCTTGGTCTACATCAGCATCACCCCGGCGGTGGGGGCTTTTCTTGATATGACCCATCACGCTTACCGTTATACTTTTGTCATTAACGGCGTGTTGGCGGCTCTCGCGGCGGTAACTCTAGTGATTGTGCACCAGATGTTTATGAAATACGGCGGCCCCAAGAACTACGTGGCCCCGGAATAATTAAGGTCTTTTACAGATGTGCTGAACTTGACTTTCCTGGGTACCTAATTATCCTGCCGGCCTTCCATGCTCCCCCCCTTTTCCCAGAGCCAGGAGGCGCCCCCTTTTTTTCAAAAATAACAGAACCGACTAAATCATGAGTGTTCCAGCCCCCGATACGCAGCCTGCCGAGCAACAGATTCCCAATAAGGAGAAGCAATGGAAAGTGGGAACGCTGACTTATTCGTTCTCCGCTCTGGTGACGCTGTTTTTCGTGCTGTTAATCGGCGATTTTGCCTGGAGCTTGAGGGATCGCGCGGTGGGGCCGGTGGCGCAGTTGATGTTGAAACGCTTTGAGGCTTCGGATTTGGTGGTGGGGTTGCTGATGGGGTCGCTGCCCACGGCGCTGGGGCTGATTATTGGCCCGATTATCGGGATTAAATCGGACCGCTACCGTAGCAAATGGGGTCGGCGCATTCCGTTTATGCTGATTCCCGTGCCCTTTGCCACTCTTTCCATGCTTGGGCTGGCTTTTTGCCCTTGGCTGGGGCGCTACTGCGATACTTTGCTCGGGGTGCATTCCCCAGGGGCTTTGACGCTGGGGTTGGTGTGGTTTGTTGTGTTTTGGACGATGTTTGATATTGCCAGCATCGTGGCCAACTCGGTTTTTGGCGGATTAATCAACGACGTGGTGCCGCAAGTGTTGCTGGGGCGGTTTTTCGGGATGTTCCGCATCGTGAGTTTGCTGGTGGGCATCTTTTTCAATTTCTACGGCATGGGGCATGCCGATGAGCATTACGGCATTATCTTTATCGGTACGGGGTTGGTTTATGGCGTGGGCGTTTCCTGGATGTGCTGCAAGGTGAAGGAAGGGGAATACCCGCCCCCCGAACAGCTTACTTCGGGCAAGGGGCATACTTGGAAGAACGTAAAAATCTTTTTCATGGAGTGCTTCCATAATCCCTATTACCTCTGGATGTTCACGGCGTTGACGTTCGCGGGCATTTGCACGGGGCCGTTCAACTCGTTCAGTGTTTTCTATGCCAAGAGCATTGGGATGAGCATGGACAGCTACGGCAAGTACCTGGCGCTGACGTACATCATTTCGCTGACGATTTCTTACCCGCTGGGGGCGATCGTGGACCGGGTGCACCCGTTGCGCGCTTGCATCCCGGTTTTGGCGGTCTACGCCGTTTGCATGCTTTGGGGCGGGGTTGTTGCGACGACGCCCGGCACGTTTGCCGTGGCGTTTGTGTTGCATGGGGTTCTTTCCGGCACGTACTTCACGGTTGCGTCTTCGCTGGCGCAACGTCTTTTCCCCAAGGATAAATTTGCCCAGTTCGGTTCGGGGTGCGGCCTCTTCGGTTCGGTGATTAATATGAGCATCGCTCCGTTGGTGGGAGCACTGCTCGATTACACGCACCATGAGTATCGCTACACTTTCACGATCAGCGGCGTGCTGACGATTATCGCGGTTGGCGCGCTGATCGTGGTGCACCAGAAGTTCATGAAGTACGGCGGCCCGAAGAACTACGTGGCCCCGGAATAGAGGGAAGGCGAGCGGTTTTGGGCCGCGGGGAACGTGGCTTGACATGGTCGGGAGCCAAAATTATCCTGGCGTTCTTCCATGTTCCCCTTTTGCACCCGAGCCTGCATCGCAATTACGTTGTCATTACTGCATAATTACGGAACGCTCCGCTAAAATCGGAGCGTTCTTTTTGTTTTTTACAAGGCCGGAGGTCAGACTCCGGTTGCTGGAGTGAGATGCGGCGGACATGGAGGGTTTGATCGTCCGTTTGAAAATTACAGAACCGATTTTTTGAGTCATGAGTGTTCAATCTCCCGATACGCAGCCCGCCGAGCAACAGATTCCCAATAAGGAGAAGCAATGGAAAGTGGGAACGCTGACTTATTCGTTCTCCGCTCTGGTGATGCTGTTTTTCGTGCTGTTGATTGGCGATTTTGCCTGGAGCTTGAGAGACCGGGCGGTGGGGCCGGTGGCGCAGTTGATGTTGAAACGCTTCCAGGCTTCGGACTTGGTGGTGGGGTTGCTGATGGGGTCGCTGCCGACGGCGCTGGGGCTGATTATCGGCCCGGTGATCGGGATGAAGTCGGACCGCTACCGCAGCAAATGGGGCCGGCGCATTCCGTTTTTGCTGATCCCGGCGCCGATTGCCGCTCTTGCCATGGCTGGGCTGGCTTTCAGCCCGTGGTTGGGCCGCTACTTCGATGCGCTGCTTGGGGTGCATTCCCCGGGGCCTTTGGTGCTGGGGTTGACCTCCTTCGTCATTTTTTGGACGCTTTTCGATATTGCCAGCACGGTGGCCAACTCGGTTTTTGGCGGGTTGATTAATGACGTGGTGCCGCAAGTGCTGCTGGGGCGGTTTTTCGGGATGTTCCGCATCGTGAGTTTGCTGGCGGGCATCTTTTTCAATTACTTTGTGATGGGGCATGCCGATGAGCACTACACCATCATTTTCCTAAGCACGGGGCTGGTTTACGGCGTCGGGTTCTCCTGGATGTGCTGCAAGGTGAAGGAAGGGGAATATCCGCCCCCTGAGCAGCTTACCTCGGGCAAGGGGCATACTTGGAAGAATGTGAAGATGTTCTTCGTGGAGTGCTTCCATAACCCGTACTACCTCTGGATGTTTGCCGCGATGACGTTTGCGGGGGTGTGCACGGGGCCGTTCAACTCGTTCAGTGTTTTTTACGCCAAGAGCATTGGGATGAGCATGGATAGCTACGGCAAGTATCTGGCGCTGACGTACGTGATTTCGTTGACGATTTCGTACCCGCTGGGGGCGATCGTGGACCGGGTGCACCCGCTGCGTGCTTGCATCCCGGTGCTGGGGCTTTATGCCCTCTGCATGCTTTGGGGCGGGGCTTTCGCGACGACGCCCGGCACTTTCGCCGTGGCATTTGTGCTGCATGGGGTGCTTTCCGGCACGTACTTTACGGTTTCGTCTTCGCTGGGACAGCGCCTCTTCCCGAAGGAAAAATTCGCGCAGTTCGGTTCGGGGTGCGGCATTTTCGGTTCGGTGATTAATTTGAGCATTGCGCCGATGGTGGGGGCGTTTCTTGATTACACGCACCACGTTTATCGCTACACCTTCACGATCAATGGAGTGCTGACGGTGATTGCGGTTGGCGCGCTGATCGTGGTGCACCAGAAGTTTATGAAATACGGCGGCCCGAAGAATTACGTGGCGCCGCAGTAGTCATTTGATTGAGGAGGCCGGAGCCTATGGGAACTCGCATTACCCAGCGCGATATTGCCCGCGAGGCCGGGGTTTCGCATGCGACGGTTTCGATGGCTTTGAGCGGGCACCCGGGGATTCCTCCCGAGACGGCGGCGCGGATCAAGGAAATCGCCAAGCGCCTTGGGTACGCGCCCGACCCCATGCTGGCGGCTCTTTCGGTCTACCGCAAGAGCCAGCAACCGTCGGTTTACCGGGCCAATCTCGCGTGGGTCAACTGTCACCAAAATCCCGAGGTAGTGCATTGGGGGGATTTTGGGCGGTATTATGAGGGAGCTGTGGAGAAAGCCGCGGCGGCGGGTTACAAGCTGGAGGAGTTTTGCCTGATCGATTTTGACAATGACGCGAAACGGCTTGGAAAAGCACTGCTGATGCGCGGAATCCAGGGCTTGCTGGTGGCTCCCGTGGAGCTGCATCTACAGGAGCTAAAGCTGGATTGGGAGAACTTTTCGGCGGTTCGCTTCGGCTACAGCTTGCAGTGGCCGGTGCTGCATACGGTGACGAATTCTCAGTTCCGCTCGGCCCGGACGGCAGTGGAAAATCTGGTTAGGCTCGGCTACCGCCGCATCGGGTTGATGATTTCCGCTGAGTTCGACCGGAGGACCGGGGGGCAATTTACCGGCGGTTATAACGCGGGGCTTCGAATGGCGGGGCTGGCCTATGATATTCCCATTTTTTGTTACGGAAGAGGGGAATGGTGGAAGCACGCGCGGGGGTGGATTAAAGAGCATCGGCTCGATTGTGTGATCGCGGAAAATGTGCAGGAGATGGAAGTGTTCACGGGAAAATTGGGGATTCCGATTCCGGAAAAGATCGGTTTTGCAGGTTTTAATATTTTCCCCGGCGACCAGCTTCACGCGGGCATCAACCAAAATGCGCGAAAGATCGGGGCCGCCGCCGTGGATTTGCTGATCGGCATGCTTCACCGCAATGAGAAGGGGCTGCCGGAGACGCCGGTTCACACGCTGGTGGATGGGGAATGGCAGGATGGGACGACGGTGCGCGATGTGAATGGGGTAAAGCACCGCCCTTTATAGGCGACAAAAAAGGGGAGCCCCTGACAGGAAGGGACTCCCCCCGAACAATCAAACTTTAGGGCCGATTATTATTTCGGCATGGGCCCAAGCTTCACGCCTTCGGGATAGTATTTCCAACCATCACGAATCTTGATCTTGTCGTCCCACGGCAGTTTGTATTTGCCTTCCGCGAGGTCGCGGACCCAGGTGAGGTAGTTGGCTTTCTCTCCGCCCGGTTTGCCGACGAACGCGCGGCAGCCGAGGTCGAAGATGTTGTTTTCCAACGCCCAGTTTTCGCGGGCTTTGTCCGCGAGGCGCGGGAAGAGCTCGGCGGTGACGATTTCCCACGGATTGCGGTGGCCTTGCTGGATGACGTTGCCGTCGTAGTTGCAGACGGTGCCTTCGCCGAAGTAGTAGAACACGCCATCATAACCGGCAAGGTTGACGGAGATGGTGTACATGAGGTTGTGCCAGGCGTTGGTCTTGTTGGTCCAGATCCACTGGTCGTTGACCTGCGTGGAGTAGCCCGAGATGCGGATGTAGACGTTGCAGCCTTTGTAGGCGGCTTCGCGGGCGAGCTCGGGGAACATGCCGTCGTGGCAGATGCAGACCGCGAGCTTGGAGCCTTTGGGGCCGTCGCAAACGGGCATGCCGTAGTTGCCGGGCGACCACGGTTCGATCGGCACCCACGGCTGGAGCTTCCGGTAGTGGAGGGCGATCTCGCCTTTGTTGTTGATGATGATGGCGGTGTTGTACGGCGCCTTCTTCGGGTCCTCGTTCTTCTCCATCAGGGAGAAAACGCCCCAAACGTTGTTGCGGATACACGCCTTTTTGAATTCGCCGATTTCGGGGCTGTCAATGGTGAGCAGCATTTCGTCGTACGTCCAGATGGCGGTGTTAAGCCCCTGGGTGGAGTACTCCGGCATGACGATCAGGTCGAGGTCGGGATAGCCGGCCTTGGTGTTGTCAACCGCCTTGCAGATTTGCTTAACCTGGACGGCGATGTCCTCCGGCCCTTTAACGACAGGGACGGGGTATTGAATCATAGCGACGAGCAGAGCCTCGTCCCATGCGCTAACGCTTCCTGTACTTCCCATAGTATTTAGTTTTGTTGTTGTTTTTGTTGTTTGTGTGACTCGTCGTTTGTGGCGAGGAGAGGTTTTCGTTTTAGATCGAAAGGAGGTGGCCCACTTTGTCGGCGTCCAGCGAGGAGCGCGGGGCTTCGTGAACGAACCGGCCGCGCTCCAGGACGAAGGCGCGGTCGCAGACGTCCATCATGAAGCTGACCACTTGTTCGCTGACGATGATGCCGATTTTGCGCAGGTTGCGGATGTCTTTGAGGGCGCGGGCGATGTCCTTGATGATGGAGGGCTGGATGCCTTCGGTGGGTTCGTCGAGGATGAGCACCTGCGGGTCGCTGATGAGCGCGCGGGCGATGGCCAGTTGTTGCTGCTGGCCGCCGGAGAGGTTGCCGCCTTTGCGGTGGCGCATGTCGCGCAGGATGGGGAAGAGGGAGTAGATCTCTTCCCAGAAGCTGTTGGGCACCGAACCGCGCGCGCCGGTGAGGATGTTCTCGGTGACGGTGAGGTTGGGGAAGATCATGCGCCCTTGCGGCACGAAGGCCAGGCCGCTGCGGACGCGCTCGTAGGAGGGCATGCCGGTGAGTTCCTGCTCGCCAAGCTTGATGGAGCCTTCCTTGGAGGGGAGGATGCCAATGAGGGATTTGAGTAGCGTGGTTTTGCCCATGCCGTTGCGCCCCATGATGGCGAGGATTTCCTGGTCCTTGAGCGTGAAGCTCATGTCGCGGATGACGCGGCTTTGGCCGTAGCCGACTTTGAGGTGATCGATGGAAAGCATAGTGTTACTTAGTCTTAGTGTCCGAGGTAGACTTCGATGACTTTCGGGTTGTTGCGGATTTCATCCATGCTGCCTTCAGCGAGCAGTTTGCCGAGGTGGAGCACGGTGACTTTGTCCGCGATCTTGGAGACGAACTTCATGTCGTGTTCGATCACGATGATGCTGTGGTCCTGCTGGATTTTCTTGATGAGCTCGGCGGTTTTTTCACGCTCGGGCTGGCTCATGCCGGCGACGGGTTCGTCGAGCATGATGAGCTCGCCGTCCTGCATGAGGAGCATGCCGATTTCCAGCCATTGCTTCTGGCCGTGGCTGAGGAAGGCGCCTTCCATGTCGAGCAGTTCGGAGAGGCCGATTTCCTCGGCAACTCTGTGGATGCGCTCGATGACGTCCGCGGAACGCTTGAAGGTGACGGTGCCGAAGACGCTGAAGCCTTGCGGGTAGGAGATTTCAAGGTTCTCGAAAACGGTGAGGTTTTCGTAGATGGACGGGGTCTGAAATTTGCGCCCGATGCCGCGCCGGACGATTTGGTATTCGGGTACGCCGATCAATTCCTCGTCTTTGAATTTGATGCTGCCCGCGGTGGGGCGCGTTTTGCCGCAGATCATGTCCAGCAGCGTGGTTTTGCCCGCGCCGTTGGGGCCGATGATGACCCGCAGTTCGTTTTTCTTGATGTAGAGGTTGAGCGAATCGACCGCTTTGAATCCATCGAAGGATACGGTGAGGTCCTCGACCGCGAGGATGAAACCTTTGTTGATGGTCATAGTTTTTCTCCTTTCAGGGCGACGGCTTCTTCGGCTTCGTGTTCGGGTTCAGATGCGGTTTTGTGCTTGCCGGTGAGTTTCGGCAGGATGGTGTCGCAGAAGTAATCCCAGCCGCCAGCCAGCCCGTTCGGGAAGACCAGCACGACGGCGATCAAGAGGCCGCCCATGGCGAAGAGCCACGCTTGCGGGAAGCTGACCGAGAAGAGGCTCTTGCCCGCGTTGACGAGCAGCGCGCCGCAGATGACGCCGTAGATGGAGGCCCGCCCGCCCACGGCGGCGAAGATGACGATTTCAACCGAGGGCACGATGCCCACGAGCGAAGGCGCCATGAAACCGACCTGCAGGACGAAGAGCGCGCCGCCGATGCCGCTCAAGGCCGCCGCGACGCAGAAGACGAACACTTTGAACATGGAGACGTCGTAGCCGGTGAACCGGACGCGATCTTCGCGCTCACACATGGCGGGGAGCATTTTGCCCATCTTGCCCGAGAGCAGCCAGTTGAGCACGAACACGGCCAGTAGCAGCAGGAGGCAGGTGGCGAAGTAGAGGATGTATTGCGCGCTGTGGGTGCGGATGTCCCAGCCCCACATGGTCTTGAGGTCGGTGATGCCGTTGCGGCCGCCGGTGTAACCCTGGTTGCCGTCGATGGCCAGCGAGAAGATCAACGCCATGGCCTGGGTGATGATGGCGAAGTAGACGCCGCCCACCCGGCGCTTGAACATGCAGATGCCGATGATGAGCGCGGCGATGGTTGGCACCGCGATGACGGCGAGCAAGGTGAATGGCAGGCTCTTAAATGGAATCCAGAACGCGGGCAGGTGCGTGAGCTGGTTCCAGTCCATGAAGTCCGGGATGCCCGGGGTGGATTGAATGGAGGTGCTCACCGGGTCCGAAGCTTCGAGCTTCAAGAACATGGCCATGCAATAGCCGCCGAGACCGAAGAAGAGGCCCTGGCCCAGGCTCAGGACGCCGGTTTTGCCCCACATGATGGCCAGGCCGAGGGCGGCAAAGCCGAAGGTGAGGTACTTGCCGACGATGTTGATCCAGAAGTTGTTCAAGACGAGCGGGAAAACGACCAGGAGCAGGATGGCCAGCGCCGCAAGCTTGAGAGCCCCTTCTTTTCCGCCGAAATATCTTAAGAATGATTTGTCCATGATGATAGATAGGGATGGATGTCTAGCTTCTTACTTTGCTTGCGAAGAGGCCTTGCGGGCGCACCATGAGGATGGCGATGACGACCGCGAGAATGGTGACTTTGCCCATGGTGCCTTCGAGGAAGAACTCGGCGATGGACTGGCCTTGGGCGATGGAGAAGGCCGAGGCGATGGTGCCGACCAGTTTGCCCACGCCGCCGAAGACGACGACCATGAAGGTATCGACGATGTAGCGCGAACCGCTGTCCGGGCCGGTGGAGCCGATGGTGGTGAATGCCGCTCCCGCGACGCCCGCGATGCCGCAGCCGAGGCTGAAGGTGAAGCGGTCCACCAGCTTGGTGTTGATGCCCGCCGCGCCGCTCATCACGCGGTTTTGCACGGTGGCGCGCATGTTGAGGCCCATGCGGGTTTTATCGAGGAAGACCCAGACGCCGAGCGTCATTACGAGCGCGAGGCCGAGGACGAACACGCCGTTGATGGGGATTTGGATGGAAGGGGTGGGGTTGAACGAGCCCATGAGCCAGTCGGGAAGGGTGGGGGTGACTTCGCGGGCGCCGAAGATGGAGCGGCACATTTGCTGGAGGATCAAGCTCAAGCCCCAGGTGGCCAGGAGCGAGTCCGTGGGTCGTTTATAAAGAAAGCGGATTAGGGCGATTTCGGTGACGAAACCGAAGAAGCCGGAGACGAAGAACGCCAGGATGATGGCGATGATGAAGTAGTAAGGGGCCAGGGCTGGGCAGTGGTTTTCGACAAGCTGCGAGCAGAGGTAAACGGTGTAGGAGCCGAGCGCCATGAACTCACCGTGAGCCATGTTGATGACACCCATCTGGCCGAAGATGATGGACATGCCGAGGGCCATCAGCAGAAGAACGCTGAATAGGCTGAGGCCCGAGAAGCCTTGCATCACGAAGATGGACCACAATTCAGATGGCGAATAATTCATAAAGTAAAAGTCAGTTTGAGGAGGGTGCTCAAATTTTTTCCCCGTGGTCCGGGCGGCGCGCCCCTCACGCGCCACCCGGTTGGGTGTCCAACAGATCAGATCAAATCGAGGTCGATCTTATTGGTAGCCTTTCGGGAAGGGATCGGGTTCGATGAGTTCCGATTCGTACACAACCTTCGCCTGGCCGTCGGTTTGCCATTGGCCGATGCGGAGCTTGCTCCAGAGGTGGTGGTTGGTGTCGTGGATGCGGACGTAGCCCTCGGGGGCGTCTTTGAATTCGAGGCCGCCGGAGGCCGCCACAACTTTGTCCACGTCGAAGCTGCCCGCTTTTTCAACGGCCATCTTCCAGAGCCACGGGCCTTCGTAGGCGGCTTGCGTCACGTCGCCGATGACGACGTTCTTGCCGTACTTGGCTTTGAAGGCTTCCACGAACTTCTTGTTGTTCGGGTTGTCGATGGATTGGAAGTATTTGCAGGCCGAGAAGAACCCTTCGAGGTTTTCACCGCCGATGCCCAGGGCTTCGTCTTCAGTGACGGAGTTGGTCAGGAGCGTGGTGTTTTTGCCATTGAGGCCCGCGGCGTGAAGCTGCTTGTAGAAGGCTACGTTCGAGCCGCCCACGACGATGGAGTAGATGGCGTCGGGCTTCTTGAGCTTGATTTTGTTGATGAGCGAGCCGAATTGGGTCGAGCCGAGCGGGTAGTATTCCTCACCCACGACGGTGCCCTTGAGCACGTTCTCGATATATTTGCGCGCGATCTTGTGCGAGGTGCGCGGCCAGATGTAGTCGGAGCCGATCAGGAAGAAGGTTTTGCACTTCTTGGTTTTGGCGAGCCACTCCAGGCCGGAGATGATTTGCTGCGTGGCTTCCTGGCCTTCGTAGAAGACGTTCTTGGATTGCTCCAGGCCCTCGTAGAAGGTCGGGTAATAGAGCAGGCCGTTGTCGCGCTCGAAGATGGGGAGCACGGCTTTGCGCGAGGCGCTCGTCCAGCAGCCGAACACGGCGGCTACTTTGTCCTGTTCGAGGAGCTTCTTGGATTTCTCGGCGTAGGTGGGCCAGTCGCTGGCGCCGTCTTCGACGATCACCTTGATTTTGCGCCCGAGCACGCCGCCCGCGGCGTTGATCTGGTCGATGGCGAGCTGTTCGGCCTGGATGGAGCCGGCTTCGCTGATGGCCATGGTGCCAGTGGCGGAGTGGAGGTCGCCCACGGTGACGGTGTCATCGGTGACGGCCCTGCCTGTGGTATTGACCTGGGCGGTGGGATAATCGGCGGCGAAGGCGCTGCCGACAAGGATCCCGGCGGCCGCCAGGGCGACACTTAGGAGACTTGTTGTTTTAGTCCTTTTCATGTTGTTTTTTTGTTGGGTTGCTTGGTTGGGTTGCTATGCGCACAAGGCGAGGTGCGCGATATTGGTTGTCCGCCTCACTGGATTGACCAGGCTCGCGGCTTTATGGAAAAGGTCTTCGCGGAAGAGGGTGGGGATGATCTCGGGGTGCAGGGCGGGGGTGGGCTGGCTTTCGAGTTGCCGGACGAGATCGAACACCCATTTGCCCGCTTCGTGGGTGGGCGCGCCGTATTTCAGGGCGTCGTAGACAACGAAATCGTCGACGGGTGGGCGGTTGTGGCCGATTTCAAATTGCCATTGCAGGGCGCGCGTGAGCAGGCTTGCATCGACATCGAAATATTTCGGACGGGCGAGCATTCGCGCCAGTTCGGGCCGATTTTTCGCGGTGTTGCAGTATTGGCTGGCTTCGATGAGGGCGGCGATGATGCGCAGATGTTCTTCTTCCCGTTTTTCGGCGAAGTCGCTCATAGTGAGGAGCACTTTTTCGGGATGATGGGGCGATACTTCGCTGGTGGCGGCGACGACCCAGCCGGTGTGCCGCGCGGCGGCTGCGGTGTTCCACGGTTCGGCGACGCAGTAGCCATCAAGGAAACCGCCGCTGAGCATTTCGTGCATCAAGGCCGACGGAATGACGACGAGGCTGACGTCGTGGTCGGGATCGATGCCGCCGCCCTTGAGCCAGGCGCGGAGGTTGAGGTTTTGGGTGGAGAGTTCGTGGACGATACCGAAGGTGAAGCGCCGCTGGCTTTTGCGGGCGTGGATGATTTTCCCAAGCGCCGCGGCGTCGCGCACTTTATGCGGCGGGAAGTCTTTGGAGAGGGTGATGGCGCTGCCGTTGCGGCCCAGCAGCATGGCGGTGAGGCACGGCCGGCGCACGGCCCCGCCGAGCCCGCAGTAAATGGAGAAGAGCATGCCCGCGTGAGTGGCGGCGATGTTGAGCTCCCCGTGCATCAACTTCTCGCGAATGGTGGTCCAGCCCACTTCCCGGCTCAGTTGGACGTTGAGGCCGTGTTTGCGGAAGAGTCCCAATTCCTGGGCCGCGATCAACACGGCGCAGTCGATGGTGGTGCCGTAGCCGATGTTGATGATTTCGCTGGCGCTTTGTTTGAGCCCAAGTTTGGTTTTTGCGAACCGCATGCCCTGCGCTTTTAGCACCAGCCATGCCAACAAGGTCCGGCGTGGCCGGGTTATTCAATGTGAAATTTTTGTGAATGCAGCTTCAAATGTTGTTCATGTTTGACTTGGCTTGCGGAATCGGCCCAAAGTTGCGCTTATGGAAGATGTGCGTGCCATTATTTCCAGCCCGGCCATCGATAGTAACCACTTGCGTATTTTCGTGATGCTGGCGCACGTGGCCAACATGAGCCGTGCGGCGGAGGAGCTGGGAATGACGGCCTCGGGCGTGAGCCATTGCCTCAAGACGCTGGAGGAGGATTTGGGCTGCCGTTTGTTTGACCGCGATTCGCGCAAATTCAACATCACCGACGCGGGGCGCGAGGTGCTGGTTTTCGCCGAGCAGATTTTGACGGACATGCAGACGATGCGCGGCAAGCTTAAGAAGTTCACCGACTTGAGAAAGGGAAGGCTGGTCATCGGGGCGAAAGGCGTGGCGTTGCAATATTTGCTGGGGCCGACGCTGCGCGAGTTCCGGGAGAGCTTTCCGGATTACTCGATCAAGATTGAACGCTGTTCGCCCGCCGAGGCGATTTCAAAGCTGGAAGACGGCCGCTTGGATATGGCGGTGATGCATTCGATCGAGCACTGCCCGGGCAGCGTCACGTTTTATCCCATTGGGGAGGAGGATTTGCAGTTTGTCGTCAATTCGCTGCATCCGTGGGCGATCAAACGCAAGGTGCGGCTGGATGACATTGCC
This sequence comes from uncultured Chthoniobacteraceae bacterium, assembly GCA_964513965.1. GTDB lineage: Bacteria > Verrucomicrobiota > Verrucomicrobiia > Chthoniobacterales > Chthoniobacteraceae > UBA695. Next base: position 196,190 of record CAZEOO010000003.1, read on the forward strand.
CACCGCAAGCTGATTTTGCCTGAGCGCAGCGCGGGCACGTACGCGTTGATCGAGTCTTACTTCAGCAAAGAGGGCATCCGGATTCAGCCGTTTATGGAGATCGCCAACGAGCAGGCGATCAAGGAATTCATCCGGCTGGATATGGGGATCGGGATTCTTCCCCGGTGGATGGTGGCGGACGAAATAAACGAGGGGGCGCTGGTGGCTTTGCCCTTGGGGCGCAGGCACTTGAAGCGGCACTGGGGGGTGTTTCTTTCCGGGAAAAGGGCCACGAATCTGCCCGAATTTCTTTTTATTAATATCGCGACGAAGGTTTTCCGGAGGTTGACGGGTTCTTCCGAAGAGGAAAATTCTATGGAAACGGGGGCTTAACGGAGCTTTTTGCCGCCCCTTTTTCGCAGATTTTTTTTATTCCAGGAGCGTCGGATGGTTTCTCCATATTTGTCTTCCGGCGGGGGATTGTTACTTTCTACCCAATTTTTTTGGTCTTATTTATACACCCAACGCCGTGGGCGGAGGCTAAAATGGCGCACCCGCTGGGCGTGGATTTTACAAATCCGATTGGGGATGCCAGCTATGGATATGATCGAAGGCGTTGGGGCATGATGCAGGCATGAATAGTAATTCCAAGCGCGGTTCCTCCATCCCCCGGTCTGAATATCCGCGCCCTCAATGGGTGCGCGCCGAGTGGCTTTGCCTTAACGGGGAATGGGAGTTCGAAACGGACCAGGGGGATAGCGGCTTGGGGCGGGGATTGCTGGAGCGGCCTTTGAAGGAGCGCATTGTGGTGCCGTTCTGCCCGGAGTCGACGCTTTCGGGAATTGGCAACACGGATTACCTGAACGCGGTGTGGTACCGGCGCGTGGTTTCCATTCCCGCCGAATGGAGCGGGCGGCGGATCGTGCTTCACTTCCAAGCCTGCGACTACGACACGTTTGTTTGGGCCAATGGCCGGGAGGTGGGCCGCCACCGGGGCGGCATGACGCCGTTTTCCTGCGACTTGACGGAGGTGGCCGCCGCCGGCGAGCCGGTGACGCTGGTGGTGCGGGCGCGCGATAACATGCAGGATTCCATGCCGTCGGGCAAACAGGCTTGGACGCTGAAGAATAGCGGGTGCCATTACACGCGCACGACGGGCATTTGGCAGACGGTGTGGCTGGAGGCGCTGCCCGCGAGAGCGTCGATGCGGCGGCCGAAGATCGTTCCGGACCCCGAAGCCCATCGCTTTCTCATTGAGCAGCCGATCGAGGGGACGCAGGCCGGGTTGACTTACCGCGCGCGGTTGCGGGCGGGGGATGAGGTGCTGGCAAAAGCGGAGGTGCGTTGCGGGCGGGGTTTTTATCCGCGGCTGGAACTGGAGATTCCCGAGGAGCGCGTGCGGCTGTGGTCCACGGAAGATCCGTTCCTCTACGAGCTGGATTTTGATTTGCTCGATGAAAGGGGGGCGGTGGTGGACCATGCGGCGAGCTACGCCGGGTTGCGCGATGTCACGATTGACGGGATGGCGGTGAAGCTCAATGGCAAGGCGGTGTTTCAGCGCCTGGTGCTGGACCAGGGCTATTACCCGGACGGCATCCTGACGGCGCCCACGGACGAGGCGTTGCGCCGCGACATCGAGCTTTCGCTGGCTGCCGGGTTTAATGGGGCGCGGCTGCACCAGAAGGTGTTCGAGGAGCGTTTCCTTTACCATGCGGATCGGCTGGGCTATCTGGTTTGGGGCGAGTTCAGCGACTGGGGCCTTGGCGGGCGCGATCCTTTCACCGGCTGGCGCTATAACGAACAAGGGGAACTCGTTTGCAACATGAATGACACCGGCTCGAATTACCCGCCGGCCTATGTGACGCAATGGCTGGAGGCGTTGCAGCGCGATTTCAACCACCCGAGCATTGTGGGGTGGTGCCCGCTCAATGAATCCATGGAGCGCATCGAGGCGCGCATTACGCCGCATGACGACGTGATGCGGGCGATGTTCCTGGCGGCGAAGCTTTACGATTCCACGCGGCCCGTGCTGGATATTTCGGGTTATAGCCACCGGATCGCGGAGGCTGACGTTTACGATAGCCATGATTATACGCAGAACGTGGACGATTTCGCCAAACGCCACAATGGCATGACGAAAAAGCAGGTGTTCCATAATGAGGGGGAGAAGATTGTCTCGGTGGCGTACCGCGGGCAGCCTTATTTTGTGAGCGAGTTCGGCGGCATCCGCTGGAACCCAAAGGCGGCTGCGGGCGACGCTTCATGGGGGTATGGAGACGGACCCAAGACGCTGGAGGAATTTTACCAGCGGTTTGAAGGGCTCTGCCGCGTGTTGCTGGAAAACCCCGGGATGTTTGGCTATTGCTACACGCAATTAACGGACGTTTTCCAAGAACAGAATGGCCTTTATTTCTTTGACCGCACCAGCAAGTTCGATGCGAACCGGCTGAAAGCCGCCCAGCGCCGGACGGCGGCGGTGGAGGAGGAGTAGGGCGCCTGCGAATACGGCAATGGGAGTTGCCGGAGCAAGTGCGCGCCGAAATGGAGTTTCGGCGCGAGATGGGCGGGAGGCGCTATGTTAAAAATTAGGGATTTTTTTACCTTGCGTTTGGAGGGGAAGGTGAGAGATATAGCGTTTGTTAACAACTAACTTACTTTACTTGTTTTGCTATTTCTTCCCATGAAAATTTCCAAAGCCATTGTGATGGACCGTCCGTTCCATGCTTCTTACCGCGATATTCAACTCGCGGAGTGGACGCCGGACTCAATTCTCTGCCGCACGACGATGAGCGCCATTAGTTCGGGCACGGATATGAAAACGTGGCGCAGCCAGCAGCACCCGGAACAGTGCTGGTACCCGCTGGTGCCGGGGTACGAGAACGTGGGCGTGGTGGAGGAGATCGGCACGGAGGTCAAGACGACTTTGAAGGTGGGCGACCGGGTGATGATTAACGAATGCCGCCAGTTCGGTGATGTTTGTGCGGCCTGGGGCGGTAATTCGCGCCATGTCATCAAGCCCGCCGGGAGCGACCGTATGGTGAAGATTCCCGATGGCGTTTCCGACCAGGACGCGGTGCTGGCTTACCTTGGCTGCGTGGCGCTGAAAGGGGTGAAACGGCTCACGTTGCGCCCGGGGGAGACGGTGCTGGTGGTGGGGGCCGGGATGGTGGGGTTGAGCGCGGTGCAGATTGTCAAAATTCTGAACCCGACGGCGAAGGTGATTTCCATCGACCGCTCGCCGGAGCGTTGCGAGATCGCCCGCCACTATGCCGACCACGTGTTTCTCGCGGACGGCAGCGAGGTGGAGAAGATCCGCGAGGTTACGGGCGGCAAAAAGGCGGACAAGATCATCGAATGCAGCGGAAACCCGTCCGTGGTGGGGACGTTGCACAAGTACGCTAAGGACGGCGGCTGGGGCAGCGATGATGAACCCGTTCATATCCATTTGCAGGGGGATTATCCCGAGCCGATCATTCTCGATTGGTGGCACCGCTGGTTCGTCAAAAACGCTACGATTACCATGACATGCGCGCTGGCCGACGGTTCGAAGGAGCAGTTGTTGCAGTGGATTAGCGAGGGGAAATTCGTGACCAAGCATCTGCCGGTGGAGGTGTGGCCCGCGGCGAAGTGCCACGAGGCGTATTGCTACAAGCAGGCGAAGGGGGAAGCGGTCTTTAAAGTTTTGTTCCAATGGGAATAGCCAAAATACAACTCGGGGCGGCGGCCTGGGGCTTCCGCGAAACGCCGCTGGAGGGGCAACTGAAATTGATTCGCTGCCTGGGATTGCCGCTGTTGGAGCTTGGCATTGCCGGGCACGAGAATGACCGGCTGCAAGTGGACGCTGGAGATGAAGCCATCGCAGAGGTGCAGGCACTTTTCGCGCTCCAAGGCGTGAAATTGACGCATGCCTCGACGGGCAACGATTTCACGCAGGCCGATGAAGCCGGTTCCCGCGCTTCGCTGGAGAACGTGAATGCGGTGACGGGTATCGCGGCGAAACTGGGCGTGCGCTATTTACGGATTTTCGCTGGGTTCAGCCCGGCGGACGAGGTGACGGGCGTGCGTTGGCACCGGATGGTTTCGTGCTTGAACGAGGCCGCGGAGGAGGCGCAGCGGCTGGGAGTGACGCTGGCGGTGGAGACGCATGGCGGGGTGAAGGGGGTGCCGGGCGGCATCGCGCATTTCGCCAGCGTTTCGACGCGGCCAGAACTGCTGGAACGCTGGCTGGCGGAGGTTCCGCCCTCGCTGCGGGTGTTGTTCGATCCCGCTAATCTCGGGGCGGTGGGGATGAACGAAGCGGAGATTATCTCGCTTTACGAGAAGCTTTCCTCCCGCGTTTGCTCGCTGCATTTGAAGGATTTCAAGCGGGTGGGGCCGGGCGCGCTGCAGCCCTGCGCGTGTGGCGAGGGCCAGCTTGACTGGAAGGTGCTTTGGCCCGTGTTCCGCGATTTCGAGGGCGCGGGTTTTATCGAGTATGAACTACCGGAGGACATCGAACGCGGGCTGCGGCGCTCGCTAGAGGCCATTAGTTCTTAAGTTATGACACTCTCCCCGGAACTGCGGCTGATTCACTTGCAGTTGACGAAGCGTTGCAACTTGCGCTGTACGTTTTGCGGTCAATGGGGCGCCCATGGGTATATGGAGGGCTCCAGCCGCGCGGATCTCGCCCCCGGGGAATGGCTCGGGGTGGTGGAGCAGGCCGCACGGTACCGCGACGAGACGGGGATCGCGCCGGAGTTCATTCTTTGGGGTGGCGAGCCGCTGTTGAGCCCCGCGTTTGAGCCGGTGGGCCGCGCGCTGCGCAAGGAGGGGTTCCATGCTTCGCTGATTACCAATGGCTCGTTGCTGGAGTCAAAGGCGGATGCCGTCAACGAGACGATGGACGGGGTGTTCGTTTCGTTGGACGGTCCGGCGGAGGTCCATGACCGGCTGCGGCATATGGACGGGCTTTTCGCGAAGGTTGAGCGCGGGATGGCGCGGATCGACCCAAAGCTTTCGCGCGTGGCGATGTTTACGATTTGCGGGGAAAATTGGCACCTGGCGGCGGATTTCCCATTGACTGCCGCGCGCATTGGGTTTGGGCATGTGTTGTTCCAAAATCTGATTTATTGCACCCCGGCCCAGGCGCGCGATTACCGGGGCTGGATCAAGGCAAGCTTCGGACAGGAGGCTCCACGGCTGGAGTCATGGATCACGGAAGAGGCCGAGCCGTGGGTGCAACGATTGCCGGAGGTGGTGGCGCGAATTCAGGGGGCGGATTACCCGGTGAAGGTCAGCATTTTTCCCAATGAGATTCATGCCGGTAATATTACTCAGTGGTTTGATGCTTCGGTTCACCTCAAGGCGGACCATTCGCCTTGCCTGATGCCGATGCGCCATTTGCAGGTGGCGCATGATGGCGAGGTCCACTTCTGCGTCGATTTCAATGACTTCACGCTGGGCAATATTCGCGAGAGTTCACTCAAAGCATTTTTCCTCGGCGACCGGGCCCGGCGGTTTCGCGCCGAAAGCCCGGCCTGCAACACGCTTTGCGCGCGCTGCCCGTGGTTTTACAACCGATTGAGCTAGAGCATTTAACTGATCCTGCACCCACCGTCTTGCGGCGGCGGAAGGCAGCCCGTGGCGTTTGCCGCTTGGCCTGTATTTAAAAATACAGGCGCTGCGCGGCAAGCCACCGCGCTCTGCCATCCGGCGCTCGCAATCCAGTAGGTGCATCATAACTTAAAATGCTCTAACTGGCGCGAAGCGTCAGGATTTTTCTCGGCTCGATGGTGAAGGCGGGACCGGAGATTGTTTCGGCAGTGTGGCCCCTGAAATCCGTAAGCTGCCAGGCGAAGCCTTCGCTCAAGCGGAGGGTCGCCGGTTCGCTTGTGGGATTGAAGATGCGGAAGCACCACTGCTGGCGTTCGTCGAGGTAGGCTGCCGAAAGGACGGCGTTGCCTTCGATGCGGGGGCACTCTTTTGGCGCGGGCTGCGGCGCGGGCTTGAGCTCGGGCGCTTCCTGAGTGACGTAGCGGGGGATGGCGGCAAGGCTTTGGGCGAGTTGGAAGAGGCCCGCCGTGGGAACGGAGCCTGTGAAGGGAACCACGGCCATGCGGAAATGATGCGTGCCCTGGATTTGGCCGCCTTCGTTGCCGTCGGTCATGACGGCGCGGCGGAAGGCGCGCAGCAGGGTGACGCACAGCGGGCGGTCGGGCTGGTCCAGCACGGCGCTTTCGTATTGGCCGGGGGCCAGGACGGCGAGGCCGTGGCGCGAATCGGTGGTGGCGACCCAGTTTTGCTGCGGCGTCATTTCCACCTGGAGTTCACGCATGAGGTGGTTGTCCTCGCGAAGTGCCACGGGGCGCTCGATGGCGTCGAACGGGGTATCAGCCCAGAAGCGGTCGGCATGGTTGAGCCCGCTTGGGAAGAGGATGCGCAGCCGGTGGTCGCGTGCGTGGTTGTGGACGGTGGTGTCGATTTCAACGTGCCGGTTGTCTTTGCGCAAGGTGATGACGTGCTCGACGACGAGCGGGGTCAAATCGCGGCTGCGCTCGTTGGTTTTGAAGTCGAAGGACGCGGGCACGGGCCATTCGACGCGCACATGCAGGCGGGCGAGCAGCGGGCCGTTTTCGGTGAGGCCGAAGGTGGCGTGGCCGCCGGTGGAGAGGAAGGCGCGGTCTTGGAGCGCCACGCCATGGTACCAACCGTCGCCGATGTCGGCGGTGTCCTCCAGCGCCAGCAGGCCATGGCAGGTTTGGCCGGATTTCAGGTCTTTGATGGATAGAGTGCCGTTGTCTTCGGCGGTGATTTCCAGAAACTCGTTGCGGAGGGTGGCGCGGCCCACGCCGATGGCGTTTTTTTGCGGGAGACGCACCGGGGTGCCTTCGACGCGCCGGATGACGTAGTGCCGGGCTTCACCGGGAGCGATGGCGGCGTCGATGGCGACGCGCGCTCCTTGGCGTTCTTCCGTCCAGGGGAAGTGGTTGGGAAGCACGCGGGAGTGAATGGTGCTCGGCTGGACTTGCAGGAGTTGGTAGGGAACTTCGCGGTTTTCGAGGTCGTAGATGCGGAAGAGCGGCTTCGTTTCAAAACCGAAAAATTCGTTGAATTGCGGCCAGTCTTTTGGCAGCCGAAGGGTGACTTCCGGGGAGCGGAAAGTAGTTCCGCCCTGCGGCGTGAACAGGCTGAGGCCGACTTCCCCGTTCTGGACTTTCCCCGCCAGCGCGGCTCCCGAGATTGCCCGGAAGGCGACGTCCAGGTGGAACTCGGCGATTTGGCGGCATTGGTCGAAACGGTAGGGCATGGCCGCGTGGGTTTCGTCGGTGCTGCAACCGCAGATGCTGTCGTGGGGGTGATTTTTGAGCAGATATTCCCAGGCCAATTCCAGAGCCCGCGCGGGATATTCCGCGCCGAGGCCGTGGGCGGCGGCGGCGCTCCACGGTTCAGCCCAGAGGGTCAGCAAGGTTTCACAAGCGTGGTTGGCTTGTTTGAGCGGGACGCGGCTGCTGGCGACACCGGGGATGAGCCAGCCGAGGGTGTCCATGGTGGATGGAATGCGGTGTTCGCCTTCCAACGCACGGGCTTCGGGTATTTCGGCGGCAATGGCGGCCATGAAATCGTCCAATGTGGAGACTTTGACGAGTTCGCGGCCCGCGAGGCGGTTGAGTTCGGCTGCAACGTCGAGTACGGCGGGGTCGAAGTCGATATGGTCGCCGCCGTCGACCCATAGCAGATTGGACGCCGTGGTGTGCTGGCGGGTTTCTTCAATATAGTTAAGAGCGTTTTTGACCATGTCCGCGACGGAGGCCGTTTCGGGGTTGGTGATGCATTTGCGCACTTCGAAGTCGAAATCGCAATAGCCGTTGCGGAAGAAGCGGAAGGTGGAAACCGACGAGCCGTCGGGGGATTTCCATGTGAACGGATTTCCGATGCGGGTATCGACGCCGCGCCAGACGATGGCGCCCTTGATGCCCAGTTGGCTCAAGATTTGCGGCATTTGGCTGTTGTGGCCGAAGATGTCGCACATCCAGCCGACTTTGCCGGTGTGGCCGAAGGCTTCTGCGCGGGTCATCCCGAAAAGGAAGTTGCGTACGAGCGATTCTCCGCTGACCAAAAAGCCGTCTGAGAGGTTGTACCAGGGGCCGACGACGAACCGGCCTTCCTTGATGAGCCGCCGCACGAGCGGTTCCTTTTCGGGACGGATTTGCAGATAGTCCTCCACGGGAAGGAACTGGCCGTCCATTTGGTAAAAGGGGAGGCGGCCGCTCTCCAGCGCGGCGAAGATGGCGTCGAGCGTCTTGACGAGCTTCCCCCGGAATTTCTGGAAGGGCAGGTACCATTCACGGTCCCAATGGGAGCTGCAAACGAGATGGATGGTTCCTTGGAAGGATTGGAGGGAGGAATTCGGATCAGTCATACGACGGCAAGGTTGTGAAATTTTAGCAGATGAGTGAAAACGAGCGGATCGTAGCGAAACGCTCACGGTTGTCAATGGGGGAAGGGGTGTTTATTTGTTGATTATATGAAATTCCGAAGGCGTGGCGCTTGACAGGGATGAGCAAAACGATACGATGTGCGCATGTTCGCTCACGAACGCTATAAAATCATTTCCGAGCTTGTCGCCCGCAAACAAAGGATCACCGTGGCGGCGCTGCAAAAGACGTTGCGCATTTCTCCGGCCACTTTGCGGCGCGATTTGGCCGAGATGGAGGCACAGGGGGCCATCGTTCGGGTGCATGGCGGGGTGGTGAATCCGCAATCTTTGCAGGGCGAGGCGTCTTTCGTTCACAAGCTCCACGATTGTGCGGAGGCCAAGCGGGCGATAGCCAGGGCTGCCGCGGAGATGGTGGAGGAGGGGGCTTCGGTGTTTCTGGACTCGGGAACGACGTGCCTGGAGATCGGGCGGCGCTTGATCGCCCGCGGAAAGGTGACGCTGATGACCAACTCGGTGCCGCTGCTGAACGAGGCTTACAAATGCGGCGCGCCGATTTGCTCCACGGGCGGCGAACTGCGCGCCATTAGCGGGGCGCTGACGGGGGCGGTGGCGCTCGCCTGGATGGAACGCTTCCAGGCAGACTGGGCTTTCCTGGGTTCTTCCGGCCTGGATGCGGGGGCCGTGGCGACGACGGAAATCAACGAGGCGGCCATCAAGCGTCAATTTATTGCCAATGCGCGGCATGTGGTGCTGGCGGCCGACGCTTCCAAATGGAACCGGGTGGCTCCGGTGCGGTTCGCGCGGTGGGAGGATTTTGAATGCTGGATTACCAACGGGGAGATTCCAGCCGCCGGGATTGCGGGGGTGAAAAAGGCGGGGGTGAAAGTCGTCCGCTGCAAAGCTTGAGAATTTTTTATGAAACGCAGCTACATCAACCAATTGATTCGAAACGCTTCGGCTTGTTTCGCGGAACACGGCTGGGCTTTGCCGCCGAACCCGCGATGGGATGTGACGGATTTCGGCCTCGGGCAGGCGGGGCGCTACGGGCTGGTCTTGGTGAACCTTGCCGAGGAGCCGGAGTATTGCGAAAAATTGATGTATGCCACCAAGGGCATGACGACGCCGACGCATTGCCATCACAGCAAAAAGGAGGACATCATTTCGCGATGGGGAACGCTTTGCGTGCAGGTGTGGCCGGCGAAACCGGAGGAGACGCAAGGCAAGCCGTTCACGCTTTCGATCAATAATGAGGACCGCGTGGTGAAAGCCGGGGAGCCGCTGACGTTGCATGCGGGCGAGCGCGTCCGGATGGTGCCGGGGCTTTACCATCAGTTTTACCCGGAGAGCGAGGAGTGCATTATTGGAGAGGTTTCGATGGCCAATGACGACCGCAATGACAACGATTTTGTAAGCCCGGAGGTGGGCCGCTTCCCGAACATTGACGAGGACGAGGCGCCGCTGGTGCGCTTGATTAGTGACAAGTAAGGACGAGCCGCTCATGCAAAAATCTCTCGATTTAAAACTGGCCGATATTCACGCAAACCCCTCGGGGAGCAAGGAGTTCATCATCGCCGACGCGAAAGATGCGGATATGGCGTTTGGAATTACGGCCCCGGGGCCGGATGGAAATGCGGAACGTTCCGCGGGCTTTGGAGAAACGGTCTACGGGACATGGAAAACGCTGGAGGATTACCACCGCCAGATTCGCGAGGTGATCGCGCAGGGGATCGTGGATATTGTGCTGCTTTCGGCCTCCAATTTGGAGCGTTTGGCGATGAAGGAGGGGCTCTTCGAAAATTCGCCGATTACGCCTGCCGCTCGCGCGAACGATACGTCCGACGTGTGGGCGGTGCGCGGCGGTTCTTACCCCAAGGAGGCATCGCGGGCGTTTCGCACGGCGACGCTGGAGCACATTATGTATGGAAGAATCGACCCGGCCCCTGGCGCTCGGGTGATCGGGGCCGATTTGGGGCTCTATTCCATCACGTTTACCAACGACCTGGACACCGATTACAAAAACCTGCTTCAATTTCGGGATTTCCGCGAAGAAGCGGAGCGCAAGGGGTTCCGGTATTTCCTTGAGGTGTTCAACCCGAATGTGAACCCGAAAATTCCGGTGAACCAGGTGGCGGCGTTTATGAACGACCACATTATTCGCACGCTGGCGGGGGTGACGGAACGGGGGCGGCCTGTTTTCCTCAAGATTCCGTACAACGGGCCGCGCGCGCTGGAGGAACTCGTCGCGTATGATTCGTCGCTGGTGGTCGGCATTCTTGGGGGAAGCGCGGGGACGACTTATGACGCGTTCAAGTTGATTCACGACGCGAAGACGCACGGGGCGCGGGTGGCGCTTTTTGGGCGCAAGATCAACCTTTCGGAGCATCCGTTGACGTTCATCGAGTTGTTGCGGCGCATCGTGGATGGGGAGATTACGCCAGAGGATGCGGTGAAGTTTTACCATTCGCGGCTGAAGGAATTGGGGATCAAGCCGCTCCGGCATCTTCAGATGGATCTGCAATGCACGGCGAATGTGATGAGTTACCGATGAACACGAATTTTCAAAAGCTAGCCGATTGTCTTCGTGCGGCGGAGGGGCAATTGCCGCCGGTGGTGGTGGGGTTTGACGGGTTCGTGGACGAGATGATTACGGCGGTCGGCGAGCGGCATAGCCTGAACGCGTTCGCGCCGGTGCCGACGATCGGCGAGTTCGGGCGGCTCATTGGCAAGTCGGCCGGGCATAGCAGCCTGCGGGAGATTGTGGTCAACGCGATGCACCCGGGCGGTTGCGCGGTGAACCTGGGGGACGGGTTGGCGAGCCTGAGCGTGCCGGTGGATTGCTTCGCGACGCTGGGTGAGCCGGTGCACGCGGCGTTTGCGGAGGTGGCGGCGAAGTTTCGCGGCTGCCATTCGTGGGGAGCGACGCCGGGCCGCACGCTGGCCTTCGAGTTTAGCGACGGGAAGTTGATGTTCAGCGCCGTTGCCCCGCTGGCGGATTTCACGCCGGAGTATGTATTGGGGCGGCTCGCGGATGGGGTGTATGCCAGGGCTTGCGCCGAGGCGAAGGTGATTGCGCTGACGGATTGGACGCTTTACCCACACATGACCGCTGTTTGGCGGCTGTTGCAGCGGGAGGTGTATGCGAAGCTGCGGCATCGGCCTTCGTTTTTTGTGGATCTCGTGGACCCTTCGACGCGTTTGCCTGAGGATGTTCGCGCCATGGCGGAGACGCTGCGCGGGTTCGAGACCGCGGGGCCGCTGACGCTGGGGCTCAATGGCAACGAGGCAAACCTGCTCGCGCGTGGCTTCGGGATTGCGGAGGCGGGGGAGGTGGAGGCCGGGGAGGTGAGCCGTCTCGCCGGGGCCTTGAGGGAACGGCTTCAAATTGCGGAGGTGGTGATTCACCAGATGCGGTTTGCGGTGAGCGCGAGCGCGGCGGGTTGTGCGGCGGCTTCCACGGCGTTTTGCCCGAATCCGAAGAAAAGCACGGGGGCGGGGGATCGCTTCAACGCCGGGTTTTGCCTGGGGATTTTGCTGGGACTGGAAGCGCGGGAACGGCTGTCGCTCGGGTGCGCCGCATCGAGCTTTTTTGTGCGCAATGCCAGGAGCGCGGGGCTGAGCGAGTTGGCCGAATTTCTTGGAAACGGGTTTGCCGAGGCGGTGGCGGAGGGATAGGACGGGGACAGCTTTTATATAGCACGATTTCGATATAGAGTTTCCATTTCCTTCGGGCGTGGTAGGACTCGGAGCCGTGAGCAAAACTCAGGGGTTCGCCGTTACCTACGATTTTGACGATAGCCACCGCTTCTGGAACCGAAACTTCCGGGAGGGGCAGATCGCGGTTTGCGCGCACCATTTTTTGCATGGCAATGAGCCCGTGGCCCGGCATGACCATGATTATTTCGAGATCCAGGTTTGCGTGAAGGGCGAGGGGTGGCAGGAGACGGCCCTGGGAGACCGGCCTTTCCGCCGGGGGGATGTGCTTTTCTTTCACCCGGGGGCGTGGCACACGCATCACGGCAACGTGGATCAGGATTCTTTCGTGGGCGGTTTTTTGGACGATCTGCTCCACCACGAGTTGCTCTGGACGCTGGATCACCCCGCGTTGAGCCGCTTGCTTTGGCTGGACGACTCCCGCAACAAGAGCGGCGTCGTGGCGCTTCACCTTGAGGGCGCTGAGTTGGCCGGGTGCCTGGCTCATTTCGAGGCGCTCGCGGCATTGAGCGAGACCAACCGCGCGGAGACGATTCCCGACCGGGTGGGGTATTTGGTGCTGATTCTTTCCTGTATGGCGCGCGCGATGAAGGCGCGGGAGAGGGAGGACGGAGAAACGGCGGCGGTGCACTCCGCCGTCAAACGGGGCGTGGCGCTTGTGAACGAGAACCTGGCGGAGCCGTGGACTTCCTCAATGCTCGCGCAACGGCTCAATATCGACGCTTCCTATCTCGGGCGGCTGTTTCAAGCGGCCCTGGGGGTTTCGCCCGTGGAGTATATCGCGCGAACTCGGGCGCGCCGCGCGGCCCGGATGCTGTTGCGCTCGGAGTTGCCGGTGACGGAGATCGCCGAACAGGTGGGCTGGCCCGATCCTAACTACTTCGCGCGCCGGTTCCGCACGCAGTTCGGCATCAGCGCCACGGAATACCGGCGGCGGCATGTTTCCCTTACATTTCAAAAACAGAATCCATGAACACCCAACGGCATATCATCAACATTCTCAACTTCATCCGCCACGATGAGCCCCGGCACCCGGAGCGCGATTTGCTGGAGCCGGTGGCCCGGCAAATGGAGCTGCTGAAGGCGGCAGGTTTTCCCTGCACTTGGCTGCTGCAATTTGATGCGCTGGTGAGCGGGCCTTACGTGGAGTATTTGAAGGCGAACCTGCCCGCGAACCATGAGGTGGGCCTTTGGTATGAGCTCAACCGCATGCATTGCGATGCGGCGGGCGTGGCGTTTCGCGGCGAGAATGGGGTGAGCTGGGATTACCATGTGCAGGCGGCTTTTCCCGTGGGCTATGCGCCGGAGGATCGTGACCGGCTCGCGGATACGGCGGTGAGCCGATTTAGTGAGATTTTTGGCCATGGCCCGAAGTCGGTGGCGGCCTGGTATATTGACGCGCACACGCTGGCGCGGCTTTCGGAGAAGCATGGCGTGGAGGCGTTCGCGATTTGCCGCGACCAGTGCGGGACGGACGGTTATACGTTTTGGGGAGGTCCGTTTGCCGGGGGGTATTACCCGTCGCGCCGGAATACGCTTTCGCCCGCGCAGACGGCGGAGGGCCGGATCGGTACGCCGGTGTTTCGTTTGCTGGGGCCGGACCCGATTCACCAGTATGACATGAGCCTCGGCTCGGAGTTGCAAGGGGTGGTGACGCTGGAGCCCATTTACAAGGACGCGGGGATGGACCCGGTGTGGGTGCGGCGGTTCCTTGATATCGTGGCGCGGCGTTCGACACCCGGCTTCTCTTACGCCCAGGCCGGGCAGGAGAATAGCTTCGGGTGGGCCGCGATGGCGGAGGGCTACACGATGCAGGTGGCGGAGTTCGAGCGCAGGCGCGCCTCCGGTGAACTGGAGTTCGAGACGATGGGAGAGACGGGCCGATGGTTTCGCCAGGCTTTCCCGGAGCAGACGCCGCAACAGGCGATCGTGGCACTGGAGGATACGCTGCGGGCCTCGGAGCTGCCCGAACGCAAGGCCGTTTGGTACACGTCCAAGTATTATCGAGTAAATCTCTTGATCGAAGGTGGCCGGTTGCTGTTGCGCGATATGCACCTTTTCGATGAACGGTATGCGGAGGCATTTTTGGAGAGCCAGTGCAACACGCACGCGGCCCGGTTTGATACGCTGCCGGTGCTGGACGGGTTCAACTGGTCGGAGTCCTGGGAGAACCGCGCCCTGGGACATTGGAATATCGGCAAAGTGAGCGACCCCGAGGTGTCGGAGACGGCGGCGGGCGGGTTGGAGCTGGCGTTCCCGGTGGAAGGTGGAGACCGGCTTACGCTACGGTTCGAAGAGAACGGCTGGCACGCGGCATTGCAATCGGGGGGCGAATTGCGGCTCACGGTGCGTTGGGCGGCGGCGGCCAGGACGGCTTTCGTGGCGGTTCGGGAGAATGGCGCAGCGATGGATTTCGAGCATCGCGGGTTCGCCTATGGGCTGCGGCTGGACGCTGGCACGGCGGCGCAGACCGACTGCGGGTTTGAACTCACGGCAAATGCCCGGGGGGAACTCACGGTGAAGGTCGCCCGTCGCTAGTAACAGTGGCGGGCGATGATTTGGTCCTGGTAGGGGGTGTCGAGTTCGCAGAAGTAGCCGCTCCAACCCCAGACGCGCACGACGAGGTTGCGATGTCGCTCCGGGTGGATGCGGGCATCTTTGAGCGTTTCCACGTTGAGGGTGTTGATTTGGAGTTGCTGGCAGCCGGTCTGCGCGAAGAGCCGGATGAAGAGGGCGACTTGGTGGATGGCTTCCGGATTGCGGAAAACGCTGTCGGTAAACTCCATGGTGATGGGGCCGCCGTTGCAGATGCGCTGGTAATCGAGCTTGGCGTAAGTTTGCAGCACGCTTAAGGGGCCATGCACTTTCACGCCGGGTGACGGGGCCAGGCTGGAACTGAAAAGTTCGCCGCGTTTGCGGCCGTCTGCGGTGGCGCCCACGACGGGTTCAGGCATGCCTTCGCAGCCCTGGGCCAGCCATACATAGTACATGGCCGAGCCGCTGCCGGGCCGCACGGTTCGGCCACCGGCGGCGTCTTTCGCTTTTTCGCAGGCGTCCGCGAACCGGTTGAAAATTTCGACGAGCATGGCGTCGGCGAGCGGGTCGTTGTTGCCGACTTTGGGCGGCTCGTTTTGAAGCAGGGCGCGCAGCGGTTCGTCGTTTTCGAAATTGGTGTCCAGCGCGGTGATGAGCCGTTCGGGGGGGACTCGCTGTTGGTCGAAGACGAGGGTCTTTACGGCAGCCAGGGCGTCGGCGGCGTTGGAGGAGCAGGCGCCATGGATGCCGAAGTTGTTGTAGACGAGCCCGTGGGAAATATCCCGGCCGCGTTCCAGGCAGCCGTCCACGAGAGCACTGTAATAAGGGGCTGGCGGGAAGATGAAGGGATGGCAGCGTTTTACCACGGCGGTGACCTGGCGGTCCATTTCCTCGGAAACGTAGCCGAGGATGTTCTCGAAAGAACCGTGAGTGCAGAGCCCTCGGCGGATGGCCTGGTCTACGGCGTGAGGCATGGAAACCGCGCCGATGTTCACGACGTCGAGCCCCTTGCCGGGGATGATGAATTCCCAGCAGGCGGCCACGGTGTAGTCGCGGGCGTCTTCAAGGCTGTAGCCGTGGGCCACCAGGGCGGAGATGACTTTGTCGTCGTTGGAGTATTGGGGGAAGCCAAGGCCGATCTTGGTAAGTTCCGCCGCGAGGTCCAGCAAGTCGGTGGGGGTCTCAGGGGTGACGCGAAGGTTGATTTTCGGGTCGATGACGGCGGTGCCGCGCACGACGCGCAGGACCATGGCGGTGAGCGGGTTGACGGCGTCGGTGCCGTCGCGCCGGACGCCGCCGAGCATGAGCGATTGCCCGTTGTCGCCTTGCTGGACGCCGAAATAGAGATCGCTGTCACGGTTGAGCGAAAGGAAGAATTCAGCGAGGAGCGATTCGGCTTCCTCGCGGGTCAGACGGCCGCTTTCCAAGTCCGCTTCGAGGTAGGGCCACATATATTGGTCGAACCGGCCCAGGCCGCAATGCCCGTGGCCGCCCAGCCACAGGACGGCCTGGCAGAGCCGCAGGCTTTGGAGTGCTTCGTGGAAGGTGCGCGCGGGCTGGGCGGGGACGGCTTCAAGAAGCGCGGCGAGGTCGTGGCGGCCTTGGGTGCGCGCTTCGGCGGCGTAGCGATGGGCGAGGGCGATGACGGCGTCGAGGGTTTCGATGACGCCGTCAAGGAATTCGACGGCTTCGGGATCGTTGCTCATGGCTTGCCTCGTGGCCATGGCGGCGTTTCGGCGGCCCAGCAGCCCTTGGGAGAGAACCATGCCCCAGTCAGCGCAGATGTTGTTGATGCCGAAGAGAGTGCGGTCCCCAGTCACTTCTTTGCATTCCGAGGCACTGTAAACAGACGGCACGTCATTAACGGTGCGGGTGAATACGATGCGCTCTCCGGGCAGGATGACGGGGCGCTGGGCTTCGCACATGCGCCGGATGAGCCGGGCATTGCGGCGGGGCCAGGAAAGGTGCTCTTTGCAACACTCTGTAAGCACGTCCACCGGGGCGGAGGTGCGGAATTGTTTGTAGTAGCCATTCCGCAGTTGCCGTTTGATTTCGGCGAGCCGGGGTTCCATTACAAAGGATGGGGAAAGTAAGTTAATCATAGGACGCGGGCGTTTAGCCCGAGAGTTTGGAAGGGGCAGAGAGCGGCGTTGACTTCGCGGGTTTCGTCGTAGCCAGGGTTAAAGGAAAGACCGCAGGCGGCGTATTTTCCACCGGCGGCTTTGTTGTAAAGGAGCAGATCCACGCTTTGTGGCGGACGGGGCAGGGCTGCCAGGTGCCGGGCGATGCCGGTGAGGTTGGCGTCGGTGTCCGTGACGCCAGGGATAAGGGGAATGCGGATGTGGTAGGGTAGGCTGCTGCCGCTCAAGAGCCGCAGATTGCGGTGGATGGGGCCGTTATCGACGCCGGTGAATTGGGCGTGAGAGATGGGGTCGATCAATTTCAGATCGAAATAGACCATCTGAACGCGGGCCAGCAGGGATTGGAAATCGAACTCCGCAGCGTAACCCGAGGTATCCAGGAGGACATGGATGGATTGGAACTGGTCGAGGGTTTCCGCAAGAAACGCGGCTTGCGCCAGCGGTTCGCCGCCCGAAAAGGTGACGCCGCCCTCGCCTGCGCGGTAGAGTTCGGCCTGGCTTTGGATGCGTGCGGCCAGTTCGGCGGAGGTGAACGACGTGCCCACCGTGCGTTCCCCGGTGCTGCTTTTCATGGGCTGAGGGCGGGGGGAGATGCCCTCGGGATTATGGCACCAGCGGCACCGAAGCGGACATCCCTTAAGGAAGTAGGTGGTGCGCACTCCGGGCCCGTCGTGAACGGCGAATTCTTTGATGTCGAAGAGGATTCCGGAAAGCATGGAAGGCGGGCGATGCGGCCAGAGTGCTCCGTAGCGAGGCGAATGAAAATGAGTTTGCGCGCAACGAAAATTGAGTTTTTTTCCAAGCGGAAACGGTTTGATATGGCCGGAGTGTGGCCCGTATGTTTTTGGTAATTGAAACTATTTCCAGGATACGGTAATGCGTTTCCCGATGCCCTCCCTGAAGCGAGTCGCGCTGATTATTGAGACTTCCGTGATCTATGGCCGCCGCATTTTGAGCGGGGTGGCCCGGTATCTTCGGGCGCATGGCCAGTGGTCTGTTTTTCTGGAGCAGCACGAGTTGGGGACGCCGCCGCCCCGGTGGCTGAAAGAGAGCCAATGGGACGGCATTCTGTGCAGGCCCACAGACCCGGCGCTGGCTCGGACTTTTCGGCGAATGGGGGTGCCGGTGGTCGATCTCAATGATCTCTATGATGATTTGAAGCTGCCATGGGTGGGTTCGGACCATGCGGAGATCGGCGCGATGGGAGCACGGCATTTGCTGGAGCGCGGCTTTCGCCATTTTGCGTTTTGCGGTTATGAGGGGGAGCTTTGGGCAAGGCAGCGGCGGGACGGGTTTTTGGCGGCGCTGGCCGAGGCCGGTTTTCCCGGCGCGGTTTATGAATCGAAGTGGAGGGGGGCGAATACGCCGCGATGGGATGATGAAATGGAGAAGGTGGGGCGCTGGATTCGGGCGCTGCCGAAGCCGGTGGGAATCATGGCGTGTAACGACGTGCGCGGGCTCAACGTGCTCGACGGCTGCCAACGGGTGGGATTGATGGTGCCGGAGGAATGTGCGGTGGTAGGGGTCGATTCTGAGGAAATTTTGTGCGACTTGTGCAATCCGCCGCTTTCAAGCGTCGCCCCCGGTGCGGAGTGCATTGGTTACGCCGCAGCGGAGTTGCTCGATGCGTTGATGGCAGGGAAGTCCCCGGATCGGCAGCGGGTGATGATTGTTCCAGAGGGCGTCATTACACGGCAATCCAGCGATTCCATGGCCTTGAAGGACCAGGTGGTCGCGGCGGCCAGCCGCTATATTCGCGAGCATGCGCTGGAGGGGTGCCGCGTGGACGAGGTGTTGCGGCATTTGCGGATTTCGCGCGGCGCGCTGGAAAACCGTTTTCGCAAGGCGCTGGGGCGTTCGCCCAAGGCGGAAATCCGGCGCATCCAGGTGAGCCGCATTCAGCGGCTGCTGGTGGAGACGGATTTCACGCTGGAACGGATCGCGGAGCTGACGGGGTTCGAACACCCAGAGTACATGAGCGTACTATTCAAACGCGAGACCGGCGTTGCGCCCGGTGCGTACCGGCGGCGGCTGGGAATTCCGGGTTCCCGCGGCATATTCTCGCGGTGATTTGCCGGTAAGCCTGCGGAATTGCCGGGCAAAGTAGTTGCTGTCTTCGAAGCCGCAGCGGAAGGCAATTTCCGAAATGGTATCGCTTTCCCTCTGGCGGCGAAGCAGTTCCATGGCGTGGCGGATTCGTGCTTGGATGAGATATTCGGAGGCGGAGATTCCCGTCGCCTCGCGAAAGCGCCGCGTGAAGGTGCGCTCCGACATGGCGGCTTGTTGGGCCAGTTCGCCGATGCGCACGGGGCGCTGGAAGTTTGAGCCGATCCAGGAGAGTACGCGGCTCAGGCGCATTTCCAGCCGGGGGGAATCGGCGGCCTTGCGGCTGTAGGCGCGTGCCAGCAGGCCCAGGATGAGGATGAGCCAGCAACGCCCCAGGAGCCGACCGCCTTCGTTGGGCTTCTCGGTTTCTTCTTTCAAGGCTTTGAGCCATTCGAGAATGCGGGCGAATTCGCTCCGGTAAAGATGCACGAGACTGGTAAATTCCCGGGGCCGCCAGCGCATGGATTCCAGGGTAAACAGAGCATGATAGCCGGGGAGGGGCCCCAGTTCTTTTTCCACTTCGCGAAAAACTTCCTCGTGCACGAGAATGTTCGTGAGGTGGAAACGGCGGGTTTCCTCGTAGGCGTGGCTGCGGCTGCGGTTGATGAAGAGGACGTCCCCCGCTTCGATGAGATGGCGCACGCCGCCGGTGACGTGCACGGCGCTGCCGGAAAGCACGAAAGCCAGTTCCGCGAATTCGTGCCTGTGCATCTTCATGTCGTCCTGGGTCATGCTTTGCATGACGGCGATCTGGGCTTCGTCGTTGGCAAAATAGTCCCTGCGGCGCAGTTGGGTGATGGCAGCCATGGCCGAATAGTGCTAATAGTTTTGGCGGAAAGATCAAGGATTTCGCGTGGGCGGCGTTTTAAAGTGCGCAGATGAATTCTCGATTCCCTCTTTCTGGCGCGGCCTGGATCGGCGCTAATCTTATCGGCGGCCCGCGTACGGCGGCTCCCGCTCCTTATCTTCGTAAAGGGTTCAATTTGGGCGGGCCGGTGAAGTCGGCCACGCTTTTTGTGACGGCGCTGGGACTTTATGAATGCGAGATCAACGGCCAGCGGGTGGGGGACGAGGTGCTGGCCCCCGGCTGGACGAATTATCGCCGCCGCGTGCAGGTGCAATCGTTCGATGTTACGGGGCTGCTGAAGCCGGGGGAGAACGCGATCGGGGCCATTCTGGGCGACGGCTGGTATTGCGGGTTCGTGGGCTGGAAAAACCGGCAGAACTATGGCGAGCGGCCGCTGTTGCTGGCCAGCCTGGAGGTGGCGCTCGAGGACGGGACGAAAGCCGTGGTGGCTACGGACGGCTCCTGGAAAACAAGCGCGGGGCCGATTTTGGAGAACGATCTTTTGATGGGTGAGGTCTATGATGCGCGCCGCGAGCTTGAGGGATGGTCCGGGGCGGGGTTTGACGACTCCGCGTGGGAGGCGGTGAACATCGCGACGCCGGAACCGCTGCCGGAGCTGAGCCCCCGGCTGGGGCCGCCGGTTCGCCGGATCGAGGAGATCGCGCCGGTTTCGTTTGACGCCGAGCGGGGCATTTACGACCTTGGGCAGAATTTCGCGGGCCGTGCGCGGCTGCGGGTTCGCGCCAAGCGCGGGACTTTGGTGAAGCTCCGGTTCGCCGAGGTGCTTGAAAACGGCGCGATGTACACGGCCAACCTGCGCGGGGCGCGGGTGACGGATTACTATATTTGCAAGGGCGGGGCCGAGGAGGTGTGGGAGCCGCGCTTCACGTTCCACGGGTTCCGCTATGTGGAAGTGACCGGGCTTGGGACCGGCGAGACGGCTGAGGTGACGGGCATCGTGCTCCATTCGGATGTGCCGCCGACCGGGGAGTTCCGGTGCTCGAATGAGCTTTTGAACCAGCTTCAGCATAATATTCAGTGGGGCCAGAAGAGCAATTTCGTGGATGTGCCCACGGACTGCCCGCAGCGCGACGAACGCCTCGGCTGGACGGGCGATGCCCAGGTTTTCTGCGCGACGGCGGCGTTCAATCGCGATGTCTCGGGGTTCTTCCATAAGTGGATGCGCGATGTGCGCGATTCGCAGACGGAGCAGGGAGGCGTGCCGTGCGTGATCCCGTTCTTCCCGGTTTTTGCCAATGCCGACGAGGACGGCGGCCCGGCGTGGGCCGATGCGGCGGTCATTTGCCCGTGGACGATTTATCTTTGCTACGGCGACCGCTCGATCCTGGAGGAGAACTACGAGGCGATGGAACGCTACATGCGCTACATGGCCGAACATCGTTGCGTGGGGCGTATCCGCTCGCATCCGGATGCCGACGTGTGGGGCGGTTTTGGCGACTGGCTCGCGAAGGACGGCGGCGGCACCGAGGGAACGACGCCGAGGGCGCTGATCGGCACGGCTTATTACGCTTACGACGCCGGGATTATGGCGAAAGTGGCCGCGCTGCTGGGCCGCGAGGCCGATGCGAAACGCTACGCGGCGTTGCGCGCGGAGATTGTGGAGGCGTTCCGTCGCCGTTATGTGACGCCGGACGGGCTGGTGCTGCCGGGGACGCAGACGGCTTATGTGCTGGCGCTGCATTTCGACTTGCTGCCTGTGAGCCAGCGGGAAACCGCCTTGAAAGAACTGGTGCGCGACATCGAGGCCCGGGGCTGCCACCTTTCGACGGGGTTTGTCGGCACGCCTTACCTGCTTAAGACGCTGGAGGACGCGGGGCGCATTGACGTGGCCTTTCGGCTGCTGGAGCAGGAGACTTACCCCTCGTGGCTTTTCCCGGTCAAAAATGGGGCGACCACGATTTGGGAACGTTGGGACGGCTGGACGCCGGACAAAGGGTTCCAAGACGTCGGCATGAATTCCTTCAATCACTATGCGTACGGGGCGGTGGGTGACTGGATGTACCAGACGGTGGCGGGGCTTTCTCTGGACGCCAACAGGCCCGGTTACGAGCACATTGTTTTCCGGCCGCACCCGGGCGGATCGCTGACTTGGGCGGAGGCTTCGTTGCAAACGCGGCAGGGCAAGACGTCGATCCGCTGGGAACTTGATGGCACGAACCTGCGCGTGCGCTTTACGGTGCCCGAGGGGTGCTGTGGGACATTCCTGCCGCCCGCCGGGTTTGCCGGGGAGGTTGCTGAGTTCGGTGCTGGCACCCATGAGGTGACGGTGGCGAAAGCATAGCAGCGGGATCAATCTGCCACGCTTGCCGTGGCGATGAAGTTTTCAGCCTTGGGGATGGTTCGTTAGCCACTCCAGGGCTGTTCTTGTTTTTACACTGTGGTCAACAATGACCAGCGTGGAGGCGGCAGGGAAATCGATTCCCCCTTGATTGTTCTTCTTGGGGGCCGCATTTGGATGCATGGCATGGCCTATGCTAAAGGCTCGCATGAATATAAAACGCGCAAACCACGCTCATGAACCTTGCCAACTATCAAGTCGACGGATTTTTCGATGAAATGTTGCAAGCCGACGGGTCGCCACGCCCCGGCGCTTTGCATTTGGTCAAGAGCCTCGCGTCATTGCCCCAGGGGGAACTGGCGCTCCGACAGCAGGCGGCGGACCGGGCGCTGATCCAGGCCGGGATCACGTTCAATGTTTACAGCGATAACCGGGGGGTGGAAAAAACGCTCCCTTTCGACCTGATTCCCCGGATCGTGCCCGCGGCGGAGTGGAGCCGCCTTGAACAGGGCTTAAAGCAGCGCATCCGGGCGCTCAATCTGTTTATCGACGATCTTTACCACGACCAGAAGATTCTCAAGGACGGCGTGATTCCGCGCGAGGTCATCGCTTCGTCCAAGGGGTTCCAGCCCCAGTGCATCGGGTTGAAGCCGCCGCGCGGCATTTGGTGCCACATTTCGGGGACGGACCTCGTGCGTCACAAGGACGGGCAGATTTACGTGCTGGAGGATAACCTGCGGTGCCCCTCGGGCGTGTCGTACGTGCTGGAGAACCGGCGGCTGATGAAGAGCCTTTTCCCGGAAATTTTCAATCTTTCGCCGATCCGGCCCGTGACGAATTATCCGAACCGGCTGCGCGAC
This sequence comes from uncultured Chthoniobacteraceae bacterium, assembly GCA_964513965.1. Taxonomy (GTDB): domain Bacteria; phylum Verrucomicrobiota; class Verrucomicrobiia; order Chthoniobacterales; family Chthoniobacteraceae; genus UBA695. Next base: position 219,084 of record CAZEOO010000003.1, read on the forward strand.
ATGCTCGAATACCTTGCGCCGGATGGAACGGCCAGCCCGCGCGCGGTGGTGCTGACGCCGGGCCGCTATAATTCGGCTTATTTCGAGCACTCGTTTTTGGCCCGCCAGATGGGCGTGGAACTGGTGGAGGGGACGGACCTCGTGGTGGATGACGACAAGGTATGGGTGCGCACCACGGCGGGGTTCGACCGTGTGGATGTGATTTACCGCCGCTTGGACGACGATTTCCTCGACCCTGAGGCGTTCCGGCCGGAATCGCTGCTGGGCGTGCCGGGGCTGATGCGCGCCTACCGCGCAGGGAACGTGGCGCTGGTGAACGCGCCGGGCACTGGCGTGGCTGATGACAAGGCGGTCTATGTTTATGTTCCTAAGGTGATTAAGTATTACCTGGGCGAGGACCCCATCATCCCGAACGTGCCGACTTACCTTTGCTCGGACGAAAAAGACCTCGCCTATGTGCTTGAGCATATTGGAGAACTGGTGGTGAAGGCGGCCAACGAATCCGGCGGTTACGGGATGCTGGTCGGTCCCGCGAGCACCAAGACGGAGCAGGAGGAGTTCGCCCGGCGCATCAAGGCCAACCCGCGAAATTACATTGCCCAGCCGACGCTTTCGCTCTCCCGCGTGCCGACGTTTTGCGACGGCTGCCTGGAAGGGCGGCACGTGGATTTGCGGCCTTACATTTTATACGGCAAGGAGATCTTCGTGCAGCCGGGTGGGCTCACGCGAGTGGCGCTGCGCAAGGGGTCGCTGGTGGTTAACTCATCCCAGGGCGGCGGCACCAAGGATACGTGGGTGCTGGCCAAAGACGAAGAAACGGAGGCGCTCGCATGTTAAGCCGCACCGCCGACGCCGTGTTTTGGATGAGCCGTTACGTCGAGCGGGCCGAGAACGTGGCCCGGTTCGTGGATGTGAACTTGAACCTGATGCTCGAAATTCCTTTCGGCGAGCAGCAATGGCTGCCGCTGGTGGCCACCACGGGCGACCACGCGCTTTTCGCGGCGCGTTATGGCAAGGCGACGCAGGAAAACGTAATCCGATTTCTCGCGTTCGACGAGGAGAACCCGAACTCGATCATCTCGTGCCTGCGGGCCGCGCGTGAAAATGCCCGCTCCGTTCGCGAGATTACTTCCTCGGAGATGTGGGAGCAGCTCAACATGTTTTACTTGTTCGTGGCGGACGCCGCCAAACAAGGGGCGCGCGTGGAGAATCTGCACGAGTTTTTCACGAGGATCAAAGAGGGGAGCCACACCTTTAACGGGATCACGGACGCCACGATGACGCATGGGGAGGCATGGCATTTCCTGCACATGGGCCGGATGATGGAGCGGGCGGACAAGACCTCGCGTATTCTCGATGTGAAGTATTTTATTCTGCTTCCGTCGGCGCAGCAGGTGGGTACGCCGGTCGATGAAATCCAGTGGACGGCGGTGCTGCGGAGCGCGAGTGCGTTTGAGATGTACCGCAAGCAGCAGGGGCGCATTTCGCCAAAGGGCATTGTGGAGTTTTTGCTTTTCCACCTCGATTTCCCGCGCGCGGTCCGGTTTTCGCTCAATAGCGCGCGGCAGTCGCTGCACGCGGTTTCGGGGACGCCGCTGGGGCAGTGTCGCAACAGCCCGGAGCGGTTGCTGGGGCAGCTTTGTTCGGAGCTGGCTTACCAGTCGGTGGACGAGGTGATTACCAATGGGCTTCACGAATTTATCGACCAGCTCCAGACGAAGCTCAACCAGGTGGATGCCGGAATCCACGAAACTTTCTTTGTGAGGCGGGCGCCGCATGAGGCGTCGACAGCCCGAGGAGCCGCCGCTATTTCTTAATGGTGGAGGAGAAACCCAAAAGCTTGCCGCCGATCGACCCCGACCGAATGGACCCAAACGCCCAACTGACGCTCGCCGGTTTTTCCGAAGAACAGGCGGGCATTGGGTGGGCTCCGTTGGCGCGCTGCCTTGAAAAGATCGGCCCCGCTGAATTGCCATCGCGCGTGGCGACGGCGCAGAGGGTGCTGCGCGAGCAGGGGGTCACGTGCCATGTGCCCGGCGTTTCCCCCGGGGTGGGGGCGGACCGGCCCTGGGATCTCGATATTCTGCCGTTGCCGATTCCCGCCGCCGAATGGGGCGGGATCGAGGCGGGGCTGATCCAGCGCGCCCGGCTGCTGAACCGTTTGCTGGCGGATCTTTACGGCAGCCAATATACGCTGCGCGAGGGCTGGCTGCCTGCGCCGTTGATTTACGCCAACCCGAGCTATTTGCGGCCTTGCCAGGCCGTGAAGGTGCCGGGCGGAAATTACCTGCCGCTTTACGCCGCCGATCTCGCCCGCTCAAGGGATGGCCGCTGGCAGGTGCTTGCGGACCGGACGCAGAACCCGGCGGGGCTTGGGTTTATGCTGGAAAACCGGGCGCTGGTTTCCCGTGTGCTGCCCGAGGCGGTGCAAATGGCGGCCCCGCGGTCGCTGGATGCGACGCTGCCTTTGTTGCGCGAAACGCTGCGGCGGCTTGCGCCTCGTGGCTGCGAGGGCGGCGTGACGGTGGTGTTTACGCCCGGCCCGCGCAACGAGGCATATTTTGAACACACGTTTTTGGCGCGCAAATTGTGCTGTACGCTTGCGGAAGGGGGAGACCTGACGGTTCGCGACGGTCGGGTTTATCTGAAAACGCTGGAGGGGTTGCGGCGGGTGGCCGTCATTTTGCGGCGCGTTAACGATGCTTATTGCGATCCGCTGGAGTTGCGGGGGGATTCGCTTCTCGGCGTGCCGGGGTTGCTCGAAGCGGTTCGGACGGGGAATGTGACGCCGGTCAACGCGCTTGGCTGCGGGCTGGTGGAGTCCCCGGGGTTTTTTGCGTTCCTGCCGGAGCTTTGCCGGCGGCTTTTGGACGAAGAGCTTTTGCTGCCCTCCGTGGCTACGTGGTGGTGCGGCAGCGGCGAGGCATTGAGGGAAGTGCGTTCCCGGCAAAACAGCCTGGTGGTGCGCCCGGCGTGGCCGCTGGCGGGAGCTTCCGCGCGCGGCGACAGCCCCGAGGCGGAGCGGCGTTTGCAGGCCGCCCCGCAGGAATATATCGGCCAGGAGGAGGTGCTTCTTTCCCAAACGCCGGTGCTCCGGCACGACGGCAGGCAAAGCATGGAGCCGTTTTACCTGCGCGTTTTTTTGGTCGGCGACGGCTCGGCGTACCGGGTGATTCCCGGCGGGCTGGTTCGCCTTCCCGGATGTGGGACGCTCGCCTCGGGGATGTTCCCGCTGGCGCAGCGCAGCAAGGATGTCTGGGTGGTCCCGGATCGGCCCGGAGAAGCCGCGGAACCCGAACTCAAGCCCGAGCCTGCCGTGGAGCCGGTGCATGGCCGGGGGCCGATCGATCTCCCCAGCCGCGTGGCCGACAATTTGTTCTGGCTGGGCCGTTATGCGGAACGCCTGGAAGCCACGGCGCGCATTCATCGCTGCATCCTGGGTTGGAGCCTGGAGACGGGCGGCGCTTCCCGGTTGAGCTTGCTGGACGCCATGTGCTGGCGCATGGCGGTGCCGCCGCCCGGCGGGACGGTGCTGGAGGACTTGATCGGTCGCATTCACCTCGCCGCGTTCGCGGTGCGCGACCAGCTTTCCGCCGACACATGGCGGCTGCTTAACCGGCTGCCGGAACATGGGCAGCGGCTCCCGTCGGCTCCGATGGATGCGCTCGAGTTGCTTAATACGCTGGTGCTCGATCTCGCGGCTTTTAGCGGCATGGAGATGGAGAATATGACGCGCGGGCATGGCTGGCTTTTTCTGGATGCGGGCCGCCGCCTGGAACGCGCGGGCAACCTGCTTTCGCTGATCGGTTCGGTGGCGGTCGCTCCCGTGGGTATGGATTTGCTATACGAGCCGATGCTGGAGATTTGCGACAGCGTGATTACGTTTCGCCGCCGCTATTTCACGGCCATCCGCCTGGAGGATGCTCTGGAGTTGCTGCTCTTTTTGCGCGACAATCCGCGTTCGCTGGCGTTCCAAATCGAGGCATTGGAGCGTATCGCGGCGGCATTGCCCCAGGAGCCTGACCCGGCGGGAGTGGCGGGTATTCGCAGGCGAATCTCGGCGTTGGGAGCGGCGGTTCGCGGGGGGAGGTTGCGGTCGGGCGCTTGCGGCCCTGAACTCGACGGCAAGCCGTTGCAGCCCGCGCTGGCGGCGTACTCCGGGCAGATCCGGGAAATATCCGACCTGCTAACGCAAACTTATTTCAGCCACAGCACTCCGAGGGTGAGTTGAGCACGATGAAAGCGCAGATTTTCGAGATTACGCACACGACTTATTACCGCTACCGCACGCCGGTGCTTTCGTCGCATAATCTCATGCGCCTGACGCCGCGCGGGCTGGACCGGCAAAAGTGCCTGGAGCACCGGCTGGAGATTTGGCCCGCGCCGGATGCGCAAAGCGCGCATACGGATTACTTCGGCAACGAAGTCGCTTTTGCCAGCCTGGCGCAGCCGCACCGGGAACTGCGCATTACTTCGCGCAGCAAGGTGGCTGTTGCCGCGCCTTATTTGCCCGATTCGGCGGAAACTCCGTCGTGGGAATCGGTGGCCACCCATTGCGCCGCCGACCGCAGCCGCCCCGCGCTGGAGGCCGCGGAGTTTCTCTTCGCTTCGCCGCAGGTGCCGGTTGGCTCCAGTTTCGTCGACTACGCCGCGCCTTCGTTCGAACCTCGCAGGCCGGTGCTTGAGGCGGTGCTCGACCTCACCGCGCGCATTCACGGCGATTTCGCTTTCGACCCCACAGCGACCACGGTGGCGACGCCGCTGGAGGAGGTGCTCGCCAACCGCCGGGGGGTGTGCCAGGACTTTGCTCATTTTGAAATCGCCTGCCTCCGCTCGATGGGGATTCCCTCCCGGTACGTCAGCGGTTATCTCGAAACGTTGCCGCCGCCGGGCTGCCCGAAGCTGACGGGCGCGGATGCTTCCCATGCGTGGGTTTCTTTCTATTGCCCGGGGATGGGCTGGATCGACATGGACCCGACCAACAATTTGGTGCCCTCGATGAGCCATATCGTCCTGGCCTGGGGGCGTGATTACGGGGATGTCTGCCCGGTGCGCGGCGTGGTGGCTGGTGGGGACTCGGCGGCGCTGACGGTGGCCGTGGACGTGGTGGCGCAATAGCCGTATTTGGAATAAGTATAGCTATGGCCGTAAAAATATAAGCCTGGCGAGTCGATTGCTATAGCTAAGGCTCTTAAGTATTGACTCTTTTTCCATGGGGGGATTCTATGACGCCGTTTTTTCCCAACATCCCCTTTCCATGGAAACATCAGCAAATTTGAAGCAGCGGATTCAACGCGAATTGGTGGAGAATATTCTCCCGTTTTGGATGAACCAGGCCGTGGATGCCGCCAACGGTGGGTTTTATGGCGCCGTGACCAATGACTTGGTGGTTCACAACGAAGTGCCGCGCTCTTCAACGCTATGCGCCCGCATTCTTTGGGTGTATTCCACGGCGTACCGGCTGTTGGCGGAGCCGCGCTATCTGGAGATGGCGGAGCGGGCTTATGATTACTTGACGCGGGTGTTTTTGGACCCGGTGCATCGCGGCGTGTATTGGAGCGTGGATTGCGCAGGGAAGGCGGTTGCCGACCGCAAGCACCATTATGCCCAGGCGTTCGCAATTTATGGTCTTTCTGAGTATTACCGGGCGACCGGAAAACCGGAGAGCCTGGCGCTGGCTCAGGAGCTTTACCGGCTCCTGGAGGAGCATGCTTATGACCCGGTTTACAAGGGGTATACGGAAGGCAGCAGCAGGGAATGGGGCGTGTTGGAGGATATGCGGCTGAGCCCCGTGGACCTGAACTGCAACAAGTCGATGAACACGCATCTCCATATTTTGGAGGCCTACACCAACTTGATCCGGGTTTGGGATGATGCGGGCCTGCGGAGCCGCCACCGGGAACTCGTGGAGACGTTCATCGCGCATATTTTGAATACGGAAACCGGACACCTGAAATTGTTTTTCGACAGGCAATGGGATTCGCTTTCCGCGACGGTTTCCTTTGGCCACGACATCGAGGGAAGCTGGCTGCTGCTGGAGGCGGCGGAGATTCAGGGCGATCCCGGCTTGGTTTCCAAAGTGCGCGCTCTGGCGGTCAAAACGGCGGAGGCCGTGCTGGAACAAGGCTGCGACGCCGACGGCGCGGTGCTTTACGAAGCGAAGCCGGACGGCGAAATGGACGACGGCAAGGCGTGGTGGGTGCAGGCGGAGGCGGTGGTGGGATTTTACAATGCCTACCAGGTGAGCGGGCGGGAAGGTTTCGCGGAGGCGGCGCGGCGGTGCTGGGAGTTTATCGAAGCTCATTTGGTGGACCGGGTTCATGGGGATTGGTTCAAGCAATTGAGCCGGAATTGCGTGCCGGATTACGCCCGCTTTAAGGTGGGGCCGTGGGATTGCCCCTACCACCACAGTCGGGCGTGTTTCGAAATGATGGAACGGTTGTAAAACGGTCCCGGAAAACGCCTTAACATTCTCTTAACAATTTTCCGGCGCGATCAACATAATGGCTTAACAAAGAGGAGGTTTATTATTGGCAAGGAACCGCTGAACGGTTCACTTTTGTTAGCGTTTATATCCCCCCAAACAACGCATGAAGATTCTCCGCTTGCTTGCCATCGGCGTGATCGCGGCTTTCTGCCATGCGGGAGCAGCCGACCCCGCGGCGCTTTTTGAAGCCCCGGCGGGCAGCGGTTCGGCCGCTTTGCCTGACAGCAAAATAGACGGCTTCGTTTTTGGCAGACTCCAGCAATTGGGAATCAAGCCCGCCAACCCGTGCTCGGACGCGGTTTTCCTGCGGCGCGTGTATTTGGATGTGATCGGCACCCTGCCGACGGCGCAGGAGGCGAAGGCGTTTTTGGACGACAAAAACCCCAGGAAGCGGAGTGAATTGATCGACCGGCTGCTGGAGCGGGATGAGTATGCGGAGTATCAGGGAATGCGGTGGGGCGATGTGCTGCGGGTGAAAGCGGAGTTCCCCATCAATCTTTGGCCAAATGCGACGCAAGCCTATGACCGCTGGATTCGCACGTGCATCAAGCAGAACGTGCCCTATTCGCGCTTCGCCTGGGATATTCTGACCGCCGACGGCAGCAACGTGCATGCGCCGCAGGTCAATTTTTACCGGTCCGCCGGAAGCCGGGAACCGAAGGCGCTCGCCCGCGCGGTCGCGCTGACGTTCATGGGCGAACGGGCCGAGAAGTGGCCGGAGGGGAAGCTGGACGCGATGGCGGCTTTCTTTTCGCAGGTCGGCTTTAAGGCGACCGAGGAGTGGAAGGAGGAGATTGTCTTTTTTAGCGGAGTGGACAGCGATAAAACGCAGAAGGGGGAGGCGACGTTCCCCGACGGCACGACGGCTCATCTCACCCCAGGCAAAGACCCGCGCGAGACGTTCGCGGTGTGGTTGCTTTCCTCGCCCAACTCGCCGTTTGCGCGCAATGCCGTGAACCGGGTTTGGTACTGGCTGCTCGGGCGGGGAATCATCCAGGAGCCCGACGACAGCCGTCCCGATAACCCGCCCTGCAACCCGGAGTTGCTGGCATGGCTCGCGCATGAACTGGTCGCGGCCAACTACGACATCAAGCACATTTACCGGCTGATTTTAAATTCCAACACCTACCAGCTTTCGTGCATCCCTCAGACCCGGAGCGCGGAGGCGGAGACGAATTTTGCGTATTATCCAATTCGCAGGATGGAGGCGGAGACGCTTATCGACGCGCTGGACCAGATCACCGGGGGCACGGAGGAATATTCGAGCATGGCGCCCGAGCCGTACACCTGGGTGCCGCCGGAGAAGCGTTCCATTGATCTGCCCGATGGAAGCATCAGCAGCGCCTTCCTCGACCTTTTCGGGAGACCGCCCCGGGATACGGGGCTCGCAAGTGAGCGCAACAACCGCGCAACGGCGGCGCAACGGCTGCATTTGCTCAATTCAAACCACATCCGCTCCAAAATCAATAACAGCGAAAACCTGCGGGCGATCTTTCGCCCGGGCGTCGGTGCGAGGGAAACCGCCGACCAAATTTACCTGACGCTTCTTTCACGCTACCCCACGGACGAGGAGTTGCTGGCGCTCAAGAATTACTCTCAAAAATCGGAGGCAAAGGGAGGCCAGGCTCTTTCGGATATGGTTTGGGCGTTAATGAACAGCACGGAATTTCTCTATCGCCATTAACCTTATGAATCACGATCCGTTTTCAATCCCAGCTCTTTCCCGGCGGCAGTTGTTGCGGTATGGAACGCTCGCGACGATGGGCTGGTTTTTTGGCCGCAACCTCGCTTTTGGCGCGCCCGATGAAGCTGCCGCCGCCCTTCCCGCCGCTGCAGCCAAGGCCAAGGCGGTGATTCAAATCTGGATGTGGGGCGGCCCGTCGCACCTTGATACGTTTGATCCCAAGCCCGACGCCGGTTACGACTATTGCGGCCCGTTCGCGAAGCCGATCCCCACGAATGTGGACGGGATGATGATTAATGAACTGCTGCCGCAACTGGCCAAGCAGGCCGATAAATTCTCGCTGATCCGCAGCATGACCCACGGCAATAACGGCCACGAGACGGCGGCTTACATGGTGCAGACGGGCCATGCCGAAGGGGGACGGCTGGTCTATCCCTCCATGGGGGCGGTGGTTTCGCTGCTCCAGGGTTATGACGCGGGGTATTCGGGGCTCGTGCCACCTTATATTGTGCTGACCCAGCCGCAGGGACGCTTTTCAGAAGCGGGGTTCCTCGGGCCGCGTTTCAAACCGTTCGCCACCGGCGGCGATCCGGCGAAAACGCCTTTTGCGGTGCAGGGCATCGTGGCCGAAGGGATTTCCACTCGGCGGCAGGAACAGCGGCGGGAGTTGATGCACGGCATCGACGCTCTGGGGCAGGTGATGAAGGACGACCCGGCGATAACGGAGTACCGTGCCGCCGAGGAAAGCGCCTACGACATGATTTTGGGCGACGGGGCAAAGACGTTCGACCTTTCCGGTGAAGAACAGTGGATGCGCCAATGGTATGGCATGAATACGTTCGGGCAATCCTGCCTCGCGGCGCGACGGTTGGTGGAGCATGGCGTGAAGTTCGTGACGATCAACAATAACGGCTGGGATACGCATAAGCAGAATTTCCAGACGATGCGCCGCAAGCTGCCGGAGTTCGACGCCGGGGTATCGGCGCTGTTGCAAGACCTTGCATCCCGAGGATTACTGGATAGCACGATCATTTGGTGCGGCGGGGAGTTTGGCCGGACGCCGAAGGTCCAGTGGGAAGCGCCGTGGAACGGGGGGCGCGGCCACTGGGGCAAGGTGTTTACCACGCTGGTGGCGGGCGGCGGTTTCCGTGGCGGCCAGGTGGTTGGGGCTTCGGACGCTAAAGGCGAGGAGGTCAAGGACCGGCCCGTGTATCCGTGGGATCTCCTGGGGAGCATGTACCAGTTGCTGGGGATTGAGCCCCACGGCACCTTCCCTCGCGTGGGCGACCCGGAGGTGAAGTTCACGCAAGTGGCCGGGGGCAATATTCTCTCGGGCGGCCTGCTCAAGGAAATCATGTGAGCGTATAAAAACATGAAAACGCGGCATCCTTTGAGGTTCTTCCTTTTTCTGGCGATTCTGTCGGCTCTCGGCGCATGGAACGCGGCGGCGCAGCAGAAAAACCTGCCTCACATCGGCTTTATTTTTCCGGCGGGCGCGCAGCGGGGTTCGACCGCGGAGATCACGCTCGGGGGGCAGTTCATGGATGGCGCCAAGGAGGTGCTGGTTTATGGCGCTCCCGGGGTGAAGGGAACCGTTGTCAAAGTCGAAAGACCGCTGCCGCAAAAAAGGGTCAACGAATTGCGGGATTACTTGACGGAAACGCGCAAAAAATATCAGGAGGAGGGCCGAGCCCCCGCTGAATTGAGAGGGTTGGACAAAGCGGAGAGAACGGCGCTCATCCTTAAGGAATCCGGCGCGACGGACGATGAAATCAAGCTGTTCCTGATGGACCGCAAGCAGCGTTCGGACCCCAAGCGACAGCAGAACATGCAGATTGCGGAGTCGGTGATCGCGAAAATCGAAGTGGCCCCGGACGCGCCATTGGGGCCGCGCGAATTGCGTGTGCTGACGCCGAACGGCGTTTCCAATCCGCTGGCATTCTGCGTTGGGAACCTGCCGGAGCAGCGTCGCGTGGAGCCGCTTGAAAAAGCCGGGAATATGCCGGTCCCCGTCATTCCGCCCGTGGTGCTCAACGGCCAGATTCTTCCCGGCGCGGTGGATCGCTATTCATTCCCGGCGCGGAGCGGCGAGCATCTCGTGGTCGCGGTGCAGGCGCGCGATTTGATTCCCTACCTCGCGGACGCTGTTCCCGGATGGTTCCAGCCCGTGGTCGCGATCTACGACGGCAAGGGCAAGGAGGTGGCTTACGCGAGGGATTTCCGTTTCAGCCCGGACCCTGTGTTTTGCTGCGATGTGCCGGAGGATGGCACGTATACTTTGGAAGTTCGCGATGCGCTTTACCGGGGGCGCGAGGATTTTGTTTATCGCATCACCGTGGGCGAGGTGCCGTTCATCACGGGGATTTTCCCGATGGGAGCGCGCGTGGGGGCTCCCGCGTCGGTGCATGTAGCCGGGTGGAACCTTGCGCAGAAGAAAGCGATTCTCAAGCCCGTGGCGGCGGTGGGAGTGCAGACGGCGGAGGGGCTCGGCAATGGGCGGGTGATTGGCGATACGCCATTCGCGGTGGACGCGCTGCCGGAAGTGATGGAGGAAGAGCCCAACAATACTCGCAAGCAGGTTCAGCGGGTGCGCGTGCCTGTCATCATCAACGGACATATCGGCGCGCCGGGTGACGTGGACGGGTATGCGTTCTATGGGGTCGCGGGAGCGAAGATGGTCGCGGAAGTCGAGGCGCGGCGGCTCAATTCGCCGCTCGATTCCTGGCTCAAAGTCACCGATGAAAACGGGCGACAGTTGGCGTTCAACGACGATTGTGCGGATGCGGGTTCGGGGCTGCTGACTCACAAGGCCGATTCCTACCTGAGCTTTACGCTTCCGGCGACGGGTACCTATTTGGTTCACATTGGCGACGCCCAGCACAAGGGGGGAGCGGAATACGCGTACCGCCTGCGGATCAGCCCGGCACAGCCGGATTACGCATTGCGTATGACTCCGTCCAGCGTTAACGGGCGGCAGGGATTTTCCACGCCGGTGACGGTTTACGCTCTGCGCAAGGACGGTTTCACGGGCGATATTGCGCTCGCGCTCAAGAACCCGCCGCCTGGTTTTTCGCTCGAAGGCGGGCTGATCCAGGAAGGGCAGGACAAGGTGCGAGCTACGATTACGATGCCTGGGACCGCGATTAATGCCCCCGTGGCGCTGGCCGTGGAGGGTTCGGCACAAATCGGGGGACGCACGGTGAATCACTTGGCTGTTCCCGCCGAGGATATGCTCCAGGCTTTTGCCTATCATCACTTGGTGCCCGCCGCCGCGCTGGTGGGCATGACCAATGGCGGGGGACGCAACAAGCCGTTGGCGCAAATCGACGCCGGAGCCCCGTTGCAGTTGCTCGCGGGAGCCGTCGGGCATGCCGTGCTCGCCGCGCTCCAGGGGGGCAAGGCAACGGAGTTCCGCTTTGAATTGAGCGAGCCGCCGGATGGGGTGACCATTGATGCCATCACCCCCGTCAATGGGGCTCTGGATATTTCAATCCGCGCAGGAGCCGCCGCCAAGCCGGGCATGAGCGGCAATCTCATTCTCGAAGCTTTCATCGAGCGGATGCAACCGGCCAAGGATGGCAAACCGGAAAAAAAAGTGCGCTATTCCGTCGGTTACCTGCCCGCCATTCCTTTTAAAGTGGTTGCGCAATAGCGCGGTCTCAATTTTATCTGTCAGCCCTTATTCAATAACATGCGATTTTCCCAAGAACTCAACTCCGTCGTCGATCCCCGCCCGATTGTTTGCCAAGCTGCTTCTAATGCTTGCGTGGGGGCGTGCGGAAGGCCGGTGATGGATGGTGAACGCCGCGTGGGCACGCGCTATGAATGCGCCGATGCCAGCTATTGTTTTCTTGAGGAATTGGTTCCGGCGGACGTGAGCGCCTCCCGCGAGGAGCAGACTCAAAGCCTTTTCGAATCCATCGAACGCGTGCTGCACGCCGAAGGGCTGGAGTTCGGGCATTTGACGCGCACCTGGTTCTACTTGGACAAGTTGCTGGATTGGTACGACAGTTTTAACCGCGTCCGCACCCCGTTTTTAAAGGCGCGCGGGGCTTTCGAGGGGTTGATGCCCGCCAGTACGGGCATTGGGATGCCCAACCGTTTTGGTGCGGCGATTGTGGCCGGAGCGATGGCCATCAAACCCAACGGGGCGGTGGTGCGGGAGGTGGCGTCGCCCATGCAGGGTTCGGCGGTTGCTTATAAAAGCTCGTTCAGCCGCGCCGTGGAAGTGGAGCGCGCCGGGCGCAGGGAACTTTACATTTCGGGTACGGCGAGCATTGCCCCGAGTGGCGAAACGTTACATCTCGGTGACACCCAGGCGCAGATTGAACTGACCATGGAAGTGGTCGCGGCGCTGTTGCACTCCCGCCAAATGGATTGGGCCAACACATCGAGGGCCATTGCGTATATCAAGTACCCGCAAGATGCCCCGCTTTTTGCCGAATACCTTCGCGTGCATGGGCTTGAAGATTTGCCGCTGATGTGGATGCATTCCGACGTGTGCCGCGACAATTTGCTTTTCGAGATCGAACTGGACGCCATCGCCGCCAAATAACCGAGAGCGGCTTTGGGCGGTGACGACGCGTTGCTAATTCGCAACACTTCGGTCATCCAATTGTTACAATCTATGGCTTGAGACGATAGCTAGTCTGATGGGATAAGTCCGCGCCTTGAATTAGGCGCGATTTATAATGACTTTCCCACCATCACTCCGGTTCTGCCTGCGCGGCATGTGCGCCATCCTTTGGATGTTGGCCGGAATTTGCTTGCTGCCGACTGGGGTGGCGCGCGCCGAAGAGGGGTTGTTCATCAAGGAGTACCGGGTCGAAGGCGCAACGCGGTTGCCACGGCGGGATGTGGAGCGGGCGGTTTACCGCTACCTCGGGCCGGGCCGTTCGGATCAGGACGTGGAGGCCGCGCGTGCGGCTTTGGAGAAGGCCTACCGCGATAACGGGTTCCAAACGGTCTCCGTGCAGGTGCCGCGGCAACAGGTGGCGGACGGCGTGATCGTAATGCAGGTGACCGAGACGACGGTGGGCCGCCTTCGGATCAAGAACGCCCATTATTTCCTGCCGAGCGACATCAAGCGCCAGGCCCCTTCGCTGCGGGAGGGGACGGTCCTTGATTTTAACGCGGTGCAACAGGACATCGTGGCGCTGAATCATAACCCTGATTTGCAAGTGACCCCGTCGCTGCGCGCCGGAGCGGAGCCGGGCAGCGTCGATGTGGATCTCGACGTGAAGGATTCGCGGCCGCTGCATGGAAGCTTGGAACTTAACAACCGCTACAGTTCCGATACCTCTCCGTTGCGACTTAATGGAGCGGTGCGCTATGACAACCTCTGGCAACTCTACCATTCAGCGGGGGTGAGCTTTCAGGTAGCGCCGGAGGACATTAGCGAAGTGAAGGTGTTTTCCGGGTTTTATACGGCCCGATTTTCACAGATCCCCGAGCTGAGCCTCACGTTCCAGGGGACAAAGCAGGATAGCAATGTATCCACACTGGGGAGTTCGGATGTAGCGGGCAGGGGAGAATATTTTGGCCCTCATATCACCTGGGCTTTGCCGAACGGAAAAGATTTTTACCACTCGGTCAATCTAGGCATCGATTACAAGCATTTCGAAAACAATGTCACGACTGCTGGAGAGGTCACGGCGACGCCGATCACCTATTACCCGTTCTGTGTAGGGTATGGGGGAAGCTGGATAAAGAAAGGGGAGGTCACGGAGTTCAATGCCGCGCTCAATATGCACTTCCGCGGCATGGGAGACGACCCTGTGCAGTTTGACAACAATCGTTGTTACGCGCGAAGCGATTATATTTATCTGAGAGGCGACTTGTCGCATACCCATGACTTGCCCGGCGGGGTTCAGGTGTTCGGGAAAATCCAGGGGCAGATTTCAGACCAGGCGCTGATTTCGAACGAGGAATTTTCGGCGGGTGGGCTCAATACGGTTCGCGGTTACCTGGAATCGGCGGCCATGGGGGATAACGCGCTGGTAGGGAGTGTGGAACTGCGGTCGCCGTCCTTTGGCCCGTTGCTGCGGATGCACGTGGACGAGTGGCGCGTGTATTTGTTTGCCGATGGGGGCGCTTTGAACAAACGCGACACTTTGGCCGATGAGGTCTCCAACTATTCGCTTGCCAGTTGGGGCGTGGGCAGCCGGATGAAAGTGAACGAGCATTTCAACGGCTCTTTCGATCTCGGAATTCCGCTCATTGGCGTGGGAACCACCACGCCGCACGACCTTCTCTACACCTTCCGGCTATGGGCGGACTTTTAATCCAATGATTTAACTATGCATTACGCAAAACCACTTCTTAGGTATCTTATCCTGGCCGCGTTCAGTTTCCTGGCGATGAACGGTTCGGCTCACGCCTGGTGGAATGGCGATTGGACGGCCCGAAAGAAAATCATTCTGGATTGCACGGATAAAGGCATGGCCATTTCCGATCCCGTGGGAACGGCGCCTGTGCTGATCCGCTTGCATGAGGGGAATTTCAAATTCGAGCAGGCGAAGGAGGACGGGAGCGACTTGCGCTTTATCGCCGCCGATGAAAAAACCGTCCTGACTTTCCATATCGAAAAATGGGACGCGCTGATGGGGGAGGCTTTTGTTTGGGTCAAAATTCCCGATGTAAAACCCGGGGCGCAGGCGACGTTTTGGATGTATTATGGCAACAACGGGCCGAAGGCGGTCAAGGCGGACGATGCCAAAGGAACTTACGATGCCGATACGGCGCTTGTATTGCATTTCGGCGAACATGGAACGCCGCCGATGGATGCGTCGGTCTCGGGCGTTACGGCGGAAAAAGCGGGCGTGGCGGCCGATGGTTCGATGATCGGGACCGGGCTGAAGCTGGATGGAAAATCGGCGATCAAAATCCCGACGGCCCCGGGGCTGTTTTGGAAGGATGGGGGGGAGATGACGTGGTCAGCGTGGGTGAAGGGGGCCGCCTCGCAAGCCAATGCGGTGATTTATGTGCGCAGGGAAGGGGCGAAAGCTTTCATCGTGGGGGTGGATCACAATGCGTTTTATGTGGAGGTTTCCCAGGCCAATGGGGGCACGCAACGGAGCCCGGCAGGTACGGCGGTGGCGGCGGCTTCCTGGCATCACCTGGGAGTGACGGCTGCCGCCGGAAAAGTCGCGCTCTATTTGGACGGAGCGCCTTATGCCTCGATGGATGCGGCGTTGCCTGGGATGAATAGCGAGGCGATGATCGGCGGCGATGCGGAGATGACTTCCTCGGACGCAGCGGCTGCGGAAGCTGGATTCCAGGGGGAGATGGATGAATTGCAGATTTCGAAGAACGCCCGGTCCGCCGGGTTCCTTAAGTTCGCGGCAATCAACCAGGGCGCTGGCGACAAAACGGGGCTGACCTTTGGCGAGGATGAGCAAACCGCTAGCTGGTTCAGCGGCGGCTATTTCGGGGTCATCATTGGCAGCCTTTCGGTGGATGGTTGGGTGGTGATCTGCATTCTTGCGGTGATGTCGTGCATCAGTTGGTATGTGATGGTCACGAAGGTGAAGTATCTTAATGCGCTCAACGCCGGCAATGGCGTGTTCCTCTCGCAATGGCGGCATATCGCCGCTGATCTCACGGTGCTGGATGACAGCGATGCTCATGCGGAGATGGTCAAGTCGATGGAGGAGCGCGTGGACAAGGCGGCGCAGCAGGCGATGCGGCAGTCCCCGCTTTACCGGATTTACCATTTGGGCGTGGACGAGATTCGCCACCGCATGGCCGAGGACGAGTCTTCGCGCAGCGAACGCAAGGGGCTGGCGGGGCGATCCATCCAGGCCATCCGCGCGGTGTTGGACGGCGGGTTGGTGCGCGAGTTGCAGCGGATCAACAGCCAGATCGTGTTGCTGACGATTTGCATTTCGGGCGGCCCGTTCCTTGGGTTGTTGGGTACGGTGGTGGGCGTGATGATTACTTTTGCGGCGGTCGCCGCCGCGGGCGAGGTGAACGTGAACGCCATTGCGCCGGGTATTGCCGCCGCGTTGCTGGCCACGGTGGCCGGGCTCGCCGTCGCGATCCCGTCGCTCTTTGGCTATAACTATATTCTGACGCGGGTTAAGGAATCGACGAGCGACATGCATGTCTTTATCGACGAGTTCGTTACGCGCATGGCTGAATTTTACAAGGAGTAGAGCAAACCCATGCAAGTCAACGACGACAAACCCTACGACGATATCAACATCACGCCGATGTTGGATCTGGCCTACGTGCTGCTGGTGATTTTCATCCTGATGTGCACGGCTTCGGTCCAGGGGGTGAAGGTGAACTTGCCCAAGGCTAGCCAGGCTCCGGCGATGAACAAGCCGAAGACCCAGGCGGTGACGATCAATAACAACGGGAAGATCACCCTGGGTACGGTGCCCGTCACGTTGCAGGAGTTGGAGCAGAAGCTCCAGGCCGCCAAGGCGGCGACGCCGGAGCTGCCCGTGGTGGTGAAGGGGGACAGCCTTACGCAATACCAGGGCGTGATGGATGTGCTGGACGTACTGGGGCGGTTGGGCATTACGCAAGTGGGGCTTGCCACCAAAGCTCGGGAAAAATAGGCATGCACACGGAAAATCCATCAGCGGAAAGCAGACCGTGGTTCCAGAAATTCAAGGTGCCGCTGATCGTTGGCGCTTTGATCCTGGCGGCTTCGCTGGGGATTGTCGTGGTCAAAAAACTTTCGTCGGGCGGTGGCAGTTCTCGCAAGGGGGCGGAGATTGTTTCGGTGCGTCTGCCTCCTCCTCCGCCCACACCCCTGCCTGCGGCAACGCCGCCCCCGGCTCCTGAAATGAAGCAGGAGCAGAAGATGGTGGAACAGGCTCCGGTCAATGAGAACGAGGAGAAGCCGAAAGATGAACCGGCTCCCGCGGCGCCGATTTCCACGGGCATCAAGGGGGATGGAGCGGCGGATGGATTTGGCGTTGGGGGAAGCGGCAACGGGCAGATCGGTGGGTCGGGTTCTGGCCACCTGAGCAGTAAGTGGGGGTGGTATGCGGGGCAGGTGAATTCGACTATTGGGGATGCCTTGCGCAAGAATCCAAAGACTCGCGTGGCGAATTTCAAAATCAAAGTCAGGATATGGGCCGATATTACTGGGCGCATTGTGCGCATTAAAGCGGAGTCAACAAATAACCCGACGCTCGACAGCGCCCTCAATGAGGCGCTCACGGGGCTCCAACTCAAGGAACCGCCGCCCCAGGGGATGCCCGCGCCCATTGTTCTGCGCGTTAGCGCCCAGCACTAGAAAGATTCATTATGCCTCATCAAAAATCTCCAGCGAAGCCGTCGAAGTTGCGGCGACGTTTTAAAAGGTACCGTGCGTTGATGATCGCACCTTCGTGGTTTGTTATGGCGGCGTTGCCGGTGGTCGCGGCGGATCCATTGGCAGCTCCGCTTCCATTGTGGGGTGCGGAGGAACCTTTGGCGGTCGCGGACCCGGCCATCCAGGAGACGAGTTTGACCCCCGCTCCGGTGGCGGCTGCATCGGGCAGTGCGTCAGCGCCCGCAGCTACGCCGTCGCAAAATGTGACGGTGAATTTGATTAACCGGCTTGTGCAGCGTGGCGTCCTTGCTAAGGAGGACGCGGCGGACTTGATCCAGCAAGCCGAGGCGGATGCGGCGATTGCGCGCGACGAGGCCGCCAAAGCCGCGCAAATGCAAGCGGCGCAGGCCGCGCAGACTGCGTCTGCCGCGAAACCCGTCAACGATGACACGGTGCGGGTGACCTATATTCCCGAAGTGGTGAAGGATGAGATTCGCGATGAGTTGCGCTCGGAGGTGATGAAGCAGGCCTACGAGGAAAAATGGGCGGCTCCCCGGACATTCCCGAGCTGGGTCAGCAATTTGCGGCTCTTTGGCGATTTGCGGGTCCGTTATGAGGGCGACATGTTTCCTTCGGGCAACGATAATACGGGCACTCTTCCCAACTTTAATGCCATCAACACGGGCAATCCGTTTGATACGAAAGGCAGCAACTATCCGCCGTTGCTCAATACCGACCAGGACCGCTGGCGCTTGCGGCTTAGAGCGCGTGCGGGTGCGGAAGCTGATTTGGGCGATGGTTTTACGCTTGGCGGCCGCATTGGCACCGGAGATACCAATTCGCCCGTTTCGGCCAACCAGACGATGGGAGGGGTCAATTCTACTACCGCCAACCAGGGAGGCAATTTTAGCAAATATTCGATTTGGCTCGACCGCGCATTTTTGAAATACGAGACGCCGCAAACGCTGGATGAGTTTGGCGCATGTGTAACGGTTGGGCGCTTTGACAACCCGTTCTTCAGCACGAAAATGATTTGGGCGGACGACCTTGGCTTCGATGGGGCTGTGGTTCAGGCAAAGTATAAAGGTTGGGAATGCGTGACGCCTTTTCTGACAATGGGGGCATTCCCGGTTTACAACACCGACTTTAACTTTGCGTCAAACCAGCCTGCGAAATTCAGCAGCAGCGACAAATGGTTGGAGGGCTTCCAACTTGGGACGGATGTCAAGATTACCAAAGACTGGAGCGCCAAGGGTGCGGTGGCCTATTACATGTATCAAAACGTGGCCGGGAGGTTGTCGGACGAGTTTGTTCCGCTAACTACGGCGGATATCGGCGATACTGACTATTTGCGGCCTTCGTTCGCTCAAAAGGGGAATACGTACATGGCTTTACGCGACATCAAGTCATGCGACGCGAATAGCAACGGGACTTTGCTTCAATATCAGTATTACGGACTCGCATCGGATTTCCGTGATGTGGCATTGACCGGCCAGATCGACTATGCTGGGTTTGATCCGTTCCATATCGCTCTGACGGGCGAGGTGGTTAAAAACACTGCTTTCGATTGGAGCTCGATGAATGATCTCAAGAGCCGTAACGCAGCTGTAAACAATCGCGCTGCGGATATAGCCAAGGATGTTCCTGGCGCATTCGAAGGGGGTGACATGGGCTGGATTGTTAACTTAAATATTGGACACCCGGTATTGCAAAAACGGTGGGATTGGAACCTAAACGTGGGGTACCGTTATGTGGAGAGCGATGCGGTGATCGACGGCTTCTGCGACTCCGATTTTGGTGGCGGTGGTACGAATCTCAAAGGTTTTACGCTTGGCGGCGGTCTTGGACTTTCGCCGCGCGTCTGGATCGCCCTTCGATGGCTTAGCGCGGATAGCATCGCCGGCCCAACGTATAGGGAGGACATCATACAGTTCGACATTAACGCCAAATTCTAGCTTATGTTACGCAATCTTATATTTATCATCACCCTGTTCGGGGCGCTGCTGATGGGGGATGGTACGTGGGCCGCCGATCAACCCAGCGCCAACGAAATGAAATTGCGCGAAACGCTGCGCAATACCTTGCTCCAATTGCGCACCGCGCAAAATGACAACACCGCCGCGCAGGCTGCAAAGACGGAGTTGGAAGCCAGGAATAAAGACCTGGATGCGCAGGTGAAGCAATTGATCCAGCGCGGTGGGGAGGAGCGGGAAGCGGCAAAGAAAAATTCCGACGAACTGAATTCCAAAGTCGCTGCGTTAACGGCGAAACTGGATCAAATGAAGATCGAGCTCGATCGCGTTCAGGCAAATCTTCAGGCGGCTATGGCCCTGGCGCAGAGCAAAGAGGCCGAGCGTAAGCGGCTGGAGGGAGACAAGACGATGCTCGACCGCGCTGTAGCGGATCAAAAAGCGAAGAACGCGGAGATGTACAAACTCGCCGTCGAGATCCTCCACAAATACGAGAAAATGGGGCTCGGCGAGGCGATTAGCGCGAAGGAGCCGTTCGTGGGCACCACGCGGGTAAGGCTCGAAAGCTATATACAGGACTTCCAGGACAAATTGACCGATCAAAAAATTAAGCCATGAAAAAATTGAAGATTCATTCAGTCATTTTATTGATAGCCGCATTCGGTTCCCTTCCCGTTGCCGTGCGAGCCGACGAAAATAGTGTGGTCGCGCGTGTTGGGGAGATCGAACTGCGGGCAAGCGATGTTCAGGCGATGCTCGAAAATCTTCCCGAGCGCGATAAGGATGCGCTTGTACGCGATTCGGCGCTGCTCAACCAGAGCGTGCGAATGTTGCTTGCGCAGCAATTGGTGCTCAAGGAAGCCCGCTCGAAACAATGGGACAAACAGCCGGCGACGGTTGCTCTGGTGGAGAAAGCGCGCGATAGCGTGGTTGCGGAGAGTTATCTTCAGTCGATTTCAAAGCCGGACGACAGCTACCCTTCTGATGCCGATCTCAAAGCGGCTTACGAGGCTAACAAGGCGGCCCTGGTGATTCCCCGGCAGTTCAAGCTGGCGCAAATCTATATTGCCGCTCCGCGAAACGCTGGCCAGGCTCAACTTGACCCGGCAAATGCGAAGGTTGAGGCGGTCAAGAAGAGCTTGAAGCAGCCGAATGCGGACTTCGGCGTGATTGCGTTGACTCAGAGCGACGATAAAAGCACGTTCAAAAACAACGGCGAGCTTGGCTGGCTTTCGGAGAATATGTTGCAGCCGGAAATCCGGGCGAAAGTCATGGAGATGAGCAAGAATTCCACGAGCGAGCCGATTCGAATGGCGGATGGCTGGCATATCGTAAAGCTGCTGGACTCCCGGGATTCTCGCCAGGCTTCGTTGGACGAAGTGCGTGCCCGGCTTGCGCAGCAGTTGCGAGTAGAGCGTGCGCGTTCCATGCGGCAAGCGTATCTCGCGGACCTCGTCAAGGATCACCCGGTTTCTGTCAATGAATTGGCGATCTCGAGCATCGTTTCCAAATTGCAGAAATAGAAACTCTATGATGCGCGTTCCTTCGTGGCTGGTCGGAGGTAGTTCTCCGGCACCGTGCGCCGCTTTGGCGGTGACCGTGGGCGTTATCGTCACGCTGACGATGGCGGCGGACGCGCGCAGTATTTTGGGAGGCGGCGTCAGCTCGTCTTCCTCCTCTTCTTCATCGAGTAGCAGTAGTTCCAGCACAAGCACCAGCTCGGCAAATGCTACTTCCGCGCAGACGGCGGCGACGGCTCAACGTGCGAAGGATGCGCTTTCGCGGGCCACCAATGCTTTGAAGGCGATGCGTTCGCTTCAATCCAGCGCAAATTCCGCTGCGGCTTCGAGCCCTGGCAATGTAGCAAATGGGTTGGTTTCAGGCGGATTGGTTGCGAATGCGGGTGCGGGTTGGACGGGGGCGAATCTTCCCACGCAGGCGGCCAATACGAATGGGGACGTAACGGTTACGGTGGTGCAGACGGCGCAGAACGCTCTGCTGAACTGGAGCAGTTTTAATGTCGGTAAAAGCACGACGCTCTACTTTAACCAGAAAGCGGGTGGAAGCAGTGTGGGAGACTGGATCGCCTTTAATAAGGTGAGCGATCCCTCGGGAGTTCCGTCTCAAATCCTGGGCTCCATCGTGGCCGAGGGGCAGGTCTATATTATTAACCACAACGGCATTATTTTTGGAAAAGGCTGCCAGGTAAACACTCATGCACTGGTGGCCTCCGCGGTTCCGATTAATGACAGCCTGATTTCATCGGGGATTTTGGATAATTCCAACTATCAATTTCTTTTTGATAAGTCTCTTGATAGTTCCATCACTAGTTGCGGGGATGTGCTCGTTGAGCAAGGAGCGGTGATCTCGTGCCCAACGACATCGGATAATGTGGGCGGCAAAGTGATATTGGTGGGGGAGAACGTGACCAATGAGGGCGCGATTTTAACTCCCGACGGTCAGACCATCCTCGCCGCTGGGTCGCAAGTGGGATTTACGGCGCATAATTCGAAGGATTCCACGTTGCGTGGGCTGGATGTCTATATCGGGGACAGTGATGGAACCGCTACAAATTCAGGCCTAATTTATGCTCCGCGCGCCAGTGTGACCATGGCGGGTAAGGCGGTGGAACAACTTGGCGTGATTTATTGCACGACCTCGGTTTCGTTGAACGGGCGGATTGATCTTCTCGCTGATTACGATTGTATTTCGCAGTCTACCAGCGCCAGTACGGGGATTGCATTTCTTCCCCAATCCACGGGAGTCGTGACGCTTGGCGAAGATAGCCTCACGGCCATTGTTCCTGAAATTGACAGCAGCGCAACAAAGCAAACCAACAGTTTGGCGCTGACGTCTCTCGTCAATATTCAGGGGCGGGCGATCTACATGGGCAAGAATTCGACAATCTATGCTCCAGGGGCGACGGCGACGAGTTCAGCAGTCGATTTCGTTGGTGCGGCTCTTAGTTCCGGTGTGACCTTACGGGCGGGCGAATGGTGCCTCTCGACTACTTCGACTCCCTATACTTCCACTTTCGAAATTTCAGGCGGCCAGGTTTACCTTGACCAAGGAGCCTCGATTAATGTGGCGGGGCTGGTGGATATAGACGCTTCCGTTGCGGAGAACATCATTTCGGTTAAGCTCACTGGAGCGGAGTTAGCGGATTACCCGGTTCAGCGGAGCGGTGTTTTGTATGGGGAAACTATTATAGTGGATGCTGACAATGGCACTTCCGTGGCTGATGTCAGCGGTTATGTCGATCTGATTAACCGGACGGTTTCCGAGCTTTCCATTAACGGGGGATCGATTGCGATTAGCGCGGGCGAATCGGTGGTGCTTCAAAAAAGCTCCGTTCTGGACGTTTCCGGTGGTTGGATTTCCTATACCGGCGCCACTGTCAATACGAGCCGCCTGATTAGCGGTGGTAATTTATATAATATTTCAAATGCTCCCGATGATATTGTATACGATAAAGTATATACAGGGTTTACCGAAACTCATGCAAAATGGGGCATCAGCAAGACCTACACGAGTTTGCTGATTAACGGCAGCTATTTCGAAGAAGGTTACACTAAAGGCGGCAACGGCGGATCGGTGACCATTACCACTCCCGCGATGGTGCTGGACGGCGAGATGTACGGAAATACGGTGACGGGCGAGCGGCAGCGCAGTTCCGCTCCGGATTCGAGCAGCCTGACGCTTGTTTTTGAGTGTCAGGTTGAAAATGCCAAGGGAAGCTACGTTTGGGCTTCGAGTGCCCTGGCTTCCGTGCTTCAAGGTAATGCTTCTTCGGTTGCGGTGACGCCAGAAATCGTGGTTGGGGAGACCTCGGATCTTAAGGCAGCGGATCCCTTTGCGCTCAATGCGGCGGGTGATGCGGTGGCCTTGCGCGAAGACCGGCGGGAGAAGGTCTTTTTTTCGGCTGATCTGATTAACTCGAATGGCTTTGGAAACGTGAGCATCGACAACAGCGACGGGAACATTGTGATTCCGTCAGATGTTACGCTTGATGGCGCTGCGGGAGGATCGTTGACGCTGAAGGCCGCGAACCTCATGATTGATGGCGTGGTGCGGATAGCCGGGGGCACAATGAATTTCACCGTTTATGATTATTCGCCCACGCTTGCCACTATTTCCACGCTAACCTCAACGCCGAGCTCAGATTCCTCCCGAGGCAATTTCGTGCTCGGTTCTTCCGCGCTTTTGGATGCGTCGGGGCTGACGGTGGATGACCGTGGAAACGCAAGCGCGTTGCCTTATGTTATCAACGGTGGATCGATCTGCATCAATGGATTTGATGTGGATCTCCAGGCGGGGAGCGAAATCAATGTTTCGGGCGGGGTTTCCATTAGCGCGGCATCCAAAACGAGTTATGGCACTGGCGGTGCGATTACCATCGAAGCGGGGCGCGATCCCGGGCTGTCGACGCTGTTAGGCGGGAAGCTAAACCTTGGTGCTACCTTGCTTGGATATGGCGGTGTAAAGAAGGTGACTGTACCCTATGTCAATGGCGCCGCCACGGTGCAGGGCTCGACATTTAGTGTTTGGGAGGGGGCTGGCGGCGGCACGCTGAGTATCGTGGCTCCGCTAATCCAAGTCGGTGGCAGCGAGCCAGTGGATACAGATACACTTTGGCTTGGTTCTGATTTCTTCAATAAGGGCGGGTTTGCTACATTCAAGCTGACGGGGTTGGGCAAGGCGGTCACTGATCCCACAACTGGTGAAATCAAGGTCGATGGAAACGGGGAGTATGTCTATACTCCTGCGGTGAAGATTGCGGCGGGAACCGTCATTGCTCCGGTGGTTCTGAACCATGTCGCACAGCTCGGTTCGGATGGGTCGGTTACTTGGACGACGGTTGAACTCGAGGATTCCCTTCGCGCGGCTGTTTCCCTGGCGTTCAGCGCACCGGGGGTGAAGGACTCGACGCGTTCGAATCCGCTTGTCTCTCGCGGGGAAGTGGTTTTGGAAGAAGGCGCTTCGATCAATGCCGGGCTGCAGGGCAGCGTGGCCATCAGCGGGCAGACGGTGGATATCGAAGGCTGCATTTATGCGCATGGCGGGGCAATCTCGGTCTCTGGTGCGACGGACTCGACCTCCATTTACAATAACGCGGCTGCGGCACTTGCCACGTTGGTGATCGGCTCTCATGCCGTGCTTGATGCCTCAGGGGCGGTGCTCCATATTGACGATGGCCGTGGTAATGAAGCCGGGGCGGTTCTCAATGGCGGGTCGATTTCGGTGGGCGGAAATATCGCGGCCTGTGCGGGCGCTGTTCTCGATGTTTCCGGGGAGAGCGAAGTATTTGATCTTCCCGTGAGTTATTTCGGAAATGCTTCCTCCGGCGTTTTTCGGAGCTTGACGCATGGGACGGAAGTTGAAAGCAACGGTGGCACGATTACGCTAAAAGGCGGGCAGATGCTTTACTCCGATGCGACGTTGCTGGGAGCTGCTGGCGGCAGCTCGGCAGAAGGCGGCGCGCTGATTGTCTCCTCCGGATATTATGATCCCGCGGCTGTTTCGTCGCTGCTGCCTGCGGCGCTTTATCCATCGTTGGTCATTGTGCAAAGCGGGCAGGAAATCGCGGCGAGCTACTACGACTCTGGGTCAATTAAGATTGGAACGGCAATTTCCGGCGGCGGCACGGTGCTCGATCCTAATGGATATGCGATGGAAAGCGTCGGTCACTTTACGGTGGATGCCTATCAAAGCGGCGGCTTTGATTCGCTGACGCTGAAAGGCACGCTGCTTTTCGACGGCGACGTGACGCTGAATGCCAAGAGCCGCCTGAACCTGGCTAGCGGCGGAGTGATCTATGGAACGGGATCGGTAAAATTGAGCGCCCAGTATGTGGCCATCGGAGAGAATGTGCTTCACGATACGGAGACACAATCGGAGTATCTTTCGGACTATAACAACAATAAGAAGAATAATAGTTTCTACTCGCCGACGTATGGTGCTGGAGTGTTGACTGTCAACGCCACCTTGATTGATGTGGGCGATTTGACGTTGCGGAACATGGGACAGGCGAATTTCATTGCCGACAACGGCGATATTCGCGGGTCGGGCACGCTGGATGTGGCGGGTGATATTTACCTTCGGGCGGGCCAGATTTATCCTCCGACCCAAACGAGCTTTACCATTGCCGCCTACGATCATGATGGCGTGAAAGGGAGTGTGACGATTGCGGCGTCCGGTTCACGTCCCACACCGCTTTCTGCTGGAGGGGAGATCAATATCTATGCCTCCATTATTAACCAGGGCGGCGTGCTTCGCGCTCCGGACGGAACAATTCACTTGGGCTGGAACGGGGAAGGTGACGCACCCGTGGATTCGGTAACGGGATTGTCGGTCAATGCCATTTCGGGTAACAGTTACCCAGTCACGGATACAGTAACGTTGCTGGCGGGCAGCATTACTTCAGTTTCAGCAGACGGGCAGACCGTACCGTATGGTATTGTTTCGAGCGATGGCGAGTGGATCGACCCAAGTGGAACTGATATTACCAGTAGTGGTCCGGTGGCGAAGACCATCAGTATTTCCGGCGTCAATATCGACAGCCAGAACGGGGCGAGCATCGATCTTAGCGGCGGTGGCGATCTCTATGCTTACCAGTTTATCGCGGGCAATGGCGGTTCCAAGGATGTGCTGCTATCAAGCAACAGCTACGCCATCATTCCCTCATATAAACTGGGTTATGGAGCGACGACGGCCTATAATACTTCGAATACGGATTACTATAGTTCGGATTCCGGGTATGTCAGTTCATCGCTGAAGGTGGGCGAAACGGTATACTTGAGCGGATGCAATGGCTTGCCAGCCGGCTATTATACATTGTTGCCTGCCCGCTATGCGTTGTTAAGCGGGGCGTATCTGGTGACGCTAAAGGGAGGAACGCCAACGGAATCTTCGGTAAAATGCTCGGATGGCTCCTATATTGTTTCAGGTTATTATTCGAATACGTTTGGCACCTCCTCAGATGCAGGGAAAATCTATACCAGTTTCGAAGTGGCTTCTTCGGAGGTTGTGCGCAACCGGGCGTCTTATACGGATTATTCGGCCAACGATTACTTTGCCAAGGAGGCGGCAAAGAACTCCACCATTACGCCGAGGCTGTCGTCCGATGCTGGGGCGCTGGTGATTTCGGCGCTCAGTTCGTTCAGTTGGTCGGGAGCAATCTCGTCAACGGTTCCAAGCGGCGGGCGGGGCAGCATCGTGGATATCAGCAGCGAAAATGATATTTTAATCGCCGGCGGGGATACAACGGTTGCTGCCGGAACGCTTTTGCTGACTACCAGCGTGCTGAATGCCATCGATGCGGACAGCATTTTGATTGGCGGTACGCGGGATGCGAAGGCGAACGTGACGGTGACAGCTGAAACCATCACGGTGGATAACGCAGGTTCGATTTGGTATGGAAGGGACATTATTCTCGCCGCCAGCAAAAGTGTTACGTTGGCCGATGGCGCTCAAATTGAGGGGGATGGCACATTGGGCGGCAGTGTCGATACGGTTTCGGTAACCGGTGGCGGTGCCGTGGTGCGTATTTCTGAAAGCAAAACGGCGGGGGTGAGCCGCACGGGTGTTTCCTCATCAAGCGCGGGTTCTCTCGTGATTGGTAATGGCGCGCATGTTTCAGGCGCCAGCCTGGTGCTTGACTCGGCGAATGGAATTGCGTTGGACTCCGGGGCTGTTTTGAACGCGGTTTCGATTGGGTTGCATAGCGGCCAGATCAGCATTGAGTTTACAGGGCAAGGTGCGGCGGATCTCAAGACAACCGGCGGCAAAGTGACTTCGGGTTTGGTGCTCTCGGGAGATGCGCTCGGCTATTTGATGAACTCGGCGGAAGAATTATCGCTGGTAAGTTATTCTTCCATCGATTTGTACGGCGAGGGGACGGTTGGAAACTCCAATTATGAAAGCCTGAATTTGCAGGCAGCCGAAATTCGCGGCTTTAACCAGGGGAATGTGACGTTTTCCGCCAAGACAATTACTTTGAACAACAACGCTGATGCCTCGGCTCCAACTGGGGTGGATGGAGAGGGTTCCACGCTGGCCGGAAACCTGACATTCAACGGCGAAGTGCTTAAGCTTGGCACCAATGAATTGACGGTTGGAAATTTCCAGACGGTGACTTTGAAAGCGGCGAAAGTTCTCGTAGCAACGGGCAATGGGGAGTTCTATGCCCAAGGCAATCTGAACGTGTTGGCGCCGTTGATTAGCGGCGCGAAATCGAGCAATGAAACGATCAAATCCGCCGGTGTATTGACGGTTGCTTCCAATGAAGGAAGTGCGGATACCAGCTATTCCGGCTTGGGAGCAACTTTATTGCTGGAGGCCGAAACTGTATCGATGGGTTCCAAAGTCTATCTGCCCAGCGGCAATCTAACAGTGCATGCTACGAGCGGAGATGTGAACATTACCGGTGTGCTCGATGCCGGGGGAGTATCCAAAGGTTTTTACGATGCGACGGCTTATACGGACGGCGGTACGGTGACGCTGGCCGCAGACGAGGGAAGCGTGATTGTGGGAGCGACTGGAATGGTGAATGTTGCAGCGCAGACAGGCGGTGGAGATGCCGGAAAGCTCAGCATCAGTGCGGTTCATGGTACGCTATCGGTGTCTGGAATGCTCAAAGGTGGGGCTGGGGCCGATAACGATGGCGGGACGTTCTCGCTGGACACGGGGGCGCTTTCCAACACGGGCTGGCTGGACGCCATCCTAAACGAAGCGGGGTTTGATTATGAGCGTCAATATCGCATCCGCACGGGGGATGTGGCGGTGGATGGTTATGCGAAATCGGCTGCCTATCGGATTGCGGCGGACCAGGGATCTATTGTGGTTACAGGTAAGGTGGACGCAAGCGGCGATGTGGGGGGCACGATTTTTATGGCAGCCCATGGCAGCCTTGTTTTGAAAAATGGCTCGGTCCTTACCGTAGCCGCGGCGGATTTCGACTCGGCTGGCAAAGGTGGAGCGGTGACGCTGGAAGCGGGTGATAGTTCTCTGGATGGCAATGGTAACTACACTCACGACCCGTCCGCGCTACTGGATATTCAGACCGGATCTAAGATTGATCTTTCGGTGGCCAGCGCCACTTCCAATAGCGAATCGCTGGGGGACTTTACCGGTATCCTGCATTTGCGCGCGCCCCAGACAGCAGATTCCAGTGACGTGCAGATGGCTCCCATCAACGGAGAGATCGTGGGCGCCTCGGTAGTCATTGTTGAGGGGTATAAAGTTTACCTGCCTTCAGGCGGGGCGATCGACAGCGTCGAAGCTGCAATCCTGGCCAATGGTAATGGGTTCGTGGGCGCGGCTGGGAGTGCCTCGGCGACTTACCAGGCGATGTTTGACCGCTTGTTGAAAAATAATCAAAGCCTTAAGTCAGTGGTGAGCATTCGGCCTGGAGCAGAGGTGGTCAATCCCACGACGTCGTCGGCAAGTCTGCTGGTCAGCCTTAGCGGCAACGGCGGGGCAATTTTGGTGCCTACAGAAACCAAGGTCACCTTCCCAAGTTCGGCTTCCATCTCCGTAACCGCAAAGGCGGTCATTACCTACAGCGACGGAACGACAACGACTTTGGCGGCAAATACCACTACCACCATTCCCGCTGGAGCGAGCATCACGTTTTCCAGCAGTGTTGGAAGTGGCAGCGGCACGATAACGGTCAAGAGCGGCAGCGCGGTGCCGGTTCTGCTGCCAGCCTCTAGCACGAACTACTTTACCACCACCTCGGGATCGACGACGTTAACCCCCACGTCTGCCGGTTATACGGTCGAACTGGGCAAAACAAGCAGCAAGATTGCCGTGGATAAAGGTGCCGCGATTGCGTTTACAAACGGCACCCCGGGTAATGACAAGATTACCGCCAGTGTCGCGGGGACCATCACGCTACTTGACGGAACTCAGCAGACGCTAAAGGCGAATACCGCTACAGCGATTCCAGTGGGGAGTACGGTGTCACTCTCAGCAGCAGGAACCATTACTTTCACATCGGGAACGGGTGGGGCGATTTGCGTATGCCTCTCGGCGAATCATACCTATACTTTGACCGGCACCGTTTATATTTCGACTTCCGCGAGCGACTTGACTTTAGGTAACATGGCCTCCACGAGTTCAAGCGACTGGAATCTCGCCACTTATCGGTTTGGACCCGATAGCGCCCCTGGAGTCCTGACACTGCGCTCGGCTGGAAATGTGGTGCTATATAATAGTATCAGCGATGGTTTTGCCACCGCTTCTTATTCTTCACTGCTTGTTGATGCCAATTCAATGCTTCCGGCCAATTCCCAATCGTGGTCTTACCGGATCGCAGCCGGTTCCGATTTGACCGGCGTGGATTTCTCCGATGTGGTGGATGTGGATGACCTTGACGTGAACAGCGGTTCATTGCTGCTCGGAAAATACGGGGTGCAAACCACCTCGGGGGGAGGCTCTGCGCTAACCAGCACGGCGGTTAATGGATACTATCAAGTTATTCGAACTGGCAGCGGGGATATTGAGATTTATGCCGGAAGAAATGTCAAGCTGCGCAACCAGTTCGCCACAATCTATACGGCTGGTACGCTCATTTCCGACGCAAGCACGATCTGGAGTGATGGCGATTTCGACGTGCCGATTCAAAACATGGATGATGTTTCCATCACAGTTCTTGGAGCCATCCAGCAAGCCGCGGCTTATAAAGCCCAATACTCGATGGGTGGTGGCAATGTAACCATCGTGGCCGGGGGGGATATTAAGCACGAGACATTAACGAGCGGATCGACGCCTGGAATTGTGTCTGACGACTCGGAGTACGAATTGCCTGTCAACTGGCTCTATCGGCGCGGCTATGTGGATTCAAGCACCGGGCAATTCGGCGTTTCCTATTATGGCGATGTGGCTTCCACCACATGGTGGGTGGATTTCAGCAACTTCTTTGAAGGGGTGGGTGCTTTGGGTGGCGGTAACGTGAAGCTATGTGCTGGCAATGACATCACAAATGTGGACGCCGTTGTGCCGACCAACGCACGGATGCCCAAGGGCACACCGGATGCTTCAAAATTGCTGGAATTGGGGGGCGGCGATCTTGTGGTCACGGCGGGCAATAATATCAATGGCGGCGTCTATTACGTTGAAAGCGGGGATGGAACGCTCTATGCCGGAAACAGCATTCTGACGAACGCCACCAGGTATCCTTCCTATACGGTGCTGACCAGTTACGCGACCAACGTTAATGGCGTGACTTCTAATTCCTGGCTACCAACCACTTTGTTCCTTGGTGAGGGTGATTTCGATATTTCCGCAGGTGGCGATGTGCTGCTCGGACCGGTCGTGAATACCTTTTTGATGCCCGAAGGTTATAACAATACTTATTGGTACAAGTCTTATTTCTCAACATATAGCACATCCGATTCAGTCACGGTCAGTTCGTTGAAAGGGGACATTACGATTCGCGAAGGCACCACGGCAATGACCACGTCGGGTGTAGCCGTTGGGACGTCGATGCAGAACATTCTGTTCCTCTATTTGAAAAACGTGCTTCTTTACACCACAACGAAGACAGATTCGTATTATCAACCATGGCTGCGTCTGGATGAATCCAGTCTCACGGCATTCTCAACGGCATGTTCGTTGATGCCTGCGACGCTTAAGGCGATTTCGTTTTCGGGGGATATTAATGTCGTCGGGAATCTTAACCTTTCCCCATCGCCCACGGGCACTCTTTCCCTGTTGTGCGCCGGATCCGTGAACGGACTGAATGTAACTGGCAACACAATGGCCGGAGGCGTGACCATCAGTTCTTGGAGCGAAGCTCAGATCAATCTTTCGGATGCCGATCCGGATTCCATTCCCGGGGTCGCTTCTCCTTATGCTTATCAAAGCTATCTCCAAACAACCTATGGCGACGGGTTTAGCGATCATGCGGAGGAGTCGGCTACTGATTTTCTAGGCAGCGTGTTGAACGGCTATTTTAGTGAAACCGGTTCCACGGAAGGGGCTGCAGGCACCTTGCAACGACGGCAGAAATTACATGCTTCCTGCATTCTGCATGCCTCGGACGATGAGCCTGTTTGCATTTATGCAGAATCGGGGGATATCACGGGCTTTACATTGTTTTCAGCGAAATCGGCGCAGATTTTAGCCGGGAACGATATTACAGACATTTCATTCTATATTCAGAATGTACGAAAGAGCGACGTCACCATCATTTCCGCCGGGCGGGATTTGATTCCCTATGATGCTAGTTCGCCCGGTCGTCGCAATGTAAACTCGGATAGCCTCCATAATCAGTTTGTGACCACAGCTCTTTATCCCCAGCCGGGCGATATTCAGATTTCCGGACCAGGAAAGTTTGAGGTTCTGGCTGGCAGGGACGTCGACCTCGGAAGCGTTTACACCAAATCCTCTGCCGCTTCTGATGTCGGCGTTGGCATCACTAGTATCGGTAATGCACGAAATCCATATTTGCCCTATGAGGGAGCGGATATTGTGGTCGTTGCTGGCTTAAATGGGAAGGAGATGAGTTATAGCACTTTTATCGCGCAATTCCTTGATCCCACCACGGCAGGCAATGCTTCAATTTATCTATCGGAGATTGTGCCATATATTGAGCAACTCTTGAGCGATACGAACTTGACTGACGCTACGGACACTCAGATATGGAGCGCTTTTGAATCTCTTTCGGATCGCCAGCAGCAGGACGTGGCGTTGCGTCTTTTCTATTTCATTCTCCGGGATGCAGGCCGCAATCACAACGACTCCACCTCTCCCGATTACCATTTCGAATCGGCTTACGCTGCAATTGCCGCTTTATTCCCTGGAAGCGGCTGGTCAGGTAATGTGTCGCTGACCCATCGCGAAATCAAGTCCACGCACGGCGTCGGCGTCATGACACCGGACGGGAGCACAGTGTACGAGGGGGGAAATATCAGCCTTTTGGTGCCAGGTGGGCAGCTTGAGGTGGGGTATAATGACACCACGGTCAATATGGCCAGCCAAGGGTTGATTACCGAACACGGCGGACAAATTTCGGTTTTCTCCGATGATAATGTTGATGTTGGTACTTCGCGAATTTTCACTCTGCGAGGCGGGGATATTGTGATTTGGTCAACCACTGGAGATATTGCGGCGGGATCTTCTTCCAGAACCGTAAAGTCCGCCTCACCAACGCGCGTTTTGATTGCCCCCCAGAGTGCCAACGTTGAAACGGATCTCTCCGGCTTGGCTACGGGCGGCGGCATCGGCGTGCTCGCTACGGTGAGCGGGGTTGAGCCTGGGTCCGTCGATTTGATTGCACCGGTGGGGACAGTGGATGCCGGGGAGGCTGGTATTCGCGCCACCGGCAACCTGTATGTGGCGGCTCTTCAAGTGTTGAATGCAAGTAATATTCAGGTTGGCGGCGAGAGCGTCGGCACCGCAGCCGCAACAACAGGCCCAAGCCTCAGCGTGCTGACCAATGCCGCCAATACTTCCGCGGCTGTGATGAATAGTTCAGACGCTTCGGTTGCGCAGAACTCGGCCGGAGCCGGATTGACCGCTGATGAATTGCCTTCCGTGATTACCGTGGAAGTGTTGGGATACGGGGGCGGTGACGGTGAGGATGAATAGTTTTAAAACTGACAGTAGAAATATATTACAGCGATTGAGCCTTGGCTTGTTGTCGGATAATCGCGTGCTTATATGCGGTGTAAAATTCGGGACCTAAAAGGCTCTTGATGCGCTGGTCCGCGGCATCAGATGCTTTCTCCCACCGTTCAAGATAGAGCGGGTCGTTGGGGAGTTGGTTCGGGCCTCCGATCTCGTGGATAAATGCCTGTCGAAGCCTGTCCATAATGGCGGTTTCACGGTCAGTCATATGGAGAATCTCAACCGGAACGGATTGATAGACGAGAGGAAGGCGCGCGGTAGCTGAAGCTGGAGAACTGGAGGCGGCCGGACTGTTATTCAAAAATGGCGAAGGCGAGGGGACCGAGGTGGATAATGAGGCAGCAGGGGATGAGCAGGTGGGCTGTAGGATCTGATCCAGCAAAGTTTGTTTTTCGATGCGGAGTGTTTCAAGGGCTTGGGCCAAGGCTGAGGAATTCAGGTTTTTGGCGGAAATGGCCGCCCGCTTTGCCGCATAGATACTTTCGAGATCGCCGCTAATGATGTCACGCAGGGTCGGTTCCGGGCAGCCTATCTGGCGAAGGTTGGCGATATAGGTAGGGTAATCTGTGGATTCCAGGGAACTCCACTGGAAGGGCTGGGGAGAAGGGGATGTTTGTACGGGGGTGGCTTCTGGCAGAGCCGTCGCTGCAATAGGGGAGGGCAGGGGAGAGGTATGGAAGGTGGGCTCCTTTTGTGGGGATGGCAGAGCGCGCAAGACCAGGTTTCCAGCGAGAATCCCGTTCAGCAAAAGGGAATAGACCAGCGGATGTCGGAGGTGCATGGGATTGCAAGGTAGAAACGCAAAATACCAGCGCGGGCGTTGCGCCCGCGCTGGCACTTAGGACCCAAAACTAAGATTGCGATTAGTTCGTCTTAATCAAGTACGCACCGTCATTGGTACGCTTGACTTTCATTTGCTTAACGTCCACATAGCTGGCGGCGTTCGACGTCACGTCGCTGCCGGACAGAGAAGGAACCGTCGTGTTGAGCAATTGGGCGGCAAGAGCCTCGGCAAAGAGGCCGGTTTGCGAGCCGGTATCGGCGGTGTCTTCGGCACGGTAGAACATGTGTTCATAGGACCAGAAGCTGTAAGCGCCATTGTAGATGTTGCCCAGGGTATAGGGAACGCCGTTATAGGTGAGTTCCGTGGCTTTGATCGTGGACCCGGCAACGACTGATGCCGCATCGCTGACCGACAGATAGGCGATGCCGGTATCCACTCCGCTGGTGATTCCCGTGAAGTTGCCCGTGGCAATGGAGCCGATCACTGTCGCGAGATCGCCGCCGCTGCTGTAGCCGCTTTGACCGGACGTATAGGAGATGCCGTTAACCGTAGCCGAGGGCACCTTCGCTACGTAGCCGCCCGAAGTGGCCAGGCCGGAGGTTGCGGTGGTGCAAACGCCGTATTGAGTGGGAGCGAAAACAGCGCCCAAACTGGAATCGGCAAACGCGGTGAGGCGGGTGCCGGAGTCGGAGTCGCGCCCGAAGGCATACACCTTGCCGGTGGCGTTGGCGGCCGCCGTTCCGCTAACCAGGAGGTTTTTGTCAATACGACCCACGGTATACAGGGTGTGGATTTGCTGCTCGGTGACATTGCTGACACCAGTGCTGGTGCCGGAGATGACCCACTTGAAAGGGCAAACGCCGATGCCTTTGTAGGCCCCGCCGCCCGCTTCGATGAGATCGTCGGTCGTCCAGTCCGTGTTGAGAACCGCGTTGGCGGTGCCCAGGAAAACGTCAGACATGGCGACGTCCACGCTGGAATCCGTATCGGAAGCCGCCGCAGTGCCGCTGATAGCAACCGCATTCACAGGAATGAAGTGCCGGGCGGTGTTTGCTTTATTGGCCAGGGAGTAAACACCGGCCACGGAGCCGGTCCACGAAGTGCAAACGGTGATCTTGGTTCCCTGGGGAATCGTGTAGATCGTCGTTTCATCGTTGGGATCGGTGTAGGAGATGTCCTTCGATGCCGTGCCGGAGAGGCGGGCCACGTTGGTGCTATCGATAGCCTTGCCATCGAAAGTCACCGTTTCCATCTTGCTGTCACCAATCAAGCTGGTAACAGCCGCGTTGACGGCTTTGCGGTAGGCGCTGGAACCGGCGATGCGGATCACAACGTCAGCGTTGGCACTGGCGGCCACAGCCAGGACAAGAGCCCCTGTGGCGAGGATTTGTTGGATTTTCATTTTATAAGAGTAGGAGTTGTGTGGTTGAGGTTGAAATTAGACAGTCCGGCGGCGGCGAAGCA
Organism: uncultured Chthoniobacteraceae bacterium; assembly: GCA_964513965.1. Lineage (GTDB taxonomy): Bacteria > Verrucomicrobiota > Verrucomicrobiia > Chthoniobacterales > Chthoniobacteraceae > UBA695. The sequence goes on from CAZEOO010000003.1 coordinate 254,376, forward strand.
CGCGGATCATGGCAAGACCGCCAATGCCGAGCATGGCATAGGTGGAAGGTTCGGGAACGGCTTGGAGGCTGGTATAGGTCAGCGTGCCGTCGTCGGTGAGCGCGAAGGAGCCGATCTTGGTGGCAGTTCCAGCATTGGCATCATAGGAATAGAGAGACAGGGTGCTGGTGCTGCTCGTAGTGCTCTCGGCGCGGATCACGGTCGTTTCCAACCCGAGGTTGGCCCCATTGGCCGTCTCGCTATACCAGTCGGTGCTGCCGTTGATGTTGACTGAAACCGCCCCTGTCACGTTGGAGGAAGCTCCTTGGTTGGCAGTGGCTGTTCCGTTTTGGTAGGCGATAATGACGTTGCCCAAGGCGTTCTGAGCGCCGGAAATCGTATCCGTGCCGGGATTTTGCACCGAGGACGAAGTTGAAGTGGCCCACATCATGTCAGCGGTTTCCGCGGCGACGCCCCAGTACACTTTGTTGTTGTTGTTCCATGCCGTTGTCGTGCCCAGAATGGAGCTGTTCAAATCGCTCGAACTGAGGGTCCATGTTTTGGTCGAACCAGCGCCAAGGCTGATGAGGTCGCTGATGTTGCCAAGGTCCAGATTGTAGGTGACGGCCTTGGTGGACGTGTTGGTAATACCGAAAAGTACATCGCCAACGTTGAACGTATTGCTCGCGTTGGCGGCGGCCATGCTGGCGATGGCGAGCACTGCCGTCATAAGGATTTGTTTAAGTTTCATGTATTCGAATATTCGGAGTTGATGTTTTTGAAGTGAACCGAAACGCGATGATTCCATTTTTTCGCGTGCTTCGATTTCGTGGCCGGAGGCTAGGGGCGGGATGCGCCGCCAGCAATGATTTTATAGTTACAGTTGCGTGAACTAAATATGACAAAGTCGTATGTTACGTATTGGTTACATATTTGTTGTGGTTGTGTAATTTTTTTACGAAATTGGGCGCGAACGGCGCGTGGGATGCTTTGTTTTGTTGACCTCCTTTTATTCTCCATGTGTTACATGGTGGCCATGTCCGCCCGAATTATTGTCGCCGAAGATGAACCCGATATGCGCAGGCTGATCGCCTCGACGCTTTCTCGCGAGGGCTTTTCGGTCATCGAGGCTCCCGACGGGCTGTTGGTGCTCGACGCGATGGAGCAGATGCCGCAGTTGATCGTGCTCGATTTGATGCTGCCAGGCATGTCCGGCCTGGATGTTTGCCGCGCGCTGAAGGCAAACTCAAAGACGGCGAATGTGCCGATTGTGATGTTGACAGCCAAGTCGAGCGAAGTGGACCGGATCGTGGGGTTTGAGCTTGGCGCCGATGACTATATTAGCAAACCATTCAGCCCGAGAGAATTGGTGCTGCGCATCAAAGGCATTTTGCGGCGCACTTCGCAATCCGCCGCCAACGAGAATTCCCTTTCGGCAAACGGAATTGTGATGGATCGCGACCGGTTTGAGGTGGTGGTCAACCATGAGCCGATCCACTTGACTGCCACGGAATTCAAGCTGCTGCGGGTGCTGCTTGAGCGGCGCGGCATGGTGCAGTCGCGCACGACGCTGCTTAACGATGTTTGGGGGTATGAATATGCCATCGACACCCGCACCGTGGATACGCACATCCGCAGGCTGCGCGAAAAGCTTGGTTCGGCAGGTGAGTGCATTGAAACGGTTCGTAGTTTCGGTTACCGCATTCCAAAATAATACGTTAAGCTTTTTTGGGTTGAATAGCGGGCATAAGCTCATAATACTTCACGTCATTATGAGCGCCATTCCCACACGTATTGCCACCACGGTTATCTCCGGATTTCTGGGGTCCGGCAAAACCACATTGCTGAACCATATTTTGCGGAGCGTTGACCGCCGCAGGGTCGCGGTGATTGAAAATGACCTGGGGGAGACCTCTATCGAGCACGACCTCGTGTTCCGCACGGATCTCCAGAGCATCGAAACGGTGCAAGGCCGCACGTGTTGTTCGGCGAGGGAGGAATTTGTGCGCTTGATGCGCGAGATCGCTCAAAACAAATCGATGTATGACCGCGTGCTGATCGAAACCACAGGCGTGGCGCATCCCGGCATGGTGGCCCATGCGCTGTTGAGCGACCCCATTTTGAAGGAAACGTTTGCACTGGACGGCATTGTGACCGTTGTGGATGCGCGCCATGTAAAGCGGCATTTGAACGATGAGGGACATGCCAGCGAGCAGATCGGCTATGCCGACGCCCTTGTGATTAATAAAACGGATCTGGTGACTGCCGAAGAATTGGCCGCGCTGGTGGATGAACTCAAGACGGTCAACTCGGAGGCGCGCCAATTCACGGTATGCAATGCCGAGGCTCCCGTGAATGAAATCGTGAACCTGGGCGGGTTCGATCTCCGCAAAATCGAGCTTGGAGTTTCCGGCTGCGCCAGCTTGCACACAAAAACAGATGGGGCCGGCGCACAGCATCGGCATGAGATCGAGTCGATCTCCGTTTCAGCAGAAGGCGTGGTGGATGCGGAGCTTTTTCAGACGTGGATCGAGAATTTTATTCAGTTCCATGCCGACAATCTTTTTCGGGCAAAGGGGATTATTGCCGTTGCTGGCTTCGGTTCACGCCTGATTTTCCAGGGGGTTCACGGGATGTTCCAGCTTAAGGTCGGAGAGCCGTGGAATGGAGAAACGCCCACCACTCGCGCGATCTTTATCGGGCGCGGGCTCAAACAGGACGAGATCGTGCGAGGGCTGGAATCCTGCATGGTGGCGGCCAATTCGGCTAATCCCATGGGCGCCTAGACGGCCTGCAGGGTCATGAACTTTGCGTCGGCTCTGGCCACAAGGCGTTCGTTTTGAAAAATCTCCGCGCATAAACGGTAAAGCCCAAGCTTGTGGGCCAGGATCTGCGTGGACAATGTTACGGGGGCGCCAAGTTCCGCCGGCGAGTAATAGCGGATTTTCATTTCCGCAGTGACGCCCGCCACCCCCCGTGCGAATAAGGCATGAACCATGGACGCATCGATTAGCGTAGCCAGGATTCCACCATGCACCCGACCGTCATAGCTCTGGTAATCCGGGCTTGGAGCCCAGGTCATACGGGTAATGCCGTCGGCTTCAGTGCTGAAAGCAAGACCAAGCCCCTGCTGGTTTTCAGGAGCGCAGGCAAAGCAATGGGAATGGAGCCGTTTTCGCAGGATTTCGGCGTTAGTTGGAATGGCAATGGGATTCATCTGCATGTGCGTGGCCCGGGCAACACTCTTCAAGGTTGGTTTGTTGCAGAAGCCCCATGGCTTGCATTTTCGCCAACTCTTCAACCGGTGCATTTGGCGCTGCGCCATACACGGCAATCCCTTGGGCCGCGAACAACTGCAAAGCCCTTTTGCCTATGGACCCCACAATTACAGCCTGAATGCCCTGGCGGGCAAGCCACTGGGGGAATGCGCCTGGGACATGTTCGGGTGCTTGCTGCTCGGTTTGTTCCAGAATTCGGCCCGTGCCGCGTTCCGCGGTGATGATGCGAAAGTGTGACGCTCCGCCAAAATGGGCGCAAAAAGCACTGTCTTTCATAGGGAATGCGATCTGGATTTGGTTCGCCACCGGAGAGGATGCGACCGGCATGGATGTGGAATTCATATAGGGCATATGCTCATAATTATGATGAAATTGCAAACATTATCGGTCTGCTTTCTATTTCGCACTCGTTCTGATACTGGTTAAGCCATGCCAAGGCCACGTTGTCCCAGAAAAATACAACATTGCCCGCCGGTGCATTATTTCAAACCGGCGGGGATTCCGCTCTGCCAGATCGAGGAGATTGAATTAGGCGCGGATGAACTGGAAGCCATGCGCCTTGCCGATTGCGAGGGGCTTTACAACCAGGATGCGGCGAAGTGCATGGGGGTGTCTCGGCAGACGTTTGATCGCATTATTTGCCGGGCGCATCAAAAAACCGCCCAGGCGCTGGTCGGCGGGCTGGCTTTGCGGATCGAGAAAGGAACGACGGAGGCGCAACAGGAATAACTCATGGGGTTGGAAAAATTAGAAAAAGAGATTTGCAATGGTCTGCGGCTCGGCCCGGAAGAAGCTTTGTGCCTGCTTGAGAAAAACGAACCCCGTGATTTATGGGTGTTGGCGGGCCGGTTGCGTGACGCGTTTCATGGCCGGAACATTGAAATGTGCGCGATTCTTAACGCCCGGTGCGGGCATTGCAGCGAGAATTGCCGTTGGTGCGCCCAATCCCGCTTTTACAATACGGGCGTGGAGGTTACGCCGCTCGTGGAGGTCCCGCAGGCTGTGGCGGCATCTCAAAAAACCGCTAAAAACGGCGTGCACCGTTTCGCGCTGGTCACGAGTGGTCGAAAAGCGAGCCCGGCGGATATTGAGCGCCTATGCGCCATTTACCGGCAAATGCGCGACGAAACCCCGGGGCTGCGCTTTTGCGCTTCGCTGGGGCTGTTGACCCGCGCGGAACTGGAAGCACTGGCTGCCAGCGGAGTGAGCCGGTATCATTGCAACCTGGAGACGGCCCCCTCGTATTTTCCCCGGCTCTGCACGACCCATACGCCCGGGGAAAAAATGGAAACACTGCGCCATGCCCGCGAGGTGGGCATGAGCCTTTGTTCCGGCGGAATCATCGGCATGGGCGAGGGATTTCCGGAACGCATTGAAATGGCCATCGCATTGAGGGAATTGAAGGTAGATTCCATTCCCATCAATGTTCTTTTTCCCATCAAGGGCACGCCATTGGAGGCCGAGCCGCCGTTGCCGCCGGAGGAAATTCTCACCAGCGTCGCGCTCTTTGTCCTTCTCCACCCCGAGGCCACCGTGCGGCTTGCTGGTGGGCGCATCCTTTTCGAGGCGCTTATGCCGCGTTTGTTGCAGGCGGGTGTGAGTTCCTTGATCGTGGGGGACATGCTCACCACCGAGGGGCCCTCCATCGAACTCGACAAGGCGCTTTTTGCCCGCGAAGGCTTCGCGCTCGCTTCGCAGGAATCGGCTGGTTAACCAAGGATCACGGCGATGGCCAGCGCCAGCGCGCTAATAAAGAGCCAGAGAATGCCCGCTTGCGCCGCGACCTTCCAGCCGAGCGCCCGCAGCGTTTTGGGCGAAATGCTTGCGCCGATGAGGCACAGCGCCGCACACATTCCGGCCTTGGCAATCGTCTCGACGTGGTTTGAATTTTGCGCGACCGCTGGAATGAAACTCCGTAGGAGCGACGCGAGCAGAAACAACCCGATGAACCAGGGGACGACGATTTTGCGTTGGGCCGGCTTGGCGTGGCTGGCTGTGTGGGGTTTGGAAACGTGCTCGGCGCGTCCTGCCAGAAATGCTCCCATGCCGATCGTGAGCGGGACGATCCAGAGTGCCCGCGAAAGTTTGACGGCGGTGGCGGTTTGGAGAGCCTCGTACCCGTAGGTGCCCGCCGCGCCGACGACCGATGAAATGTCGTGAATCCCGATTCCGGCCCAGATCCCGAACTGGTGCTGGGTGAGGTGCAGTGCGGCGCCGATGGCGGGGAAAATGAAAAGCGCCGCAGCGTTCAGCAAAAAGATGGCGCCGACGGCGATGCCCATTTCCGCCTCGGTGGCTGAAATGACCGGCCCCACGGCTGCGATGGCGGAGCCGCCGCAAATGGCCGTGCCGGAGGCGATGAGCGCCGAGGTTTTTTTGCCGATGCCAAGGAAGTGACCAAGCATGAAGCCGATGGCCAGTGTGGTGACAATGGAAACTGCCGCGAAAAGAAATCCGCTCGTGCCCGCCTTGAGCACCTTCTCCAAATCCATGCCGAAACCGAGCAGCACCACACAGCCCTGGAAGAGCCATTTGGAAAGCTTGTTTCCCGCTTTGCGGTGGGGGTGGCCAATGGTCAGTGCGAAAATCATGCCGGTCACGAGAGCAAGGCCGAGCGAGCCCCACCAGATCAATACGCCCGTGGTGAGCACAAACAGCGTGGTTTGGACGGCGAGGGGAATAGCGGGATGGCTGGCTTTGGCGTCCGGCTCCCGGATGGGTTCGGCGATGGCGGCGTTTTCAAGTTCGTTCATTGAGGCGGCGAGAATATCCAATGCTGAGAAATAGCACAAAGACATCGTATTTATGCAATCCATAGCTTATGGTTATGGCATGAACCGGAATCACCTGGGCCTATTTCATGCCGTGGCTGACGCGGGGAGCATCAGCGCGGGGGCGGAACGCCTGCGCATTAGTCAGCCCGCGGTTTCCAAGCAAATCGGCGATCTTGAAGGGGTGCTGGGCGTGCGGCTGTTCGATCGCCTGCCCCGGGGAATCCGTCTGACAGAAGCGGGCAAACTGCTCCAGGGGTACGCGCGGAAAATGGCGATCCTGGAAACGGACGCCGAACTGGCAATCGAGGAACTGCGCGGCTTGAAACGCGGGAAGCTGGAAATTGGCGCGAGCACCACCATCGGCGGTTATCTTTTGCCAAAGGTGCTGGTTGGCTTCCAGCAAGCCCATCCCGGCATCAAGGTGAACCTTCAGATTGGCAACACCACCGACATTCATAACGCATTGCTAGATGGCAGCCTGGAGATCGGATTTACCGAAGGTGGCCCTGCTCCAGATGAATTGGAATCCACGGTTTTTAGTTATGACGAACTCGTGGCCATTGCTTGCAAGCGCCATCCTCTTCTATCCCGCAAGGGAGTGGCTGTCGCGACGTTGTGTCGCGAGCCATTCATTTTGCGCGAGCGGGGTTCCGGCACCCGTGAAGTGGTTGAGTCGGCGCTGGCAAAAAAGGGGCTTACGCTCAAGCCCATCCTTTCGCTGGGCAGCACGGAAGCCATCAAGCGGGCCGTGATCGCCGGGGTGGGGGTGGCCGTTGTTTCACGGCTGACCATCGACGTGGAACTCGAGACCGGGTTGCTCGGCATCGTTCCGATTAAGGATTTGAGGCTTTGGCGGCCACTGCGCCAAGAGAAACTGCGAGGGCGAAGCCTAAGCTCGTCGGTGGACGAGTTTTTGCGGATTCTTAATTCCTAATCAAGTGGCGGGGCATACCGCCCTCAGTGAGGGAGCTTTTTTCGCGGAACTTCCCGCGTGAGCCATGAAATAGAGAACCGGAACGGCCATGCGGCTAATCAAGAGCGAGGCGATTTCCCCCGCCATGAGTGAAATGGCCAGCCCTTGGAAAATCGGGTCGAACAGGATCACTCCCGCGCCGACGACGACGGCCAGCGCGGTGAGCAGCATGGGGCGGAACCGGACGGCCCCCGCATCCACCACCGCTTCGTCGATCGGCATCCCCTCGCGCAGCCGCAGTTCGATGAAATCCACGAGAATGATGGAATTGCGCACGACGATCCCGGCTCCCGCCATAAAGCCGATCATTGAGGTGGCCGTGAAGAACGCCCCCAGAGCTCCGTGAGCGGGTAGGATGCCGACCAGCGAAAAGGGGATGGCGGCCATGACGATCAGCGGCGTTAAAAACGACCGGAACCAGCCGACCATCAAAATATAGATCAGCACCAGCACGGCGGCGAAGGCGGTGCCGAGGTCGCGGAAGACTTCCAGCGTGATGTGCCATTCCCCGTCCCATTTGAGCGAGGGCTGCTCTCCGGTGAACGGCATGTTCAGGTTGAAGATTTGCAACCGGGTTCCCGAACCTCCGAACGCCTTGGGATCAAGCTTCGCGAGGGCTTCGTTCATACGGGCGATGGCGTAAACGGGGCTTTCGATGGCTCCGGCAACATCGCCGATCACGTAGGTCACGGGCATCAGGTTTTTGTGATAGATGCTCTTGTCCGCGATGGTCTTTTCCACGTGGACCAGCTCCCGCAGAGGTACCAGTTGGGCGGCGGTCGCCCCCGGTTCGGGGAGCGCGTTGGCGTCGCCGGAGCGCACGCGCAGGGCCAGCAGTTCCTCCGGCGTCACGCGGGCGGAACGCGGCAGTTCCAGCGTGAGGTCCACGTCCTCTTTTTCCCGGGGCAGGTGCAGCAGGTCAATGGAATCCCCAGCAACGGCAATGTGCAGCGTTTGGGAAATCGTTTCCGCGCTGATGCCGCTCAACGCCGCCTTTTCCTTGTCGATGACGAAGCGGGCCTTGGGCTGGTCGGCCTCCACGTACCAGTCCACATCCACGACGCCTTCCACGCTCTTGAAAATGTCGCGGACTTTCCGGGCCATGGCGAGCCGCGACTCCTCGGTGGGGCCGTAAATTTCCGCCACGAGCGTTTGCAATACCGGCGGCCCGGGGGGCACCTCGGCGACGGCCACGCGCGCTCCGAATTTTTCGGCGATGGCCGCCACGCTAGGGCGTACGCGTTTGGCTATGTCATGGCTCCTGGCTCTGCGCTTGCCTTTGCCGACGAGGTTGACCTGGATGTCCGCCACGTTCGCGCCACCGCGCATGAAGTAATGGCGCACCAGGCCGTTGAAATTATACGGAGCCGCCACGCCTGCGTAGATTTGGTAGTCGGTCACTTCCGGTTCGTCCCGGATGGCGGCGGCGATCTCCCGGGCGGCTTGCGCGGTGCGCTCCAGGGCGCTGCCCTCCGGCATATTCAGGATGATTTGGAATTCGCTCTTGTTGTCGAAGGGAAGCATCTTCACTTTCACCCAGCCGATGCCCACCAGCGCCATGGCGCCAAGCAGAAGCGCGGTGATCGTGCCCAAAAACGCCCAGCGCCAGCCGCCGTGGTGCAGCAATGGAGTCATCAACCGGCGGTAAAACCGGGTGAATGCGTCTTCTTCATGCTCGAAATGGGAATGCGGAGCTGCGGCCTGGCCGACCGCGCTGGAGGTGCGGCGAAGCAGCCGCACGGCGGCCCACGGTGTCACCACGAACGCGATGGCGAGCGAGAAGAACATGGCGGCGCTGGAGCCGATGGGAATGGGCCGCATATAGGGGCCCATCAGCCCGCCCACGAAGGCCATGGGCAGCACGGCGGCAATGACGGCGAACGTGGCAAGGATGGTCGGGTTGCCCACTTCGCTGACGGCTTCCACGGCGACTTCCGAGCGATTTCGTTCGCGGTTCCCCGGCAGGTGAAAATGGCGCACGACGTTTTCCACCACCACGATGGCGTCATCCACCAGAATGCCGATGGAAAAAATGAGCGCGAAGAGCGTGATACGATTGAGTGTGTAGCCGTGCAGGTAAAAGACCAGCAGCGTCAGGGCCAGCGTGCTCGGGATGGCGATGGCCACGATCCCCGATTCCCGCCAGCCGAGCGTCAGCAAAATCAGGAGCGCAACGCTGAACACGGCGATGAGCATGTGGAAGAGCAGTTCGTTGGATTTCTCCGCCGCCGTTTCCGCATAATCCCGGGTGACGGAAACCTGAACTGCCGCAGGGATGACGGTCCCTTTGAGCGTCTCCACCTTTTTGAGAACCTGCCCGGCCACTGTGACGGCGTTGGTTCCAGGCCGTTTGGCAACGGTCAGGGTGACCGCCGGTTCTTCGGGTGCGGCCTTGCTGCCGTGGAACACGTAGTTGGCTGGTTCCTCCGCGCCGTCCACGACTTCGGCCACATCCTTGAGGTAAACCGGTTTGCCGTTGTAAACGCCCACCACCACATTGCGGACATCCTCCGCGCTTTGCAAAAACGCGCCGGTTTCGACGACGATCTCGCGGTTCTCGCTGGTCAATCCGCCCGAGGCATATTGGCGGTTGGCCTGCTGGAGCACCGGGACGAGGCCCGCCGGGGTGAGATTGCGTGAGGCCAGCCGCGCCGGATCGAGCAGCACGCGCAGTTGCCGCCGGGCGCCGCCGATCAAGCGGGTCTCGGCAACTTGCGGCACTTGCTTTACGGCATCGTCGAGCTGCGCGGCCAGGCGGCGCAAGGTCAGGTGGTCGTAGGCGGCGCTGTGCAGCGTGAGGGCCAGGATCGGCACATCGTCAATCGAACGCAGCTTGATGAGCGGCTTTGACGCCCCGTGTGGGATGCGGTCGAAATTGCTTTGCAGCTTTTGGTTGAGCCTTACGAGGCATTCTTCCGGAGACGAGCCGACCAGGAAGCGCACGATGACGAGGCTTTGCCCGGGGCTGGAGGTGGAATAAATGTATTCCACGCCGGGAATTTCCCACAGCAGCTTTTCCATGGGCCGCGAGATCCGCTCCTCGGCTTCCTTGGCGCTGGTACCGGGCATGGTGACGAGCACATCCACCATCGGCACTTTGATTTGCGGCTCCTCCTCGCGCGGCAGCAGCAGCACGGCGGCCAGCCCCAGCAGGATGGAGGTGACGATGATGAGCGGCGTGAGCTTTGAGTCGATAAAACTCCGCGCGATCCGCCCGGCCAGCCCAAGACTTTCGTGGGGAGTGGGGCCGTTCATTGCCGTACCTCCACCGGTTGGCCATCATGGAGTGAGGCGACGGCGTCCACCGCCACCTGTTCCCCGGCTTCGATGCCCGAAACCACCTCCACCTCGTTGCCAAAACGCTTTCCCGTTTTGACCAGGCGCAATTCCGCGCGTCCCCCGGCGATCACGAAAGCCAACTCCATTTGCCCGCGTTGCACGACGGCGCTTGCGGGCAGCCGCAGCACCTTGGTTTCGTTGAGCGGAATGGAGACGTGGCCGAACTGCCCCGTGCGCAAGCCGGGCGTTGGCGGCAAATCGAGCTTTACGAGAAAGGTCCGGCTTTGCGGGTCCGCCACCGGCGTCAGTTCGCTCACCGTTCCGGTTACGTTCGCGGTTCCGGCCCGCACGGGCAGCGCGGCTCCGGCTTTGACGAAACCGATCACCGCCTCGGGCACGTCCGCCTCGAAGCGCAACGCGGCGGGGTCTTCCATTTCAAGCATGGCCTTGTAGGGAGAGGCGAGGTCGCCCACATCGGCGGCTTTTTTGGTAATCACGCCGTCGAATGGCGCCGTGACCGTCATATAATTAAGCGCCGTTTCCGCCTGCGCCATGGCGGCCTTGGCCACCCGGTTCGCGGCAAGAGCGGCGTCGTAGTCGGATTGGGAGGTCGCTTTGTTGGCAAGGAGGGCGGTTTGGCGTTGCAGGCTTTTTTCCGCCTGTTCGAAAACGGCGCGCGCTTGCTCCAGCTTGGCACGCGTCTCGCGGGTGTCCAGTTGCACCAGGATGTCCCCGCGTTTGACCTGCTGGCCCGGAACCACGAGCATTTTTTCGATCCGGGCCGCCGCCTCCGGCGCGATGGCCGTCTGCAATTTTGGCCGCACTTGCCCGGTGACTTCCTCAAAAGCCACGTGCGGTTTGGGCTCCACTCGTTGCGTTCTGACCGGGAGTGGGGGCAGATGGTTCCGTGGCGGTTCCGGCTGCTTGGAGCAAGCGCCCAAGGCAAAAACCAGCGAAAATAGGGCGGCGCCAGTGATGAGAGGATGGGTATTCATCGGTCAGTCAGAGGGTGAATCGTTTAACAGTGACTAAATGAGCATACAGGAATATAGATTGCAAGAATCTTTTTGATCCTATGCTCAAAAAAGCCGGGTTTTTCAAAAGCCTGGACATGCTAAGAGCCATGGCTGCGGCGCTTTGACGGACGGACGGTTTTCTCCGCGCGATGACTCCGCCGTTCGGTTTTCATGGCGTGTGCGAATGGCTCAGGCGACAATCCGTAAAGCCGCTTGAAAGCGCGTGAAAACTGGAACGCGCTGGAAAACCGGAGAGCTTCGGCCACTTCCTTCACCAACTTCCCCTCCAGCAATTGTTCCGCCGCCTGGTTCATTTTTAGCCGCATTAAGAAATGGTAAGGCGTCATTTTTCCAAAACGGTTGAAAACGCGCGATAAATAAACTGGCGTCATGTGGCATGCTCGCGCGATTTCCTCGGCGGATCTGAGTTCGGCGAAGTGTTCTTCGACATATTGGCGCGCCCGCTGGTAGGTGGCAAACGAGCGCGGCTGGTTGCCCAGGATGGGCTGAGCCTTTTGAAAAAACTTCAGCAAAAGCAGCCGCAAATGGGCCGCACAGAGTTCATCGCGGATTTCAGTCTCGGCCGCCGCGTCTCTTTGCAAGGCTGCGAAAATATCGAGCACCTCCTCCGGGGCGGCAATTTGTACCGGCTTCCATTTTCCGAGCGGCGACCTGGAAAGCAGCCGGGATGCATCGCGCCCGGCAAAATCCACGTAGTACTTTCGCATGGGGTGCGCCGGATCGTTGTGGATGAGGTGGGGAATTCCCGGCCCATAGGCAAAAGCCATGCCGGGCCGCAAGGGGTGGCGTTTTCCTTTCAAAAGGAGCGTGCCCGCGCCGTCGGCCACAAATTCAACGCACAAATAGGGGAACGTTTTGCGCTCCACAACATAATCCGCCCCCATGCGTTCGCAGCCACCGCAAACCACCACCAAGGAGGAGGCGCGCTTTGGGTTGAGATTTAGAAAATACCGGCTTGCCTCCGTCACCTGCGTGGAGACGAAATGGGGAAGTACCGCTGAAGGGACGGTTGGGGTGGGGGGCATATCCGGCAGTATAAGAATTGCCATGCAATGGTCAATTCCCGCCATTCCTGCCGCGAAATTATTTGGTAAATTTTTCGGAGATGAAATCAGCGATCACTGTTTCACTGGTACCTGAATCCAAAGGCGGCCCTTTCGTGTTCTGGGATGGCCTGTCCTCCGCTTTCGAACAGGCGGCTGCTCTCGGGTTTGACGCCATGGAGCTCTTTCCGCCTTCCGCCGCCGCGTTGAACGTGGACGAAATCAAGGGGCTATGCGCCCGGCACAGTTTGAAAGTGGCCGCTATCGGCACCGGAGGAGGGTGGGTGATCCACCGCTGGCATTTGTGCCACGAAGACGCGAATATTCGAAAGAACGCCGAGCAGTATATCGGTGAAATAATTGATATAGCCGCTAAGTTGGGAGCGCCCGCAATTATTGGTTCGATGCAGGGTCGCATCGAAGGTGGCATGACCCGTGAGGCGGCGCAGTATCTGCTGGCGGACGCATTGCATCGCCTGGGAGAGCGGGCCGCAAAAGCGGGGCAGTTCCTGATTTACGAACCTCTCAACCGCTACGAAACGAATCTATTCAACCGTTTGGCCGACGCCGCCGATTTTCTCGACAAGGCGGGCATCGGCCCGGTGAAGCTCCTTGCGGATTTGTTTCACATGAACATCGAGGAGCCTTCTTTGCCACAGGCGCTCTGTTCCGTCGCCAAGCGTCTTGGGCATATTCATTTTGCGGATTCGAACCGCCAGGCCATCGGTTGGGGCCATACGGATGCGGCGGCGGTTGTGCGCGTTTTACAAGAGCTCGGCTACGACGGCTATCTCTCCGCTGAAATTCTTCCATTGCCCGATTCGTCTCGCGCAGCCGCGCAGGCGGCCCGGGCCTTCCGTGAATTGGTTTATGCTTAAGCACCAGCTCGTACATCCCAAGATCAACGAGGTATTGGCCCGGGCGGGGCATCACTCGCTGGTTCTCATCGCCGATGGCAATTACCCCGCCTCGGCCAAACGCGGCCCGAATGCCGAGGTGGTGTGTCTGAATTTATCACCGGGCGTCGTTACCGTGGCCCAAGCGTTGAGCGCGGTGCTTAGCGCCGTGGCCGTGGACCGGGTGAACGTGATGGGCGTTCCTCCCGACGATTCCTATGCCGTGCAAGGCGAGCCGCCGGTTTGGGGCGAATACCGGGACATCCTGCGCCGTTCCGGGGTGGAGCATCCGCTGGAGCCCATTCAAAAATGGGATTTTTACGAAGCGGTAAAATCACCGGATCACGTCCTGACGATCCAGACCGCGGATCAATCCCTGTGGGCGAACGTATTGATTACCATCGGCTGCCGTCTCCAATCTTGAATATGCCTATTCCCACCCGTCCGCTTGGCCAAACCGGCCTGGAACTACCCATCGTTAGCTTTGGCGCATCGTCATTAGGGCAGGAATTTCGCCGGATCAACCTGGATGAAGCCTTGCAGAGCGTGCACGCCGCGCTCGATTGCGGTCTTAACTTCCTGGATACCTCGCCCTTTTACGGGCGCGGAATGAGCGAAGTGCTTCTTGGCATCGCGCTGCGCGGCATTCCCCGCGATGCCTATACGCTTTGCACCAAACTGGGACGCTACGATCTTCATCATTTTGACTTCTCGGCGAAACGCGTGGCGGAAAGCGTGGACGTCTCGTTGCACCGGTTGGGAACGGATCACCTGGATATCGCGCTCTGTCATGATGTCGAATTCGTGCCGCTCCAGCAAATCATCGAGGAAACGCTGCCCGCGCTGCGCCGCCAGCAACAGGCCGGGAAAGTCCGCTTTGTCGGCATCTCGGGCTACCCGATGAAGGCGCTGAAATACATTATCAGCCAAGCCGACGTGGATTGTGTCTTGAGCTATAATCAATACACCCTGCAAAACACCCGCTTTGCCGACGAGTTGCTGCCGGAGCTGCAACGCAGGGGCATCGGAGCCCTGAATGCCGGCCCATTTTCGGCGCGCCTGTTGACTAACGCCGCGTTGCCCGAATGGCTCAAAGAGCCGGAGGAAGTCAAAGCGGCGGCCCGTTGTGCGGCGGAGGTTTGCGCCCGAAAGGGGAGCGATATCGCCAAACTCGCGCTTCAATTCGCATGTTCCAACCCGGACATCGCGACGTGCGTTTCGGGGTCCGCAAATCCCGGAAATATCCGCAAATGGGCTCAATGGGCCTGCGAACCGATGGATGAGGATCTCTTGCGCGAAGTGCAGGCCATTTTCGCACCGGTAAAGAATGTGGGCCACCTCGAAGGCTTGCCCGAAAATAATTAACGACCATCCATTTTATGAAAGCTTTGCAACTAGTCAAACCGCTCACCTGGCAACGCATCGAAATCTCGGAGCCTGCCGCGCCCGGCGTGGACGAAGCTCTCGTCCGAGTGCATAGCGTGGGCATTTGCGGCACCGATATTGGGGGTTACCTGGGCAAAATGCCTTTTTATTCCTACCCTCGCATCCCGGGGCATGAATTGGGGGTCGAGGTCATCGCCGTGGGGGCGAATGTAACCAACGTGAAGCCCGGCGACCGCTGCGCGGTGGAATGCTACTTGAATTGCCAAAAGTGTTATGCCTGCCGGCGTGGTTTTACGAATTGCTGCGAGAACCACAAAACGCTCGGCGTGATGTGTGACGGCGGAATGACCGAGCGCATCCTGCTGCCCGCCCGCAAGCTGCATCCCGCGCCGGGGTTGACGCCCGACCAATGTGCGCTGGTTGAAACGCTCGCCATCGGCTGCCATGCCGTGGACCGGGGCGCGCCTTGCGGCGGCGAAAACGTGCTGATCGTCGGCGCAGGTCCCATCGGACTTTCCGCCATCGAATTCGCAAAGCTTTCCGGCGCCCGCGTGATCGTGATGGATATCTCGGAAAAGAGGCTCGCTTTTGCAAAGGGGGAAATGGGGATTGCCGATACCATTCCCGCGCGTGGCGATGAATCTGATATCCAGGCGCTTGAGAGCCTCACCAACGGGCAGCTTGCCGATCTCGTCATTGATGCCACCGGCAACAACCGTTCCATGGTTCGCTCAATGGAGTTCGCCGCGTTTGCCGGGCGCGTTGTGTATGTGGGGATCACCCAGCAGCCATTGGAGTTTCCCCACGTGCCGTTTCTCCACCGGCGCGAACTGACGATTCGCGCGAGCCGGAATGCGCTCAGCCGCGATTTCACCCGCATTATCTCGCTGATTGGGGAAGGCAAGATTAAGACGGACCCCTGGATTACGCACCATGCTTCTTTCGATCAGGTGCCGGAGATTTTCCCACAGTGGATCAAACCGGAATCCGGCGTGATAAAGGCCGTGGTGAATATCTAATACAAAGGCAAGAGCGTGCCCATTGCGGCTGGAACTTGCTCAAAATTCCCCAATAATCATCGTTTTGGATGTACCTGCGGTAATAAAAACGCGCTGGCCATCAGCCAGTTCAGGGTGAGCATTGCACAGCCGGCTGCGACTACGGAATCTCCCATGGGAAGGTCGTAGTGGTACGAGATGGCGGAACCGGCGGCGGCCATCACCGCTCCAAAAGCCATGGCGATGCCAAGGTGCGTGTGCAGGCTGCGGGCAAATACCGTTGCGCAGAGGACGGGCAGGATTAAAAAGCCAAAGGTCACCAGTGGTCCGACGGTGGCCACGGCGATGCTGATGACGATGCCGTTCAGCATCGCCACGAGGAGGTTCCAGGCGCCGGGGCGCAGCCCGCTCGCCAGGGCAAAATCGGGATCGGATAATATCAAGAGCATCCGGCGGCGGCAGACCACCGAAAGCAGCGTGCAAATGCTCAGCGTGACCGCGAGGACGACCAGGCTGCCCGCACTGATAAGAAGCAGCCGCCCGTGGAAAAGATCCTGAATATAGATTTCCCCAACGGCATCGCTGGAAAGGAAAAGGTTGGCCGAGGAAACTGCCGCAAGGAACACAAAGGCGAGCATGGCCTCGGAAAGCCGCTGCCGCCGGGCCAGCCACAACAATGCGGGTAATGTGAAAAGTGCCGCGCCAAAAAACGCGCGGGCGGTTTCGTCCCCGAACATCGCACACCAGCTCCAGTGGCAAGCCGCTCCGAGGAATACGAAGGCGATGCCGGAGAGTGAAACTTGGGGAAGCGCCAGCCCCAGCAAAATGGAACGCCCCAGCACGAGGTTGCGACCCACCAGCGGGCAGCAAAGCCCCATCAAAAGGGCGGCCCAAAAGGCTTTTGCGAAAAGGAAGTCCATAAAATCAGAGCGGGGTTGAAGGCAACATTTCGGGGTGGCCCGGGAGAAAACGGACTTTCCCGTCGCTAACTCGCAGCAAGCGCCGCGCGGCGTGCCGGAAGACCGCCGGTTCGTGGGTGACGAGGATGACGCCGGTCCCGGCGTTACGGTTGAGCCCTTTTAGCAAGCGGGCCATGATCTGCTGGGTCTCGGCATCGACTCCGGCAGTCGGCTCGTCCAGCACCAGGATGTTGGGCCGCACAGCGAGCGCCCGAGCGAGCAGCACGCGCTGGCGCTGCCCGCCGGAAAGTTCGACGAACGGGCGCCGGGCGAGATGCTCGGCGCGGCATTCGCGCAGACAGTGCAAATAGAACGCCCGTTCCATCCTCCAAAAAGTTCGCCAGAACGGCAGCCGGGCCGAACCGCCCAGCTCCACCAATTCCAAAGCGGTTACGGGAAGCGGTGCGTCGGCCTGCGCCTGTTGCGGCACATAGCCAAAGCGGATGCCCTCGGCGAGGCAGCTTCCCGATAGGATCGGAATCAGCCCGGTGATGCTTTTAAGCAGCGTGCTTTTTCCCCCGCCGTTGGGGCCGCCGATGACGAGGAAATCCCCCGATGGAATTTCCAAGCTAACCCCAGGAAGAATCACGTTGCGGCCATAGCCGAGGCTGGCGTCTTTGAGGAGGATGGAGGGCATGGAATTATTCCTTCCCTTGCGCGAAGGCGTTTACCACCGCGTCCATGAAGGCGAAGTAGTCGGTCGCTTCCTTGGTGGCGTGAACCTGGATTGGGACGCTCACTAGCCGTGCGCCGGTTGCCGCGGCGATTTGCTTCGGCAGTCGATCGCTATAGAAGCTTTCCTTTACGATAAGGCGAACATTCTCCGCCTTCATCCGGGCAATGAGGTCGTCCACATAGCGCGGCCCCGGTTCGATGCCCGGTTTGGGCTGAATGGTCCCCATGGGCTGAACGCCAAAGCGTTCGGCGAAGTAAGGCCATACCGGGTGGTATGAAATGAACCGGACGTTTTTTCCGGCGAGCTTCTGCTTCCACTCGGCGATCTTGGCATCGAGCCGGGCTTGGAGCGTTTTGGCGTTAGCTTGGAAGAACGCGGCGTTCGCCGGGTCAAGCTCCGAGAGGCGCTCGGCGATTTCTCCCGCCACGATCCTCATCCGGCCGGGGTCGGTGTTGTAATGCGGGTTGCCGTGAGGATGAACGTCGCCTTCGCTCCGGTCGAGGCTCTTGGGAACCTCGCGCACAGAGATGCCGCGGGAACAGTCGAGGTAGCCGCGCGTGCCGAGTTGGATTTTCTGGTTGCGCGACTCGGCCAGCAGCGCGGGCGCGTAGGCGTGTTCCAGGTCGAGCCCCATCACGATGAACAAGTCCGCTTGGGCAAGCTTGGTCACCATGCTGGGACGCATCAACACGTTATGGGGGTCTTCCACGCCACTGGCCATGGCGTAGACTTGCACCTTGTCCCCGCCAATGCAGGTGGCGAAGTCGGCCAAATCGGGAATGGTGACGACTACTTTAAGCGGCGCCGCTTGAGCGGCAACGGCCAGCAAAGCAGCCAGGGCAAATAGGATGTATTTTTTCATTGGGTAGGATGGAATAAAACTACGGAGCGAAATCGTGTTTGTGCGCCCCTAGAACGATGGTCCACTGGAAAAACGCCTGGAGGTCGTTGCGGCCTTTCCCGGCCCCGAGATCCTCGCTGGCGTTGACGTAGTTAAGTTGGAACCGCAGCCGGTTGAACTCGCTCAAATTCAGCGTGAGGTAAGCGGAGTAGGTCCAGATGTTGTTGTCCGTTTTGTCCAAGCTATCCAGGTCTCCGTCGCCGTTCGAATCGCCGAGTTGGTAGGTGCTCGTGTGCGTGTAGTCGAGCCGCACGCCGGGCTGCCACAGCTTGCCAAAACGGTATTGCGCATAGACGTAGCCACCGGAGGCCGAGGCATCGCCCGATGGCTTGAACCAGGGCTGGTTAACGTATTCACCTGCCGCGTCAAGGGTGTCGGCGGAGAATAGGCCGCTTTGTTTCGTCCAAAGCAACTCGCCTCCGGTTTCGAAGAGGTCGTACTTTGCGGGGTCGGGCTGCCATTCCAGCTTCGCGTCGGCGCTGGCGATTTGCCGGCGGGTGTTTTGGCTGGCTCGAGCATAGTCGGCGCCAAGGTGGAGCACCGTGCATGGAGAGAGATCCACGAGCGTCGCCGCGCGTCCGTAGGCCATTAGGGATTGGAAGGGACGGTTTTCCCGATCTGCAAACGCGGAGGCACTATTGGTGCCGAAATCGGAATCGAGCACGCTGTTGGTGATCGGGTCGTCGGCGCCGATGTTGTCCACAATGCCGCCGGTGAGCCGCCAATAGTGTTCGGTGGGAACAAGCCAGGTCAACTCGAACCCTCGCGCCTGGGCCTCGCCGCCAATGATCTCGTCAAGCGAGCGGGGCCGGTCCACGAAAGGGAGGTCATGCGAATGGACTTTGTCCAGTCGCGTGAAGTCCGCGAAGAACTGGCCGCCTTTAAGTTGAAGCCCCCATGGCAACGAGGTGGTTTGGATGGCCGCCTCCTCCACGCCGACCTTTGTGTCCTCAAAAAGCCCGCGTTTTTCCATCGGTTCCAACTCCGACTCCGCATTGAAGACGATATATGCCTTGGCATACTGGTCCACGTTGGACTGCACCATCAACTCCACATCGCGCGGAGTGAAGTTCACATTGTTCGTTTTTTTGGAGTATGACGTGATGAAGTCGACCGCGGCGGAAATATCCGGGTTGAACATCCCCGTTTTGGTCTGCCGCTGAGCGGCTTTGAGTTCATCGACATCGTTCTGGAGTTGTTCTACCTGGGATGACGCCGCGCCAGTTGCGCTGGCGTCAGCCGTCTTCGGCGAGGATGCGCGCGGCATGGGAGCTAGCGTAGTAGCGGTGGGAGCATTGAAATTCTCCCAGCGTTGTTTTTGGGTATCGAGTTGTTTTTGGAGCGTCCCGACGGTTTGGGTCAGCGCCTCCACCTGTTGGCGCAGTTTTTCCACGTCGGCGGCAGAGGCCGATGAGGGTGGCTGCGAAACGGGGGTCGGCGATGCAATGGGAGAAGTCTGGGCCTGGGCGCAATGCAGCGCCGCGAAGCCCGCGAGAATCAGAATGGTTGTTTTCAAAATAAGATTTTTTCTAGAAATGGATAAGCCTAAATGAGGCGGCCCGGCGCGCGCCGCTGGTTGTGAACGAGCGCGGGAATGGATGAGCCGCACATTGGTTCTAGCCCTGCCGGTAAGGCATGGCGATTGAGGCGCGGACGCGATGACGTCCGCATGGAAAGAAGCAGCCGCGACAATACGATGTACAGCTCCGCATTGCGGCGAAACACCGTTACAATGAATAGATCAGCCCCGAGTGGGCGATTGCTCGGCTGATTACACGCGCGCGGGAGGCGCGTGTTCAAGAACGCGCCGGGAAAGGAACAAGCTTCCCACCCACACATTGCCCCGGCGTTGCAGGCATTGGCGCAATACCGCAAGGAAAACCACCAGAACAACGGCGACAGTGGCCCCGTCGCATCCGCCGTGGGCAAACAGCGTCACGGCGCATTCGTGATCCGGGCAATCCGAATCGTGGTGCGCCCAGTGGTGCAACTCCGGGCAAACCGTCATCGCCACGATGACGAGCAGTTGCGCAATCAGCAACGCGGTGAGCCCGCGCTGGAAAGCAGCGTTCCGAAGTTGGAGACACTTGAACATCTTCGCCGCTATGTATGATTTGACTTCCACTCCTTGGCAAGCGGTTAATTGGAACTGCACCGAGGGGGCGTCCAAAGGTCCGTGCCGGTGCCCCGGGGTGAACATTTCGCAAGGAACTGCTTGCGCGTGTTCCCGAAGAACTGCGTAATCAAGCGTGCATTTGCCGCGAATGTATCGAAAATCCACCGCACAACCATGAACGAAAAACCCAACCTTGAGACCATATGTATCCAGGCCGGCTGGAACCCTAAAAAAGGGGAACCGAGAGTCCTGCCCATTTACCAGAGCACCACGTTCAAATACGAAACAAGCGAACAGATGGGGCGGCTCTTTGACCTGGAAGAGAGCGGCTATTTCTACACCCGGCTGCAAAATCCAACCAATGATGCCGTAGCTGCGAAAATCGCCGCGCTCGAAGGCGGCGTGGGCGCCATGCTCACTTCCTCCGGCCAGGCCGCTTCGTTTTATTCCGTTTTCAACATCTGCTCGGCTGGCGATCACTTGGTAAGCACAGCCGCCATTTACGGGGGAACCTTCAACCTGTTCGCCGTTACGTTGAAAAAGCTGGGCATCGAGGTCACGTTTGTCGATCAGGATGCCCCTGAAAACGAGATATTGGCCGCTTTCCGCCCAAACACCAAAGCCGTGTTCTCCGAAACCATTGCCAACCCACGGCTGGCTGTGCTGGATATCGAAAAAATGGCGAACATCGCCCATAGCCAGGGAGTGCCGCTGATTGTGGACAACACCTTTGCCACGCCCATGAACTGCCGCCCGTTCGAATGGGGGGCCGACATCGTGGTTCATTCGACCACCAAATATATGGATGGCCATGCCACCACGGTGGGGGGCGCCCTCGTAGATAGCGGAAATTTCGCCTGGGAAGCCTACGGCGATAAATTCCCGGGGTTGACCACTCCCGACGATTCCTATCACGGCTTGGTCTATACTCAAAAATTCGGCAAAGCGGCCTATATCACCAAAGCCACCGCGCAACTTATGCGCGATTTGGGTTCCATCCAGTCTCCCAACAACGCCTTTCTGCTCAACCTTGGCCTTGAAACGCTTCACTTGCGGGTGCCGCGCCATTGTGAAAACGCGCAAAAAGTGGCGGAGTATCTGCAACAAAACGAGCGGGTCGCCTGGGTTCACTATTGTGGGCTGAAAAGCGATCCCTATTACGAGCTTGGGCGGAAATACCTCCCGAACGGTTCGTGTGGGGTGCTGACATTTGGGCTAAAAGGCGGCCGTGAAACCTCCATCCGTTTCATGGATAACCTGCGGTTGGCCGCCATCGTCACCCACGTGGCAGACGCCCGCACTTCGGTGCTCCACCCGGCGAGTCACACGCATCGGCAGCTTTCCGATGAACAGTTGATCGCGGCGGGTGTCGCTCCCGATTTGATTCGATTTTCCGTGGGCATCGAAAACGTCAACGACATCATTGCCGACGTCGAACAAGCGTTGCAGAAAGCTTACTGCTAGGCTTACGAAAAGAATGAACGTATTTTGATCGAGATCATTTTACGTATTGGCCAGTTCTTTTAAAGAAAGCGAACCGCGTTTAAGTGACGAACTTGGCGCGGTTCGGTGAGGAAGTTTTGGAAAACGCAATGGTTGGGAAACGGTTGCGCCAATGACAGGGTCAGGATTGGGGAAGGAATAAGTTCGTTTTGATGCCGATTGGGTATTGTACCTTACGAGCTTGGCGACAAGTGCCAATACACGGATACCCTCGCGTAAATATCGAACAAGCAGGAGTAGCAACGCCTCTCCGCCAATTTCCGGTCGAATTCTACTATTAGTTCTTTCCAATGGCCCGGTCTGCTTGGGCACGATAAAGCGCCTCGGCGACTTCGGAGGGAACCGTCCGTTTCCCGAGCGGCCCGAAACAGATCCCGGCCAGCTTGAAGTGAGCCAGACCGAAGGGAATCCCCACGATCGAGGTAAAGCAGGCAATCCCCGCAAGGACGTGAGCGATGGCAAGCCAGATCCCGGCCAGGATGATCCAGAGCAAATTGACCAACCCGGTTCCCGGAATCACCTGCTCGCCTAGTAATTCGGCATTTACCAACCGGCGGCCAAAAGGGAATGCGGCAAACCCGGCAATCCGAAAGGCCGCTACCGCGAAGGGCAGGCCGATCACCGTCAGGGCGAGCAATCCACCGGCAATAATCCACAGAGCGGCGGCAAAGACGCCTCCGCCGAACAGGAACCAGAGGAGATTAAGGGCAAGTTTCATAGGCTACTGATCCTTGATAAATGACACAGCTGATATCGATCCGCAATCGAATCAAAGTAGGTCATTTTAGTGACACCATAATGCATCTGAAGTTTTTGGAAGGAGAAATCCAAGAATGAATGGATTTTCGGAAGCGGCTGGAAACCAGGAACTTAAAACTGGAGCCAATGACGAGATTCGAACTCGTGACCTGCTGATTACGAATCAGCTGCTCTACCAACTGAGCTACATTGGCACGGCTGCCTGGGGTTTCACTCCCAAGGGGGTGTTACATTTCCCATTCTTCGCACAAAAACGCAAGCGGATTCTTCCCTCGGCGGCTCGCTTCCAGGCTGTCGCCACCATTGCCGCACGATGGTTTCTTATTCGCCGTCCCAGAATTCGCGCAGTTTTTCGCCCGCGTGATGAAAGGTTCTCCCCGTCGCATCGGAAAAGCGGATAAGCCGCCCTTTCAAGCCGCCTCCCGCAGCCCAACTGCCTTTGGTGGTCTGCCCGTCGATGGTTTTGGTTATGACCGCGCCGGTGTTTGCCGAAATGGTGATGCTGCCAATGGAGTTTTTGTCCTGGTCCAGGAATTGAAGGACCCAGATGGGGAGGCCGTTGTCGCCGCGCCGAAGCAGGAAGTCTGCGGAGTAAAAACCCATGTTTGCCGCCCGGGCTTCGTTCTCGGCCACGGAGAATGCCCCATCGCTATCCAGGTTCAACTTGGAAAAATTGAGGGCCGGGCCTTCGCTTTTGCCGCTGTATTCTTTGACCGGGGTGCGTTCGGAGACGATGCGGTTTTTGGCGACTTCAATTTCCCGGACGCCGCCGCGCGCTTCGGGGTCGTTGATGAGGATGGTCCAGGAGGCCGGTTGCGGCGCTCCAGCCTGTCCTTTGACTTCGATGACGTTGTTCAGAAATGCCTGCGAACGTTGCGAGCCGACGGTGCGCAGCGCCTGGTAAGCGGTTTCGCGTCCAAACGCGGCGGCGACAGGCAGCAATAGCGCGGCAAGCAGGGCAAGTCTCATGCGGCAAAGATGCCTTGCGCCGGGCCGGTTTTCCAGTCGATTTTTTAGGCTGGCAAGGGTTATAAAAAGGCCGGTAAGTTCGTAGAAAATAAGCCAAATGAGGGTCGCAAAAGGTATTTTTCCCTGTAAACCGGAGGCTCTCGCGGAGGTCCGTTCGCTGGTGCGTGTTTTTTTGGAAGAGGAGGGGATGGAGAAGGAGAGGGCTGAGTTGCTGGTGCTGGGAATCAATGAGGCTTATGCGAATGTGATTCGCCATGCCCGGGTCGCGGGGGAGCCGGTGGAGGTGGTTTGCGAGCGGGTGGGGGCGGTGCTGCGTTTCCGGCTGCGGGATTACGGTGCCAACCGCGCGGAGCCGTCGCTCTTTTCGCGGCGTCCGCTCGGCCAGGTGGAACCGGGTGGGCTGGGGCTGCATTTGATCGAGCGGGTCTTTGATAGCGCGGTTTATTTGCCGCAAGAACGGGGCACGATGTTGGAATTGACGAAGCACTGGGGGTGAGCGATGAGGCTCCCTTACTTCGCCCGAGCGGCGGCGGCCTTGCAGGCTTGGAGATCGAGTTTGCCGCTGGTCATGATGGGGATGGCTTCGATGCGTTTGACGATTTTGGGAATCCAGAGTGGGGGCACGCCGCGGTGCAGCAGTTTGGAGCGGAGCGCGGAGAGGTCGATGGGAACGGTGGTCAAAAGCACGATGGCTTCGCCTTTGTGGGCGTCCGGCGTGCCGACGATGCAGAGGGGGCGGACATCTTCGCCTTCGAGGCCGAGGGCTTCCAGGATCTTGGCTTCGAGCGTTTCGTGGGGAACCATTTCCCCGGCGATTTTGGAGAACCGGGCCACGCGGCCTTCGACATAGAGGAAACCGTCGTCGTCGAAGCGCCCCAGGTCGCCGGTGTTAAACCAGCCCTCTTCGAGCACTTCGGCGGTGCGTTCGGGTTCGTTGAGGTAGCCTTCGAAAATATTCGGACCTTTGACCCAGAGCATGCCGGTTTCGTGCCACGGGAGCACGCGGCCGGTTTCGGGGTCGCGGATTTGCCCGGCGATGCCCCCCAGCAGCTTGCCCACGGAGCCGGGGCGGTTGGAGGGGGAGATCTCGTCCTCGGGATGCTTTTTGGCCGGTTCGGGCAGGTTGACGGAGAGAACGGGGGCGGTTTCCGTGAGGCCGTAGCCTTCCAGCACTTCCTTGCCGAATTTTTCGCGGAAGGCGTTGGCGACATCGCGGGGGAGCTTTTCGGCCCCGGCGATGACGAGTTGCACGGGCGCGAGCTGGCGGCGCGTGGCTTTGCGCAGGTAGCCTCGCAGGAAGGTGGGGGTGGCGAGGATGACGCTGACGTGGTGTTTGCGGATCAGTTCGGCGTTTTTCTCGGCGTCGAGCGGATTGGGGTAGGAGACCATTCGGATGCGCTCGATCAAAGGGAACCAGAGGGTGATGGTGCAGCCAAACGAGTGGAAAAACGGGAGCGAGGCCAGCAAGCCGTCGCGAGGGGTGAGGTCGAGGAGTTCGCCAAACTGGGCGACGTTGGCGAGAATGTTGCGGTGGCTTAAAACGACGCCTTTGGGGTCGCCGCCGGAGCCGCTGGTGAAGAGGACTACGGCTTCCTCGTGCCCGCCACGGCGGGGAATTTCCAGCAGCCGGGCGAGAATCCACCAAGGCGTGACCGCCACGGCGGCGCGCCAGAAAAGGATGTCCGGCTTGAGCCCGGGGAGCAGCTTTTCGAGCAGAATGACGTTGGGCGGCAGCGGCAGTTCGCTGAAACGGCTCAGGAGCGGCCCGGCGGTGAGGATGTCGCGCAGGTCGGCCACGCGAATGGAGGTTTCCATCGCGGCGCGGCCTGCCGTGAAGTTGAGGTTGACGGGCACCTTGTCGGCCAGCATGACGGCCAGGTTGGCAACGACGGCGCCTCGGCCGGGCGGAAGCATGATGGCGATCCGCTTTTTGAAGCAGTTGGCCTTTAAGTAACGGGCCAGGGCGATGCTCGCGGCCAGGATGGTGCCCCGGCTGGTGCGCGAGCCGTCCATGCCGTCGATCACGACGGTTTCGAATTGATGATGTTTGAGCCCCCGCAGGCAGGCCATGGCGAGGTGCCCGGTGAGCAGAGGGCGCTGCCGATAGGCTTCTTCGCCAAGTTGCAGCATCCGCTGTCGCAGCAGCGCGAGGTCGGCCCGCTCGTAGGGCATTGGTTCGCCAAAGAGAATGGTGACGGGGCAGGGGATGCGGTTGGGGAGGTCTTTAAAAAGGTGTTTGCCCTGGAAGGCAAAGATGGATTTCCAAAGCCGATCCAGCCACACGGGCACCACGGGGCACTCGGCGGCGCGGGCCACGGCGTCGTAACCCCGGCGAAGTTGCAGCCGGATGCCGGTGCGGGCAAGTTCGCGCCGGGGAAAGAGGCAGACGATCTCGCCCTGCCGGATGTATGCCGCGCTTTGGCGCAACGCGTCCTTGGGCTGGCGCAGGCTGATGGGAACGGCCCTCAGCAGGTGGAACAGCGGGCGCAGCAGCGGGCGGCGGAAGATCGGCTCATACACTAGGAAGCGGATGGGCCGGGGGCAGGCGGCTTGCAGCAACAGGGCGTCCAGCCAGGTGATGTGGTTGGGTGCGAGCAGACAGCCGCCCTGTGGCATCGCGTCGAGCCCGCTCACCTGGAGCCGGTAAAAAGTGCGGACGAGCTTTTCAGCCAGTCTTAAAAGCAAATGCTTGCTGGACATGGACCGAAAAAACTTACATCCGCCCCTTCAATCCCGCGCTTCCAAAAGCTCTTGAGCCAACCATCAGTTGAGGTTGGCCAGGCAGGCGGCGATGAAGCCCTTGAAGAGTGGGTGCGGGTGGTTTGGGCGGCTCTGGAATTCCGGGTGGAACTGGCAGGCCATGAACCACGGGTGATCCTTGAGTTCGATCATCTCCACCAGCGAACCGTCCGGGGAGGTGGCGGCGATCACCATGCCTTTGGAGGTCATGGTATCGCGGAACGCCGGGTTGAATTCGTAACGGTGCCGGTGCCGTTCCTTGATTTCGGTGGCGCCGTAAAGCTGCTGGGCGCGGGTGCCCTCGACGATTTTCGCGGGCCAACTGCCCAGGCGCATGGAGCCGCCCATTTGGGTGATCTCCTTTTGCTCGTCGAGGAGCGAAATGACGGGGTGCGGCGTTTGCTCGTCGAATTCCGTGCTGTTGGCGTCCTTGAGGCCGCAGACGTTGCGGGCGAATTCGATGGTCGCGATTTGCATGCCCAGGCAGAGGCCGAGGTAGGGAATTTTGTTCTCGCGGGCGTACTGGGCGGCGCGGATTTTCCCCTCGATGCCGCGGTCGCCAAAGCCGCCGGGAACGAGGATGCCCGCCACGTCTTCGAGGTCGGCGTCGGTAACAGTCTCCGCATCAATGCGTTCGAGGTCGATGGCGCAATCGTTGGCGGCGGCGGCGTGGGTGAGGCTTTCGTAGATGCTCTTGTAGGCGTCCTGAAGCTCGATGTATTTGCCCACGACGGCGATTTTGACGCGCTTTTTGGGGCTGATGATGCGCTGCACGAACTTCTTCCAGTTCACCATGTCGGCCACGGGGGCGGCCTTGCTCTTCAGGCCGAGCAGGTTCACGACGGTGGTGTCGAGACACTCGGTTTGGAGCATCAGCGGCATTTCGTAAATGGTGTGAGCCACGTCCATGGCTTCCACGACGGCGGGCAGCGGGACGTTACAGAACATGGAGAGCTTCTGGCGCACTTCGTCGCCCAGCGGGTGTTCGCAGCGGCAAATCAAGACCTGCGGGTGAAGACCGATCTCGCGCAGCTTGGCGATGCTCTGCTGGGAAGGCTTGGTTTTCAGTTCGCCCGCGGCCTTGATGAAGGGCACCAGCGTGACGTGCATGATGATGGCGTTTTGCGGCCCCACTTCGAGGATGAATTGCCGGATGGCTTCCAGAAAGGGCAGTCCCTCAATGTCGCCCGTGGTGCCGCCGATTTCCGTGATGAGGACGTCGCACTTGGCTTCCTTTTCGAGTTCGTGGAGGCGGGTCTTGATTTCGTCGGTGACGTGCGGAATCACCTGCACGGTTTTGCCCAGGTAATCGCCCCGGCGTTCTTTATCGAGTACGTTTTGGTAAACCTGGCCGCTGGTGAGGTTGTTGTGGCGGGTCAGCACGCATTTGGTGAAGCGTTCGTAGTGGCCGAGGTCGAGGTCGGTTTCCGCGCCATCATCGAGGACGTAAACTTCGCCATGCTGGAAGGGGCTCATGGTGCCCGGGTCCACGTTCAGGTAGGGGTCGAATTTCTGGAGACAGACGGAGAGACCACGGTGTTCGAGGAGCGTGCCGAGCGAGGCGGCCGCCAGCCCTTTGCCCAGGGAACTGACCACGCCGCCGGTGACGAAGATGTATTTCATAAAGAGGTGTTGAGAGAAGGTTACGCGGGATCGGAGAATTTTTGAAGCTACGCTTTCAGGAATTTTTCCACAGCAGCGGCATCGGCGGGGGTGTCAACGCCGATGGAGGCGTGTTTGGTGATGAGAACCCGGATGCGGCCCCCATTTTCCAGCGCCCGGAGTTGCTCGAGTTGCTCGGCTTTTTCCAGCGCGCTTTGTTTCCACTTCACAAACTGGAGGAGGAATTTGAGCGAGTAGCCGTAAAGCCCCTGGTGCCGGTAGTAGGGCATGGCGGCGGCTGGGTCGCGCAGGTAAGGGATGGGGCTGCGGGAAAAATAGAGAGCGTTGCCGTCGCGGCCCAGGACGACCTTTACGGCGTTCGGGTTGGCGATGTCGTCGTCCGGCCCAAAGGCGTTGGCGGCGGTAATCATGTCGAGCTTGGGATCGGCGGTGAGCGTGCGCGCCAGGCGGTTGAGCAGGGCCGGGTCCACGAGCGGTTCGTCGCCTTGGACATTGAGAACGTGGGTGATGCCCGTGAGTTTTTTGGCGACTTCCGCGATGCGGTCGGTGCCGCTCTGGTGCTTGGGGGAGGTCACGGAGACTTCGGCCCCGAAAGCGAAGGCGGCCTCGGCGATGCGCATATCGTCGGTGGCGATGATGACGCGCGAAATGGCCTTGGCTTTGAGTGTGCGCTCCCAGACGTGCTGGATGAGCGGTTTCCCGGCGATGGGGTGGAGCGGTTTGCCGGGGAAGCGGGTGGAACCCCAGCGGGCGGGCAGAATGGCGGCAACGGTCGCGGTTTTGGAGGCAGGCATCCTATGGATCGAGTTGGTTGGGCTTAAAAACCGCCCATCCTAGCTTTTCAACTCTCGAACATCTAGGACAAAACGCCGCTGCTTCAATTCGGCTTGCAGGTCGGGGATGGGTAGCGCGCCTGGACTGATCCCCCGTTCCACGGCCATGGAGGCCGCCAACCCGGCCACTTCGCCGCTCATGGCGGCGGCCTGGATCACACGGAAAACGGACCATGCGTCGTCCCGCGCGCCGATGCAGCGCCCGGCGGTGAGCAGACCGCCGATCTTTTGCGGAACCAACGCGCGGTAGGGCAATTCCCAGAGGTCGTTGCCGGTTTTCCAGTTGGTAATCACGCCCACGCAGTCCTCGAAATGCCGGAAGGCCTCGCCGTTGCCCAAGGTGTACTCGGCCTCGATGCGCCGGGTGGTGCGGAAATCGGCCATGGCGGGGAGGCCCATGGGGAACACTTTTTTGCGACCGTCGGGGCCGAGCTTGGCTTGGGCCGCCTTGTATTTTTCCAGCAGGAGACGGCGGCCGGTGAGGATGAACTCGGAGACGTCTTTGGAATCGACGCCCGAGAATTGCCTCATGCCCTCGGGGGCGTTCGTGCCGTCGTCCCATGCCCCGGCGGCCATTAGCAGTCGCCCGGCGTTGAGTTTGCCGTCCAGCAAATCTTGCGCGGCTTCGGGGGACATGCCCGTGGCCCAGATGGACATAAAATTGAGGCCCGTGGCGGTGGGCGCTCCGGCGCGGAAGGCCACGTCGGCGTCGCCCGTGGCATCCACGAACACCTTGCCGTTAATGAGGCCGCGGCCGCTCTTGTTTTCCACTTCGATGCCGGAAAGGTTGCCGCCGGTGAGGCGCGTGCCGCAAATCAGGGTATCGAACCAGACATCGACGCCGTGCTCCACCAGCAGTTCGTCGAGCCGTAGAATGAAAGCCGCCGGGGTGAATGTGCTGGTGTGGCCAGCCGCCCAGTCGTTAATGACATGGCTGGAGCCCGGGCCGTATTTGACGCTTTCCCTTAAGAGTTCCTCTGAAATGCCGAAGGTGGTTTGCACTCCGGCCCGGTTGCTTAAGGGAAGATAGATCAGCACATTGCCGGTGGTGGCCAGCCCGCCGGTGAAAACGGTCTTTTCCACAAGGCAGGTTTTGAAACCACGCCTCGCGGCAGCCAGGGACGCGGCCACGCCCGCGATGCCTCCGCCGCAAATGACGACGTCATAGGCTGTTTCGTAGCTCAATTTCATGGGCTGAGGGGATTAGCCGTTCTGCAAGATGAGGGCTGCCGCCGCGACAACATCTTTCGCGATAAAGTGAGGCGCGGCCCCGTTTTTCGCCTCTTTTTCCCCGTAACCGGTCTGGACGAGGATGGTGCGGGTTCCGGCGCGCTGGCCGCACTCGACGTCGGCCCGTTTGTCGCCCACGAACCAGGAGCGGGCGAGGTCAATATTGAGATCGCGGGCGGCTTCCAACACCATGCCCGGTTCCGGTTTGCGCCGCGCCGACAGGGTGGAGGGGGCGTCGGGGCAAAAATAGCTGGCGGCGATGAGCGGGGTGAATGGGACCGGCTTTTCGGTTTCCTGGCATTCAAGCTGGCGCAGAAGTTCGCATTGCACGGCCTGGTAGGCGGTCTCTGAAAAGTAGCCCCGGCCAATGCCCGCCTGGTTGGTGATGATGACGCACAAATAGCCCGCCTGGGTCAACCGGCGCAGGGCGGCTGCGGTGCCGGGAAAAACGCGCACCAGAGCGGGGTCGGCGCAATAATTGACCTCCTCCATCAGCGTCCCGTCGCGGTCCAGAAACACAGCGGGGCGTTGGGAGGCTGGGGCTGCCTTAGGATTATTCAAAGCTGGCTTGGAGTTCTTTCAGGCTAAGCGTGGCCGTGCCGAGCTTGCCGACGACGATGCCCGCGCCATGGTTGGCGATTTGGGCGGCCTCGGTGGGGCTGGCCCCGGCGCAGAGGGCCAGGGTGTAGAGAGCGATGGTGGTGTCGCCCGCGCCCGAGACGTCATAGACTTCCTGGGCGATGGTCGGGATGTGGAAAGGGGCTTCGCCGCGCTGGAAGAGCATGATGCCCTGTTCGCTCAAGGTGACGAGCAGGCTTTCCGTAGCCCAGCGTTCCAGGAGGATTTCCCCGGCTTTCAGCAAATCGGCATCCTGGGTGGCCGGTTCCACGGGGTCCGTAAGCGGCAGCCCCGCCGTGGCGAAGGCTTCCGAGCGGTTCGGCTTGATGGTGTGGACACCGTTCCAATTCAGGTGGTTTTTGGGGTTGGGATCGATGGTCACGATCTTCCCCGCCTTGCTCGCCAGGCAAATGACGGCGTCCACGAGTTCCTGGGTGATAAGCCCCTTGGCGTAGTCCTCGATGATGATGCCGTCCACTTGCTCAATGAGTTCCCCGAGCCGCGCAAGTGCTTGGCCGGTCTGGAGTTGGGTGAGGCCGGTTTTCCGTTCGCGATCCACCCGCACCACCTGCTGGTTGCGGGCGATGATGCGCGTTTTAACGATGGTTTGGTAGTCCGGGTCTTCAATGAGGCAGTCGAGCCGGATGCCGTCGGCTTTTAAGAGATCTTTGAGATGGATGCCGTGGGTGTTGGTGCCGATGAGCCCCAAAAGGTGCACGTTTTTGGCAAAACCGCTGAGGTTGCGGGCGACGTTGGCCGCGCCGCCGGGATAGCGCGTTTCGCTGTCCACTTCGACCACCGGCACGGGGGCTTCCGGGGAAATCCGCTTCACTTTGCCCCAGATGAACTCGTCGAGCATGATGTCGCCGACGACAAGGAGGGTCATTTCGGGAAAACGGCCGGTGATTTGTTGAAAACGGGTAAGGTTCATCTTCTGGAAGGACGGCTTGGCAACATAGCCAGCTTTTTCCCGGTTGAAAACAAGGAATCGCGGCGAAAGTTTCAAGATTGACGGTTGCCGGGCGGGCTTTTTGGGCGCAAATTTCAGGGATGAAACGCGTTCTGGGCATCGAGGGGGGCGGTACCAAAACGGAGTGGATTTTTTGCGATGAAGCCGAGGGGGTGACGCGCAGCGGCGTACTGCCTGCGGCTAATCTGAGGCTCATTACGAACGAGGCGCTGGACGGCTTGTTGCGGGTGCTGACGGTGGACCCGACGGACGTGGGGGTGTTCCTGGCCGGTTGCGTGACGGAGGCGGACCGGCAGCGGTTGGCGGAGCGTGTTGCGGCGGCGTGGCCCGGGGCGCGCGCCGTGGTGGGCAGCGATCGCGAATCCGGTTTTGCGGCGGCGTTTCGCGGCGGCGACGGAGTGGCGGTGATCGCGGGAACCGGTTCGGCAATCACAGGCCGGCGCGGGGCGCGTTACGAGAAGGCGGGCGGCTGGGGGCAGTTGCTGGGGGATATCGGCAGCGGCTACCATATCGCCGTGCAGGCGCTGCGCCACGTGCTTTGGGATTACGATTTGACCCGGCGGGTGACGGCGCCCGGCGAGGCGATTTTGTCGGCGCTGGCTTTGAACCGCTTGGAGGAACTGGTCCGCTGGGCCGAGGAGGCGGACAAGATGTCCGTGGCAAAGCTGGCCCCGGTGGTGTTCCAGGCCGCGGCCCGTGGGGACGAGGAGATGGGGGCGATTTTGGACCGCGGGGCAGCGGCCCTGGCGGACGGCGCTTGCGCGACGATCCGGCGGTTGGGGTTCGAAATCGCGCCGCCGGTGAAGCTCCAAGGCGGCATTTTTACCAATCACCCCGAATACGCGGAACGCTTCATTCGGCGTATGGCAGAAAGTCCATACGAGGACGCGGTGGTGAGCGTTTGCACGGAATCGGGCGCGACGGGGGCGCTTTGGCTCGCTGCGGGCGGGGAAGAGACGTTGACCGCCGTCGTCGGCACAGATGAAGAGATTGATTTATCGGAACTGGCCGGTGCCTTGACGGAACAGCGCAACCCGGCCTCCGAAGGGCTCGACGCCATGCCCACGCCGCAAATCGTCGATCTGTTTTTATCCGAGGAGGACCGCGTTTGCGAGGCGCTGGGCGCGGCGCGCAACTCGCTCGTGGAGGCCGTGGAGATGGTGACTGACAGCCTGCGCAAAGGCGGGCGGCTCTTTTATGTTGGCGCGGGCACGAGCGGGCGGCTCGGGGTGCTCGATGCGAGCGAAATCCCGCCCACTTTCGGCGAAGCGCCGGAGCGGGTGCAGGCGATCATGGCGGGCGGCGTGGGCGCTTTGTACCGGTCAGCGGAAGGGGTGGAGGATCAGCGCGAAACGGGAGCCCTGGCCGTGGTGGAGCGTGGGGTGAGGCAGGATGACGTGGTGTGCGGCATCACGGCCAGCGGGCGCACGCCGTTTGCCCTCGGGGCGCTGCGGGAGGCGCGGAGCCTGGGCGCGCGAACGATCCTGCTGGCCTGCAACCCTTCCCGCAAACGCGAAGGCGTGCCGTGGGACGTGGAGATCGATTTGCCGACCGGCCCCGAACTGGTGACGGGCTCCACTCGGCTCAAGGCGGGCACGGCTACGAAGTGCGCACTCAATATTATTTCAACCGCGACGATGGTGCGCCTGGGCCGGGTGCATGGGAACTTGATGGCGAGCGTGGCCGTGACCAACGCGAAGTTGCGCGACCGTGCTGTGCGGCTGGTTTGCGCGCTGCGGGGGCTGCCCCGGGCGGAGGCCGAGGCGCTCCTGGAGGCCAACGGCTGGGACGTGCGGCGGTGTTTGCCGCAGGCATAGAGAAGCGAAGTTGGAAGTGATTTTACGCGGCGCGCGCTCCCACGCCTTGCTCTTGTGCGTATCGGCTGCGAAAGCCGTGTGAATGGAACCGGATTTGGCCGCAGAGGCCATCGAATCGACACAGGCCGCTCCCGTCGCGGGCGCGGAAAACGAAAAAGAACGGGAGAAATCGGCCCTTTTGGAACGCATGGAGGGGACGGGTGAACCCGGCGTGGGCGAGGGCGGGGCGGAAGTGCCCGAGCCCGCGCCGGACGAGGAATCCGCCGAGGTTGAAGACGATCCCGCCGAGGAAACCCGCCGGAAATCGCGCGAGGCTTTGGCCAAGGATTTTCCCGACGCGCTGGCCGAGGGTAGCGAACTCGCCGCCGCGTGCCGCGAGGAGCTGGAGTACTTGCGCGAAGCGGGCAGCCCGCTGGCCGACGACCCCGAGGCGGAATACAAAATCGCGCGGCGTCTTTCCCGGCTCATGGGTCTGGGAGCAAAGCCCGCTTTGGTCCCGGAGCCTCCCGCCAAGCCCGCGCCATCCACACCGCCACGGCGCTCCATCCGGCCGCTGCCCACGGGCGGCGCTCCGGTGGAATCCCCCGCGACGGCGCTGGAACGGCGCGTGGCCGGGGCAAAATCCACGGGCGACATGCTCTCTCTTCTTCGCGAAATCGGCACGCCCTTTGAGGCGCTGCTCAAACGCTAACTCTCGGCATCACCAAATTTTCACCCCGCCGGGCTTCCGGCGGATCACAAAACCAAATAGAACGAAATGACAACCAGAAATCAAATTACGGCGACCGGCCTGGAAAGTTACCGGGCGGTGGCCTCTAGCAATGTGGGGCAGCTTTTTTCCCGGTTCATCGACCTGGCCGTGGAGGAGGAAGACCTCTTTTCGCTGCTGGAAGGCGACGAAAACTCGGATCGCCCGGTCTGGATTAAAACGGATCTCACCAAAGGCGGCGGGGACAAAGTGTTCTTCAATACCATCGCTTCCCTCGGCGGCGACGGCGTCCATGGCGACGAAGTGCTGGAGGGCAACGAGGAGGCGCTCACCATCGGCAGCTATTCCTGCCAGGTGGATTTCATCCGCCACGCCGTGGGCCTCACCAAGAAGGACATCGAGTTCCTGGCCGCGGGCCGCAGCATCGAGGCTGCCGCTGCGCCGCTCGTGGCCACCTGGCTGGGCCGCAAACGCCAGCGCGATATGTTGATGAAGTTCATCGCTTCGGGCGTGGGCATCAACACCATCCGGCCCAACAATCGCGCGACTCGCGACGATTTGACGGCGGACGACGCGCTTTCCACCGGCATCATCACGCAATCCAACGCGATCGCCTCTTCCTTGGGGGCGCGTCCCGTCAACATCATGGCCACGGGCTACTCCAAGGTGTTCGAGTACCTCTTTCTCGCCACCGAGGACGCGCTGGCTCCGCTCGCCAACAGTTCGAGCTGGCTCCAGGCTCAGCAGAACGCCGGGGTGCGCGGCGATGAGAACGTGCTCTTCCGTGGCGGCTACACCCGCTGGAACGGCACGACCATCCTGCATCACAAGGTCGTGGACGCCGACACTCCCGGGCCGATCGGCAGCCCGCTTCTGCCGAAGGCGCTCCTGGGCGACGCGGTGGCCTCCGGCACGGCGGCCATCGGCCTCACCGGCGGCGGCCGCGCCTCCTCGGGCACGGCGAACAAGTACTTCGAGTGCTTCAGCGGCGCTCCGTACCGCTACCTGGAAAGCGACAGCGCCACCAGCACCGACGCGGGCACGTATTACTTGATCGTCATCAACGTGACCGGCGCGAACAAGGGCAAGTGGGGCTTCTACAGCTACACGGGCTCTGCCAACGACGGCAACAAGATCACCATCACCAACCGCCTGGCGGCTTCCGCTTCCGGCGCTGCGGTGACGACCTTGGGCGGCGTGACGTGGAATGCCGCCAAGAACACCGACGTGCACCCCACCGGGTCCGTCGTGCTCCAGGCGAACAAGAACGGCGTGCCGATTGGCTACAGCGTGCTGATGGGTGCCGGAGCCGGGCTTCGCGCCTACGGCAGCCTGCGCCACGAGCTGGTGCAAAACACGTCGGACTACGGCCACCGCATGGGCTGGGCTTACCAGTCCATCTACGGCCAGCAGGTCCGCCGCGATTCGGGCATCACCGGGGCCAACCAGCCGCGCGGCTACGTGCTCGTGGAGCACGCCGTCACGGTGGCCAACGCGCCGATGCTCTAGTTTTTGGGTGAGTGAGTAGTTGGGGCTTAAAACGGCGGAGCGGGCCACGGATGGCCCGCTCCGCCAAAGCTCCTTAAATAAGATTGAATATGTATTTCTGTCTCGAAATTCTGGGCGAAAGCTCCTTTCACAAATATCTCGTGCAGTCGGGCTGGAGCGGCAGGTCTTATGCGTTCCGCTACAACCAGCCCACGCATTCCCACGTCCGCGCCTACCGCACCATTGACGACTACCGCGCGGAGCGGGTGGACATTCACAAAGCCGCCAACGTCTGGCCGCTGTTGGGCAATTTGCTGCCGGAGGAGCAGCTTGAGGCGCACGTTTTCGCGGACTCGGCGTCACCGCAACCGGCGCGGCCCATGGAACAAGAACCGGCCCCGGCTCCCAAGCGCCGTGGCCGCAACGCAACCAAGGAGGACTAAACATTATGGCTTTATCGATCCATGAACTGGGCCTGAGGCTCGCAAAACACATCGGCGTGACGGCGTTCGACCCCGGCGACGCCGCAAACACGAACCCGCTCTCGGAAGCGGCGGTGCGCCCGGGAGATCTGGAGGAAGTCGTGGCCTCCATCAACGGGGCGTTGCAGGAAATATGGATGCTGGCTCCCCGGGGAGTGCGCGCGCTTTACCCGAACGGCTGCCCGGCGGTGAGCGTGGCGGATGTCGGGGTTGCCGCGCCGGGAAGCGCCGCGACCACGCTGCTTTTACCCGAGGGGTGGGAGGAAGCGGTGCTGCTGCCGCTGGCGCTTCGGCGGCTTTCGGCACATCCCGATTTTCAACCCGAATCGGCCCGCGCCGAAATCGAGCGCCAGGCCGCCATGGCCTTGCGCGTTTTGATGGGTCTGGGCGGCGAGCGCCCCGCGCCATCGCGCCTCGGAACGCATTTCCGCTAAACCAATCCTTTTTTATGTCGCAAACTGTTCCATTTCGATTTCCCACCCAGACGCTCGATGACGTTGAACTGATCGCGGAAGTGCCGGTTCGCTCCGGACTGGCCGTTAACGGCACCCTTGAGGCGCAGGCGGAATACGGTTCGCCGCATCCCAAAGCCCCCGAGCATCGCCTGGTTTCCCAAGAACCCGTGGCGGGTCGCGACGGCGGGCTCCTCATGCGGCGGGTTTACCGGCGGCTGCCCGGGGCGGAATTGGCGGGAGCCGCCGTTCGGAGCGCCAACTGGGGCGCGCCGACCGCCGTTTCCTCCCGGGACGTGGCCCCCGGCACGGAGGCTGATACGGGCTTTAATGTCGTGGAAAGCGTGGTTGAGCCCAAAGACGTGCAGACGGCCCGTAAAAAAACCACGACTGTCGCCGAATGGCCGATCCTCACGGAACGATCCCTGGAACCGCAGACGGGAACCCCCGTCACCGCGACCCATACCATGGTCGCCGCCGGTTCGGCGCTCCCGGACGCCACGGCGCTGACGCTGGACCGCAAGCTCACGGCGGTCAACAAGTGGCGCAGCATCCAAATCATTACAAGCCTCGATAGTCTGCCCGCCTCCTATGTGGAATACCGCGAGCGGTCGTTCCGTTTCCCCGCGCTCTTTTACGGCTACGATATGGTCACGGGTGTTTCCACGCGGGTTGCCTTTTCGCATACCGTGGCGGCCAGGGTGGAGGTCAGTTTTTCGGAAACCGCCTCGGAGCCGGAACTCTTCTCCTTTATTCCCGTTTCCTGGAATTTCCCCGGCCCGTGTGATGCCTCGGACGTGCTCACCAATGGAGAAACGCTTATCTATACTTACGACAGCAAAGTGTTAAGCCTCACGGTGCCCACGAGCACGCCCACGCGGTCCGCCTATGAAGCGCAGATGGGTTCCTACGTCACGGTCCAGGGGGCGTGCGAACGCTGGAAAGGGGGCATTTGGCGCACCGAGCTTTGGAAAGTGAAGCTCTTGTAAGCATAAGCTGTTTTGCGAGAGTTGCTTAAGGTAGATGTTTTGAGTGAAATGAGAGCGCCTTTCCAAGAGAAAGACGTGAAGTTTTAAAAGAAAGCCTTGTCAAGGAGCGCGCGCCGTGGCACTTTTGCCGCCTTTCTTTTCGAGACGACTATGGCTTACGCAATTATCAAAACTGGCGGCAAACAATACAAGGTCGCCACGGGCGATGTGATTGAAATTGAGAAACTTGAGGCCCAGCCGGGCAGCGAGACCAATTTCTCGGACGTTCTTTTCTACGCCAACGGCGACGAAATCAAATCCGACGCGGCTGCCCTCAAAGGGGCCACGGTCGCCGCGGAAGTGGTCGCTCAAACCAAGGGTGACAAAGTGATCGCCTTCAAGTATCGCCGCCGCAAAGGTTACCACCGCACGGTTGGCCATCGTCAAAAACTGACGAAGGTCAAGATCACCGCCATCAACGCTTAATTTTTCTACTTTTATGGCTCATAAAAAAGGTCAAGGCAGTGTAAAGAACGGGCGCGACAGCGTTAGCAAGCGCCTCGGTGTCAAGAAGTACGGCAGCCAGGTTGTGGTTGCGGGCAACATCATCATCCGCCAGCGCGGGACCAAGTTCCTGCCGGGTCGCGGAGTGGGTATTGGCCGCGATTACACCATCTTCGCCATGATCGACGGAACCGTTCGCTTCGACCGCGAAGGCCGCCGCGTGAACGTGGACCCGGTGGTGGCCGCTTAAGCCGCACCTCCCGTTTAGTTTATAAATCTTGCGCCCTGGTTGAAAAGCCAGGGCGTTTTTTGTGCCTTTACCCTTTTTGAAGGTCGCTCATAGCCTGGGCGGCTGCCTGGTAATTCCGCAGACCTGCATCTCGTGCCCAAATGAAGCTTGGGCACGAGATCAATCCTCCGCTGCTTACGGCGGGGATGGCCTTTACTTTCGCTGAGCCCGCTTTTTCTTGGCCAGGTTGGTGCGGTGCTGGATTTTCTCCACCTTGCCGCTCTTGAGGTACATCTTGCGGATCTTCTCGTACAATGCGTCGCGCTGTTCGTAGAGGCGCTTGGGCTTGCGCGGGGCGGTCTTGGTCAGCGCGTAGGCCGTCAGGAGCGGCAGCGCGATCGTCGTGTCCGTGTAGCAAACCACGCAATCCGGCAGGCTCTCCGGGTCCACCTTGCCCCAGCTTACGGCCTCCGAGGGCGTCGCGCCGGAAAGCCCGCCCGTATCGGGGCGCGCGTCCGTGCATTGGAAGAAGTAATCGTGACCGCGCTCCTCGATGCCCATCACCTCCTGGATTTGCGGCTCCGTCTGGAGCATGAAGTTCTTGGGCGAGCCGCCGCCGAGTAGGAACACGCTGCTGGTGTGGCCGCTGGACTTGGCGTTGTAAACAATCGAAGCCGTCTGGTTCACGTCGCGGTTGCAGTCGAACTGCAGCTTGGAGTCGCGCAGCGACATGGCGGCCACGTTCATGCCGATGGAGGAATCCCCCGGCGAACTGGTGAACACCGGCACGCCGTATTGGTAGGCGGCGCTCAAAAGGCTGGTTTCCTTGAGTCCGAGGGCCTTCTCGCGCTCGTAAACATAGCGGCCCAGCAGGTAATGGAACTCGTCCGTGCCCATGGTGCGCTGGAATTCCGGCCCCTGGATCACCTCGCGCACGAAAGCGTCGGTGTTGAGCAGCACGTCGTACTCGAAAAGGATGTCGTAAATGCGGATCACGCTGTCGCCGCGCAGCTTGATGTCGTCCACGAAGGGCGAGCCCGCGTAAAGCTCCATGCCCAGCCCGTAGTGCAGGTCGTGGTAAAGATTAGCGCCTGTGGAAATGATCCAGTCGATGAACCCCGCCTTAATCAGCGGCACCAGCGCGGACTTGCCCAGTCCCGCGGGCGTCAGCGCCCCCGTGATCGAAACCCCCACGGTGCCGTTGTTCGCGAGCATCTTTTCCGTGAAAAGGCGGCATCCCTCGGCCAGGCGGCCCGCATTGTAGGCTTTGAACGCGTT
Source organism: uncultured Chthoniobacteraceae bacterium (assembly GCA_964513965.1). Classification (GTDB taxonomy): domain Bacteria; phylum Verrucomicrobiota; class Verrucomicrobiia; order Chthoniobacterales; family Chthoniobacteraceae; genus UBA695. Next base: position 293,842 of record CAZEOO010000003.1, read on the forward strand.
ATCGATCAAATCCGTGACGCGGACGTTCTTTTTGATGGGGTTGGGCAGGAGGCGCGGGAACTTTTTATTCAACAGACTCATGCCGCCGAACGTTAGCGCAAGGGGGATGTGGGTCAACGCCAAAGCTCTTTTGGGAAAATAAAACTTTACACACGCGCCTGACGGACGATGCACGATATAGGGGTGGGGGAGAACCGGAATCTTTCCTTAATCCATCCAAATCCAGATGACCTTTGAACAATTCCAACACCTGGCCCGTTTATCCGTCGTGGGAGCCCTGGACCCCGGCGAAGCGGAGCAGTTCGAAACCGGCCGCCGACTCTTCGGAATCGACGCGGAGCGGTTTCTGCGAGAATGTTACGACCTGAACGCCGTGTTCGCGTTGAGCCTGCAGCCGTGCCCCCCCGATCCCCGCACCAAGCAGCGTCTTTTTGAGCGCATCCGGTCCGTCGCGCAGCTTCGCAAAATAGAAAAGCCCACGGGCGATCTCAAAACCGGCGCACTGCGGTTCCAGCGTCCATTGCCGCTGGCCGCCGCCCGGCGATGAAGGGCTCCTACTCCTTCGGCGTGCGGATCACGATCTCCACGCGGCGGTTCGGCGCCTGCTGTTCGCGGGAGCCCTCGGGCACGATGAGGTGGCTGCTGCCCAGCCCCTTGGACTGGATTTTTGCGGAATCCACCTTCATGTGAGCGATGAGCCACTCCTTCACGGCGTCCGCCCTGGTCTGGCTCAGCTTTTGGTTGTATTCCGGCGTACCGAACGTATCGGTATAGCCCTCGATCACGAACGTGGAGCGCGGGTTGCGCAGCATGATCGTCCCCAGCTTGCCCAGCGTCTCCTTGGCGTCCTCGCGCAACACGGCGCTGTCGTATTCGAAAAGCGCGCCGCCGGGCATATTCACCGGGGCCACCTTCCCCTTGAGCTGGCCGGATTGTGAAAGCAGCGAATCGATATTGCTGTAACCCTCCGCACTGTGGTCGTCCTTGCCGTTCGTATTGGAATCCACCGTGCCGCCGGTCCCCGCGACCACCGTAGGCGCGTGCTTGGAGCCGATCTGCTCCGTAATGGAATCCAACTCCCGCTCCACCTGCGCGTTCGCCGCCGGGGCCGCGATTTTTGCCGCCGCCACGTTTGGTTTCTCCGTCGTAATCGCCTTGGCCGCCTCCGCGCCAGCCGGGGCATTGGGAGAGAGGCGCACATCGCCGGGCAGCTTGTCCGCCTGCGGCTTATCCTCCACGTTCACCACCTTCGGCGGCGGCGGAACGGTTTTGGGGGGTGGCGGCGTCTCCGCCGGTTTGAGAAGCTCCTCGTTAATCGTCACCTTATTGACCGTGAAAGGCCGGCGCACGAGCCGCTGTGTGTCCTGTTCGGTAAAAGAAAAATGAGCCAGCTTTGTGGAAGCCAGGTAATCGAAAAGCACCCAATGCACCCCCAGCGAAAGCGCCAGAGCCAGCAGAAACCACTTCCGGAGCGACCGGGTTTCGCTGACATTGTTGGGAAAGGTGGGCTCCATGGTTGTGTGATGATACACCAAAGTTTTGGCCGCTCAATAGAAACACCCTGTTCGTTTGGCCGAATTCGTATAAATTCGCTCCATGTTTCTTTGGAACCGGCTGGTCGATTGGTCCCGCCGGGAAATTCACAAACTCGTGCGTTTGCATGACACCCCTCACTCCATTGCGGGCGGCACCGCCGTGGGAATGTTCATGGGGTTCACCCCGTTTTTGGGGATGAAAACGGTTTTGGGAATGGCGGTAGCCATGGCGCTGAGGTGCAGCCCGGTGGCGGTCGTCATTGTCGTCGCGCTGCAAAACCTCACGCTGCCTTTTATCCCGGTGCTTTTGCGCATCGAGTATGCCATTGGCTATTGGCTGCTTTCGAATCCGCACCACTGGCCGCAAGAGATCACCGTGGAGCATATGCGCCCGGATCAATGGCTTCACTGGAGCATCTTCGTGGAAGTCGTGTGGCCCACGTTTTTGGGGTCGATCGTGGTTGGGGGGCCGGTTGCGGCGGCTTCGTTTTGGGTGATGCTGCGCGTGGTCCGCAAAGTGCAAGCCGCCCGGGCGCGTCGCCATCAACAGGGCTAGAGAGATGGGATGCAAGGGGGCAAGCCCCCTTGCCGGGGAGCTGGGGCAGAGCCCCAGAAGCCAAAACAAACAGCAAGGCGGACCTGAACAGACCGAGCGTTGCGTTAAGCCGCCGCGTTAAACCGCCTTGCTCATTCTTGGACAGCGAAGCGTCTCCGCCAAGCGCACAAGTCCCCTTGGGCGCTTATCTGAAAAGGGTGCCACCGAGACGCATGCCCCCGAAAAGACGCTGCGCTGTTTTTATCTCGTTCCCAAACTCTATTTGGGAACGCCAATGTTCCGGCAACTCCTATTGCCGCAATAGAGTTGCGTGGGCAATTGCGTGCCGAAATGGAGTTTCGGCACGAGATGAAGGAAGCCCTCGAGACGCTTGCCCCCGAAAAGACGCTGCGCTGTTTTCGGGGGAGCAAGGCGGGCCAACGGATGCGTAGCTCGGATTTAGCTCGGACGCGCCGCTTCGGTGGTGTTTTTACGGCCCGCCTTGCACAGACTTGGGAGGCTTTGCCCCAAACCCTTCAGCAAGGGGGCGTGCCCCCTTGCATCCCATGGAAACTTCGTTTCCTAATCCCGCGCTTGCTCCGCCTTTTCCCGGTCCCGCCATTCGCGCGACGTGAGCCCCCGCACCAACAGCGCCATTTCCCCCCTCGGCGGGTGCGCCGTGAAGTGCTCCAGCAATTCCGCCGCCGTCCCTCGCCGGTATTCCTCAAAGGTTTTCGTCAGTTCCCTGGCCACGCAAAGCTCGCGCCCCGGCAGACAACGCACCGCAGCTTCCAGCGTTTTGCAAATCCGGTGGGGGCTTTCATAAAAAACGCTGGTTTCCCGGCGGGCGGCGGCGGCTTCCAGTTCCCGCTCGCGACCGCCGCTCTTGGGCGGCAAAAACCCGCCGTAATAAAACGCCTCGGCGGAGAACCCAGACCCGATCACCGCCGTAATCACCGCGCTCGGCCCCGGCAGCACGCTATAAGGCAGCCCTTCGGCAATGCACGCGGCCAGCAATCGCGCCCCGGGGTCTGAAATGCCCGGCATCCCGGCGTCCGAAATAATGGCAATCGTCTCCTCCCGGCGCAGCCGCTCCATCAACTCCTGCGTGCGGCGCGCCTCGTTGTGCTCGTGGTAGGAAATGAGCGGTGTGGTGATCCCGAAATGCTGCATCAAAATGCCGGAATGCCGGGTATCCTCCGCGCCGATCACCGCCGCGCTTTTCAGCACCTCGATGGCGCGCAACGTCATATCCCCCAGGTTGCCGATGGGGGTGGGGACAAGGTAGAGCATGGGCGAAAGTAGAGCGCGGCTGGCGGAAAAATGCCAGAAAGAAGGGTTGCCTTGGCCTCGTGGCGATTTCGTAATAGCGTCTTTCCATGCTCTCCATTCCGCCAACGCTGCTTTCCCGCTTTTCCCGCGCGGGTCGCGCGTTGCTGGACGTCCTTTACCCGCCGCATTGCGTTCTCTGCGAAGCGGGGGCGGAATCCGGCCAGGTGCTCTGCGCTGCGTGCCGGGAAAAAGCGCCGCGGCTGCAAGCGCCCTTTTGCCAGGTCTGCTCCACGCCGTTCTCCGGCAAAATCGACGGCCCGTTCACGTGCTCCAACTGCAACGCGCAGCGGTTCGCCTTTTCCAGCGCCGTCTCCTGCCGCCGCAGCGCCGGCCCGGTGCGGGAACTCATTCACCGCTTCAAATACCAGGGCCAGTTGCCCTTGAAAAAACAGCTCGGCGCCTGGCTGGCCGAAACGCTGGCCGATCCGCGCTTGCAAACGCCTCCGTGCGACCTCCTGGTGCCCGTGCCGCTCCATTTCGCCCGCCGCCGCGAACGGGGCTTCAACCAGTCGCTCGTTTTGGCCAAAGAACTCTCCCGGCACAGCGGCATTCCCGTTGGCGACTGCCTCCGGCGCATCCGCTACACCCAAACGCAAACCACCTTCGACCGCGAGGAGCGCATGGAAAACTTGCGCGGAGCCTTCCAAATGCGACATCATCGGGACGTGACCCGGCTCCACCTCCTTATAATCGACGACGTTCTGACCACCGGCTCCACCGTGAACGAATGCGCCCGCGTGCTCATGGCCGCCGGAGCTGCCTCCGTGCGAGTGGCGACGGTTGCTCGGGCCTAGAGCGTTCTGAAATGACGATGACCTACGACGAATCGCTCGATTGGCTCTACTCCACGCAAACGGTGGGGATCAAACTGGGGCTGGAAGCCATCACGCGGCTCCTGCGGGAACTGGGCATTGACCCGGCTGCGCCAGGGCAGGGGAGCGGCGGCAAAACGCCGGCCGTTTTCCACGTTGCAGGCACCAACGGCAAGGGGTCGGTTTGCGCCATGCTCGACGCCGTGGCGCGCGCGGCGGGCTACCGCACGGCGCTCTTCACCTCGCCGCACCTGGTTTCCTTTAGCGAACGCATCCGGCTTGATGGCGCACCGATGCCGGAGGCCGCCATCGCCGAGGGGCTCACGCGAATCCGAGGCATCGTCCAAAGCTGGACCCCGCACCCGACCTTCTTCGAGTTGACCACCGCGCTGGCACTCGACTGGTTCCAGCGGCAGCGCGCCGAAGTCATTGTGCTCGAAACCGGCCTGGGAGGCCGCCTGGACGCCACCAACGCCATCACCCCCGCCGTCACCGCGATCACCTCGCTGAGCCTCGATCACCGGCAATATCTGGGCGATACCCTCGAAGCCATCGCCGGGGAAAAAGCGGGCATCTTCAAACCCGGCATCCCGGCCCTGAGCGTGCCGCAACCGCCCGCCGCCGCTCGTGTGCTGGAAGCCGCCGCTCGAAGCGTGGGCGCGCCCTTCCGCTGCGTGGAGAAGCCGGTGCCCTACCGCTTGGCCCTGGCCGGGAGCCATCAGAAGCTCAACGCCGCGCTGGCTTGTGCCATGCTGCAAGCCGCGCACCTGGAGGTGCCGCCCTCTGCGATCGAGCAAGGGATGGCCAGCGTCGTATGGCCGGGCCGGTTCCAGCGCCTTAGCGGTCCGGCAGGCGTTCCGCTCATCTTGGACGGCGCGCACAACGAAGCCGCCGCCGCGCGCCTGGTGGAAACGTGGCGCGAAGAATACCCCGGCGAGCGTCCCGTGATGCTCCTGGGCGTGCTGCGCGACAAAGATGTGGCCGCCGTCTGCCGCGAATTTGCCAAACTGGCCGCCGAGTTCATCCTCACCCCCGTCCACAACCCCCGCACATCCACCGCTGCCGACCTGATCGCGCTGCTTTCGCCGGGAACCCCGTGCAGCGTTGCCACTTCCGCCGCCGATGGCCTCGCGCTGGCACAAACCCGGGCGCGCGAAACGGGCCGACGCGTGCTGATTACCGGCTCGCTATTCCTGGTGGGCGAAGTGCTGGGCCTGCTGCAAGGCAGCGAGGTGAAATTGAGCGCGCAGTAAGCGTGTCACCCTTCTTCTCTTTGCGCCGTTGCGTCTTTGTGTGAGAAAATTCCTATCTCACAATCCCGCGCTCGCTGCTGCCGATGAACTCCAGCAATTGGCAAATCTCCGGCACTTGCTTTAGCTCCGCGCCGATCTTCGCCGCCGCTTCCTTTACGTTGAGGTTCAGCCGGTAAAGAATGCGGTAAGCCTCTTTGATTTCGTGCACCGTTTCGGCCGCGAAATCGTGGCGCTCCATGGCCACCTTGTTGATGCCGCGAATTTCCGCCGGGTTGCCGTCCGCGATCATAAACGGCGGCACATCCTGGACGATCTTCGTGCAGCCGCCGAGAATCGCATAGCGGCCGATGCGGCAAAACTGGTGAATTGCCGAAAGCCCGCCGATAATCACGTGGTCGCCCACCTGCACGTGGCCCGCGAGCGTCCCGTTGTTGGAAAAAATCACGTCGTCTCCCACGATGCAGTCGTGGGCGATGTGGGCGTAAGCGAGGAAGTTGCCCCGGTTGCCAATCTTCGTGCAGCCGCCGGGGAACGTCGCCCGGTGGACGCTCACAAATTCGCGGAACGAGTTGTCATCGCCAATCTCCGCAAGCGTCGGCTCGCCTTTATACTTCAAGTCCTGCGTCTGCTGCGCGATGGACCCGTAGGCAAAAAACTTGTTGTTGCGGCCAATGCGCGCCGGGCCCGCGATGGTCACGTGATGCTGGAGCCAGCAGCCGTCGCCCAAGGTTACGTCCGGCCCGATGATCGAGTACGGCCCGACGTAAACGCCCGTGCCAAGCTGGGCGTGGGGATCGACGATGGCGGTGGGGTGAATTTGAGTCTCGGGCATGGGATAAAGCTCTTAGCCGATGAAGCCGAAAAGCATGTCGGCCTCCGAAACCACCTCGTTATTCACCACGCAGCGGCCCTTGGCCTTCGCGAGGCTCCGCTTGGCCTTGGTCACCTCCACATGGATGAAGAGCGTGTCGCCCGGCAGCACCGGCTTGCGCCATTTCACGCTGTCGGCGCTCATAAAGTAACCCACGCGCCCGCTCTCGATGTTGCCGCTCTGGTGGTAGAACGCGATGCTGGCCACCTGGGCCATGGCTTCGAGTTGCAGCACGCCCGGCATCACCGGATGGCCGGGGAAGTGCCCCTGGAAATACGGTTCATTAATGGTGACCGTCTTGACGCCGGTGCATTTCGTATCCCCCTCGAACGCCACGATGCGGTCCACCATGATGAACGGGTAGCGGTGGGGCAGGATCTTCATCACGTCGTTGATGTCGAGTACTGCGCCGTCCTTGGGAATGACCGACGGCGGCACCATGGCGAGCAGTTGCGCCTGGCGGCGGGTCAACTGCTTGACCAGCTCGGCATTGGAACTGTGGCCCGGCCTGGCCGCGATGATGTGCCCCTTGAGGGGGTGGCCGAAAAGGGCGAGATCGCCGATCAAATCCAGCATCTTGTGCCGCGCGAACTCCTCTTTAAAGCGCATCGGCTCCTTGCTCATGACAGAGTCGCCCTTCACCACCACGGCGTTTTCCAGGCTGCCGCCTTTAATCAAGCCCTTGTCCAGCAGCGGCTTTACGTCCTCGTAGAAAACGAACGTGCGGGCGGGGGCGATTTCCTTCTCGAAAATCTCCGGCGTAATCTCGGTGGTGTAGAACTGGGTGAACCGGCCCTCGGGGCCCACGTTCGTGCAGGAGATGCGGAACTTGTCGTCCGGCACGATGGTCAGCAGCGAGCCGGATTTCGTTTCGATATGCAGCGGTTCATTGATCGCGTAGTAGGAACGGGGCGCATCCTGGGGCGCGACGCCCGCTTTCTTAATCAACTCCACGAAAGGCCGCGCGCTGCCGTCGCCGATGGGCGGCTCATTGCTGTCCATCTCGATCAGCGCGTTATCCACCCCCATGCCGTGCAACGCGGCGAGCACGTGCTCCACCGTCTGCACCTTCACCGCGCCTTCGGAAAGGCTCGTGGCCCGCTCCATGGTTTTCACCCGGCTGGCCTGGGCGTCGATCACCGGCTGGTCGGGCAAATCGACGCGCTTGAACTTCCAGCCGTGCCCCACGGGGGCGGGTTGGAGGGTGATCGTGCAATTGCCTCCCGTGTGAAGGGAGGTTCCCGTGAGGGAAGCGGGTGAGGCGAGGGTATGCTGAACGTCAGACATGGGAAAGGGCACCCTATCAGGGTGTTCGAGGTTCGTAAAGTAGTGAACGAAAAGGCTATTCGAGCGCGGCTTTCCAGCGTTCTAACTGCGCCTTCACATTCGCTTTCGAGGGCGCGCCGGGGTTGGTGCGGGCGTTAATCGAGCGTTCCACGTTGAAAAGCTCGTAAACATCCGGCTCGAACGCGGGGGAGAGCGCCTTGTAATCCTCCATCGTCAGTTCCGTGAAACCCGCGCCGCGCTCGATGCAAAGCGCCACGCTCTTGCCCACGATCTCGTGCGCCTTGCGGAACGGCACCCCATGGAGCACCAGGTAATCGGCCACGTCGGTGGCCAGCAGTGCCCAGTCCGCCACGGCGGCGGCGCACGGCCCGGCGTTCACCTTCACCTCGCGCAGCATCGCGGCGTAAATCTGGAGCGAATGCTTCACCGTGTCGATGGAATCGAACAGCGGCTCCTTGTCCTCCTGCATGTCGCGGTTGTAGGTCATGGGCAGACCTTTAAGCAGCGTGAGCAGCGCCGTGAGGTTGCCCACCAGGCGGCCCGTCTTGCCGCGCGTCAGTTCGCACACGTCCGGGTTCTTCTTTTGTGGCATCAGGCTGGAACCGGTCGTGTAAGCGTCGGAAAGCGTCACGAACTTGAACTCCGCGCTGGCCCACAAAATCAAATCCTCGCTCAAGCGCGAAAGATGCACGCCCGTCAGCGCCAGCGCCGAGAGCAGTTCCACGGCAAAATCGCGGTCGCTCACGGCGTCCATGCTGTTCTGGGAAATCGCGGGGAAATTCAGTTCGCGGGCAATGAGATTGCGGTCCAGGTTGATCGTGGAACCGGCGATCGCGCCCGAGCCGAGCGGCAGCACATCGAGCCGTTTGCGCGCGTCGGCCACGCGGCCCGCGTCGCGCGAGAGCATCTCCACATAAGCCAGCAAATGGTGGGCGAAAAGCACCGGCTGGGCGCGCTGCAAGTGCGTGTAGCCCGGGATAATCACCTCCGCATTACGCTCACCCAAATCCACCAGGCTCTTTTGCAGCTCGGCGATCAAATGCCCGATCTCCTCGGCCTCGTCGCGCAGGTAAAGGCGGATGTCGAGCGCCACCTGGTCATTGCGGCTGCGGGCCGTGTGGAGCTTCGCCCCGGCGTCGCCGATGCGGCGGGTCAACTCCGCCTCGATGTTCATGTGGACATCCTCCAGGTCGCGGCTCCAGGAGAACTTGCCGTTCTCGATCTCCTCGCGAATGCCCGTGAGGCCCGAGCGGATCGCTTCCAGTTCCTCCTTCGTAATCAGCCCCGCCGCCTGGAGCGCGGTCGCGTGGGCGATGGACCCGGCAATGTCATGACGGTAGAGCCGCCAGTCGAAAGAGATCGACTCGCTGAAGTCTTTAAGTAGTTGCGCGGTATCGGTTTTAAAGCGTCCTTTCCACATGGCGGGCGATGGTGAATGGCTCAACGTCAATTTTCAATGGCTAATTAAAAAGAAGGCTACCTTACACGTGTGTGATTTTCCTTGCCGGACCCGGGAGAGCCGGGAATAATCCCGGTCCCATGAACAGCATACCCGCCCCCCTTGGGCTGAAACCTTCCTTTGGATTTGGCGACCGCATCGGTCTGGCCACCGCCGGTCACGTGACCGCCCTCAAACGCTGGGGCGTGGGCATCGAGCCGATCTTCGCCCAGCAATCCATCCGCGAAATGACCCGCACCGGCCGCAGCGCCGAACGCGTGATGCTGGATGCCCTCAACGCCGCCGAGCTGGCGGGCTGGACCGGCCCCCAGGGTGCGGACGCCGACCACCTCAAGACGCGCGAGGATGTGGACCGCACCGCAGCCGCCGGGTTCTGCTTCTTCACCATCGACCCCTCCGCTTACGTCGATGCGCAAGCGGACAACTACGACCTCGCCACCCTGCGCGAAAAATTCGCCGCCGTCCGGGACCGGATTTCCTGGTTCGATGAGTACAACGGCAAGCGCATCGCGCTGCCCACCGGCTCGACCATTGAGATTACCGAGGAAGCGGCCTTGCGGGCGGCGGTGAAATACGGCCTCGCCATCAACGAATCGGTCGCGCTTTCCAATTACATCGCCGAAGTGATGGGCAAAATAGGCAAACATGGGCGCGATTTCGAAATCGAACTCTCCGTGGACGAAACGGAGCAGCCGACGACGTTGGCCGAGCACTACATCATCGCCAGCCAGGTCATCGCCCGGGGCATGAAGCTCGTCTCGTTGGCCCCGCGCTTCATCGGCAGCCTGGAAAAAGGCGTCGATTACATTGGCGACCTCGCCGCGCTGGACCGCTCCCTCGACGACCACGCCGCCATCGCCCGGCTCCTCGGGCCGTACAAACTGAGCCTCCACTCCGGCTCCGACAAAATCTCCATGTACCCGGCGCTGGCCCGGGCCACCGGCGGCCTCTTTCACGTCAAAACCGCGGGCACCTCGTACCTGGAAGCCCTGCGAGTCGTGGCCATCCATGAACCGGCGCTTTTCCGGCGCATCGTCGCCTTCGCGCGCGCCCATTATGACGTGGACAAAGCCACCTACCACGTTCACGCCACCCTCGCCGACGCCCCCGCGCCGGAAGCCGTTCCACGCGACAAAGACCTGGAGCGGCTTTACCTGGAATGCTGGGAGGACGTGCCGGAAGGGAAGGGGTTCACCGCCCCGGGCCGCCAGATCCTGCATTGCACCTTCGGCAGTGTGCTCACGGACCCGGAATTTGGCCCGGCGGTGCGCGCTTGCTTGAACACCCACCCGCAAACCTACGTTGGCGTGCTCACCATCCACTTTGGCAAGCACCTGGCGGCGCTCAAAGCGGGGATGGCAAAAAATCAGTGACACCCGCGCTGGCTGCTTCATATTTCCGGGGTGCCGTCGTCCAACGCCAATGCCAGCCTTAACGTCAACGAGGTCTTTCTCTCCATCCAGGGGGAAAGCACCTGGGCCGGGCTGCCGTGCGTCTTTGTGCGGCTGACGGCCTGTGACTTGCGCTGCACCTATTGCGACACCGCCTACGCCTTTGCGGAAGGTATGCGCCAGCCGCTGGCCGCGGTGCTGGGCGAAGTGCTCGCTTTTGATTGTCCGCTGGTGGAGGTCACCGGCGGCGAACCGCTCCTGCAACCGGCCACCCTTCCGTTGCTGGCCGCCTTGTGTGACGCGGGGCGCACCGTATTGCTGGAAACCAACGGGGCGCGCGATATTTCCGGCGTCGATCCGCGCGTCCACCGCATCATGGATTTGAAAGCGCCTGGGAGCGGCGAAGTGGACCGCAACCATTGGCCCAACCTCGAGGTGCTCACCGAGCGCGATGAAGTGAAAATCGTCATCGGGTCGCGGGAGGACTACGAATGGGCGCGGCGGCAAGTGCGGCAGCATAGCCTTCATTGCCGGGTGCATGCCGTGCTATTTTCGCCGGTGTTTGGGAAAATTGAACCGGCGGACATCGTGAAGTGGATCTTGGAGGACAAGCTTCCGGTGCGCTTCCAGTTGCAGATGCACAAATTCATTTGGAACCCGGCCCAGCGGGGCGTGTGAAAAAAGATGGGATGCAAGGGGGCAAGCCCCCTTGCCGGGGTGCTGGGGCAGAGCCCCGGAAGCCAAAACAAAAGCAAGGCGGCGTCAAAAAGTTCCGAGCCCTGCATTAAACCGCCACGTTATCGCCGCCTTGTCTATATCGGACAGCGAAGCGTCTCCGCCAAGCGCCGCAGGCGCTTATCTAAAAAGGCCGCCACCGAGACGCTTGCCCCCGAAAAGACGCTGCGCTGTTTTCGGGGGAGCAAGGCGGGCCAATGGCTGCAAAGTTCGGGCTGAACTTGGACGCGCCGCTTCGAAATCAATTCAACGCCCGCCTTGCAAAGGCAATGGGAGGTTTCACCTCCCAAACCCTCCAGCAGGGGGCCTTGCCCCCCTGCACCCCATCTATTTTTCCACCACCGGGCGCTCCACTCCCTCCACCTTCGGCCACTTCACCCCGTCCTTCTCAAACTGCCCAATGCGTTCGGTCACCATCACCGGCCGACGGTCCTCTTTTTCAAAATGGAAGCGCACATTCTCAAACGCCAGCCGCTGCACGTTGCGCCCATAAAAACCCCACATCGGCAACGGCCTCGTATCGGTATTAATCCTGGGCTCCTTAATTTCCGGCAACGGTTCCGCCGCCGCCGCGCCGCCCCCTGCAAACTCGAAGTCACAGTCCCGGAAAGCCACGTAATCCATGGGCGCTTCCGTCCAGCTCTCAATCGTCACGGGGAACCGGTTCGCTCCGGTTGCGCGCAGGTTGCTCACGGTGACCCGCCCGACCTTGCAGGTCTTTTCGCACCAAATCTGGAGCGGCGCGCCTACATGGTGCATGGTGACGTTTGAAATCAGCACGTCATCGAGTTCGCCGGGCATCGGCTCCCACGCCCCCGGCTGCAACAGAATGCCGCAAAGCGTGTCCCAATGGTTGGAGGTACGGTAAGGGTGCGTGCCGATGCCGTAGAAAAGGCAGTCCTGCACGATCAAATGCTTCGCCGGGCCGAGCAAGCGGATGCCGTTGCAGGAGGTGTTGACGATGCAGTTGGAGATCACCGTATTTTCCCAATAAGAACCGGCAATGGAATCGTCCCCGGTGTAAAGGCGGCAACCGGTGATGTTCACGTTCTTGCAAACGCGCCCCTCCGTCCCGCGAAAATGGATGCCGTCCCAGCCGCCGGAGATTTTGAGGTTCTGGAACTCGGCATCATCGCTGGTGAGAAAAAGAATGGCGTAGTTGGCGGCGTCGCGAATGGTCAGGTCGCGCATGGCGAACCGGCGGGAGTTGATGAAATGTACCGCGTGCGGCCCGCGCAAATGCTCCTCGCCCTTGGGGTCATAAACGAAATTGCCGTTGATGGTGCCTTCGCCGCAAATCGTCACATCCTCCACGTCCTGGCCGAGGATCAGCGCCCGGTGCCATGGACCCCATTTGCGGAAGGGGGCGACGGTCTCCGGCTCCGGCTGGCGGTATTGTTCCAAATCCGGCGAGCCGCAAATCTCCGAACCGGCGTCGAGGCGCAAGGTCACGTGGCTGCGAAGAAGAATCGTGCCCGTGAGATACTTGCCCGCCGGAAACACCACCACACCGCCGCCGTTCTCCGCGCACTTGGTAATCGCGCGGTTGATGGCTTCGGTGTCGAGTTGCTGGCCATCGCCCACCGCGCCCGTTTCGCGCACACTGAGCGTGATCGCCGCCTTTGCCTTGGGTGTGGCGGCGGGCTGGGCGGGTTCAGCGTGGATAGGCGAAGCGGCCCCAAGAGCCAGGGCGAGCAATAGAGATTTTAGTTTCATAAATAGGGGGGAGTCGGGGTGAATAGGCTGGGGAACGGCCTTGGGTATAATGCCCCGCCAACCCATCTCAAGGCCTTTGTTACTTGCCTTATTTAGTGAACGGCCTCTATTTCCAAACCTGGGTGTTCGCGGGGATTTGCTCGGTGCCGTTGATTTTCAGGATCGGCTCCGCCACATCCTCGACCTTCGGCGCTTTGAAATTGTCGAGTTGAAGCTGCGGTACGCGATCCGCGAGCATCACCGGGCGGTGGTCCTCCTTTGCAAAACTCAACCGCACATCCTGGAGCACCAGTCGCCGGACGTTCCGCGCATAAAACCCCCACACCGGCAAAGGCCGCGTGCCCTGTTTCGGATCAACGATTTCCCGCGAAGCGTCGGAAGCGGGCGCGCCCCCTGTGTACTCCACGTTCACATCGCGTAAAATCACTTCGTCAATCGGCTCGTCCATCCAGCTTTCGGCCGTCATCGCGCTGCCATACACGCCCGTGGCCTGTAATCCGCAAATGGTTACGCGGCCCACTTTGTTGCCCGGCTTGGTCACAAGCACCACGGGCGACTCCACATCGCACATCGTATTTTCAGAAATCAGCACGTGGTCCAGCGGCCCCCGCGTGTCATCCCACGAACCGGGCTGCAAGATAATCCCGGAGAGCATATTCGTGCGGTCGGAAGAGCGGTGAATCTGTTCGCCCGGCCCGTAAAAAAGGCAGCCGTGGACGATCAGGCGATTCGCCGGGCCGATCAGCCGGATGCCGTTGCACGAGGAGTTGAGCGTGCAGTTGGAAATCACCGTATTCTCCCAGTAATTCCCGGCAATGGAATCGTCGCCCGTGTAAAGACGGCACCCGGTGATGTTCACGTTGTGACAAAACTGTTCCGGCGTCCCGCGAAAATGCACGCCGTCCCAGCCGCCCGTGATTGTCACGCGCTCCACGTTCACGTCATCGCTGGTCAGGAAAAAGATGGCGTAATTGGCGGAATCGCGGATCGAAACATCGCGCACCGTGAACCGGCGGGAGTCGATGAACAAAATGGAGTGCGGCCCGCGCATATGCTCTTCGCCCGCCGCATCGAAGACCTTGTTTCCGTTGATGGTGCCCTCCCCGCAAAGCGTCACATCCTCCACATCCTGGCCCAGGATCAGCGCCCGGTGCCAGTTGCCCCACTTGCGGAACGGAGCCACCGTTTCCGGCGCCGGCTTGCGGTATTGCTCCAGATCCGGCGAACCAAGGATTTCCGAACCGGCCTCCAGCCGCAGGTTCACGTGGCTGCGCAAAAGAATCGTGCCCGTAAGGTATTTGCCCGCCGGGAACACCACCATCCCGCCGCCGCTCTCCGCACATTGAGTAATCGCGCGGTTGATGGCGTTGGTGTCGAGTTGCTTCCCGTCGCCCACCGCGCCCGTGGCCCGGACGCTGATAGTGAGCGCCGTTTTCGGCTTTTCTTTCGCTTTCGGTTCCGCAGCGTAAATGCTGGCTGCTCCAAACGCTAAAAAGAGGCAAAGAGAGAGGCTTACAAAGGAGGGGAGTCTCATAAAACAGGGAGACTACAGTGAAATGTAAGCCTTTACAAGCCGCACGTTTTCTTTCATTGGAAAGCCTGCTGCTTTCCGTAGTGGCTTCGAACGTAATCCGCCACTGCCGCTTGCCACGGGCGGGGCGTCACGCCGGTCAGCGCGGCGAATTTCCTTGTGTCCATGGCCGTATGTACGGGCCGCCGCGCCACGAACGCCTTCAAATCGGCCATCTTTTGGAAAGCCACCGTGCGCCCCTTGAGCGGCAACCCGGCTTCCGCCGCGCAATCCAGCGCGTACTGGCCATATTCCTGCCACGTGCAAAGGCCCGTTTGCGCCAGGTGGATCACCCCGCCCGCGGGGAATTTCCAAAGCAGCAGCTTCAACCATTCCACCAGGTCGCCCGTGTACGTTGGCGTGGACCACTTGTCGCCGATGGCCTGGAGTTGATCCGTCTCCAGCGCCCGCCGCACGATCTGGTCCACGAAGCTGGGCCGCTCCGGGCCGAACACCCACGAAACGCGTGCCGCCAGAAAATCGCCCGAAACCGAAAGCAACTCCCGCTCGCCGTGCAGCTTCGAGTTGCCATAAACGCTGATGGGGTTCGGCGCGTCCTCCTCGGTGTAGGGCGTCTCTTTTTCGCCGTCGAAAACGTAATCCGTGCTGATGTGGATGCACCGTGCGTGGCGCACCGCGCAGAAATCCGCGATTCGGCGCACGGCGATGGCATTCACCGCGAACGCCTCCTCCGGGTGCGTCTCGCAATAATCCACGTTGGTCAGCGCGGCGCAGTTCACCAGCGCGTCGAACGCCACGCCCTCAAGCGCCCGCTCCAGCGCGTCCGGGCAGGCGAGGTCCAGTTGGGCATGGTTAAAACCGATCACGCGCGTCTCCGCCGCGCAGCTTTTGGCCAACGCCGCGCCCAGCCTGCCGCCGCTGCCGAGAATGACCACCGTGGGCAGGCTCATCGGGCCTCCTCTTTTTTCAAGAGCGGCTCCCACCATTCGCGGTGGGCCACATACCAATCGACCGTTTTCAAAATGCCTTCCTCGGGCCGGTGCAGCGGTTTCCAGCCCAGTTCGCGCTGGAGCTTGGAAGAATCAATCGCATAGCGCCGGTCATGCCCCAGGCGGTCTTTCACAAAAGAAATCAGGCTCTCCGGCTTGCCGAGGTGCTTTAGGATGAGCTTCACCACGTCCAGGTTCACCAGCTCGCCATCGCCGCCAATGTTATAAACCTGCCCCGGTTGCCCCTCCAGGAGCACCGTGAAAACCGCCCGGCAATGGTCCTCCACATGAATCCAGTCCCGCACATTGCCGCCGTCGCCATAGACGGGCAGGGGAAGGTCCCGCATCGCGTTTAAAATCATCAGCGGGATCAGCTTTTCCGGGAACTGGTTCGGGCCGTAATTGTTCGAGCAGCGCGTCACCAGCACCTCCAGGCCGTACGTTTTGTGAAACGCCAGCGCCAGTAAATCCGCCGCCGCTTTGCTCGCGCTGTAGGGCGAGCTTGGGTCCAGCGGCGTCGTTTCGGTGAACTTCCCCTGCGGCCCCAGCGAACCGTAAACTTCGTCCGTGGAAATCTGGATGAACCGCTTCACCCCATGGCGGCGGGCGGCCTCCAGCATCACGGAAGTGCCCAGCACGTTCGTGTGGACGAAATTGCCGGGCGAATCAATCGAGCGGTCCACGTGGCTTTCCGCCGCGAAATTGATGACCCCATAAAACGAGTGCTTCTCCATGATCGCCTCGATCTGCTGCTCGTTGGCGATATCGGCCTGGAAGAACTCGTAGCGTTCGCCGTATTTCGCGGGCAGGTCCGCCACATTGGAGAGCGACCCCGCGTAAGTCAGCGCGTCCACATTCGTCACCAGCGCCGGACCGTAATGCTCCAGAATGTAACGGATGAAATTCGAGCCGATAAAGCCGCAGCCCCCGGTGATGAGCAATCGCATAATGCCCTGACGCTAGCAAACGCCCCGCGCGCAACGCCAGCCCGTTTTTCCATGACCCCGGGCCGGTGGAAAACGCCAGGGAACCCGGACGCAGGCCCGCAAAATTAAAAAACCACGCCCAACGCCGCCAGCCGCGCCTCGAACTCCTCGTGGCGGCGGAAGTCATAGGTTATCGCCTCGAACCCAGCGGCACGCGCCCCCTCCACATTCGCCGGGAGGTCGTCCACATACACCGTCTCCTCCGGCTTCACCCCGAACTTCGCGATCGCCTTCTCGAAAATCTCCCGCTCCGGCTTCACGCACCCGGCCAGGTGCGAATAGACCGCCCCGCAGAACTGCTGGAACACCGGGTACTTCGCCTCGAAATAATCCGCGTGAATATCGCTCGTATTGGAAAGCAGATAAAGCGGGTAGCGCGCCCGCAGCCGGGTCACCAGCGCCGTCATCGCGTGGTTTTCCACGAAAATATCCTGCCACGCCGCCACGAACTCCGCCTCGCCGCCCTGGTAGCGCAACAGCGCCGTCGCCCGCCGCACAAACTCCCCCCGGTCGATCTTGCCCGACTCCAGCAGATGCGTCAGCGCCCCGGCCTCCGGCGGCAGCGTCACAAACGGGTCCACGCATTGCGCGGCGATGCGCCGGATGGCCCGGTTGAAGTCGAACGGGATCAGCACATTGCCAATATCGAAAATGAAAGAAGCGACAGCCATTATTTCCTCATAATAGTCACTTTTTTACAATTTCCAAGGCTCTCTATTGCCGGAATAAGCACGTAAGTTCTTGACTGTAATATTTACCAAGATAGTGATGCAGCAATGAGTCAATACATCTTTGCTGGAGGGCTGTCCTGGCGCGAATATTTGCAAGCAAAGAGTTTTGAAAACAGCATCAACGGGCAAATCGCAGAAACTAGTAAAACTATTATTGCCTCAAACGAGCAACTGCATCGAGAAAATATTAGTGTCGTTGAGGGTCTTAATGCTGCGTTATCTGAAGGTATTGACCAGATTTCGTCACGAATTTCCGATGGTTTTGCTGAGATCTCCTGGAAACTAAACGATATTTCTTCAGGCATCAAAGAAATCAATTCAACACTGCAATGGGGGTTGGGTGGAATTTTTGTATCATTGGGGCGAGTTAATGACACTTTGGAGGAATTGCTGCGCACCTCACAGACGCCGGAGCAAACTTGGGCTCGGGAGCAGTTTAACGAAGCTCGCCGCGCCTTTCTTAGAGGATGGCATGAAGAATCCTTGCAATATATCAACCGTGCGTTGAATGGTTATGGCCCTCATTCGGGGTATGATTTGGATTATAGATTTCACTATTTGCATGGAGCGATCCGGCTCGGGGATGCCAAAAACAATTCTTCCGAAATTATCGATCTCGCGTTAGCTGAAAAATCCTTCCTAATCTCGGCCAGATACTCTGAGTGTGATGCCGCGCAGGAAGCTGCGCGTGCGTTATTGGCAGCCGGTTGGGCGGCATATTGCCAGGGGAAAATTCGAGAAGCCGAAAACCATACCCAACGCGCAATCGCGTTATTCCCTGAATTTGCGGAGGCTCATTTTCAAATAGCTAAAATTCGCATGCACGATCATCGGCCCTCGGTGGCATTGGCCAGCCTGGCAATAGCCATCCAACAGGACCGCGGATATTCCTTAAAAAGCAGTATGGATGGTGATTTCCAACAGCACCAGCAAGACTTGGATTATTTTCTGGAATCGTTGCGGCAGAATGTAAAGACGTCTGCAAAAGTTAAACTTCGAGACGCGTTGCAAAGAATTGATGCGCTCGATTCTATTGCTATTGAAAGTTACCGGACATCGACCGACTTGCTGCGCAAAAAAATCGATGAGGTCCAAACCGAAATGTTGTCTGAAACCTTCTACGGTTTTTTGAATGCTATTGACTTATTGGAGGATGTGCCCGCGCTTGTCGATCAATCCATGAAAGAATTCAGGGCGCGCGCTGAAGAGGATTTGAATGATAAAATCAACAAATGCAATGCGGCAAAATCCGAGGCCGAAAATGAGATTTCCAAAGCAAAGTCGCATAGCACCATGGAATTTTGTTCGGGGTTTGGATTTATCGCTTTTGTGATTATGTCGATAGCTTCATGGATTTCCTGCGTCGAAAAGTCGTCGGCGATTAACGTAGATCCTCTCAGATTGTTTTTCCGGGGTGCGCCCGCGCTGTTTGTTCACCTTTTATATGCGACAATAGGCGTCGCTGTAATCCACCTCTTGTATTATCGCCTCTTGATAATCAACCCCGAAAAACAAACGGTAAACGACATGGTCAAAGAACGGACACGGTTGGAATCGCTTAAAAGCGAAATACAAAATTTGCACGTTTAGAGCATTTACAAAAAAGCCTGCCAAAATTGACCTTTGGCGTTAATGGCGCGCTCAAGGCGGCAAAAAATTCATCACCTCCTTGCTTCACCGCCGTCAACTAAGTAGGGTGGAGTCCCGTGTTTATCCCTCGTCGAATTTTGGCCGTCCTGCTGGTCGGGGCGGCGGCGTTCTCCTCGCCCGTTCTTGCCCGGGCTGCCGATGAAGAAGAGACGCCCAAAAGCGCCTCCGTAAAAGCCAAGGCCAAGCCTTCGCCCTCGGCCTCTCCCCAAAAAACAGCCACCGCCAAGTCCTCGGAGGGCACCTCCTCTTCCGGCGCTTCCAAAAAGCCCGCCGCCTCCGGCGAACCAAAAAAATCGCCCGCCAGCGATGATTCGAAAAAGTCGGATAAAAGCGAAAAGCCCGCTTCCAAAAAGCCCGCCGAAAAGCCAGAAAAGGCAGAAAAGTCCGCCAAATCCGATCAACCCGCCTCTCAAAAAGAAGACTCCAAGAAACAGCCGAAAAAGCCCGCCGCGGAAAAGGATCAGAAAGCGGAAAAAACAGAAAAGCCTGACAAAGCGGAAAGCGGCAAATCCGAGTCTCGTTCCGACGCTCAAACCGGCTCCAAAAAAACAGAAGACACCTCCTCCGAGTCGACCGACCGCCGCAAGTCCAAAAAATCCAAAGCCAAGCCGAAACCGGCCACCCTTAAGCGGCACGCCAAGCCCGGCGCGGATTCCGACGCCGCCCCCCGGCGGCACACGGACACCGAATCCAAGCCCGAACCGGAGAAAAAGCCCGAGCCCAAAATCGAGCGCGAAAAGCCCATCGAGAAACTGATCGAAAAACCTGCTGAACCGCGTCCTGAACCGCGCCAGCCTGCTCCTTCCGCGCAATCTGCGCAGAGCACAAGCGCGCAGCCCAGCCGCGTCATTTCGCAGCCTTCCCGGCCCGTTCAAGATCAATCCGTCGTCGTCACCAAGTCCGGGGCAGGGGAGGAAGAAGAAGCCGCACCTACCCCCGTGCAGCAGGAATCGGAGCGCCGCCGCTGGTGGTGGCCCTTCGGCCGCGCCTCCCATTATAAATACCTCACCCCGCGCGTTCGCGACGCCATCGACGACGCCCGCGTGCCCGCCCACAAGTGGCGCTACATCGTCGTCCACAACTCCGGCACCCGCCAGGGCAGCGCCAAAGCCTTCGACTACTACCACCGCTACGTGCGCAAAATGCCCAACGGCCTCGCCTACCACTTCGTCATCGGTAACGGCACCTCCACCGGCGACGGAGCCATCGAAATCGGCCCCCGCTGGATCAACCAACTCCAGGGCGGCCACGTCCACTCCGATTACTTGAACAGCATCGCCCTGGGCGTCTGCCTCGTGGGCGACTACAACAAAGAGCGGCCCACCCAGGCGCAACTCGAAGCCCTCGACGAACTCGTCAAATACCTCCGCAAGCGCGTCGGCAAGACCGACCACCACCTGGCCATCGTCAAGCCCCACCGGGACATCAACCCGCCGCAGTGGCCCACCGATTGCCCCGGCGACCGCTTTCCTTATCAGTGGCTTAATGATAAGTTTGAGGACCAATAGAGCCCTAGTGAGAGGGCTGTCCGGTGGGGTTGCCGACCATAAAGCGGCCTAATATTCGCGCGGACCCGGTAATTTCAAAGTTTGGTTTGACGCTACCGCCGCCCTCTCATTAAGCTTGTGGCTTCTAATTCAACCAACACCGTAATTATTTCTATGGCAAAGATTGGCATTAATGGCTTCGGGCGTATCGGGCGCAACGTTCTTCGTGCGATGACCCCCGCTCAGGTCGAAAACGTGGTCGCGATCAACGACCTCACCGACACGAAAACCCTCGCTCACCTTCTCAAGTGGGACTCCGTTCACGGCAAGTTCGACGGCGAAGTGACCTTTGACGCCGAGAACCTCATCGTTCGCGGCCACAAAATCAAGATTCTCGCCGAACGCGATCCGGCCAAGCTTCCCTGGGCCCAGCTCGGCGTGGAAGTCGTGCTCGAATCCACCGGCTTCTTCACCTCCCGCGACAAGGCGGAACTCCACATCAAGGCTGGCGCCAAGCGCGTGCTCATCAGCGCCCCCGCCAAGAACCCTGATGCCACCATCGTTTTCGGCGTCAACGACCAAATCTACGACCCGGCCAAGCACTTCATCGTCTCCAACGCTAGCTGCACGACGAACTGCCTCGCCCCGCTCGTCAAAGTTCTCAACGAAACCTTCGGCATCGCCCAGGGCTTCATGAGCACCATTCACAGCTACACCAACGACCAGCGCATTTTGGACCTCCCGCACAGCGACCTGCGCCGCGCCCGTTCCGCCGCCATCAACATCGTTCCGTCCTCCACGGGCGCTGCCAAGGCGATCGGCGAAGTCATTCCCGAACTCAAGGGCAAGCTCAACGGCGGTTCCTTCCGCGTGCCGACCCCCGATGGTTCCGTGACCGACTTCGTTTGCGAACTCAAGAACCCGGCCACCGTCGAAGCCATCAACGCCGCCTTCAAGGCCGCCGCTGAAGGCCCGCTCAAGGGCATCCTCGAGTACAGCGATGAGCCCCTCGTCCTCCAGGACATCGTGGGCAACCGCCACTCCTCCATCTTCGACAGCGAGCTCACCATGACCCTCGGCGACAAGTTCGTGAAGGTCGTCTCCTGGTATGACAACGAATGGGGTTATTCCAACCGTTGCGTCCAGGGCCTCGAGCTCCTCGGCAAGTAATTCCTTAACAGGAATAACTGACTGACGGCGTCGCCGAGCGCCGGAGACGGGCAAACCCCGCCTCGAACACCTTACTGGCCGGGATTCGGCGATCCCGGCCAGACCCCTTTCTCCGGGGGCGTCCGGAGGGAGATATCTTTCAAAAACCAGTTCCCGTTCCGCCAGGGAACGTTCAGATTTTCATCCATTATGGCCAAGCTTTCCGTTCGCGACATCGACGTAAAGGGCAAGCGCGTGCTTGTCCGTGTCGATTTCAACGTTCCCACCGAAGAGGTTGACGGCGCCCAGCGCATCACCGACGACACCCGCATCGTCGAAAGCCTCCCCACCATCAACCTTCTGCGCGAAAAAGGCGCCAAGGTTGTCCTCATGGCCCACTTTGGCCGCCCGAAGGGCAAAGTGAACCCGAAATACTCGCTGGCCGTCGTTGCCGAGCGCCTTTCCAAGCTCATCAACGCCCCCGTCGCCTTCGCCACCGACACCGTCGGCGAATCCGCCCAGGCCACTGTTGCCAAGCTCAAGGACGGTGACGTCGCCCTCCTCGAAAACGTCCGCTTCCAGGCTGAAGAAGAAGCCAACGACTCCGAATTCTGCAAGAAACTCGCCGCCCTCGGCGACCTCTACGTCAACGACGCCTTCGGCGCCGCTCACCGCGCCCACGCCTCCACCGCCGGTGTTGCCCACCTCCTGCCCATCGCGGCCCAGGGCCTCTTGATGGAAAAAGAACTCAAGTATTTGATCGACGAACTGGCCACCCCGGACCGTCCCTTCGTCGTCATCCTCGGTGGCTCCAAAGTTTCCTCGAAAATCACCGTCATCAAGTCGCTGCTTGAAAAAGCCGACACCATCCTGATCGGCGGCGCCATGGCCTACACCTTCTACCTCGCCCTCGGCTACCCGGTGGGCAAGAGCCTTGTTGAAGCCGACAAAGTCGACCTCGCCAAGGAAATCCTCGAAGCCGCCAAAGCGAAAGGCGTCAAATTCCTCCTGCCCGTTGACTCCGTCGAAACCCAGGAATTCAAAGCCGGGGCCGCCACCCAGATCTCCAAGCTCAACAGCGTCAGCGAAGGCTGGGCGGGCGTCGACATCGGGCCGGAAACCATCAAGCAGTACAACGCCGAAATCGCCAACGCGGGCACCGTCCTCTGGAACGGCCCCGTCGGCATCTTCGAAATCGCCGAATTCGCCAACGGCACCAAGAGCGTGGGCCAGGCCGTGGCTGACTCGAAAGCCAAATCCATCGTCGGCGGCGGCGACTCCGTCACAGCCGTCAAACAATTCGGTCTCGCGCCCAAGATGACCTTCATCTCCACCGGCGGCGGCGCCAGCCTCGAACTCCTCGAAGGCCGCGAACTGCCCGGTGTGGCCGCGTTGACCAACAAATAGTTCCAATAGAGAGACCAATCATCCATGCGTAAGAAAATCATCGCAGCCAACTGGAAGATGAACATGACCGTCGGCGAAACCGACGCGTTCCTGGAAAGCTTCCTCCTCGACGTTAACGAGGACCTCGGGGTCGACATCGTCATCGTCCCGCCCTTCACCGCGCTGGCCAAAGCCGCCGAGCGCCTTAGCAACTCGTCCGCCGTCAAGCTGGGCGCGCAGAACATGTCCTTTGAAAAGAACGGTGCGTTCACCGGCGAAATCAGCGCCGCCATGCTTCGCGACCTCTACGTTCGCTACGTCGTCCTCGGCCACAGCGAACGGCGCACCCTCTTCGGGGAAACTGACGCCATCGTCAACAAGAAGGTCCACGCCGCCCTCGAAGCCGCGTTGAAGCCCATCCTCTGCGTTGGCGAAACCCTCGCCGAGCGCGATGCCAACCGCGTCGAGGAAGTGCTCGAAACCCAGCTTCGCGGCAGCCTCGCCGGGCTTGACGGCAAGGAAATCCTTGAAATCGTCATCGCCTATGAGCCCGTGTGGGCCATCGGCACCGGTCGCGTCGCCACGCCCGAGCAGGCGCAAGCCGCTCATGCCTTCATTCGCGCCACCATCGCCAAGATCGCCGATCCCTCCGTCGCGGAAAAAGTCCGCATCCAGTACGGCGGCAGCGTCAAGCCCAGCAACGCCAAGGAACTCCTTGGCCAGCCGGACATCGACGGCGCACTCGTCGGCGGTGCGAGCCTTGATCCCCGCGCCTTCACGGAAATCGTGAAAGCGGGCGTCACCGAGTAGCCTTTGCAAACCAGCAACCCCCCGCGCCTCCCCTTAACCCCAAGGGGAGGCGCGGTTTTTTTTACCACAACTTCGATCCGATTTTTCAACCGTTTGCGACAACTGGTACAAGCGGTGCTTAAGATTTTATCCATGCTCTCCCTCGCAGCCTTTTCGATCTTCACCACCTCACTCCTCACGGGCCTTTGGTGGGCCTGTCACGACGAAGCGCAATAACGGAATGGGATGCAAGGGGGCAAGCCCCCTTGCCGGGGCACTGGGGCAGAGCCCCAGAAGCCAAAACAAAAGCAAGGCGGGCCGTGAACAGACCGAGCGTCGCGTAAAGCCGCCGGTTTAACCCGCCTTGCTCATTCTTGGAGAGCGAAGCGTTTCCGCCAAGCGCACAAGTCCTCTTGTGCGCTTATCTAGTAACGGTGCCGCCGAGACGCTTGCCCCCGAAAAAACGCTGCGCTGTTTTCGGGGGGAGCAAGGCGGGCCAATGGGTGCGTAGCTCGGGCTTGGCTTGAGCGCGCCGCTTCGAAATTAATTCAATGCCCGCCTTTGCAAAGGCATTGGGAGGCGCCGCCTCCCAAACCCTCCGGAAGGGGGGCTTGCCCCCCTTCACCCCAGCTTCTCCATCAATCGCCGCCGCGCTTCCGGCAGCCGTTGCCCAATCGCCCACAGCGCCGTCGCCGCCTCGCCATCGCCCAAAATCCCCAACAGCCTCGCCAGTTCCTTTTCAAAATGAACCAGCGCCCGGCGATTAGGCTCCGCCGTCTCCAAATACCCCAGCGC
Source organism: uncultured Chthoniobacteraceae bacterium (assembly GCA_964513965.1). GTDB lineage: Bacteria > Verrucomicrobiota > Verrucomicrobiia > Chthoniobacterales > Chthoniobacteraceae > UBA695. Next base: position 318,261 of record CAZEOO010000003.1, read on the forward strand.
GCGCCCCAGCAAATCGAACAGCTCCGGTACCGGGTGCTCCGGTTCCGTGGCCATTTCCATCAACTCCACAAAGTACGCCCCCAACTCCACGCGCCCATAATCCTTTCGCATCCCCTCATGCGGATTGCGCAGCACGGCTTCTCGCAGGGTATGGAGTTCGCTGCGCTGGCTGCGCACAAACGAGATCTCCGTTTCAAAAAAGAGATCCAGCGTCCCCGCCAGTGGGCTCTTCGGGCCGCGCGCGCCACGGGCCATCGTTTTGAGCTTGCCGAAATCGCGCGTCAGCCACGTCACAATGAGGCTCGTTTCTGAGTACTTCGTACGGCGAAGCAAAATGGCGGGAGTACTTTCCACAGCAAACTATTTTACTAGCCGCACCCCCAAACTCCAAGCCTGCGAAAACGCTTTTCATTTTGCAGAAACTTGAAAAGTTTACCTTGTGCCCAACTCTCCTTATCGCGGTCGCCTGGCCCCATCGCCCACCGGCTTTTTGCACCTGGGTCATGCCCGCACGTTCTGGGCGGCTCAGCAACGGGCGGCGCAAGCGGGTGGCAAGCTCGTGCTGCGCGTCGAGGACTTGGACTCGGCCCGCTGCAAACCGGAATTTGTCGCGGCGCTTTACGAGGATTTGCGCTGGTTCGGCTTCCGTTGGGACGAAGGCCCGGATATCAGCGGCCCCTTTGCCCCCTACCTGCAAAGCGAGCGCCGGGCGCTCTATCTCGCGGCCCTGGAACAACTGCGCCGGGGCGGTTTCATCTATCCGTGCCGGTGTTCGCGCCGCGACGTCCTGCTTGCCGCCGGAGCGCCGCATCCCGGCGAGGAAGAGGCGCTTTACCCGGGCATCTGCCGCCCCGCAAGCATCGGAGCCGTTGCCGAGCCGGGCTTGGCGGACGTCCATTGGCGATTTCGCGTGCTCGACGGCGAATGCATTCGTTACGATGACGAGGCGCTCGGGCCGCAAAGTGCCGTGGCGGGACGCGACTTTGGCGATTTCGTGGTGTGGCGGCGCGACGGTGTTCCCGCCTACCAGTTGGCGGTCGTGGTCGATGACGCGGCCATGGGTATCACCGAAGTGGTGCGCGGCGAGGATCTCCGGCTCTCAACCTTCCGGCAACTGCTGCTTTACCGCGCGCTGGGGTGGCAGCCGCCCCGGTTTTTCCACGCGCCGTTGGTCACGGACCCTGCCACGGGCCTGCGCCTGGCCAAACGGCACGCGGCGCTAAGCCTTCGCCAACTCCGGGCTGCGGGAGCCATCCCCGAAGTGCTGCGGCAGGGCTGGGAGTGATTTCTACAAACCCGCCGGGACGTTCTTAATCCGGTCTTCCCAGCGCGTGAGCAGGTGGATCACAATGTTCGTGCCGAACTTGTAGGCGTCGATGACCCTGGCAACATCCAGCCCGCGATAGTAAATATCCCCCCGGTAGAGCACCGAGTCGTCCGTATATTTCAACGTCGCGCGGGTTCTTTCCAGGATCGTCCGGTCGATCTTCATGTCCTTATCGAGGGCGATGCGCCACATATCGCCGTAATCGTTCGGCGTATAGATGATGGCCACCTCGCCGCCGTAACGCAGGGCGTAAATCTGCTCCTTGTACCCGTTGATGCCGGGGGGCGGCGATTTGATTTCGGGATAGTAAGGGTTTTTCGAGTAAATCGGGTAGTCGGATTTGAGGATTTCCCAATCCTTGTCCACGTCGGGAATAACCCGGCGCATTTCGCGGCGGAAGGCGAGGTCGAAGCGGGAACGCAGCCCGGGCAGCGAACTGTCCCCCCAAATGCAGCCGCCGGATTGCACGTATTCTTGCAGAGCCGCCACTTCCTTATCTGTCAGCTTGAAGTCGCGGTGGCCGGTGAAGAAAATGAACGGCGGCTTTTTGACCGCAATTTCTTCGTCCCATTTCGAGAGATCCAGCGGCACCGGCTGCGAACTCGCCTTGATGCGCCCCTTGGAGAACGTATTGACGAAGCTAATCAGGTTGAGCAGGCTGCCGCGCCAGATCTCGCCGGTGGGGGCGATGTTGTTCGTCGAGGCCCAGTCGCCGCCGGAGTACTTGGCGAGGTAGGCCGTAAATTCAAATTCGCGGTCCTTCACGGCTCCGGTTCCACCCCAGCGGTTCCCGCTTCCCTTGGCCCAACTGCCAGTGAACGCCCGGATGCGCTTGGCCTGGTTTGCGGAAAGCTCGTGCGAACTGCGGGGAGGAGCGGCGGCGGCCATCTTCGGTTTGGACTCCGAGGGCGTGATGGCCACGGGCGCGCTCATCGTCGGCATCACCAGCTTGGGAGCCATGGCCGCATTATCGACCGCGATCACGTCCATCGCGTTCGAATTATTCGGCGTGGGCGTGTCCATTTTGACCTGCTCGGTGGGGGGCGGCGGCGGTGTGTTGACATTCGGGTCCCCTTGCACAAACCCGTTCCCATCTCCTTCGCCCGCCGTGAAATCCGGCGGCTCGGGCACGTGGTTCATCAGCACGGCCGTTCCCAATACGGTAATCAGGAAAGCGTGGAAGAGCGCCGAAATCGCAAAAAAGCGTGACCGAAACATGCGGTCTTTGATTTCGATGAGAATATCGCGTTTTCTCTTGGGGGAAGTCATAGGGGGGAGGGCTTGAAATACTTAACTTTCAGCCAAGCAAAATGCGATTCTTTTCTTCGAAAAAAGCGATCCGAAAGCCTGCTGGCGCCCCGGTTTCTTTTTTCCATCGCGAAGTCCGCCGGATTGACTTTCCCTGCGCGTTCCCTATTTTGGACGTTCCGTGAAAAACCTGCCGAGGCCTGATTTGAAGGCCAAAAACATACCCAAGGAAATCCGAGCCGCCTTCAAACTCATTGCCGAACCCCTCGACAGTGTGGAGGAAAGGATCAGAGCCCAGGCTCGTGCGTTCGACCCCGCCGTGGAGGATTACGTCGCCTACGCCTGCGAATCGAGCGGCAAACGCCTCCGTCCTGCGCTCGCTCTGCTTTCCGCCGGGGCCACCGGCGCGATCAAGCAGGAGCACATCGACCTTGCGGTGATTATGGAATTGATACATGCGGCCACGCTCGTGCACGACGACATCATCGACGGCGCGGATCTGCGCCGCAACCAACCCACGGCCAACGCCAAGTGGGGCAGCGCGATTAGCGTGCTGCTTGGGGATTGCATGTTTGCCCACGCGCTCAAGCTTTCCACGCATTTCAAAGACGGCGAAGTGGCCAAAAGCATCGCCAACGCCTCCTCGGACGTCTGCTCCGGGGAAATCATTCAGACCAAGCGCCGGTTCGACCTGGAACTGAGCGTGGAGGATTATTTTCACATCATCGAAATGAAAACCGCGGCGCTCTTCGCCGCATCCACCGAGCTTGGGGCGCGGCTCAACGAAGGAACCTCGCCCGAAGCCATCGCCGCCTTGAAAGCCTACGGGCTGAAGCTCGGGGTGGCTTACCAGATTTACGACGATTGCCTCGACATCGCCGGGGACGAATCCAAGGCGGGCAAAACGCTGGGCAGCGACTTGCGCAAAGGCAAGCTGACGCTGCCGGTCCTGCTGCTGCTGGGCCAGGCCACCGAAGCCGGGCGTGAGCATTGGAAAGAGGCCATCCGGGCTGGAACGGAAACGGAAGCCCTCATCGAAGCCACCCGCAGTTCCGGCGCTTTGCAGGAAACCATCGCCACCGCCCGCCGCCTGATTAACGAAGCGGTGGAAGGGCTTGGCATTTTGCCTGAATCGGACTTCCTCTCGGGCCTGCGGGATCTCTGCGGTTCCGTTGACCGGCTCTTGAAGCAGTTCGCGTAAGTGCGGTTTTTTGGCGTTATGATTCCGCCGCCGTTTCCGCCGCGAGGCTTTCGGCGATAATTCGGTCCAGCTCCGCGAGGCTTTCGATCGCCGCAAACCGGTTTCGCAACGCTTTTGCGCAAGGCATCCCGTGGCAATAGGCCATCAGCCGCGCCCGCATGGAATGGAAGGCCGGACGCTCCTCGCCGCGTTCTTCCACGGCCAGCGCGCAATGCCGCCGGATCAGCGCCCAGCGTTCCGCGAGCGTGGGGGGCGGCGGCAGCGTTCCGGTGGCGAGAAAGGTTTTCACTTCGCGGAAAATCCAGGGGGCCGACATCGCGCCGCGCCCGATCATCAGTCCCTTAACCGCCGTTTCCTGCTTGCGCCGGGCGGCGTCCTGGGCGCTGCGAATGTCCCCGTTGCCGATCACGGGAATGCGGACCGACCGCGCCACGGCATCGATCACTTCCCAATCCGCCTCGCCGCTGTAGCCCATGTCCTTCGTGCGGCCATGCACGGCCAGCGCCTGCACGCCCGCGTTTTCCAGAATGCGCGCGGTTTCCAGGGCGTTGACGGTCGCTTTGCTCCAGCCGATGCGGATTTTCGCCGTCACGGGGCAGGGGGCTGCCGCCGCGACCACGGCGCGGGCCACGCACTCCAAAAGGGGCAGGTCTTTGAGCAGCGCGGAGCCGCCGTTGCGCCCCACCACCTTCGGCACGGGGCAGCCGAAATTAAGGTCCAGGAAATCCGGCGCAACCCAGTCGCGCACCATGCGGGCCGCTTCGCCCAGGTGAGCCGGGTCCGCTCCGAAAAGCTGCACGCCCAGAGGGCGCTCTGCGGGAGCGAAGTCGAGGTACTCGCAAGTTCGTGCGTTTTTGCGGAAAATCCCCTCGGCGGAAACGAACTCCGTGACCATTACATCCGCGCCAAGTTCTTTGCAAAGCCCGCGAAAAATCCGGTCCGTCACCCCGGCCATCGGCGCGAGGTAAAGAGGGAAAGCGTTTTGGAACCAGGGCAGAGTCACTAAATTTTCTGCTAAATGTCCCCGAGCAATTCGGCCACTTCCATTTGGACGGCTTCGAGTTGGTCCAGGCGCAGGCGGGGGTCCGGGATGACGAACACTTCGCCTGTTTTTGCGTGCAGGTAAATATTGAGCATGCGCCCGTTTTCTTCCTTGGACTCCACGGGTTTGAAGATCCGCTTCCGCTCCAGCATGAGGGCCAGGATGAACCGGGCGCTGCCGTGCTCTTCGCCTTCCTCGCCCATCAGGCGGCGCAGCAGATCCTCGGCGCTCTCTTTGCCGATGGCCTCGGGCTGCTGTGGCGGGGCGGCTTCGAATTTCGTGCGCCAGAAGGAGTAGGGGGGCACGGCTTTATCCCGCCCCTGGAAGGCTTCTTCACAGAGATCTTCCCGGCGGAAATGGCCGCCCCGTTCCTTGAAGAGCAGCGTATAGAAATATTCCCCCTCAGCGAATTTCTTCCCCGTGGCGGTGCAGGTGTGGCTGCGTCCTTTGATTTCCCAGTCGTTGGCCATGGATCAGGATTTTGGCTTCGCGAAAAGATCCGTCAGCTTGGGAAATTCGCGGTTGGTTCCCTTCAAGTAGATCAAATAAACGCCGACAATGCCGAAGAGGACGATGGGCGTCCAGGCCGCCACGGGGGCCGAGACGCGGGCGCCCTTGCCGAAGGCCAGCATCAGGAAGCTGAAGAACGTCATGCCCGCGAAGAGGAAAATGGCCCCGGCGATACCCGAGAGCACGCCGCGCCGGGAGAAAATGATGGCCAACGGGCCGGTGAAAAGGATTACCACCAGACATTGGAACGGCAGCGCCCAGCGGTATTGCAGGTGCGTGCGGTAGGGGGCGAGCATTGCGGCGGGAAAATCGGCGTTATACTTGAGGTATTCGCGCAACTCGGGCACGGAAAGACCTTGCGCGTCCAGGTTGGAACTGGCGATGCGCCAGGGGGTTTCGCTCCAATCGGTGATTTCCTGCGTCTGGAACTGCTTTTCTTTCACTGTGCCGTCGCGTTCGAGGTGCACTACCTTGCCGTTGAAGAACTGCCACACTTTCGTCTTGGGCTTGTAGCGGGCGGTGGAGGCGTACCACTTCGCGTCGATGTTGCCGGACTCGTTTTGTTCGATGACATAGACGCCGCGCAGGATGGGGTCGTCTTTGTTGCCCGCCTTCACGGGCATGCTGGTCACGTACCAGGTGCGCTGGTCGGCCCGGTTGCGGAACACCTGGCCGGTGAGGTATTTATACTGATCCTTTCTGCGGCTGATGCCGTTTTTCAGTTCCTTCTTGATGGAATCCGAGTGGGGCGCCCATTCGTAATTGAGCACCGCGCAAACCGCCGTGAGCATCAGGCCCACGATGATGAGCGGGGCCAGCAGGCGGGGGAGGCTCTGGCCCGCGGTGAGCATGGAGATGATCTCGTTGGAGCGGCTCATGCGGCTCAGGCAGAAAAGTAGCGCCAGCAACAGGCCCACGGGGATGCAGATCATCATGAACTGCGGCACCTGCGTGAGGTAATAGTAGGCGACGAAGCCGAGCTTCACGTGGGCGTCAAGGAAGTCCGAAGTGTTGCTTTGCAGGTCGAAAACGAGCCAAATGGAGAGGAACCCGAAAAAGCAAAGGAAGAACGGGGTCAGGAAATTTCGAAGAATGTAGCGGTCCAGGAGGATCATGCGAATCGGTTCAATAGACCGTAAAACGTCCGAAAAGAAAATGCAAAAAGCGGGGGCCATTTCTGGGGCGCCCGGCAGGGAAAATGGACCATGCTGCCCCAAAGGCTCTAGGTGAGGCTCTATTTCTGGCGCTCTTTGTATTTTTCGTAGAGCTTCAGCAACTCCTCCTGCTGGGCCGGTGTCAACTTTTGGCGAATTTCCTGCCGGAGTTGCTCTTTGTTGTCGGTGCTGAAGGAAGAACTGGCGCTGTTGCGTTCAAATTCCCTCACCGCCATGATTCCGCCGCTTTTTTCGATGCATTCCTCAACGGTTTTGGACATGCGGTCGCTCTCTGTTTCCGGCGTTTTGGTGCAGTAAAACAGAATCGCCCCCAAAACAATGACCCACATCCATTTCATGACATGGCGATCGTATAAACTCCTATGGAGGATTACAACCAAATTGTTTAACAGTCTGCTTGCATGGTTGTTTCATGCGTTGGAATGACCGTTGCCGCGTGCCCGAGATGGGACGCAAGGGGGCAGAGCCCAGAAGCCAAAGCAAAAGCAAGGCGGGCCCATGGGTGCAAAGCTCGGGTTCGACTCGGGCCGCGCCGCTTCGAAAGCAATTCAATGCCCGCATTGCAGAGGCATTGGGAGATTTCACCTTCCAAACCCTCCGGCATGGGAGCTTGCTCCTTCCCTGCACCCCGTCTGCTTAGTGCCGGTGGGCTTCGGTGAGTTCCGTTTTCGCTCCCTCCACCGCTTCCTTCGCCTCGTTGCAAAGGAGCATCCCCATGAGCTTCGGGCCCTGGTAATAACGCGCGGTGAAGCGGCGCTTGTCCCGGTCGCCCTCCAGTTCGAAGCGCAACGGGGTCACGCTGAAGTCGCCCACGAAATCGAACTTGAGGTCAAACACTTCCGAGGTGAACCACGGCACCATTTTGAAGCGTTGCCGCTTTTTGCCCGTCATGTTGGCTCCGGCGATGCGGGCTTGGGCCAGCGTGGCCTCGCAATGTTCGCAGCGGCGCACGCCGCCGAAGATCGAGTCCGGGTAAAGGGCGATGTCGCCCACGGCAAAGATGCCTTTTTCGTCGGTTTCGAGGCAATCGTTCACCGGGGTGCCGTTCGGGCTGCCCAGCGGGGTGTTCATGACCAACCCGAGGTTCAGATCGTTGCCTTCCGCCACCAAGGCGAGGTCGGCGGGCAGCCGGTTGCCGCTCTTGGTCTGAATGTTGCGCAGGACGGTTTTCCCCTCGAAGCCGTTGAGGGTTTCGTTGCGCAGGGGCACGCCCTGGCGCTCGAAATACGCGGTGAGCCAGCGGGCCGTGTCGGCATCAAGCCATTTGTGCCATAGGGTGGGGTGGCTGGAGAGGATCTGCACGGGAATATCCATCCCGCGCAATGTGGCGGCCACTTCGGCAGCCACAAGCCCGCCGCCGATCACGTAAATGTTCTTCTCGCCCGGCAGCATTTCTTTCACCGCCTGGAAGTCGCGCAGGTTGCGCAGGTAAAGAATTTTGCCCAGGTTTGTCCCGGCCACCTGGGGGCGGCGCGGGCGGCTGCCCATGGCCAGGCAGCATTTGCGGAACTCGATGACCTGGCCCGAACTCAAGACGGCAAGTTTGCGCTCCAGGTTGAGTTGCGTCACGAGCGTATCGAGCCGCAATTCGATATGATTTTTGGCATACCATTCCGGGGGGAGACGGAAGAGTGGGCTGTTCTGTTGACTATTGAGCTTGGCGTTGTCTGTGCCGCGCAGAACGTCTAGCAGCCGGGAGCGATGGTAGGGAAGCGCCGCTTCGTAGCCCACGAGAGTAAGCGTTCCTTTCGGATCATACTCTCGGATGGATTCGCAAACGGTAGCGCCTCCGATGCCTGCACCAATGACAAGATAATCGCGCTGGATCATGGTTTAGGTGGCGGTATTATGCAGCGAACTTATTCCAGAAGGAAGCGCATAATTTCTCCGAGTTTCAGCATTGCCCCCGCGCGGTTTTCCAGCTAATCCCGTCTCTGTGATCGGCATCAGCGTAGAAAACCTGAGCAAAACCTTCGGCGGCGCGCCCGCGCTGGACGGCGTGAACCTGCGCGTCGAGCCCGGCGAAATCTTCTTTCTATTGGGGCCGAGCGGCTGTGGCAAAACCACGCTGCTGCGGTGCCTGGCTGGGTTCTGCATTCCCGATGGCGGCGTGATCCGCTTTGGCGATGAGGATGTAACGCGCCTGCCCGCCCACCGCCGCCGCACCGGCATGGTGTTTCAGAATTACGCTCTCTGGCCGCACAAAAACGTGGCGGAAAACGTCGCCTTCGGCCTGGAGGAACTCGGCGTGGGCCGCGAGGAGATGCGCCAGCGCGTGGCCGAGGCGCTGGCCAGCGTGCGCATGGAGGATTACGCCGGGCGCGGCATTCACGAGCTTTCCGGCGGCCAGCAACAACGCGTGGCCCTGGCGCGCGCCCTGGTCGTTCGGCCCCGCTGCCTGCTCCTGGATGAGCCGCTTTCGAACTTGGACGCCAAGTTGCGCCTGGAAATGCGGACCGAAATCCGGCGCATTTGCAAAGAAGCGGGTCTCACGGCGGTCTACGTGACCCACGACCAAAAGGAGGCGCTTTCCGTGGCTGACCGCATGGCCGTGCTCAAGGCGGGCCGGGTGTGCCAGGTGGGCAAACCGGACGCCGTCTACCGCCAGCCGGTGTCGCGCTTCGTGGCCGATTTCGTGGGCGAAACGAATTTTCTCGATGCGGAAGTCGTCGCGCCGCCCGCGGGGCATTCCGGCGGGCTGCTGGCTTCGGTGGGCGGCGATGTGTTCGAAACCTCGGCCAAGCCGGATCAATACGCTCCCGGCACCCGCGTCACGCTTTCCATCCGGCCCGAGGCGTGGCGGCTCGCGCCCGCCGCTGTGAACAGCCTGGCCGCGCATATTGACGAGGCCGTTTATCTTGGGGAAATGGCGCAATACAAAGTCAGCGCGGGCCAGAGCGGAGCCGTGCTCAAGGTGTTCGAACTCAACCCCCGCCGGGCTGCCGCGATAGGGAATACGCCCCTGAGCGCCGCGCCGGAGGATGTCGTGGTGCTTCCAGATGCCCAAGAGCGTTAATAAGAGCCTTAAAGAGAGCCTGTGGGTGTTGCTCGCGCTGGTGGCCGTGATTTTGGTACCGGTGGCGCTGCGTTCCCGGCATGCGAAAAGCTCGGGTGCGGAGGAGACGCTCGTCATTGTTTCGCCGCATAACGAGGCCGTGAGGTTCGAATTTGAGCACGCGTTCGCGGCGGTGCACTTCGAGCGCACCGGGCGGCGGGTGCGCATCGACTGGCGCACGCCCGGCGGCACCAGCGAGATCGCCCGTTTCCTCGGGGCCGAATACCTTGGTGCGTTCCAGTATTACTGGGAAAGCAAACTGGGCAAACCGTGGAGCGACGTGGTACAGGCCGCCTTCGACGACCCGAGGGTGAAGCCAGGCGCGGATTCCCCGGCGGCGCAGGCCCGGGCGGCATTTTTGGAATCGAACGTCGGTTGCGGCATCGACCTCTTCTTTGGCGGCGGCAGCTACGACTTCGGCCAGCAGGCGGCGGCGGGGCGGTTGGTGCCGTGCGACCTTTTGGGCGACCCCAAGCGGTTCCCTCAATCCCTTTGCCGCTGGCCGCAAACCGTGGGGGGCGAGATTTACTGGGATGCCGAGGGCCGCTGGGCCGGGGACGCCCTTTCCGCCTTCGGCATTTGCTACAACACCGACGCGCTGGGGCGCATCGGGTTCAAGGGCATTCCCTCGCAATGGAGCGATCTCGCGCGGCCCGAACTCAAAGGGGCCGTGGCGCTGGCGGACCCCACGCAAAGCGGCTCCGTGGCCAAGGCGTTCGAGTTGATCGTCCAGCAGCAAATCGCCGAGGCTGGCGGCGACCCCGTGGAAGGCTGGGCGCGCGCCATGCGGTTGATCCGGCGCATCGCGGGCAATTCGCGCTATTTTTCCGACTCCGCCACGCGCATCGTCTGGGACGTGGAAAGCGGGGACGCCGCTGCCGGGATGGCCATCGACTTTTACGGCTTGATGCAGAGCGATTCCGTGCGCCGCCCCGACGGCGTCTCGCGCATGGGGTACATCACGCCCAAGGGCGGCTCCTCCTTCGGCACCGACCCCATCGGCCTGCTGCGCGGCGCGCCCTCGCCGGAACTGGCGCGGGAGTTCATTGCCTTCGTGCTTTCTCCCCAGGGGCAGAAGCTCTGGAACTGGAAAGTGGGCACGCCGGGCGGCCCGGTTCGCTACAACCTGCGGCGGCTGCCGGTGCTGCCGGAACTCTACGAGGCCAAGTATGATTCAGTGCGCTCCGACCCCGGCGTAAACCCGTACGTCTGGGCCGAGAACAACCCGCCGTATCACCCGGAATGGACCGCCTCGCTTTTCCGCACCATCGCGTTCATTATCCAGGCAACCGCGATTGACCCGCATGATGAATTGCGCGAAGCGTGGGCCGCGCTGGTCGAACACGGGTTCCCGCCGGAAGCCACAGCGGCCTTCGAGGACGTCAGCGGGCTGGATTATAAATTTGCCAACGAAGTCGTGAAAAAGACGCTTTCCTCGGGGGCGAAAATCGACGGCACGCGGCTCTCGCGCGAGCTTTGCGACCGTGCCCGCGCCCAATACCACCGCGCCGCCGAGTTGGCCCGGGCGGGGAAGTAAAGAGAAGAGGGTACAAGGCAGGCGAGGGTTAATTATTTTAAGCCTTCCCACCATTCTGGTGCCCAAACTCTATTTGGGCACCCACTTGTGCAGGCAACTCTATTGCCTGATTATTTAATAAAAAACCGCAATAGGAGTTGCGAAGACAATTGCGTGCCGAAATGGAGTTTCGGCACGAGAGTGTTGGGAAGCTTTGAGTAACTAAAAATCTCCTCGGCTTCCCCTCTGTGCTCTCGTGTCCTCCGTGCTCTCTGTGGTGAAATCCTATCTTAAGGCCTTGATGGCCGCCGCGTAATCCGGCTTGCCGAAAACCGAGGTGCCCGCCACGAGGCAGTTGGCTCCCGCCGCCAGGCATTGCCGGGCTTGCGGAGCGGAAATCCCGCCGTCCACCTGGATGTGGAACGCCAGGCCGCGCGCCTTGCGGGCCGCCGCCGCCGCTTCCACTTTCGCGAGCATTTCGGGCATAAAGGATTGGCCGCCAAAGCCGGGCTCCACGGTCATCACCAGGAGAAGATCAATTTGGTCGAGATACGGTTCCACGGCGGCGAAGGGCGTGCCTGGCCGCAGCGACAAGCCCGCCATGCAGCCCGCTTCGCGGATGCGCCGTAGCGTCATCGTCAGGCCGACCTCGAACGGCGCTTCCACGTGCACCGTGATGTTGCTGGCGCTGGGCAGGAAGCGGTCCAGGTAGTGGTCCGGGCGGTCAATCATGAGGTGGATGTCCGTGGGGATGGAAACCGCTTTCTTCACGGCGGCGCAGAACGCGGGTCCAAAGGAAATGTTATCGACGAAATGCCCGTCCATGATGTCGAGGTGAATCCAGTCCGCGCCTGCGGCTTGGGCCGCCACGACTTGTTCGCCAACCCGGGTGAAATCCGCCGCCAGGACGGACGGGGCTATCAAAACTTTGGAAAAATCGACCGCTGCCATGGGATGTTTCTTTCTAAATACCGCGAATAAATTGGGCTTCCGCCACCGCCTCGGCGATGGACCGCTTCAAATCGAACGCCTCGACCGTGCAGATGGCGCTGGGAATAAACTCCAGCGTCGCTTCGATGGGCCGCCCGGTTGCCGCAAGCCGCTCTATGATTTTGCGCCACGGCACCGCGCCTTCCGCCAGCGGGCGGAACTGGTTGCGGTCCCCGGCGGCCCGGTTTTGCAGGTGAACGTGCCGGATATATGGCTCCTGCAACGCCAACTGGCTCAATGAGGCGTCGTGCTCAAAGAGCGTCGGCTGAAAAAGTAGCCCCACGTTCGGCAGCGCCAATTCTTTGACGAATTGCACGATCCGCTCCGGCGCATCGGCAATGGAGCCGTCGTGGGTTTCGAGCAGGAATTCGACCCCGGGGAGCCGTTGGGCCAGCGCAGCGACGCGCGCCTGCACCACGGCGATGGCCGCTTCGTCGGTGGGCTGGATGCCCATGCCGGAAAAGAGCCGCACTTTGCGGAACCCGAACCGCGCCACGCGGGCTTCCAGCGCCTCGGCTCCTTTTTCAAAATCAGCGTCCGTGGTGGCCGCCGGGGCAAGGTTCAAGTACGAACTCAAGACCACCGGCTCCAGCCCCAGCTTCGCAAAGAGCCCGGGCAGCGCGGCTTCGTCCGCGTCCAGCGCCAGGTGAGGCTCGAACACCTCAAGTTGCCGAAACCCGGCCCCGGCGATGGCGGGCAGCAGCGTGGCCAGCGGTTGGCTGACACGCCGGGGCGTCCAGCGGGCGGGTTCGAGGCAAATGGTGTGCAGCAGGACGTTCATCGCTAAATCCCGGCGCGCTCCAGCAGATCGGCCAAGACCTTTTCAGCCTCGAAATATTCGTGGGCCACCTCGAAAGCGGCGCGGCTGTGGCGGGCGTAGTCGGCGTTGATCTCGCGCACGCCTTCGACGATTTCGTCCATGGTCAGGAACGAGAGCAGCCCCTCTTTGCCGCCGTAGAATTTCGTGAACCCGGTTTCCTGCGTGATGACGGGCCGCCCGGCGGCCAGGTAGCAGGCCGAGCGGTCGCTGAACCAGCCGGTGTTGAGCCGCACATACTGGTCCTTGGCCACGGTGAACTCGCCTTTGGACGCCTGGATGAAGCGCAGGTAATCGTTCCAGTCCACGCTCATCTCATGCGGGCTGGAGAGTTTCCAATTGTTGCGCAAAAAGAGCGCCTTGGTGGCCGGGTCTTTGATGTCGGTCGCCAGTTCGAAATTTTCGCCCGAGCAGCGCGGCGCATCCACGAATTTCAGGAACTCCAGGGACTTGCTCCAGAGGTAGTTCTCCTTGCGCCACTCGATGTCCTTTTTCCCGCTCGTATTCCAGTTGGCGATGCTAGTGAACACGGCGGCCGCTTCGGGAGCTTGCGCCGCTTTCCAGAGATCCGTGACCACCGGCTGGCGCGTGGGCAGCCAGCGTTGGCCGTGGATGGGCACCGGGAAGTCCGGCCCGCCGACGTTTTCGCCGAAGGTGAAGAGCGCGCGATGCTTGGCCAGGTAATCCTTGGTATCCTGCACGCCCTTGTCGATTTTGATCTGTTCCACGCCGGGATCGCTTTCCACGTAGAGAATGCGGTCGCTTTGAAGCAAATCCTCATTAAATTCCTGCGAGCCGCAGACGTTCAGGATGGCGTCGGCGTCCTTGTAAAGCTGGACGATTTCCTTCTTTTGCAGCCCGGCGCAGGGGTGGTCGGGCAAAAACCGCGCGCAGTAGCCCCAGCGGCCTTCGAAACCGAATTGTGCGGCCAGTTTGCCCAGCACTTCGGCGGCGTAGGAGTAGTCCTCGTCCACGGTCCACGTCACCGGGTTGTACGGCAGCCGGGCGGAATCCTCGATGTAATAGACCTCGTGCCCCAGGCGTTGCAGGCCCACGATATAATGGACGTGCTGCCAAATGACCCCGGCAATCGGGCAGCCGGCGGTGAAGCCCATCACGATAATCTTTTTTCGTTTCATAAGGAGGATGGTAGGAGGACAATAAGGAGCCATCTATGGAACCGTGAACCGGGCCGGGATGCAAACCAAAATGGCGGAGGGTTTTGCGGTTGAAAACCACGGCTTAATCCTCCAAAATATTCGCAGTCTTTACCCTTTTCCAACGTACCCGCCATGCCCGCCAACGGTCTCGATCTGGTTGCCGACATTCTTGCGCTCAAACGCGAACGCAACGCCGTCATCCTCGCCCACAATTACCAAGTCAAAGAAATCCAGGAAGTCGCGGACTTCGTGGGAGATTCGCTGGGCCTCAGCATCCAGGCGGCGAGCACCGACGCCAGCGTCATCGCGTTTTGCGGCGTCCACTTCATGGCCGAGACCGCCAAGATCGTCAACCCCGGCAAGACCGTCATTTTGCCCGACCTGGACGCCGGGTGTTCGCTCTCCGATTCCTGCCCCGCGGACGAACTGAAAGCCTTCCTGGACGCCCACGCGGAGAAAAATTACTACGTCATCGCCTACATCAATTGCAGCGCCGCCGTGAAGGCGCTCTCGGACGTCATTTGCACCAGCGGCAACGCCGTCAAAATCGTCAATGCCGCCCCGAAGGACCGCAACCTCCTCTTCGTCCCCGACGCCAACCTCGGCTCCTGGGTCAAGGAGCAAACGGGGCGCGATATGGAGATCTGGAAGGGCTGCTGCTACGTGCACGTGGAGTTTACCGCCGCCAGCATTGAGAAAATCCGCGAAACGCATCCCGGCGCGCCCGTCGTGGCTCATCCCGAATGCAGCCGGGCCGTGCGGCTCCTGGCCGACGAAGTGGCCTCCACGGAGAAAATGATCGGTTATTGCCGCTGCCACCCCTCCGACACCTTCATCATCGTCACGGAGGAGGGGATGTTGCACCGCCTCCGCCGCGAATTGCCCGGCAAGACCTTCATCGCCGGACCGACCGCCCAGTGCGCCTGCGCCGAGTGCCGCTTTATGAAGCTCAACACCCTGGAAAAGCTTCGCAATGCCCTGCAAACGCTCCAACCGGAGCTCCAGCTTCCCGAGCCGTTGCGCGCCCGGGCCGAAGCGCCCATCCGCCGGATGTTGGAGTGGAGCAAATAACCCCTTGCTTTCCGTTTTAGCCGTTAACCCTGAACCCTCCCCGCGCTCCCTCGCGGGAAAAAGTCACCTACCCCTATGAAAAATCTCCTCGCGCTGTTTTTGGCGGTATTATTCGCCCTCACGGGCTGCGGTGAACGGCGGGTGGCCGCGCCGCGAGTGGCCGCCAGCGACTTTTTCCAGGCCATCAGCGAATCCCGGTTCCAGGCCGCCTACGAGAGCACCTCGTTCGCTTTCCAGGCCAACACCAATCTCAACAGTTTCCGGGCCGCCTCCCGCGAATTGAAGCTCCCGGAAGAGGGCATCACTTTCGAATGGAAAGGGGAGGAGGAGAAGGACGGCGAAGTCAAACTGACCGGTGAAATCAGCCGGGGCGAGGCCGCGCCGCTCTCCATCGTCGTCCGGTTGGTGCGCGAGCGCGGCGCGTGGCGCGTTTTTGAAATGCGCGAGGTGGCCAGCGCCGCTCACAAATCCGTGGACCGCTTTTCATCCGTGGGCAAATCGCCGGAACTGACTCGCCCCTCCAGTATCGACCCGCCCACCGAAGCCGCTTCGCGCAAATTGGCGCAGGAAAGCCTGCTCCTCTTCAACGACGCCATTACGCGGAAAAGTTTCAGCGATTTTTACACGCAAGTCTCCAGCGTATGGCAAAGCCAACTCACCGAAGGGCAGCTTCAACGCAGCTTCCAGCCTTTCATTGACGCCGGGGTAAACCTGGCCGAAGTGGCGGGCATGGAGGCCATTTTCGACACCCCGCCGGAAGTGGATACCCAGGGCATTCTCCATTTGGCGGGCCACTACGACCTCAAGACCCAGCGGGCCGCCTTTGTGCTGCGCTACATTTTTGAGTTCCCTTTTTGGAAACTCTTCGGCCTTTCGGTGGAAATGTCGGATCTCGCCCAACCTGCCGAAAGCGGCAAGGCGGCGGAACCAGCCAAGCCTGCCGAGGCTCCCAAACCCGCCGAAGCGGCCCCCGCGGATGGCGCGAAACCGGTGCCGGCCGGTCTGTAGCGGCGGCTCTTGCGGCCTTGATTTGGGGGTTGCTTTGCGAGCGTGCGCCCGTTAGCGTTGCCGTTGCCAGGAGTTGCTCCCATGAAGGTTTCCAAACGATGCCATTACGCGTTGCGGGCGCTGGTTGATTTGGGAATAGCCCAGGCGTTGGGCCGTCCTCTGGTCCAGATCGGCGACCTCGCCCGGCAGGAGAATCTGCCCACCGGTTTTCTCGAGCAAATCTTCATCCGGCTTCGGCAGGAGGGCATTATCGAAAGCAAGCGCGGCAGCAAAGGAGGCTACCTGCTCGCGCTGCCCGCTTCGGAAATCCGCTTTGGCAGCGTGATTAGGCTGCTGGATGGCGACGCCTTCGAATGCGTCTGCGAGGAGTGCGGCGAAAAAGCGGCCTGCCCGTATCCCGACCCCTCCGTTTGCGGCGTGCACAGCGTCATGAGCGCCGTGGCCGGCGCCGTCACCGGGGTCATCGACGGCATTACCCTGGCCGACAGCGTCCGGCGTTCATTGCGGAAAATTCGTCGCAACAAAATCACCGTTCCCTTTGTCAAAATGGTCATGAAACGGACGCCGCGCAGCCGGGCCAAAAGCGCCGTGGCGGCGGCGGGAAAAAGAAATAAAACGCGGGGAACCAAACCCCGGCGCAAGCCGATTCGCAAGAAGCAAAGCCTATGAAAACCATCCTGGCTGCCATTCTGTTCGTCGCTTCGGGTTTGTGCGAAACCGCCCGGAGCGAGCCGATCGTCCGTTTCGGCCATTTCCCGAACATCACCCATGTGCAAGCCCTCGTGGCCCAGCACCTTTCCCGGCAGGGCAAGGGGTGGTTCGAGGAGAGAACGGGCGCGCGCGTGGAGTGGTATATCTACAACGCCGGCCCGAGCGCCATGGAGGCCGTGTTCGCCAACAGCATCGATGTCACCTACGTCGGCCCCAGCCCGGCCATCAACGCTTACGCCAAATCCGGCGGGGCGGAAGTGCGCATCGTCTCCGGCGCGGCGGACGGCGGCGCGGCGCTGGTGGTGCAGCCGGACCTGGGCATCACCAAGGGGGCGGACTTCCGGGGCAAACGCATCGCCACCCCGCAGCTTGGCAACACGCAGGACGTGGCCTGCCGCGCGTGGCTCTCGGCCCAGGGGCTGAAAATCACGCAGCTTGGCGGCGACGCCCAGGTGATCCCGACGCCGAACCCCGACCAGCTTTCGCTTTTCGCGCAGAAAAAGCTCGATGCCGTCTGGACCGTCGAGCCGTGGGTATCTCGCCTGGAACGGGAAGCAGGGGGCAAGATTTTCCTTGAGGAAAAAGACGCCGTCACCACCGTGCTCGTCTCCAGCGTCAAGTTTCAGAACGAACACCGCGACCTGCTGCAAAAAATCGTCGCCGCGCACCGGGAATTGACGCAATGGATTCAGGACCACCCGGCGGAAGCCCAGGCCATGGCCGTGGAAGAACTTTATGCCGAAACCCGAACGCGCATTTCACCTGAACTCGTCGCCTCGGCCTGGAAACGCATCCAACTCACCAACGACGTCTCGCTGGAAAACCTCAACACCTACGTCGCCAACGCCCAGAGCGCCGGTTTTCTTAAAAAAGTGCCCGATTTGAAAGGGCTGGTCGTCACCCCATAAGAAGCCCTCCCCCATGTCTCTCCAAGACGAACTTCGCAGCGAACCGGCCAAGCTCTTGATCGACGGCGTGAGCAAAGACTTCACGGCGCGCGGCAAGGTCATGCGCGCCCTGGATAAAATCACACTCAAGATCAACGAGGGGGATTTCGTATGCCTTGTGGGGCCGAGCGGTTGCGGAAAATCGACCCTGCTGAGCATCATCGCCGGGCTGGAGAAGCCAACCGAGGGCATGACGCTCATGGACGGCAAGCCCGTGACCAAGCCGGGCCGCGACCGCATGGTGATGTTCCAGGAGAGCGCGCTTTTCCCGTGGCTCGACGTGATGGGCAACGTCCTCTTCGGGCTTAGGCTCAAGCCCAACCTCACGCCGTCGGACCGCCGCGAAGTGGCCATGTATTACTTGAAACTCGTGGGGCTCGAAGAGTTCGCCCACTCGAATATCCACGAGCTTTCCGGCGGCATGAAGCAGCGCGCGGCGCTGGCCCGGTCCCTTGCGCCCAACCCGCGCGTGCTCCTGATGGACGAGCCCTTCGCCGCGCTCGACGCCCTCACGCGCGAGCAGCTTTATGGGGATATCCAGCGCATTTGGGCCGAGCGCAAAAAGACCATCGTGTTCGTCACCCATAACGTGCGCGAAGCCGTCTGCCTGGGGGATCGCGTGGTGCTGTTTTCGCCGCATCCGGGCCGGGTGCGGGAGGAATTCCATATCGAACTGCCGCACCCGCGCGACATCAACTCCGTGGAATTGGCGAGCCATTCCAGCCGCATTACGCGGGCCTTGCGAGGCTACACCGAAGAGATGCCGGGAACGGAATACGGAGCTGAGTAAAATCATATTACGCAATATGAAACGCCTCCTTTCATCCCTCGTTTTTTTCGCATTGCTCATCCTGGCATGGCACCTGGCGGTGCGGGCGAAACTGTGGTCCGCCGTGCTGCTGCCGGACCCCTCCGCCGTCTGGGACTATTTCAAGGGAGCCATTGCCGACGGCACCCTGGAGGACGCCACTTTGGTGACGTTGCGCCGCCTGCTTACGGGTTATTTTTTGGGAGCGTTGCTGGGCATCCCCATTGGGCTGTTGACGGCCCGCTTCCAACTGGTGGAGGACACCGTGGGCGTGCTCGCCCTTGGGTTGCAGGCGCTGCCGAGCGTCTGCTGGGTGCCGCTGGCCATGTTGTGGTTCGGGCAGACGGAAGGGGCGATGCTCTTCGTGGTGTTGATGGGGTCGCTTTGGTCCATCATCATCTCCACCGACAACGGCGTGCGCAACGTCCCGCCCATCTACGCCCGCGCGGCGCGGACCATGGGGGCCAAGCAGTTCTACACTTGGACGCGCGTGATTTTGCCCGCGTCGCTGCCGTTTGTGGTGAGCGGCATGAAGCAGGGGTGGGCCTTCGCGTGGCGCTCGCTGATGGCGGCGGAAATTTTCGTGAGTATCCTCACCGGGTTTGGCCTGGGGCAGTTGCTGCAATACGGGCGCGACCTGCATGCCATGGACCAGGTGATCGCCGTCATGTTTGCCATCGTCGTCATTGGGCTGCTTGCGGACAAAATCTTCTTTTCGCCCGTTGAAGCCTTCCTGCACCGCCGCTGGGGGACGGGTAGGGAGTAACACCGTGCGTCCCGGGCAAAACCTTCCCGGCCACGGTTTTCCCAGTTTCCGAACGCGGCTTTAGAGCAAAGCTCTGAAAGCCAAAAAACGGACATTATGAAAACATTGGGAATATTGGGAATGGGGGCGGCTGCGGCTGGGTTGTTTACGGGGTGCCAATGCTGCCCGCCTGTGAGAGAATGTGTGCAAACCGTGCCGGTGGGCGAATGCACGCAACTGGCGCCGGTGGGCGAGTGCAAGGAAGTTTGCAAACCGAGATTGTGCCCGCAGACCGTGACCACTGTGATTCGGCGCGACGCCGCCTGCCCGGCGCTGCCGCCGGTGGGGGAGATCACCGTGGTGCGCAACCAGTGTGCGCCTTCGAAAATGGTGTTTGTATCGGTGCGGCCCACCGACGACCGCTGTTACAACCCGGAGAGCCGCAACTTCGAGCGGCCGTGGCCGTGGGGGCCGAACAACATCGGCTCGTGCAGTGCGTGCTGGTAGATGGGATGCAAGGGGGCGAGCCCCCTTTGCCGGGGAGCTGGGGCAGAGCCCCAGAAGCCCAAAACAGATGCAAGGCGGGGCTGAAACAGACCGCGCGTGGCATAAAGCCGCCGGGTTAACCCGCCTTGCTCATTCTTGGACAGCGAAGCGTCTCCGCCAAGCGCACAAGTCCCCTTGGGCGCTTATCTGATACGGAAGCCACCGAGACGCTTGCCCCCGAAAAGACGCTGCGCTGTTTTCGGGGGAGCAAGGCGGGCCTATGAGTGCAATGCTCGGGTTGAAGGGCGCGTGCGCCGTTTTGAGAACAAATTCAATGCCCGCCTTGCAAAGGCAATGGGAGGTTTCACCTCCCAAACCCTCCAGCAAGGGGGCAAGCCCCCCCTGCACCCCATTCTCGCTATCGCGAGATATCCGTCTGGCTCAAGATCTTGAACCCATGCGCCGTCAGCACCGCCACGGCGCAATCGTTATCCTCCACATGTAGCGCAATAGCCGTATTCCCCGTGGGCCGCGGCAACAGCCCGTAGCTGCCATGGATGTTCACCTCTGCCATCAGCAGCACGGAAAGCAGCTTGGCCAATTCGCTGGCTCCTTCTTTCAACTCCACGACCAAAATGTTACTGGCCGAGAACGGCACGTCGTGGAGTTCAAAAAGCTCCTGGGTTAGCTCGGGATCGCTGACGATGATGCGCACGATGGCGCAATCCGCGGAGTCCTGGATGGCCAGGGCCAGGACGTGAATCTTGCGGTCGTGCAGGAGTTTGACGATCTCCGCCAAAATGCCCACTTTGTTGAGCAGGAATACGGAGAATTGCTTGACCCTGGGGCCTGTGATTTTCTCGGTGGTTGCGGCGGCGGATTCCATGGTTTGCCCTCTCTCTTTGTGCGAATTTCGCGGAAAAAAGCCTATTTGTAGCTGTAAAGCAAACAGACGCTGGCGGGGTCGCCTTCCAGTTCCTGGACCCGGATAATATACGGCCCGCTGACCTGCGGCGCGAATCCGGCGGCGGCCTGGGCGTTGTTTTCGTAAAATTCCGTGGGCACCGGCTTGCCCTTTTCGTCGAAGACGCTGACGGCGAGTTTCTTGGCGGGGGCGGCTCCGGCGGCGACGAACCAATATTGGTTGCCGGAAAAAAGGTTCACCTGGACGAACTTGGGTTCCTTGTGGTTAAGGGCGAGAAAGATGTGGCTGTCGCGGGTCTTGAAGCCATCGTTGAAGAAGGCGCCCGCCACTTCGAGTGCGCTTGCCCGGGCTTTGACTTGGGCGTCGGTGGGCGGGGGCAACGGCGTTGGCGCGGCGGTTTTTTCGAGAGAAGCCTGGGGAGTGGCGGTGGGAGCCGGGCAGGCGTCGGGCGCGGCCTGGAGGTTGAGCGAAGCCGCAGCCAGAAGGCAAATCAGAGGCAGTCCTTTCATTTTTTATCTCCCTTGTTTTCGGCCTTATTTTCGCTCTTGATTTCCCCCTTGGGGTTCGGCTTGGTCGAGATGCGTTTCACCATCTGGCCGGACGCCAATTTGATCTCATTAACATCGTTTACGGAAGGCGTTTTGTCGCTGGAAAAAGAGACAAGGGCTTGAAGTTGGGGAAGCTGCGCGATCAAGTCGGCCACGAGCGGGTCTTCCTTGGCTTTCGGGGGGAGTTTATCCAGTTGCGAGCGCATCAGGGCGACGATCTCGGGCTGGCGGAGCAGTTTGGCAGCCTGGGGGGTGTAGTTTTCGGCGATCCAGCCGCTGACGATTTCTGTGCCCCGAATCCAAGCGCCCAGGCTAATCAGGCTCACCAGGCCGTCGTCGTGCTGCGCTTCCAGGGAGAGCTTCACGTCGTTTTGCGTGGCTTCAAGCTCCTCCTTCAAGGTGTTCCATTCGTTGCGCTCGGCGAAGTCGAAGATGCTGTTGCCCCGGGCGATGACGCTTTCGCTCACGGCCAGGCATTTGGCCAGGGCGATGATGTCTTTGCCGGTGTTTTTGACCTGCTGGGCGTCCTCGGCTTCAATGGCGATGTAGCCGTCGGCCACCAAGCCGCCCAGGTTCAGGGCGATTTGTGCCCGCGACGAGTAGCTGGTGGGGATGGGCTGGCGGTAACGGGATTGCCAGTTGGGCTTGGCCACCTTGTTGAGCGCCGCCATGACTTCCGCCGGGGTCGGCACCGAAACGGTTCCGTCCCGGATGACGGTTTCCAGTTCTTTCGGGGTGAGCGGCGCGGGCGGAGGAGCGCCGACGCCGAGGCTGGCGCCAGCCAGGAGTGAAATGAGAATAAGGCGAAAAGTCATGGAAAGCGTAAATGGACGGCGAATGTGGACGGCGGATGGCGGCGAGCTTCGGACCGCGATGAACGGCGGCGGTGGGAAGATCAGGCTTCCTCGTCGCTGTTGGGGCCGATGCCAAGCAAGTCCTCGAGCTCCGTCACGCGGGTTTCCGCCTTGGCGCGGAGTTCCTCGGCGGTGTTGCGCAGGAAGCGTTCATGCATCAGCGCCTCCTCAAGCTCGCGGACCCGGGTTTGGAGGCTGTCGCGGGTGTTCACGCGGATGGTGGCGGCCTGCGGCGGCTCCGGGGGATGGAAAAGCGTGGTGAACTCCTTGAGCGTGCGGGCTTCGCCGCTCTGGCAATTGGTCAAAATGGTATCCAGGGAAATCTCGCCGCTGTTGTAGAATTCGCGGATGGCTCCGATGGTCGTCGGCCCGTAGGTGGTCCCGGCGTCGGTGCTCACGAGGTAGTCCATGTGCAGGTCCGGGATCATCGGCGCTTTCACCCAGGTCGCGCCGTCATTGGAAACCTTGTCCAGCGGCGATATGAAAGCGTCCACCGCCCATTGGTGGAGTTGCGAGAACGGCATCGGCCCGAAGACTTCGCCGTCGTCTTGTTTCATCAGAAACCATTTGGCTGATTCTTCCATGGTTTTAGGGAGTGTTTTGGGGTTGGGGGGATGGGGAGGCGCCTTGCGCCGCCGGTTGCGGAGCCGCTGTGGCTCCCTTGGGGAGGATGAGCACCTGGCCGACTTGCAGCTTGCGCTCGTCTTCGATTTTGTTGATTCGGAGCAGTTCCGAAACACTGGTGCCGTGGCTGCGCGCGATGGTGGTCAGCGTTTCGCCGCGCTTGACGGTGTGAGTGGGCGAGCCGTCCGGGGCCACGCCGTCCGGAGTGGCGGGGTCGGCCCTGACCACGGGGGTGGCAGGTGCGGCGGCGGGCGTTTCAGCCGAGGCAGCGGGCTGGGAAGTCTGCGTCTGTACAGAGGGGCGGGGGGCGGAAGCCGGGGCGGCGGCTTCGGCGGACTGCCGGGCGAGAAGGGTGGTGTTGAGCCGCTCCAGGTCGGTGTTGAGGGTTTCGATCTGCCGGCCCTGCAACTCGGCTTTTTCCAACAAGGTTTGCAACTGTTTACCCTGCTCTTCGAGTTGCTTGGTTTGGGCCTGAACAAGGGCCGTCATCTGGTCCAGGCGCTTGTTCTGCTCGTCGAAGCCGTGCTGGGTCACCTGGGCGGCGGTCGGCTTGATTTGGTGTTTGGAAACCGGCACCTCGTCCTCGGCCAGCAGGGTTCCCGGGTGTTGGGCAAAAGCCGTAAGCGCGATCAAAGCGCAAAAACGAAACCAACGTTGCATGGCTCTACCTTTCTCACGGCTGCCCTGTGAAGGCAAGCTCTGCGGCGAGTTTTAAAAAATTAGCTTTATGCCAGAGAGAACCCAAAGACCGGTGGCTCCCGCACCCTGGGGGCCGAAAGAAGGAGACGGCGGCGGCCCTCGCTCGCCGGATGTGTCACGGCCCGATACTCGGGATTTGCTCAAACGGATGCGCCGGGTGGACCCCGACCAATCCAAACGCTATCGCCAACGCACCGGACAATGAACACGATTCACGCGCAAGAACAAGGGGCGGCTTTCGCGGCCCTGCCCGATTTCGCGGCGGTGCTGCGCCGCCAGGGCGTATTGCCCGAGCCCCCCCCGCTTCCGGCGGTGGCGAGGGCCGGCGCCGGGGAGTTGAGCGGGGCGGCCTCCATTGGGGGCATCCCCGTGACGCACGGCACCACCATCCTGGCGTTCAAATTCTGCGGTGGCGTGCTGGTCGCGGGGGACCGCCGGGCCACGGCGGGCAACCTGGTGGTCTATGACCGCGCCGACAAGGTGCTGGAAATCGACGACTACTCGCTGATGGCCATTGCCGGGGTTCCAGCGACGGCCTGGGAGATGGCCCGGATGCTGGAGCACACCTTCCAGTTTTACCGCCGCAGCCAGTTGCAGGAGCTGAGCATGGAGGGCAAAGTGCGGGCGCTTTCGAAGCTCCTGCGGGACAACCTCGGCTTTGCCATGCAGGGGGTCGGCGTTGTGGTGCCGCTTTTCGCCGCCTACGACATCCACGAGAGTACGCCCCGGCTTTACTTCTACGACGTGATGGGCGCCCGGTTCGAGGTGGCCGATTTTGCCGCTTCCGGGTCCGGTTCCCCATCCGTGCGGGCCGTGCTGCAATACGCTGACGCCTACGGGCCGCGCCCGCTGGCAAAAATGAGCGAGGAGGAGGCGCTGCTCCTGGCCCTGCGCGCGCTGGATACCGCCGCGCAAAACGACACCGCCACGGGCGGCGTGGACCGTCACGGGCACGTCTACCCGCTGGTCAAAATCGTCAGCGAAGGGGGCATTACGTCGCTGCCGGACGCGCTGCTGGCCAAGGCCTACCAGCGTGACCTCCAGTCGCTGCCCAAAAACACCGTCTTAATCGGAGCCGAAGAATAAAACCCCTATGACCGAAGAACCGTACCGTTGGGTGGAGGCGGTCCAGAACCGCCGCGAATACATTCACGAGCAGCTTGCCGCGGGCAGCCCCATCGTGGCGCTGAGTTGCGCCGAAGGGGTGCTGCTGGTGACGGTGAGTCACCGGGGACAGCGCAAGCTTTTCGAGGTCTATGACCGCATCGCCATGGGAGCCATCGGCCACCCGGGCGATATCGAGCGCCTGCGCATGAGCGCCATCGAAGTGGCCAGCGCCGAGGGGTTCAACCGCTCTTCGTGCGACGTTTCCCTGCGGCGCATGGCGGCCTATTCGCTTAGCCCGGCGCTAAAAACCGCGTTTGAGCAAATCTACGGCGCGCCGTTCCTGGCCCGGCTGCTTTTCGCCGAACTGGGCCGCCATGGTGAGCCGGACCTGCTCTTGCGGCTGGATTACGACGGTGCTTTCGAGGTGATGAGCAGCGCCATTGGAGACACGCCCGCGCCGTTTGCGGTGGTTTCCGGCAAAGACCCCTCCGCGCGGCTGATGGAGCGTTACCTCGACGGCCGCGCCCATCCCGAACTGGCCCGGGACGAAGCCATCGACCTCGCGCTCAACGCCTGGAGCGTGGGCCACCTGGCGCTGAGGCAGGAGGAGCGCGAAGAACTGCCCGCCGCCGACGCCATCGCCGCCCACCGCCAGGCCGAACTGGAGCGCGGCACGATGGAGGCGGCGCTGCTGGACCGCAAGGCGCAAGGAAACGTGACGTTCCGGCATTTGTGAGGCTTTATTCCGGGGGAAAACGTCCCTGTTCTCGTGCCGAAACTCTATTTCGGCACGCGCTTGTCCACGCAACTCCTATTGCGGCTATTGTTCCCCGCTTCCAACCCCCACCTGAAGAACCTGCCGCAAGCCCCCACCAAAAATATAGACGTTCCCAAATAGAGTTTGGGAACGAGATGTGAACTGCCATTGCGGAGAAGCGCCGCTTTGGTATGCTGCCCGGGTGCGAATTGATATTTTGACCCTGTTCCCCGGCATTTGCGAGGGGGCGCTGACGGAAAGCATGATGAAGCGGGCCCAGGAAAAAGGGCTCGCCGATTTGCGCGTCCACAACATCCGGGACTGGGCCACCAGCAAGCACCTCACCACCGACGACGCCCCGTACGGGGGCGGGCAGGGGATGGTGATGAAATGCGAACCGGTGTTTGCCGCCGTGGAGGCGCTCAAAACGCCGGAGAGTCGCGTGATTTTGATGACCCCCGCCGGGCGGCCTTTCAAACAGGAGATCGCGCGGGATTACGCCTGCAAAGCCGGGCACTTGATTATCATTTGCGGCCACTACGAAGGCATTGACCAGCGGGTCATCGACCAGCTTGTGGACGACGAGCTCTCCATCGGCGACTACGTGCTGACCAACGGAGCCATCGCCGCCGTGGTCGTCACCGACGCCATCGTGCGCTTGATCCCCGGCGTGCTGGGCGACGAGCTTTCCGCCGAGGAGGACTCTTTTTCCCACGGACTCCTCGAATTTCCGCAATACACCCGCCCGCTGGAGTTCCGGGGCTGGAAAGTGCCGGATATTCTGCTCAGCGGCCACCACGCCGCCATCGCCAAATGGCGTCACGAAATGGCCGTGGAAAAGACGAAGAAGAACCGCCCCGATTTGCTGTAAGAAATCTCACGCAAAGCCGCAAAGGCGCAAAGAAAGGCAGATTCGCAACAAGGCCGTCCCATAGGTCCCATAGGTCCCATAGGTCCCATAGGTCCCATAGGTCCCATAGGTCCCATAGG